>JBJACV010000021.1:0-44901 GCA_046604365.1 Nitrospira sp.
GGTCGGCGGATACATGCGGGCGCTCTGCTACCAGTGGGAAACCGGTGGGTTTCCGATTGACGAAAACCAACAGAAAATTGTCACTGGATGCGATGAAACCGACTTGAAAATAATTCTCGGAAAATTTGTCAAAAAAAAAACCAAATACATCAATTTGAGGATGGAGCAGGTGAGGAAGGAGAGGCTGCATTTCCTTGAGATTCAAAGGCTTAACGGCAAAAAAGGGGGGCGTCCAAGGAAAAACCCATGGGTTTCAAATGGGTTAACCCAAACCGAACCCAAAAAAACCCTTCCTTCTCCTTCTCCTTCTCCTTCTCCTATTGATAGCGCGGAAAAACCGCGCCGAGCAACGCAGCCGGCGCCAGACGCCGAATGGATCGCTTCGCTCTCCGACAATCCGGCATTCTCCGGCATCGACATCCCGCTTGAACTCGCCCGCGCCCAGGCGTGGACCGCTCAACGCAACCGGCAATGCACCCGCCGATTCTTCACCAACTGGCTTCTTCGCGCTGAGAAACCAATCACCGCCAACGGAACCACCCTTCCGCTCTCGAAACGCTACTGACCGATGACCGACATTCGACCACTGCCACACAACGAGCCGTCCGAGTCCTATGCGGTCGGCATCCTGATGGCCTACGACAACGCGGAAGCAGAACTTCGCGCCCGTGGCTTCATCCCGGAATGGCTGCACATTCCGAAATTCCGACAACTTTGGCGCGTTCTGTCCGACTTTCGGGAACGCCACCGCCCAGCCGGCGAAATCCCGGCCGTCACCCTGCTTTCCGAACTTCTCGACAAGAAGGAAACGCTTTCCGAGATTGGCGGGCCGGCCGCGCTCACAGAGGCGCTTTCATTCAGCTTTAACCTTCTCGAACCAAAGCAGGTTGACCACCATGTTTCGGTCCTGAAATCCTGTTACCAGCGCCGGCAAGCAATCGCCGCCGCATCAAAACTGGCCGCCGAGGCCTACGACGGCGACGACATTGACGCCACACTGGCCGCGAGCATCAACACCCTTGGGGCGCTCTCGGCTGGCGCGGCTGGCGACCGGATTCAGAACGGGCGGGATGTCCTCCAGTCATTCATCGATGACCTGATGGCAATGCAGGAAGGGGAGAAGCCAACCGAGGCGCCGGCATTCAAGACCGGGATTCCCGAACTCGACGAAGCGATGGGTGGCCTGATCCCGGGATTTTGGCTCATCGGCGCCGAAACCTCGGGCGGCAAGACGGCGCTCTCTCTGCAATTTGTTCGGTCGGTCATCAACAAAGGCGGGCGGGTTCTGGTGTTCGCTCTCGAAATGTCCGCGAAGCAGCTGATCCGGCGAATCGTCTCCGGTGAGGGGCGGATTCCGATGCAACGACTGATTCGGCCGGAAACCCTGATCGAATACGACTTTGCCAACCTCTCCGGCCGTGGGGCTACCTGGAAGGCGGAAAACCTGCTCATTTGCGACGACGGCGACGTCACGATTCAGGAGGTTCGCGCAATCGCCCGCTCCGAGCATTCCCGAGATCCCCTGGCGCTTGTGGTGGTCGATTACATCCAACTCGCCAGCGCCGGCAAGTTCAAGGACGGCGCCAACCGGGAGCAGGAAATCAGCTTCATCGGGGCGCAATGCGTGAAGATGGCGAAGGAACTCGGGATTCCGGTGATCGCGCCGACGCAGTTGAACGATGACGGGAAGGTGCGCGAATCGCGGGCGCTGAAACACCATGCCGCCGTCTATCTGGTGATTGGAGAGAAGGAAATCGGGTGCGTGAAGGGGCGGGATGTGGGCCGCGACTGGTCGATTCCGTACACGCTCACCGGGGATATTCAGACTTTCGAGCGAACAACGAACCAATCCAACTACCAATGACCACCGCCGAAGCCAACCGCCGCCACGAACAGGCCGAATTGCGCCAGCAATGGCTCGCTCAGAACCCGTCGCCGCCGCTCTTCGCGCCACGAGGGCAATTTGAACAGTGGCACCAGCGATGGCTGGCGAGCGAGGAATATCGGATCTGTGTCGAAATTGCGCAGGGATGGTTGTTTTCCGCTGTGGATACCCTCGAAAACCACAAAACGCGCTCCTAGCCCCATTTCCGCGCAAATGCGTGGCATTCCAGACTACAACCACACAGACCAATGAAAGAAAAGCCAATCCTATTCAGCGGGCCGATGGTCCGCGCCATCCTCGACGGGCGCAAAACGCAGACCAGGAGGGTGGTGAAACCGCAGCCCGAGCCTGGAACAGATTGCCCGTACCACATTGGAGACGGCTCTGAGCGAAAGGCGCGCGCCTGCCCCTACGGCCAGCCCGGCTCGACTTTGTGGGTGCGGGAGACGTGGTGTGAAGCGTCCCCAGAACACCGCGACAATGCACACGTTCGGCAAGCCTTCTATAAGACCTGTACGTCGTCAGAGGGTGAGGAGATTCGACGGGAGTACATTCGTCTGGGGCATGACTACCGTTGGAAATCGTCGCGCTTCATGCCCCGCTGGGCGTCCCGCATCACCCTCGAAGTGACCGGCGTCCGCGCTGAGCGGTTGCAGGAAATTTGCGCCGAGGATGCCATCTCGGAAGGGATTGAGAGGGTGCCGCAACTCGGAATCCTCCGCGCCTCAGGGTGGAAGGATTACAGCGCGGCCAGCCCTGGTTTCATGCTCCCGGAGCAATCCTACCGCTCACTCTGGGAATCCATCAACGGCGCCGGCTCATGGGACGCGAATCCATTTGTTTGGGTCGTCGAATTCAAACGCATCGAAACCAACCACACCAACTCATGACAACCCAACCCGACCCGAACCGCCACGAGGCGAGCCGTCCCGCGTTTGAGGCGGGATTACGTAAGGCATTAGACAGGGTGTTTACGCTTGGCGGCAATTACGCCTGCCAATCCGAAAGCGACAGCTATTCACAAAACCGCAAGGCTGGCGAGACAAAAGAAAAATACCTCGCAGTGGTGGAAGCGATAATCAATGATGCCCTCGACCACGCCGCCGCGCAGGTGTGCGGGTGGACGCCACAAGGACAAGACGGGGAAAACGGATACAGGGCAGAATGCGGCCAGTGGTGGCATTGGCATTTCAAGATGACATCAAAATGCTGCCCCGCCTGCGGCCGCCGCGTGAAGATTATCAACAACGAAACCACAACCACACCGAACCAATGAACATTGAAATCGACCAAGACGCCATTCAACGCCCGCTCAACCTTCGCGAGCGCATCGCCATCCACATCCTCCTTCTCATCTTCCAGATGATTTATCCAGCGAAGTACAGCCACCAAGTCAAGAATGCACTGGAACCGCTCTACGAAGCCATCAAATCAAAGTAAAAACAAACTCATCCAATGACACTCGAAGAAGAACTGAACGACCCGCGATTCGGGCCACCACGCAGACCAATGAACGAACCAACCGAAACAGCCACGCCTGACCTGCCACCGTATGCCCGAGTAGTTAATGGCAACTATCTTCCGTGCGACTACCCTGAAGACACGGGGCACGAAAATGGCACATACGCCAACAAGTGTCGATGCGGAACCGAGTTTATTGGCCACAAGCGGCGCATGTTGTGCAGGGTGTGCGCAGAGCAACCTGCCCCGCCCCAGCCCGAGCCGCACGCCGAACTCAAGGCGGCACATGCCGCTGGCAGCGCAATTCAGAGTGAAACAACAAGAGGTGATGGGACACACATAGAATGGGTGGATTGTCCCGACCCCCAATGGTATCCACATATCAGGTATCGCATTAAGGGCGATCCGCCCCAGCCCGAGCCGCAGCGGATTGAGAAACCATATGAATATCTCGGAAACTTTTCCGCCGTGGGCCCAGCTTATTCACGCGGGATGCAATGCCATGAGTGTCGCGTTGAATGGACCGGTTGCTGGGACAATTTTCAGTGCCCTAGGTGCGGTCAAGGGGAGCTGCCGTCATGCGAACCGTCAAGCATTCCTTTACAGTTGCCCGAGCCGCAGCAGAGCGCGTTTTTACGTCATATCCTTGACGAGTCGCATGCAGGTTGCCTCAACGGATGCCTGTACTGTGGAGCAATCAACGAACTCGCAGCACAAGAGGCACAGGATATTAAAGCCGACCAGCACTATGCAGGTTATAACGCAGCGGTTGAATCCGAGCCGCAGCAGAGCGCGGTGGAGTGGGTGCAAAGCAAGTTGGCGCCGCTTGGCGGCGGCATTGGTCGTCCTACAATCGCCGTTATGCGCGAGGACGACGCCCTCGAACTCGCCCGCAGGTGCGACGCGGCGGAGGCAAAGCACACGCACTTTATTTACAGGAACACACGGTACAAACTGCTAGAGCAGGAGGCTGATCAACTCCGCGCCCAACTCGCCGCGATTCAGCCACTGGCCTTGCAATGCGTGGAGTGGTATCTCGGAGACACCGATGAGTGTGGAGAGGTGGCACGCAAACTTTACTCACTGTTGGAGGGCCAGCCATGAGCGACACGCCACGGACTGACATGGAAACATACGATGTTGTCGATTCTCTTTCCGATAATGTTGTGGCAACAAATCTAGTCGACTCCGACTTCGCCCGCACACTCGAACGCGAACTCAACGCCGCTCGCGCACGCATCGCGGAACTAGAGGGCGAACTCGAATCGCACGCCTGGAAAATCTCCCCAGCCATGGCCGAGGCGCGGATCGAGCAGCTGTTCGACGAAAACGAGCAACTTAAAAAACGCCTGACCAGCAGCGAACGCTCCCGCGTTTCACTGAGTGACGCTTGCGACAGTCTCCAAGCGGAGATTCGGGGGATTAAGGCGGAACTGTCCCGAACTAAACTGGAGCGAGACGTTGAAGCCGATGCCGTCACGCTTCTAACACAACCAAAACCCGCGCCCACGCCGCTCCCGAGGCCGGACAAGCCGGGGTGGTGGTGGCAGTTGCGTGGAAGAGAGTGGCTGATGCGGTGCATCTCGTACAGGATCGAAGGCGACCCCGGCCAGTGGCTCCCCGCAACGCCGCCGCCCGCGCCGAAAACCGAGGAGGAAAAATCATGAAACACACAACGATCGCCATCATTATTGCCCTTAACGTCGTCATGCTTTGGGTTCTGTATGGAATTGAAGCCACATCAAACCAAAAGGCGATGCGGGACATTTACAAGCGCATTGGAGAACCGCGAGACGCCGTGTCTCCGCGCCAAAGTATAATTCAGGATACAGATGCCAAACGCCTAAAAACGAAGAATCAAGCCGAGATTAAAGCCTGGATGAAAAAGACGGGAGCGAAGCCGCATCCAGATGACAAAGACTGGGAGGCCTTATGGGTTCTCCAAGTGCGGCGGGTAAATCTGACTTACGACGAGATGAAAGGGAAAACGCTCAAAGAGATCACTACGGAGGCGCGTCGCAGGCAGGCAATCTACGGAGGACCATGCACATATCAAACCAATCCAGAAATGTTTTCCATCGGAGGCGAGCCGATTACCGAAGACAACCGCGCACTCTGGATTTTCTGGGATTAATCAGATGACCACACCATTCCAACCAGGCGAAAGAGTCGAAGTGCGGCAGAACGAAGGCACCCTCATCAACGGGGGAGACGCATCGAACCTGCTGTTTTACGCAACCGTTGTCCGATGCGTTGATGCAACTCATCAAATCAACGGCATCGAGGTGAAGGACGACGATGGCGAGACGTTTTATGTGGACTGGCGCGACTTGAGGAGGGTTGAGAAATGAGCACGCCACCCAAACCATCAGACGAGGCGATTGAGGCGGCGCTGCGGTACACCCAAACAGACACCCGGCTCCGATCCACGACAGCCGCAGACCGCAACCTGATATGGTCGCACCTTCCACACGACCACAGAGCGACCGGCCCAGCACTGGCCTATGGGGCTAATCGCATCCTCGCCGCCGCGCTCCACCACGAACGCTGCGAACTCGGCCACGCCAACGACCTGCTAGACCAGATTCAGGCGCTGGTGGACGGGCATGGCATCGGGTTGCGGGATGGCGTACGGGATGTGCTGAAAAAAAGATGAAAATAGTTGTTGCAATATCCCAACGTTGGGATACTCTGTGGAGTGATGAGGCAATGGACAGACCGCGACGGAGACGCCAACCTCAGTATTGAGGCGGGCGACCTAACCGTGTTTGCCACAGAGCAAACCAGCGGGCGTTGGACCGTCAATTTTGCGCTTACCTCGCAAATCGACGGAGCCGAATGGATGGACACCATGACGGGCCGTGGCGCATTCGCCACGATCCGTGCCATCCGCCCCGCTGTCGGGGCTCTGCTTGCCGAAATCACAACTCGCGGCAGTGATTGGTTGGTCTGCTGCGACCGCCGTAGGGCTAGACTCTACTCGCGGTACATCCCCACCAACCGCATTCAGATAACCGAATAAAAATGAAGACCACATCCACATCCACCGCCGGCGCCGTTCTCGGGCGCATCCGCTCCGAAAAGAAAGCCGCAGCCGCCCGCATCAATGGTGCGAAGGGCGGGCGCCCGCCTTATTGTTGGTTCATCCTTCACCGGACTGGCGGGGTGTGGTCCACATTCGAGGGCGACCGGGCCGCAACGGAGGCGGAGTGCGACCGCCTCAACCAGACGGACGAACAGGGATCGACCACGATCCAAGCGGGATTCGCCACCCGCAAGGAATGCGAGGCGGAGTTTTACCGACTCAACGGATAACAGGCCACTCGCGCGCCCGCCACTACGGCGGGCTTTTTTGTGCGTTGACTCCCGCCAGTAAATGCACAACACTTGCAGGATGGCAGCGAGGAAAGAGCGCCAACCGGGCGAGCCGCTCGCAAATGCCCGCCATGAGGCGTTTGCGCAGGCTTACTGTGTCACCGGCAACGCGACCGAGGCTTATCGACGATCAGGAGGGAAGGGGGAAAATGCCGACGTTCTCGGCCCTCGCATGTTGGGAACTGTTGGTTTGGCCGAACGGATCGCTGAACTGAAACAAGAGACCGGCCGCCGCATCAAGAAATCCCGCGAGGACATCGTGGATTTTCTCGCTGACGTGGTGGACGGCACCAACGTCGTCACCAAGGAGCAACTGAAAGCGGCCGAGCTTCTCAACCGAATGCAGGGGTGGAACGAGCCGGACAAAGTGGAAGGCGCTATGACCGTCGTTGTGAAGATCGGAGGCCACGATGGCAACGATTGAGATTCAGATCCGGCCCCGGCGCCAGTTTCTCCCCTACCTCAACCGTAAGCAGCGGTTCGCTTGCCTCGTCTGCCACCGCCGAGCAGGCAAGACGTACAGTTGCCTACAAGACATCCTGGCGCGGGCGCTCACGAAGCACCGCAAAGGGCCGCCGATGCGGTTCGGGTACATCGCGCCGACCCGGGATCAGGCGAAGGACATCGCGTGGGGGTATCTCAAGAAATTCGTGGAGGCGCTGCCGGATGTGAAAGTGAACGAGGCGGAACTCTCCCTCGTCCTTCACAACGGGGCACAGATCCGCCTCTACTCCGGCGACTCCTACGACCGGATGCGCGGGCTGTACTTCGACGGGGTGGTGGTTGACGAACCGGCCGACATTGACGCCGAGGCATGGACTGCAGTCATCCGCCCGTGTCTGTCCGACTATCTCGGATGGGCGACCTTCATCGGTACACCGAAAGGGAAAAACGCCTTCCATTCGCGATGGGTGGAGGCGACCAGCAACCCAGACGAGTGGTTTTCGCTGATGCTCCGGGCGTCTGAGTCGGGCATTATCGACCCCGAGGAACTGCGGAGCTTGCAGGCGGGCACTCCGATTCACCTATTCAACCAGGAGTATGAGTGCGACTTCTCAGCGCCGATCCCGGGCGCCATTTACGGGCGATTCATTCAGACTGCCGAGCAACAGAACCGCATTGGAAACTGGCCAATCGACGGCACCGCACCGGTACACACGGCGTGGGATCTCGGCTCGCCGCGAAACACGGTGGTCAACTACTTCCAGGCGCTCCCGTTCGGCGTAATCCGCTTCATCGACTGCGATTCCGGACTCGATATGACGCTCGCCGAGCGCGTCGCTCACATGAAGGGGAAGGGATACAACCTCGGCAACGCTTACCTGCCGCATGACGCCGCGCAGACGGGCCGCAATGGCCTGACATTCGAGGGAGAGGCGCGTGCGGCCGGATTGACCAACATCCTCGTCATCCCGCCGTGCCAGAGCGTCTGGCCGGGCATTAACCAAGCCGGGAGCATGTTCGGGCAATTCGAGTTTCGGCTTCCCGCCTGCGAGCGGTTCGTTGACGCCCTTCGCGGGTATCACACGCTGGCCGACACGTCGTCAGGCATCGTTCGGAACGAGCCGGCACACACGTGGCACAGCCACTATGCCGACAGCCTGCGGACGATGGTGGAAGCGCACATGCACGGGGTGGTGCCAAAGCACGCCAGCGGGCGCAGGACTGAGCAGGCGCGGCCGCAGATGGCGATTACCGGGATGCGGAGGACATGGTGAACTTCACGAAAAACGCCTCATTTTCATGAAAAACCTCACCCCATACCAAACCGCCCAGGCGGTTTACCAGTGCGAGCCGTGCGCCCGACCGTTCGAGGAGGACATGGAGTGGCACCTTCGCCTCGGGTACGTCATCGCGACTCCGACGCTTTTTATGCTCGCCCGGCGCGTGTCGTCCGAGTGGGATGAATCCCGATTGCTCGCGCCATGGTACGTCCATCCAAACGGGGATGCCTTGTGGGTGTGGTTGCTCGCTGGGGACATGGTTGAGGCGCTGACTGCAGTGCCGTGGCCGGACCAGATTAAGCACATCGGATTCGAGCGCGGAAACGTCCCACGCTGGCACGACCGGGAAAACCTTGTTGCAAAACTCTTGCATCAAGCATATTTTCGGGAATGCGGGAATTTGACGGACCTCATTGGGAACCCGGCCTCATCGGGCCGGATGGTCGCCTGACCCGGTTCTGTAAGGGCGCGGACAACCAAGCGGCGGTTGAGGAATCGAAGAAGTCACGGCGACAGTCGGCGCTTCAATTCCAGCAACAAATGCGGCTGGCAGAGCGCCAATTCAAAGCGTCACAGGAAATCGCTGTCCCTGAAATGCTGCCGGCATCGCCGGTTCCATCACAGGGAGCGGACACCAAGGAAGCCGGTCGCATTTACAGCCGGCAGGCGCGTCGCCGGTTTGGCGCCGGTCGCACGGTGTTCGCTGGGGAATCCGGTGGAATGGCGCCGAAACTCGGAGGGGCTGTTGCTCTCGCCGCATAGAATGAAACGCACTTTTTTCGCCGCTTTCCTGCTGTTCGCCGGGCTTTTCACATTCCTCGCAGCTTTCGCTTACTACGACGACGACAAAAGCCTACCAGCCTTGGCGGTGTTTTTTTTCTGGTCATTCGCTTCGTTCTACATGGCCGTTGACCAAATCCGCAAACCCTGATGGACACCAGCGCACAAGGCCTGATCGACCTCAACCAGCGGCTGCGCAATGACGCGGCCGGCATGGTTTCGCTGTGGGATGAATGCGGCAGATACTGTCTGACGCGGAAGGTGCAGGCGCTCACGGCCAACTCGTCGCGCACCAGTCTGGACAACACTGGTTTCACTCCCGACCAACGGGCGCTGAACACGGTCGCGGTCGAAGCAAATCGCGTCCTGGCGGCCGGATGCGTGTCCTGGATCACCCCAGCAGACACCCCGTGGTTTCAGTGGAAGCCGGCGCCGCAACTGGACGGGTCGGATGCGGTCGAAGCGTGGTTGTCGCGGTGCACGGAAATCGGCCAGATTTACTTGGCGGCATCGAACTTCTACAACCGAATTCATGAAGTGTTCCTGGACCGGTCCACGTTCGGAACCGCCTGCCTGTGGGGAGAGGAGGGGAAATCGTCACCGCTGAACTTCCGCGCGTTCGACGTGGGATCGTTCGTCGTCGCCGAGAACGAGGAAGGGAACGTCCATCAGGTTTTCCGGGAATTCGAGTACAGCGCCCAGCAGGCCAAGGAGGCATTCGGCAACGTCCCGCCCGATGTTGAACGCGACCTCGCCGAGCGCCCGAACTCGCTCCACCGATTCCTCCACACGCTCTACGAGCGCCCAGCGAGCGAACAGAACCCGGACGGCGGACCCCTGCAAAAGCGATACGCTTCGTGCTGGATTCACATTTCATCGAAAACCAAGGTCCGCGAGTCCGGTTATGACGAACTCCCGGCATTCTGCACCCGTTATCTCAAATGGTCGGAGTCGTCGCCCTACGGTGTTTCACCAGCCATGGAGGCGCTCGCTGAGATCCGGGGCGTGAACTACCTGGAACTGCTTCTCTCGACCCAAGCGGAGGTCACGGTAAACCCTCGCGTCATTCTCCCCCAGGGATACCAGGGCACGCCGGACCTGCGGGCAGGAGGCCTGACATTCGGCGGCATGGGTCGGGACACGCACCCAATGGAGTGGATGACCGGCGGCCGCCTCGATTGGGGACTCGATTTCATCGGCCGAAAGGAGAAGATGATCCAAGAGATCTTCCACCGTCCGCTTTTCGACCAATTCGCGCAGCTCGAACGCCAGATCACAGCGACCGAGGTCCGCGCCCGCGAGGCTGAAAAGCTCGCCCGGTTCTCGCCGGCGTTCACGATGCTGACCACCGAGGTCATCAATCCGATGCTTGAACGGGTGTTCATGCTCCTGTTCCGCGCTGGCAAATTCCCGCCGCCCCCACGCGAGGCAGTCGTGGCCGGTCCAGACGGATCGCCGATGATCCTGTTTCCCCAGGTGGTCCAGATCAGCCGCATGGCGCTCGCCCTGCAATCGCTCAAGCGGTCGGCATTCGAGAACATGCTGCTTTACGCCCTGCCGCTCACGGAAGCCGGGTTGCCCGTCCTCGACAATATCGACACAGATCGAGCGATTCGTGACCTCTCACGCGGTGACGGTCTACCCGCCAGCTACATCAAAGACACCGAAGCCGTACAAGCCACCAGGGAAGCGCGAGCCAAAGCCCAGCAAGCGCAAGCCCAGGCGGAAATGATGGCGCAGGCGATGAAATCGAAACCACTGGTGGAAGCCGGCATGTCGGCAATGGGCGCGGAGGCGCCGGCATGAGTAAACAAGAGCTTATTATTTGGCTGGCATCAGTTTTCTCTTTGGGTGTTTCGCTGGGCATCACTCTAGGAGTAATTCTGCAATGACCTTCGAGCACCGACTTCTCCAAACTGCCGCCGTCCGGAAGGAGTTTGCCGACGACTGCCGCGAGATTTTCCGAACGCCAGCGGGTGCGCGGGTGCTCGCTCGCCTGTGCCTCACCGTCCATCCACTCGCACATGAGGACGGCATGTCACCCCATCAGCACGGGCAAGCGGAGGTCATCGCGACTCTCTGGCGGTTCGGAAGCCTTTCACCTGACCTCCCGCAACCAACCAATGACACTGGAACAACTACACCGACTCCGAGCGAGGTTTGAGGCGGAGGAACCTACCGACGATGTGGTGACGTTCGTCGTTGGCGGCATGAAATTTCCACCTCTCCCGCAACCCGAAACCCAACAAAAGCCATGGCAGGAATCAGCAGAGAAGAACGAGAGCGCAGGCGCCTAGCGGCGGAAGCGGCTGCGGCATCGCCAGACAATTCCCAGGCTTGGGGACAAGTTGACAATCCCCCAGAATGGAAAGAGCGCCCGCTCGAATCCCGTCACTGGCCCGGCCTGTTCTACGACCCCAGCGACCCCGAACCCCAGCAAAACAACATGCTCGGCACGCAAGACCCGGTGTGGTCGGCGTGGTTTGAGCGCAACGGAGGGAAATTGAAATGAGCACAGCAACACTCGATGCACCACCCGAACCGCAAGCGCCCGTCCTCGGAGGCGCCGCGCCCGCGCAGACACCGCCACCGGCACCGCCACCGGCACCGCCGTCAACCCCGCCAGCAGCCGACCCGCCGCTCCCGCGCGGGTGGCATGAGTCGATCCTGACGCCAGACGGAAAATTCGCCGAGGCGTGGCAAGACAAGCTCCCCGACGACTTTGCCGACGACCGGGCGATGCTCGGGCGGTACGCTGACCTCAAGTCGTTCGTGAAGGCGTTCAAGGACAATATGACCGCCGCGCGGGCGAAATCTGAGGGACTGGTGAAGGTTCCAGGCCAAGACGCCACCGACGAGGACCGCGCCGCGTATTACAAGGCAATCGGTGTCCCTGACGACCCGAAAGGGTACGGGATCAAACCACCGGAGAAGCTGCCGGACGGTGTGAAATGGGATGACTCGCTCTCCGAGAAATTCGCAGGCATCGCCCACCAGGCCGGACTCACGCCCGCCCAGGTGGCAAAACTGACAGAATGGCAGGTTGCCCAGGTTGCCGAGCAAGTCGGAGCCACCCGGGAATCTGCCGCGCAGGCGATGGAAGCGGAGAAGAAGGAACTCAACCGCACGTTTGGCGCTGACCTACCGAAAGCGGTGGATCTCGCCCAGCGGATTGCCAAGCAGGAAGGATTGTCGCCCGACATCGCGGACCCGCAGTCACCGAACTTTTGGGGAGTGGAGGCGCTCGCGCTTCTCTCCCGGGTGGCTGCAAAACTTGGCGAGGACCGTCTGATTCCCGGCGCTGCCGTGCGTAACCTTTCCGGCGCCGCGCTCGGGAAAGACATCGCGACCAATCCGGAAAACCCGCTGTACGCCAAATATCAAGCCGGCGACCCCGCCGTGGCGGCTCAGGTTCGGGCGCTTTACGCGCTCGGCTGAAAATTCCGCTTGATTTCGCTCGCCAGATAATGCAATTCTCTTGCACTGGCGAGACCCGGCTTCGGCTTATCTCACAACCAGTCGCGTAGCATCGCCCCGGAATTCGCCGGCTTACCGAGTCGCAAAGCGTTCGCAGGAACCTTTCACCACTCGATAAGCCATGAGCTTTTCCGATACCACATACAACATTCCGGAGCACTATCCGCGCCAGCTTGCGGACACGTTCGCTCACCAAATCCAACAGACCGAAGGCAAGTTCAAGATGGCCGGCGTTCTGGACCCGAGCTGGACCGCCAAGGAGAAGGTTTATCGTGACCTCTCCAAAAATACCTGGATTCGAGACGAATCGCGATTCGGTGACACCGTGGCCCGTGAGACGGCCGCCTCCTTCCGCAAAGCGTGGAAGAAGAAAATCGTCGCCGAGCCGATCAAATTCGCCGAATGGGACCGCGAACTACTTGACCGGATCGTTCTCCCGACCAGCGAGGAACAGCAAGCCCTTCGCTACGGCTACGAGCGAGCGGTTGATGACCTGTTCCTGGAGGCCTGCACCGAGGACGCCTACGGAGGTGATGAGCCGTACACCACGGCGATTCCCTTCCCGGCGTCCCAGCAACTCGCGGTCAACGAAACCTCGACCGGTGCCAGCGGTGCCAACACGGGCCTGACACCGTGGAAGCTGCTGCGAGCCAAAAAGCGGTTCGAGGATCTCGACATCAACCTGGACCGCGAGGAAGTCTGCCTTGCCATCCGGCCGCAGCAGGAAATCGAAATGGCCAAGTACATCGAGAGCGCGAGCAACGACGTATGGGCCGGATTGATGGCTGAATGGTATCGGGCATACAGCCGTGGCGACACGAATGCCAAACTGTTCGGCATCTTCAAGGTCATCAAGACAACGCGGCTTGCCGTCCCGGCCTCCGACATCGTGACGTGTTTCGCGTTCTGCCGCTCGGCGTTCATCATGTCTCCGGCTTCGGAGGTGAAGGTGTCGCTCGACCGGATTCCGGAGCAACGAAACATGCTGCTCCTGCAAGGGTCCGCCATGGTGGGTGTGAGCCGTCGCTACGACGAGCGAATCATCCAGATCCCCTGCGACCAATCGCCCTAGTAGTCACTTCAACCAACCACCATCCACAAGGAGGAAACCAACTGAATTATGGCTACTTTTTACTCTACCTATCAGACGAAACAGCGGCAATCGCACGTTCGCGACTCGCGTGCTGATCGTTCTGAACTCTGCCGGCAACGCCGGGTGGCGACATTCTCCTACACTCCGGATGACTCCGAGGTGAACGGCGAATATCTCGTCCTCGGTCAACTCGGCATCGCAGGCGCCCGAATCGTCGCCGACCAGTGCAAAATCCGCTACACCGGATCGGGCACTCTCGACGTGAAATTCACGCTCCAAAAGCGTGACGCGGCAACCCTGACGGCGACGGCGCTCTCGGCGATTACCAGCACCATCACGGCAGTCACGTCGGCGACCTCGCTGGCTGCGGTGTCCGGCGCCGGCGACCTGCCGACGGTGGCGATTGACGACTATCTCACCGTGCTTTTCAGCACGGGCGCGAGCGCCGTCACCCTGCCGGCGACCTGTTCGCTGATCTTCGAGATCGTCTATGACGCCCCAGGCGCCTAGTCCGCCTGAATCCGCTCTCGCGAGCGCATGACGCGAGAATCGAGGGCGGCCGGAGTGGGTTCTCCGGTCGCCCTTTCACTAAAACCCGACCCTTTCAGGCCATGCGGCCACAATGACCTCGACCCAACTGGCAAACATCGCGCTCGGGCACCTTGGCCAAGCGCAGATCATGGACATCGAGGAATCCCGCGACCCTGCGGCGAAACACGTCCGGCGCATGTGGGATTTGACGCGGGACGCCCTGCTCAGGCAGCGACACTGGAATTTCGCGCTGCGGCGTACCCTGCTCGCCCAGGAATCGGAGGCACCTCTATTCGACAAGGAATTCGCATACCGTCTCCCGTCTGATTACATCCTGGCAGTGGAGGTCAACGGTCGGCAGGCGGGCACGGGTGAGGCGACTTTCGACCTGATTGGCGACACGATTCAGACGAACGACGAAACGCTTGCCCTGCTTTACGTGCGCCGGGAAACGAACGTCGGTCGGTGGGATGCTTCATTCTGCGAGGCGTTCGCGTACAAGCTGGCAGCGGCCATCACGCCAAGCATCACCACGGCGCCGGGATTGGCTGAGAAACTGGCCCAGGCGGCTGATTTCGTCGTTCTCAAGGCATTCGGACCTGACAACCTGGAAACGCGACCACGCGCCGTCCTGGCGCAACTCGGCAGCGGCTACCTCAACGCCCGCCTTGGACTGTCATCCACTCCGACATTTACCCCGACCATCCGGCTTACCGGAACGTCATCCACCAGCACCGACACCACCACGCCGGAAAACGCCCTGGATCTCGGCGACGGCTCACTCTTGGACGCCGGAGACGGCGGAATCATCGTCAAACAATGAAAACGCTTGCACTTATTCTCGCTCTGGCGGCCGCGTGGCCCGTGGTCGCGCAGACGACTTACAAAATCAACCAATTAACGGAACTCGCGGCGGCTCCGGCGGACACCGATTGGTTGATGATTTGGGATACGTCGGCGGCCACGTCCAAGAAGATCAGCCGGGCGAACTTCCTCGCGGGCGGCATCATCCCGGAATCGTTTGGCCTGACCGACCCTGGAGCGGATCGCCTGCTCTTTTGGGACGAATCAGCCGGCGTTTACCGGCATTTGACGCTTGGGACCGGCCTTTCCATCAGTGACACGACGCTCAACGCGGAAACTGCAAGTGCCACCGTTACCTTGCCGGCGGCGCGAATCGCCTACGGGGCGGCCGACAACACGCTCACCAATGAGGCTGGTTTCGAGTATGACGCCACGTTCAACAACTTGCGCGTCCCGACGATGGTTTCGATTGGCGCCACCGGCAGCGCCTTCGCCATGTACACCACAGGCTCCGGCAGCCTGACGATGTTCAACGACTTCACGGACGAGACGTTGATTTGGAATCTTGGGGTCGGCGGCGCGAACACGGCATTTCTTTCGAGTGACAGCGGCGTCACGCTATTGGAACTCACCAGCATTGACCTCAAAGTCCCAACCGAAGTTTACGACGCGACAGGATGGAACGGGGATTTGACGGTTCCAACCAAGGACGCGATTCGCGACAAAATCGAGGCGGTCGTAGCTGGATCAGCCGGCCTGACTGCGACCTATGTCGGTTACGGTGACGGATCGAACAACCTCACAGGCGAGGCGGCATTCACGTACAACGCGACGACGAACACGCTGACAGCGGCAAATATCGCAGCGACGGCGCTGACAACGACCGATCTGAATGTCACAAACCTCAACGCCGATCTTCTGAACTTTATTGAGGAAGAAGGTAGTGGAACTGATTCGATTGAACTTTACATTCAGTCGGCAATCACGGCTGATCGCCGCCTCGGCTTTGCAATGCCTGATTCCGACACCGAAATCACATTTCCTGCGAGCATCATCACGGCCGGAGTGAATTACGCGAACGCTTGGAGTGACGGAATCAAACAAACATTCAACCCGAACGGAACCACGGCCGGCATCAATGTTGGCTCACACACAGCCGATCCATCTTCCCCGGCAAACGGGGATCTTTGGTATGACTCGACGGCGAACGAACTGACGGCGCGCATCAACGGGTCAAATGTCGCCCTTGGTGCTGGTGGCGGTGGCGGAAGTGTCGCGACTGATACCATTTTCGACGCCAAGGGGGATTTGGCGGTAGGAACCGGGTCCAACACATCGAGCAAGCTGGCGGTCGGGACAAATGGGTATGTTCTGACGGCTGACAGCGCAGAGGCAACAGGATTAAAGTGGGCGGCGGCGAGCGGAAGCGGGCCATCGATTTCCGCATTCAAACAAAACGTCTTCCTTTGGGATGACTTTTTGATGAATGGAAATTTCAACACCACATATAATGCTGTCGGGCCATTCGGATTAAAGGGCACGCTTAGTCCTGGCGCATCCGCATCGCAGCAACAATCAGTTTTGACAACTGCGTTTGGTATGGTGAGGCTTGAAACTGGAGCAACAGGCACACCAGCGGCGGGGCTTGGAACAGCTGCAACGTCAATCCTATTCAACGCAACACAGGCGGCTTCGTACAATTTTGAGACGCGCATTGTCACTGGTTCGTCAATTTCGAACTGTGAAATTCGGGTGGGCTTCCTTGATTCAGTGACCAGCACCGAGCCGACGGACGGCGTTTATTTCCGATATAGCGCGGCCGATGCGTCCTGGGTCTGTGTGTGCCGGTCGAATGGAACCGAAACCGGGACCGCGCTTGATAGCGCAATCGATGTTGCAACCAGCACATCCTATGTCCTGCGAATCACAGTCAATGCGGCTGGCACATCGGCGGGTTTTTACATTAACGGTACGCAAGTGACGGGTTCGCCGTTGTCGTCGAACATTCCAGGTGGCAGCACGTCGCGGGTCACTGGCATTGGATGGTCGATTTACTCAAGTGAGGCCGTAACGAAACAAATAGACCTCGATTATGCTGGTCTTGAGGTTTCCTACTCTTCGTCCCGATGATTCGATTTTTCACACTCCTATATTTCAGCGCAGTCTATGCGCTGGCAGCAACAGGCGATCTGACGGTTGTCATCCGTGCTGATGGCATTTCCTGCGACGTGTATGCGGAAGGATTCACGACTGGCAGCACCATCAACACCGGGCATTCTGGCGCGTACAACGACACGACTGGCAGCACGCCGTTTTTTACCGTTGTATCGAAGGGTTTCAATTCGTCTGGAAGCGCAACCACAACCACGCGGACGGTTTACCTGGGGCCGGCGTTGCGCCAGGCGTATCCAAACAATGCAAGCCGCGATGAGGATACCAGCGCGGTCCCTGGATCGGCACGGATTCGGTTTATCCTGAGTGAGCCGATTTATGCAAAGGATGATTCCGGTGCTGGCAATAGTGGAACTGCTCCAACATTTACGGCGCCAAGCGGGTTTATTGTGAATACTGGTGGAGCAAGTCAAAGCAGCAACGCACGAAGCGCGGCCGCGGTCGTTACAAACGATTCGACGCTCGCTTACCCAAAAACTATCGGCCAGTGGGACTGGAAAACAACGGGGCAATTTCGCCGAAAGACTGCAAACTTTGATGTTGGATTTCGGGCAACTCATGCATTCGGAATTGCTGGAGTGCGTATTGATGCTGATGGCATCGTTTCAGGCACCAACGCAAATGCGACACTGACAACGCCGTCAAAAATCGGTCCGATGCAGAATGGCCTGTACTATGATTCCTATAAGACAACCGTCACACTTGCATCGTTTACACAGGGCGAACAGATTCGATTGCGAGCCAGGGTTTGGCCGATTGTCGGCGACACAACTGAGGACATTGACACGGAAGACGTGACCAACTTGTCACAGGCTGGAAACGGAAGGATTGAAGTGACGTGCGACAAGACCGGCGTTCTTGCAACTTACGCAGTCGTGAAGACTACGGCGGCGGGTGGTAGCGACACGACCGGCGCAATGTCGGCTGTTCTTGCTACTGCGGAAACAACTCCTTATGCAACGGTCGCAGAGGCAATCAATGATAATGCCTCGGTGATTTATCTGACGGATGACGACACGGCAACGCATTCATTTACTCAGACGCCAGTCAAGGCGCCGGTTTATCAGATTGAAATCCTGCCGCTTCCAACTGACGTTGCGGCGAACATCACGCTTTCGGTCACATCTGCGGCCTCGAACGTGCGATGCAAAAACCTGTATATTGGCGGAGGAATCAATGTGAACCTTGGGGCTGCATCAAACTATTTTGATGGAAACACGGGCACTTATGCCAGCACAATCACTATTGAAAACGTCGAGTGGGACGGCACAAGCGGCAGCAGTCGCGCCAACGTCTGGCGCTGGGGCCTTGCGACATTCATAAACTGCGACCTCAACGAATTCAATCTTGCTTCAGGCGCTGACCATTTCGGATGGTCCGCTTTTGGATGCTCGTTCAACAACAGCGTCGATGAAACAATCGAGGAATGGGGGGCGCTTGTTGCGTGTGACCAAGGGTCAGAAAAGAAAATCACATTTACAGCCGGCAACACTTTGAACCCTGGTCACATCACGCAAAATTTCATGTTCGAATTCAACAGGCTCGACAGGTTGAATCCAACATCGTCAACGGCTGTTTGGACATGGGACGCCGGCAACCTTGTTGGCAACTGCTCAATTCGCGGAAACATTCTTATCAACAGCGGCACGTCCGAATCAGACACATTTTACTTCAACTCTCTCACATCTGAAAACGTACTGGTTCGCCACAACACGATTCAGGGCATTCCTCATGCGGCGCACTACAACGACACGGGCACAGTCTCAATCTTGAAAACAAATACGTTTTACACGGCCAATGCCTTCTATCGGCTTAGCACAAAAACAGACATTTTTGACGCCGATGGTGCGGGAACATCTGAGACGCCAAACGGAAACCGCATCGGAAACTGGAACTTTGTTTTTGGTTGCGGCCAGCGTGACAACCGAATTGACGGAAGCGTCTCGTTCATTCCTGAGTGGGCCGGCATCAATGCGGGCCTTGTCGGCACTGATTCCAATTATGCTGAAATGGGATACACCGACGACAATTCGCGAATCGGTGACGGGACTGGCGGCGGTGACTACACGCCGACTAGCGGCAGCGTGCTTCGAAATGCAATGACGGCATCGCGGGCTTTCATCACATTTGACCTCTACGGCACCGATATTCCTGGGAGTGGGACAATGGACATTGGCGCCCAAATCAACGCCACGGTTGGCGGTGGTGGAGGCGGTGGTGGAGGCGGCGCAGTAATTACGACAACGACAGCCACAACCACAAACGCCGGGACAATCACAATCGGACAATGAAAACCATCGCTCGAATCATCCTCGCTCTCCTGCTGACTGCCTCGATGGCAATGGCGGCAATGAATATCAAGCTGACCTGGGACAGTCCCGCGGCGACAGATCCGGTGCCGACCGGGTACGCGCTCTATCGCAAGAGTGGCACCGCCGCCGCACCGACCTGGACCCTCGTCCGTCGGTACGAAGTGGTGAACCTGATCCCTGCGCGTGTGATCGACATCACTGCAGACGGCGCCGGCACCTATGCCATTACCGCTTACAACGGCGGTGGGGAGTCCGACCGATCCGACGAAATCACCATTCCAGGCAAACCCGGCGCCCCGGCGGGCGTTAAAATCCAAATTGAATTCACGCCATGAGCGACACCGAAAACCTAAACATCGGCAAAATCAAAACCGTTCAGATTCTGAATGGCGTTGGTAAGCGGAACGAAAACTACCGCATCGACGTTGAAGATGAATACGGGAAAACGCGCCAATTGTTACTGACTCCGAGCATGTTTTTTCACGCAACCCGCCTTTTTTCGCGGGAATTCCTTTGCAATCCTGACGCCGCATAATGCGTGTTCTTCTCAACGCTTTCAACGTCGGAGAAGTCAACCCGACGCTCGCCGGGCGGGTTGACCTTGAAAACCTGCGGAAAGCGTGCGCCAAGCTGAGGAACTTCATCCCGAACGTGCTTGGCGGTGCATTCCGGCGCCCGCCGCTCTTGCACGTCGGAAATGCAGCGGATTCCGCCCAAAAGGCGCGGCTCATCCCGTTCAACTACTCAGCGGCGACGAAATTCCAGATCGAGCTTGGACCGTCCACCATGCGATTCTGGCGCGGTGACGGATCGGCGCTGGTGGGATCGGAACTGGTGACGCCATGGGGCGCGGACGAACTGGATGAGGTTCATTTCGTTCAGGTCAACGACGTGATGTTCTTCGCGCATCCGAATTACACTCCTCAGCGGCTGATTCGGTTCTCGGATACTGATTGGCGCCTGAGCGACCTTTTCAGCGACCTGGTTACGCCATCGTCACCGACCATCACTGGAGAGTCCGGCAAGGTCCGAATGGAATGGTGGAGCAACTGGAAAGGCACATTTCCGACGACGACGACCGCGATGCAGAATGTTCGCACTCAGGCGGCATTTTTCAACCCGGCGACAAGCTCAGCGGATCTGACCTCGCTTCTCCTGACCGCTCTACCATCGGGCACGACGGCATTCATGCGCCGCGTGACCGGGCATCTCAAGGTGGACACGACTGGAACCTATCGGTTCTACTACACTGGGGACGATGGAATCTGCGCCTTTCTGAATGAGACCTATATCGGCGGGAAAATCGGAAGCGGCGAGGGATTCACTGACGCAAACCTCACGGCTGGCGTCGATTACCGTCTGGAGGTTTACCAGTGGAACCAGGCGGGCGCGTACTCGGGCCAAGTACAAATCTCAGGCGGCACTCTCTCCAAACAGGTTGTGCCGGCGAGTCTGCTCCGGAAACGGGACACCACCGCCCCGGTGAACGAGTTGGCTCTTGTGACAAAGTGGGCACCCGTGATGGATGAGAACCTTTCGGCGACCACCATCGCGCTTTCAGCCACCAGTGGGACAGCCGTCACCGCCACCGCGAGCGCGGATCTTTTCAAGGAGGGGCATGTTGGCGCGTTCTGGCAGATCGGGCACTATCGGGACACGCTGAGCGCGGAATTGACCTTCGACCCCGGCGCCGGCACTGGGCAGAGCGGCACATCGTCAGAACTCCGGGTGAAAGGCGATTGGGAATTCCTCACGGTCGGCTTATGGGAAGGGAACATCTACCTGGAAGAAAAGAACGCGGCCGGCGGCTGGGACATCATCAGGCGGTGGACCGGCGTCAAAGATCGCAACATCACCACCAGCGGGACCGTCGTCGGCGAGGCGACGCTTCGGATTCGGGCAACAGGGATCGACCCGGACGCGGCCGCGAGCGTGGCCAAACCTCGCTTCATCCTGGAGGTTGCGGAGTCTCTAGTGTGGGGGCTGGTGAAGGTGACGGCGGTCACATCTCCCACCGTGGCGACGGTTGACGTGATTGTGGCGGCGCACTCGATTGACGCGACGGCGACGTGGGCAGAGGGGGCGTGGTCGAACGAGAGGGGATTCCCCCGGGCGCTCGCACTCCATGAAAACCGCCTCTGGTTCGCCGGCACCCGCAGCGAGCCGCAGAAACTCTGGTCATCGGTCAGTGGCGACTACCTCAATTTCCAGCAAACCGGCCTCGCCGACGGGGCGATTGTCCTGCAAATCAGCGCCCAGGAGGCAAACCCGATCCTCTGGCTGGCGTCTCAATCCGGCCTGATTATCGGCACCCAGGGGGACGAATGGCTGATTGACGGCGGAACGGACGGCCTGACAGCGGCGAACGCCACGGCGAAACGGCAAAGCCGCTACGGCTCCGAGCCTATCCAAGCGGTTCTGGTCGGGAGCGTCGTCCTGTTCGTTCAGCGGGGCGGGCAGATCCTGAGCGAGTACGTGTTCCAGTTTGAGGAACAGAACTATGTCGCGCCCGATGTGACGAAACTGGTGGCGCATCTCACCCGCTCCGGCATCCGTGGAATGGCTTACGCTCAGCAGCCGGACCCGACAATTTGGGTGGTGACGAACGACGGGCAACTCCTTTCCTGCACCTACCAGCGCCCGGAGCAGGTGGTCGCGTGGGCGGCGCATCCGACCAATGGAACCGTTGAATCCGTGTCGGTGGTCTACGGCAACCCGAACGAGGCGGACGAGGTTTGGATCGTATGCCAGCGGCAGGGGACACGGCGGATTGAGCGCCTCGACCCGGACCACTGGAACCGCCTGCACGCCGGCACCGGCTACGTCTATCACCTGGACGCCGCTTGTACGTTTGACGGCCCAATAACCACAATCCCGGGATTGACTCACCTGGAAGGGCAGGCAATCGAGATTTACACCGATGGCGGCGAGGCGCAGGACGCCACGGTGGCGGGCGGGCAAATCACCCTGGCGAGCGAGGCGCAATGGGTGGCGCTTGGCCTGCCGGCGCCGGCGCAGCTGCAACCGATGCCGGTTGAGGTTCTTTTGGAGGACGGCACCGCGCAGGGGCGAATCTTCGACTGCAAGCAGTTTGCCCTGCGTCTCTACAAGTCCACCGGCTGTCAGTTTGCCGATTCGCCTGAATCCGAGTTTTTCCCGGTCCCATTCCGTGAGGCGGACCATGACCAGGACGACCCGCCGCCACCGTTTACCGGAGTCATCCGCCAGCAGACGGAAGGATCGGCGCGGGATGAGTTTTCTGTAATCATCGAATCCAATGGCCCGGGCGCGCTAAACGTCATGGGCATCGTTCCAATCATTCAAATCAGTGGTAGCTGACCCAACAATTCCACTCACCGTTCGCATGTACGGCACCCAGGCGGGTGACTGGCAGACGGTCGCGTCGTGGTGGGAGCGGTCTGGCGGCGTGTTCGCTGAGACGATTCTTCCCCCGCTCGGGGTGATCGTGGAGCAGGAAGGCGAACCTATCGCGGCGATGTGGTGCTACGAATCCTTCGGGATCGGGGTGGCGTTTCTCGAATTCCCCTGCACAAAGCCGGGCATTCCTCCAGGATTGGCGTGGCGGGCGCTTTCGTGGGCGGAACATGCCATCGTGACGATTCTCAGGAAGAACGGCGGGCACAAACTGGTGCGGGCATTTGCGCAACCCAGGCACGCTCAGGCGATGCAGCGGATTGGCTACACGGTGGACGCCCCTCACCTCACCAGCGTCTTGAAACGAATCGACTGACATGGCAACCACACTTTACGCAATCGGGCTGGTGGTATCCGCTGTCGGGGCTGGTGTTTCGTATTACCAGCAAAACAAGGCGGCCGACACCCAAGCACAACTTGCCGGACTGAACGCCCAGGCGCAGCGGCAGGCCTTGGAGCAGCAGGGCCGAGCGGCGTCCATGCAGGCGCTCATCAACGAATCCCTCGCGAACAAAGAAAAGGCTGCGGCGGAAGCGAATGCGCGACTTTTGGAGCGGCAGGCGGAAGCCGGGACGCGCGTCACAACCGAGAACATCCGGAGATCCCGGGAGGAAATGGCGCGACTCATGGCGGTTCAGCGGGCGGCCATCGGGAAGAATGGATTCGTGGACACCACCGGCTCACCCCTTGCCCTACTTGCCAGCACTGCGGAGGAGGAGCAGCGGACAGCCGACGCGATGCGCTATGAAGACGAAATGAGCCGGCGCAGCCTGTTCAGGGAGGCGGCATTTCAGCGTAATGCGGGAATCCTGGCCGGCATCCAAGGGACCGGCACCAAGATGGCGGGCGCGGCAGCGCGGGCGCAGACGGCGCTCGGCCAGTCACAATCGCGTCTCGACCTCTACGCCGCACGGGCGAACGCCAGCGCCGTCCGAACCAACGCGACATCGAATCTCATCTCCGGGATCGGCGGCTTGGCCGTCGCCGGCTACGGCGGCTATCGCCAATCCCCCCGCTACGCCCGTTCCATTTCCTAACCATGGCCACCATTCCCGAAGCTCGAACCGGCATCATGCTCCCGCGTGGGGACGGTCCACGCCTCGACCCTGGCGCCCGCGGATTCCGGGTAAACCTCGGAGCGGTCATAGACGCCTCGCGGCCGGCGCTCATCAATGAACGAGCGTTCGCGGTGGCGGATGCGGCGAGTATCGGCGGCGGATTGCAGGACGCCGGCGGGGCGGTGATGAAGATCGCCAGCGAGCAACTTCGCCTCTACAACGAACAAAAGGTCTTGGAGGCAGACGGGATGATGGTTGAGCGGTCGGCGGAAATTGCGAATCAGATCGCCAGCGAGCCGGACCCCCGGAAGTGGGCGAGCATCGCCGATCGCGAGGCGATGAATTCCTCGAAACTGTGGATCACGGACGACCTGTCACCCGATGCCCGGGCGGCCATTGAGGCCAAGTCAATGCTGTGGCGCAATCGTTTGGTCGCGCAGACGACCCGCGCCGGGTTTGAACAGACGATGCAGAACGTGGCGGGCGAATACGAAAAGCGCCGGATTCAGTCGGTACGGGCGGGCGACCGAGATCTTGCCATTCAGCAGGTGGATGACATGGAGCGAGCCGGACTGATCGACCCTGGCCGCGCCGAGCGGTTGCGGGTGGAAACCGGGGCGGAAGTGGACGCATCGCAGAAGCAGGCCACCTACGACGCCCATTTCGGCGCACTCACCAGCGACCCGACCGGCTGGAAGGAAGCCAACCCGGATCCGTGGGCGGGCGACGAGGCGCTCTGGCAGAAGCTCAAAAACCAAGCCGACTCTCGCGAGCGCGAGGTTTCAGCCGCCGCCGTCGATCAGGTTCAGGAAATGATTACCTCCGGGGATCTCGACGTGCCCGAGGAAATCGACATCATCCGGATTCCCGGACTCACCCCGGCGCTGCGGGAGTCGCTCAAGTCTGACCTACTCGCCTTCGACAAATCGAAATCCGACACCGAAAAGCGGGAGAACGGGGAAAAGAACTGGCTGGAGGCGTGGAAAAAGGCGCGGGCGTGGGAAGGGGGGATGTCAGACAGGGCGGCGTTTGAGTATGGAAGAATGATGGACGCGGTTCGTTTCGGCGTTCCTGATGACAGACAAGGGCAGATTCGCGAACTCCTTTCCCGAAAGATGGGACTGGAAGCCAAGCCGGCGCCCGCCACGGAAGTCGTGAAGGCGGCAGACAAGGTGCTCGATTCCTATTGGGCCGACGGGACGTTCAATGGCGGGAAGCCGGTCACGCGGTTCGATATGGCGTCCGGTCGCGACGTGACAGACCAAGCGGCAGTCAGGCAGTCCGCTGGCATCGAGGCATCGGTGCGGCAGAAGGTGAACAACTACTTGAAGCAGAACCCGAACACGAAGCCGGAGGAAGTGCCGGATCTCGTTCGGAAGATGCTGCCGGATGGCGTGCGTTCGTCCCTGTTTCGGAAGCTGCAAAACGACTTTTTCAGCCCACAGGGCCCAGCGAACACGGACGCGGCCAATGCCCGGCCGGTGGATTCCTCCGGCTTCGACCTGCCGACCGGTGATGGCGACATCAACCCGGCGCTTCTTGACCAGATTCCCCCTTTTCGAGCCGAATGAGCGAAATCTTCACCAGCGCAGAGCGGGCGGCCACTGACTTTGACGGATGGCACGCCAGTCTCCCGGACGGGATCAAGGCGGACGTGGAATTCCAACTTGGCCTGGCGCCCGACCGCGAGGCGGAAAAGCGGAAGATTGCCAATTCGCTCTGGCTGGCGTCGCGCACCGGCCTGGACCTCGCGACGGTCGGCGACAATTACGAGACCGTTAAAGAGGGATGGGCGCTCAACCAAGGGTTGCCGGTCGAGGCCTACGCCGGAGACGAACAGTTTTCGAGCATCGTCCGCGCCCGGGCGACCGAGGACGCGGCAGAGCGGACCATGCTTTTCGGCTCAGACACCGACGACGATGCTGGCCAGAAGTCGCGGGCGGAATCGCTGGCGACGAATGCCCGGCGGCAGGCGCTCTGGCACCCGACCATGCCCGAGGACGCCCGACCGGATTCCGGCGCTTGGCAGCAGGTGAGGCGCGGCGCCCCCGGGTTCAAGCCTGAGCGGTCAGGGTATTACGAGGGACTGTTCTCCGACATCCAAGCCAAGGAGCGGGCGCGGTTTGCGCCGGTTCTCCCGGTGATGAACGAGGCGTGGGAAATGCTGACCGCCGTCCCAAAAGGCGACGAGGTTCTCCCTGGCGACGTGTGGGACGTGGCAAAGAAGATCGGGGCGCTTGGCGAGAAAGAGGCGTCGCTTGTGCTCGCTGGCCTGCGCGAGCGCGGGGAAATGCTGCCCGACGGCGACAGGGATGCCTTTTTCTCACGGCTCGGGCAGACGATGACGCGGGCGCTCAACGACATCGCCAGCGGTTCCATCCTGGAACTTGGCAACCTGATGATGGCGGAAACGCTGGAACGGGCGGCGGCGGTAACGAAAGCGTTTGGCGGCACGGAAACCGGGAGATCCCAGGAAGCGGACGCCGCTGAACTGCGGCGCGTGGTTCGGGTGGCGAATCGCCTAACATCGCTCCGAAACGAGAAAATCGACCCTGTGAACGTCGATTCCCTGTCGGACAAGGTGGGAATGGGCATCGGTTCGTCGATCCCGAATCTGGTTGCCGGCATCATGTCTGGCGGCGCCACGATCATGACATCCTCGACCACCCTAGCGAACGAGGAACTTTCTGGCGGATTCGAGGCGGCCGGGATGTCCGGCCCAGATTCCGACCGGTGGGCGGCGGAACTCGCTCCCTACGCGGGCGGACTGATGTGGGCGGCGGAATACTTCACATTCGGGATGGCGCGTGGACCAGCGGCAATCCTGCAACGGAAGTTGATCGGGAAGATGGCGACGAGCGCCCCGGTGACGCGGCTCGCGGCCGGCCTTGCCATGGAAACCGGCGAGCAATTCGCCCAGGAGGTTTTGCAGGATTCAACGCCGGTCATGGTGGCAGAACTCGCCAACGCGGTCGGCGCCCCGGTGCCAGAGCAGGATGTCTTGAAGCGGATTGCCGAGGCGGCATCGCCTGAAACCTTCGGCGTCTCCATCGTGTTCGCCCTCGGCGGCGGCGGGATGATGCCCCGGGTTGAGCAGGCGCGGGCGCTCAAATCCATCGGATTCAGCGACGCGGCGGTGGAGGCGGTTGTGACGGCGCCGGACGAGTCGGCCCGCGCGGCGGCATTCCGTGCCGGCATTCTGGACGCGAAGATTGAGAACGCCGTGCTGCCCGAGCGCGAGGCGCCGGAAATCGCCCAGGCCGAGGAATCGTTCGAGAACGCGGACGCCGGCATTCAGGGGATGAGCCGGACCCGGGACGGGTGGACGGTGACAACGGCGGACGGGAATCAGACTCAGGTGGACTCCGGCGCGGCGGCGGTGGTTCTGCGCGACTCCCTCGGGAACGCCCGGTCGGAGGCGGAAGCGGAGGCGATGGTTGAGATTGCCGACTATCTGGTGGGGATCGACCCCACGACCGAGATTCAGCCGACCGGGAAGCGGGTGGAATTCGTCGGCAGCGACGTTTTCGAGACAATCGGGCGCGGCACGCCCAGGCTGAAACCCTTGGACGACGCCACCCGGCAAAGCCTGGAGGCGGAAATCGACATCCTGCGGCGCACGGAAGGCGGGGAGGAAACGATGCGCGGCCTGATCGACGGCTCGAACGTGATCGACTGGAAGGACGCCGTGGGCGGGCAGGTGGAACGCATCATCAACCGCATCAACACAAGCGGCGACGTGATGACGCAGTTTCACGAATTCGTGGAGGGTCGGTGGAAAGCAGGGATCGCCAAGGGCGGAATCACCCCGGAGGAAACCTTTGCGGCAATTCGCGCCTACGAACGCGCCACCGGCCGTCTGGCTCTCTCGGAGAACGCTACCCCGGATGAGGTTCGGGAAGCCGTCTCAAACCTCGCCAGCGCGTATGTGTTTGCCCGGAAGAAGGACGGCACGCACTCACCGGCAGGCGCGGTTCACAAGGGGATGAAAGCGGCGATCCAGTCGGCCGTCAGCAAGGACGAGCGGCGGGCGCTGGGCAAATTCCGCGCCTTCCTGCGCACCGTGCGGGCATTCTGGCGGCATGTTTTTCAGACGGCGGCGGCCATCAAGAAGGCAATGCGGGATGGGAAATTGAAGCCGGGCGACGACTTCACCGGGTTCATGGACAAGCTGCTCGGAGTGGCTGACCAGCGGGCGCATGAGGCGGCGGTGGCGAAGGCGGTGGGGACGGAAGTCACGCAGGACCAGCAGCAGACAGGCACAGGCGAAACCTTCGCCGTCTCCTCAACCTCCGGCCTAGAACGCCTCGCCCGCCAAGTCGAAAGCCGTGCGCAGACGATGAAGCCGGTGGAGAAGGCGAAACTGTTCGACGACATCAGCGCGGAACTCGCCGGCATCGCACGGTCACGGGCGCTGCAAGACGAGGTGGAAGGGAAGCCGAGCGCCCGGAAGGAAATGCTCCGCTCTCTCGTCACTCTCGACGCCATCCTTGCCCAACTCCCGGCAGAGGTTCGCGTGCGGATTGGCGGGTTCGTGAAGCTCGCCAGCCTGCAAACGACCCCTGCCCGCCTGCGGTTCATCGAGGACCGGGTGAAGAAGATCGAGGTTGAGGCTGAGAAGTATTTCCGGCGAGAACTGACCAAGGCTGCCACCACGCTTTTCAAGCAGTCGAAGCCACGCAAGGGCACCATCGCCGGGGAAAAGATGCTGGGCAAACTCGGCGCCGACGCTCATGAACTCATCAAGGCGGCGCAGAATGCCACCAAAATGGACGCGGCGGAAGTGGCGGCGGAAATCGCCAAACTGGAAAGCTTGATCCAAGGAGGCACGCTCACGCCTGAGCAGGTGGCGATGGCCACGATGGAGCAAAACCTTGTCCACCTGGCGGGCGACTGGAAGAACGCGGACGCCGCTCAAATGTCAGCGGCAGTGACGGCGCTCGATGACGTCTACCATGACGGCCTTCTCAAGTGGGCGGAAAAGGTGAAGAAGCGCACGGAGCGGCGCGAGGGGATGCGGGATGGATTGCAAGGAAACACCGGCAAGGCCGGCGACCGGATGGAGATTGTGGAGACGGAAGCCAAGCGCCTCGGGTTCACCGGCCAGACAAGCGACTGGTTCCTGTCCCTTTCCTCTTTCGAGGAGGTTCTTCGGTACGCCTTCGGGGACGCCTCGCAAACCGCCGTCGGACTGGCCGACGCTGAGCGGAAAGCCGCCTACCAATACGAGGACGAAAACCAAGAGGTTGCCGATTCCGTCGGCGATTTCTTCAAAACCCTGACCGATGGGGACACGCTGGCGGCGGAAAAACTGCGGTTCGACCTATCGCAGCGGACCATCGAAACCGGCGCCCCGTGGGGGAAATTCTCGGAACTCGAAGCCATTCAAGGGTTGATGATGTGGCGGCAGGATGACGGACGCCGGCACATGGAAGGGAATGGGATCACGCAGGCATGGATCGACAAACTGGAATCCAAACTCACGGACGCAGGCCGCGCCACCATGGCGTTCATTTCGGACCAGTATGCCGGCGAGTGGGAAGTCCTGAACAAGATCTACAAGGAGCGGCATGGCGTGAATCTGCCGCGCCATCTGAATTACTCCCCGCTGACCGTTCAACCGGTTCAGGGTGCCACGGCGCAAACGCTCGACCCCGTGACCGGGATGCCGTCAACCGGCAGCATCCTGACGCCAAACAGCATCCGCACCCGCTCGACTACCGCCGTTGCCAAGCCGCGATTCGCCGACGCTCTCCAAACGCTCATTGGCCACAAAAAGCAGTTGGCATGGTGGAAGGCCTACTATGACCTCGCCGTGGATCTCAACCAGGTGTTCGGGAACCGGGAGTTGATGGAGTCGGTGCAGGCGGCAGGCGGGGAGCAGCTGCGAAGCGTGCTCAGCAAATGGGCCGCTGTGTTCTCCCAAGGCGGCAACCGTGACGCGGCGGCCGGCTTGGCCACCACGACCGTCATGAATCGCGTTCTCTCCCGGTTCGCTCGCATGGCGCTGGTCGGCCGGATGGGAACGCTTCTCATTCAATCCACCCAACTCGGCGCGGCGGCGGCGGAAATGCCGGCCGGCGCCTACGTGCAGCGGTTTGGAAAACTGATGGCCGGGCAACTCGGATGGAAAAAAGCGATTCAATCCTCCTTCATCCAACGCCGGATTAAGCAGGCGCCCCCCATCGTCCGGCAGGCGCTCGAAGGGTTGAGCAACGACCGCCCGAACCGGGTGAAACACATCTCGAACAGCCTCGGGATGGGGATTTCATGGGCGGACGGTATCTTTACAGCTGGCACGTATGCCATCATCTTCGATTACCAACTCCAACTGGCCAAGGATGCTGGCCTGACCGGCGCGGCGGCAGAGGCGACCGCCCACAAGCAGGCGGAACGGATCACGGAGCGGGTGGCTCAACCGACACGGATGGGAACGCGGTCCCTGTTTGAGAATCTCGCCACACGCCCGCTAGAGAGGCTTTCGTTCGCGTTCGCGTCGGAAGCTCGGCAAAAGATGACCATCGCAGTGTGGGCGGCAAAGCACGCAAAGAACGACCCAGCGAGGGCGGCGCGGGCGGCGTTCGTCGTGTGGGGTGTCGGCGGCCTGATGGCGGCGGTGATTCGGAATGCCTGGAGGGATGTCCGGGATGATGACGACGACGAGGTTTTCGATGAGAAAATCTGGGGTGCGAAACGTCTCATGATGAACACCCTGGCCGGCCCACTCCAAGGGGTGCCGCTTTTCGGCGAAGCAATGGAGTCGCTTCTTGGCAAAGCTTTCGGGGTCTGGACGCCCTCGGGAGATGCCATGGATTCAGTCAGCCGATCCGTCCCCGCCGCCAAGCGCCTCGCCACCCTCGATTTCATGGAGGATGATGAACAACTCGAAACCGCCATCAAGGACGCCGAGGCCATCATGGGCGCCATGGGACTGTTTAACGAAACGATGGCGTCGGCCAAGTCCATCGGGAACGCCCTCGCGGACGCCGCGAAGATCGCCGACAACCTCACCACCACCGACAAGGAAGCCGCCGACCTGAAAGCCAAAGCGGACGCGAAAGCTGTGGAGGAGGACCGAAAAGCCAAGCGGGAAGCCGCCGAGGCAAAGCTGACGCCGGAGCAGAAAGCCGCCATCAAGGCCCGGAAGGACGCCGAAAAGATCCGAGAACGCGCCCGGAATGCCGCCCGCGCGGCAGCCATCAAAGCCGCAAAGGAAAACGCAAACTGATTGCATTAAGAACGCCTAACCATTACAAATCACCATGGCCCTAGAATCCTCTGATTCCTTCACGGTCTACAACGGCACCGGATTCGCGGCCGTCGGGTACCCGATCACTTTCAGCTACACCGATCCCGACCACATCCAGGTTTCGGTGCAGGCGGCCGACGTCACAGAGGCGACGATTCTGAGCGCCAGTCAATTCGACGTGAGTGCCGACCCGGCAGCGGTTTACACCACAGCCGCCTACCCGAGCACCACGAAAGTGACGGTTGCCCGGGTGGTGCCGTACACTCAGCCGACCGTCTGGCCGGAGGGTGGGCGGTTCCTGGCGCAGACGCACGAAGCTGCAGCGGATCGCGCCGTGATGCAGATTCAGCAGGTGGCCCGGGACGTGGCGCAGTCGATTCGCCTCCCCTACGGCTCCGGCGTTCCAACCGTCCTGGCGCCGACCGCCGGGGGATTGATGGGGTTTGACGATGAAGGGGCCTACACCCACTATGATGCCGCCCGGGTGAGGGAACTCGCGCAACTGGAGGGTGGGGTGGATACGAACCCAATGGCCACCTTCGCCGACGCCACCGCCCGGGGCGCCCGCGTGCCGGATTTCACCGGCCAACTTGGTCTGCAACGCGACGATGGATCGGTCTGGTACTCGACCGACACCGTGGCTGGCGCATGGGCCAGCGCAAACAGCGACACCGGAACGCGCCGACTTGTGCGCACTGAGGGGCAGTTCTCCACCGCTCTCGCCGCTGGCGGGGTGATGGAAATCGTGGGCACGGTCAATCTGACGGCATCCTACGCCCCGTCGGTGCCGGTTGTGATTCTCGGAGACAAGAACTCGAAAATCACGTTCTCCGCGTCCTATCTGCTCAACCCGTCGGCGTCCATGCTGATCCAGGGGGTGCAATTCGAGGGGACCGACCGCCTTTCGCAACGCTGCATCGCCATCGGGGGAGACAGGTTCACCGGGCGCGTCGTTCTCAAGGATTGCTCGTTCAAGACCATCGGTTGCGCGTTCTGCGCGGACGGCGCCGAAACATCGAACATCATGCCGGACATCATCATTGATGATTGCAGGTTCGAGCAGATTGGCGGCAACGGCTACACAGGCGGAAGCATCGGGAACCAAGGCGCAATCGTCATTGATTGGAATCTTGGCCTTGTCGTCATCAATAATTGCAAGTTCAAGGACATCTACGGCAACCCGATCCTCGTCGGCCACAACGGTATGAAAACGGTCCCGGTGGATGGGGTGGACAATTCAGTGAAGGTGCCGAACGAGGAAGCGGTGGGCCGGGTGTACATCACCAACAACTGGATTCGCGACTACGACCGAAACGGCATCGAGACGTTCCAGGCGGACTACTCCGTGATCGCATTCAACAACGTCCACGGCGGCACCGGATCATGGGTAGGCGGCGGCAGTGGAATCGGGATCTCTGCGGCCGGAAATCACAACATCGTTTTCGGGAATATCGTCAAGGAGTATTGGGGCTACGGTCTGGAAATCAGCAGGAATTACGGGCAGGTCGAAAACAACATCGTCGATACCTGCACCCATGACCGCCTTAACCTGTTGGTCGGACTGTCCGTCGGCGGAACCATCCCGTGCAATCACACGATCGTCCGCAATAACCACTTCATCAATATCGTCAACAAAGTCTATTCCCAAGCGGCGATTCAACTCGGGAACTCGACGAACATTCTTATCGAGGGGAACCGGTTTACCAAGGTGTCATGCTGCATTGATGTCAGCGCATCGAGCAATGAATCCGTGACCTTCAAGGACAATGAGCACTATTTCGACGCCGGGAGCAATGGCGTCGGCTTGGCCTATTGGACGTTCGCAGCCACCAGCGGAACCAAGCACGTCGTCATTGGCAACATCACCCGGAACGCTGGCGCCGTGTCGGCCGCGAGCTTCTATAAATTCGCCGCATCCAAGGGTGGTTATTACGATTGGACCAGCGGCGCCCAGGTTGCTCCCGGACCCGGCTTTTTGGAATTCGGTGCAAGCTCAGACAACCTCGTTATCGCATGAAGCATCCAACCCTGATTCTTCTCGCTCTCCCGCTCGCTGCCTGCCATACAGCACCCACAGTCATCTTCAAGCCGGACGGTTCGCGCGTCGTCAACCTCGGCGCCAGCGTATTCGAGAAATCAACGGACGAATCAGCGGCAGTCACCATGCCGGACGGAACGCAGATTGCCTACTCGAAAAAGGGCAAGGATCAAACAATCCTCGTCCGCGAAGGGATTCGCGCATGGGCCACAGTCGAAAGCATCGTCGCTGCTGGCGAAGCACTCAATGGAGGTGAGGCAATTCGGGAGAACAACATAACCGCCAGACAAGTTTCCTCGGACAGCGTGAAAAAGGCCGAGACCGCTGCCGATGTTACCAAGGCCACATTCGTCCCGCCCGAGCCATGACACAATGCACGATGAAAACCGCTTCATTTGGGAACTCGCTCCGGTCGGACTGGCTAAAGTTGAGCAGTCGGGAAAGTTTCACGCTGTCAACCCGCGATTCTGCGAGATCACCGGATACTCCGAAACCGAACTTCTCAAACGGACGTTTCAGGAAATTACTCACCCGGATGACTTGGTTTCTGACAGTGCCGAGGCGGCGAAACTCGCAGCCGGCGACGGAAATACCTATCAAATGGTCAAACGGTACATCTCCAAAGATGGACGAACCGTGTGGGTGTCCCTCTACGTCCACGCCATCCGTGAAGCAGGAGGCACCTTCATATACTTCCTCGCCTTCGCCATCGAACTCAGAAACGTCTATCTTACTGGTTCCAGTGATTCCACCAGCACGGGACGTGCGAGCCATAACGAGTCGCCTCCATTGTGGGATTACGTGAAGAAGAATCCGAAGCAGGCGGCCATGGTTGCGGCCGGGATCGCGACGGTGGCGGCAATCGCTGGTGAACGAACGCTCGAATTTATAAAAAGTATCTTCGTGAAATGAAAAAGAAGCTCACCGAATCCACCCCGCGCATCCTCCTTTTCAAGGGCCGAGGCTTCATCAGCCGTATGATTCGGTGGCAGACGCGCAGCGAGTACAGCCACGCCGCGTTCCTTCTCCCCTGCGGCCGCATCCTCGAAGCGTGGCAGGGGGCCGGAGTGCGGGTGAAATGGATCTCGGATTGGTGCGACGTGGACACGTTTGGCGTTCACGACATGACGCCGGAGCAGTGGGAGACGGCAATCAGCTTCGCGCGGGCGCAGATCGGCAAGAAGTACGACTATCGGGGCGTGTTTCGGTTCCTGTCGCGGCGCAAGGTGCCGGCGGACGACCGGTGGTTCTGCTCCGAGCTGGTCGCCAAGGCGCTCGAAGTCGCCGGGGTGCAGCTTTTCCGCAATAAAGACGCCACCGAAATCTCGCCAGGAATGATCGCCATTTCACCACTCACCTACGATGCCGACGACATTTGACCCCAGGACAGAACGCATGATCGGGACACTGGACCCGGTGGCGGCGACGAAATTCCGGCCATTCATCGAGGCGGCAAAGGAGGCGGCTCGGAAGGAAAACTGCGATTATGTCGCCATCAGCGGCAACCGGACATGGGCCGATCAGGATGCGCTTTACGCCATCGGGCGGACTAAACCGGGACGGAAGGTGACGAATGCCCGGGGTGGGTACTCGAATCACAACTTCGGGATCGCTCTCGATTTCGGCGTTTTTCGGGATGGGAAGTACCTCGACGAAAAATCTCCGCACTTGGCAGCGCACGTGCACCGGCTCGCCGGCAAGCTCGCGGGCAAATTCGGACTCGAATGGGGCGGCGCGTGGACGACTTTCGTCGATTTCCCGCACTTCCAGATCAAAACCGGGATGACGCTGGCGCAGATGCGGGCGCGGGTGGCGAGGACAGGGAGTGTTTTCGGGTGATTTTTCGGGCGCGCGCGCATTTCGACCCCTTTTCAGCCTCGTCACCCCGGTGTTCGGTTTCCCTACCCGGTGGTCCCCTGCGAGATTTGGAAATTTGTTCCGCGCCTCCCGCTGGGACCGTCCCCGGACCCGCACTGTGGCGCGTTTTGCTGGTCTCTCGACTTCGCTGGCCCCTTTTACACTGAGAAGGCCAAGAATCAGGCGAATGAGGGCAAAAAAGCGCCCCGGAGTCCGCCAGAACTTCGGGGCTGCTTTCGCGAGTGAATCGTTTAGCTGACCGGAGTAGCTGGCGGACCACTCGCGCCGGAATAATGCACAAATCGTGCGTTTACGTCAACCGAAATCGAGAAAATTCCCCTTTGCAAAACAAAGTGAAAAATTTCTGTTGCCAACGTCTGCCATTGTATGCCATTTTCCCGCCATGGCGAAAGACGCAAGAATCACAGTACGCCTCGACCAACGAACGCTGGACAAGGCCAAGGCGGTCGCCCGCAAGGCACGACGTACCGTCTGCGACTGGACGCGGATCACGATTGAGGAGGCGGTGCGCGGCTCCCGTCAAAAAGCAGAAGAAATCAAGGAGGGGGCGCAATGAAACTTTTGGCGCGGCCCGGCTCGGCATGGCATGGCGAGGCACGGCGCGGCATGGCAGGGCAAGGCACGAAACGCGGCTCGGCTAGGCTAGGCGCGGCTCGGCATGGCGTGGCGAGGAATGCGGCTAGGCGCGGCCTGGTAGGGCATGGCAGGGCAAGGCACGGCGCGGCACGGCTAGGCCGGGCGCGGCAGGGCACGGCAAGGATCAAGGCAGGCGCGTCAGCCTGAATAAGTGACGCAAACCCTTTCCTCCCAACAACCACATACCACACAACCACATGTATCAGAAAAACTACGCCGTGACTATCACTGGTGCCACCGACCTCCTCCTCCACAAGGATAACATCGACTTCGGCGCCAAGGTCAAAAGCTGGTCGAAAGACCCCGCCAACAAGGCAGTCAGCACCGCAGGCGACGACCGCACCCCGGCCTGGACTTGGCTCGGGTGTCTCTACATCGCCAACGACCGGCTGGTCATCGACTCGGACAACATCATGTCAATGCTTCGCGACGGCGGGAAGAAATGCCCTGCCCCGAGCGGCAGAGGTTCGATGATGCGCCAGACGCAATCTGGAATCCTCTGCAACGAAATCGGCTGGCCGTTGAAGGTGAACGGCAACGAAATCCCAAGTGCGCCGCTGATTGAGTTGATGAAGGAGAACGATTTCGAGGAACACGAACGCACGGCGGTCGCACACGGTTTCACCCTGTTTGTGAAGCGGGCGAAAATCGGCACATCCAAACACGTCCGGGTGCGCCCTCGGTTCTCCAACTGGTCCGCCTCTGGTACGCTGACAGTTCTCGACAAGACGTTGACGACTGAGACGCTTCAAAACGTGCTGACTTTTGCCGGAGCGTTCTCTGGTGTCGGCGACTGGCGCCCATCGGCTCCAAAGTCACCGGGACAGTTTGGCACGTTCACCGCAACCGTGAAGGAGATCAAATAATCTGCCATGGCTGGGCTTGGACAGAGGCAGGGTGAGGCGGGGCTTGGCAAGGCTGGGCGTAGCGAGGCATGGAATGTGGCTATGCAGAGCCCGGCTAGGCAGGGCGGGGCATGGCCGGGCGCGGCAGGGCAAGGATCAAGGACGGCGCTGGGCCGGTAAATCCAGCAAACTTACAACCCGACAACCAATGAAAGACACAGCCAAGCCGCTGTTCTGCGGCATCCCAACGAAGATCGATGTGGACAAACTCATGGACCTTTTCAAGCGGTTCAAGGAGGGCGACATCATCCCTTACACCGACGTTGAGTCGGTCGGCAGCATCACTCGCAACACCGGCCGTTACGGCTCCGTTGTGAGTGCATGGCGCCGCCGACTGATGCGCGAGGCAAACGCCCTGCTCATCGCTGTTCCAAACGAGGGGTATCGCATCGCGCCACCAGCCGAGCGAATGACATACAGCGCGGCGCAGACGTTCCAGGGAAGGAAGCGGATTCTGCGCGGTTCTGCCGTCGCATCCGCCACCGACCCGGCGCGGCTCAATGAGGAACACCGCAAACTCCGCGACCACCTGCAAGCGTTGCCGGCGCGTCTGCGGCTGGCTGAACTCACCGCGCCAAAGCAACTGACCGCCTAACCATGTCCACCCCATCCACCCGCTGCGAATGCAGCAACACCAAGGAACGCGGCGCCGACGCCTGCCCGCGCTGCATGGAATGGGATGCGCGGAGAACCGGAACCGGCGCCCGCAAGGAAGGCGTTCGCCGCGCCCTCCGCAACTACCTCAAAGAAAAAGGACTCGAATCATGAAAACCCAAACTCTACCGCTCTCCAAAATTCCCGAGGCCCGCATGGCCCGAATGACGGCCATCACCCGCAACGGCTACGCCGCGACAAAGTTTGACGGCTGGACCAACGCGGACGCGCCGCCCGCCATCGACCATCCTGACAACATGCCACCCGGACCCGACGGGGGAATGGTCGCCGTTGCCATCGCCATCGTGTCCGGCGTGTTCATGGCCGGCTTGCTCGCAGGTTTCCTTATTTGGGGGCGATAATCATGAAATTCTCCGACTTCCTCAGCTTCATCGGCATCCTCGCCGTCCTCATCGCCCTGGCCTATGCCCTCGCGAAAACCGACCAACTCCCAGGACAGAAGAAGAACGTGCTGCAAGTGATTGATGTCACCGGCACCCGTCCAGACGCCCCGATCCCGATTCAGGCGACGCTGGAACTTCACCAAGACGGCCGCGTTACCTGGAAGCGGCCAAGTCAGTAACCCTTTGCCGGTCGCGGCATGGTGTGCGGGGAGATCCCGTGACGGGAGGTTTTATGTATTTTCCTCCTCTTGAAACACCGCGCCGGCATCCAATTTTTTTCACCACCAACCACCACAGAACCATGACAGACCAAGACATTCTGAACTATCTCGCGAAAGGCGCGGCTGAGTTGCGCAACATTTGCAATTTGGCTTGCTCAATGAGTGTTCACGCAAACGAATACGGAACGCGCAAGGCTTATTTCAAAGCCTACTGCGAAAACAGTTTGGAGAGGTTCTCGCCCGATTGTGCAACAATGGCCGATGCCATCGCGTTCCACCGCGAGCAATTCCGCGAATCAACACGGGAGGAGAAACTCAGGGAAGCCATCGCCTACAACGAGGCACAAATCGAGCTGTTGCGGCTCGAACTGGTCAACCTCCAACCCGAGTAACCCGAACACCAGCCACCACAGAACCATGAGTCAAAAACTTGATACCAGACGCCCCAACTTGAAGGCGCTTCTCACAGGCGACCAATTCAAGCAGCAAGTCGCCTTGGCACTTCCGAAGCATCTCGCGCCAGAACGCTTCATCCGAATCGCCGTCACCGCCATGACGCGCACGCCGAAACTCGCCGAATGCGACCCGGCATCATTCTTCAAAGCCCTTCTCGACCTGTCCAGTTACGGACTGGAACCAGACGGCCGTCGCGCTCACCTGATCCCATTCAACAACAACAAACTCGGCATCGTCGAATGCCAACTCATTATCGACTACAAGGGATTGATCGAACTCGCGAAACGATCGGGCGACGTGAAATCGTGGCGCGGCGAGACAGTCTGCGAGGCGGATTCGTTCGACTGGAAAAACGGCGAAGTCACGCATGGGATCAACTGGCGGAAGCCAAGGGGTGATGTCCAGGCGGTTTATTCGGCGGTCACGATGGAGGATGGTACGACCGATTTCGAGGTTATGACCAAGGATGACGTTGAGGCGATCCGGAAACGGTCGCGCTCGGCAAACGCCGGCCCATGGGTGACGGATTGGGCAGAGATGGCGAAAAAGACGGTGATGCGGCGGCACAGCAAGCGCCTGACGCTCTCGCCTGAATTCCATGAGGCGATCATGGCGGACATTGAGCGGGATGCGATGCCGGCGAATGCCATCGTGGTTGAAACGGCGCGGGTGCCGGAGTTCCTTCCATCGGCTCAGCCGCGACTTGCGCCAGCCGAGCAGGTGATGGACGCGCAGCCGTTCGCGGCCGCCGAGCAACCGCAGGAACCCGCCGCTGATCCGCCCACGCGCCGCAGGCGTCAGGCCGCGCCGCCGCCCGAGGCGCCGCCGCTGACGCTCTCGGATGATCCGGAGACAAGCAAGCAAAAGCTCGCGCGACGCATCGCCGAGGACGGCTTGGATTTGGCGCGAGTCCACAACTGGCTGTATGCCAATAAATACGCCGAGCTTGATGGGCTTGATGAATTCGACGCCGCATCAGTCATCGAACTCTACGACGCACTGAAGGAGGCCGCACAATGAGCGACCCAAGGAAAACCCAGGAGGGAGGAAAGCATTATCTTTCAATGCGTATCCAGCCAGAGCGGTTCATCTACGAGAACGCCATTGGATTCCACGAAGGCAACGTCATCAAGTACGTGTGTCGCCACAAATCGAAGGGCGGTGTTACTGACCTGCGCAAAGCACGGCATTACCTTGACCTGCTGATTGCGCACTACGAGAACGACGAGTGTTTCGGGCAACCCGAACCCGAACCACCAGCCCCCGCCCCCGAACTGCCTCGTCTCAACACGGGGTGGAAGTGGGCGGAAGTGAACAAACACGAGATCGGAAAATATGATATGTGGGTGCGTCGTGACAGAACCATGGCGGCGTGTATTGGCGATGTCATTGGCAGCACGCTGCGAATTCATTTGCCCCTCGCCACGCCCGACTGGCACAACCCCGAGAACATCGCCGAACCTGGCGAGGGGTGGCGGTTTCTGGTGAAGGGGGAGAAGGTACAAGACGGGGACGAGTATATGGCAGTTTGTAGTTGGTGGGCTGGTGTTTCAATTGGCATAAAACCACACGATGATATGACCTACCGCACCCCCGCCACGCGCCCGCTCCCGCCCGTGCTGGCCGATGAAAAGGAGGCGCAGCCGTGAGAGGCAAAACCATCCTGCCCGCCAATCCACGCGGAACTTACATCGTCGTTTATAAAACGATCTACGGGGGAGTCGCAGAAACGCGATACTCAAAGACCACCGCAAACGAAATTCCGAAGCGCATTCAGCACAAATCGGATTTCGATAAGATCCTCAAAATCGAACTTGTGAAATCCAATGACTCCACCAATTGACGAACGACGCGGCCGACCATCATGCTCGGCGCTCCACCGCCTCGCTAACTGCCCGGCATCGTTCTGGCTGTCGCAGGGGATGCCGGACACATCCGGGCCAGACGCGGAGAGCGGCAACCGCATCCATGAGTGGCTGGCGACGCATGACGGCAACGCTTGGTTGGCTATGTCGCCCGACGAGCAGGACACCGCTGAGCGGTGCCAGAAACAAGCGACGGACGTTGAAAACGCATGGCTGGCGTCCATCGTCGCCACCGCTGGCGATGTTTCCCACATTGTCCGCGAGGAACGGATCGGTATTACCAAGAGCGGTGTCACCCATTTCGTTCGTCGTGACGACGGCCATGATTACGACATCACCGGGCAGGCGGATGAAATCATGGTGGTAAAGGTCGGCGACAAGACGCACGCGGCCATCATCGATTTTAAAAGTGGGCGCGGCGAGGTCGAGGAGGCGAGGGACAACGACCAGCTGCGCGGACTGGCGGTTCTGGTCGCTCATCACTTCGGGTGTGATACCGTGCGGGTCGCCATCGTCCAGCCGTGGGCCGGGCCGCCAAGCTCGGCGCATTACGACGCCGAGGCGCTGTCACATTCGCTCGGGTGGATGGACCACGTTCTCGACGACGTGGACGCCGCCGAGAAAAACCCGGCCCCTGTCGCTGGCGACTGGTGCAAATACTGCCCGGCCCGCAACCGCCCCTGTCCGGCGCTGGTGGCGAACGGGACGGCGCCGCTCGCGCAAACCCTGCTCGCCCGCCCGCTGCCGGATGGGAAAGAGAAGGAGGCGCTTTTCGCCCGGGCGATGGAGATGACGCCGAACGAGCTTGGCGTGCTGCTCGACAAGCTGAGCATGTACGACAAGGCCGCAGAAGCGGTTCGGTGGGCTGCGCGGTCGGTTCTGGACGCTGGCGGGGAGATTCCAGGGTGGACGCTGCACACGTCGAAGCCTCGGGAGTCGATCACTGATGTCGCGCTTGTCTGGACCAACCTGCAACGCCTTGGCGTTGCACCTGAGACGTTTACTGCTGCCTGCTCGATGACCAAGAAGGCGCTGGAGCCGATTGTGCGGGCAGCGGCCAACGCGAAGGGAGTCGGGCTGAAAATCGCCATGGCCGGGGCGCTGGCTGGCGCGGTGACGCTGGGCAAGCCGACTATCAAACTCGTCCGCGTGGGCGAACAACTGGAGGAGGGGGAATGAGTATTTCCTACGATCAATTCATCCAGTCCAAGGTGCGCCAATCCGAGTCGTTCGGATTTGAGCCGTACCCGATTAAGGCGCCGCTGTTCGACTGGCAAAAGCAAGTCGTGCGGTGGGCGGTTAAGACTGGCCGCGCAGCGCTTTTCGAGGACTGCGGACTTGGTAAAACTGCCCAACAACTCGAATGGGCGCGGCAGGTCGCGAAGCATACCAAGGGCCGCGTGCTGATTCTGACGCCGCTGGCTATCGCCCACCAGACCGCATCCGAGGCGGCTAAGTTCGGGATCTCGGCAACCGTCGCAAAGGAGCAGACGGACTGCGCGAAACCGGGAATCTACATCACGAATTATGAGAAGCTCGAACACTTCGACACGACGCAATTTCAAGGAGTCGTCCTCGACGAGTCGTCGATCCTGAAAGCGTTCACTGGTAAAACCCGCATCGCTCTGACGAAAGCGTTCAGCGACACGCCTTATCGGCTCTGTTGCACGGCGACCCCCTCGCCAAACGACTACACAGAGTTTGGCCAGCACGCTGATTTCCTCGGAGTCTGCTCGCCCGCTCAGATGCTCGCCACGTTCTTCATCAACGACACATTCAACACTGGCGATTGGAGGTTGAAGCGGCACGCGGAGAAGTCGTTCTGGACTTGGGTGGCGTCGTGGGCCGCGTGCGTGTCGAAGCCGTCCGATATTGGATTTGATGACGCTGGTTACATCCTGCCCGCACTCAATCTGCAAACCGTCACTGTTGACGTGGACATTGCAAGCGGCGCCAGCGAGGAGCTTTTCAGGCACTCGACTCTCTCGGCGACGACGATGCACCAGGAAATGCGAATGACCGCGCCCGACCGCGTGAAAGCGGTTTCCGACATAGTTAATAGGTCGGATGAGCAGTGGCTTGTCTGGTGCAATACCAACGATGAAAGCGAGCAACTCGCCGCCGCGATCCCTGGCGCGGTGGAAATCAAAGGCAGTGACAAGGCGAACCGCAAGGAATCCGCCGCCGATGACTTCCGCTCTGGCACTCTACGGGTTCTAATTTCAAAGCCGTCTATTTTCGGATTCGGGTTGAACTTCCAGAACTGCCGAAACGTCGCCTTCGTGGGATTGTCTTACTCATTCGAGGACTTTTACCAAGCCTTGCGGCGGACATACCGCTTCGGCCAAACTCGCGAAGTGAACGCCTACATCATTCAGGCCAGCACAGAGGAGGCCATTCTCAAAACCGTGCGGCGCAAGATGGCGCAACACGAAGAAATGCAATCACGGATGAAGGTCGCCAGCGATGCCTTCCGCGAAAACTCAGTGAAAAAACTCACAATGAAAACCGACATCAACAAATCCGAAGGAGAGGGATGGACGCTGTATCACGGCGATTGCGTGCGGGTGGCGCGGTCGCTGCCAGATCAGTCCATTGATTTCTCTGTGTTCTCCCCGCCATTCGCCGACCTGTTCACGTACTCCGACGATATGCAGGACATGGGGAATTGTGGGAACCTTACGGAGTTTATCGAACACTTCGAGCTTTTAGTGGCCGAATTGGCTCGCGTCATGGTTCCTGGCCGAGAAGTTGCGGTGCATTGTGTGGATCTGCTCAGCACAAAATGGAAACACGGTCGCATCGAATTCCAGGACTTCAGCGGAGAAATCATCCGCGCGTTCTGGCGCCACGGTTTCCTTTTCCATTCCCGAATATGTATCTGGAAATCACCAGTGACGGAAATGCAGCGGACCAAGGCACACGGGCTGCTCTACAAGACACTTTGCGCCGACTCGACCGACAGCCGCGTTGGGTGCGCTGATTACTTGATCGTTTTCCGCGCTCCCGGCGACAATCCCAAGCCAGTCACAAAGGACCGCAGCAAGTACCCCGTCGATTGGTGGCAGGAAGTCGCCTCGCCAGTTTGGATGACGGTAGATCAGGGGAATGTTCTAAACAAGGACGGCGCCAAGGACAACCGCGACGAGAAGCATATCTGCCCGCTTCAACTCGACGTGATCGACCGCGCTCTCCAACTCTGGACGAATCCCGGTGACTTGGTTCTGAGTCCGTTCACTGGCATCGGATCCGAGGGGGTGTCCGCGCTTCGGGCCGGTCGGACGTTCGTCGGCTCCGAACTGAAAGAATCCTACTTTAAGCAGGCGTGTCAGAACCTCGCCAACGCCACCGCACAACTCGAATTCGCATTCGTATGATCCAAGAAAACATCGCCAGCGCAATCAAGGAACGCATCCAGAACGCTGATTCCCGATACGGCTCGTTCGCGTCCAGCCACGAAATGCTCGGGGTTGCTTTGGAAGAATGGGACGAATTAAAGGCGGCCGTACATGGGAATCTGATTATCGCATCAAAGGCTGAGGCGCTCGACCTCGCTGCAGTGCTGATCCGATTCGCTCAACAAATCGAATTCCCACGCGGATGAAATTCACCCCCGCCGACCTCCAAGCCAAGGGCTACCGACTCGACACGTCCGGCCGGTGGGTGAAGGTCAATACCCGCGCCGAGGACGACGCGACGACCCGCCCGCCGGCCGAGCACAAAACGCAGTCGTCGGCCGGCTGGAAGATTCCCAAGAATCGGCTAAATTGGGTGGAGCGTGCATGGCATACCGTCCTCCACGCGGATTACCCGGGCGCGGTCATCCAACCTCAATTCCGGGTGAGGATCTCGGATTTCCACTCGCCCGGGGTGCCCGTTTTTTACACGGCGGACTACGCGCTCTGGAGTGTCTGTCGCGGGATGGATGGAGATTACTGGACCTGCGACCTCTGGGAGTGCAAAGACTCCCGCAGGCGCTACCACAGCGACGAACTAACCCGCCCGAAGATGGCGCGAGCCGAAAATCCGTGGATTCGGTCGGTGAATCTGGCGGTTTGGGATGGGGAACAGTGGGAAAGGAGGGTGCTGGCATGATCCCAGGCCTACCAGACCCCGCCCCGGCGATCCGGGAGATCGAGCGGACCATCGCCGAGCGGCGGGAGGCAATCGACAAGGGCCGGGCGCCGGCTGGTGGGATCGACCGGCTTCGGGCTATGGAACGGGCGCTCTGGTGGCTGCGGCTTTGTGAGAGGATGACGTATTTTGAGGAAGCATGAAAACCAGCCAATCATTTCCATTTTACCCTCTCGATTTCGCCTTCGGGACGATGACGATGACCCCTGCCCAGGTCGGCGGATACATGCGGGCGCTCTGCTACCAGTGGGAAACCGGTGGGTTTCCGATTGACGAAAACCAACAGAAAATTGTCACTGGATGCGATGAAACCGACTTGAAAATAATTCTCGGAAAATTTGTCAAAAAAAAAAC
>JBJACV010000022.1:0-40720 GCA_046604365.1 Nitrospira sp.
ACCAGTGTTCCAGTTGGCCATTTGTTGGCCATTCTTTTGTCTGATCGTGGCTGTTTCTGCTATGCCGTGGCACATCCAGACAGCGTATTATCAATGAGTTGCGCATTTTGCGCCGGATCAAAGCGGCCTATGAAGCCGAACGATTCCGCTCCGTCCACATCACTTTCAATCAATACCATCAACGTATTAGCGTGATGGGCGCGGTTTGGACGGTCGCGCCGTTGGCCATTTGTTGGCCAGTTCGTCGACGGCCTGGCGGAGGTGCGGCTCGCTCAGGTGGGCATAGCGGGCGACCATCTTGGTGCTGGTGTGGCCCAGGAGATGGGCGACGGTGCGGTCTGATTGCCCCGCCATGGTGAGGGCGGAGGCGAAGGTGTGTCGCCAGTCGTGCCAGTGGGCATTGGTGACGCCGGCGGCCCGGCAGGCGCGGTTCCAGATCCGCACCCGGAACACGTCATAGTTGATCGGACGTGTTCCGGTGGGGTTCGGATAGAGCCACGGGCTCTTGGGATGCCGGGCTATCTGCCGGCGGAACAGCTGCTGGGCGAGTCGGCTGAGGATGCGGATCTGCGGCCGGCCGGCTTTGGTGGTGGGCAAGTACAGCACACCCTGCCGGAGATCCAGCTGTGATGTGCTCATGCTGAATTGTTCGGACCAGCGCAGGCCGGTGAGTCCCGCCAGCTCGGCCGCGTCCCGCCATTCGTCGCCGATGTCAGCCAGTCCCCGCAGCAGTCGCTGTCGTTCCTCCTGCGTATAGGCGCGCACCCGCTGGTTATGCACGGCGGTGAGTCGCACGCGGTCGAACGGGCTGGTATCGATGAGGCCGTCGCGCTTGGCGCGGTTGAGCAGATGCCGGAGGTATTTCAGATAGTGGTGGATGGTTTGCGGGCTCAGCTTCCGGGCGGTGAGGGCGCGGCGGGCGTCCTCGATGAGTGAGGCGGGGAGCTGCTTCGCGTCCAGATGCGCGGCGCGCTCGATCCAAAAGGCGCGATAGGTTGTCGTGTTTTTGGGACTGACCTGCAATCGTGCGGCGTCGCGATCGAGAAGTGTGCGGAGCGGCAGGACGGTGGCTTTGAATTGTTCGGGGAAAAAGGTCCCGAGGCGGAGCCTGGCCTTGGCGTCCTCACGGAAGCGAATGGCTTCGGTCTTGGTGGGAAAGCCGCCCAGCGGGCCGAAGCGCACACGCTTCCCCATCACGACCATGCGCACGTGCCAGCGTGTCTCGCCATCGACGTTCACGCGGCGGGTGAGGCTACGAGTAGGACGGGGCATGGGTCACTGCATCTTCAGCCGGCCGTATTCCCAGCGGCCGAGCACACGATGATTGAGATGGTCGAGGATGTCGAAATTCACGAATCGGTCTGTGCCCGCAAGAAGAAAACAATTCACGGTGCGCGCGAATCCCTCTTTCGCATCGAACGGCATCCGCGGGAACGTGGGGCCGACAACGACTTTGGGTTCCTTGGGTGGCTTCCAATCGAGATCGACAAGGACCTCAATCTGTTGCGCTTGAATCAATTTCTGTCGGCAGGCTTCGGCTGACTCGGCGGCATCGGCTGTGGCGCTTAGTGCCATGGCGAGCAGCATTGTGAGTGGGAGCAGCATGCCTAACCCTATCCAGTCACTTATTTAATAGGCTATTTTTCCCGGCGATCGCGGTGGCTTTCCAGCCGCGGATGGTGCCGACGAGCTCGGCGTTGTAGGTGACCTCGATATCTTTCAGGACGATGGTGCTCACATCGGTTTGATATTGCGTCGCGGCTTTCGTGCGCAGCTCGGCATGGTGTGTTTCGTGATGGGGCAGGCTGGGAATCGACAGCGGCCACTGGTTGCATTCTTTGTGATGCTCTGAAAAGTCGCTATTGCCGCCTCGGCAGGCTACGACGGGGCCGAGCAGCACCGTGTCCGCCGTCCAGGTCCCGGCTGACGGGAGCATCAGCGTTGATCGGTTGGCGCAGCCAGATAGAAGCAGGATCGCGAATGGAATGAGGAATAGTGGCCGCATTCTGTTCATGGCTCACCTGCGACGACGATGCATCGATGGCCGAATCCGAACAGGTACTGATCGTGGAGTGCAAGGGAGTAGATGGCCCTGATCGGTTTGACGATGGGATTGACGTAGTTCCCATAGCGCTGAGCCGGGGGGACTCCATGTTTCAGTGCGGTCTCGACGGTGCTGGTTCCTACTCCGATGCCGAACACGATCGGTGTGCAGTCCTCACCAATCAGCGTGGGCTTGACGGTTGGATTGACGGGAGTGAGATGCGTGTCGATGTTGAGGCAGCCTGTTAAAAGTGCGAGTGAGAAGCCGAGGAATATGCGCATCGTCATCGAGCGTCCTTTCCGTCGTCAGTGATTACTGACGGCAGTGTACCATGGCTCTCACTCGGAATGCGAATGGGTGTGTGCTTGCTGACCTGGCTGTTCCGCCAGGTGCTCAGGAATCCCCTACGGACTTATACTCCTCGTCGGTTGAATCTCCCAGATGCCGCTCGACCATTTGACGGCCCGCTGCCGCCCGCCTGATCCGCCTATCCAACTGACGATTTCTTCTTGCCCCCTTTTTGATGAGCTGGCAGCTGATCGCTCGGGGATTCTGGCTGTACATATTTCGCGAGTTCTTCTCGCATGGCCTGCATTTCACGTGACAGAGATTCAATCTTAATATCTAGATATTTTACATTAGTGCCTAATTGCAGATCTGCGCCCAACCCTTCCTGGATGAGTCGGCGAATCAAGTTGGCTCGTGAAATCCTATAGTGTTTGGACCGTTCGTTCAGCGTGTGCATCATCTCCGCGTCGATCCGCACTGAGATTGTCTTTACCTGCTTATCGCTCATACCACTAAGTGTAGACAAGTCATTGATTACATTCAATGATTGCAAAGCAATCTTTTGTGTTGACATATGTATCTCCTTTGATTACATTGCAATCATGCGAACAAGGCGACAACTGAAGGATCGTAACGTCGTATTTCGACTGTCTGATGCGGAGGTGGAGGTCCTTGACTCCATTGCTGAGCGTGAATCGCTGAGCCGTGCGCAAGTCATTCGTCGATTCATAAAAGACGGCCTTGAGCGCGATCAACCGGCGGCGCTTGCTGCCGCAGGAGGTCTCTGATGCCGCGTCCAGTGCTGGATGAGCGCATGACGATCCGGATTCCCGGCACGCTGCTCTCGGATTGCCTGGATGCGGCGGCGCGCCGGAACTGCTCGCTGAATGACGTGGTGCTGGGTGCGCTCGAGAATGAATTTTCCCGCATTGTGGCCTTCCGTGCTGATTACTACCGCGATCTTAGACCGCTGGTGTCCGCTGAGCAATCCGACATTGTCAGACAGTGTGCGCCAACGTCGGACGGCGAGGTGCGACGATGATGCCTGGCTTTCCTGCCGATCTCCTCACCCCCGATGAGCTCTGCGCCGCGCTCAAGATTTCGCGCCGCACGTACGCCCGGCTGGTGGCCTGCGGGCTGCCGCCGGCCGTGACGGTGCAATCACGTCGGCGGTACCGGCTGCCTGAAGTCGAGGCGTGGTTACAGGAACGGGCGCGCGCCAAGGTGGCGTCGGTGCGTCAATCGCTCACGATGGATTCGACGGTGCTGGCGGATCTGAAAGAGCGGGCGAGAACGTGGCCCTTACACGCAGTGGGAGGACGACGAGTATGAAAGCAAGTGGTCAGTGGTCAGTGGCGTGCTCTTTTGCCTGCTGCTGGCGGCGTCGGTGTCGGCGGAATGGTATCTCGCGGCGGATCTGCTTCAGGCGCGGTATGCGGGGCCGGCGGTGGACGGCACATGGAAGCAGGAACAGTTGCCGTCGCGTGATGGCATTCCCGCCAATCAGCAGACGACGCAGAGCCTGGCCTGGGATGTGGGGGTCGGCTACCGGTTTGCCGGTGGCGATTCGTGGGTCTCGCAATTGTGGTCGATCGAAGGTGGCTATCGCCATTGGGGCGCGGTCTCCGCCGGTGGGCTCGCGGTGTCGGATCATCTCTACGGCATGATCATGCGCGGCGAGATGGAACCGGGCCGCGTTCACTCGTCTGAGTATGAAGCGACGGACCGGTTGCAAGGCGGGTATCTCCGTGCGGCGAAGGGTTTCGATGCCGGATATGGGTTCGAACCGTATCTCTCCGCCGGGTGCTTTGTGGCCTATCACGATCTGAATTTCTGGAGTCGGAATCCTAAGGGCCGCATGGGCTCCGGTGGATTTACGGGGCTCGTTGCCGGTCCGACGGTGGGCGGGGGCGTCAAGTATGCGCTCTCGCGCGGCGTGAAAGTCCGTGTCGGCGCGGAATCTCACTGGGCGATGACGGAGAGCGGACATCCGATCAGCAGCCAGTGGCTCACGGTGGGCGGCGGGGTTGAAGTGCCGCTGTCGGGATGGTGATGCGGATGGCGCACCAGGCGGAAGGACTCATGCGAATCGATGGGGAGCTGGAGGCGGAGGTCGCGCAGGCGAATCTCTCGCTCTATGTGCAGCTGACGCCGATGGAGGCTATTCAATGGCCGCAAGTTGCGGCGGCGCTGGAAAGGCTGGACCGGTTGCGCGAGGGCACGATGAAGAGGGCGGCGTGATGAGTGCAGACGATCGGCTGTTGCGTGCGGCGATCAATACGGCGTTTCGCCGGCGGGAACGCTGCGAGGCGCGGTATCAGGGGTTGGTCCGGGCGCTGGTGTCGCAGACCTCGGTGCTTTGGTACACGATGGATGCGGAACTGCAACGGGAATTTGAAGCGGGATTTGATGAAGGGCGGGCGTTGAAGCGGGATGGTGTGTCTGGTTGATGAGGTGATGTGATGGCGACGTGGGAGATTGCCGTGGCGGCGTTTCTGTGGGGCATCATCGCGGGGCTTGTCTTGGAGCGCTGGACTCGGACGGGCCGCTGGTCGCTGTGGCCATGAGTGCGGTTGCCGGGTCCGTTGAAAACCGGTCGCGGTTTTCGCAGAGCCGCGTGACGGTCGTGCTGCCTGGCCTGACAGGAAACCCCGGGCCAGGCAGACGATTGACGGAGTCTCGCTGGTAGGCGCTTACGGCCTGGCTCCCGATGGGGGCCGAATGTGGGGGTGTCATTGTGAACCTGTGGGCGGGGGCCGGAACGGGTCCGACAAGACCGGCTCTCGCCCATGGCGAGGTGCAACGATGGATGAGCTGCTGGAGCCGCCGAGGATATTGCCGGGGGATGCACTCACGCTGCTGCTGGAAGATCTGGTAGCGGCTGCCCCTGGCGCGGCGTTGACTGTGGATGGGTTTTGCCGATGGTTTGCCTCCTCCGTGGATCTCCTGGCCTGTGTTCCGCATGAGGATCAGCGGTTGAGTTGGGCCTACTGTCTGGCGCAGCCGCTATCCGGCCATGCGGAATGGAAAACGAATGTGCTTGGCGAATTCATGCGGTTTGCCGAGGAGGTGCGCCGATGCCGCCTGGATGCCGTGAGGCGTGAAGGGTGAGGGGTGAGGCGATGACTCAGATTAAATTCTGGATCACGGAGGTTCCTCGGGATAACCGGCATTGGACGGATGAGGAGTACGACGCCAGGCTGATGGGGTACTTGCTTGAGGATGCGCGGGCCTGTGCGCGGTGGAAGACGGCGCTGCGCGGGATCGGGGTGCTGGTTCTGCTGGTGGTGGGCGCGATGGGGCTGCTGGCGTGGTGAAGGGATCTGGCGAGTGGTCAGTGGCGAATGGCGAGTGGCTTTCGGAACTTGACTGGCGACTCGCCACTTGCGACTCGCGACTGGCCAATTAGCGAGGGATCGATGGCGCGACGAATGACGAAAATCGGCGGCGTGGACCGCTACGGTTTGCAGGGGTGGCGGGCGCGGCGGGACTGGGATCTGTGGTCGGTGGCGGCGTTTGTGGTGATCCTGCTCGCGGGAATTTGGGGGCTGGGGCGATGACGCTGCGCACGGCCGATCGGCAACTGTTGCATGGCCTCTGGGATGGACTGTCGTACAAAGAAGTCGCTGGCCGTCTGGGTGTGTCTCATCAGGCCGTGAAAGACCAGATGCGGCGGATCAGGAATCGGATCGGGGCGCGATCCACGATTGATCTGTTTCGGCGCTGTGTCCGCGACGGGGTGTTGACGCCATGATGTCGCTTTTCGGCTGTGTGCACGATCAACCTGTGCTGCTGTGGCTGTTGGGCGGGTGGATTGTGGTGTTGGTGTTCATGTTGTTGTTCGGCTTGGGCTATGTGCTGGGGGCGGATCGCTGGGCGGGGCGAACAGAAAGGAAGGGATGATGAGCGGGACGAAAACTGAAAATCTTGGACGCGAATTGGCCCGGCAGATTCACATGCTGGCGGCGCTGAAAGAGCAAAAAAAAGAAACGATGAGTGATTACAAGATGCGCGAGCAGGCCATCGTGAAAGAGATCAACCGGCTGGCGCTCGATGTGCGGACGGGGCAATCGAGCTTGTATCCGAACGAGTCGCGTCAGTCGGAGTCGTAAGCACGGAGTAATGGCGGAGCGGGGTGGAGCAGTTGGTAGCTCGTCAGGCTCATAACCTGAAGGTCGCTGGTTCAAGTCCAGCCCCCGCTACCAGGATGGAATGGTGAAGACGATGCCGATCACGGATCGTGAAGTGGATGTGGCGATCAGGGCGAATCGGCTCTTGCTCTTGAGTGAGCGGGCGACGGAACTGCGGCGGTGTCTCGGCTGTGAGTGCTGGTTTCATTCGACGGGGCCGGATCACCGGCAATGCAATCGCTGCAAGGGCAACTTCCGGTCGGTGCGGCGCGGGACGGTGGTGGGCGAGCCGATTCGGAGTGCGCGGCGGCGGCGTGCGATATGCCCGGAGGACTGAACTGTCCCCGCTGCGCGGGGCTGCTGGTGCCGGAGGCGGGGAATCCGGCCTATGCCAAGTGTACGAACTGTGCGCGGTCGTGGACGCCGGCGCAGGTGGCACGGCCTCAGCCGGTGCCGCCGTCTCCTGGTCCGCTGGTGGGGCCTGAGACGCAACAGGAGGACGTGACGATGGGCAAATGGAGTGAGGCGACGCGCGCGGCCTTCACGGAAAAGCTCCGGGCGGCGCGGGCACGGAAGCGCGGGGCGGCGGTGGCGGCGGATGATGAGTCAGAGCCGAGTGAGGAGACGGTCCCGGTGCAGACCTGTGGTGTGGCGGGGTGCAAGAAGCCGAGGCGGGCCGATTCGACGCAATGTGAGCGGCACTATCAGAAATCGCTGCGGAACAACATCAGGTATCGGGAAAAAACCAAGAAGGCGCTGAACGGGAGCGGGACCGATTGGAAATCACAAGCGCTGTCTGCGCTGGTCTCGCAGCGTGAGACGTTGACGGCCAAGATTCAGGAGATCGACACGGTGATGGCGGCCATTCAAGGGATGTAGGGAGGGAGCGCGGAATGCGGATGGGGGATTGGGTGGTGACGGTGAGTCTGACGCTGAATGTCTGCGCGATGATGGCGTATGCCTGGCAAGGCCACTGGCCCTACGTGCTCTATTTCCTCGGCGCGGTGGCGATCAATGCCTCGATCATTTGGGGGCTGCGATGAAAAACAAACTGATCGATCTGAACGATCATCTGTTCGAGCAGCTGGAACGGCTGAACGATGAAGCGCTGACGCCTGAACAAATCGCCAGAGAAGTGACCAGGACTGATGCCATGGTGAAGGTGAGTGAGCAGATCATCAACAACGCCACGGTCGCATTGCGCGGCGCGGAACTGCTCGCTGAGTACGGTGGAAAAGGGAACTTCGAGCACCTATTGCCGGTGATGGAATCCAAGACGAAGTCGATCGAGGGGCCCAAGAAATGAGAGGCCGGATCATTCCGTACTCGCCCCAGGAACTCGCGTGGATCAAGCAACGTCGCGCGATGCCGCGGCGGGAGGCGCACGCTGCGTTCTGTCGGCGATTCGGCCGGCGCGATGTCACGCTCCAGCATTTCAGGAGTCTCTGTTCACGGAATGGTTGGGTCATCGGGGGGCGAAAGCCATGGAGCCGTGGCGACGAGGCGCTCTTGCGGAAACAGTTTCCACACATAAAGACCGCGCTTCTTGCGCAACGTCTTGGCCGGACCCTCTCTGCGGTGAACGGGCGTGCATCTCTTCTCGGTCTGAATAAAACTGAGGCCTACCTGGCGAGTCCGGATGCGTGTCGGCTTCGGCGCGGGGACAATGTTGGCGCCGCCTATCGGTTTCCGAAAGGCCATGTGCCGGCGAACAAGGGACTGCGACGCCCAGGATACAGCGCCGGCCGAATGAAAACCTCTTGGTTTAAAAATGGACAGGCTGGGCATAACTGGATGCCGATTGGCGGCGAGCGCACTGTCGACGGCTATCGGTACACAAAGGTCAGTGATGTGCGGTGTGTGCCATGGACGGTGAACTGGAAACCGTCGCACGTCTTGCGATGGACGGCCGTCAACGGGCCGATCCCACATGGTCACTGCCTCAAGAGCCTCGACGGCAATCGGCTCAACACCGACCCGTCGAACTGGACCATGATTCCGAGGAGTCTGCTGCCGTTTCTGAATGGTCACCTTGGGCCGCACTACGACAACGCCACGCCGGAAGTCAGGCCCGCCATCCTCACGCTGGCGAAGCTGAAACACGCCCGCTTTTCAAAAACCACTGCGAAGGAGATGCGATGAATGACATCCGGAGTGTCAATCGTGAGGGTGGGACGCCTATGGATACCACGCGGTACCGGTATTGCGAGCTTGATATTGAGTCCGTGCGTGAGTCTGCACACAACCCACGCCGGCACTTCGACGACGCGAAGCTGAAGGAGCTGGCCGACAACATCGGGCAGGTCGGCATTCTGACGCCGCTGATCGTGCGGCCGGATCCGGCCTCGACCCCGAAGCAACCGCGGTACGAAATCGCCGCCGGGCATCGCCGGTACCGGGCGGCCAAGATGGCGAAGGTGTCGTTGCTGCCCTGTCTCGTGCGGGAGATGAGCGATCAGGACTTTATGGAAGTGCTGAACATCGAAAATCTGCAACGCGAAGGGTTGCATCCGCTCGATGAGGCGAAGGGCTACGAGATGCTGATGGCGGCGCCGTACAAGATGTGCGTGGACCGGATCGCCGAGAAGGTGGGGCGGTCGGTGAAGTACGTCTACGATCGGGTGAAGCTGTTGCAGCTGAACAAAGAGGCGCGCGGGCTGTTTTGGGCGGGGCAGATCGAGGCGGGGCACGCGATCCTCTTGGCCCGGCTCACGCATGAGCAGCAGGCGCAGGTGATCGGCACGAAGGCCAACGCGTACCAGGACGGAGGCCTGTTGCAGTTGTCGCATGATCTCTATGCGGAGGATGACGGCCGCGACGAGCCGGACTACAAGGCGGTGAGCGTGCGCGAGCTGGAATCGTGGATCAAGCGCCATATCCGGTTCAACGCGACAAAGGCCGACAGCTTTCTGTTCCCCGAGACCGTGGCGCAGGTGACGGCGGCGACCGAGAGCAAAAAGAAGATCATCGAAATCACGCGGGAGTATCTCGCCAGCGGTGAGGTGCGCCATGCAGGGACGAGTCGGGTTTTTGGAGAACAGGCGTGGAAGCGGGCTGACGGGCAAGAGGGATCCAAGACGTGCGAGCGATCGGTGCTCGGTGTGATTGCCTCCGGTCACGGACAGGGCGAAGCCTTCCAGGTCTGCATCAACAAGGATCGCTGCACGGTGCATTGGGGCGATGTCATCAAGGCCAGAGAGAAACGGGCGAAGGCCACGCCGGAGGAACGGGCCAAGGTGGACGCGCAGCAGGAGGCTGCACAGAAGAAACGGGAAGAGGCGTACGAGCTAGAACGTCGGAAGCGTGCGGAGTGGACCACGCTCTTGCCCGCGATCATGACAGTCGTTGAATCCCAGCTAAAGACCATCTCGACAAAGACGACCGGGCCGCTCGCAGATTTGTTGATTAAGGCCTTGAGCCATTGGCAGCGAGCCGGGACGTCGCTGAAGCGCGGGACGAGCGAAGCGGATCTGATTCGGTACCTTGCTGCGCTGGCTTTGGGCAATAAGTGCAGGGACTACGATGCCTATCAGCAGTTTCCCAAGCTCGCCAAAACGCTCGGCATCAATCTGTCGTCAGTTCTTCGAGCAAAGCCCGTGCAGGCGTCTGCACAGGATGCGGAGGACGAGGAAGTCCGGAGAGAAAACCGGAGGGGAAATGCGAAAGGGCGGGCGATCGAGAAGCGCCGGGCGAAGAAAGGCAGGGCGGCGTAATGCACAGCTGCCCGGAATGCGGTCAGGCCTGTGATTGCGGCGGGGACATCGACGATATGCTCTGGGGTGATGACTCCGAAGAGGCGCTCGCGTGCGAACACCTGTGCGGGCCGGAGATGGACGATCTGGAGGACCTGGGCATTTCTGGATTTGAGGATGACGTCCAGCCACGCTGCCGGGTGTGTGGGTGCACGGAAGATCGGGCCTGTGACGGCGGGTGTGTGTGGGCCACGGCGGATCTCTGTAGCCGCTGCGTGGCGGTGGCGCCATGAATTGGACGGCGGGATACGGGGCTGATGAGCGTTGAGGCGATGACCTGGGCGTTTGGGCAGTCGCTGCCGGCGGCGCAGAAGATTGTGCTGCTGGCGATCGCCAATGGCTGCAATCGTGATGGGTACGGCTTCCCGAGTTTGGATGGACTGGTGGAGGCCTGTGCCCCGATGGGGCGTCGCATGGTGCAGCGGCATATTCGGCAATTGGAGGCGGTGTGCCTCGTGCACCGAGAGGAACGCTTTCTGACTTATGGCAAGCAAACCTCGAACGGATACCAACTCAGGATGCCGGGCGTAGACACAACCGGTTGGGGGAGGGGTGTACAAAGTGACACCCTACCTCAAGGGGGGGAGGGTGTACAAAGTGACACCCTGAGGGTGTCACAGCTTTGTCACCCTGAGGGTGTCATAGCTATGACACCCTCTAATAGTATCTTAACCAGATTGATTAACCAAATTGATGAAGGGAGCCGACACGCGGACAAACCCGCCCGCCCGTCTTGTGTGCCTCGCGGCACAAAGAGTCGGACGGACCGGACGCCGTTTCCGGACCCCTGGCCCGAGGCACCCTGGATGCAGGAGTTCTGTCAGAAACGGGGGTGCCGGTACGACGAGGAATTCGAGCTGTTCTCCGCGCATCACCGGGCAGAGGGCAGCCGGTTTGCCTCCTGGCCTGATGCGTTTCGCAAGTGGGTGATGAACAGCGTGCGGTTTCGTCTGCGTGATCAGCCGACGGCCCAGTCTCGTGCGCCGACGATGCCGGTGACGCCGCGGCGTGGGACGGTGGGTGAAGAGATGCCGGAGGATGTCCGGGTGCTGGTGGGATTGACCAAGCGGAATATGGCGATGGAGGGCAGCGGGTGACGAAGCCGGTCGAACAGGCGACGTTGACAGTAGGGTCGAAGGTGCCCTGGCGCTTGCACATGTGCGAGTGGAAGACGCACGGCCGTGCCTGTCAGGTCCCGACGGGGACAGATGCCGGCGACAAGCTGCGGCGCGAGCGGTTGTGCGCCTATCACCGGCATCGGGCTGGGGTCTCGACCTACGGCACATACACGAGCGACCGGGCCGAGTTTGACCGCTGGCGGGAGACGGTGTCCGGCGCCGGGCCGTTCCCACGAATCTGGAATGCCGATCCGGATCTGCTGTGGTCGCTCCTCTGCGGCGAGATCTCGTGGGATGCGTTCCTGGCCGAGGTGCGCACAGGAAAGACGGAGGTGACCTGATGCCGATGTTGCCAGGCAGACCCTGTGCGGTGTCCGGATGCCCGGTGATTGGTCCGTGTCCAGCTCACCAGCGCACGCGGCAATCTGCGCCGGCGGTGCCGACTCCGCGACTGTACGACGATCGGCGCGGCAGTTCAACGAAGCGAGGGTATGGCTATGCCTGGCAGCAGCGGAGGAAGGCGTTCATTGCGGCGCATCCCGTCTGTGTCCGCTGCGGTGTGAGGCCGACGACAGATGTGGATCACATTGTGCCCAGGTCTCGCGGTGGTAGCGATGCGGACAATAACCTGCAGGGTCTGTGTGGGTTCTGTCACAAACAAAAAACAGCTCACGAGCGTAGAGGATTCAAGGGGGTAGGGGGGTGAAATCTCTACAGATTTTTACTCTAGACCGATTGTCTTCCCTTTCTGTGTGGTGTCGCGAAATTGGAAGGGAAAAGATGACTGGTACATATGGACAGAAACAGGGAGAGTTGTGAGCACATCGATCGAATGGACCGATGAGACGTGGAATCCCGTGCGGGGCTGCTCGATCGTGTCGGAGGGTTGCCGGAATTGCTATGCCATGAAACAGGCGCATCGGTTCAGCGGAGAGGGGATGCCCTACGCAGGACTGACCGAGCTGGGCCCGCAGGGGCCACGGTGGACCGGGAAGATAAAACTGGTACCGGATGTCCTGGACGCGCCGTTGCGCTGGAGGAATCCCAAGCGGATCTTCGTGAACTCGATGAGCGATCTGTTTCATGAGGACGTGCCGGATGAGTTCATCGATCGCGTGTTCGATGTGATGGAGGGCGGCTGTTTAGTTTGGCGCGAGGGTACAGGAACATGGGCACGGCATCCATGGCACATCTTTCAGATTTTGACGAAACGGCCGGAACGGATGCGGGTCTACATGACATCGAGATTCGCCAGAAAGCAGGCCTACGCCGAGCAGTTCAAGGCCTGCCCAACCCCTGAGATGCGCGACAGCCCGGCGGCGAGACTTGCCCGGCAACATGCTGATCCGTCGTTCCATCCGCACATTCATCTCGGCGTCTCAGTCGAAGATCAGAAGACGGCCGATGAGCGCATTCCGATTCTTTTGCAGACGTCTGCAGCGGTCCGGTTTGTGAGTGCCGAGCCGTTGCTGGGGCCGATCAACTTCTCAAAAGTACCCGGCTTCAATCGAGTTGGCAGCGCCGGCCGCGAGATTCTCGATCGATTCTGGGTCATTGTCGGCGGAGAATCGGGGCCTGGCGCGAGGCCGTGTGATGTCGCGTGGATTCGGTCGCTCGTGAGGCAGTGTCGAGCAGCGGCGGTGCCGATTTTTGTGAAGCAGCTCGGGGCGAATCCCTATCAGTCACCAGAGCATGATGGCGGAACAGGATTTTTTCTCTCGATCAATGACAAGAAAGGCGGCGATCCGGCGGAATGGCCGGCGGATCTGCGCGTGCGGGAGTGGCCGCGATGATTCACGACATCATCAAGCCGCTGGCGCCGAGCGGCGATGGTTGGATCGGCGGAGAAGATGTGCGGCAATATATGCGCAGTGCATTTCCGTTGACGGCTTGGTCGCACCCGCAGTTGCAGTTGTTCGTGTTGAGCGCCGTGGAAGTGGCCAGCGACACCGATGATGTGTCTCGCGGGCCTGAATATCACCTCAGCGTGTCGAAGCAATATCAGCGTGGTGTTCCGTCGCGTTGTTCGGCCGAAGAAGGTGCCTTTGTGTTGAAGACGTTCGGCGGCCTCGATGGCTGGGAAGAAGACAACCATGTCCCCAACGGCAGGGTGCGGAATTATTGGCGGGCGGTGGCTGAGAACATGGTCGGGCGCGAGTGTGCCTGCAAAGAATCTGAGCATCGTGTGGTGGAGGGCGATTTTGAATATCGGCCGTTGGAGTAATAAGGAGGCGCTGAAGAGATGATCTGCGCACGTTATCCAATAATGCAAGGGCCATCTGTCCCGTGGGAGGTGATGGAGCCTCATGAAAATATGGCCCAGAAAAATCATGGGCAATCTCTGCAACGGCTGGCCGAGCGTGGGGGACTGTCTACGGGAGAAGCCTGGTGTGTAGTCAGTGGAATTATTCTGCGCGGTGGAGAACGGCGAGAAACTTGGGACGAGTACCATAAGGCGTGGATAGTGTTCGCAGAGCGAATAAATCTGCACTACGCTGAACTGGATACGCTGCGGACTAGGGTGAAGGAGTTGGAAGACAGGATCGCGGAATTGGAGGGGCAGCCGTGAACTCCCTCCTGATGACGGCCGGGAACGGGCAGAAGACCTATACCGGGATGAAGACGCAGACGCGGCGGATCTTGTCTGAGAGCGCCCAGTCGATCCTCAACGATCTGGCCGGCGATCGTGCGGACCCGGCGCCGCTCACGATTGAGTATGTCACGAATTGTGAGCGTGAGGGTGACGATGGGAAGCCGTATCGCTATACCGGTTTCGTCGCGTGGCTCACGGAATACCCGGATGAGGGCGCGATCGAGGTGCCCTGTCCGTTTCGCGTCGGCGAGCGGCGCTACATTCGGGAGCCGCATTATCTCTACGGCCGGTGGAAGTGGGACGGCAAAACCAAGACCGGGAAGCCGAAGTATCGGTTTATCGCCGATCGGTCGAAAGGCGCGTGCTATCCGGACAATCCGCCGCCGCGGGTCTGCACTCGCAAGAGCGCCGTCGGCTGGTTCCGTCGACCGGGGATATTCATGTTCGAATGGGCCGCGCGGACGATTGTGGAGATAACCGAGGTGCGGATCCAGCGGGTGCAGGATATCAGCGCAGACGATGCGATCGATGAGGGAGCTGACATGCCGTTGGTTCCAAGAGAGCAGGGCGGATTAGAGGCCACGCGAGAACGCATCAGGACCATCGCGTTTCCAGCGCTCTGGGATTCCCCTGCGATCCACGGCGCCGGCGCGTGGGAGCGGAATGACTGGGTGGCGGCGGTGACGTATCGGAGGGTGAGGCGCTGATGGGCTGGTCAATCGGGTGGGACAACAATTGGAAGCGGGATATCGGCTACGGCGTGCCAGCCTGGTGCGATCACCCGAAGTGCCACAAGAAGATCGATCGTGGGCTGGGGTACGTCTGCGGAGGACAGCCGTATGGCGGAGAGAATGGGTGCGGCTTGTATTTCTGCTGGGCGCATCTGTACTACGGCCGTCCCAATGGTCCACATTGCCCGCGCTGTTCGGCCTACAAACCTCCGTACAAGCATCCCAAGCCGGAGCACCCTCAATGGATGCGATGGAAGCTGAAGGATGAAAGCTGGGCGGAGTGGCGAGCCGAGAACCCCGACGAAGTGGAGAACTACAAGAAGCGATTGGAGGCACGATCATGACTGACTGGATCCGCCAGGGCGAATGTAACCAGTGTGGCGATTGTTGCCGGCAGGCGACGAACTGTCTCTCCCTGTTGGTGCCGATCAAGGATGAGGCCTTCGGGCGCGTGCGCTTCGGGGAGCCGGTGAAGAATGTCACGGACACCAGCGGGTTCCCCGTGTTTCATATCCGGGGCCCGATCGCGCTGGCCTGTCCGGAGCAAGAGGGCGATCGATGCCGGATGCACGAGACGAAGCCGCAACACTGCAAAGACACGCCCTGCGCGCCGGAGGATATCGAAGGCCTGCCGCGCTGCAGCTACTGGTTCGTGCATCGGGAGACGGGGGAGATCAAGGGCGTGTCACAACCGGAGGTGCAGCCATGAAGGGACGGAAGCCGAAGCCGGTGGATCTGAGGCTCTTGGCGGGCAATCCCGGACATCGACCTATTCAGCCACCCGCGCCACCGTCTGGGCAGGCCGACGAGGGCGAGCCGTTTGTTCGTGGCGCGCTCGTCAAGCCGCGGGGGTTGACGCGGGATCAATCTCGCGAATGGGATCGGCTCACATCGACGCTCACCTTGATTCTCTCGCGCGGGTCCGAAGGCATGGTGCTCGTCGCCTGTGGGTATTATGCCGACATGTGCGAGGCCGAGCGGATCATCAAGAAAGAGGGCCGGTTCTATACTACGAAAAATAAGCAGGGCCATACGATGAAGCGGGCCCACCCGGCGATGCAAGCGGTCACGACCGCGCGGGCGGGCTATCAGCGGGCGCTGGCCGAACTGGGCGCGTCCCCGGTCGCCCATTCGCGGGTGCGCACGTTGCCGGGCGCCGAGCAGCAAACCCTGCCGGGCATGGGCCGGCATTTGGCGTAGATGCGAGGCTGGGCCGGGCGTGGCATGGCTAGGCTCGGCACGGCAAGGCATGGCAAGGGGCGGCGGAGATGATCTCCGCCGCCAGTTAAGAGGAGGATGTATGAAGAATGCCGGTGTGCGGACGTATCACATCACACTGACCGGGAAAACACCGCTGCTGATGCACGCGGATAATCTCGACTGGGCCGATCAGATGGAACGCTGGAAGAATAATCCGGAGAGTAAGAAGGTCTCGAAGGCGGGTGATGACCGCACCCCTGCATTTCGCTGGATCGGCTGTCTGTATCATGATGGCTCGGTTATTGCGCTGCCCGGTGACAATCTGATGCGTTGCCTGATGGAAGGCGGGGCTATGGTGCCGGTGCCGGGCGGGAAAAATGGGAAGACGTTTAAGGCGCAGACACAAAGTGGCTGCATGGTCGGTGAGGCCTATTGGCCGCTCCAGGTTGGCTCCGGCGGGCCTATCCCTCTTGAGCGCGTGATGAAATTGACCGAAGAGCCATCCTTTGCGCAGCATCAATCTGCGGCGGCTGAATTGGGGTTCATGCTCTATGTGAAGCGGGCCAAGATCGGGCAGTCAAAGCACGTGCGTGTCCGTCCGCGCTTCGATCAGTGGACGGTCACAGGGACGCTGAACGTCTGGGACGAGCAGCTCACGCAGGACGCACTGGTGAGTATCTTGCACTATGCGGGGCAGTACAAAGGGCTGGGCGATTGGCGTCCCGGAGGCAAGACCCCTGGGCCGCACGGAATGTTTGACGCTGCCATCCAGTTGCTCTAAATGCGGCTGGGCGAGGCATGGCGAGGCCAGGCGCGGCTTGGCTAGGTGTGGCAAGGGGCGGCGGAGATGATCTCCGCCGCCAATGTCAGAAAGGAGTGTTCTATGGCGAAGTCTCAAATGTATTTCGGCGGAGTGCCCACGGCGATAGATGTTAAGCAATTGACCGATCGCTTCGGCAAGCCAGAAGCGGGACTGATTCCCTATGCCGACATCGAGGCCGTCTTGAATCTGTCCTGGAAGGAGCGGCGGTTTCAACTGATCGTGAAAAACTGGCGCAGGGCGCTGCTCAGAGAATGCAACATCGATACGGAGATCGAGGGCGGTGTCGGTGTCCGAGTGCTCAAAGCGGAAGAACGCACCGATGTCACGCACAAGGATTTGAAGAAGGCCATTCGGCAATCGCGGCGTTGCTATCTGCGAGCCAGTAGTATCCCGGTGGCGGAACTCAATGAAGTCGCCAGAAAGAAATACGATCATGTGATGCGCCACACGCAGGCCGTGTTTCTGGCAAGCACAACGCACGAGAAGGAACTCACCAACGCATTAAAAATGGATGTTCCATTGCCACGTATTGCACTGCCGGTGGCGAAATCGAGCGATCCAGCCGGTTCCACACCGGCGATCAACGGATAATGGCCACGACGACGAAGAAGACCACGAGACGCCGACGCCGATCAGACACGCAGGCGGCTCCGCCTCCGCCGCCCCCGTCGCCATTTGCGCAAGCTGTGCAGGGCTATATCGACGGGGTGTTGAATGGGACCGTGCCGGCCGGACGACTCATCCGTCTCGCGGTGGAGCGGCATGTCAAGGATCTGCGCGACGGCGCGGCGCGCGGCCTGTGGTTCCATCAAGCCAAGGCCGAGGAAGCCATCGACTTCTTTTGTTACCTGAAACATAGCAAGGGCGAATGGGCCGGCCAGACATTCACCTTGCAACCCTGGCAGCAGTTCATCATCTGGTGTCTCTTCGGCTGGATGCAGGCCGACGGCACGCGGCGCTTTCGCACGGCCTACGTGGAAATTCCGAGGAAGAACGGAAAATCGACGATGGGGGCCGGCGTCGGGCTCAAGCTCGCGTTTGCCGATCAGGAGCCGGGGGCCGAGGTCTACTCGGCGGCCACCAAAAAAGATCAAGCCATCATCGTGCATAGTGAGGCCACGCGCATGGTGCGTGCCACGCCCGAGCTAGCGGCGAAAATTCAGGTGTACAAAAATAATCTCTGCCGGATCGATCGCGCGCAGAAGTATGAACCGTTGGGGGCCGACGAGGATACGCTCGATGGCCTGAACGTCCATGCGGCCGTGGTCGACGAGCTGCATGCCCATAAGACACGCGGCGTGTTCGATCTGATGGAGACCGGCACGTCATCCCGCCGGCAGCCGCTCTTGTTTTGCATCACCACGGCGGGGACCGATCAGACCGAGGCCAGCGTGTGCTGGGAGCAGCACACGTACAGCGAGCAGATTCTCACCGGTATTATTCAAGACGACAGCTGTTTTGCCTTCATCGCCGCGGCCGACGAGACCGATGACTGGAAGTCCGAGACGGCCTGGTACAAAGCCAATCCGAACTTGGGCGTCTCGAAAAAGCTGGCCTACATGCGCACACAGGCCGAGAAGGCCGCGCAGATCCCGGCGAAGCTGAATTCCTTTTTGCGGTTGGATCTGAACCGGTGGACCCAGCAGGTCACGCGCTGGATCGATATGGCACTGTGGGATGCCAATGCCGGCGCGCCGATCGACGAAGCTGCCTTAGTGGGCCTGCGGTGTTTCGGCGGGCTCGACTTGTCCAGCGTGTCGGATCTCACGGCCTGGGTGTTGCTGTTCATTGATCCGATTGAGGCGGATCGGCTGATCGTGCTCCCGCGGCTCTGGTGTCCCGAGGCGCGGCTGGCCCGGCGGGACGAGGAGCCGGATACCGAACAACCAGGCGGCAGCCGGCGGCACAATCGCTATGCGGATCAATACCAGGCCTGGGCGCGCGACGGGTGGCTCCGGACCACGCCGGGGAACGCCATCGATTATGAGCAGATCAAAGCGCAGATCCTGCTCGATGCCCAGACGTTTCAGATTGCCGAGGTCGCGATCGACCGGCTGTTTCAGGGGTATCAGCTGGCTATGGAGCTCATGGAAGAGGGCATGACCGTAGCCGCGTGCGGCATGGGCTTTTTGAGTATGGCCGGGCCCTGCGCCGAATTCGAGCGGCGATTGTTGGGGGGGAAATTACGACACGGCGGGCATCCGGTCTTGCGCTGGATGGCCAACAACGTGGCCGTGCGGGAAGATCCGGCGGGCAATAAAAAGCCGGATAAGGCCAGCAGCCAGGGGAAAATCGACGGCATTGTGGGGCTCTTGTTGGCGCTCGATCGGGTGATGCGGCAACACGGCGAACCCCAATCCGTCTACGAAACACGCGGGGCGCTGACTGTTGGATGAAAGGGATTGCGATGACCAAGACTCCTGTGCGTCCGTCCTTCGATCGGGCCGCGCTGCTGAAGAAAGACCGGCTGCGGATCGATGAGGCCGCTTGGCTGTTGGGCTGTCATCCTGATACGATACGGCGGTATCTGGACCAGGACAAACTCATGGCGAAACGATTGCCCGGCGGCGAGCGGCGGGTGTTGACGGAGTCGATACGGCCGTATCTGTAGAGTGTGCGGAAATGGATGTCGCTATGAAGACGATCAGGGAGCGCCTGGCCGAGATACTTGTGGGGATCGATAAGCATTCGATCAATCATCCTGATTCCTGGTGGGAGACCTCTGTTGGGGAGGAATTCGGACGGAAGAAGCTGGAGGAGATTGTATCGTTCTGTGAGACGTTGGTGCCGAAAAGGACAAGGGAGAAGCCGACCACGCCGGGGTGGTATTGGTACCGTCCTCAATCTGAGCACTACTCCGAGGACTTGTTCATCGTCGTTCAGATTGAGGAGGGCACCGTGACGTTTCCGAACGGTTGGAATCGGCTGATGTCCCTCGTATGCGAGGGGGAATGGGCCGGTCCGCTGGAGCCGCCGCGATGAGCAGAAAGAAGACGGTAGTCCAATCATCTCGCCGCCGCGCGCAGCCCCCAACGCAGCCGCTGGTGTATGATCGGCATCGCGTGTTGCGATTCAAGAAGAATCGAATCGTGGAGGTGTTGCTGGCATCGGGATCGTTGGATATGAACAAGCTAGCGGTGATGGAGTTTCCAGACGCGGACCGCGTGCAGTTCGCGCAGTTGATTGGCTACAGTCTGTCGGGGTTTTCTGAATTATCCTATGTATCTGACCGCGCGTATGACAGGGCTCGGCGAGAAGGGCTGAAGCGATGACGTATGATGAACTGAGGCAGTTTGCGAAGTTTTTGAAGGCGAAATGGGATGTGTCGTCCGGTGCCATATTCGTGATGGGGACGATCCGATCTTTGGCCAGATTCGATTAGAGATACGACGATGGCGAACGACCGATGGAAAGGTTGAGTTGTTCTTGCAAGTGGCTTCCGGGCATATCCCGCATCTGCTGAAAACTCCATGGTTCATTCCTGTTGATCATGCAACGCTGGAGCCTCCTCTCAGCTCCCCCGCTGGGTCGCCAGACGCAGCGGGGGAGATCTGATTCATGCAGGGCGCCGTCTTCGGCGCGCTGCCACGAACAATCAATCTCCCCGCAATCTCCCGCAAAGTGGGGTAGGTAATTCTACGTGAGTGTGCGACACTCTCCGTATGCGGAGACGTGCGAAACGGCCTGCCGGTCAGCTCTACGATCCGAACATCTTGCTGCAGAAACCCACCTTGGGTATTCGTGAGGCTGCCGAACTGTTGGATGTCGCGCCGCGCACCGTGCGGCGGTATCTCACCGAAGGCAAGTTAATGCCGATCTTCACGCCCGGCGGCCAGCGCCGCGTCCCGGTCGATCAAGTCCGTCCCTACCTCATCATTCGATAAGAAATACATCGGCAAAGTACCGCAAAGAGGACAAACAGACCTCGCCAGGAATCCGGCCTGCTGGTATCACAGCAGCATGCACTGGAAATTCTGGCAACGCGAAGCGCCGGTCATTCAGAACGCCTCGCCCGAAAACCCCAGCACCAATTTAGCGAATCCTGCGCAGTGGCTCGTCGATTGGTGGGGCGGCGGCTCAACCGATGCCGGCGTGCTCGTCAATGAACAGACGGCCATGAAAACCAGCGCCGTCTATGGCTGCGTCTCCCTCATCGCCAAAACCATTGCCTCGCTTCCGTTGAAAGTCTACCGCCGCCGGGCCAACGGCGACGGTGTCGAAGTCCCGGACACCATCCCCTACTACCTGCTGCACGACGAACCGAATCCCGCCATGACCAGCTGTGTCTGGCGAGAGTTTCTCGTCGCCAACATTCTGCTCGGCGGCAATGCCTATGTCGCCATCGGGCGGGATCAGGCCAACCGTGTGCTCGATCTGTTCCCGGTGCCCTGGCAGTACGTCACGCCGGAGCGGACGAAAGACGGGCGGCATCGGTATCACGTCCAGGTGTCGAATGGCGAGCGCGAGACGCTCGATCAATCCAACATGCTCCATATTCCCGGCCTGGGCTTCGACGGCGTCAAGGGCATGTCCGTCGTCACCTATGCGGCCCGTCAGGCGGTCGGCCTGTCGCTGGCCACGGAATCACACGGCTCACGATTGTTTTCCAACGGCGCTCGATTGGGCGTCGTGCTGAAGCATCCCAAGAATCTCAGCAAGCCGGCGGCGGATCGGCTGGCCATGCAGTTCGAGCAGCAGCACACCGGCCTCTCACAGGCGTTCAAAACGCTGGTCCTCGAAGAAGGCCTGGACGTGACGAACGTGTCGATGACCAGCGAAGACGCGCAGTTCCTAGATACCAGGCGTTTTCAGGTCGAAGACATCGCCCGGTTCTTCGGCGTCCCGCCGCACATGATCGGCCATACGGACAAGCAAACCAGTTGGGGCACCGGCGTGGAACAGAACACGCTCGGGTTTTTGATTTTCACGATTATCCCCTGGCTCACGCGGTTCGAACAGGAATTCAACCGGAAGCTCTTTCCGCGCTCGCCGTTCTATGCGCAGTTCAAGCATCAGGGGTTGATGCGCGGCGATTCCAAGGCGCGGTCGGACTATTACGCCAGCGGCCACCAGAACAGCTGGCTCACCACGAACGAGATCCGGCGCTTCGAGGATCTCCCGCCGGTACCGGGCGGCGATCAATTGTTCGTGCAGACGAATCTTATGCCGTTGTCTCAGGCCGGCACGCCGGCGCCAGGGCAGCCGCGTGGCGAGCAGGACGCGATCGAGATGGATGACTTCGATTCATCGAAGTGGTCGGCGCTGGTTCCGAAGCTGGAATGGAGTCAACGATGCTGAAGCAAATTCAGGCCAGTCTACAGGCTCATGGGCTGCGCGATCAAGCCCGCTCATGGTTTGCGATCAAGGCCGAGGCCGGATCGGATCAGGCCGAAGTGCTCATCTACGACTACATCGGCTGGGGCGGCGTCACAGCAGTGGAGTTTGCGAAAGAGCTGAAGGCCGTGACGGCCAAGGCAATCACCGTGCGGCTCAATACGCCGGGCGGCGACGTGTTCGACGGCCTCGCGATCTACAACAGCTTGAAAGCGCATGGGGCGGAGATTCGCGTGCGGGTGGACGGCTTGGCCGCCAGTATCGGCAGCATCATTGCCATGGCGGGCCGCACGATCACCATGGGCGAGTCGGCCTTCATGATGATCCACAATCCGTGGGCGCTCGTCATTGGGAATGCGAAGGATATGCGCGAGATGGCCGACACGCTGGACAAGATCGGCGGGAGTCTTGCCGGCGTCTATGCCGGGCGGCCCGGTGTCACCATCGAACAGGCGCAGGCCTGGATGGATGCCGACACCTGGTTCAACGCGGAAGAGGCGAAGGCCGCCGGGCTGGCCGATGCGGTCCAGGGCGGCGCGCAGGAGACGGCGCAGGCGGCGTCGCGGTTCGATTTGTCCGGCTATGCCAACGTGCCGGAGGCGTATCGCGCGACCACGTCCGCGCCGGTCACACCGGCGAGTGCGGGAGCGAATAGGGACACGAAGGGGAGTGAACGGACGGCGCTGATGCGGAGACGGTTGGCGCTCGTCGAGCGCGGGGAGCAGTCACGATAACCAAGGAGGGTGCCATGTCGATGCAGCAGATCCGTGAGTTGAGAGAAAAGCGGGCCAAAGCGGTGGCGGATGCGCAGGCCATTTTGAAGCAGGCCAGCATGTCGGCCGACGATGAGAAGAAGTTCGACGCCCTCATGGCGGAGTCCGATGCTGTGGCCGCGCAGATCGCGCGCATCGAGCGGGCGCAGGCGGCCTCGGATGAGCTGGCGCGTCGCGTGGATCAACGCGCCGGACGTGAGCAGATTTCTCCCGAACAGGCACACGACGACATCAAGAAAACCAGCGCGGCCTACATGAACTGGCTGCGGTACGGCAATGGCGGGCTCTCCGATGCGGATCGCGCCCTCATGGCCAGTCTGTATGTCGCCGATCCGCGCATGGGCGGGGCCCCGAACATCCGTGCCGCGCAAGGTGTCGGTACCGGCGCCGGCGGCGGGTACAGCGTGCCGGATGAGGCCATGCGGCCGATTGCCGAGGCGTTGAAATTATTCGGCGGGATGCGGGAAGTCTCGACCGTCGTCGGGACCATGACCGGCGCAGATTTGCCGATTCCGACCGACAACGATACGGCGGTCAGCGGCGAAATCATCACGGAAAACTCCGCGCACAACGACGGCGACATCACGTTCGGCCAGGTCGTGCTGCAAAGCTTTCTCTACAGCTCCAAGATCGTCAAGGTGTCTCGTCAATTGCTCCAGGACAGCTCGATCGATCTCAACGGCTATATCGGCCGCAAGCTGGGCCAGCGGATCGGCCGGATTCAGAATACGCATTTTACCACCGGCGACGGGTCGTCCAAGCCGCGGGGCGTCGTCACGGCGTCCACGTTGGGCAAGACTGCGGCCGGCGCGGCGGCGATCACCTACGACGAGTTGGTGGATCTCATGCACAGCGTCGATCCGGCCTATCAGCCGAACGCGCGGTTCATGTGCAATTTCACCACGCTCGGCTTGATCCGGAAAATCAAAGACTCCCAGAACATGCCGATCTGGGCTCCGATGGCCAACGGCAATCCGGACACGATCCTGGGCCGTCCGTATCAGATCAATCAGGACATGCCGGCGGCGACGACCGGATTGAAAAGCGTCCTGTACGGCGATTTCTCGAACTACCACATCCGTGATGCCGGCAACGTCATCCTGATTCGGCTGGACGAACGATACGCGGATGCGCTCCAGGTCGGCTTCCTGGCGTTCCTGCGTTCGGACGGCGATCTGGTCGATGCCGGGACCAACCCGGTGAAGCACCTGATCCAGGCCTAAGTCTGGATCGGCGTTGTGTGAAACGGCGCGGGCGGCTCCTTACGAGCGGCCCGCGCAGCTCGACACGATGGTGTGTCGATGAGGAGGACAACCCTATGGAACCGGTCGGACATCTACTGGAAGAAGTCAAAATCACCAAATTGAACGACGCGACAGCGGCGGGCACCTCGGCCATCAATTCGGCGGTCGTGGACATGGCCGGCTTCGATGGCGTCGTGTTCCTCACGAATACCGGCACGGTGCTGGCCACCGGGACCGCTACCGTCAAGGTCCAGCAGGACACGGCGGCGGGCATGGGCGCGGCGGCAGATCTGCTCGGGACGTCGCAAGCGTTCGTGGATACCGACGACAACAAATCCGTGGCCGTCGATATCAAGCGGCCGCTGGAGCGGTATCTCCGTCTGGTCATCACGCGGGCTGTCGCCAACAGCGATTGGGGTCCCATCTGGGCGTTGCAGTACCGGACGCGAAAGTTGCCCGTGACGCAGGGCCTGGATAAGTCCGAGATGCACAACAGTCCGATTGAGGGCACGGCGTAATCATGGACACGGGGCTGGTCACCATCCGATTTCAGACGTGCCGGGCTACGCTCACCGGCTGTCACTACGCCGGGATCGACTATCAGGTCCCGGCGGCATTTGCGCAGCAGGTCGTGGAACGGGAACGCTGTGCGGACTATGTGACGGGCGAGGGAGATGCCGGGGTGTCCACGATGTCTGAGCAGAAGGCGCGACGAGGGAGACGCGGATAACCATGCCTCTCACCACGGTTTCAGCCTGCAAAGCGTTCCGGGACATTCCCGGCGACAACACCCAGCACGATCATGAGCTGGAGCGGATCATCAAGGCCGTGCAGGAGTGGCTGGAGATGGAGTGCGAGCGGGAGTTCGAAAAGAAAGTGGTCACAGAGTTCTATCACGGCACGGAGTGGAAGGCGCAGCTGCTCGTGGCGCGGCCGCCGATCGTGAGCGTAACGAACCTGTGGGACGATCCCTTGCGGGCCTACAGCACGCCACTCGCGGCGTCCTATTACGCGGTGCCGCCGGCGGGGTCGCCGGATGCCGAGGCGGGGATCATCCGGATGGATGGTTACAGGTTTCAGGACGGCATCCAGAACATCAAGATCACCTACGAAGGCGGATTCGCCGCGATCCCTCTGGATCTGGAGCAGGCCGCCATCGAAATGGTGTGGGCGGCGCGGGAAAAGGGGGCGCACAACTTGATCGGCGTGCGGTCCCGGTCCATTGCCGACGGCAATGTGCAGTTTGTGAATCTCGGCTGGGAATCGCTGGCCGAGGGGATCATCCGGAAGTACCGGCTGCGCACGGGGGTGCACTGATGGCCAGGGGAATCCGCACAAAATTTCGAGCCGTTGGCCTGCTGAACTATGCGAAGCAAGGCAAAGAGGCATTAAAGGCCATTAAGCGCGCGCTCTACAAAAGTTTGAATGCGGGCAGGCGTGTGGCGCGCCAGCAGATCAGTAGTCAATTTCAAGTGCGATCCGGCGGGCTGAAGCGGCAGGCGGGGAGAATGCGTCCCCAGTTGGGCATCTTCAAGCAGCTGCGAGCCAGGCGCGGGGGTCCAAGCAAGGGGAGCACGACGCCCTACGAAATCGGTGGGCGTGTCACGCCCATCCCCAAGCTCATGAATATTTTTGAAGGCGGGGCCACGCTGGCCCGAGGGCGTGGATTCCTTCGTCCACGTCCGGTGGTCGGTCCAGGACAAGAGGCGATTGATCAAGCCGCGACGCGGGAGTTTCAGAAAATCATGCACGGGATCGGACGATGAGCGAGAGCCCGATTCAAACAAAAATCTTAGATGTGATCGAACAGGCCTTCACTCAGTCGAAAGGATCGCCGGATAAGTTGGTGCCAGAGTATGAAGTGTCGGCGCTATACCTAGCGCCGGAAGAAACGAAACAGGCCGCCACATACTGCATCGTAGTCGGAGATGAGGCGCCCACTGCTGAAAGCAGTTTAGAAAATGACATGGTGGGCGCGACGGTCCGCATTGTCTGTTGGGCAAAAGATGGGACTGATCCTCAAAGGCTTCTGCACAGCATGAAGCAGGATGCAAAGCAGTCGATGAGATTGGCGGTTCAGCAGTTGCGCGCAATGAAAGAGATCGTCTCCTGCAAATGGGAAGAGACGACTGGCAATGATCCAACAACAGTGGCCAATCCAATCATGCAGGCGGTGTTGCGATACACGATGACGTTTCAGGAACGTGCAGTGATGGCATAAGGACAGAAGGAGGGTACGACAATGGCGAGCGCAGCAATTTCAGCCTACGGCACTCTGTTGAAGCGCGGGGATGGCGGGTCTCCGGAGACCTTTACCACCGTGCCGGAAGTGCGGTCCATCAGCGGACCGTCCATGGAAACGGATGAGGCCGATGTCACTACGCACAGCTCGGCGGCCGCCGGGGCGTTCCGTGAGTTCATTCTCACGTTGATCGACGCCGGGACCATCGAATTCGATATCAACTATGTGCCGAGCGATCCCGTGCATATCGGATTGCGGACGGATTTTCTCGCGCGCACGAAGCGCAACTGGCAGCTCGTGTTGCCCGGCAGCGTGCAGACGATCAGCTTCGCGGGCTACGTCAAGACCATGCCGTTTGAGTTTCCGACAGATGGGCCTGTGACGCAGAAGTTGACCATTCGTTGCACCGGCGCGCCGACGTTCAGCTAGGAAGCGGTGTGTCTGGTGCAGGGGTTTGTCTGGTTGCTCTGGTGCTGATCCGGAGCCGGGAATCCAGCGAACCACAGGAACCAGACAGACGAAACAAACCAGACCAACAAGGAGGACACCATGGCACGCGCAACACTCACCCGGACAACTCCACTCGGACCGTATCCATCTTTGCAACCGGCCGCGAATGCGCTCGATCTTACGATGACGGCGGCGGATGTGTCGAACCTCAACCAGATCCTGCTCGACGGGCCGATCCTGGTCGTGGCGCAGAATACCGACTCGGTCGACCGGACCGTCACCATTACCAGCGCGACCGATCCACAGAAACGCACCGGCGACATCACGACATACACGATCAGTGCCGACGACATTCTCGTCCTGAAGATCGATCAAGTCGCCGGGTGGGTGCAAACCGACGGCTATCTGTATCTGCAAGCCAGCAACGCAGCGGTGAAGCTCGGCGCGATTCGACTGGGATAACGGCTGTGTGTGTGGTTGTTTGGTGTGTCTGGTTTGTTTGGTTGGAAGACCAGGCGAACCAGATAACGAAACAAACGAAACAAACCAGACGGGAGTCATCATGGTGAACGGCGACGAATTGTTGTCGAAAGACGAAATCCTGGGCATGGACGATATTCCCACCGAGGAAGTCGTCGTGCCCGAATGGAAGGGACGCACGGTGCTGGTGTGCGGCATGACGGCGGCGGGGAAGAATGCGTATGAGGCCTCGCTGGTCGAAATCAAGGGCACCACGCGCAAGGTCCGGATGGAGAACGCCACGGCGAAACTGCTGGTGCGCACGATTGTCAACCGGCAGCGGCAGCCGCTCTTTACCGAGACCGACATCGAACGGCTCGGGACCAAGAGCGCGGCGGCCTTGGAGCGGCTGGCCCAGGTAGCCTTGCGGCTCTCGTCCATGCGCGTGTCCGATGTGGAGGAGTTGGTAAAAAACTCCGACGCAGCCCAGAGCGGCGATTCGCCTTCCGTCTCGCTCTGAGTCTGGGGGAAGTGAACCCGGACAGGCTGCTCGCCCGCCTACCGGCGCGGCTGTTTGCGGAATGGCAGGCCTATAGCACGCTGGAACCGTTCGGCCCGCCGGCGGACTTCTGGCAGGCCGGATTGATCACCAGCACGGTGCGGAACGTCAATCGGGCCAAGTCGTCAGACAAGCTCTCGACCCCGGAGGATTTCATGCCGACGGCGATGACGAAGCAAGAACCGGCCGAGATGGACCCGGACGACGCCTCGCGCATGATCCGGGATCGGTTTCAGGCGTTGGCAGATCTGAATCGCATTCAGGGGCAGCATGGCGAATAGACTGGTCCTCGAACTCCTGGCGGATAGCAACGGCTTACTGAAGGGCCTGGATCAAGCCCAGCGGTCCGTGGATCGCTTTACGCAGAGTTCGTCGATTGCCGGGCGTTCGCTCGGCGGCGGCGTCAATCAGGCGCTGGAAGCGTTTACTGGATTGGCCAAGGGTGGCGCGGCGGCGGCGGGGGTGCTCGCCGGCGGGATTGCCGCCGCAGCGACCGCAGCGGTGGCCCTCACCCTCAGTGCCGGCAAGCAAGTCGAGGCCCTCGATCACCTGAGCCAAAAAACCGGCATCGCCATCCAATCAATCCAACGCATGTCCGTCGTCATGGCGGAGAATAATTTTGAGGCGCAGACACTCACCTCCGGCATGCGCACGCTGTCAAAACTGATCACCGACGCACGCAATCCGGCCAGCGATGCCGCGGAGACGTTTGCCGAGATGGGCCTGTCGATCAATCAGCTCGGTTCGACCGAGGACGTGATTCGCGCCGTGGCCGATCGCTTCGCCGCCATGCCCGACGGCGTGGAGAAATCGCGCCTGGCCATCACCCTGTTCGGCAAAGCCGGGCTGGAGATGATTCCGGTCCTGAATCGCGGCTCGGCCGCCTTCGATGAATCGGCCAAAGCCTCAGAACGCTTCGGCCTCGTGCTCTCCACGCAACAGATCGCGGCCTTGAACGCGGCGGATCAGGCCTCAGACCGTCTGGGGGAATCGCTGAAGGGGTTGCAGATGCAGCTCTCTGCCGCGTTCGCGCCGACTGTTGCGAGCGGGATCAATGCCGTGACAGAGGGTGTGGTCCGGCTCACGCGCATCACGCAGAACTACGGCGCGGCGCTGGAGCAGATCAAGAAAGAGCATCCGATTATCAGTTCGCTCAGTCCCGGCATTGCGGGCGCGATGGCGGCGGCGCGTGCTTCACAAATGCCGTTGCCCTCGCCTGGGGGCACCGGAGGCGGCGGCCCGATGGATTCGCATGTGGGCGAGTTCGCGGCGGCTGCCGGGTCGGCGGAGGAAGCGAAGGGGCTGGCGTTACGAAAACAACATATCGCCGCCTATCAGCAGCAGTTGGCGCTGGGGCATGCACAAGAAGCACTCGGCCGGGTGCTGGGTGAGATGGAGCAGAGCCGGGCGCAGCGGCAGCTTCGGGCTGAAGAGGGCTTGATCGCCATGCACAGCGATCTCCAACAGGGGCTCGATGCGCAGACGCAGGCCTATATCGATGTGGCCAATGCGGCAGATGCGGCGCTCGTGGCCGAGACGGCGGCGGCCGTGGCGGCGGATGAGCGCAATCAGGTGTATCAGGGCGAGTTTCTGCGGACGCAGCATATTGCCGCCGCCGCGGCGATGAACACCAAGACGGTGTGGCAGCAGCAATTACAGACCATCGTGGATTCCAACGTCTTTTCCGTCGGGCAGATCGTCTCCGGCTGGACCAGTGGCCTGGCGAACGCGATTGTGAATTTTGAGAACTTCGGCCAGACGATGACGCAGATCGGCAAGCAAACGGCGGCCACGCTGTTGCAGGGGATTCTCCAGTTCGGGGTGCAATCGGTCGCCGCCGCGGCGCTGCAAAATTCAGCGGTCGTGGCGACGAACGCGGCAGGGGCGACGGCAACTGCGAGTATTTGGGCTGGGGCTGGGGCTGCCATTGTGGGGACATTCGGCGCGATTACCGGCGCGATCATGGGTTTTTTTACAGCCACGTTGATTCCATTCTTTGCGGCGATCGGCAAGGCGCTCATGACCTTTCTCACGGCCATTGCGGCCGCAGCGAAAGCCACCATCTTCGGCATTCCCTACGGCGTGGCCATCTTGGCCGGGGTGGCGGTGATCGGTGCGGCGATCGGCTCGCTGATGGCCTTTGCGTTCAAGGACGGCGGCATTGCCACTGGCCCGACGATGGGATTGATCGGCGAAGCGGGATCGTCGGAAGCCGTGATCCCTTTGAATAAGCGCGGCGCGGCGTTCATGCGCGAGACGTTGGGCATGGGCGGGAGCGGGGGACCGACGACGATCATCGTTGAATTGGATGGCCAGCCGATTCTGAGGCATGTCAAAGAGAACCTGCCGTCCGTGTTGCGTCTGCGAGGGCTGCCCGCATGATGCTTGGAGGCACATGTCTTGGCTCATCGGCGCTGGCGTCGTTGACGCCGCTCTCGACCTCACAGGCTGACACGTTCAGCACCTATCCGTTTACGACGCTGCTGCGGAATGTGCATGTGCGTGAGGCCGTCATGCCAGGGATCTCAGGAGAAGAAACATCCGGTGAGGTGGGGACCGTCAATCTCGTCTTTCGCAACCCCGAGGTGGCGCCTGCCGTGGGGGACCCGTTGGAGATTCGGTATTTCGGCGCGATCCTCTTTTCCGGCACGATCACCGATATCGAACGGACCGTTGACCCGTCCCATGCCCTCACGCTCTATACCTGCACGGCCACAGATTGGGGCCAAGTGCTGGTCCGGCGGAAAGTCCGACGCAATTTTACCGATCTGACCATCCCGCAACTCGTCTCCTCGATACTCGACAATGAGCTGAGCGGCGAGGGGTTTGTGTACGGTTCCAGCGATCATGCCGGCTCGATGGAATTGGTCGATGCCGACAACGTGAGCGTGTTCGATGTGTTGCGCGATGTCGCAGGCATTACCGGCCAAGTGCTGTTCGTGGACTATGACAAAACCATTCGATTTCGCGCCACCTCGAACCCCACGGCGCCGTTTGACGTGAAGGACGCGACCGTGCAGGACGTGGCGCTGCGTGTCGATCGGGAAACGTACCGGAATGTCCAAACCGTGATCGCCAAAGGCACGGCGCCGGAAGGCACCGAGTCGATCGAGGTCCAGGTCGTGCTGGAAAACACGGCGCAGATTGCTGAACGCCAGGCCGTAGAAGGTGGCTCGGGGCGCTATGAGCAGATGGACGAAGTGACGCACCCGCGGAGCAACACCCAGACGGTCTTGGCGCGGTTGGCGGACACCTATGCGACGGTGTTGTTGGCTGTCGGCGGGACCCCGCGATCGATCTTGAAAACGCGCATGAAAGCACAGGGGCTCTATGGATTTCGAGCGGGCCAGGTCGCGCCCGTGGATGTGTCGGGATTTGGTCTCGCGGGCACGTGGCTGATCCAGCGGGTGTCGTGGCGAGAAGAAGACGGGACGCGGCTGCTCTATCGTCTGGAGTTGGTGGAGTCGAGCTTGCAGCAACGCGCCTGGGAGTCCTGGGCCTCGATCTATCGCGCCGGTCAATTGATCGTGACGGTTCCGGGGGCCGGGTTGAGCGCGAACGTCGCGAGCTTCACCACGCCCGGCAGCACGCAATGGGTGTCCCCCATCACCGGAGTGATCACGATCACGACGATGGGCGGGAGCGGTGGAGGGGGTGGTGATTACCCGTACGCCGGCGATGGTGGAAATAGCGGAAAAACGGTGTCGTCGGTGAGCGTGTTGACCGGTGACGTGATTGACCTTGTCGTGGGCGCGCGAGGGTCTGGCGGGATTGGCGACACCAACGGCACCAGCGGCACGACCACGACTGCCCACAGAAATGCGGTGCTGTTATCGGAAGCGACTGGCGGGGGCGGCGGTAAGGGCCGGTCGAACGGTGGCGCACACGGGACGCCAGGTGGGGGATCGAACGGCGTCGTCTCAGTCGGTGGTGGGAAGACCGGTGGGCAGGGCGGATTCCCAAATGGCGCGAACGGCCAGCATGGGTCCGTCACAATCGAGTACTGAGGACGTATGGCACAAATACCGGTGACAAATTTCGGCAAAGCAACGGTCTCCACCACCTACGATGCGGCGGCGACATCGATCGTCCTGACAACAGGGCACGGCTCGCGTTTTCCCTCCACGTTTCCGTACCCGCTCATCTGGTGGAACGCGACGGACTATCCGGACCCGGCCGACGATCCCAACCGCGAAATCGTCACCGTCACCGCACGCACAGGCGACACACTCACCGTGACGCGAGGCGCTGAAAGCACGGGGGCCTCAACGAAGAACGCGGCGAGTAAGACCTATAAAATGGCCCTGACGATCACGAAGGCCATGTGGGAGTCCCTGGGTACGCAGAATCTGTCCCAGACGTTCCGTAATCTGCAGTTGAGCACGCATCCGGATAGCGATGTGGCCGCCAGCCGGCTGATCTTTTCGGCGGACTCGATTGTCATGAGCGACGGGGAAGAGGTGTCGAACTGGTCCAATGTCGTCATCGACATCACGGCATCCGGCGCGGGCGGCATTGATACAGGGACCGAGCAAAACTCGACCTGGTATGAGGCCTATGCGATCTACAACGGCACAACGAAGGCGGGCTGTCTGCATCGGGCGAAAGACTGGTTCCTCGATCTCGATATCACGGCGGGCGAGGATGCCACGCAGGGCATTCGTTCGGCGGTCGATAACTCGACCGTTCGGGTGGCGCAAGGGTTCACGCCCGTCACGGCCGGCAAGCTGGTGTTCCTTGATGTCGAGTTGATCAAGGTCGGTACGCCGACGGGCAACATCTGGTTCACGATCGAAGCGAATAACGGCGGGGTGCCGTCGAATACGCCGCTCGCCACCAGCTGGAAGTTCGATGTCTCGCGCATTCCGACCACGGCGGGCGGGACCACGATGCGGATTCCGTTTCTCGTCCCTGCGACCGTGTCGGCGGCCACGCTCTATCACGTCGTGGCCTATGGCGACTGGACGGTGAGCGCCACGAACTATGTGGGCTGGCGCATGGATGGCAGCGCCGCCGCCTATGCGGGCGGCTCCAAGGCCCTGTTCGATTCCGACACCTCCACCTGGACGACTGATACCGACGACGATCTGTGGCTGAAGGTCTACATCGAACGCAACAATGTGGATTTCTCCACGACCGTGCCGAGCGGCTATCGCTACGCGCTGATCGGCTATGCCTACAACAACAGCGCGGGCAATCTGCTCCCATTCACGCAGCAGGGCCGCCGTTGGCGATTGGTGCGCGCCCAGGCGGACGGGCTGGTCGTCAATGAGGGCAGTGCCACCAATATCTTGATCGACCTGCGCACGGCGCTGCCGGCTGCCCCCATGATCCTGGCCATGATCGGGATCACCGGATCCGGCTCTGGCGTCATCGCGGCGGCGGTCGGGGATATCATCTCGCCGGACACCGCCTATGCCAGTACCACCGGCGGCTCGTTTTTGCATCTCTACGCCTCGATTGCCGTCGAGGTGATCAATGATCCGACGGAGATACTGGTCCGGCACAACGCGATCTATCTGGAATTCAGCGGGGGCGGCGGAGATTTCTATGTGTGCGGCTTTAAGTGGTGAGGACCGACGATGATCTATGCGAAATACCGGCTGAGTGACGGGCAGTTTCTGTGCGGCTGGCCGCAGCGCCCGCCGTACGATCCGGCGACGGAGGCGGTGCAGACGTACCCGGAGCATCTCCGCCCGGACATGCGGCTGCACCGGTTCGATGCGACGGCGCCGGATAAAAAGCGCCTGGCCACGGCGCAGGAATTGGCCGACTACGATGCGGCACGCGCCGACGAAGCGGCGCTGGCGCAGTTCGATGGGCCGACGCAGAAAATAATCAAGGCGTTGGCGATCTGGACGGCGCAAAAGCTGGGGGTTCCACTGGCGACGGCACGGGCGGAAATTCTGGCGATTTATAAGGGGCTCTAAACGAGGAGGGCGCAATGCTGGACTTTGCACAGATGACGCAGGCGGAGCAGGTGACATGGTTGCTGATCCAGGACGAGTTGCTGGCGTCCCGGACGATGGAGGAGGCGCCGGCGCGGGACTATGCCTCGGTCTGCATCGAGCGGACGCGGGCGTATGCCGACAAGCTCGCGACGATGGAGCTGCATCCCTATCTCGCGGTCTGGGCGGCGGAGATGACGAAGAGCTACGGCAAAGCCGTGGTCAAGGTTCATCACAACTATCTGCCGTGGATTGCCGCCTTCCTGGTCTCGCGCTATGGCGAGGCGGTGGAGCAGTGGCCGGCGACGCTCACAGAGAAGGATTTGCAGCGGGCGCGCGAATGGAAGATGAAGCGGCCGCCGGCGATTGTGGCGGTGTGATCGAGCAGCTCTAGCGCATAGAGGAGGAAAACGCAATGTCGCAGATGTCAGATTTCATGGAAGCCGATATCCGGAAGCACTACTTCCGAACTGGCTCGTCAGCGAAGCCCACTGGCTTGACGATCCATCTGTTTACGGCCGCGCCCGGTGAAGCCGGCGGCGGCACGGAAGTGACCGGCGGCTCCTATGCCGCGCAGTCGCTCAATCCGCTCGATGCGAACTGGACCGGGGCCAGCTCGACGGACGGACTCACGGACAACGCGAGCGCGATCACGTTTCCCGCGCCGACGGCGAACTGGGGCACGGTCACGCATGTGGCGATCAAGGACCAGCTGGCGAACTTTCTGCTCTACGGCGCGTTGACGGTCAGCAAGACGGTGAACAACGGCGATGCCGCGCCCAGCTTCGCCATCGGGGCGCTGGACGTGACCTTTGCCTGATGCCCTGGTGTCCGTGGTGTCCCGGCGCGACAGATCCTGGGGACGGCACACCGAACAAGATCTGTGACGAGTGTCTCAACCGTGAACTGAACAAAGGAGTCGAGCATGACGTTACTCAGATCTCTCAGCCGAAACCTGTTCGACGCAGCCGGTGTGATTACTGTGGCGGTCTGTCTGCTGTGGACGACTCCCTCGAACGCGCATTCGAGGGCGGAATGGGACCGCGTGATCGGCGATGTGTCGGCGACGAATCCCGCCGGTGACGTGGCGCATTATGAAGTATTTGCCTGTCTGGCGTCCGGCTGCAGCGCGGGGACATTCAGCAAGGTGGCGCAGGTGCCGCAGATTCCGGTGGCCCCGACGGGGACGCCACAACCAAAAGTCCGGTGGGATTTGACGCCGGGGACGCGCGGCGAGCTGAAGGTCCGGGCGGTCGATACGTCGGCGAATGTCGGTCTGTTTAGCAACGTGGAGCCGTTTGATGCGGTCCCTCCGTCGGCTCCTGCGGTGACGGTGCAGTAGCGCCGCTGGAGCCTGAGTTTGCGCGTCCCAGCTTTCCGACGAATCGAGAGCTGGTCGCGTATTTGAAGTTTCTCAAGGAGTGGATCGCGTATTGCCGGTAGAGCTGGCGGCGGTGGTGGTGTTGGGTCGTCTGCGTGTTGAGGTGGTGAATGCTCTTGGTCCCGAACAACGGCAAGTGGTTGAAGCAACATAATCTCGGTGGTGTCGGCACAACGACGCCGGGCACCGCCGTGACCACGGGAGCCTCGGCTGGGACCAAGGGCACGGTGACGGAGTTGATTGCCAGCGCGGATTTTGACGTCTGCCTCATCGAGATTATTGCGTCGGGCTACAACGCTACCAACACACAGTCAAAGGGGTGTCTGGATATTCTGGTCGGGGCGGCCACGGAGTCGCTGCTGATTGTGAATCTGCTGATGGGGGCGTGCGGCGTCTTCAATGGCGCGAATGGCGGTCCCAAGACGTGGCGGTTTCCGGTGTACCTGCCTGCCGGTACGCGGATCTCCGCGCAAGCGGCGGGTGATCGTACCTCTACCGCGATGCGGGTGGGCATTAAGTTGGTCGGCGGACTGATCTCGCCGCCATGGCGCGTGGGACGCGCAGTGGAAACATATGGGGTGAGTTCGGTCCCTGCAGGCACCGCGATTACGGCAGGCGCGTCTGGGGCGGAGGGGAGCTGGACGGAGGTTGTCGCCTCCACTATCTATGACCATTTCTGCTTTGAGCCGTCGCTGCAACTTGGGGCCGACACCGCGATCAACTCTAGAGGACTCGCTCTCGACATCGGATTCGGCGCGGCCACAGAAGAGCTGGCGGAGGAGGGCTATCTGTATAGCACGGGAGGGGATGAATCGATCAGCGGGCCCTGGGCCAGTCCGTGGCCGCTGATGATGGATATCCCGGCTGCCACACGGGCGGTCATGCGGCTGTCGAATAGCGGCGCGAATGATAACTACGAATGTGCGCTGCATGGGGTAAGATAAATGTCGTACACCGTCCATGCCTCAGGCGACGCGGTAGCAATCGGCACGTCAGAAATCTCGCTGATCTCCGGCACGACCACCTTACAAAACGATACAACAGCTGGCACGTATCAATTGGTGCTCAGTCTGGTCGATGCGGCGTTGACGAAGAGTGATCTGTTTTTCGTCACAATCAAAGAAAAGTGTCTCAGTGGCGGGACGCAACAAATTCTTGATCGGTTCCCGATCGGCATGGCCGATTCTGGCATATTGATCACGCCGGTTTTCGGGCTGATTCATGGCTGGGATATGACGCTGATCGGCAACGTGAGCCGGAATTGGACGTGGCAGATCAGAAAATACGCCAGTTGCACACAGTACGCCTCGCAAAGCGCTCTGGCAGTCAGCAGCACGGAACTCTCGATGCATTCGGGCACCTCCACCCTCCAAAGCAAAACTGACAAGGGCACGTATTGTGTGATCGTCGATGGCGTCGGCGCCACCATGGCGAAGGCGGACGTGTTTGATCTGAAGACCAAAGAAAAAGCGATTGGTGCGTCCACGCAAGGCCTTGTGCATCATCTGCCGATCTACGGACCGCAATTCAAAATGATGTATACGCCGTGGCTCGGTTTGGGCGAGGGCTTCGATCACACGCTGATTCGGACGGCTGGGGCCGATAATAATTTTGACGTGTCGGTCAGAAAGATCGGGTGAGATGGCACAAACAATCTACACGCGGGTATTGCCGAATTTTACACAGGCCACGCGGCGGGCGGTGTATGAAAAGATGGCCATGCTCTTTTCGCACTTGCCATCTTACGGCATCGATCTCGTGAGCATCACGGTGGATGTGCCGACACGAACATTGACGGTGGTGCTGACCGATCCCATTCCGTCGCTCGACGAGCGACGCCATGTAGGAGTCGCTGACGAATGAGCTGGGGAGTCTGGTATCCCGGCATTGAGACGACACAGGGGGGCAGCGACACCACGCTGGCTGCCGTGCTCTCCGCCACCGGGTCGGTGAGCGCCTCGCTCACGACGGGCATTCCCTTGGCGGCGGCGCTCAATGGCACCGGCTCGCTCGCGGCCGTGTTGTCGACGCAGATCCAGCTCGCGGCGCAGTTGAATGCCACGGCGACCGTGATCGCGAATCTCCTGACGGACATTCGGCTGGCAGCGGTGCTGACTGGGACCGGCGCGATTGCCGGGGATTTGCAAACCGATATCCGGCTGGCGGCGGCGCTCTCCGGAACGGCGTCGGTGGCGGCGGCCTTGACCACACAGATTCAGCTGCTCGCGCAGTTGACCGGCACAGGGACAGTCACGGCGGATCTCACGGCATCGGGAAGCGGGATGGCGGCCCAGCTGACCGGCACCGGCTCGCTCGCCGGCGCGCTGACGACGGACATTCGGCTGGCGGCGGCCTTGTCCGCGTCGGCGTCGCTTGCGGCACAACTCTCAACGCAGATTCAACTCGCGGCGCAGTTGGCTGGATCGGGCTCGCTCGCCGGCGCGCTCTCGACGGACATCCGGCTGGCGGCGGCGCTGACGGCCTCCGGTTCGCTCGCGGCGCAGTTGACCACGGATATTCGGCTGGCGGCCGCATTGCTCGGTGCCGGCAGCCTCACCGGCGCACTCTCGACCGGCATCCGGCTGGCCGCCGTGCTGAGCGGCACAGGGACGCTGACGGCGAATCTCTCCACGCAGCTCGCGCAGATGATGGAGATTCTCGTGAAGTTGCGGGTGAACCCTGAACTGTCACGGGCGCTCTCCGTGACGACCGAGCAGGGGGTGCGGCTTTCGGTGCGGCCGACGATTGACCGGGTGGGAACGACGTAGGAGGGACGATGGCACATGCGGAACTAGTCGCCGGCGACGGCGGATCGAAACTCGTCGTGACGATTCTGAACAGCGTCACCAAAGAGACGTTCGACTTGACGGGTAAAACGGTCCAGCTGCGCTATGCGGTCAACGGCGGGGCCACGGTGGAAAAGACCATGACGCCGCGCAATCAGGCGACACATCGCGGGCAGGCCGAGTATCAATTTCTCACGACGGATCTCACGGTTGGCGGGACGCTGAAGGGCGAGGCGCGGTTGCAGGACGGCCAGTCCGATCAGTTGACGACGGTCGACGAGTTTTTCTTGACGATCAAAGAGCCGTTACCGTGAATTGGTGAGTAGCGGGATTGGCGAATGGCCAGTCGCGAGTGGCGGGATGGGCCAGTCGCGAGTGGCCAGTGGCCGGATTGGCGAGTGGCCAGGGGCGCACTATGACGCAACATCTTGAACGACTCGATGGATTGGCGCCGGTGATCCGGGTGCCGGCGCTGGAGTGTGCGGCATGAACCAACGGCTCGATCGGTTGAACGGCCTGCATCCGATGCTGCGCGATCCGGCGTTGAGGTTGGTGGAGCGCTGTGAACAGAAGCTGAAGCGGCGGCTGTTCGTCGTGCATGGCTGGCGGTCGATGGCGGAGCAGATGGCGATCTATGCCAAGGGTCGGACGTATAACCGTGAAACGCAAGAATGGGACGTGACGGACGCGGCGGCGATTGTGACGAAGGCACGGCCCGGATTAAGCGCGCACAATGTGATTACGCGCGCGGGCGCGCCGGCAGCGATGGCGCTGGATGTGATTCCGCTCGCGGCAGACGGCTCGCTCGATTGGCAAGTGGAGCTGGATTTTTGGGACGATCTCTATGAGCTGGCCTGGAAGGTGGGGCTCGATCCGGAGGGCGATCAGATCGGGAGCTATCTCGCCGGCGACCGCGGCCATTTCGGCGAACCGGGCTGGAAATTGAAAATGGATGGGCTGGCATTACTGCTCCCGTCGGCCGATCTGGCGACTGGCCAGACATGACGGCCGAGCGCCTGACGGGCGACTGGGAGCGGCGCTATCTCGGCCCACGGATCTTTACCTGTGTGCGCTGCGGGGCGACGTACCAACATGATGCCGCCTATCTCCATGCGATCTATGAGTGCGGGAAGGCGCGGAACACGGGGCAGGCCATGACACGAGAGGACCGGCGGTGAATGGAGAACTCTGACATGGTGGAAGCCATCGCGGAGCTGCGGCAGCAGGTCAAGCAGTTGGAATCAGCGGATACCGAACAATGGACATCGCTGGATACGCTGCGGGACCGGCTGCCGAATTGGGCCGTGTGGGTGATGACGGCCGGAGGAGGCCTCATTGGATTTCTCGCGCATTGGCTCGTGAGTTGTTTGAAATAACCAAGGAGGGGATCATGTTCGGGAAAATCAAGCTGTTCTTCACAAACTGGAAGACCTCGGTGCCTGCGCTGTTGGCCATGGCCTGTGCCAGCGATTCATTGGCGTTTCACATCATGCCGGAGGACTGGGCCGCAAAGGGGACTGCGTTGTGTATTTTCATGGTCTCGATCGGATTGATTGCGGCCAAAGATGCCGACAAGTCCAATGCGTCAACACCGAATCCGGTCGCGCAGTCGGTACCCGGCCGTCCGGTGGTGCCGGTGGTGTTGATTGTCGGGCTGGCGTTCGGCCTGGCCGGCTGCGGCAAATCGCTGGATCAAATCAAGCAGGCGGCGCATGCGCTCATCGACATCGGCGGGAAAATCTATGAGGACGTGAAAGACGATGTCGCCGAGGTGAAGGATGCGCTCAAGGGCCAGCCGGTCGGTCCGCCGGCAGCTGAGCGTCTGCTCCCGGAGAAGCCATGACGGACGCGATCGGCGCCGGGCTCACCCTGGCGGATGATGTGCTGAAGTATTTCGTGATGGACCCGAACGGCTGGGATCGGCTCACCGTCGAAAGGAAGCTCGATGCGCTGCACGAAATCGGCAAACGGGCGATGGTGGAAAAAGATTGGGCCGCTGTGGATCGGTGCAATGCTGAGTACGCTCGGCTGCAGCGGACCACTCGCTGAGATCCAGCCGGGCGCGGATACGGCCCGGTGCGATCCGGCGACCAGGACCGATTGTGTGTCGGTGAGCGAAGGCTTTGTCTGGAAACGCCTGGCGCTGGAGGATGAAGTGATCCGGCTGCAACTGGATCTCCGCGCCTGCCGACGGGCCGCGGATCGGCGGTGAGACGCCCGGGCATGTGTGGCCAGGGCGGGAAGACACATTAAAAATTTGACAGGGCGGGATGGATTGGTATAGTTAATCTACCTTCTAGAGGGTTGGAGTCGGGGGCGGGAATCGAACCCGCTCATGTGTGCATCACCACACAGTGACAGGGGGTTGCGAGCCCCCTACCTTACCGGTCAGTCACCCCGACTTCGGTTCATCGTTTTCAGGAATGCCCCATCAGGTCGTCCCGTCGTCGGATCTGGTGGGGCATTTTTCTATCTACATGCACTCCCTTCGGCTTAGCTATTGACATCCTACTTCGTTGTCGCTATAAACAGCACGCCGCCCACCACATATAGTGGCTGGTGCCCTGGTTTTAATCCCCGCTGCTCAGGCGGGTGATCCGTATGAGCCGTCCGATGGTCTCCACCCATCGGGCGGCTTTCCTTTTTACGAGGCCCATCTTATAGCGATTCCGAAATTTGTCAACCCCAAGATCTGGTGTGATTCGATAATGACGTGCCAGCAAAACCAGTGTTCCAGTTGGCCATTTGTTGGCCATTCTTTTGTCTGATCGTGGCTGTTTCTGCTATGCCGTGGCACATCCAGACAGCGTATTATCAATGAGTTGCGCATTTTGCGCCGGATCAAAGCGGCCTATGAAGCCGAAC
>JBJACV010000023.1:0-33510 GCA_046604365.1 Nitrospira sp.
GTCTTGCGGCCGACGCCGTACAACTCACAAAGCGCGCCGATTGTGTGCTCGCCGCGAGTGACTAGCAGCGCCAGCTCGTGATGGTCTGGGCAGAACAGGTATGGCTTTCGTCCGCGTTTCATAGGAGCAAAGACCTCAACAGACTACTCAGCTATGGCTCGTCGTGTTGTTTTCGAGGTTCGCGTCGAGCCAGCGCACCATGCTCTCCCACGTCTCGAACACGTAGACATCACTCATCGTCGTCATGTCCTGCATCCTGCACGGCGAGACTTCCCATCCGTTCGCGCAACATCGGATCGACACGTAGCGTTGTTTGGTTTCTTGCTTCACGAATTGCTCCTTTGGTTAAACAGTAGGAACGTGCATTAGTGATGCGCCGGTTGGTTTCATACGGTCCACGTGTCGAACGTGGATGCCACTCCGCATGTGTACCGAGCCCGTAGCTCCGAACTCGAACCGATCGGCCGATCTACCAGCGCCTTGCGGGCGCCCCGACGCATCCCAATGCACGCTCCTCCCCATCATCCAAACTCCTAGAACGGAATGTCGTCGTCGAAGTCGCCGCGCGTGGCCGCGTCAGTCGGGCCAGTCGTCGCGTTCTGCGCGGTACGCTGGCCGTCCTGCTTCTTCGGCTTGATCGACAGAGACATAAACGTCTTGCTGCCGTCCTTCGATTTCTTGATCCACGCATCCAGCCAGAACTCAGCGCCATCGACGTTGATGTTCCCGCGATAGTCGGGCCAGTTCGGGTTGCCGCCTTCCTTGTCGTTCTTGAACAGAACGCCGCGGTTGGTATTGTCGAATTCCTTGCTCACGCAGCCTCCAGGCGAGCCATCAGCTCTTGCATTTCGTTTAGGAACAATTCGACGCCGAGCTCGATGCTCTTGATTGCCGTCTCGTCGCGATAGACGCGAACGACCATCAGCGGCAATCCGGGCCAGTAGGAAACAAAGTCCGACCACGCGCGCTCGCAGACCCACATCTCGCCCTGGACTTGGATCAGGTGCTCGGCTGGTAGCTCCGGCTTCAGGACGCGCTCGAGCTGGATGGCCGGCTCGGCCGTCTTAACCTGCACCATGCCCTCGGAGCCGACGAAGGCATCCGGGCTGCATCCAACGTCATCGTTGCGCTTGACGAACCCTACGCGCGTAGGCTCGGCGTGGAGCGCGTGGTAGAGCTGGAGCGCGTCAGCCTCCATGACCTTGCCGCGCTCCATTTGGCGATTGGAGTAGCCATCGGATGGCGCGCCGCCGATGCGGTCGGAGATCAGCGTCAGCATGTACTTGCGACGCGTCACACTCGGCGAGCCCTTGCCGTTCTTGCCGTGAGCGAGGACGGTCGAGAACTCCGAAGCCGTGACCATGCCGCGACGGAGGGCGTACCACTCGTCTGTGTTCTGCTGAACGTCCCAGAAGATTTCCATTTACTTGCCCTCCGGCTTCTTCTGCCGGCGCTTGGCTTCCAGCAACTTGATGTAGGTCGGAAACGCTCGGACCGGAATGTCCTCCAGCTTCTCGGCCTTGATGTACTTCAGGAACGCCGGCTTGTCGGCTTTCACTTCCTCGATCAGCGCGTCGAGGTCCGCGACTTGCTCTGGCGTGATCTTCTCCAGCGACTCGTAGGGCTCGACTCGGCCTTCGTCGCCTTCGCCGGTCTCGATGCTGAACAGCTTCAGCATCGCGTATTTCGTTGCGTAGCTCGTGGCCTTGCCAGGAGCCTTGTCGCCGGAGTCGTTCGCGTGCGACTCGCTCGGCACCGTTAGCTTGTCGCTCGGGTCGTCGATGTTCACGAAGTCGATGTCGAAGCGCGCGGCGTAACGAATGATCGTCGTGCCGCCCTTGGTCTTGCCCACGTCGGAGACCGAGCTCGAGACGAGCCGCGGCACGATCACGATGCCCTGGTCGATCAGGTGATTGCGAACCAGTGCCGTGATAGCGTCGTGTGTGACGGCCTTGTAGCCACCGCCATCGACGGTCTTGTCCTTCTGCGCATAGGTGACTTTCTTCCGCACTTCGTTGATGCGCTGAAAGATGTTCAGCGGTTTGCGGATCGGCGTCGGTACTTGGCTCGGCTCAGCGCTCATTGTCGTCGTCCTCGTAAAACTCATCCTCGTCAACCAGGCGATCCGGCGGTTGCTCGCCGGTTCCGCCTACCTCGCGCGCCGACTTCGGGCGCACGGCGTACATGAATCGAATGCCGCCGCAGACGCAGTAGTCAGGGCCTTTCATCCGAGCGAATCGCAGCGCGTCGTCGGCGTCCTCGAACTCGGCTATGCGGGTGTTCACTTCCGTCTCCACGTCCGAACCCACGCGATCAGAGCCAGGATTCCCCACGTCAGGCCGATGGCCACCATGAAGTCGTAGTTGGTCACGGGAGCCTCGATAGCGACTCTTTCGCCGCCAGCACGTTGCGCACGAGCTCGGCGCCAGCCGCGCTCAGGCCGTCTCGCTGCTCCGCTAGATCGCGGATGCACTCGGCCGCTGCGCTGATCTCCGCAGCGATCTCGTAGTACCCGTGCTTCTTCGCCAGCTTCGCGGCTTGCACGTCGAGAGCGGCGGCCAGTTCCTCGGGCGTGTAGATATCGCTCCAGGTCGGGTTATCCACGTCGTTACTCCTTTGGTAGTTCGCTGGCTGAGGGCACGGGCGGAACTACAACCATTTTTCGCTCGGCAAAAAAGCCGCGGAGGTCGCATACATAGCCAGCGTCATGCGCGCGGCCCATCGCCGCGCCGAGAGCGCGTTCTGCCTCGTTGAGTTCGCTCACCAAATCGCGCAGGTGCTGCGTTGTGGCGTTTTGATCCAAGAGCTGAGTCATGGTCATGTGCGCGTGCCTCCCTCGAGCAGCCATTCTTTGCAGGCGGCGCACGTCACCCACGGCAGGTGCGTCGTCATAGTCGCGTGCGACTCGGTGTCGCCGTTGCACGCGGCGAACGTCTCGCCGATCTCGCGCTTCTTGTTCCAGACCGGCCCGTAGTGAACGGGCGGGTCGTACTGGCTGTGGTACAGCTCGGCGTTAACGCTGGTCACTGCTTTGCTCCTTCGTTGACGAGGGACTGAGCGCTGTAATAGCGATGGCACGCCGCCCAGCCCTCCAGGTACGTGTCGAGCATCAAATCCTTGGTAGACACATCGAGCGTTCCGCCAATGCGCTCGCGGCGCGCGGCGAACTTGTCGATGTAATCGCTGGCGGCTACGTTCCGCTCCATCTGCTCTCGCGCGTTCACTGATTTGCTCCTTCGTCGATGCGGAATCCTTCCCCAACTCTCGCTTTGGGCTTGCGTCCACGCGGCTTCGGTGTGTAGCCGATGCGCGGCGCACCCTTCGGAGTGAGGACTATTTGCTCGTCAGTCCAGCCTTCGCGGCGACGACTACGAAGCAGCGTCGGCGTAACCCCAAGCTCTTGCGCCCAGATCGGGAGCAGCTTGGTAACGCCGTTAACCGTGAGCTTGTGAACGCTCTTGGTGTTGTAGGTTTGTTCCCGCGGCGTCGCCCATCGGCAATTGGCGGGGAAGTAGCCGAGGTTGCCGTCGATGCGATCGATCGTCACGCCTTTGCGAAAGCCGTTGGCCAGCGCCCATGCGCGGAACGCTTCGAAGTTGTGAAGCCACTCCGCGCAAATCTTGATCCCGCGCGCGCCGTAGTTCTGATACTCCATGCGCGTCTCGCTGTTGCAGCGTCGGTGCATGTTGACGAAGCTGTTGTATAGGCGAGAGGTAACGCGCCGACCGTCGGGCATCTCGACAATGCGCACGAAGGCAGTCGGAGCGCCGTGCCGACGAATTTTCTTTGGTGCTGGCACTGCGACGCCGAGTTCGAGCAGCCAGCGGCGCACCGTCTTGGGGTTCGAGTCCATCTGCCGAGCCACGACGACAAGACGCGGATCGAACGCGTAGGCCGCGAGCAATTCCTGCGGATCAGGGCACGGCACCGATTTTCGGCCGCGCTTAGCCATTCGGAGATTCCCCGGACGAGGGGGAGAGCAAAAAATCGCGGTGCGCATCGACAGCCGTCTTGAGATCGCGGCAGCGCTTCAGCAGTGCTTGCAAGCACTGGCCGCGGTCTGGCGCTGCGTCGGCGACTGCATCGTCGTACATCTCGAGGCGCGCGATCACGCGGCCGATGGCTTCATTCATCGTGTCTTGCAGCTTGCCCAACTGGAGTTGGTCTGCGCCGGGTGATGCCGCTTTGCTTTGGGTGTTCATGGTGGCTCCGTTCAACATGGAGCCCAATATACGCCGATTAGCGAACGCGTCAAGGGGTGTTGCAAAATATTTTTTGCGGGCGCATCATCGCCACATGGACATACTACGAGTGATCCGCGAAGAGGTGGACCGTGCAGGCTCTCAGAAAGACCTCGCGGCCCGGATTGGGGTCTCACCCACTTACATCAGTGACGTGCTGAACGAGCGCAAGGAGCCCGGTGAGGGCATTCTAGAGCCGCTTGGCCTTGAGCGCGTCGTGACCTACCGCCGCAAGAAAGCGGCTCCCCAATCGAACTAGGAAACCGCTAGCCGCATGGATAACGACCACCAGACGAGCTAGACATAATCCCGCCTAACTAGGAGCCTCAGCTATGCGTGATTCCAATGCCGAGTTCCAGTTTCTCGACTTTGCAAAGTCCAGCCGCCCCCTGACTCGGAGCCGCGCCACTACGACGGCTCTGTCGTGATGCTGGGCCGTGCATTGCTGGCGGTCGGCGTCGTGTTCTTCGCCGTCGTTCTGCTGGTGGCGCTCGCATGAGCGGCTGTTCCTGCTCCTGGTGCCGTCGCTCCCGCCGTTCGGTTTCTCCGGTCCAGCGGTTAGGGGCCGTGTGCTCGGCTTGGATCGTCGTGCTGTTTGCGGTGGCTTGGATGGTGTCGCAATGAGCCTCTTCAAACGCTCCCGCGAGCCCTACGCCGTGACTCTCCGCACAGCCGCGAAGCTCCCCGTAGACCATCGGCTGATCGAGCGGCAGGAACAGAAGGCCCGCGAGCTCGGGCCGAACAGCATCAAGCCGCTGCTCGTCGAGGATCAGCCGGACACGTTCGTGGCGCCTCGACCGTTCGACGATGAATTTCTTTTCTCGGTGCCGCCGCACGCGAGCAAGGTGCCGTTTTGACGCGCGTTGAAGCATTGCGCTCCGCGCTACGTGCGGCCGTTCGCGACGGTGACGTTGAAGTCGCTCGCGCGCTCACGCGCGCCTGTTTCCAAGAGCTGCGTCCCAAGGCGCAACTCTATGACCTGAAAGGCAAAAAGGCATGTGTCCCAAGTCTGGGACACTCGACAGAGGCAAGTCGCTAACAAGGCCAGGGTGAGGGGCTAGGTCGTCGGCACCCGAATCAGAGCCGGCGAGTCTTGACGACGGGATGACGGGCCAGTCGTGCGAGACACCTTACTTCCAAATTTAGGTTTGGGGGTAAGGGGGTCTTGCCTCTAGGAATCAGGGCCAGGGTGAAAAGAGAGGGGGAAGTAGATGGATGGATCGGAGACGGTGGGAATGGCGAAGGGGTCAAGGGTTGCTACACGGGAGCTAGAACCTGCCCTCGTGGATGAACTCCGACAGTGCGAGGAGCGTATCGACCGCGCGTATGACGATGCCTGGCACGCACTCAAACGAATCCACGACGGGAAGCTGTACAAGGGCGACGGTTACACGTCGTTCAAAGATTACGTGGAGCAGCGGTGGGGCTACTCCAAGTCTCGAGCCCACCGGCTCATCGATCACGTGAAAATCGTCGAGTACTTGAAAGAGCAGGGTGTTGCGACGCTGCCGACGAGCGAGGCACACACGACGGCGCTCACCAAGCTGCGTCGCGTTGCCAAGAGCGAGGACGATTTTCTCCAGCGCGCCGGCAACGCGTGGGAGATGGCGGTCGATACCGCGCCCAAGCAATTCGATGCGCCGCAGGTGACGGCGAGTCACGTTGAAAGCTCGATGCAGCACTTTGGCGTTTACCGCAACGCGAGAAAGTCTGACACGAGTTCCGCGATTGGCTCTGACCTCCGAGCGCTGCTGACGCGGCTTGGTCAAGCGGACGCAATGAAGCTGACGCCAGAAGCCTTTGTAAAGCGATTCGGAGACAAGGCATTTCCGAACGGCTTTGCCGCCGCTCTTTCTTGGCTGAACCGCACCGCCGAACTCATGGGGACGCCAGAGTGATTCTTTACATGGTCAGCTCAGGTGCGAAGACCAAGGTCGGAAAATCCGAAGACGAAACGCGAGAACGCCACTATCGGACACACAATCCCGATCATCGATTCGTTGCGAAGGTGTTCGACCTAGACTCAGATGACGCCGACTGGCTAGAAAAAATCGTCCACAAAATCCTCGGCGCGACGCCCGGAGACGAATGGACATTCGCCAATGAAGAAGATGTAGACCGCGCGATCAGCGTTGCGACCGAATGCCTAGAGCTCATCTGGGGAGCGCGAGGGTTCCAGCTCGCTTTTGATATCCCGCGCCAGTACCCGGACCCAAGTGCATTGATTGCACGATACGGCCGCACCGACCCAATTCACTGGCAGATACAGGCGCACATGCGGCGAGTCATCGAGGCTTGCGGCGGTGAAACCGATTGAAGCGCGGCAAGTGTGTGCAGTGCCAAGAGGAAGGGACGATCGGTCCTGAAATACGGATTTACGCCTTCGCCGCGCCGAGCGGCAAGAACGTGATGAGGGAGCTACATGCTAGCGACTCTGCCCGAAGTTGTTATTGGGACTTCAAATCCAAGTACGACAAGTGGCTTGGAGAGCGAAGAGCCGAGCGTGCGGGACGTGACGGTGGAGATTCTGGGGGAGCGCCGGCAGGAGTGGCGTGAGGGTTACGACGCCGGGTTGCTTGAGGGCGCGCGTCGGACGCTGGACTCTTACGCGCTGGCGGAAATCGCGTCTGAGCTCGTGCTGATGCGTCGGGTTGCGGAGTCGCTGGGGAAGCAGGCGGATTTCTGGAAGGCGAAGTTTTTGGACGCGGTTCACGTGATCGGGAATCCGCGAAAGGTTTCGAGCCCGTCGGGCGATGCGACGGTGGGTAAGTCATGAGGCCCATAGTCGGAGATCCTTCGTCCGGCGGGCTCGATCAGGGGAATTGTTTGGAGGCACATTGCGTAGGGACGTTCTCGACGCTGTGATTTCCGATCTGATCCGCGAGCGGGACGACTGGACGTGCGTTTACAGCGGCCGTCAGTTCCCGAATCGAAAAGGGCAGGACGTGCATTGCAGCCACTTCTTTAGTCGTTCGTACATTTCGACCCGTTGGTTCCCCGACAATCTTTTGTGTCTATCTGCTGGTGCTCACGACTTCGTTGGGAAGAATCCGGACGCTCATGTCGCGCTCATCAAACGGGTACTCGGAGACACGCGCTACGAGGCTCTGAGAGAGCGCAGGAACAAGATTTACCGCTACCGCGGGGCTGACAAAGCCGCGATGTTGAAGCACTACCGGAGCGAGTTAGAGCGGCTGAGAGCGCTGAGGGCGGATGGTGTGCAGGGGTACATCGAGGTAGTGGCCTATGACTAGGCTGTACCTGACCAAGACCGAAGGCGGCGATCTCATCGGCTTAGACGGCGAGGATCAAGCGTACATCGCACGAATGGAGCCGGGGGAAGCGCTCGAATGCGATACCCGCAAGGCTCGTCATCCCGAACATCACAAGAAGTTCTTCGCGCTGTTCGACCAAGCGTTTCTCTCGCAGAACAAGTACCCGAACCGCAAGGAGCTGATGATCGCGCTGAAGCTCAAGGCCGGGTGGTACGACGAGCACGTCACCCGTGACGGCCGGCTCGTGTACGTCCCGAAAAGCCTTTCGTGGTCGTCAATGGATCAGCTTGAATTCGAGCGCTTCTATCGCGAGGCGATGATCGCGCTTGCCGAAATCTCGGACGCCGAGGAAGTCGTTCTCGAGGCGGATCAAATCATAGCGAGGACGGCGTGAGCGCAGTGATGCAAGAACGGAACTCAGCACAGTGGAAGGGCTTAGAGCCGCAAGGTTTGGGCCACGACCTCTTGACCGAGTGGGCACCCTGGCAGCGAGAGGACCGAGAGGGCGGCCATAGCTGGCACGTCAAGCCTCGTGTCGATCGAGGCTTCCACGGAACCCCGCCTGATCGAGTCATGAAGGTGGACAAGATCGTTGCGCGGATTCGGCTGGAGCAGCCGACGTACTACCGGGTGATTGCCCGCTACTACCTCGATGAACTCCTGCCGTGGCAGATGTGCCAGACATTGGAGGCTACCCAGGGGTGGATTCGCACGATGCTATTAGCAGCATGTGGTTTAGTGGAAATGAGATTCAAAGATGAAGAGAGCTGATGACGAGCGATGGTTGCCGGTTTACGGATACGAGGCGAGCTATCAGGTCTCGAGTAGGTATCGCGATGAATAGGCGTGAATTACTGCGAGGTCTGGCTCTCGGCGGCGCCGTCATTGCGGGCGAGCTTTGGATACCGGGGAAGCGCCTAATTTCCATTCCCAAGGCAGCGCGGCTCGATGGCCACAGCTTTGAAGAGCAAATTCTTTGGCTGATTTACGATTCCAAGACCTACGGCGGGGAGCTGACCTATCTTTATGTTGGCCTGCACACATCGGACCCAGCATCAACGGCTGAGGCTAGTTACGGCGATTACGCGAGAATAGCCCTACCAAGGCCCGGTGGCCTTTGGGCTGTTTCCTCAAGCCTTGTAAGCAATGGCTTTGTGAGCTAAAGTACTTTCCGGCGAGTGTGGAACGCGCGCGCCCGTAATATTCGTAGAGCCGGCCTAGCGCCGGCTTTTTCATTTCCGGTGCGTCCCTAGGACTGTGAGTCCCACTTAACGGCCGCGTGAGTTCGCTCCGCGGCCGTGCTTTTTCCATCACCAGGAATTCGATCTATTGGGCCTAAAGCTAACGCGGAAGGGTTACACCGAGCTATTTCGGCAGACGCCTTCCGGGCTCATCAAGGTTTCCCAGCACACGAGCGATGACGAAGCCCTTGAGCGCGCCAGCCTCGATTCAGAGCAAACGGGCGCGTTGCTCTACGTGCTCAAGTGCCCGAACAAGGAAATTGACTTGAGCCGTTTGACGCGGGTTATACGAGACATCGACGTAACCCGCCCGACGACGCCTGGTAGCTTTGCGGCCAGTCCGGTCTCTGCGAGCCAGATCAACCTAAGCTGGTCTGCTTCGACGGACCCACAAGGGGCGACGAACGAATCGAACACGGGCGTAGCGGGGTATCGCCTCTACCGCAACGGTTCGTTGCGAACGACGACCACGAGTCTGTCGTTCAGCGATACGGGACTGACCGAGTACACGCAGTACAGCTACTACGTGACGGCGATTGACGGAGCGACGCCGGCTAACGAGTCGATCGCTTCTGCCGTGCTGACGCCACGCACGTTGGACGCCACGGCGCCGACAGCTCCGGTCATTACCGCTAGTGCTACAGGGCAATCCTCGATCTCGGTGGCCCTGACGACGGCTAGCACGGATGCCGGGTCCGGTGTTTCGACGTACCGGCTCGAATACAAGCGAAGTGCCGATAGCACGTGGACGCTTGATAGTGCTGCGCTAACATCGGGGAGTTTCCCGCGGTCGATTTCTGGCCTGACCGGCTCCACGGCCTACGACACACGCTGTCGAGCGACTGACAATGCAGGGAACGTCGGCAGCTTCAGCGCGACGAGCTCGGCCACGACTTCGGCTTCTAGCTCTGGTCTGACGATTACGCTCAACATGGCCACGGAGTCGGCCGCTGGCACCGATAGCGTGGTGGCGTGGGAATCGGCGTTCATGCTGAACGACGGTCGTGTGTGCTCGTTCGGCGCCGGCAACCACAACAACGAGTTCACGAACGCGGTACGCATCCTCGATCCGGTGCAGTCGCCTGGGTCGTTGGTCTACACCGAGGACTTCCCGCACACGTACACGCCGCCGATCTTCAGCGCTGGGTCGAACCGCTGGACGACGACGCACGACAATCATCCGTCGTGCTACATGCCATCTGAAAACAAGATGGTGAAGTTCGGCCACGGCATCTTTGAATTCACGGGCAAGACGTGGTTTCGCGGTAACCGCTCGCCCTCGACGCAGCTCAACACGACGTGGATTGACCAGAGCGCGCACCCTAACTTTGGCGCGGTCTACAACCCGGCCTATGCGTGGTGCGACGCGCTCGACATCGGCTGTTTCTACGGAGTAGACGGGGGCGGAGCTGGGAATCCGGTGACGTCGTGCTTGACGACGCTCGAGCGCAGCCCTTCGGGCTCTGCGCAGCCGTGGCGCCTCGTTGTTACGAGCCTGGCTTCGCAAGGCATTCCGAATCTGTGCGATGCGCGTAATACGGCGGTGTGTATCGGGCCGTACTACTACTTCGGCGGTACGGAAGCCAACGCAGACGGCGTGCCGAGTGGACCTCTGCGGTTCTACAAGCTGGACCTCAGAACCAAGACGCTTGTCTCGACGCTGACAGCGTGGCCGAGCAACGGCAGTTTCCCGCAGCTGATCTACAACCCGGACACCAACAAGCTCTATTTGTTCGGCACTGGGCTGTACGAGTACAACTTCTCGAGCGACACGTGGACCAACGTCACGCCGTCGAACTACCCGGTGAATGGTGGCGGGAGTCCGTTTGAGTTCTTGCGCGCGTGCTATCAGCGCGACCGGAAAGAGGCGTACTTCAGCGGCGGAGGATTCTTCGGCGCCACCTATAACTGGAAGTGGCACCGCCTCACGTTCCCGGCTGACGTGTCTCGCTACACGCTGGTTCAGGTGCCGAACACGTCGGGGTACTCGCCGTTCGGTGGGCCGCCTGACACGGGTTCGGGTGGTACGAAGCACGTGCATTGGCAGTGGCATCCGGTGCTCAAGCGCGTCTACACCTACGGTGGCGACGGCGGCCACGGCTCGGCGGGGTATTCGTTTGAAGGCCGGAGCATGGGCGACGATGGACAGACCATCTCGACCTATCAATCGCCCTCTCGGAACTACACGCGCGACTCGTCGTTCATCGGCGATCAATACTCGATCGACCCATATGCGGCGACGCCGCGGTGGCGACTAGAAGAGCCGTACTTCCCGCGGAACATCAGCGGCTCGCTGCAACGTCGGCCGCCGCGCACGTGTCAGAAATCGCTCGTATGGGATACGTCGCGCAATAAGTTCTGGTCGATCATCTCGACGGTTCGTCTGAGTCCGTACATCGGTGCGGACGGTAATCCTGATCAATGGGCGAACGGCGAAACGACCACGACGGTTGTAGATCCTGGTAACGGATCGAGCACGAACTACGAGCACACGGGCACGTTCTCGTGGGTGCCGAATGCGGCGGGAGCTGTGGACGGCTCGCCCGGAACGGCCGGGACGTGGACGTTTGAGACCGACGCTCGGCTGATTTTCAGAACGGGCGCCACGACGCGCTACACCGGCAATGTGCTAGTGACTGGCATGGCCGATGAGCGCGTCGGCTATTGGTGCTACGACCCGCGCAACGACGTGATCGTGGGTTTGGGCGACACGGGCTCGAGTCCGTCGCTATTCATCTTCAAGTGCGCGACGAAAACCTACGAGTGGCGCGTGCTGTCGATCTCGGGCTTCAACTACTTCAACGCGAGCTCGTCGTGCTGTGACGTAGTAGACGGGAAGCTCTACGCCACGGCGCAGGCGCGCACGTCAGCCGGCTCGGTCCGCACGAGCCGGATGCTGCGAATTGATCTTGCGGCGGCTCTGAGTCGTGCGAACGGCTCGACGCTGCCGAGCACCGACTATGATCACCAGGCGTTGCCGTGGTCACTCTCTCCCGCGTACATGAGCTTTACGGGTGTCTCGGGCTCGCTGCCGGCCGATCAAACGATTACCGGGGCGACTTCCGGCGCCACGGCCAAAATCTACTTGCGCGCGGCCAATCAGAGCTTCTGCGCGATTTCACACGAGTCGGCCACGCCTTTTGTGATCGGCGAGACGGTGACTGCGAGCGGGTTCTCGGCAACGCTGGCCGCGCTCTCCGACGGGTTCTGGGAGGTTCACGGAGGCGGAACGCTGCAAGACGTTCCGGCGAAGTGGCAGGAACACACTGGCGTCATGGCGCTGAACCGAGAAGTCGTGTTCTTGAACGCCTACGGGTTCGTGATCAACGGCGGGCAGACGAAGGTCTCGGTCTACAACCCAGACAGAAACTCGTTCCGACAGGGGCAGGTTCCGCCGGAGAGATTCGCGGCTAACTCGTGGTGTGCGCTGCCGGACACGAACGAAGTGCTGGTCGGGCTCAATACGTCGGGCAGCTACTCGAACCGCAAGCTGTGGAGGTTTCGACCGTGAACGCAACGGAATGGGCCTCGGGCAACATTTACATTCGGCCCATGCCGTACAAGCTCGACAAGGTCGGCGACAGCATCGACGGACATGCCCACAAGCACGATCACACGACGATCGTGCTGCGCGGCGGGATTCGGATCGATGCAATCATGCAAGACGGGCGGCGCGTCTCGCGAGAGTTCTTCGCGCCCGACGACGAGCATGGAACGCAGCGCGCGCACGTTTTGATCAAGGCCGGCGTGGTGCATCGGATCACGTCTCTGGTCGACCACACCGTTGCGTGGTGCATCTACTCGCACCGGACGGCGCAAGGTGATGTCGTTCAGGCGTTCAACGGTTGGGAGGATGCCTACGGCGCACAGAACTACCCGACCGAGGCGATGGTCGCGCTGGGAGCCGACGTCCTGAGGGCTGCGCGACTCAAGCACGTGAAGTTCGAAGATCTCGCGAGGGAAGTGTTCGAGGTCATGCTGAAGGCAGGGCTCGGTGGCTGAACTGCTCATCCGCGTCCGCGACCGCGTGGGGCACAACCCGCGCCTGAACGGCGAGGGCCATGTGGTCGTCGTGTGCGCCGATGGTTGGAGCTGGTCGAAGCTCGAGCAGCAATCGCCGGACTGGCGCATCGTGAAGGTGCCGGAGCTCGCGCGCGAGGAAGCGGAGACTCTGATCGCCGAGCAACGTCCGCACACGGAGTTTTACACGCCGGCGCGCCGCGCATTCTGGCTTGACCCCGAGCAGTGGCCGCTCGACGTGCAGGCGTGGTACGCGGACGATTCACGCGCGCGGCCGTCAATCACGCTGACGCGCGATGTGTTTCTCGCGGCGAAGTCCGACGAGCCTTTGTACGAACGGCCGAACGTCATCGGCGAGCCTCCGGTCATCGGGTAAAGCATGGCGACCACTAACACGATTGGCACGGCCAGTCGTGACTATTCGACTATGCAGGCGTGGGAGGACGCCGTACCTGCAACTCCTACTGGCGGGTACGAGGGGCACGCCTACAACGACTCGGAGTTTACGGCCCGAACGGTCATCGACGGCCACACGACGAGCGCCACTGACTACATCCTGTTGACTGCGGCGAGCGGGCAGAGCTTTCAGGATCACGCGAGCGTTAGAAGCAACGCGCTCTTTTACGATCAGAGCAAGGGCGTGGGGATTGCCTCGAACCCCGGTTCTGCTGGCGACGTTCTACAGATCAATAACGATTACGTGACCGTTTCGCGTTTGCAGATCAAGCGAACCGCGGCGTCTTACGGCAACACGGTGTTGCACGTCACGACGGGCAACATGGTGAACGTCCTGGTGAAGGACTGCATCATCCAAAAGGCATTCTCGGCCGCAGTGGATGCCGCCACGATCCGCACCAGCAAGATCGTGAATTGTCTCGTGGTCAACACTGGCGCCACGGTCGGGACCGGAATTTCCCTGGCCCGCGCTTACGGCAACTTGGGCAGCGCGATCAACTGCACGGTTGTGAACACCGCAGCCGCGGGCGGCACCGGCATTGCTTCTGGCGGTTACGCGAATCAGAACAACATCAACAACTGTTACGTCGGTGGGTACTCGACTGCGGCGAGCGGTTCGCCGTTAGGCAACTACAACGCGACCGACCAGGCCACTGTATCCGGGCTTCCTGGCGCAAATTCCGTCGCCAATTTGGCGATGGCGGATCAGTTCGAGAATTCCTCGAGCGATTTCCGGTTGAAGTCTGGCAGTTCGTTGATTGGTGCGGGCAACACGGATGCCACCAACGCACCGAACGACATCTCAGCGACGGCGAGGGGATCGGGAACCGCGGGCGACATCGGGGCTTGGGAAGCGACGGCTGCGGCGAGCGGCCAGCCCATGTCGATTCGTGGTCGTGGTGTTCCCGGTATGCGGCTCGGTGGAGCAACTTTCGGACAAGGGTATTGAGCGATGGCATCAACTGACGCACGGCCTGTACCGATCAAGAACACCGCGTACCGCTGTGTTTTTCCGATACTCGATGCAGATGGCGATTTGGTCACTGGCGCCACGGGTCTCGACAGCGAGGTCAGCAAGGATCAGGGCACTTTTGCGGATTGCACGAACGAAGCAACGGAGATTGCTACCAGCTCGGGGATGTACTACCTCGACCTGACCTCTACTGAGATGAACGCGGATTGTGTGGCGGTCATCGTCAAGACAAGTTCGAGCGGCGCTAAGACGACGGTCCTTGTGTTCTATCCCGAGGAAGCTGGCGACATCAACGTAGACGTTACTGCGTGGCTCGGTACTGCTGCGGCGACTCCGACGGTTGCGGGTGTTCCTGAAGTGGACGTGACGCACTGGAACGGGACGGCAGTTGCGACGCCTGACACGGCTGGACATCCCAAGGTCACGATCAAGAGCGGTACTGGCACGGGTGAGGTCTCGCTCACGTCTGGCGTTGCGTCGGTCAACGCGACGCAGATCGGCAGCAGCACGACCGCGGCCACGAACTTGAGCGGCGCTGCGATTGGTATCGTGCTCGGCACGGTGGACACGGCCGGCTTCACTCCGACCACGACAGAGTTTGAGACCTCGATCACGGAAGCGACGGCAGATCACTACAACGGTCGATTGGTTGTGTGGCGCACGGGTGCTCTGGCGGGTCAGCAGACGCTGATTAGCGATTACTCACTCGTAAGCGGTCGCGGTCATTTCACGGTGGTTGCGATGACCGAGGCAGCGGCTAACGGCGACGCCTTCGCGATCGTATGAGCGAGCCCAAGATCGTCGAAGCGGTCGGCAGTGGCCGCGTGAACCTATTGAAGGCGATTGAGCAGTTGAGCACTGGCAACCGCCAGCGCATGTCCGTTGCCAAGGTCCGCGTGCAGAAGGTTCGCGACGGCAAGGTCTACGAAGACACAACCTTAGAGTTCGAGCGCAATGGCTTCCACGGATAAGGGCGTCATTGCTGCTGCTTCGCTGTTCATCGGCGATGGCGCAATCAATGCGTTCAACGTCACCAATTCTCGAATCGGAGTCGGCGACTCATCTACTGCTTTCGCTGCTTCACAAACGGACCTTCAAGCCGCAACGAACAAGCTACGAAAGATCGTCGATTCCGCCCCTATCAGAACGAACAACTCGGTGGACTTCACGTCCACGTTCACCACGTCGGAAGCCAATTTCGCGTGGAACGAGATGGCGCTGTTCAACTCAGCGAGTGGTGACTACATGGCCACGCGCAGGACCTTGACCGGGTTTGGCACCAAGACCAGCTCGGACACTTGGATCGTCACGATTACGGTCGTCTTTACGGCCGCTTAGTTCACTTTCACCGGAGCTTTTTATGTCGCTGAGTAATTCGGCAGAGAATTCCATTGCCCTTCTGATCTTCAACGCTACGGCGTGGGCGAACATCGCGGACAACGCCGCGAGCTCGCCGCTCACAAACCTTTACGTGAGCTTCCACACGTCAGACCCTGGTGAGGCGGGAAGCCAGACGACGAACGAGACGAGCTACACGTCTTACGCTCGAGTCGCTGTAGCGCGCTCTGGCTCGGGCTGGACGGTCACGGGTAACTCGGTATCTCCGGCCGCGAACGTGGACGCTCCGCAATGCACGGGCGGTACTGCCACTCTCACGCACTTTGGCGTCGGTTCGGCCTCGAGCGGCGCGGGTGTGCTGATCGGTTCCGGTACGTTGACGCCGAATATCAGCGTGAACTCTGGCGTTACGCCTCGCCTCTCGACGAGCACCACGATCACGTTCGATTGATTGCGTCCTTTGCAGTGGCTCGGCGCATTGCTGCACCTAGTCGTGTTGCAAGCACGAGGTTGGCGGGGATTTCGACGCTGCGCCCCGAGTTCCGCTCGTTTCACCGAGTGGCGGCTTTAGCTTTAGCCTACCAACGCACTACCGCTGCCAGCGGTGGTTAGTGTAACGAGAAGCAGAGATGCCTCGCTATAGTCGCCTTTCCCCGTTAGGCGTTAGCGGGAGGTTCATCGGGGTCATCGCTGCCGCGACAGGCACGATGGCGTGCGGCGGGACGTTTACCGGCGTCTCGGCTGATACCAGCGCATCGGGAACGATTGCAGGCACATCGACCTGGAGCGGTGTAGCTTCTTCGACTGCTGCGACGACGGGCTCGATTCTCGGTCGGTGGTTAGACACTGGCGGTGTTGGCGCCTCGGTTGTTGCCGCGACTGGATCGTTTAGCGGCCCGGTCAGTTTCGTTGGCTCGAGCGCTGGGCAGCTCGGCAGGCTGACAGCCCTTGGCGTTACCGGCAGGTTCTACTCGCCGGCACCGAAGGCCAGTTCGCTTCCTAGGCTTTGGAACGTATCGGAGACGTTCGGGTTAAACGTCTCGATTTCGGACTTCACCGAGCGCCGGTTCTTCCTGGTAGACACGTTCGGGTTAAACCTAGACCCAACGGCATCGTTTACCGGGGCTGTTGGCGCGTTACCCTCGACCTCTACGTGGTCGGGTGTTTCGCTCGCGACTGCCAGCGTTACAGGCAGTCTCCCGGTCACTACTACGTGGTCGGGCGTCGGTCAGAACGTCATCGTTCACTCGGCTGACGGCTCGTTACCCGTTACGGTCACGTTCGCCGGTCAGGGCTCTGAGGCCGGGGGTGTTGCGGGCGTCGGTGTCGGCCTACTCGAGGTCGCCGGGACGTTTACGGGTGTCGGGCGATCGAACGCCGCAGCAACGGCTAGCTTCGGCACGCTTGCGACCTTTGACGGTATCGGCGCGAGTGTATTCACCGCGACCGGTTCTCTATCTGCTACCTCAAATTGGAGCGGTGACAGCACCGTCAACGTCCCGGGAGTTGGGGCGCTCGATGTTGTCTCGACGTGGACGGGCGCAGGGCTATCGATCGCGGCCTCTAGCCCGAATCTGTCGATTGTCTCGGTGTGGAGCGGTGTACCGATACTTCCAGAGCCCGCGGCCGCAAGACGCAACCGCCACACCGTTATACGCAGCGAGGATCGGTCTACGAACGTGATTAGGAAGTCCCGAAGAACCGCGATATGAGCGACTACGGAGAATACGAAAGCTCTGGCTATCAGCCGGACTTCAGCAAAGACCCCAACAGCACCGTGGACTTCCCGTTTAACTGGAAGGCGGAGCTGAACGGCGACACGATCTTTACGAGCACGTTCTTACTGCCTGACGGGCTGACTCAAGTCTCGACCAGCAACACCACCACGACCGCCACGATCTTCGTCTCTGGCGGCTCGGAGGGGAATACGTACCGAATCACCAACCGCATCGTGACCATTGGCGGTCGGACTTACGACAAGACCGCTTATGTCGTCGTGAGAGAGCACTGATGTCCAATCCGAAGCCAAACCCTAAGAGAGCCAAGAAAGGCCCAGAGATCGTTCAGCGGGTTCGCGTGGCGATCCTGAACGCCTTCGACGCTGTGGAGAAAGATGGGCGACTGATCAGCGAAATCCTCGCGGATAAGTTCAAGGACGATCCTTTGCGCTTCATGGACATGGCTTCCAAATACTGCCCAAAGGACGTTGACCTCTACGTGGAGCGAGCCACAGACGTTCAATCACTGACGGAACAAGAGCTTGACGAACGAATTGCCGTTGCTATCGCTGCTCGAAGAGAAGAAAGCGAGGCTACAGGCGCGCCGATCGCTTCAGAGCTTCACTGAGTACACGACGCCACAATGGCGTGCGTCGAAGATCCACACGGCGATCTGCGAGCAGTTCGATCGCGTCTTTAGGGGCGAGATTGACCGGCTGATGTTGCTGTGTCCGCCGCAGCACGGCAAAAGCTCGGTTGGTTCTAGAAGGGCGCCGGCTTACGTTCTAGGCCACAAGCCGATGACGGACGTGATCTCGGCGAGTGCGACGGCTCAGCTTGCAGAGGAGTTTGGCCGGGATACGCGGAACTGCATCGCCTCGAGCGAGTACCACGCGCTATTCCCTGAAACCGAGCTTGCCGAGGACAGCCAAGCCAAAGGGCGTTGGAACACGAAGCAGGGTGGAGGGTACTACGCGGTCGGCATGGGCGGCGCGCTCATGGGCCGCGGTGGCGAGCTCGGGATCATTGATGATCCGTTCGCTACATGGGAGGACGCGCAGAGCCAACTGAGCCGTGACAAGGCTTGGGATTGGTACACCGGCACGTTCTACAACCGCATTCGGCCTGGTGGTTCGATAGTGCTGATTCAGCACCGGATGCACGAGGACGATCTTGCGGGCCGTTTGATCGAGCGGCAGAAGGCTGACGGCGACAGGTGGGAGATCGTCGAGTTACCAGCATTGGTAGATGATCCGCCCTGGCCCGAGCGATACGACCGTGACGCGCTAGAGAGGATCAGGCGCAACACCGATCCCCGGAAGTGGTCGGCGCTGTACTTGCAGAATCCTACGCCGGACGACGGCACGTTCTTTCTTCGTGAGTGGTTCGAGCTATTCGACCCTACGAAGTTGAAGGGCGGCCACGCTTACACGACTGGTGACTTTGCGGTGACGGACGGCGGTGGAGACTTCACCGAGATCGGCACGCATCGGTACTTGGGCGACACGCTCTACCTGTGTTGCGACGGCTGGTTCGGCCAGACGAGCGCGGATCAGTGGATAGAGCGGCTGATAGACCAGTTCGCCGCGCACAAGCCGCTTTGCTTCTTCGGCGAGTCTGGGCCGATTCGCCGGAGCATCGAGCCATTTCTCACGAGACGCATGCGAGAGCGCGGCAAGTTCTGCCGGCTCGAGTGGTTGGTGAGGGGCCATGACAAGCCGACGATGGCTCGCGCGCTTCAGGCGATGGCGTCAGCGGGCAAGGTCAAGATCGCGGATACCGAGTACGGTCATCACGTCTTGACGCAGCTTTTGCAGTTCCCCGCGGGGTTACGTGATGACGCGGCCGATATGGCGGCGTTGATGGGCATGGCGATTGCTGATGCTCACCCTGGTGTTGTGCAAGCCGATGGGCCTGCCAAAAAGAAGCCGGAAGATCGATATGACCGACAGGTCGAGGAAGACACTTGGCGAGTAGCGTGAAGGAGAACGATGACTTGGCGCAGGATGACGCCGAGTTCACGCTCGTCAAGAATCAGTTCGAGGAGTTCTTAGACTCGACGCTGACTGCTCGGGGCTTGGCTGAGAAATGTCGGGCCTATCGCGATGGCGATCAGTGGACCGAGGCTGAGGTCAATACGCTCAAGAAGCGTAAGCAGCCGGTCATCACGGACAACAAGATTCAGGACAAGTGCGACACGCTGCTTGGTATCGAGAAGCAGATGCGCACCGATCCGAAAGCCTTTCCTCGAAACCCGCAAGACGAGGGGGCGGCTGAGGCCGCTACAGACGCGTTGCGCTATGTCGCTGATAGCTCCGACTTCAACCGAACGGTTCGAAAGAGCGCGGCCGATAACCTGATGGTCGAGGGACTGTGCTACGGCCAGGTAGTGGTTGAGCCGAAGAAGTACGGTCCGGCCAAGGTGTGTATGGAGCACATCCGCTGGGACCGTGGGTTCTACGACATTCATAGCTTACGTGACGACTTCTCTGACAAGCGCTACGGCGGGTTCTTCACATGGATGGATTACGAAGAGGCCAAGAGCACCTTCGATCCGAAGAAGAACAAGCGGGCTGCGAAAGAAGCTCTCGAGAACCTTGAGGCCGCGATCACTACGAGCTCGTCCGACTCAACGGCTGGGCCTGATGGATCGCTCGACGACAAGCCGAAGTACGTGGTGTCGAACCGTGGACGCAAGCGCGTGCAGGTGTTCGAGCATTACTACCTGTACGAAGACGTGTGGAAGCTCGCGAAGTGGTGCTCGGGTGGTTGGTTGGAAGCCCCGACCAAGAGCCCGTGGCTAGACGAGAACGGCGAGCCTGAGTGTGGGATCGAGATTCAGGCGCTCTACCGCAAGGGCGAGGACGCGAGCCCCTATGGCTCCGTACAACGCTTCCTGGACATGCAGGACGCGCATAACAAGCGGCATTCGAAGATGCTGCACCTACTCAATGCCAAGCGTCTGGTGGCGCCTAAGGGGGCGTTTGAGAACATCAAGGACGCGCGAGAGCAGATCCACCGTCCTGACGGGTATCTCGAATACAACCCGATGGGGCCGGGCAATGAGGTTCGGGTCGAGGACAACCTCAAGGAAGCCGACTCGCAGTTCCAGGTGCTGGTCTACACGGATCAGCTTCTATCGCAGGCGGGGCCGAACGCCGCCCTGTCGGGTCAGGGTGGCCAGAATCTCTCGGGTCGAGCGAAGCAGCTCGATCAGCAGTCGGGTTCGTTGCCGATCTCCCCGCTATTCGATGCGCTGGACGCGTGGGAACTCCGAATGTTCCGCCAGGCGTGGAATCGGGTGCGGCAGTTCTGGAACAAAGAAACCTGGATTCGCGTCACGGATGACGAAGAGAAGCTTAAGTTCATCGGGCTAAACGAGCCGATGACGCTAGCTCATCTTGGCGCTGAGCAGCTAAAGAACGATCAAAGCATCCCGCCCGAGCAGAAGCGGCAGATGGTCATGCAGATGGCGCAAGACCCGCGCTTGCAGCAGCCGGCGCTAGACGCCAAAGGCAAGCAGCGGATCAAAAACGAAGTCGCGCGAATGGATATCGACATCATCATCGACCGCGCGATGGATACGGTGAATGTTCAGCAGGAGCAGTTTGAGCGACTAATGGCGCTTGCCGAGCGGCGGCCAGAGGTTCCGTTTGAGTTGATGATCGAGATTAGCCAGCTTCGCTCAGACGTGAAGAAACGTGCGCTCGACAAGATCACGGGAGCCAACAATCCGCAGGCGCAGAAGATGGCGCAGCTTCAAGAGAAGCTGGCCGAGCTCGAGGGGGCTTTGAAGGAAGCGAACATCCTGAAGACTCAAGCCGCGGCTCAGAAGGACCTACAGGCGGCGCGCGAGACAGAGATCGACATCCTGGTCAAATCCGACCAGCTCATCAATCAGCCGGTTACACCGAAGACGCAAGTGAGCGTCAACTAACGAGGTAGTGCAGTGAAGTTCGAATATAAGACTCTTGGGGTCATCGCGCACATGGACCTTCGCATTACAGCCGAGCAAATCAAGAAGCTGGGCGAAGAGGGATGGGAAGCCGTGTGCTTGGTCACGCCGGTCACGTTGTTGTTCAAGCGCGCGATCGAAGAAGCGGAAGCGCCGAAAAACCGCGGTGGTCGTCCGCCGAAAGTGAGAGTCGAGGAACCGGTTGCAGCCTGAACTCGCGGTCGATCTCAAGCGAGACGATCGCGCCGCAGCGTTAGAGCTATTGCTCAGCGTCGAGGAGTGGGACAAGCCTGCAGGGCGTGGCTACCTCGTCGCTCCGGTCAGCGGGCATCCGCTGCTAGCTGGGTGCCGACGCGCCTACTTTCTGAGAGTTGCGCCGGGTTGTGACATCCATCCGCACACCGACTCTGCTGCTGACGTGTTCGACACCGACTTGATCGTGGTCGAGACGAACAAGCAGTGCCGCAACTACTGGCAGATCGAGAACAACACGCACTCGATGCACCTGGAACTGGGCAAGCGCTACCGGATGGTAGCGAGGCACATCACGCATTGGGCGGTGAACGGTGGGGCTACGGACCGCGTTCACTTGCTGATCGAGTACGCCAAATAGTTTCCAGCCGCCGACGGGCTTAACGGTCGATTTCGCGCCGCCTGCGTTAAGGGCGATTCGTCAATCCACGATACGGAGATGAGCGATGAGTGACGGCGAAAGCCTGTCTGAGATTCTGAGCGGAAGTTCTGCAACCGATCCCGTGCGAGCGCCGGCCGAACCGGCGAGGGACGTGAAACCCGAAGCCCCGAAAGAGGCTCCGGCCGCTGCGCCGTCGGCAGCGAAGGCAGAGGAACCGAAGGCTGAGGCCCCCAAGGCCGAAGCTGAGGCGCCGAAGCGAGAGCGGGACGAGAGCGGGAAGTTCAAGAAAGCCGAATCACCTGAAAAGCCCCAGAAGGTTCAACAGATGGTGCCGCTTGAGGCGCTGTTAGCCGAACGGGCGAAGCGCAGAGATCCCGATCCTGCGAAGCCGAAGACCTCGGTGCTGGAAAACGAGGACCAGGCGTTCAAGGAGCGTGTAGCGGACGAGGTTGAGCCGTTGAAGGCAACTTTGTTCGACATCTCGATGGAGTTCGCGCGCAGTCGTTACGACGATTTCGATGAGGTTGCGAAGTCCTTCGCCGAAATGGCGGACAGGGATCAGCGCCTCTGGGATCAGATGCGCAGCGCGCGTAACCCAGCTCTGTATCTGTATCAGGTGGGTCAGCAAATTCGAGAGCTTGCCCCGTTCAATGGCGACTTGCTGGCGTACCGCAAGCACATCACCGCCGATAGCAGTTCAAAACTTGACGAAGCCAACAAGCGCATCGCTGCGCTCGAGGCCGAAGTCGAGGCCGCGAAGAAGTCTCAGGCGCAACTGGAGTCCGTACCTCGCTCACTCAACAGCGCTCCGTCCGGTTCTTCGCCCAAAGCGGGCGAAACCGACGCGGACAGCATCCATCAACTGGTTAGGTTCGGAAACAGATAAGCGTCCACGTCCGCTACGTTCGATGAAGAAGGCCCGAGAGGGCCTTTTTTATTGGGCGATCCGTTCGTGGCCGCTGGAGAGCTTCAATGGCAGTCACTTCGGTCCCGACTAACACTCGGGTCATCAAATGGGAGCGCGATTACTACCGGGAGTACATCCGGGCGAATCGTTTCTCCAAGTACATGGGCTCGAACGAGTCCGCCCCGATCCAAGTCAACGAAGAGCTGACGAAGTCGGTAGGCGAGACGATCAACTTCGAGCTCGTCAACCGGCTCAACGGCAACCTGAACACCGGCACGGGTGCGGTGACGGGTGTGACCTCGGGTATCACGGGCTACAACACGCTCGAGGGTAACGAGGAAGCGCTCGGCATCCGCAACTTCCGGGTCACGGTGAACCGGACTCGTTGGGCGGTCGAGCACGACAAGCTCGATGAGCAGTTCTCGGCGATCGATCTCGTCGAGGCCAAGCGCGCAACGCTGATGGATTGGTCAAAGGAGAACATCCGCGACCGTCTGGTGTTCGCTCTGACCTCGATGAGCACGGATGGCTCGACGCACACGGCGTATGCCGACACGTCGGCGGGTAACCGCAATACGTTCGCAGTGAACAACGTGGACCGAATCCTGTTCGGTAGCACGACGGCGAACTACAGCGCGACGCACGCGACGGGCATTACGGCGTGCGATACCACGAACGACCTCCTGTCCACGACCACGATGCAGGCTCTGAAGGACATGGCGAAAGCCGCGAACCCGAAGATCCGGCCGATCAAGGTCAACGACGAGGAAGAGTGGTACGTGCTGTTCTGCGGCACGCGCGCGTTCCGTTCGGCTCAGGCCGCGTTGGCCTCGGTTGTCAACCAACCGTGGTTGCAAGGCACTGGCTCGAAGGACAACCCGCTGTTCACGTCGGGTGACCTCACCTACGACGGCATCGTCATTCGAGAGATTCCGGAGATCGGCATCCTGCCGGGCACTCCTGGCGCCGGTGGCACGACGGCGGTGGCTCCGGTGTTCCTCTGCGGAGCACAGGCCATTGCCTACGCCATTGCGCAGCGCTCGAAGATGATTTCGAACGTGCGTGATTACGGGGCGAAGCAGGGCGCTGGCGTCGAGCTGATCGACGGTATCGCGAAGATGTATTTCGGTGCGGGCGCATCCGACACCACGACGCCTAAGACGAATGGCGTTGTGACCGGCTACGTCGCGGTGCCGTAAGGGAGAACTGAGATGGCAGGCGAAACTACTAGCGTTGCGAACAGCGCTTCGAAACTGTTCTACGACAATCCGGGGGCTGGCGCATTCCTGTGCAAGTTCTCGGCGGCGTATCTGTCTACGGAGACGGAACTCAACGATGTCATGCAGGCGGGCTACATCGGCCCGCACGTTCGCGTGGTGGCGGTGGGTTACTACCCGACGGACTTGGATACGGGCATCGCCGCGGTCGTCCAAAAGGTGACGATCAACGGTGTCGATGCGGTGACGGGTTTGACTGGAGCTCAGACTGGCACGTCCAGTTGGAACCCGGTCACGACCACGTTTGCCGGTACGGCTCCGGGTACGGCGCCTCAGCTCGTGCAGATCCAGACCACGACCGCGGCGGCTACGGGCGCTGCGGGCACGGTCATTCTCGAGCTGTTGTGTCAGAAGATCTAACGATCGGAGGGGCGGGGTAACACCCGCCCCTTTTATGACACTCATCGAACTTCGCACCGCGGTGCTCAAGGAACTCGGCGTTCTCGCGTCCGGTGAAGAGCCGGCGATCGGGGATGCGGAGATCGTGGATGAAAAATACGCGGCGCTCTACGAAATGCTTGTCACCGAAGGATTGGTGACTTGGACTGCGACTGAAGATATCCCGGAGTTTGCTGAGGCTCCAATCACCGCGATGGTGAGTCACCTGTGCTCGAAAGCTTTTGGCTTGCCGCAAGCGCGCAGGCTGGAGCTACAAGCTGAAGGCGCCTTGAACCAATCCCCGGTGTCGAACGCTGAGCGGCAGTTAAGACGACAGCTCGCGAAGGGCTTCGTCTATACGCCGATGCAGACCGATTACTACTGATGGACCTGCAATTCGGGCTGCAAAGCTACCAGCACCGTAGCCTGACGCTCTCTGCGCAACGCTCGGTGAATCAGTACCTCGAGAAAGCGCCGGAAGGTTCCAAGACTCAATACGCGAACGTCCAGAGCTACGGTATTGCGGACTGGACGACGGCTGGCGATGGGCCGATGCGCGGTGGCCTAGTCGTGAATGGCGTCCCGTGGGTCGTTTCAGGCACGACGGCCTACACGATCAGCTCGGCCGGTGTTGCGACCTCGAAGGGCACGATCCCCGGTTCTGTTTCTGTAGACATCACGAGCGATGGCACCAACGTGCTGTTCGCTGCGGACAACGAGGGTTATCTCTGGAATGGGTCCGCGTTGGCGGTGATTGCCGATGCGGACTTTCCTGGGGTGGCGGTTACAGAACATCTCGACGGCTACGCGGTGGTGATTGAGCCTTCGACGGGTAGAACCTGGGTCAACGAAAGCTCGGGGAACTGGGCTAGCTGGAACGCGCTCGACTTTGCCACGGCTGAAGCATGGCCCGACGACACGCTCGACGCGATTGTTGACCAAGAGGACTTGTTTCTCGGCGGCAGAGAGACGACGGAGGTTTGGTACAACGCGGGGAACGCGGATTTCCCGCTCGTGCGTCGTCCTAGCGGCGTGATTGCGCGCGGGGTGATGTGTACCGGGACTTACGCCGCTCACGACAACACCATTTTCTTCGTCGGCAACGACGGGGTTGTGTACCGCCTTGAGGGCTTGACCCCGATTCGCATTTCTCAGCACTGGGTTGAGCAGCAGATCGAGGACTTGTCGCCCAAGGTCATCACGGGTTCCACGTGGAGCGAGAAGGGGCACGCGTTCTACGGCATCACGTCAGCCTCGTGGACGATGGTCTACGACATTTCGACGGGCTTCTGGCACGAGAGACAGAGTTCGGGTTACGACAACTGGCGCCCCAAGAAGATTCTACGCGCTTACGACAAGTGGCTGGCGCTCGATTCGACCTCGAACAAGATCGGTTACCTCAGTGACTCGACGTTCACGGAGTGGGGCAACGTCTTGAGGTCATCGGCGACGTGTCCGTCGATCTCGAGCGAAAACCGCTGGCTGTTCCACAACCGTTTGGAGCTTGAATTCGAGAACGGCGTCGGCTTGCTTTCAGGTCAGGGCTCGAATCCGCAAGTGATGGTCGATTGGTCGGACGACGGTGGGAGGACGTGGTCCACCGAGCACTTCCGACCTCTTGGCAAAACCGGTCAGTACAAGACTCGCGCGGTCATTCATCGGCTAGGACGGTCGAGGGACCGGGTGTACCGCTATGCGATCAGTGATCCGGTGCGTCGCACGTTGGTTAAGGCGAATTTCGACGCTGAAGTGGGGGAGCGTTAGCGTGCCGGGAATTGCGCGGGTTCATCCGGGCAGGGCGATGCCTCGCGATGAGCGGCAGTGGAATAAGTTTTTCGATCAGCTCCAAGTCGATTACTACCAGTTTGGGCAGACCGACTACGACACTGGGGTCGGCGGGTTTTTCGGCTTTCACCAAGGCGTGCCGAAGCTCTCGCTAGGAGACTCGGCAGGGCAGAAAGTCACCTACGCGAATGGCGTGCTCACGATCGTCGGAACGATCACGGCAACCGCTGGAGCAATAGGCGGGTGGACGTTAAGCGCCACGGCGCTGACTTCAGGCTCTGGTGCAACCACAGTCGGCCTAGACAGTGGCGGTACGAATCCGGCGATCTACGCGGGGAGTGCAACGCCAGCTAGTGCGCCGTTCCGTGTCACTCAAGCGGGGGCGTTGACGGCGACGAGCGCGACGATTGGCGGGGCACTTACTGCTACTTCGTTAAATCTCGATAACATTCAGACATTCGACCCAACATGGTCAGGGTTTACTACCGAGCCTTCTGGAACTCTCTCATACGCAGACATAGGCAACTTTGCGATCGTTTTCTCTAACGATGCCCGAACGAACACATCCAACGCCACAACGATGTCCCTGACTGGCGTTCCGGCTGCGATACGAGCCCCGTCCGCTGCGGGAGTGACCGTTCCGTGTTTCCTCATCGACAATGGATCGAGCGCGTGGGGGATGGTCAATATTGATAACTCTGGTGGGATGCAGTTTTTTATTTTCAACGGCACGGCCCCGCTTCCTTTCACTGACACCGGATTTACCAATTCGGCGGCTAAGGGCTTGCCGGCCGGCTTTTTCGTGATGTACCCGATCTAATCGCAAATCTTGGCAAGTGAGCCGAATCGCGCTTCGGCGAGAGGATTACCCGCTCGCGCAAGGAAAGCATATGCCGCTACCGTCGCCATCTGAGATTGGTTTTGCTTCAAACGCTCAGCCGCCGCAGTACATCCTCGATGCGATGGGCGGGTCTTACGACCAGTCCCAATACTATTGGGACCCGATGCGAATGGCGCTCGTGGATCGCTACACGGGCGGCAGTTACGGGTACAGCGACATTCCCGACCCGTCGTTGGGAACTGACGTAGTTACTAACCTCAGCAACTACAACCGTGACGGTCGAACGGCCGAGGGAACGTTTCACTTTGACCCCGGAGTCAATCCGTACATCGCCTTTCCGGGGGAAACGTACAACGCTGGGCTTACGCCTAACTCGGGCTTGTTCCTCTCTAGCGATCCTAACGAGATTGCGGCCTACGGCGATTCGCGCCGGGATCGTAACTGGAACGGTATCGGCCAGGTCGGAGCACTCGTAGGGGGCATGGCACTAGGCGGCGCTTTGAGCGGGGGTGGAGCCGCCACGACGCCCAGCTACACCGGAGCGACTACCGCTGCCGGATTGCCCACCGGGGCGGCGGCTGCGGCGGGCGGTGGAGTTGGAACGCTAGCCGGCTCTGTGCCAGCGGTAGGCGCGTCTCCCGGTCTTGCGGCTGGGACGGCTGGCGCCATTGCTGGCGGAGCCGGAAGCGCGGCGAGCGGCGCTGGTAATGCCGCTGGAGGTGCTGTGAGCGGACTGAATTGGGCCGACATCGTTCCGTCGATCGTCAGCGGCTTGACCGGAATTGCGGGAGCGAACGCACAGGCCGACTCGTCGAAAGAAGCGCTCGCGCTCGCGGAGCGCATGTACAACCAGACTCGCGCCGACAACTTGCCGCGGATCGAAACAGGAAACCGCGCGGTCGGTGTTCTCGATGCCGTGCAGGGGCTAACGACTGGTACGCCGGACATGAGCCGGTTCACAGCTTCACCTGACTATCAGTTCAACCTCGCCGAAGGCACGAAAGCGGGCGAGCGTGCGCTGTCCGCGATGGGGCTGAGCCGGTCTGGACCGCAGGTCAAAGAGGCGCAGCGCTACGCATCGGGGCTTGCGTCTCGTGAGTACGGCTCCTTCGTGGATCGCCTACTAGCGACCGCAGGACTCGGCACGACCGGGGCCGCACAAAGCGCGACTGCCGGCGCTAACTACGCCTCAATGGGCGGGCAGGCGTTGCAGAACAAAGGCGCGGCGCGGTCGAGTGCTTATGGCGCCGTCAACGACGCCTACCAAGGCTACGGAATGAACCAGCTCCTCCGGAAATACCTAGGGCAACCCTAATGCCAGGCTTCCAACCGCTCTACCTCGGCAACGTCATTCGCGACGCTGAAGCCATCAAGGCGGCTCGCAACAACGCTGTAACCGAGCAGCTTCAACAGGAGTACTTGCGCGGGAACATCGCGCGAGCTCCGGCGCAAGAGGCTCGAGCGGCGGCGCAAGAAGGACGATCGGCGCAGCAGTTCGCAGGCGAGAACGGCGTGTTCACGCTTCGACTTCTTAACGCCGCCGCAGCCGAGATTGCCGCCAATCCGCAAGCCGCTGCACGGTGGATGCCGCAGCTCAAAACGGCGGGGTTGCCGATCGACCAGCTCGGGGCGTTGGATCAGAACACGGCCAAGCAGTTGTTCGAGTCTACGTCACAAGCGCTACAAGCCTACGAGCGCAGCCAAAACAACCAAGACACGGTGCAGTCGTCTCAGATTCTTGAGAACGGCAATCTTGGCCTTGTGTTCCGTAGCGGCAATCTCAGGGACACTGGTCAAAAGGTTCGACCGCAGATGTTCTACGGTGATGTCGGCGGGGTTCCGGCCGTGACGCGCGCGACTGGCACTGACACGAACGTAACGCCGTTGTCCAGCCTACCGGCCGAAGCTGGGGCAAGACAAACGCTTGCGAATGCTCAAGCCGCTGGCGCTGCCGAAGTTATCCCGGCAGAGGCCCGTTCTGCCGCAAGGGACAAGATACCACGCGCTAGGGCAGCGTTTCGTCGTCTCGGTCGTGTCGCCGACGCGGTAGAGAACTTAGCCGACAATATGATTTTGCAGGGCGGTCCTTTCCAGTCTGGAGCGCTGAGCGTCACAAAGGAAGGCCAGGAACTCGACAACGCCGTCGCTCAGTTGATGCCGGAGATTACGGCGCTGACTCGCGTTCCTGGCGTTGGCTCGCAATCTGACCTTGAGCAGCGCTTGGCCAATCTCGCGTTGCCCGCCTCTAGCAACTACCCCGACGTGAATCGTAAGGCCATTGCCGAGTTAGAGACGTTCCTTTCTGATCTTGAGGCCGCGTACAGCAACGTTGCATCTGGCGTCAGTTCTGATGCACCAAGTGGACAGTCATCTACCGGTCAGTGGTCCATCAGGCAGGTTGACTAGTGCCCACTTACGAGATCACGGCGCCCAACGGGAAGCGCTATCAGATTTCCGGGGAGGGCACGCAAGAGCAAGCGCTAGCGCATTTCCAAAAGCGTTACGCGAGTACGTTCGATCCCTCTGAAGTCGATCCGTCTTCGAAAGAGTTTCAGGACAAGTACGGCCCGATGTCGAACTCCGCGGCGATCCGCAGTTCGGATAAAGGCCCGCTGTTCACTCAGGCGCAGGAGTATCGCGACCTCGCGGCCGGTGCTGGCAAGTTCTTCACTGACATTGGCCTTGGCGCTCGGCAGGTTGCCAACACCGTGAGACGTGGTGGCATCGTTCAGGAGATGTTGAGCGACAAGCCGGAGGATACCGCGCTCGAGCAAGAAGCGGCCGCCAAACGTGAAACCGATCGGCCGCTCATGGAAACTGGCGCCGGCAAGGCCGGATTTGTGGGCGCAAGTCTCGTCTCGGCCATTCCGTCGTTAGCCATCCCCGGAGCTAACACCGTAGCCGGCTCGGCGGCGATTGGTGGAGCTTACGGAGCGCTTCAGCCGACGACTAGTGCTAGAGAGAGGGCTGCCAATACCGCGATTGGCGCAGCGGCTAGCGGCGCAAGTCAGTACATCGGCCAGAAGATTTCGCAATTCGTCGGCAACCGCATTGCCAACAAAACTACCGCCGCAGAAGCGAGCCAAGCGCAAAACGCAGTCCGCGATACGACGCTGCGGGATGCTCGACGAGCGGGTTACGTGGTCCCGCCTTCGACGACTAACCCCACCGTTACGAATCGACTAGCCGAAAGCGTCTCCGGCAAAGCTGCAACTCAACAAGCCGCAGCACTACGGAATCAGGCGACAACGAATCGGCTCATTCGCGAGGATCTTGGACTTGCCGAAGGCGCTCCGCTGACACGCGAAAGCCTGAAAACCATCCGCGAGCGTGCCGGCAATGTCTACCGCGCCATGAAATCTGCGGGCGAGGTAGCAGTAGATTCCGCCTATCTCGACGATCTCGCGGGCTTGACGCAAAGCGTTGACGAGGTAGCGAAGGACTTCCCCGATGCCAACGTAGCGGCAGGGAAAGAGATCAACGATCTCGTTGACACGCTGCTGCGCGACAAATTCAGAGTGTCGAGCGCGGTCGAGTACACCAAGCAACTTCGCGCAGCAGCCGGCGCGAATCTCGCTTATGGGGCAGACCCGACGCGACGAGCTCTAGGGCGCGCTCAGTGGGAAGCGGCGGGAGCGCTCGAAGATGTTGTCGTGCGTCACCTAGAGAACACTGGCAAGGGGCATTTGGCGAGTCGGTTCGATCAAGCCAGAACGCTTATTGCCAAGACTCACACCGTCGAATCGGCCTTGAACGAATCGACCGGCAACATCAACGCGATGGCGTTGGCACGCGAGCTGAAGAAAGGCAAGCCGCTAACCGGTGGAATCGAGATGGCGGCGCGGTTCGCTCAAGCGTTCCCGCGAGCCTCAAGAGAAGTGCTCGATAGCCCCGGAGTGTCGGCGGTCGATGCGCTCGTGGCTGGTGCTGGTGCGGCTACGGTCAACCCTGGAATGCTCGCCATGCCCGCTGGGCGGATTGGCGCTCGAGCTGGAATCCTGAGCGAGCCGTACCAGAACGCGATGACGACGCCGAGCTATTCTCCTGGCACTAGGTTGTTATCGGCGGCTCGGCAATCGACGCGAGCCGCGTTACCCGCGTCACTGGTAGTTGTCAGTTACCCGGAAGAGAAGTAGCCGCTTGAGCTTGCCTTCTGGCATGAAACGGATGACCGCGAGTCGCGCGGGGTAGACCAGCAAAAGAATAAGGAGAAAGCCGAAAGGCTTCAGAAGCATTGTCCAGACGATCAGTTCTTGCTGGTCGGTCACTTATAGAGCCCGCCTCGAGCGGGTTTTTTCGTTTCAGGAGACCCCATAGATGGCCGGTTCCTTAGTCACGCTGCCGCGTCAGAGCCCCCTTAACGGTGGCACAACGGTCGCGGGCGCGCAAATGTGGTGTTACGAGGCCGGCACGACGACCAAGCGGGCTTGGTACACGACCTCGGCGATGTCGGTGCTGCACTCGAACCCGATGGTAGCCGACTCAAACGGGCGATTTGCGGCGGCGTGGATCAATCCGGCTGGCGGTTCGTACAAGCTCGTGATGGCTTCTGCGGCCGACACCGACCCTCCGACCTCGCCGTTTTGGACCGAGGACAACATCACCGTTCCTGCGGTGCTCTCTGCGGCTAACGTGTTTACATCAAGCGGTTGGACCGGAACTGCCGCGACGGCGCCGATTGCCATTTCTGGCAGTGCCCCGTCTTTCATGTTGAACGAAACGGATGCTGCTGCCAATAACAAGGCTTGGGCCTTTTTGGCTTCTTCTGAGGCGCTCACTGGTCGTGTGTACTCGGACGATGGCGCCACAGCGGCGGTTTTTCTAACGGTCGATAGAACTGGAACGACGGTCGATTCGGTCAACCTCGCCGGAACGGCGATCCAGGCCAACGGCGTCTCGGTTGCGACCATTACCGAAGGCTCCTTCACCGGCACGCTGACGGGAATGAGCGGGGCGACGACCGGTACTGTTTCTTATAAGGTCGTCGCCAACTCTGCCGGTACTGGAAAGCTCTGCACGCTAGTTGCCGCATCAGGAATCACTGGCACGTCGAACACAACGGCGCTTACCATGACTGGGCTGCCGGCAGCCTGCACGCCAAGCGCTGCCGTTATTGTTTTAAGTCACGCGGTCGATAACGGCGCCGATCAACTTGCCCTTTGCACGATTGCTGCGTCAGCGACCACGGTCACGTTTTTAACGGACCTGCCTTTTTCAACAACCGGATGGACTAGCAGCGGAACCAAGGGACTCTCTCCCGGCTGGCAAATCACCTACGCGCTATGAAGTCGCTAGCAGCTCTCGTCGTCGGGTACTTCGTGCTCATGGGCTCCTACGTCCTAGTCATGCACGCCAAGCGGGTGCAGGACGAAGGCGGAAAGCTGTCGCTGTTCTGGAAGGTCAACATTCTGCCGTGGGCCGTGATCGGGCTTGCGCTTGATGTCGCGTTCAACCTCGTGGCAGGGACGTTGATGTTTGCCGAGGTGCCGAGAGAGTGGCTGTTCACGTCCAGGGCTGAAAGGCACTTCCGCCATAGCGACGGCTGGCGGTTGAAGCTCGCGCAATGGTGGGCGGTGACTTTGAACACTTTCGACAGAACGCACATCACGCCGCCGAAGGGCTGAATGATCCTCACAATTCGCAGGTTCGCGTCCATGACGGATTGGACGCTCGGAGCCTTTTTTGTTGACGGCCAGTTTGAATGTTTCACGCTCGAGGACGAAGCGCGCACGGTCAAGATCGCGGGCGAGACTCGCATCCCGCGAGGGCGATACGAGATCAAGCTTCAGAAGATCGGCCGGCTTCACGACAAGTACAAAGAGAAATTTCAGGCCGAGCACCAAGGCATGTTGGCGTTGCAGAACGTCCCGAACTTCGAGGGCGTGATGCTGCACATGGGAGCTACCACCGAGCACACGGCGGGGTGTCCGTTACTGGCGGATACCGCCATGAGCTCGGGGGCGTTGGCGAACAGCCAGCAAGCCTACAAGCGCGTCTATAGCAAGATCGCTCCGGCGCTGCTTCGCGGTGAGAAGGTCGTCATCGACGTGCTCGACGGCTGACAGAATGCTTGCGTCGTGCATATAATTGCGAAGCCGGGAGCCCTTGCGGACCCCCGGCCCCAGGCCATCCGCTGATCCAACTTGAAGGGAGAATCAGCAGTGACCCGAACGGATAGTAACCCGTGAAGATCGACAAGGGCCAAGGTATCGGTGCGCTCTTAAGCACCGTTGTATCGATCGGCGCTGTTATTCCACTAGTCTGGTTTGTCGTGCAACCGCTGTTGCTGCGGTCCATCAATACCGCGATGGCGCAGGAAACGCGCGCGATTGTCAAAGAAGAAATCGGGCCTCTTAGTACGGGGTTTACCGTCATCATCCGGCAAACGATCCTTCGGCTACAGAAGGACATCGCGCAGCTTGAGCGAAAGCAGCGGTCGCAGGACGGGCTGACGGCCGACGAAACCAATCA
>JBJACV010000024.1:2500-31939 GCA_046604365.1 Nitrospira sp.
ACGGGGCTCAAGTTTGCCACCGAAGCTACGGACTTCTATCGCAAGATAGGAGTGGTAGGGGAGCATTCTCTGTGCAGTGAAGGTTGACCGACAAGGACAGCTGGAGCGCAGAGAAGAGATTATGCAGGCATAAGTAGCGATAATTGATGTGAGAATCATCAACCCCGTAAACCTAAGGTTTCCTGGCCTATGTTCGTCAGGTCAGGGTGAGTCGGACCCTAAGCCGAGGCCGAGAGGCGTAGGCGATGGAAAACAGGTCAACATTCCTGTACCACAGTGATAGCGTTATCAGCGAAGGGGGGACGCAGAAGGGTAGGCACCGCCGGGTCCCTGGAATACCCGGTCCAAGCGTGTAGGCGGGTCTCGTTGGCAAATCCGCGAGGCCGTTAACGCCGAGACGTGATGGGGAGGCCGCAAGGCCGTAAACGGACTGATCCCATGCTGCCAAGAAAAGCCTCGTAGCGAGTTATCATTGTGTCCGTACCGCAAACCGACACAGGTAGGTGGGTGGAATACACCAAGGGGCGTGAGAGAACACTTCCTAAGGAACTTTGCAATTTAGCCCCGTAACTTCGGGAGAAGGGGTGCCACGTGTAGGTAAGTTCGTACAGGATAAGCCGAACGTGGTTGCAATAAAGTGGCTCTAGCGACTGTTTACCAAAAACACAGGACTCTGCGAACACGCAAGTGGACGTATAGGGTCTGACGCCTGCCCGGTGCTGGAAGGTTAACCGGAGGAGTTAGCCGCAAGGCGACGCTTTGAAGGGAAGCCCCAGTAAACGGCGGCCGTAACTATAACGGTCCTAAGGTAGCGAAATTCCTTGTCGGGTAAGTTCCGACCTGCATGAATGGCGTAACGACTGGAGCGCTGTCTCGGGAAGTGACTCAGCGAATTTGTTGTTCCGGTGAAGAAGCCGGGTGCCCGCAACTAGACGGAAAGACCCTGTGCACCTTTACTACAACTTGACATTGGATGTTGGAAGGGGCTGTGTAGGATAGGTGGGAGCCTATGAAGCGTGGCCGCTAGGTCGCGTGGAGGCAACGTTGAAATACCACCCTGAACGTTCTGATATTCTAACTCGGTCCTGTCATCCAGGACGAAGACAGTGTCTGGTGGGTAGTTTGACTGGGGCGGTCGCCTCCCAAAAGGTAACGGAGGCGTTCAAAGGTTCCCTCAGGCTGGTCGGTAATCAGCCGTCGAGTGCAAAGGCATAAGGGAGCTTGACTGCGAGAGCGACAGCTCGAGCAGAGACGAAAGTCGGACTTAGTGATCCGGTGGTTCTGTGTGGAAGGGCCATCGCTCAACGGATAAAAGGTACGCCGGGGATAACAGGCTGATCTCCCCCAAGAGTTCACATCGACGGGGAGGTTTGGCACCTCGATGTCGACTCATCGCATCCTGGGGCTGAAGCTGGTCCCAAGGGTTAGGCTGTTCGCCTATTAAAGCGGTACGAGAGTTGGGTTCAGAACGTCGTGAGACAGTTCGGTCCCTATCTGTTGTGGGCGGAGGAGAGTTGAGAGGGGCTTTCACTAGTACGAGAGGACTGTGAAGGACGAACCTCTAGTGTGCCGGTTGTCGCGCCAGCGGCAGCGCCGGGTAGCTATGTTCGGAAGCGATAATCGCTGAAAGCATCTAAGCGAGAAGCGTGCCTCAAGATAAGCTCTCCCGTAGCAATATGCTACCTAAAGACCACTCGTAGACCACGAGTTTGATAGGCTGGGTGTGGAAGGTCCGTAAGGGCTGTAGCTAACCAGTACTAATCGGTCGTGCGGTTTAACATCCTTTGCTCCTGATAGACATGGTCTTCATCGCAACGCGCAGAACGCGTTGGCGAGTGCTGAAAAAAGTTCTGAGTGCAGAGCATATGGCTCGAACTCACTGAGGACTCAGCATGCAGGATTCAAGACCTATTCAGTGTTCCCGGTGGCCATACCGGAGGGGCCCCACCCGTTCCCATACCGAACACGGAAGTTAAGCCCTCCAAGGCCGATGATACTGCTGCCGTGAGGCAGTGGGAAAGTAGGACGCTGCCGGGTTACAAACAGAAAGCCTGCTGGTGAAAGCCAGCAGGCTTTCTTATTTTGTGGCCAGCGATAGTGTCTAGGAAGAAAGTCGACAGTGTTTGTCTGCAGCATCAATGACGCTACTACAATAAATAGTCAGTGGTTTATATGAAGTGTAGTATAGACCGCTCGGGGTTTCGTTGAGACTACATGATAAGGGAGAGAATCGTATGACGCGCTGGGTGATAATTCTATTGCTGGTGTTCATTGGTGTTGGCCCGGCGTATGCCGGCTGGGTATCGCTTGGGGGGGATGAGAAGCTCGGTCTGACGATTTATATTGATCCCTCGACGATCGAACGCAACGGGGACGAACGAAGTCTCTGGGTCCTCTACGACTTTAAAACCACGCAGACCAAGGAGGGCGGCATCTCGTTTCGGTCCGCCAAGATGCAACGGGAGTATGACTGTGGGAAATCGCGCACGAGACTGCTGACGATTGTGCATTATGCCGGCGCGATGGAGAGCGGCGAGATGGTCTTGAAGAGCACTCCCCCCAATCAGGAATGGGCGTCTGTAGGCGAATTGGAATCCGGGACGATTGCCAAAGACCTGTGGACCCTGGCTTGCAGCGCAGACTGAGCGCGACAGGCAATTCAACCGCCTGTCTTTGGCAATGTTGGATTGCCTGATTTGCCCGGATCTCCCCGATCTCCACTCATCCTCTTCATCGTTCGATAGTGAATAATTTCAACTTCTTATTGCCGGTCGCACGGCATGGGGTAAGATAGCCATACGCAGCATTGAGCCGGGCAACAGGCAGACAGTCACTTCAGCCGCCGTATTGACGAAATCCAGCATGGCGAAACAGTTCCGAAGAGCGATGGAGCGCAGTCTGTTGGACTGCCTTGCCTACCGTGGCCTGATCAGTCAGGATGACTTGGATGCCGCCGTCAAAGAAGCCTTATCCCGCGAAGTGGATCTGGAAACCGTTCTCCTCGATAAGTATCGCGTGCCGAAGAGCGATCTCGGTGCGGCACTGAGTGAATTCTATCAGTGTCCGTATGTGCCCTTCGATGAACGAACCATCATCGATCCGGACCTCTTGAAAAATCTCAGCTTCGACTACCTTAGGAACAGCGCCTGGATTCCGCTGAAGCGTCAAGGAACCGTGCTGGACGTGGTCATTAATGACCCGCATGACCTGGACAAGGGGCTTGATATCCGTCGGGCCTTTCCCGGCGTCACGGTCCGGTTTTCAGTCGGTCTCCGCCGTGATATTGAACAGTATATTCTTGTCGTGACCGGGCAGGCGGACGGGGCGTCGATCACGGAGATTCTTGGAGAGCTGGTCAATGAGGCGGGATCAGAGAGAACCAGTGAGGCGGACAAAGGAGACGTTGACGAAAACGATTCCGCTATCGTACGGCTGGCTAATCAGGTTATTGCGGATGCCTACCGGCTGAGTGCATCGGATGTGCATATTGAGCCCTACTCGGACAAGAAGGAAACCGCGGTGCGTTTCCGTGTCGACGGGACGTGTTTCACGTACATGCGGATTCCCGCGGTGTATCGACGGGCGATCATCTCCCGTATCAAGATCATGGCGAACCTGGATATCGCGGAACGACGGAAGCCGCAAGACGGGAAGATCCGGTACAAACTGGCCAAGGACCGCCAGATAGAACTGCGGATCGCAACACTCCCCACGGCCGGCGGCAACGAGGACGTCGTGATGCGGTTGCTGACGGCGAAGGAAACGATGCCGTTGGAAATGATGGATTTTGCGCCGGACATCCTGCAGACCATCAAATCCCTTGCGCTGAAACCGCATGGCATCTTGTTGTGCGTGGGGCCGACCGGGTCCGGGAAAACGACGACGCTGCATGCCGTGCTGAGGCAGATCAATACCGAAGAGCGGAAAATATGGACGGCGGAGGATCCGATCGAGATCACCCAGGAAGGACTGCGGCAGGTCCAAGTGCATCCCAAGATCGGATTTACCTTTGCTGCTGCGCTGAGGGCGTTTCTGCGGGCGGACCCGGACGTCATCATGATCGGCGAGATGCGCGATAAAGAGACAGCCGACATCGCGATTGAAGCTTCGCTGACGGGACATCTCGTCCTGAGCACGCTGCATACGAACAGTGCGGTCGAAACAGTGACGAGACTGCTCGACATGGGATGCGACTCCTTCAATTTTGCCGATGCCATGCAGGGCATCGTGGCCAAACGTCTGTGCAAACGCATTTGTGAAGAGTGCAAAGAGGGGTACCATCCGACGCGGCAGGAATACGACGAGCTCGTTCAAGGCTATGGTGCGGGCTATTGGGAACGGCTCGGAGTCGAGTATTCGGACAGCCTGGTGCTATATCGGGGACGAGGCTGCGAAGTCTGCAATAAAACCGGCTTCAAGGGGCGTATCCCGCTGCACGAGCTCCTGGTCGGCTCGGAAGAGGTGAAAGGACTTATCCAATCGAAGGCCAGGTCGGCGGAAATCTTGAAGGTCGCGATGCGTGAGGGAATGGTGACGCTGGTGCAAGACGGCATACAAAAAGTCCTGCGCGGCATCACGACCTATCGCCAGATCCGTGCCGTGGCCATGAAGTAAACTCGACCCCGTCCGGCGTCCACAGGTTGCGCCCTATTACGGGGTGTTTTCCAGCAACGCGACGAAAGCTCGCAGCCGTGCCAGCGATTCGCCGGATATCCGGATGAACTCCAGCCCGCATCGATAGTCAGTCACCCATCGAACTCCGGCCAATTCGATGTCAAGCGGTTCCGTGCCGTCCGGAAGATCTATGTGGATCGACACATGCGTGTGCAGTTCCGGGATGCGCTCAGCCGTCAAGGCGCAGCCCTCCGCCGAAATGTTGAGGACCGTCCCTTGTTCCGATGCGGCTGTGTCACCGAACAGAACCGGAAGTTGAACCGCAAAACGTTGGGCCTGTCTAGACTCTTGACTCACCGGCATTCCTCCCGCACGCTTGGTCCAATATGGGCCCGCACAGCCTAGTGGCGACCACCAGGCCTGTCAACACCCGGTCTCGTCACATCGCAAGGCGAACAAGAGTCGTATGCCACGAATGGCGGAAATTGTCGTCCAAATGCGCGAAAAGAACAAGAAGGGGGCAACGAAGCAGGCAGGGCTTGCAAACATACATTCGAGTAACCGGATAAGGGTGTAACCGGATAAGGGTGTCAGCAACATTTGGGGACGGTAGGGCTGTTTGTACGAGATCGCCGGACGAGTAGGGCCAGGCGTGAGCAGATTGTGGGAGGCGAGCGGCATAATGCGGGCGACCTGCAATGCTGTTGCGCTGTACCAAGAGGCTGGCAGACGAACGCACGCTGCAAAAACCTCAGGCGGCTTTTGCGGGTTTCTGGAGCTGTCTGTTCGCTGCCGCGACAACGTTGTCCGTCGTGAACCCGAATTTCTTTTGGAGTTCCTTGAGGGGAGCCGACGCTCCAAACGATTGCATGCCGATGACCTCGCCCGTCAACCCCGCATAGCGAGCCCACCCGAACGTGGACGCCTGTTCCACGCAGACCCGTGCCGTGACGGTCGGAGGAATCACGCTGTCGCGATACTGCTGCGGCTGATGCTCGAACAGCTCCCAGGAGGGCATGCTCACCACGCGCGCCTTGATCCCTTGTGCCTTCAACTGCTCCGCTGCTTCAAGGCAGAGCCAGACTTCACTGCCGCTGGCGAGGAGCAGCACGTCCGGTTTCCCTCCAGACACGTCGGCTAACACGTAGGCGCCTTTTGCCACTCCGGATGCGGCGGCATATGTGACCCGGTCGATGGTCGGAAGGGCCTGGCGGGTCAGGATCAACGCGACCGGCTCGTGCTGCATCTGCATAATGACGCGCCAGGCTTCAGCCACCTCGTTCGCATCGGCAGGGCGAAGGACGATGAGGTGTGGAACTGCCCGCAGCGAGGCCAGCTGCTCAATCGGCTGGTGCGTGGGGCCATCCTCGCCGACTCCGATCGAATCATGCGTGAAAATGTGGATGACAGGAATTTCCATCAGCGCGCTCAAGCGGATTGCGCCCCGGCTGTAATCGCTGAAAATCAGGAAGCCGGATCCATAGGGACGCACTTTGGAGAGGGAGAGTCCGTTCAACACGGAGCCCATCGCATGTTCCCGGACGCCGAAATGCAGGTTGCGCCCACCGCGATCCGTTGCAGTGAAATCGCCGGCTCCTTCGAAGGTCAAGCGGGTCTTCGTCGATGGGGCCAGATCCGCCGACCCTCCGAGCAGCCACGGGATCTCTTGCGCCAGAGCATTGAGGGTTTTGCTCGAGGCATCGCGGCCGGCCACTCCCTTGGCATCGGGAGGGAATACGGGGAGAGCCTTGTCCCATCCATCAGGCAGTCGGCGCTGTTGCATATCAGAGAGATGGCCGGCGAGCCGGGGGAACTGGCGTTGGTAGTCCTCAAACTTGGCCATCCAGGCTGCGCGCGCCGCTTGTCCACGCTGACCCATGCCCTGCTGGAAATGCTCGCGGACGCCATCTGGAACCAGGAACTTTTCGTTTTCAGGCCAGCCGTAGTTCCGTTTGGTCAGTCGAATTTCCTCTTCGCCCAGCGGTTCGCCGTGTGCCGCGTGGGTGTCTTGCTTGTTGGGAGAGCCATAGGCGATATGGCTGTCGACGATGATCAGCGTCGGGCGATCCGATTCCTTTTTGAACGTGGTCAAGGCCCGTTCGAGCTGGTCGAGATCGTTGGCGTCGCCGACTCGGGTCACGTTCCATCCGTATCCGATGAACCGGGTGGCCACGTCTTCGCTGAAGGCCCACTCTGTGTGCCCTTCAATCGTGATCTTATTGTTGTCGTAGATCCAGCAGAGGTTGGACAATTTCAAGTGTGCCGCCAGGGACGCCGCTTCGGCGGTGACGCCTTCCATCATGCAGCCATCGCCGCAGAGAGCGTAGACGTCGTAGTCGAACAGGTCGAAACCCGGGCGATTGAAGTACCGGGCTTGCCATTGGGCGGCGATCGCCATCCCGACGCTGGTGGCCACCCCTTGCCCGAGCGGACCGGTCGTGGTTTCCACGCCGGAGGTCCAGCGGTATTCCGGGTGTCCTGCACATTTGCTGTTGAGCTGACGGAATCGTTTGAGGTCATCCAGTTGCACTGAGAGCTCGCCCAGCCGTTCGTATTGGGGGTTCACTGCTTTTACCCCGGTCAAATGCAACAGTGAGTACAGGAGCATGGAGGCGTGCCCCATCGACAGCACGAACCGGTCCCGGTTCGGCCAAATCGGATCGCTCGGATCGAATCGGAGGATTCGCTGCCACAGACAGTAGGCGACCGGGGCCATGGCCATCGGGGTTCCCGGATGGCCGGAATTGGCCTGCTGTACGGCATCCATCGAAAGGGTGCGGATTGTGTTGATACAGGTCTGGTCGAGTTGTGCGTTCGTCACCATGGCCCCCTGTGTGTGGCGTACTGTTGTCGGTGGTCCTCTGTAATTGTGTCGGTCGTTTGGAGCGCAGGCTTGAGCGAGGTGCGGCGGGGGGATGACCGATTGCGAAACGAAGGTTGTCTTAACCCACATTATTCATGAGCGCTTCTACTGCAACCGCCGATACGCCGCTGCGACAAGCCTGGCCGTGGTTCTCTCACGGCCAGGCGGGCAGGCTCGCCCCTCGTGACCTCGACATACTAATTCAAGTATGCCTCGGTCTCTCAGGCCTTCGCATGCCCGTCTCGCCTGGCGTCTTGGCGGTTCCGTCACGAACCGTCATGAATAATGTGGGTTAGCGGGCCCTCTGCGGGAACTCCGGATCCGGCGGCTGAGCTAGAATGGAAGGTGGAGGAGGCAGCTGGAGCGGCCGACTGTTCAATTGAAGAGGAGGGCCAAGATTGAGTCCTGATCCGTGGGGTGGTTGTACAGTGATGAGTCGCTCGCCGTTGGGCAGCGTGATCGTGCTTTCGGCGGTTCCGCGATAGTTCTTGTACACGTGAATGCCGCCGTCAGGATTCAAGACCTGATTCAAGCGTTCTCGCGCGCCCGGCTGCGAAGATGGGCGGTCTTCAGAAGCGGTCAGGAGGGCTGGCCTTATGACGACGAGGGCTACGATGATGCTGAACGCGATCGCCCGCATGAGCACATTATACATCCCGCGTATGTGGCAGGGTGCCGACAAAGTCAGCCCGGCTGTGTTCCCTGCCTCAGCCGACGCGCTTCGCGCAGAGAGGTCGCGTCGATTAGAGATCAACGTATCGAAGCGTACGTCTCGCCTGGATCGACCATCTTGACTATGGGCGCGCCATTCCCGGAGTAGGCAGAGAGAGCTCGTTCATGGCCTCATGCGCAAGTGTCAGCTCCTGTTCGATCAGTTTCACCGACACGTCTAGAATCTTCATCGATTGTGTCTGGAGCGCGTCCTCTTTGATGGCATGGTTGAGGTAGTTCTGGCAGAGGTTGTACATGGCCTCTCTATATAGTTGAAGCCCCTGCGTACGTCTGACAAATGCCGGTAAGATTTGCGCGAAGGATCGAGCCAAGGCCGCCTTCAAATGTGTATCGATCTTGTCGGTGGACAGGTCCCGCATCGCCGCGAGCGCGCTGGTGACATTCTGGTCGGCATCGAGCGGTGGTTGAGTGCAAAACCGGCCTGCTTCACTTGCCGAATTCTCCTGGAGCCGGACGAGCACAACCCGTCGATCGGTGGTGGCAGCCACGGTTCCCACTCGATCTCCTACGTGGTCGATAATCACCGGGGACTTCGAGCCCGCAAACATGTTCAGCCCGCACCCGGACAACGTCAACAGGCTGCTGATCAAGCCGATGCGTAGAGAAAAGGTTAGTATCATTGGGTGCCTCCGGTTAGAGTAGAAACGATCACCAAATCATGGCATCAGGAAAGGCTGTGGATCTGTCAGCTCGCCTGGGCGCGGAAGAATAACGAAGTGGGATGTGTGATTACAAGGCCGGAGCCCTACCATGCCAGCAAGATAGTGCGGCGGACGGTGCGAATGAATAAGAATTGAGCGCAGCGCACAGGATGTTTCTGCTATCAGAAGGGTTTGGCCCTGTACCCATCTGACTCGTCCTCATGTCGGCTCCGCTCTCGCAGTTCCCGTTCGGCCTCCACACGGCGCCGCTCTGCCACGATCATCCGGTCGAGTTCCGCCATGTGGTGCTCGGCGAACGCGGTGACCGCCGGTCGTGTGTCCGTCAGCCAGCGCGCCAGCGACTCCTTCCTGACTCGCCAGGCTTCCGCAAGCCCGAACTCACCGGAGACCGTGCCGGGGCTGTTGATGCTGAGCCGGACTCCGCCCATTTTGCGATCGTCCTGTGGAAAGCGCGACACAATTTCTTTCAAGACGCCGTCGGCGGATGTCGAGCCACGATAGTTCCGGAGCAGCACCAGAGAGAATTCTACCTCCGTGTTGCCGCCAGACTTGATCAACTCGCTGAGCGCGGCTGCGAGTTCGGGCGTACAGGTGGGAAACGCCCTGTTGAGCAGGCTCCCTCCTCGAAAGGGGAATTCCGCGCGGTCGTGAGCGAACCAGGCCAGCCCCTTACTGACGGCCACTTCTGGATTGTTCGACAGCACCGGTTCCAGTCCTTGGAACTCCACCGGCACCGGCTCGACCTGTTTGTCGTCGCCGTCTTCAGACGTTCTCGCGAGCAGGGCGGTCATGACGTCGTCGAGTCGCTGCCGTTCCGTCTCTCTCATTCGAACAAACGCCAGCCCGGCGTGGTCATCGTTCGTCCACTGCACATCCGCCCCATCAATCATCAGCGCCCACTCCAAGCCGGGCACTGCGATGCGCAGTTCTAACGAGAGGCCGGGCAACATGAGGGCCTGGCTTTCCAGCCGGCATCCGCTCCGTGACAGATCGAGAATGATGCCCGTCCCTTCAGACTGGACGGGGCCCGACACCAGGGCGTGAAACTGCACCGCAACCCGGGGCGCAGTCCGCTGATCCGCTGCCTTCAGATTCATGATTGATCGACGCTCCGCGTGGCCATCACTGGACCGGTGTGGTCTGTTTGTTCAGGGACATATTATCCGTCGTCGCGATGTTAATCGGCAACAGCCATTCGAACGGAATAGCGGGGCAGAAGTCTGTGTTGAAGGCGGCGTTCAGGACGTAGCAGGCGGAGTCGCCGGCAGCTTGACTTGGTCACATTTCCGAGTCTAATCTGCGCCACTTTTCGCCCGTGTTTGCAGAGCACTGTTAACGACATCACGGTAATCGGACATTCGATATGATGAACATGTTCTTAGCGGCGATCGTCCTTCTCCTGGTCGTACTGCTGATCGGCGTCGTGCTGTACGTGCGAGTCCCCCGCAAATATCAGTCTGCCGATTCTGTCGCCGATTCCTATGATGACTGGACGAATGACGGCATTCTCGAGTTCTACTGGGGCGAACATATTCATCTGGGACACTATGGCTCTCCACCCCGCAAGAAGGATTTTCTCAAAGCCAAGTCAGACTTTGTGCATGAAATGGTGCGTTGGGGCGGGTTAGACAAGCTTCCTTCCGGTACGACGGTGTTGGATGTGGGCTGCGGCATCGGCGGCAGCAGTCGCATGCTGGCGCGGGAGTATGGCTTTGCCGTCACCGGAGTCACCCTCAGCCCTCAGCAAGTCAGACGGGCTCAAGAACTGACCGCCCCGGAGGTGAATGCCCGTTTTCAGGTCGATGATGCATTGGCCCTGTCGTTCCCCGATGCCAGCTTTGATGTGGTCTGGTCGGTCGAGGCAGGACCGCACATGCCGGATAAGGCGCAATTTGCCCGTGAGCTCATGCGCGTGCTGAAACCGGGTGGAATTCTGGTTGTGGCCGATTGGAATCAGCGGGACGATCGCCAGGTTCCACTCAATTGGTGGGAAAAGCCGGTGATGCGGCAACTACTGGATCAGTGGGCTCATCCGGCATTTTCCAGCATTGAAGAGTTTTCAGAATTACTGGAGGCAACCGGACTGGTGGCGGGTGAAGTCACCACCGCAGATTGGACTGCCGAAACCTTACCCTCATGGCTTGATTCGATCTGGCAGGGAATTGTCCGTCCAGCAGGGATTGTCCGGTTTGGTATGACCGGGTTGATTAAATCATTGCGGGAAGTGCCCACGATCCTGTTAATGCGTTTGGCATTCGGGACAGGGCTCTGTCGCTTTGGCATGTTTCGGGCCGTGCATGCCAATGTCCCTACGAGTGAGCTGTTGTCTGCGCAGACGGATGACAGGCTTGTACGGTCATGAACAGGGAAACGCTGTGAGATGGGAGCTATGAGTTTCTACGACATCGACCTCGTCACGATCGACGGCACGCCGCAGAAAATGGATGTCTACCGCGGCAAGACGCTGCTCATCGTGAATGTCGCGAGCCAGTGCGGCTTCACGCCGCAGTATGAGGGACTCCAGGCGCTCTACGGCAAATTCAAAGATCGGGGGTTCGTGGTGCTCGGGTTCCCCTGTAACCAGTTCGGACAGCAGGAGCCGGGCGGCGAAGCGGAGATTGAACAGTTCTGCACCAGCAAATTCAGTGTCACCTTTCCGATGTTCGCCAAGATCGACGTGAACGGCGCGAATGCGCACCCGCTCTACCAATATCTGAAATCGGAGAAGCCCGGGATTCTCGGTGCCGAGGCGATCAAATGGAACTTCACCAAGTTCCTCGTCGGTTCCGACGGCACGGTCCTGAAACGCTATGCGCCGAGCGATAAGCCGGAGATGATCGAGGCGGACCTGGCCACAATGCTCTAGACGACCGCGAAATCCCTGCGCGGGGCGGCTCCTCTTCTCTTCCGATCCTTTCACCGCGCAAATCGTTCCACCACCAGGACCAGCGAAAATCAAACTGACCCACTACCCTCCATTCACCTGCGATCCAAGAAAACGCGGAATCCCACAAAACTTATATAAATCGACAATCAGTAAACCAAAACTTGACAGAATGTGTCGCTGACGTGCTATAACTTTGCTGTCACCCCTTGATGAAGGAGGTTCAAAGTGGCACTCTCACCATCTGAAATCGAGTCCATCTTCAACGATTCTTTCTCAAAGATCATTCAAGAGGCCCTCATTAAATGCTTGTTCGGTGCATACAAAACTGCCTTTGATGATTGCGCGGCCAAGTTCCCAAAGGAAGAGGCGCGGGACATTTGCCCCCTCTATCGATGGACGCAGATCCGATCCGATCTCAGGGGGCTGCCTGCCAGATTTTCAGGAGTCCTGGCGACTGCGGAGCGTTACCATACCCGCGTCACTTCAGGGCATATTATTCTGACTGCCCACTCAGTTGAAACCTCCGATGAACTGCCACGCGATGCGGAATACCGTCGAGAATACGCCTGTACGAGTCAGCTTGATATGTGGGGCTCAACTGATAGCGAATTCATCTATGCGATCCTCGCGCATGCCCCCGACCCTAAAGACCATCGCCAACCTGATTTTGCTTCGATCCTCTTCCCCGACAAGGCCTATAATGGCGTAGTGCATTCAATAAACTTGTTCAGGAAATTTGAATCTCTCGTTTCCAGCCTGCGTATCCCACTCGTGGAGGCCGAGCAGATTCAACCAGCTGTTCAGCCGAAGAAGCAGATCAAGACACAGAACGAAGGACTCCAAAACCAATGAAGCTCGGCGCACCCGGATTTATTGGGGCCAGACTGCGGCAGGCTAGAGAGTCGCGTGGACTTTCAGCACTTGCCCTATCGGATCTGATCGGCAAGTCTACGACTGCCATTTATCAGTATGAGAATGGCGAGCATGCCCCTCGGCCGGAAGTTGCCAAAAAGCTTGGGGATATCTTGCGTCTACCTGAAGCTTTCTTCAGAAAGCCATTGCTTCGGGAAGAACCCGGCACTGTATTTTATCGATCCATGGCGGCTGCCACCATGGGCGCCCGAACGAGAGCTGAGCGGCGCTACGAGTGGCTGCAGGAAATTGTCAGCTACTTAAGGGAGTACGTCCAATTCCCACAGGTAAATATCCCGTCTTTCGAGATTCCCGATGAAGCCGTGCGTTTTTCCCCGGAAGAGATTGATGACTACGCTCAGCAATGTCGGCGATTCTGGAATCTTGGCGATGGGCCGATCGGCAATGTAGTTCAACTGCTAGAGAACAATGGCGTTATTGTTGCCCGCGAAGAGCTTGGGGCTGAAAAGCTTGATGCCTTTTCTGAATATTGCTTGGATGACCAGACTCCGTACGTCTTTCTCGGTGCAGATAAGAATGTCGCTTGCCGCTCTCGATTCGATGCGGCGCATGAACTTGGTCATCTAATTTTGCATCGCAAGATAAAGAAGACGGCCATACATAGAAGCGTTGAGCACCAACTATTAGAAGAACAGGCTGATAGGTTTGCTGGCGCGTTTCTTTTGCCAGCCCAGACCTTTGCGAACGAATTATATTCCGCAACGCTCGATGCTTTTAAAATCATTAAGAGCAAATGGGGTCTATCCATTGGAATGCAACTTGTTCGCGCAGGACAATTGAATTTCATCCCAGATGAACAGGTTAAGCGTTTGTGGATGGCATACTCTCGTAGACGGTGGCGGAAATTCGAGCCTCTTGATGACACCCTGAAAGTTGAGGAGCCCTGCCTGTTGAGACTTTCCTTTGAACTCATCATCAAAGAGAAGTTACAAACCCGTGATGGAATCCTGTCTGCATTGCCACTTTCTGCCCATGACATAGAATCATTAGCGGGACTGCAGGAGGGATTCTTCACACAACAAGAACCAGTGGCCTCTCCACCAATACGAGTTCTTCCAACACGAGCAAGTCATCAATCCCAGCCGGTTGGAACCACAGGACAGATTCTAAATTTTCCACAAGGACCACGCAGGTCTAAGGGATAGCCTCAAGATTGTTTTGGGGGTGAAGCAATGGGGGCCGGATCCTGTATTGTGCAACGTCCCGTGTCACGCATCATGAATAAGTCCACAGTCATGCCTGACCCCATTACGCTCCAGTTTGGCCTGAGGGGACAGTGTCAGACACCATTCCCTCTCCCCCCATCAGGCCTTGATCCTGAGGTGTGACTGGTGCGGCTTAGATCCGAGCTGATTCCACTGACGATGACGATCGGGATGCGACGACGTCACACGAGCGGCACGCGAGGGAACACGTGATCTGAACACGTGCCCCGTTCGGAGAAGAGGGAGGGCATGATGGACAGTGCATTCTTGACCGGCGCCTTCGAGATGAGCGAGCCCCTTGGGTGTGTCTAATTTACGCGCCCCCGCTGTCACGGTCAGGAGGAATAGTTGTTTGAGGCGCTGGGGCGTTCATCTTAACTATATCATCGAACACCTCTCTCAATGCGGTGCTGGGCGACCTGTCATCTCCCACGAGGTTTGAGATACTGCTAGCACCAAAAATTTTGTCCACAATTTCATATCCCAGTTGACGGTAAGCTTCGAATTGGCCCTCTGAAAAGAATTGATCGGTGGTGCTTTCGTGTGGGAAATCGTTCCCCTGCCGGTCATGTTTGGCAGCATCCCGGTACGCTCGGACGTGCGTGGATACGTCAGTTGTGAGTGAAGACTTTATGTATAACAGCCAGCCAGCTTCATCATCATTGGGGTAAATGATCTGTGCGGCTGCAAAGTTTCTTTTGCTGAAGCCTGATTTGTCCGGTCTGATGTCATCCAGAGTCAACCCGGGTTGCCACTTCACATTGATGTTGAAGGAGATTTTCGCATAACGCAGGGCTATCCCCAGACTGCCAAATTCATAGTTGCCGTCCCGTTCTGCATCACAGGCGATGATGAATTTGCAGCGTCGGTCGAGTAATGGGTAGAGCCCAATATTTTCGATGTGCCCACCATCGGACAGGTTAACGTAGCGATCATTCTCATTGAGACGTCCCATGAGTTCGCTGAAAAAGTAGTAAAATGGAATGCCGATGATAGTATTTCCTATCGGTGAGCTTTCGTGAAATCGCTTGGGGTTGGGTGCCCAGTATCCAAGACGAATATTGAGGAGGGTCAGGAGAAAGACTAGCGACTTGACCGTAGTGCTGCCCATGTTGGCAGCTGCGGCAGCACCAGAAATTGCCATCGCAGTGCCTAGGTTCATATGGCGATCATAGTCATTCTCCAGTTTGCTGGTCTCAATATACGTCGTGCGGCTACTGCCACAGTATTTCTTTGACAGGATGAAGTAATCGGCATTTCGGCCTCTTAGATTGGGATCTTTGCTTCCCGTTAGATTGAGAGCGGTGACAATGAGGTGGTAGGGACCGCATGGGGATAGGTTTTGGAGCTTTTGCTCGTCTGACTGTTTGGAATGGGCGACTGTGCCGTTCTCGTTCAATTCCAACAAGAATGCTTTGCTTAAGCGGTCACGATAAAAATCGTGCATCGATGTTCTGTTTATATCAAGAACGATTCGTAACAAGAATGCAACGAACACGGCAGCCATAAGTATGCCGACAGCGATAGGACCTTTCTCGTATAGTTGTTTCGTGATCTCAAGATAACCAAAAAAGAGGATAAGAGGGCCGAGGATGCCAAGCATGAACACAGCGAATTTTCCCTTAAGCGTTCGTAAATGCCTGACCGCGACCTTGGCTGCCGCTAAAGGCAGGAGGGCGACGAGCAGAAGGAATGCTTTGACGTAGGGGATGTTGGAATCGTCAGCCAGGCTGGGGACGCTGTTCGTAATCAGCTGACTCTGAAGCAGTTCAGTCAGAATCTTATCAAAATTCATTCTATACAATTCGGCCAAAGTTGGCAGTGTGCAAACCACAAAAGCCAAGGGAATGAACGCAAAAGTGATTGTGTAAAGCCGTCCAAGGGAATCACGCCGGTTCCAATTGCTGTAGACTTGTGCGATCAGCGGATAGATGACAACAAGGAAAAGCCAAAAGACCAAACCGATAAGTACGGGAATAAAGGCTTCTGACTTGAGCGAGCCAGGAATGTATTTGATGGTCGCAGCCGTCAGGAGAGCGCTGGCGGCTATGTAGGGGAATATGAGGAAAAAGTTCAGTAGGATGCCGCGAAGGAGTTCCGCCGGAATGCGTAAAAAGTCACGGATACCTCCCGGAGCCAGATAATTACTGCTGTTTCGGATGTGAATGGTGGGTAGAGATTCATGTCCATCTTCATCGACTCTGAAGGGGAAGTTCCTGTCCGTGTCAAACTTCTCGTTTATCAGTAAGCAACTTAGGGCAGACCCAATATATCCCCCTCCGGACACAGTTGAGAGATAATCTACGTAACGCAACATGCGGTTTTGTGCCAGGGCCTGGAGAGTCCCCAAATTGAAGGCGGCTGAGCGAATGCCCCCACCGGACAGTGCCAAGCCAACGAGTCCATATTTGGTAGATGGCCTTCCAATAGCAGCGGTGAGTTGCTCCCTGGTCTCTTCTGACTTCTTGCGATGCTTACGGATTTCCTCTTCAATTTGCTTAATGGCGGGATTATGCTTGAGAAATGTGTACTCAAATTTCTTTATCAGATTGCGATATGTTCCTTCCTGTAACTGAAGCTCTTTCTTTTTCTTCTCTTGCTCCTGGTAGCTCGCATCTGCCTTATGAAGGGCATCAATGAGTTCGGGGAAAAATGCTATTCGCGTTTGCAAGACTTTTTTGCGTCGGGTATCAATCTCGACGAGTTCATCGCGAAATACCTCAACGGGAACTTGCTCAATTCCTGAGGGCGGTTGAGGCGGTCGTGGTAGGGGTGGGAGATCAATACTGGTGCCCCCATCATTGTCCGCGCTAATCTTAAATAAGGCGAGGAGCCAGAGAGCAGTTGCAGAGATTATAGCAACACTAAAGGCTGCTAACGCTGGAAAATCGGTGTAGTAAAAAACCCCATACCCGATCTCGGTACCAATTAGTGCGCAGGTAATCCTTCCCATTGTGCGGACGTGCAATTGATGGATTTCGCCGATACGCTCGTAGCCCGATCGTGTATGGGTTCGCCATCGTGTCATCTGCCGTTTGAGTTGGCGCTTGTGTTGGGCGATGTGTGCATCGAAGGAGTGTTCGTCCCTACTTTGAGCCTGGGTGATGAATTCCTTGAGTTTCTCATGGGAAATGGTATCAAGAGGGCGGTCTTTGTTAGAGGAAACATTGGCTCTGATTTTTGATTCGATGCCAAAATCCATCAGGCCCCACAGTGCAATGATGTATATCCCAAGGGTTGACACAAGCAAAAGCAGAGGGATAGTAAAAGACCACTCACACCACATGTCGAGGGGTGGAAAGCTCTGGCAGCCTAGTAGTCTGATAAGCAGCCAGCCAGGGCCGATCAATACAAAGAGAACGAACATGAATAGCATGATCCAGTCGTAATTCCGGATGTGGTATTCGAGTCTGGTCGCCCGCTCAGTCCAGTCGTGAGGTGCGTTTGGTTCAAGTGTGGGCATGATTCAACCGGTTAGCCGTTGACCTACTTCCATCCATCAGCGAGTGTATCTTGTTCTACTTTGCAATTAGTTTTTTCACCGCAAGAGAATTTATGGGACAACGCCTCTGGGTTAAGCTTCTTTTCAGTGACCTCTCTCTCTGGCCACCAGCCATTCCACTTCCATTGCTTCTCCTGCACACCCTTTTGCGCATTGAATCGTTCATAAGCAAGGCCTAGATAGTCTTTCCATACTTTGTCACATTGGGGAATTGGAAGAGGAACACTTAGTGTCTTGAGAATAGTTCCGAGAGTTTTAGTTGGCTTTCCATCTGTAGTTGGTCCCTCCTCTAGGACTTCCTGGCATCGTTTTAAAGTGGGAGACCAAAGGTCTGAGAGTTGGGCTAGTTTCCCTTGGGTTGACTTCCGTGAAGGGCATACAGACGAAGCCCAATCCTCGATCGGCGGAGACCAGCGGGCCCACCGGGTGGTTGCGAGACTGGTCAGTTTCTCCTGCATCTCGCACTCGTCTTGCCGATGCTCCTCTCCCGATTTATTCTTCTGATCGGGTTTGTCTGGTTTGATTGCTTGAGTTTGGATAGGGCCGTGATTGTTTGTACCAAGGTGAGCGGCAAGGTCTTTTACCCAGGCCATCCAATGGGCTGCTCCACGACGGAATACATAGTCTGGCTCATGTTTATCCTTGGCATGCCCCAACCCTGGCTTGTAGAGCAAACCTTCATCTTTTAGCATGACATGCGCGTGGGTATCGCCAAAAAGATGAGTAGCAAATCCGCGTGTGCAGGCAACGTTTACTAGATTCTGCTGTACATTCGTACCAGTTTGCTTTTTCAGCGCATCAATTGTCTCTTGGAGTTCATTGAGCATGGTCGTGGCGGCATTGCGAATGCTCTCAGGTGAAGTGCCCGTGAGCCCATGCAAATAAAATTGAATGGCGACCATGTGGGTGCATGTTTTTGTGGTGCAATTTCCCACGACGCCCCATTCCCATTCATTCACGTCTTTGAGGACGCGCACTCGTTGTACAGTTGCATCAAGTTCGTAGGCCAAGTCGGGCAGTTCAGCGCAAAATGATTCAATGAGGCGATAGGGATCAAAGGACTCATTCTGCGTCTCTCTCAAGATTGCGGCGTGGGTGTAGTAATGCCCCGCCATGTCGTAGGCCCAATTGGAAGAGGCGATCGTGCAGAGTAGAATGATGAGGGCAGCCGCGGTGCCGAGTTGGCGCACGACCGGAAGGAATTGTTGATAAACGGAAGGGGGGCAGATTGTACGAGCAGCGGCATCCGGCTGCAATTCATGGCGTCCACGATTGTAGACTGGGGGCAGATGTCTGGTCATCGTATTTCACGCTTCGAGCAGAGTTGTGTGTCAGGCGTGACTAATTGCAAACATTACTCGTACTGACTCCTTACTCGTTGGTTCACTGTACGCAGGACAAGGAGAACGGCAAGGTTCCCGATGCCTGCCCAAATACCTCCTCACAGAACGGGAAGGTACAAAAATCTCCATGAGTCTGAGGATTGTTCTCCTTCGTTCCAGTGCCAAAGTTGAAGACCTTTACTGAAATACGCCCGCACAGGAACCAATCCGCAACAGAATTCATGGCCGTCAATTCAATCAAAGGTTCCTGTGTGCATTCAAGATCCTAGTGCAACAGGCGGTGAAATGCATGCGCGGGGCTATGCCAATCCAAAATTTTCCGGGGCCGATCATTGAGCAGCAGTTGCACCCGCTTGATCTCCGCGCGCGACACCTGCGTGAACCGCGTCCCCTTGGGAAAGAACTGGCGCAGCAAGCCATTCGTATTCTCATTCGTCCCGCGCTCCCACGGCGAAGAGGGATGGGCAAAATAGACTCGCATCTTGGTTTGCTTGGTAAAGAGCCGATGCTCCCGCATTTCGGGCCCTTGGTCGTAGGTGAGGGACCGCCGCAGCTGTCTCGGCAGCGTTCGCAGTTCGCGTGCGAAAGCCTGTCGCACCGTAGCTGCATCCTTGGCCTTCAGCGGCACCAGCAGCGTGAATCGCGTGGTCCGCTCCACCAGCGTGCCGAGTGCCGAGGCATTGGCATGGCCCACGAGCAAGTCGCCCTCCCAATGTCCCGGCACCGTGCGATCGGCGACCTCTTTGGGCCGCTCATCAATACTGATCAGGTCCTGAATGGGCCGCGACGAGAGACGCACCTTGTGCGGTCGACGAAAGCGATGGCGACGGCGCAGATATCGGGCCAGTTCCCGCTTCAAGGCTCCGCTGGGCAGCACATACAGATAGGTATAGATGGCTTCATGAGAAATTCGCATCGTCGGGTCGTCAGGATACCGCTGCGGCAAGCCGTGCGCAATCTGTTCGGGAGACCAGCGATGCGCGAGCAGGTGCAAGACGGCGGCGCGCAAGCGCGTGTGGACCGCGAGCTTTCGAGGCTTGCGCGGCTGGTGCGCCCGGTGATGGGCGGGCACCGCGCGATAGGTGCTCGGGGTCGTATGATGGCGGGTGAGTTCACGCGACACCGTGCTCGGGGCTCGCTGTATTGCCTGAGCCGTCGCCCGCAGACTATACCCGGTAGCCAACATACGACTCAGTTCTTCCCGTTCCATGAGGGTCAGGCGTTGGTAAAGGGCCATGTGCAACTCCTTCGTTCCTGGGATAACCAGGATACTGGTGTTGCACTAGAATCTTGAACCCACACTGCCACCATTTTCGGTCCGATCATCAATGTCATCACGATCAGCACGCGCATGAATGCACACTGGCAGCATTTGGCTCGGACCGTTTTTGTTATCATTAAGATATTCATCGCATCCCTCTGTCTGAGAATGCTTCAGGGAGCGGCCCGCATTGCTGGCGCACCGAACACATCAAAGGGAGAAAGGTTCGGTCCGGAGACAATGTACGCGAGGGCCTCCCAATAGCGGCGCGATTTCACTCCTGTTAATTTAAACAATTCAACGATGGCTTGATGGAGTACGGCAAATGCCCCTAAGATCTCAATCTGGAGCTTAGGTTGTCCTGGAATTCCAGGAAGCATTGTTTCTTCTGACATGCATGGGATTCCTTTTGCCTGAGCTGGAATCAAACTGCCTGCTTTGTAGCAGTAGGTATTGAGAGTCGGCTCATCCGGGTTTTGCTCCTGGTCATGCTCGCTCAGAATCGCGGTGCTTTTGTCATGCGCGACAGGATTTCAGGGGGCTCCCTCGTTTCGAGACCATGCTGTACCACCTCAGCTCCTGCGCGAGTGAGAAGGTCTTCTTCCCAGTCTTCCAAGCCAAAGTTCGTTCCTATCCTGGCCGCCCGGTTATCTTTGTCATAATGCCGGAGCGCGACATGCCAGAAATGACAGTGTGATCGTCCGTTATCGAAGGAAAACTTGCTGAATCGGGTATTGTCTTGTTGGGACCGTGGAAGTCCGACATTCTCCAGCACTTCACGGCGGATGCTTAACAACATGACATCGGTAGCATTCAAGAAATTGCTGTCAATGAAATAGTCCGTCACGCTCCGACCGTGCGCTCGATCTCCATCTTCGTCGTCCTCGCGAGGGGTGGCGTCCAACGAAATGATAAGACATCCTTGTGGAAACAAGGTGTCCACCGGGGTAGGGTTAGTCTGGTTGTCGCAGGAGGATTCAGTCTTCTCGACCAGTTTTTTGCGCAGCGTCTGTTGTGTATATTGGGACGTTGTGCTTTTGCTGCCGCAGACTTCCTGCAAAAGGACCTGAATCAGGGTTGAGATACCAAGATTGTCCGTTGGGCCGCCGTCATACAGATGACGGTACTTGGCTTCCGATGGGGGGCGGTCTGGTGAGAAATTCTCAAGTGGGACTCGATGGAATGCTCCAGGAAAAGCAGATGAGACATTGACCCCTCGGGCTATGCTGTACGAACTCAAGTTGGAGTGAAGCTTCTCGAATGCCTGGTTGCTGAAAGTAAAGCGGTCGAAGCTGCCTGAGTCGGTGCTGTTAATGAGTAGCTTGGGCCGTTCCGGGTTGAGATTCGCAAAGGTCGCATCATCAAACAAGTTGCTGTCGAATACCTGAACCATGATGTCGGAACGCGTCAGGTCCGAGAACCAATAACGGACGATATTGTGAGGAAGGAACCAGCGGGCGAGCCAACGGGCTTGAAAGTTGAGCTTCATAAGCTCAAGCGCCTCTGTTTCGTCGAATCTGACACCCTTGTAGCCTTCGAGCGTGTAGTACGCAGCTGGCAGCGAGCCGCCAGACACGGATGATATGACATCTACCTGACGAAGGATGCCCTGCCTTTTTAGCTCGAGCATAGCGCTTGTCGCAAAGATAGCCGATCGGCTTCCGCCGCCGGAAATAGCCAGGCCGACGAACATGCCGTCGCTCCTTTGCCTCTCATCGACATTGAGATCAGCCCGCGTCGGCGTAGTCGACTGGGTTTTGGGCTGATTCCCATAGGGTGAGTACGTGATAATTGCACAGGCGCTGGAGGCAAACAGGCTTATCAGTCCGACAAGCATGTATGCCACATGAGATAGTGTTGGATGCTTCATGTGATCTCCCTCCTCATCACGAGTGTTGCTCCGTTCCAGCGGTCAGATGAATTATCCGGTGGTTCCTCCGGTATCTCTATTTTGAAATGCTGGTATTTATAAGTATCAGCGCTCCTTCTGTGTTTGAGGTGGCACCTAGAAACTCTTGGTAGTGCCAGCGTTATTGTCCATAAGTGGGCTGTCAAAATTGGAATCCCATTCCAACACTCATCAGAAGGAAGATATGTCCCATCTCACCTGGTTTCCCAGTTAGGTTGAATCCTGCCCCGATGTTCAAGATGTCTTCGAAAAATCCCACCATGATTGCGGGTTGGACAATGAGATTCGAGGTGTCGTCAAGTTTTGATGCAAATAAGGTTGGGGTGATGGAAAAGAGTGGTGCAGCAATCGTGTCAGCATTCTTTAGCCGAAATGTAGATGCGCGGCATTCTTGCTTTATTCGTGAAACGGGGATGGCACCGGAAGGTGTCTTGACGTCAGTGTAGTAGCGGAAAGATGCCCCCGCTCCTAAGCCAGTATTGAAACCAGCCTTCTTTGTTGCAAGGTCATATCGAATGGTTTGTGCTTGGATTGCAGTGCCGACAGACCACTCACCACCGAATATCCGTACATTATTGAAGTCACCCGTGAGAATGCTTGATTCTGGGGGGAGGATGCATCGATCGAACACGCTTCCATCTGGGGTCTTTCCAAAGGCCATGGTCTTACTCCAGTTGCTGTTTTCAGTGCCTTTAATGGCTCGCACTGCCCACTGGCCCATTCCTCCTTGTATTGAGATGGGGCTCTTTAATTTGCATTCAAGGGTGTCATCGGAACACTCATAATCTGTTGGTTGCAATTTATTAATACGCTCCGCGCCTTTGCCATCTACGTACCATAAGATGTAACTTTGGGAGCCTTTTGTTTGTATCCACGAGAATACGGCGTTAGGGATGCTCTCTGTTCCTGAAGGGTGAATCGGAATCGGACTTACAAGCGTTACTGATCCTGCACCTTCAATGGAAGGTGGTTGCGCAGCCATACTTAGGTCGGGGATGATAAGTGTGAGTATTGCTAGGATGAATCTGTTAGATGCGATACGCATGGCCGTTAATCTTGTGTACCCATGAAGTAAATCACTTGGTTTCATAGTTCCCCTCCCCCTTTACCTCCAAACAATGTCCTCGGAAACCATTTCAATATGGGCCTGTAAAAGAGCATTCAGGATCAGACATGACTATTGACCCATGATGCTAATGCTGGTGTCAGTCTCGCCTGCTTCAGGCAGAACCCTCCGTCCCCATCCTGCTTTCTTGTTGAAACCACCGTCCGGTCCAAATTGCTCTTGAGTGTCTCGCAGAGATCTTTCGCAAATGTGGTGTTGCCGATGTGCCAGAGGGATGGAATGCTCCTGGCCCGCCGCTTTCTGATCGGTGCTTCACAGTGCCTCCTGTGAGTCCACAGCCGACAATGTTCTGAGCAGGCGTAAAGCTGCCTCCCTAAGGGCGCTCAGCCTTGTTGAGACTAGTATTCCCCTCGGAATTCACCTGCGAACCCCATGTGCGTAGCCATTGCAGCGTATTGGAAAGTACGTATGCTCGTTGTGGCGGGATAGTAGGCGCTGGGGATGGGTAAAGATATCACTCGAAAGAATAAGTCCGTTTGGTTCTATTGCAAGCATAGATCGGGCCATGCATTTCACTGGGTATGATCTCGATGGTGGCATGGCAGGGGGGAATCGAGCAAGGGCTCAACCATGAGTGTGATATCCGTTGCATCATGTGAAGCGAATTCGCGAAGAGAACGCCGGGCTTGGTCAGGTACACAGCGAGCGGAGTGCTGCCGTGGCTGAGGGGTTAGATGATGGGGGCAGTTTGACCTTACGCCTCGCGAATAGCAGCCATGCTGGCACGCACAGCCAGCGCTCCCTGTGATCGAATGATGCCCCTCGTTTCTGTCACACTTACTTCAGCCACAATTTCCCCGCTCCATCTACCTTTCGCGTCGGCACCACCGTCCGATCCAAATCACCCTTCAAGACTTCGCAGAGGTCCTTGGCAAAGGTGGCGTTGCCGATGTGCCAGGAGTGGTTGAAGGTGCCGATCTCTGCCTTTTGGTCTTTCTTCCGCAGCGCTGGGTCCGACTCCAGTTGGTGAAAATAGTCTGAGCAGTCGATGTCCACCGCTTTGCTTGGCGCATCGCCGGGAAGACCCACGCGACCGACGCGCGGGGCCATGCCGACTCGCTTGGCGTTCGAGAGTTTCAGGACTGAGTCGTGGCGATTGGAATAGTTCGTGAGCCTGGTGCAGTGGCGGTAGAGCGATTCGGAGGAGGCGCTATCAGCCGACAGTGATCCGGCGGACACGTCGCCGCCGATCAGCGCGATCTGGCTCACGAGCCAACTGTTATTTGCGAGAGAGGCATCGTCGGCGTCGTCGAAGGCTTCGCGGATGACATAGGCGCCGGTGGAATGGCCGAGTAGATGGACGTTGATGGTGCAATCGGGGCCTTGTTCCTGTGAAAGTAATGCGATGCCGTCGGTGACGAGTTGCAGCGCGGTTTGTTTGGCGTCGTGGCGGTCTTCGAGATAGTTCAAGGTCATGTCAGCGCTGGGCCAATCGAAGGAGGCGACGCAGCCTTTCCAGCCGGCGGCTGCAAGGTCGGCTTTCAACTGTCTGTGCCGCTGCATCACGACGCTCTGTGGATTATTGTAGCCGTGGATGAAGATCAAAATATCGCCGCGATCCGCTTTCGTGCGGACATCTTTGCCCCAGATCGATTCTTTCCGCAGCCGTTTGACCCACGCGTCTTTTCGTGCGACGGCATGTTTCGGGGAGGGCAGTTCGTTCGACGGAACTTGGAGGAAGAGAGTGGGGCCCGGCTCGGGGACGAAGGAATTTTTCTCGACCGCCCGTGCGCACATTACAAAGTCGTCTGTCATAGCAATCTCCTTCACATCGTGCGAGGCTCATTCACATGATTAAAATGATGCCAGGCCTGACGATTGATCTAGGCGGTCATTTGTCAGCCCCGGTGTCGTTCAGCCTCGCTGTTTTCAGTTGCGAGCTCTTCATGCGCAAGCATTGTATTGGAAAAGTACGCATGCTCTTACGCGGCGGGAAGGTAGCACAGACGCAATCCTAATAACATACCCCTGAAGCATAAGTCCGTTTGGACATACTTCTGTTTAGGGTTGAGCGAGGGATCGAGCATGGCCATGAGGTCCACCGCATCGATGTGAAGCCGATTTGTGAGGAAAGCTACAGCCCTGATCAGATACAGAGCGAGCGGAGTACTGCCGTGCTGTGGCTGGAGTGAATAGGGACTGTATGACGGCACTCTTCGCACAACGTCTTGTAGACGATCGTGAGGGGTATTCCCGGCGATTGAAAGCGCGTCAGTTCCCCCGGTCGCTTTCGATGAGGACGGGACGGGATCCATTCAGCTGCGGGGTCACGTCGGTCAACACCAAGGGGGATTGCGGGAATTCCTCAACCACCGGATGGGAGCCCATATTCGTGAATCCTTTGAAGTAGACTCCTTCTTCCATCGAAAACGACGGAGTCTGTACGTCGCCGATGAGGACGGCCGGCTTGAGGAGCTGCACCTTGCCGCTGGCCGCGACATTGCCCTGGATTTTCCCGCTGGTGATCAATGTGCCTGCGGTGATCGTGCCTCGAATCACGGCATTTTCGCCGATCACGATCGTGCCTTTTGCATGAATTTCACCTTCAAAGCAGCTATCAAGCTGGACGGTGCCTTCGAAGTGGACGATGCCCTTGAACCGGACATCTTTTCCGAGAATCGTGAATGCTTCACTGTCGGCATGGTGCTCGGTTCGCTTTTTATTGTCCCACACAGCGGCAGCCTCCCCTTCGTGAAAGGTTTTGTCAAAACAGTCAGGAACAAGCAACAGCCATGCCTTCTACTGACATGAAAAATACGTAGTAGTTTCAGTCATCTCTGAAGATGCCGCATGGCGATCCCATGCATATTGTCTGTAGGGAAATGAGGACAGTTATACAGTGCAACAGGGGAACGATGGGAGAGGGGGAGTGTACAGACAGTTCGAGTATCGAGTGTAGCCAGAGCGATGCGGTAGTACTGTCCGGGCCAGGCGAGAACGCCTGGTTATTTGGATTTTTTCAGCCGTTCCAGTTCGGCGTTCTGCTCAGCCAGCTTCTTCTGCATCGCTTTCAGTTCTTCTCTGAATGCGCGTAGCTCGGCATCGCTTGCAGCCGGCGCCGGTTGATAGGATTGGACCGAGGGCGTTGACGCCGATGGAACCGGCCGTCCGGTTGGAGACAACGCAGGGCGCGGAGGCTCCGGCGGCATGGCCAGCAGTTTGGTCAGCAGCTGATAGTCGATGACCAGCGTGCGGTCGGTGGGCCCGCTGAACCAGCTCGACTCATTGTCGGCATCCTGGCGTATCGCGGCTTCCGGAATAAATTTGATTTCGCGATCCCGCAGGCCGTCCGGGTCCGGCAGCGGCCGCGGTTCCTTCTTGCTCGTTTCAACCTTGCCGGGCACATGGCGATACTGGGTCAACGTGAGATGAAGCGAGAGGCCGTCTGCGAAGAGGTACCCGGCCGTGATTTCGACGTTCGGGCCGCCCTTTTTCGACTGGACCGGAACCGCCGGCGTGTGAGACAGGCGGAATCCAATCCGTTGATTCGGCGTTGCTTGCGCCAGCGCTGCGGTGAGGTGCGGCGCCAGGATCTCGATGTCGTCTTCGAAAAAGGTGCGGGCGTCGCTTAGATCGGTGGTGCGGAGCGCTTTGCCGATCAGCAGGAGCATGTCGGTTTTTTCTTTGGTATGCACGCCCCGTAACACGTCTGCCAGCGTCGCTCCATCCAATGTGATGGGGTGCGCCGCGCGAAATGACTTATCCGGCACCGTTTCGATAAAGACGGCACTTCGAGAGTCTTGATGAATGGTCGTGACAGGAATCTGCGGGCTGACACAGCCGGTCAACAGTAGGCCCAGGCATCCCATCAGCAGGTGGCGGCCACGAATAGGTATGTATAGCGGCGATGGTAGTACAGGATTCATAGCGATCATCTCTCACAAAGAAAAAGTGACGAAGCAAATCAGTCTAGCAGGAATAGTTGTCAAAACAAAAGACGGCGACGGTGATTTTTCCTGATGAACCGCTGCGCATTCACGGAATTTTCAGTTCTCCTGACCTTCCTCAGTGGTTTCCCGACGCTCTTTCAGGGTTTTCCTGATAGGCCTCCGTCGATCTTTATGAGATGGTGGCCGCAAAAATATGGACAGAATGATTCGCACCACATTCGATCTGCCAGGTCATTGTAAATTGTTCATCGACATCCGAACGCTCTGTCGATGCAACTGCTTGAACTCCCAGCGAAAAGTATTGACACGCCTATGATGAAGGGATATAAGGGCATACGCTTGAAAAGGTGCAGGTAAGAGGCTGGGGGAAAAGGCCGATATGACAGAGGTCGCGCGCGCTCGTAATGCTGGCCAAGGTGGAAAACAATCACAGGGGGTGCTCTCAGTTCTTCTACTCAGCGAGTCATATGGGGACAGGCTGGAGAAGGTATTCGCAATCGCTCGATGGAGCCTTTGACTTGTCTGGAAAGGAGGGGATTGGGCTCTATGTGAGCCGTACAGCATCGTCACAACAGCCGGAGCCGATGTAATGTCGAGCTCAGACTGGTACCGTGTTGGCACAATTTCATAGGCCGTACGCATCAACTGGAAGTTCGCCACTCACAGCAACCGAAAGGAGTGATGCAGATGGAAAAGAAAGAGCCACAGGAAACAGACCGTGTTCAGGACGATGTAGCTGCTCCCGAAGCGATCGGATCCTCCAGAAGAGAGTTTCTCGGCCAGACTGGTCGAGTTGCCGCAGGTGTCGGGGTTGCCGCACTCTTAGGCAATCTTGGTCACTATGCCCTCTCCTACGCCGCAGGCGGTCCTCCCATTAAGATCGGCATATTGCACTCCCTCAGCGGCACGATGGCCATCAGCGAAGTATCGCTACGTGATGTCGTGTTGATGGCGGTCGAAGAAATCAACAAAGCAGGCGGCGTGATGGGCAGGCAGATCGAACCGGTCGTCGTCGACCCGGCTTCGAACTGGGACCTGTTTGCCGAAAAAGCGAAACAACTGCTGCTCCAGGACAAGGTGTCCGTGGTGTTCGGCTGCTGGACCTCTGTCAGCCGGAAGTCGGTGTTGCCGGTATTCGAAAAGAACAACGGGATGTTGTTCTATCCGGTGCAGTACGAAGGAGAAGAGTGCTCCAAGAATGTGTTCTACACCGGGGCGGCCGTCAATCAGCAGGCCCAGCCGGCGGTGGAATACTTGATGAGCCCCGAAGGCGGGAGCTACAAGAAGTTCTATCTCCTGGGTACCGACTACGTGTATCCCCGCACGACGAACAAGATCCTCCGCGCCATGCTGTTGGCGAAGGGGGTACCTGCCGCCAACATTGCGGAAGAATACACACCGTTCCACCATCAGGACTATCAAACGATTTGCGGCAAGGTCAAAAAGTTTGCGGCCGGCGGCGGCGCTGCCGTGATCAGTACGATCAATGGCGACAGTAACGTGCCGTTCTACAAGGAATTCGGCAACCAGGGTCTGCGCGCAGAAGATGCGCCGATTATGGCCTTCAGCGTGGCCGAAGACGAGTTGCGCGGCATGGATACCAGTGCCTTGGTCGGGCACTTGGCTGCGTGGAACTATTATCAGAGCGTCGATACGCCGCAGAACAAGAAGTTCGTGGCGAGCTTCAAGGCGTACTGCAAGCGCAACAACTTGCCGGACGGTGAAAACCGGGTCACGGACGATCCGATTGAAGCCGCGTACTTTGGTGTGTATGTCTGGAAACAGGCAGTTGAACAAGCCGGCTCGATCGAAGTGGATAAGGTCCGCAAGGCGGTGTACGGCCAGAAATTCCTGGCGCCGGGCGGCACGATCATGATGGACGACCGCAATCAGCACACCCATAAGCCGGTGCTGATCGGGGAAATCTTGAAAGACGGTCAGTTCAAAGTGGTCTGGCGCTCGAAGGGATTGGTCAAGCCCGAACCTTGGAGCGAATTCACCAACCCGGAAAAGGGTTGCGACTGGATCGATCACCAGGGGACCTATACGAAGTAACAGAAGAGATGTATAGGTGGCGTTCCCTCTGACGGGGAATTTCCAGATGATGGCACTGCCGGCGGGAAATTAGCCGGCAGTGCCTTGTCCGGATGGTTCAAGCGAAGCTCGTTCAAGTGAGTTGAGGGTACGTAACCTTCGCCGGAATTGTAGAAAAGGACCCATGAATAAAGGGTTGTGTGTGCTGGCCATCGCGTGGTCGATGGTTGTGCAGTTCGAGGTCAATTCAACTCAAGGATTACTGTTTGCGGCGGACCAAACGCCGGCATCTGCTTCCGACTCTGTTCCCTCTGTTGTTGCTGCGCCTCCCCTCGACCAAGCCCTGATCGATATCGCCAGTGAGGACGGGGCGGTGCGGACCGCGGCGACGGCGGTGCTGATCGAGCAGGGGGACGCGAGCCTCATCCCGAAACTGGATGCGATCCGAGCGGAGGGGAGCCGGGCGGTGCGGCAAGCC
>JBJACV010000025.1:0-30716 GCA_046604365.1 Nitrospira sp.
GTACCGTCACTCCCGGTGCCTCCACCATCGCTACCGCTTCTCGTTTGTACTCGGCTGAAAACTTCCGTCGTGCTCCCATGACACCCTCCTGGCTCATTATGAGCCTATGCTAGGTGTCCGTGGAAATGGGGCAGAACCCGAATGGCAACGATAGACTTTGGGTTCGGTTAACTGGGTTTTCGGGATGCCGGCTGGCCAAGCGTGTCAATCCGGCGTGTTGCTATTTACTGCGAGATTAAAGAAGCCTATTCCCGTAGGTGAGATAAGCTAAATCTTGAATAAGTGTTGGGGCGCAAGTAGACTTACCTTCTAGTTGAGTACTGAGACCACCATACTACGCTGTGCGGACAGCTTCCGGCCGACTTACTAGTCCAGATGGTAGAGGTACAGCCATGGCAGATCGAGACTTTCTCAGGATGGCCAGCCCAGACGACGAGGTAGTTGCGCCTTCGCAAGAGCCTGGGCCTGGTACGCCACCTGACCCTGAGGAAACGGGCGCAGGTGCCCGTGCGCCCATGGGCGAATTATTCGACCTGGCACCAGAGAATGCGACCGATGAGAGTATCACGGCCATCGTCAACCGCCATGTTCAATGGATTCTTGGTCGTCACAAGGTTGCTGCTGCGCACAACGTGGTGGTCCTCCACAAGTCGAGCTCAATCATGCGGTCCGATGCCAATCGAGTCTACCGCGGGCTTTCTAAGACTGATCGGTCCAAGCCTCTATTGTTGGTCGTGAGTTCGCCTGGTGGGGAAATCGCGCCCGCGTACTTTATTGCGAAGCTTTGTCGGCAGTCCACTGACGAAATTGTAAAGGTTGCAGTTGCCAGACAGGCTAAATCTGCTGCAACTCTCATTTGCTGCGGTGCTGACGAGATCCATATGGGTGGGCTGAGTGAACTTGGCCCAATTGACCCACAGTTCGGGCCTATACCGGCCTTAGCGTTGAAATACTCGGTTGAGCATCTCGCGCAGCTAGCGTCCCAGTACCCCGCTGCGCGCGAGATGTTCAGCGATTACCTCAGTCGAGCCCTTAACATCCAGGCTCTCGGATACTACGAGCGGGTTGCCGAGTCAGCCAAACAGTACGCAGAACGCCTCCTGGGCTCTCGCCGAAAGGCCCAGCCCCAACAGGAACTTGAAGCAATTGCGCAAAGGTTGGTCTACACATACAAAGACCATGGATTTGTCATTGACGCTGCGGAGGCTACTGAGATCTTTGGTGATGGTGTTGTGAAGTCCGACTCAGATGAGTATCAGCTGGCCAACGACCTATTTACTGCGCTTGATCTGGTTGAATGGGTCATCAGCAACGACTTCAATCGAGGCTTCAGCTACGTTGGTTGGGGCGATGCGGCATTCGTTTTTCAGAAACCGAAGCCCTAGGCGTGCGAACTCAGCGCGGAGCTGACGGCGCCCATCTCTGGTGGCAGCTCCAAGCGTTAAGCCGCCGTGTTTTACGTGCATTTTGCGGGGGCGTCGCTTGACTTTGCACCTGGTGGCTTAGCTCGTTTCATTTTAATGTGGCGATGAGGTAGTACGGGAAAATCTGTATGCTGGTTGCCATCTTCTAGTCTTCATGTCGTACTTCTGCGAGTCCGACTGGTAATCCTTGATTTCGATCAACTGGACATCCGGGCGCGCCGCCGGGCTTTCTCAGTCACAGTATTTTGAAATCGAGAGGCCGGACAGGCGAGGCGATCATGTCCGTTAGAAGCCAGCTCATTGACTTCCTGACTCTCGCGTCCTAGACTTCGCGAAATTTTCCAGGAGAGAGATCATGGACCAGGAATCACTGGCCCAAATTCAACAGATTGTCGGCGCTGCGACCGAAGCCCTTCGGACAGAAATTGTCCAGGTCAGACAACTCACCGGAACTGCCACTGAAGCCCTTCGAACAGACATCGCCGAGGTCAAGCGGCATACTAACGTTGTCACGGAAGCGCTTCGGGCGGATATCGCCGATGCGAAACGCCACACAGGTGTCCTTACTGAAGGACTCCGGCATGAACTTCAGCTTGTGGCTGAAGGCTTCCAGATGCACCTTGATCGGCGTCATGCCGATGACCGTGAGCATGTGGATAATCAATTCAGGGAAACCCGTGCGCTCATCCAACTCTCCTACGGTCAGATACAAGAACGAGTCGAGCGGTTGGAACAGCGGGTCCGCACCATAGAGCAGCATCTCGGCCTCACCGTATAGCTCTCCTTGTAAAGTTTCTGCATCTGTGACCGCCCCCCCTTCTTTTACTTCCACTCAGTCGCTCATTTCTGTGAATGCCACCGATAGCCTTTTTGCTCGGAGAGCTGAGTGTTCGGCGCGCCGCCGGGCTTTTGAATAACAGTCTCTTGAAATCGAGGAGTCCACACAAGCCAGAATACGACCCTCCATATCTGTTGATCCTGTTATCAATAAACTTATATAATGCTCTCGATGAAATCCTTAGAGTTCGTTGGGTCGAGTCGTGATGATCTGAGGAGTTTTCCTGCGGAAGCCCGGCGGGCGGCTGGCTTCGAGTTGGGCTTCATTCAGCGAGGGCTCGACCCTTCGGACTGGAGACCTATGAGTGATGTGGGCCCCGGCGTGCGGGAGATTCGCATCCATATCTTGGGAGAATGGCGAGTGTTCTATGTGGCCCAATTCGCCAAGGCTGTGTATGTGCTGCATGCGTTCCAGAAGAAGACACGGAAGACCAGAAGAGAAGACATTGAGTTGGCGCGGAAACGGTATCGCCAGATTGGAGATCGATCATGAAAAAGAAAACGACGAAGTCCAGCGGCAATGTGTTTGTCGATCTTGGGTTTGATCCGGCTGAAGCGGCTGTGCTCCAAATGCGCTCCAACTTGATGAGCGATCTTCGTCTCTATATCGAGAAGCAGAAGTTGACTCAACCCGAAGCGGCCAAGCGTCTTGGCATCGCACAATCGCGTGTGTCCGACCTCGTGCGCGGCAAATGGGACAAGTTCAGTTTGGAAATGCTCATCACCCTTGAGGCACGTCTTGGACGGACGATTCGAGTTGAATTCGCAGCGTAATTCAGGCTCCCAAATTGGGATCGGCGGCGGGACAACCAGCATGTCTTTTACTGCGCATATCAGAGAAATCGGCATCCGCGCCTCACGCCTGACGCTTCACCCCTCACGTCATTTCTGCGAATACCACCGATAGCCTTTTTGTTCCGTGAACTGGGCTTTCGGTGCGCCGCCTGGTTTTTCCAGCAACAACACTTTGAAGTCGAGGAGACCGAACCAGGCGGGATCGGCGACGTCGTGGTAGTGCGTACCCTGGATCTTGGGGAGCATGTCGCCGAGGGCCTGTTTGAGTTCCGGTTCCGTATAGGCACGGATGATAAACGGCTTGTCGATGGCCTGACAGAAACGCTGAATCGTATAGGCTGCGCCGGTGCAGAGAACTTTCGTGTCCGGTTTGATTGCAAGGAACTGCGGGAGCGAGAGATACCGTTCCTGAAAGCCGAGCCAACGCGCCGCCTGCCGCAGATGGCTGTATTGCACCTCATATTCGGTATGGCCCGGCAGCTTCACCGGCGCGGGCCAGCCTTCGTCGATTCCGAATTCGGAGAGAAAGGCATGTCCGCCCGGTTTCAGGACTCGCCAGAGTTCCGCCACAAAGCGGATCGGCCCCAGGTTGAAGATGACTTCTTCGGGCAGGTCGGTTCCGATCGGGAGGCGCGCGCGCCTGATCCAATCCAGAGCTTCCTGGTGCTGCGCGGTTTCGCCACGGCCTGACGAGAGTTCGTGCTTCGTCAGCTTCACCGGTGTCATGTCGGCCATGTTTTCGTTGTCGATGACCACATCGACGGAGTGGTCTGTGAAGGGAAGCGCTTCGCCGTTGGCTTGTGTGCCGATGACATTCCATCCTCCGGCCTTGGCGCGGGAGACCTGCCGCTTCAAGAACGGACCGGTGATGTCGAGCGAGATATAGGTCATGCCCTGTTTCTCGAACGGCAGGAGTTCTTTGCCGAGTTCACGCGCGACGTAGCCGAGGCCCCCGCCGATTTCCACGATGATGCGCGGTTTGGGGGTAAACCATCCCAGCTTGCGGAATTGTCGCATCAGGAGCCGGCCGTAGGTCAGGCCGTTGAGGGCTTCGTTCGGCTCCCGGAACAGATGCGAAACCGTCGTCTCGATCACATCGAAATGGCCGTCGTCTTCGGCGGCCTGGCTCAGCTCATGGTGATGGAAGTCTTCCAGATGTGTTTCGCCCTCGAATCCTTCCTGCCCCGACCAGCCCTCGCGGATCTGTTGCAGCAGAAGGTCCCATTTCCCTTTGTGCCGATGGCCACCCGGCGGTTCGGCGCCGTAGTAGCAGAGCGAGTAGTTCGGCGTCGCCCATCGTTCCAGGTGCCAGAGCCCCGGCTGGCCGTCCGGTCCGCAGATCTTGCGCCCATATTGCTCATGCAAGGCACCCACGGTTGTGTGGCCGTTCATAGCGCGGAGCATGTCCAGGCCGGTCCTGTTCAGTCGTATCAGCGGAAGATTGTCATCAAGCGGGGCGAACCACCATTCGTCTTCGTGGTGCTGATAGGCCACGAGATCGGGGATGTGCCAGGCGAAGAGATTCAACGTCTCTCCGGTCAGACTCAGTGGTTCTTGGATAGCAGCGACAGGTTTCATGGCAAGAGGCTCTTGGTGTTGCGGACACGCAGACTACAGGAGGAGTTGGTAGTCCTGCAAGGCAGTCTTACAGTTGTGATGGTGCCGGAGCACCGTCGGTCACGGTGAGGACGCCTCGCATGATGGGGTGGATACGGCAGTGATAGAGGTAACGCCCGGCCGGCAGGCTGGGAATGATGAATTGCGTTCCCGGGGGGACAGGCCCTGAATCGAACAAGCAGGGGGTTCCATCCTCTACGCACCCGTTGTGGGTTACGGTGTGATGGGTTGGCGTTGGGTTATCCCAGATGATGGGGCTGCCGCTGGCCACGGTGGCGGTGACGGGAACGTAATAGGGCGACCCGTCTTCCATGACGATCTGCGCAGAGAGGGATGTGCCCATAGCCGGCCAGCTTGAGCCGGCTGCTACCACTACGGCGAAGACAATAGCTAATGTCCTGTCCAAGACGGCACGACTCCTATGGTATAAGAGCCAGGAACGTGGCCGAGGATTCTCTGTCACTCGTCGGCCTTCTCCATCTTATTATCACGAGCACAGGCTTTTCCAATGGAAGATTTTTCCAGTCGTGTCACAGGGAGAGGCCTGTTCAAATCTAGAACGATGAAGGGGGGATGGCTTGGGATGGGGTTCATCCATGAGATTGTTGCAAGAGCCTGTTCGTTCATGCTAGATGGTGGCCGACAGCTTGTGGTCAAATCGGCCCGATGACAAGAGGAGGACTGGAATGGCGAAGAAGAAGGCCGCAACCAAGAAATCGTCAGGAAAGAAAAAAGCTTCGGCATCATCCAAGAAGAAGGTGACGAACAAGAAGAAGGTGGCCAAGAAACCGGTGAAGAAAGCCGCAGTCGCGAAGAAAAAGCCTGCGAAGAAGACGGTCAAGAAGACTGTGAAGAAAGTTGTGAAGAAAGCCGCCCCCAAGCCTAGCCAGCCCGCCGCATTCGTCCCCAAAGCCGCTGCCAAGGAAGAAGCAATGCCTCGCAAGACCGTAGCGGCCGCTCCGGTTGAGCCTCGGGAAGCGGATCTCGATGAAGAGATAGCCGGTGAGGAATTGGAGATGGAGAGCGATATCGAGGAAGATGTGCAGGAAGAGTTGGACCTCGATGAAGATGATGAGAGCGACGGAATCATTGAAAAGTCAGAAGACCTTCTGGACGAGCACGACGATTATCGGAACAACTGATCCTTCGGCTGTCAGCTGAACAGTGCCGGAACGAAGTCTTCACTTCCCGGGGTACTCAATAGGGGGAGGGGCCGTTCCGGCACTGTCTATTTCAGGGCATGTCCGTCCTCGTCGTCCAATGGTGGCCTCCTGAACGCTGAGTGCGTCCCCATTCTTTCCCTCCCCTCCCACATTGTACCGTCATTCATATTCGGTCGGGCTGGACTTGCCTTACCGGTAGGCCTCTCGTATAACGGCGCCCGTGGGTGAATATCCGATGGTTCATTGGGGCAGTCGATGCCTGACATTGCTGCTTGGTTGCGGCGCTCTTGTCTTTGCGCAAGACGTGAGCGCGATGTGCCAGGTGGAGGCGTCTGCCGGTGAAACAGGCCGCCCGCTTGTGAAAAAACTGGCGCCTGGTTGCACAGTGGCTGAGCGGGAAACTCACGCTGTTAGCAGCGTGGCAATCATGGAGGCGCTGGAAAGAGGGCAGGCGGTCGAGCTGGCGGGGGTGATCGTTCGTGGTGATCTGATCCTCGATCGTCTGCCCGTGCAGATGGCCAAGATGAAGCCGGGTTCTACCCCTGAACGACAGGAACCGTCGAATCAGTTAAGTGGGCAGGAATTGCGTCTTGTCCGAGGGGCGTTGACGATCAGCGACTCGGTCGTCTTGGGAGTGGTGCGTCACCGGTCTGCCCAAGGCGCGCTTCAATTCGATGGGCCGGTGGATTTTCATGGGACGACATTCACAGAAGGAGTGGACCTTTCGCGCGCACGGTTCCAGGGCAGCGTCGATCTATCCGGGGTGGTACTTCAAAAAGAGGCGTTCTTTGTGCAAGGGCAGTTCACTCGATCGCTGGCATGCAGAGAGGCCAAGTTTGGGCCCCACACGAGATTCCATCGCGCCATGTTTCATGGCCCGGTCGATTGCACGAGTGCGCTGTTCGATGGTCTGGCGGAGTTTCTCGAAGTGACGTTTCAACAACAGGCTCTCTTTGAACGGGTACGATTCGGATCGGGAACCGGATTTTCAGGGAGCCGATTCGCGCAGCAGATCAGTTTTCATGAAGCCATCTTCAGCCGTGACACGTTCTTTGGATTTGTCGTCTTTGAGGGGGCTGCTTCATTCGCAGGGGCGCAATTTTTGGGGAAGGCGGATTTTTCCGATGCGGAGTTCAAGCAGCCGGACGATCTGGCCAAGGCGCGATTTGACCAGCCGCCGCTCCTGGTGCGCACGCAGCGGGCTGTTCAAGATCTGCCGGACAAGGGGAGGAACTCGCCGATCAGCCAATATGCCCTCACGGTGGGGTTGCTCTTCCTGGCGGCGATGCTTCTGGCCTATGCGCTGAAGCGGAAATAACCTGTCGTTATGCGCTAGCCACTACATATAGATTTCCGGCTTGCCCGCCCCCCCCATAAGTTGGTATAACCAGCGCCATGGATTTTCCGAGCGACAGCTACGAACAAACTGAGCTGCCCTACCAGGTCCGCATCGAAAAGTTCGAGGGACCGCTGGATTTGTTGCTTCATCTGATCAAGAAAAACGAGATCAATATTTACGATATTCCCATCGCTCTGATCGCTCAACAGTATTTAGAGTATATCGAGGCGATGAAAGATCTGAATCTCAACGTGGCCGGAGATTTTCTCGTTATGGCGGCAACGCTGCTCCAGATCAAATCGAAGATGCTGTTGCCTGCCGATGAGGCGGCGTTGGATGAGGAAGACGGGCCTGATCCGCGGGATGAACTTGTCCGGCGTCTGTTGGAGTACAAAACCTACAAAGAAGCGGCGACCAGGCTCGATGGGCAGGAAAAGATGTGGCGCGAGATTTTCAGCCGGGAGCAGGCTCCGACGGAACCGGTCGAGACGGATGAGACGCTTCTAGAGAATGTCTCCTTGTTCGATCTCGTGGATGCCCTCCAGGGGATTTTGGACCGCAATCCCGGCAAAAAGCTGATCGAGATCATGCCCGACAATCTCACGGTGCGGGAACGGATGAACGTGATTCTCGAACTGCTGGAAGGCAAAGACTCGGTGTCGTTTGTGGATCTGTTTGAGCAGACCAGTCACCGGCTGGTCGTAATCGTGACGTTCTTGGCGATGTTGGAACTGATTCGGCTGCGGGTGGCGCGGGTGTTCCAAGCGGAGGCGTTCGGGCCGATTCTGGTCTCGCGGGCATTCTCGCTGGTTCCAGACCCTGCCGAACTCGATGATGTTGATGTGGAATGGAGGGGGACATGACTCCAGTGACGGAGGAGTTGATTCAAGAGGGGCCTGAGATCGAGTCCGCGATAGCCGGGCCAGAACAGGAACCGTGTGGCCCATCCGATACGGACAAGACAGCAGAAATAGCTTCTATAGCCGACGCAGCCCAAACCATTGCGGAGCGGGAGCTGAAGGCCATTCTCGAATCATTGCTCTTTGTCTCCCCGGAGCCGCTTTCGGCGGTGCGGCTTGTCTCCGTGCTGGGAGACGTGACCAAGGCCGAAGTTGAGCGGACGTTGCGGAGTCTTGGGGAAGAGCTTGAGCAGGAAGGACGGGGCATCCGGCTGGTGGAAGTCGCCGGTGGGTATCGCTTGGTCACCAAGCAGGAATATGCGCCGTGGATCAAGCGGTTGGATAAGGCCAAGGCAGCCACGAAGTTGTCACGGTCCGCACTCGAATCTCTCGCCATTATTGCCTATAAGCAGCCGCTTGTCCGTTCGGAAATCGAGGAGATCCGCGGGGTGGAGACATCCGGTGTGGTGCGGACGTTATTGGAGCGGAAGCTGGTGCGTATCGTCGGACGCAAAGAGGTGCCGGGCCGTCCGATCATGTACGGCACGACGAAGTTTTTCCTCGAGCATTTTGGCCTGAACGATCTGTCGCAGCTTCCGCCGTTGCGTGAGTTCAAAGAACTCGGCGAGGCGGAGCAGGCGTTGCTGCCGATGGATGAGGCTCTGCCGGTGGCGGTCGATGAAGCAGCCACAGACCACGTGGCGAAGTCGATCGAGGGGATCTGCCAGGAGTCGCTGTCTTTGAACGGAGAAGAATCTCCCGTCGAGCTCAAGGCCGACGACGAATTGAAGGGCAACGAAGAGCTCACCGGCGAACCGGCCTAACTTGCCTCGTGTTCCGGTGGGTGTCTCCCTCGCGGATGAGTCATCGATCGCTGGGCCGTCAATCGTCAAACCTGTCGTGCAGCGCGACACCGCTCCTTGCTCACCCGCTTCCCCGCTTCTTGACTCTTTTTCCGTCGCTTTGTTAGACTCCTCAATCCAATTCTAAGTTATTGATACTTCCATTGTTTCTCGAAACCTGTCTGTTGTAGCAACACGAGGCACCTGCTGTGATCAACACATGGCTTTTGGATGAGTTATTCCGGTTCGATCGATCGCTGCTTTCAATCGAGGGCATCCAGGGAGAATGGGGCGCCGGGGATTCGATTGCCGAGGAAGAGGAACTTCCTCCGTCGCCGCAGAATGTGCAGGCGAAGCCTGGCAATGGACGAGTCACCATTACATGGGATCCGGTTCCGGAGGCCATGTATTACAACCTGTATTTCCAGACGACCAAGGGCGTACAGATCAAGTTCTCCGAATTGACCCGTCCGATTGCCGGCGCGGATGATTTCAAGAGCGTCATCGGTGTAAGAAAAGACAAAGCCACGTGCCTGGAAGGCTCGACCAGTCCGTTCGTTCATGACGATCTGGCCAACGGTACCTGTTATCACTACGTTGTCACCGTGGTCACACCCAAGGGTGAGAGTCTTGAATCGCAGGAAGTCATGGCGATTCCCTCGCCCTATCTGTTGACTATGAGCATCGGCCAGGAAGGGGCGGGTGACGGCGAGTTCAGTTCTCCGACCGGCATTGCACTCGACACGGACGGCAACATCTACGTAGCCGATACCGATAACCACTCCATTCAAAAATTCGACAAGGCCGGCAAGTTTCTGGCGCGCTGGGGCAGTGAGCCTAGTTCGCAGGAGGGGCAGTTCTACTATCCGCGCGGGCTGGCAGTGGGACCGGACGGTGTCATGTATGTGGCCGACAGCGGCAATAATCGTGTGCAAAAATTTGACCTGGAAGGGAATGCCCAGAAAGCCTGGGGGAAGTTCGGGTTTGCCTGGCGCGGGGCCGACATGGGCAAGTTCGATGTGCCGTGGGGGCTCGCGACCGATCAGGACGGCAACGTGTATGTGTCCGATACCAGCAATGCCCGCATTCAGAAGTTTCAATCAGACGGACAGCCGCTGTTGAAGTGGGGCCGGGACGGGAGCTTCGATGGCGCGTTCTTTTTCCCGCGCGGGGTGACGGTCGATTTCGTCGGCAACATCTATGTGGCCGATGAGAGCAATAACCGCGTTCAGAAATTCGACCAGCGCGGAAGTTTCTTGACGAAATGGGGTCGCGAGGGCAAGGGACCGGGACAGTTCAAATCGCCCTGGGGTATCGCCTGTGACGCGCTGGGCAATGTCTATGTGGTGGACAGCGGCAACCACCGGATTCAGAAATTCGACGGCAATGGCACGTTCCTCTGCTCATTCGGCAATCGCGGCAAGACGGAAGGGCAGTTGAATTTTCCCTACGGCATCGCCGTGGATAAGGAAGGCTGCGTGTTCGTCGTCGATAGCGGGAATAACCGGGTGCTCAAGTATACGCCGACGGAAGAGGAAATGGCCCGCGGCAAGCAAGAAACGACTCAGGCCGTTGAGCCGGGGGCAGTTCAACCGCCGCGCAGTGTGGCCGTGAAGGCGGGCGATACGGAAATCTTCTTGAGTTGGCTGGAAGTGCCGGGTGCGATTGCCTACAACGTGTATTTCAGTACGGCTCCGCAGGTGACGACTCAGGGCGCCACCAAGATCGAAGGCGTGAGCAACCCCTACATCCACACGGGTTTGACTAACGATACTCCGTACTTTTACGCCGTGACGGCTTTGTTCGACGATGAGGTGGAAAGCGGGCTGTCCGAAGAAGTCACCGCGATGCCGGTGCTGATCGATATTACCGCTCCGCAAAATCCCTATGCGGTGATCAACCACGGCGCATTCATGACGAATTCGCCGGAGGTGATGGTCACGATTTCCGCTACGGACGTCGATACCGGCGTGGGCGCCTATTTCGTGTCGGAAAGTCCGTTGACACCGATGGCGGGCACGCCTGGATGGGTGGAAGTAACGCCGGCGTTGAAGTTCGGCGCGACGATTCCGTTCATCCTGTCTCCGGCCGACGGGCAGAAGACAATTTATGTCTGGTTCAAAGACGTCGGCAACAACGTGTCCACGCCGGCCGGCGCGACGATTTTAGTCAACACGTCGGGCTATCTCTGTGTGTCGAAGTGGGGCAAGCCGGGCCGAGGCGCGTCGTTGCTGCACGGCGGTGAATTCATGGCGCCGATGTACGGCCTCTGCATCGATCAGCAGGGATCGCTGTTCGTGGCCGACAACGGCAACAATCGCATCCAAAAATTCGACAACGCGGGCAACTTCATCATTCTCTGGGGCAACTTTGGATCGGCGAACGCCAACTTCCATAACCCGACCGGCATCGCCTGCGACGGCAAGGGTGATGTGTGGGTCGTGGATACGAACAACCACCGGGTTCAGAAGTTCGATGGAAAGTTGGGCGGGTACCTGATGAAATTCGGCTCGCGCGGCAACGGCGAAGGCCAATTCAATGCGCCCTGGGGCATTGCGGTGGATCGGGTGCGCGGATTCGTCTATGTCGTCGATAGCGCAAATTTTCGTGTGCAGAAGTTCGACATGATGGGCGAGTTCATCATGGCGTGGGGCAGCTTCGGCACGGGCGACGGCCAGTTCTATTTCCCGCGCGGCGTCGCCGTCGATCAGAGTGATGGATCGGTCTACATTGTGGATATGGGGAATCACCGTATCCAAAAGTTCGATACCAGCACCAATGTGCTGCCACAGTTGCTGGCCAAATGGGGCGGTAGTCCGGAGGCCGGCCATGCCAGCAGTCCGCTCGCACGGGAAGCCGGCCAGCTGAGATCGCCGTGGGGTATTGCAGTGGATGGGGCGGGGGATGTGTTTGTCACCGATACCGGGAACCATCGGGTTGAGAAGTTCGATCGCGAAGGGAACTTCATCACGCAATGGGGTGGCTTCGGCAACGGCGACGGCCAGTTCAACTTTCCCTACGGCATTGCGGTGGATGCGAAAGGCAGCGTGTTCGTCGTCGACAGCGGGAATACCCGTGTGCAGCAGTTTATGCCGGCCGAAGAGGGCAGCGAGCGGCTGCAGGATGAGGCCGAATCCGATGGGGAGCTGAGCAGGGGAGCGGAAGGCCTCAAGTTGTAAGGTCTGCATATCACATCGATCGCCGGCACTCGGACGTTCAGACATTTCGGAGGAGCCATTATGCTGGATAAAGAACCGCGACAGGGGTTGACCTACGACGACGTTGTGCTGGTACCCGCCATCTCGCGGGTGCTGCCGAGCGAAGTCAATCCCGGCACGTTCGTCTCGCGCAATATCCGGATCAATATCCCGATGGTCAGCGCGGCGATGGATACCGTGACCGAGGCGCGGCTGGCCATTGCGATGGCGCGCGAAGGCGGGATCGGCATCGTCCATCGGGTGTTGGCCCCGGCCGATCAGGCGACGGAGGTCGATAAGGTCAAGAAGTCCGAGAGCGGCATGATCCTCGATCCGGTCACGATTTCACCGGACCAAACGATCCGCGACGCGCACAACTTGATGGCCAAGTATCGGATCTCCGGCATTCCTGTGACCAAGGGACGCAAGCTCGTCGGCATTCTCACCAACCGCGATCTGCGATTCGAAGGCCGGATGGATCTTAAAGTCTCTCAAGTGATGAAGCGGGATAAATTGATCACGGCGCCTGAAGGCACCAGCCTTGAGAAGGCGCGGGACATTCTTCACGAGCACCGCATTGAAAAGCTGCCGGTCGTGAATAAACAGTTCGAACTCAAAGGCCTGATTACAATCAAGGACATCGAAAAGCGCATCAAGTATCCCAATGCCTGCAAGGATGCGCACGGCCGTTTGCGGGTGGGAGCGGCAGTGGGGGTCGGGCCGGAGACCGAGGAGCGCGTGCATCTGCTCAAGAAGGCCGGGGTAGACCTGGTCGTCGTCGATACCGCCCACGGCCATTCGCAGGCCGTGTTGGATACCGTGAAGATGATCAAGAAATTGTATCCGGATCTGGAGCTGATCGCGGGGAATATCGGAACGGCTGAGGCAGCCAAGGATCTTCTGAAGATGGGCGCCGATGCGGTGAAGGTGGGGGTCGGGCCCGGATCGATTTGCACCACACGGATCGTTTCCGGCGCCGGCATGCCACAGCTGACAGCCATTGCCGATTGTGCCAAAGCCTTGAGCGGCAGCGGAGTGCCGATCATCGCCGACGGCGGCATCAAGTTTTCCGGTGACATTACCAAAGCGCTCGCGGCAGGGGCTTCGTCCGTCATGCTCGGCGGTCTCTTGGCGGGCACAGAGGAATCGCCCGGAGAAACTGTGCTGTATCAAGCCAGAACCTATAAGGTCTATCGCGGCATGGGCTCGATCGGCGCGATGGAACGAGGGGGCGGGGATCGTTATGGACAGGGCGGGCGTCCGGCGCAGAAGCTGGTCCCTGAAGGAATCGAAGGACGGGTGCCCTATAAAGGACCGCTGGCCGCCGTCGTGTACCAATTGGTCGGCGGCGTCAAATCGGGGATGGGGTATTGCGGGTGCAAGACGATTGCGGATTTGCAACAGAACGCGACGTTTATTCGTCAAACAGTCGCCGGCCTCCGCGAGAGTCACGTGCATGACGTGATTATCACCAAGGAAGCGCCGAATTACCGGATGGATTGGGAGTGATTTTCCGTGAGGCGTCAGGCGTTAGGCGAGTAACGCGTAATTCCAAACTATGACCCCCCACTCACCTCACCCCTCACCCCTTACGCCTCACGGACTTTGATGGAACTTTGGCACAATAGAATTCTCGTCCTCGATTTTGGGTCGCAATATACGCAATTAATCGCGCGCCGTATCCGCGAGGCGCAGGTCTATTCACAGATCCTCCCCTGCACGGCTTCGCTGGCCACGATCCTGGCCTATCGTCCGCAAGGCATCGTCCTGTCCGGGGGGCCTTCCAGCGTCTACGAGAAAAAAGCGCCGACTGTTGCGAAAGAACTGTTCGATCAGGGGATTCCAATCCTCGGCATCTGTTATGGCATGCAGCTGGTCACGCATCTGTCCGGCGGCGACGTCGCCAAGTCGAAACACCGGGAGTATGGCCGGGCTGAATTGACGATCGACGATTCCGGCGATCTGTTCAAGGGGATCGGGCAGGGCGGCTTGACGACCGTGTGGATGTCACACGGCGATCGTATCGAACGGATGCCTCCGGGATTCCGGTCCATTGCGCATACGGGCAATTCTCCGATTGCGGCGATGAAGCGGGACGACCGGAAGCGCCGCATCTACTGCCTGCAGTTTCATCCTGAAGTCGCGCACACGCCGGAAGGCGCGACCATCCTCCGTAACTTCGTCTATGAGATTTGCGGCTGCAAGCCGACCTGGACGATGCAGTCGTATGTTGAGACGGCGGTGAAGCAGATTCGCGAACAGGTCGGTTCAGCGCGCGTCATCTGCGCGTTGAGCGGCGGGGTCGATTCCTCGGTGGCGGCGGCGCTCACGCAGCGCGCCATCGGCGATCAGCTCACCTGCATCTTCGTCGATAACGGGGTGTTGCGGTCCGGCGAACGCGATCAGGTGCAGAAAACGTTTGCGTCGCAGCTGCATCTGAATCTTCGCGTGCTCGACGGCACGAAGGCGTTTCTTGCCGGATTGAAGAACGTGACGGACCCTGAGCGGAAACGGAAGATCATCGGCCGGCAGTTCATCAAGCATTTTGAAGCGGAGTCCAAGAAGCTGAAGGGCGCATCCTTTCTGGTTCAAGGAACGCTGTATCCGGATGTGATCGAAAGCGTCAGCTTCAAAGGCCCTTCGGCCACGATCAAAACGCACCATAACGTCGGCGGCTTGCCGGCACGGATGAAGCTGAAACTGATCGAGCCGTTGCGGGAATTATTCAAGGACGAAGTGCGCGTGTTGGGCAAGGAACTGGGTCTGCCGGACGAGATTGTCTGGCGTCAGCCGTTTCCAGGCCCGGGCCTCGCCATCCGTGTGCTGGGGTCGGTTACGCCGGAGCGGTTGGCGATTTTGCGCGCCGCGGAAACGATCGTGGACCAGGAGATCAGAGGGGCGGGATTGTATCGGGAGATTTGGCAATTTTTTGCCGTTCTCCTGCCGATTCGCACAGTCGGTGTTATGGGCGATCAACGGACGTATGAAAACGTCGTGGCGATTCGTGCGGTGACCAGCGTCGACGGGATGACGGCCGACTGGGCAAGGATTCCGAACGACGTCCTTGGGCGCATGTCGAATCGGATTATCAACGAAGTGAAGGGCGTGAACCGGGTCGTGTACGACATCAGTTCCAAGCCGCCAAGCACGATAGAATGGGAATAAGGCGCGTGAAGCGTAAAACGCGGACATTTCCGATCCTGCGAACCACGAGATACGAGATACGCTTCACGGAGGTTTGAAATGGAAATCAGACTTCAAAAGATGATTGCCGGTTCCGGGCTTGCGTCGCGCCGAAAGGCGGAGACGCTGATTACCGCCGGGCGGGTGACGGTCAACGGCAAGGTGGTGACGGAACTCGGGACGAAGGTCGATCCCGAGCGCGATCACGTCAAAGTCGACGGCAAACATTTGAGCCACGCGCAGCCGTTTGTCTATTTGATGCTGAATAAGCCGAAGCATGTCATGTCCACATTGGATGATCCGGGCGGCAGGCCGACCGTGAAAGATTTTATTCGGGGAGTCTCGGTTCGGGTGTTTCCGGTCGGGCGGCTGGACTTCGAGAGCGAAGGCTTGATGCTATTGACGAACAACGGAGATCTCGCGCAAGCGCTGCTGCATCCCCGCTACCATGTGCCCAAGACCTATTTGATCAAGGTCAAGCGCGTGTTGACGGATGAGGAGATCAGGCAATTGGAAGGCGGCGTGAAGCTCGAAGACGGGATGACCGGCCCGGCGCAGGTGAAGAAAATCAAAAAGGCCGAGCAGAATTCCTGGCTGGAGGTCACGATTCGCGAGGGGCGGAAACATCAAGTGCGGCGGATGTTGGAGTCGGTCGGCCATCCGGTCATTCGTTTAACCAGAGTGAAAATGGGACCGTTGGCGCTGGGACGGCTGGAGTCGGGAGAGTTTCGGTTTTTGACCGACCGGGAAGCCAATGCGTTGCGGGAGTCCGTCGGAGAGCGCGTTGCGGCGATTGAGCGGGGCGAAGAGCCGGTGACGAAGCCGAAACGTCCGATCAGGCGTGAAGGCTGGGCCAGGCCGAAGAAAGCGAAAGTGGCGTGACCATGAAACTACGGACTCACAAATGCGGTGAATTGACCAAGCAGCAGGTGGGGCAATCGGTTGTCTTGAACGGATGGGTGCAGCGGCGGCGCGATCACGGGACGGTGATGTTCATCGATTTACGGGACAGAACGGGCCTGACCCAAGTGGTATTCAACTCAGAGCGGAATTTGTCCGTACACAAGGCTGCGCATACGTTACGGAGCGAATGTGTGGTGTCGATTTCAGGCCAGGTCATGGCTCGCCCGGATGAATCCAAGAACCCAAATTTACCGACCGGCGAGATCGAAGTGTTTGTGGACGATGTCGAGATCTTGAACGAAGCCAAGACGCCGCCGTTTCTCATTGAGGACGATGCGGAGGTCACTGAATCCATTCGTCTGAAGTACCGCTATCTTGATCTCCGCCGGCCAAGAATGCAGAAACTATTGGGCATGCGGCATGCCATTGCTCAGGCTGCCAGAGGCTTTCTCCATTCTGAAGGATTTCTGGAGGTTGAGACGCCGGTGTTGACGAAAAGCACGCCCGAAGGCGCACGGGACTACCTGGTACCCAGCCGGGTGAACGCCGGGCAGTTTTTTGCGTTGCCGCAATCGCCCCAGCTGTTCAAGCAGGTGCTGATGGTGAGCGGCGTCGATCGGTACTACCAAATTGCCCGCTGTTTCCGCGACGAAGATCTCCGGAATGATCGTCAGCCGGAATTTACGCAGATCGATCTTGAGCTGTCGTTCGTCGATCGACAACAAGTGATGGCGATGATGGAGCGGATGATCGTCACCATATTTCGCGACGCGGGAGGCGTGCAATTGCCGACGCCCTTCCCGCGTATGACCTATGCGGAGGCGATGGGCCGGTATGGGTCGGATAAACCAGATCTGCGCTTCGACCTGCCGCTTCATGACGTGACGGCGTTCGCCGCTGCGAGCGAGTTCAAGGTGTTCAAGGATGCCGCGACCAAGGGCGGAATCGTCAAGGCTTTGATCGTCAAAGGCGGGGCCGCGATGCCACGAAGCCGCATCGACGCGTTGGGAGAAACAGCCAAGAGCTTCGGCGCCAAGGGGCTTGCGTGGCTCAAGCTTACCGCTGAGGGACAGCTCGAATCGGTGATCGCCAAGTTTCTGGATGCTAAGGCCTTTGCGGCGGCGTTGCCTGACGCCAAGCCCGGTGATCTGGTTCTCTTCGGGGCGGATAAACCGGCTGTGGTGCACGATGTACTGGGGCGTATTCGTCTGTTATTAGGCGAAGAGTTGAACTTGATTGATAAGAACGCCTGGAAGCCGCTCTGGGTGACGGAATTTCCCTTGTTGGACTATTCACCGGAAGAAAAGCGGTATGTGTTCATGCACAATCCCTTTGCGGCGCCGATGGACGAAGATCTGAAGTTCCTGAACGCGGAGCCGCTCAAGGTCAGGGCCAAGGCCTACGACATGGTGCTGAACGGCAGCGAAATCGGCGGCGGCAGCATTCGCAATCATCGCAGCGATATCCAACTCAAGATCCTTGATTTGCTCGGCATCAATAAAGAACAGGCCCAGGCCAAGTTCGGTTTCTTGCTGGAAGCGTTGGACTACGGCGCGCCGCCGCATGGAGGCATTGCCTTCGGTCTCGACCGGCTCATTATGTTGCTGGGCGGAGCCGATTCGATCCGCGACGTGATCGCATTTCCCAAGACGCAGCGCGCGCAATGCCCGCTGACCGATGCGCCGTCGGCTGTCGGCGCCGAGCAGCTGAAAGAGCTGCGCATCAAGCTGGATCTGGTCGAGTAGGGAGTTCTCGTCCTCATGGCCGGCAATACGTTCGGCAGAATTTTTACCGTCACATCCTTCGGCGAAAGCCACGGGCCGGCGATCGGCTGCGTGGTCGATGGCTGCCCGCCAGGCCTGTCACTTTCGTCTGAAGACATCCAGAAAGATCTCGACCGGCGTAAGCCCGGTACGTCTCGTCATGTGACTCAGCGGCAGGAGTCGGATACCGTTGAAATTCTTTCCGGAGTGTTCGAGGGAAAAACGACCGGCACGCCGATCGCACTATTGATCCGCAACGAAGACCAGCGCAGCCGCGATTATGGAAATCTGATCGACACCTTTCGTCCGGGCCACGCCGACTACACCTACTGGCAGAAGTACGGCATCCGTGACCATCGGGGTGGAGGACGATCGTCTGCCCGAGAAACGGCCGTTCGTGTCGCTGCTGCGGCGATTGCCAGGAAGTGGCTTGCGGAGAAGCACGGCGTCGTCATCCGTGGCTATTTGAGCCAGCTTGGGCCGATCGACGTGCCATTTCAGAGCTGGGATGTCGTCGGCTCGAATCCCTTCTTCGCCGCCAATACGGAGTTGATTGCGAAGCTCGAATCGTTTATGGACGATCTGCGCAAGGCAGGCGACTCTGTCGGGGCCAAAATCACGACGATCGCGGAACAGGTGCCGGTCGGCTGGGGCGCGCCGGTCTATGCCAAACTGGATTCAGATTTGGCTGCTGCGATGATGAGCATCAATGCGGTGAAGGCGGTCGAGATCGGGGCAGGGTTCGCCTCGGTTGCCCAGCGCGGTTCCGAGCACGGAGATGAACTGACGCCGGATGGATTTCTATCCAACAATGCCGGCGGCATTCTCGGCGGCATCTCGACAGGCCAAGACATTGTCGTGACGATCGGCATCAAGCCGACATCCAGTATTCGTATCCCGCGCAAGTCGATCGACAAGCAGGGCAATCCGGTCACGGTTGAAACCAACGGCCGCCATGATCCCTGCGTCGGCATTCGCGCGACGCCGATCGCCGAAGCCATGCTGGCGCTTGTCCTCATGGACCACGCCCTCCTGCATCGCGCACAAAATGCCGACGTGAGAACCCAGACCCCGAAGATCCCAGGGGCGGTTATGCGGCGCACCTCAAAGCCGAACAAGAAATCCGCCGCGAAGATCGATTCTGACCCGGCTGAAGCGTAACGGGCGATCCAATCATTTCCAGAGCAGAGAAGCCGCAGAGTAGCCGAGCCAGACGGCGATGAGGCTGAGCAGCATGTGGCCGACGATATTTCCACCGGCCAGCCATAACTCTCCGCTACGCAGCAGGTTCATCGTTTCATTGCCAAAGGCTGAGAAGGTGGTAAATCCCCCGAGTATCCCGACGATGAGAAAGCCACGGGTTTCGTCCGAAATGAAACCGCGCTGATCTGCCAGCTCCGCGAGAAAGCCCACCAGCACACAGCCCACCACATTGACTGCTAGAGTGCCAATGGGAAACTGGAGGCCCTTGCTGAGCTGCTGAACGTAGCCGCTCAGGAGGTAGCGAAGAATCGATCCGATGAAACCGCCTGTGCCGATCAGAACAAGTGTGCGCACGGTGTGACTCGCTGAAAGATGTAAGCCTGTTTGACGCGCCATTGTACTCAAATGAGGTGACCCAGTCACGGGATTCGCTATGGTTCTGGTAAAAAGTACATAGTACAATCGCGACACAAAACGGTTCAGTCAGAGGACATAGCGAATGATCGAAATCTATACAGATGGCGCCTGCAGCGGGAACCCCGGCCCTGGCGGTTGGGGCGTCTTGGTGCGCGCGGATGGTATTGAGACAGAACTGTGCGGCGGAGAACCGGCCACGACGAATAATCGCATGGAATTGCTCGCGGTCATCGAGGCGTTGCAGTCGCTTACGGAACCGGTGACGGCACGGGTCTATACCGATTCGCAGTATGTGCAAAAGGGCATCAGCGAATGGATTCACAGTTGGAAGCAGCGAGGCTGGAAAACCGCCGGGAAAGAACCGGTGAAAAACGAGGACCTGTGGCGTCGCCTCGATGCGCTGGCTTCGAGTCACAAGCTTGAATGGCACTGGGTGAAGGGGCATAACGGCCATCCGGAGAATGAGCGTGTGGATGCATTGGCTCGTGTCGGCCTCGAACAGTCGCGCAGCGCCGGCAAGAAAGTCGGCGGTCCAGTTGCTGCTCCTGCGTCGGTCGCCACTCCTGTCAAAGAGAGGAGTGCGACAGCTCTCTCTCGTTCCATCCTCGATATCCAGCATGCGACGGTCTATCGGGGCGACACCTGCGTGTTCTCAGATTTCTCTTTTTCGCTGCAAGAGGGGGAGCATGCGGTGATTGTGGGTCCAAACGGAGCCGGCAAATCGACCCTACTCAAGCTCTTAGCCGGCGGTGTCCATCCGTTACCCCTGGATGAGACCAGGATCAGCCTCTTCGGTGAGGAAGGCGGGAATGTCTGGGATGTACGAAAGCGGATCGGCATTGTGTCTCACGATCTTCAGCGGGACTATCTCATCTGTGCCGAGGGATTGAACGTCATCCTGTCCGGGTATTACGCGAGCAACGACACGTATGGCTATCAGGAGTTTACTGAGGCGCAGGTTGCACGGGCACATGACGTGATGCAGGAGTTGGGGATCGAGTCGTTGGCAGGCCGCCGTTTCGGCCATCTCTCAACCGGTGAGCAACGGAGGTTTTTGCTGGGGCGGGCGCTCGTTCATGACCCACTGATGCTTGTGTTAGATGAACCGACGAGTGGTCTCGACGTGAAAGCCTGCTTTCAGTACCTCGATCTGTTGCGTGCTCAGGTCAGAAAAGGAAAAACCGTTCTACTGGTCACACATCATCTGCATGAAATTCCGCCGGAGATTGAGCGGGTGGTGCTGCTCAAGGAAGGAAAAATCGTTGCCGACGGACGTAAGCCTGATCTGCTGACCGATCAACGAATCAGCAGACTTTTTGACTGCTCTGTTTCATTAGCTCAAGCCAACGGCTGGTATCAAGCCTTGCCGGGATGACGGCTCGCCGCGTGAAAGTTTCCGGCTTCTTACTTCTTCCGAAATCCGAACAGCATTCCGGCCCCGCCGGCGCCGGCTGAGGGTAAATAGCCGGTCAGCAATGCTTTGAAGTCTTCGGCATTGCCTCGAACCCAATCGAACGTGCGGGATAGATCTGCTTCGATCAAGGCCCAATCCAGATGAATCCAGCCGGTGGTATTCAGGACCGCGATGAGCGAGGCCAATGATGCGGTGATAAACAGCCCGATCAGCAGGGCTTTCCGAAGCGCCCAGCCGATCAGGAATCCTCCGATGAAACTGGCTCCGCCTCTGGCCATGGCCGGCGACATCATGTCATTGAGCCAGGCGCCGAGCCCGGCAACGGTCATCGCGCCGGCCGCGAGAAAGGACTTGGCAGCCCAGGGAGGATCGGCCAGGATTCCTGCAAGTGCCTTGTTGAAGAGGCTACCCTGAGGTTCGCTTGCTGTGTCGCTCATAACCGGCCTGCTTCGAACGTGTTACAGACGGAGGGATCCCCGGATTCGAGGCCGCGCTTGAGCCAGGTCATTCGCTGTTCAGACGAGCCGTGGGTCCAGCTTTCCGGCTGGACCTGGCCACGTGACATCTTCTGCAAGCGGTCGTCCCCGATGGCCGCTGCTGCGCGCAGCCCTTCTTCGAAATCGCCCGGTTCGATCACATTCCGCTCTCGTTTGGCATGGTAGCCCCAGACGCCGGCATAACAATCGGCCTGCAGCTCCATTCGGACCGACAGCGCATTGGCTTCCGTCTCGGACACCTGCCGCCTGAGTCGGTGGACTTGTTCGGCGACGCCGAGGAGATTTTGCACATGGTGGCCGACCTCGTGGGCGATGACATAGGCCTGGGCAAAGTCGCCGGATGCGCCGAGGCGACGTTCCATTTCGTCGAAGAAGGTCAGATCCAAATACACGCGATGGTCGCCTGGGCAATAGAAGGGTCCTACGGCCGATGATGCTGTGCCGCAGGCAGACTGGACGGCACCGGTGAAGAGCACCATGCGCGGGTCCTCATAACGAGGGCCGAGAAGAGTACGCCAGGTAGTTTCTGTATCGGCAAGGACGATGGAGGCAAACTTGCCGAGTTGGTCGCTTGGAGCGCCGACCGGTCCTGGTTCAGACGGAGTAGAGACCTCGGTCATGCTTTGGACCCCGGTGAGCAGATTCAGGACGGTCATGGGATCGGCCCCGGTGAAGTAACTGACGGCGAGCGCCAGAACAATGGTTCCGATGCCGAGGCGGCCTCTGCCTCCAATCCGGCCAGGACCCATGCCGCGACGATCTTCGACATTGTCGCTTTCGCGCTGGCCCTCTATACGCATCGGTGCTCCTCTTCAGGCCGGACAATCAGTCCGACTCCTTCTCCATCGACTGAATGAACTTGTCGGCTTCGGCGATGGACCGGTTCATATCTTTGACCAGCTGATCGACCTGCGCGTCCACTTTGACGAGTTCACCTTTGATGGCGGATAACGCCCGCGCATTCAAATTGTGCTTCAGATAGAGGACTTGATCACGCAGCGGTTTGAGGACCGGTTCAATCCGCTGTTCGGCGCGTTTCATCGCCCCCAGCATCTCTTTGTAGCGATTCCTGGTTTGGGTGAGCTTCGCTTGGCTCTTGCGCCGCAGGTCGGCGCTGGAGTATTGACCGAGTTCCCGCTCCCATTCCGAGAAGAGCGCATCGGCGACACTTTCGACATCGGCGATCCGTTTCCGGACCGCTTTGGCGCTGTCTTCGCTCGTCTCGAGTTCGCCGCTCAATTTCTTATAGGTGGCTTCGAGATCGCCGCCATCATAGGCGACGACTTGGCCGAATTGCTCCAGTGTGCTTTGAATCTCTTTCTTTGCGTCTTCCTGGGCGTCTCGCGCGGACTTGACCCGGTCACTGAGAATGTCACGTTTGGCGTAGCCCATTTTTTCCATGGCGGCCATGTAGGCGGTATCGCAGCCGGCTATGGTGAGGACAATGATGAGGAGCGCGAGTGACCGTGCAAGACGTGGCATAGAGACCTCTCCTGTGAGCAATGCCGCATATACAGGGCAGGTGCATGCGGCCATCTGAATACGCGAAGGATTGCCGCATCATACAGAACCTATCGACGGGGGGGAAGGTGCTGGAAACAGAATGTGGCCGGTGCATGGCCGATGCGCGGCAACGACAGAGTGGAAATCTTGGTGTGCCTGATGCGAAGTCCGGGTTAGCCGGTGTATGTCAGAAGCTGGGTTTTAGAAGCGAGGAGTGTGAAGGAATCGGCGGTCGAAGATGGATGGCTGATCAAGGCGATGGGTTAGAGCGTGGAGGAGGTGTGTCCGAGTGAGGCTTGGCCGGAGGCGCAGGGTGTACTACCCGCGCCTCCGGTGGGTTGCTTCTCTTTCTACGGTGTGGCTGCGCTGGTCTTTGTCTGGCCGGCGATTTCGTTGAGATCCTTCGGATAGAGGACGATCTCAATACGTCGGTTGGCCGATCGACCCTCTTCGGTGTCATTCGAGGCGTGAGGTTGCGTGTCCGCGTAGCCGACTGCCGAGAGGTGCTGGCGGTCGACACTGCCTTGATCGATCAAATAGCGTACGACGGTGGTGGCTCGCGCCGTTGAGAGTTCCCAATTCGACTGGAATCGGCCTTTCAGTTTTGCGCTGATGGGCACATTATCGGTGTGTCCTTCGATCCGGATCTGTTTGTCTGTCACGGTCTTCAAAATATCGCTGACTTGTTTCAGCACGTCCAGACCGGCCGATTTCACTTGCGCCTGACCGGAGTCGAACAACACTCTGTCCACCATATTGATCGTGAGCCGGTCGCGCACTTGCTGGATGGTGATGTTGCCCTTGGAGATTTCGTCCTGGAGCGACTTCGATAATTCCTCCTGCGTTTTTGTCAGCCGTGCAATCTCTGCTTCCTTCGCCTCCTTGGCGGCCTGCTCCTGTTCAAGTTTCGCGGCCAATCGCGCCTGTTCCTGGCGCAGAGCCTCGCGCTCCTTTGCGATTGCGGCGGCCTCGGCTTCCATGGCCGCGGCCTGCTGCTGGAGCTTGGTAATCTCTTCCTGCGCGGATGCGCTGCCGCTGGCATGTTTCTGTTCAAGGTCCGTGATCTGGCTGCGCACGTTGGTGAGTTCGCCGTTCAACTGTTCGGAACGCGATTGGAGGTCTTCCCGTTCTTTTGCCAATGTGGCGACCTGCTCTTCGGCGGCTTTCCGTTGCGCAGCTTCCAGAGTGAGAGAATCGCGCATACCAGCGAGTTGCAGTTGCTGTTGCGCGGTCAGTTTCTTGGCCGCTTCGAGTTCAGCCAGCGCTTTCTTATGCGTATCAGCGCTCACGCAGCCTCCTAAGGCTGCCGCGCAGAGCAGTGCCAACGCAGACATCCGGAATGGCACGGTTCGTTGACGTATTCTGTATCGCATGGTCTCCTCCTATGAATGAGAGCGAATGGAACACATTGAAAAGAGCAAACTCGATGCCTGACGATTCATACATTCGCCTCAAAAGAATTGCTTAATTCTCATTGTGTTGCCGAGGGAATGACAGATTCGTCTGCGGGGACAACGAGAAACAGGGGCTCTTGTGTGCCTCGACTGTAGGAGGCGTCATACAGCGATGATATAGTGGCTGTGCTCTTTCTTGCTCGGCTGGCTGTTCCTGATATCGGATGGCCGGCGGGAGTGGGTATTTCAACAATTGCATGTGGAATGATTGCGCATGAATCGGGGAAGCAGAGTCGAAGGGCCAGTCGTGAGGGCGATGCCGGTGTGCCGCACGATCGCGTTCAACAAACCCTACGGTGTGTTGCCGTGCTTTACCGATTCAGGCGGGCGGCCGACCTTGGGGGACTATATCGATGTGCCGGGAGTGTATGCAGCCGGGCGGCTTGATCAGGATAGTGAAGGGCTGATGATTCTCACGTCTGATGGCGCGCTTGCGCACCGGATCACTGATCCCCGGCACAAGCTTGGGAAGATCTATCTGGCACAGGTCGAGCGCGAACCGAACGACGACGCCTTGAGCCGGTTGCGAAGCGGTGTGGTGTTGAGCGGTCAGCCGACGAGACCCGCGCAAGTCCGGGTGCTCGCCGATGCGCCGTCGATACCGGACCGTCCGGTGCCGATCAGGTTTCGGAAGAATGTGCCGACCGCGTGGATCGAAATCACATTGCGTGAAGGTATGAACCGCCAGGTCCGGCGTATGACGGCTGTGGTGGGGCATCCCACGCTGCGTTTGATTCGAATCGCTATCGGGCCGATTCAACTGGGCGATCTCCCTCCTGGTAAGTGGCGCGATCTGGCGCCGGAGGAGATCGCGCAGATTGCTCGCAGGATGGAATGAGGGAGGGAGAAGTGAGGGCTGAGGCACTCGCCTTGCGTGGAATGACCGATTGACGTTGCCCGAAGTCCGATGCATCCGGTGAAGACCGGTCACGTGACGAGATGTAGCAGCGAGGTAGGGAAACAGATTCCCTACCTCGGCTGCCGTGGTTGCATGCCTAGTTGAGCGGAGGCACTACTCCCGCAAACGTCAGCATGTCGGTAATGCGAAAGTCTCCGGGCGTGGCGGACGGCAACACCGGAGTCCATCCCGGTTGCGCGGCCACATAGGAAGATTCGTCCGCTTTCAACAGGCCGACGAACACCTCACCGACAATGCGGCCTCCGACCGGCCCCAAGCGAAGTCCATCTTCCATGATCTCCGCCTCTTTTAAAATGTACAACCACAGCGGTGTGTTCTTCTCCATACCGAACGGCGTGAGCATGTCCAATTGCGCGGGGGTCAGGGCTGGAACCCCCATTCTCCGGGCGATCGCCTGGCCTGAGGGAATTCCGAAATTGACGTGCCTCATCAGATTGCGCGACGCCAATGATTGTACCCCGTCGGACGGCAGACCCGGGGCCGGCCCACGCGAACCCGGAAGCAGCATCACTACGCTGGACAGTTTGGAGTCGATCTTCTTGTTCGGACGGAAGTTGCCGTCGCCGAAATTGAAGAACGTTTGCCAATCGACGAATCGGCGCGGCGCGCGCTTTCCGCCGCGGAGGTCGATGGGGTCGGGGTCATTGGGGTCCTGCGTATCGTCGAAGAGGAATGCAAAGAATGGCTGGCCTCCATCTGGGCCGAAATTCAAACGATAGCTCGGACGAATTTGCGAATGGCCGAATCGGTAGGCCGCGACTGAGAATTCGATGGGAAGTTGAGGATTCCGTAACCGCTTGTCCCGTCGACCGTCGAAGGTGTCGTATACCCGATAGTAGCGAAGTCCTTTCTGGAGAATGTCATCAAGACGCGCTTGCCCGATCGTCAGTGGCAGAAATTCGTGCACGATGATCCATTGATAATGCCAACGGACCTGACGCTGTGCCATCTTGAAGATCTGATCGGCCGATTTGCCCGCATTGGCCGAATCTGTGCGTAGGTGATCGACCACCGCGTTATGAAATCGCAGCATCGCTAAGTGGAACTGAGCGAGGACCACATGTTCGTCGTTTCGGCTGTCGCCGAGAATGGCGGCATTGCCGGCGCTGCGTGGAAGGTCGAATCGGACGGCTCCCTTGCGGGAGACGAGCTCTGATCCCGGAATGGTCTCCACACGCAGCTTGATGTCGCCTGAAGTCGTCTCATACAACTCCGGGGACCCGTCGGGCCCGTCGCCGTACACACTGTCTAAATCAAATGCTGCGGTGCGAAAGTTGGTCGTACGCCTGGGGTCACTCCGTTCGAGCAATGCCGATCTCGGATCGAGCGTGATGTCATGGTCCAGGAACTGGCCGAAGAAGGTCACGCCCGCCGTCATGTTGGGATTGTCGGGATTGTTCGGACTGAATTCGCCGGGATTGAGGATCGACTGGATGGGATCGGTCAGGATATCCAGCGCGTCGATGGGTCCGCCTTTTTCACCCAGCTTCTTTGCCATGTCACGTGCCTCGTCGGTCGGGCGGGCGAAGGGCGGCAACTCGGGGAACATCCGGGTGAAGGTATTCTCCGGAACCTGCGGCCGGTCCCGCATGCCGGGAAGATGGAGATTGTTTGATCTTGAGGATTCCGCCTCAGCGACACCCGCAAGGATGCTGCAGCACAGCGCTCCCGCAACACCCAGTGACGTGAAGGTCTTGTGATCAAATGACATGATTCCTCCTGATTTGTGATACCTGGACTTCTCGATCGACGCAGTCCCCTAGAACAAGAACGGTGCCAATGGAACGCTAGTGGCGACGCAACGAGAAGAGACGTAGTGATATCGGAGGGATGTGACACAAAACCAAAACCGTAAGACCCGTCGGGCTTCCCACGAATCGATGCAATCGTGTGTAGGTGTGTAGGCGGAGGTTTGTACGGAACTGTTGTATGAAATTGAGAACAGACGTAACGGAATCGCAAGCCATGCGATCAGGATGATTGAATCCGGCGCACCGTTCTCACGGCTCTCGCCCGAGGGCTTGTGATGAGCGGCGGGGTAGGCGACTCACTCGATTGAGCGTTTCACAACGGGCGGGCCACTGACTCCATGAACTTCGCATCGGCAGTCTTCTGCTGGTATCTTCAACATGGCCAACCGGTGCATTACAATAGGCGTCGTCTTGTCCCTTCTCGAAGCCTGCCATCTGCGGGGCTGACTCTGTAGTGCCCGGTCGTAACGCCGGTCTTGCTGCACCCATCGTCTTGTACTACAATGTATGACATGAAGAGTGCGGTCACCATTCGATTAGACCAAGATCTCGATAGAATGCTCACCAAGTTCTGCCGCCGGTCTAAACGGAAGCGGAGCGAGGTTGTGCGGGATGCGCTTCGAAGACAGCTTTCCCTGATGACTTTCGAGCAACTTCGCCACAAGGCCATGCCATTCGCAGAAGCACGCGGCTTCCTCACGGATGAGGATGTGTTTAAAGCTGTGTCGTGAGGGTTTTTCTCGATACCAATGTCCTAGTCAGCGGATTTGCCACGCGCGGGCTTTGTGCCGACGTTATTCGTCTGGTCCTTGCGGAGCATGAATTGATCGTTGCTCAGGTCGTGCTTGACGAGTTGCAGCGCGTGCTTAAGCAGAAGATCGAGCTTCCAGCCGAGCAGATCCAAGAAATCCTGGCTTTCCTCGAAAACCAGACCGTTCAACCCAAGCCGAAATCTCTCTCTTCAATCCCGGTCCGCGATGAAGACGATCAGTGGGTGCTTGCCTCAGCATTGGCTGCCAAGGCCGATGTGTTTGTGACCGGCGACAAAGACTTACTGGACATAGCAGGACAGGTTGTCGGTTTGACAATCACCAATCCGCGCGGGTTTTGGAATTTGGCAAAGAAGCGGACGACAAAGTAAAAGCCCCGGAGTGGTGCATGCAGGATAAGTCACTGCGCATGCCTCACCTTAAAGGTTTTGCGACGCTAAGACCTTCTTGCACTGGCGAGAGGGTCTGGAGCAGGCGATTAGTCAATGCTGGATCGAAAGACCGGTCCTCCAATTTTCTAACCATGAGGATTCTGCTTGCAGGATGGAATCATCTTGACTTGCGAATGAGGTATGAGTCGCCTGGTTTCTTTGGTGGATTTCTTATAAGTTCGATGAACTCCTGGCTTGTTGAGAAAGCGTTGGCTATGCGGGTTCTTTGAGCCTGATGCACTTCGGACGAATTGACTTTACTTCGCCCTTTTAGAACGCTTTCATCGAAGTCGGGGCCTTCAATCCATAGGCCTTCCTTCTTGCGAAGATTGAAAAGCACAACACCCCACCTGCTTCCCCGTCTGGCAACCATTTCCCGGAAACCCTTGCTAGGTTTCTCCCACCATTCTTCGTGAGATCCAAAAGGCGTTACTGCCAGGCTGATACCATCGATCTCTACGAGAAAGTAATTGGCGTTTCCTGCGGGTTCTTCAAGCACGCATACCCATGGCTTTAGAGTATGCAGGAAACCGTTTGCCAAGTCGTGACTCAGCTTTCGCTTTGTTCTCTTTGCTGCACGATTTTCTTGTTTGATCCAATCTAGAACTTCTCGGAGTGTCGATATCCCTGTCTTGTCCCAGTCCACTTCGCCGGCATCCTTCTTTCGGGGACAGCCTGCGTGCCCTTGCGCGTCGCGATGCGCGAGCACAGAGGACTGCTGGCTGTGACCGTCTCTAGATCTCTGCTACTTCCGAAATGATCGTATGGTAGCCGCTTGCGCCGGCCGGCTGCGGCCTCACGATCTCGGCAATCTGCAGTTGGCCTTTGGTATCCGTGGCCCGGACGACGGTTTGGTACTTGCCGGGTTTCGGAGGCCGCCACGCATAATTCCAGATCACCCATGAATAGGGCGACATCGGGGTTTCAATGCCGCATTCGTTCCATGTCCGGCCGGCATCGAAACTGATCTCCACTTTGCTGATGGAATTGGGCCCGCCGAAGGCGATGCCGCGAAACTTTTGTTCCGGCCCGCGCAGCGTTTGATAGTGCCCGGGTGAGTCGATGCGCGAGAAAATTTTGATGGTTCCGTCGTCGGTCCAGCCTTTGCGCTGCCAGTAGCCTTTGTAGTCGCCGGGGTACACTTCGATTTCCACGATCCACTTCACATTTTTGATGCCGTAAAGTCCGGGCACGATGAGCCGTACCGGAAAGCCGTGTTCTCTCGTCAGCTTTTCTCCGTTCATTAAGAAGGCGAGCATCACATCGTTCTGCATTGCGCGCGTGAAGGGGATGCTGTCGTCGTAGCCGTCGATGCCGCGAAAGACGACGTCGCGCGCGGTGTCCTCATCGGCGCCGCAGTCCAGCAACAGTTTTTTGAGCGAGATGCCGCGCCAGGTCGCCGTTCCCATGCTGTCGCCGCCCGGTAACGTGTCGATGCACATGAGCGTCGAGACCTGATCGTACGAATCGCGGTTGAGCAAATCGCGCCAGCCCAATGCCATCGGGGTTTTGACGGCGCCTTTGATATTCAGTTTCCATTGTTCGATGTTCACGTCACGTGATGCGGAGACTGCGCCGTCCGCGTAGTTGACGACATAGAATTTTGATGTGGGTGTGAAATATGTTGTTTCACGCGGAGGGACGGCGAACATCCGGCCGAAAATTCCGCCGACGGCGTCGCATCCTCCGCTCAGGCCGGCAAGAGTGCCGAGGCCCAGGCTCTTGAGGATCGTTCGACGTTGCAAAGCAAGGAGTGTCGTGCGAATCGACATGACTATAATATACACGGAAATGATGCTTGACTCTCCTGATTTACCTTTGGTATCTTGCCACCTGTTCGATGGTTGTTCCGTTCCTGCCTGATGACCGCGCCTGACGGCGAGTCACGGTGTGGTGCTAGAGGGAAACTACCCGAATTTATTTCGAGCGGGTCCCTTGACATGTGATGCTGAGCGCTGTATAGTGCGCGGCTCGCATGGAGAGTGCGATCGTTCTTTGACAACTGAATAGAGGAAGTTGAGCAAGGTGTAAGGTGTATTGAAGTGGTGGCCCTTGGTCCAAATTCAGAAGAATACCTATTTGAGAGTTTGATCCTGGCTCAGAACGAACGCTGGCGGCGCGCCTAATACATGCAAGTCGAGCGAGAAGACGTAGCAATACGTTTGTAAAGCGGCGAACGGGTGAGGAATGCATGGGTAACCTACCCTCGAGTGGGGAATAACTAGCCGAAAGGTTAGCTAATACCGCATACGATTCCCGGACTACGGTTCGGGAAGGAAAGCGATACCGTGGGTATCGCGCTCTTGGATGGGCTCATGTCCTATCAGCTTGTTGGTGAGGTAATGGCTCACCAAGGCTTCGACGGGTAGCTGGTCTGAGAGGACGATCAGCCACA
>JBJACV010000026.1:0-30540 GCA_046604365.1 Nitrospira sp.
GTTCACGCAGGTGTCCCGCGCGGAGATCAAACGCGTGCAGGTGCTGCTCAACGATCGGCCCCGGAAAATTTTGAACTGGCATAGCCCCGCCCACGCGTTTCACCAACTGTTGCACTAGGATCTTGAATGCACACTGACACCTTTTCTCACCAACTGCTATTACATACACCTCCAGTGTTTTCTTATCCGATACTCCGCTGACGGATCTGGGTCGAGATGATTCGGCCGCTACGTTTTCATCGGACGCTGAAGGAAGAGGATGAGGGCCATCAGGGTCGGCAATGGCGCAAGCAGAAACGGTACGAGCCAGACCCACACGTTTCTCCCCCGCACCCGCGCTTGATCGATCATCCACACGAACACCCACAGCACAAGCCCGATATAGTTCAGGGTAATCCACTGAGTGGTATGCATTTTCAACTCGCTGGTTTCGCCCCCGGTCCCCTCGACCAGAAAGACCCCCAGCATCAGCACAAAGCCCCCCAGCAAGACGAACACCAGCCGTTTGCTCCACACGTACATCTCAACCTCCTTGGCCTTACAGTCGCACTCGTCAACCGTCAATCGTGATTCGTCAACCGCGAACCATCTCTCTCATCGGCTGCACGATCCCCCCTCGCCTAAAAACTTCCACGCATTATCCAGAGGCTTCAGCCGCAATGCAATGAGAGCCGGCTCAACCTTCACTTGAAAAAATTTAGCGGAGTTTTCGCACGATCCTGTTAGGATAGGGCTTATGCCGTCACACAGCGAGGTGCGCACCGAGGATCTCGACCGGCTCATGGCCGGCACGCACTGGAATCCACGATCCATCTTAGGCCCACAACACAGCACGATCGACGGCGCGCCCTGTCGCGTCATCCGGGCCTGGTTCCCCTATGCGGCGCATGTCGATGTGATCCCGGCGCCATTATCGAAGTCGCTCCTTCGCATGACGCGCCTCCACGAGGCCGGACTGTTTGAAGCCGTCGTTCCAGAAGACATTGCGGTCCCGCTGTATCGGTTCAGAGTCACGCAGCACGACGGAGCCATCGTTGACCAGCATGACCCCTATGCCTTTCCACCGCTCTTGACGGATTTTGAACTCCATCTGTTTACTGAAGGAACCTTCTACAAGGCCTATGACACGGTGGGGGCCCATATCCGCACGGTCGAACAGGTCACAGGCGTCCACTTTGTCGTCTGGGCGCCCAATGCCACCCGCGTGAGTGTAGTCGGCGACTTCAACCGGTGGGACGGGCGCTGCCATCCGATGACCAATCGCGGCGCGAGCGGCCTCTGGGAGCTGTTTCTTCCCGATCTGCCCGAACACACCCTCTATAAATATGAAATCCGCGCCAGAGCGCACGACACGTTATTGGTGAAAGCCGATCCCTATGCGCAAGCCGGCGAGTTGCGCCCGCGCACCGCGTCGATCGTGCGCGATCTTTCCCGTTACACCTGGAACGACCGTGACTGGATGACGGCGCGCAAGACATGGAATCCTTTGGCCGCGCCCCTCTCCATCTATGAGGTCCATGTAGGGTCCTGGATGCGCGTTCCGGAGGAAGACAATCGCTGGCTCACCTATCGGGAACTCGCACAGAAGTTGATCCCCTACGCGAAGGACCTCGGCTACACGCATCTCGAACTGATGCCGGTGACCGAACATCCTTTCGACGGGTCCTGGGGCTATCAAGCGACGGGCTATTTCGCCGCCACCAGCCGCTATGGCCCGCCCGAAGACTTCATGGCCTTCGTCGATGCCGCCCATCAAGCAGGCATGGGCATCATCATGGATTGGGCCCCGGCGCATTTCCCGGATGATCCCCACGGATTGGCGACGTTCGACGGCACGCACCTGTACGATCATGCCGACCCGCGTCTTGGCTACCATCCCGACTGGCACAGCCGCATTTTCAATTACGACCGCGCCGAGGTCCGCAATTTTCTGCTCAACAGCGCGCTCTTCTGGCTGGACAAGTACCACATCGATGGCCTGCGCGTGGACGCCGTGGCCTCGATGCTCTATCTCGATTACGGGCGCAAACCCGGCGAGTGGATTCCCAACGAATTCGGCGGCAATGAGAACCTCGGAGCCGTGTCTTTATTGAAAGAGCTTAACATCCTGGTCCATCGGGATTTTCCCGGCGCCATCACGGTCGCCGAAGAGTCCACCTCCTGGCCCGGCGTCTCGCGTCCCACCTACACGGGGGGACTCGGTTTCTCATTCAAATGGAACATGGGCTGGATGCACGACATGCTCGACTATTTCAGCCTCGATCCGGTCCACCGCCGCTTCCATCAGGACCGGATCACATTCGGACTACTCTATGCGTTCACCGAAAACTTCGTCTTGGCGCTGTCGCACGACGAAGTCGTCCACGGCAAACGGACACTGCTCGACAAGATGCCCGGCGACCTTTGGCAGCGCTTCGCCAATCTCCGGCTGCTCTATGGATACCACTTCAGCCATCCGGGGAAAAAAATGCTGTTCATGGGCGGGGAGTTCGGCCAATGGCGTGAGTGGAATCATGACACCAGCCTGGACTGGCATCTCTGCGACTTTGAACCGCACCGCGGCCTGCAACGCCTGATTCGCGACCTGAACCATCTCTACCGGACGGAACCGGCGCTGCACGAAGCGGACTTCGATTGGAGCGGGTTTCAATGGATCGACTTCAGCGATACCGACAATTCCGTGATCGTGTATCTCAGAAAGGCGCCTGCCACCGGCGCCTCCATTGTGTGCGTGTGCAACCTGACGCCGGTTCCCCGCCACGGCTATCGCATCGGAGTTCCCGAAGCCGGACACTATCGGGAGCTGATCAATACCGATGCGTTTGGGTATGGCGGCAGCAATGTCGGAAACTTCGGCGGCGTCCACTCCACTGCGATACCCCTGCACAACCTGCCGCACTCGCTGACACTGACGCTGCCACCGCTTGCCGTTCTGCTGCTGAAATGCGAACCCGCATGAAAATCCGGTGAGGGATAAGGAGTGGGGGGTGAGTTGAACGGATTACGCCTTGGAACGACGAGCCCGACGCGAGCCCTCCCAGTGGCGGAAAGGACCGGAATCCAGATGCACAAACTTCGAGCGAGGATAGTAGCCGACACCGCCATATCCCAGTTCGAGCGCGGCTTGACGGATCGTTTTAGGATGGACCCCGGCAACCTGCACATCGATCGCCTGCCCTTGCACATGCAAGCTGTTCTTGGCGGCCCGTCGGCCTGACCGCACCAGGATCGCATTATACTCCGGAGAACGAAAGCCGGAGACGACCCGAATCTCGCGGTCACCTCCAAGCTTCTTCTGCACCAGATTGACATGCTCAATCACACGCACATCCATCGCGCCGACTTCGCCGGTATGATGGCAGCGGAGGATATGGTTCACGTCGTCGAGCGCGTCTAAATCATAGACCCCGAATTCATCGCGGTAGGTGACGTCCAGCCGCTCATCCGTCCAGAGATTCACAAACGTCAGCCGCCCTTCCGGCAAATCTCCGGCAGACGATACCGATGGGCGGATCAACGATCCGGCCATCGCGACTGCAGCCCCTATCAACGATGTGCGGAGAAAGACCCGGCGGGTCAGGCCCCATTCAAACTCATCCAACTTGTTCACGAAATCAATTTCCGAGAGTAGCTGCGCAACAGATACCGAATGACTGTAGGGCATTCGTAGCAAGAATCGCCGAGCCGGTCAACTCATTTCTTCCCCTTCATCGAACGGCAGTGCGGCAATCTCGATGAGAACTTCCATCGTGATATGACAACCCTTTCCAATCTCGGCACAACAGCTTTCTCCTCTCCCCCGTTTATTTCTCCCTGGACAGCGATCATTGTCACCAGGTAAGATCTGTAAATTCGGGGACTATTTCGTATGACAACCATCCTCATTATCGACGACGAGCAATCTATTCGCGCGCTCCTCAAAGAGGTTCTCGAAAAGGAGGGGTACCGCGTATTGGAGGCAAGGGACGGCCGCGAAGGGCTTGCAGTGTATCAGCAACATCCTGCAGACCTCGTGATCATGGACTTGCTGATGCCCGATACGGACGGTTTGGAAGCAACCCTCCAGCTCACTCGCGAGTATGTCGATGCCAAAGTGATTGCCATGACGGGAGCGCAAGGGGACCGTAACTTCCTGGACATCGCCAAACTATTCGGCGCCCGTCGCGCATTTGAGAAACCTTTCGATATCAACGCCCTCATCAAAGCCGTAAAAGAAGAACTCTCGACCCCGTAACCTTGATGTTTTCTGCGGTACGCCGACGGCTCCTGCATTTCGTGAGAGCATACGACATGAGCTCAGATGCCTTTCATATCGTCACATTCCCGGCAGCACTGAAACCGCGAAGCGGGGTGCTGTGGTTTTGGCTGGCCGTGCTCTTCCTCACACCAATGCTTCCGCTGAGTAACTTTGTGGGGCACCCGCACTGGGCGGCGATTCGATGGGTTCCGTTTCACGACTTTTCGTTCTCCCTTGGAATGTTCATAGATGTTCTAGGCAACACGGCTTGGTTTCTGCCGTTCGGCTATCTTCTGCATTACTGGACAAAAGAAACCGCCTCGCCGTTCCAAGCTATTTCGACAGTCATCGTTATTGCCGTCGGGGTCTCTCTCTTGCTTGAGTTCTTTCAAATCTTCTGCCACAATCGCGTTCCTTCCATGACGGATGTGGTCTGCAATGTCTTCGGCGCCGGGATCGGCGGGTACTTTGCCGACCGCCACCGCTCTTCACTGGCCGTCGAACCGGTACGCTACCTGGTTATCGAAGCGGACGGGTCGAAAACGCTGCTGTAGCCGCGCCCTCAGGATCGCACGTTCAACGTTTTCCTCGCGAGTCCGCGCATCATGGCCGGATCGTTGTATCCCACTTCGCTGAGCGCATCCATGAGATGCAGCCCCTTTTCCGCCACCAAATTCTTAGCCTTGGCGTAATTCGCCGCGCTGAATCGCGCCACCGCCGGCTGCCCGTTCACGATCTGGCAAGCCAGCACTTCATCCTGCACGTCAAGCGTGCCGCCTTGCTCGATAAGCTGCTTCGCTTGAGACATCGTAATGCCATGCAATTGAGCGAACTCCTGCAATCCGCCTGTTTCAACCAGTCGCCCATCCGGCATGATGCACAGCCGCTTAAAATGCGGCGACCAATCTTTGCGAAAATCGATGTATTTGATATCGCCGCCCTTGGCCACCGCGCGATCCAACGTCCGGTAGTCCAACCCTAAATTCTTCTGCCGGAGCTTTGCCTGCAACTGATCGGGCAATGTCCGCTGAAATACATTCAGCGCCGCATCGATCAACGGGAGACTCCGCGCGCGAACCGCTTGCTCCGCCTCGGCGAACTGCATCAGATCCAAGACGAACGTCTGCTTCGGCCTCCCGCCGGTTTGGTCCACGAGGCAGGCAAACAGTCCGCGCGTCAGGATTCCGCTCGCCTGTGGATAGATATAGACCCCGCCTTCGGTGAGGAGCCTTGTCATCTGGTCCAACGGCACGTCGTAGCTTTCCGCAAGAATCTTGGCATGCGCGGCCAGATCCTCCGTGAGCGTCATGGCACAGACCGTCACATTGCCCGGCGCATCGAATTCTGAATAGTCTTCGACGATGTTATAGAGCACCGTCGGCTTCGGCTTTTCAGTTTTCTTCTTGATCTTGAACATGTCGGATCGTTCCTCGTATCTCGTCGTTTGTATCTCGTCTTCGGCCGACTCGAAGAACGCTTCACGAGATACGCTCGCCTCGCTACGCGGGCGGAGCGGGCTTCACGTTCCCATAGGGCGGCAAGGTCTGTAACCTGCCGTCTTCCACCGGACCGCCGATCGTGAAATGATACAGTGATTGAAGAGTCACATTCGTGATTCCCACAACCTCGTGGACCGGGTCGTCGAAAAAACAGCCGATGCCGGTCGCTCTAACACCCGCTGCCTCCGCCTCCAGGTACAATACCTGGCCCAGCAACCCCGACTCCCAAAACATCCGGGGATACCACCAGGCGCCTCGTTCCCGTAACGTTCCCTCGAACTCCGCCAGCATTCCGAATGAGAACGCGCTGTCGCCCGCAATATCCTGGTGGCAACTGACCTGCACCGCCAGTTTCCTTGCATCGCCTTCGAGCAACCAATAGAGCGGCAGATCGTCAGGACAGCCGGGCACAATCGTCCATGTGAGTTCGGGATTCATCGATTGCTGAACGAACGCCAATTTCTTGGGGTCGCGCACCAGAACATACAACCCCGGCGTCAATCCATCTACACGGTGTACGAATATCACCAGATGAATCGCCGGGTCATAGGGCCAGACATCCCATGGCATCGGCCGTTCCTGCTGCGGACGGCCAGTACAGGGCAGAACCCTCTGCATCATACGAAAGAACGTCGCGGATGAAATCGATGTCTTGCCGTCGAACTCCACGGCACTCCGGCGCTGGCGAATGATCTGACCAGCTGAAAACCCGTGAGGGGTGAGGGGTAAGGAGTGAGGGGGTGGCTGAGGATGTGACTCCGGCAAGGAAACACTCAATTGCTGAGCCCCAAGTTTCCATGAGGCATCGGCCGCTTCATCGATAATGTCCCAATGCACTCCATGTTCGCTGCTCAATCGATTCGCCTTCCCATGCCATTTGCCATCGGCTAATTCCTTCACAACCGTCGCATCAAGAAACAGCGGTATCGTTCTTCGCCCTCCCCTCATCCCTAACGCCTCACCCCTTACCTCTTCTGAGGGCCAGATCACTGCCAGACAGTCCGGATGTTCTGCCTCAACATCTGCAAAATCATCTGCTCGATTCGTTCCCAGCAGCAATGCGACCGTATTCTGGTCCACACCATCTAACAATGTCATTTTCCAGCCCAGTGTCGCAGCGGCTATCCGCGCCGTGCCGATCGCATGGCCCACATCGTGATTGCAGTAGCGAAACGCCCGTTCGCCGTACTTCCAGGCCTCGCGCCAATGAATCGACGTGAGCCCAAAGAGAAATGCACCAACAGGAAATGGAGCCAGCAGTCGGGCAATCAGTTCCGCAGAAAACCCTGCTCGAAACTCCAGCCCATGTTCTCTTGGCGCGTAATGATAGAGGCCCGGTTCGAAATCAAGTCCATCGATCCGCGGCAACACCACGTATCCTTCCGTCGGGTGCAAATTGCCGGATGAAGGATTCATTCGCAACGCCCACTCCGAGTCCCCTGCTTTTTTCCATGCGGACAAAGCAAGGGCGAATTCAAAAAAACGGGACAACGCGCTCAAGCTGACGGGCTGACAAGGAACACGCCCATGTTCATAGATTGCATCGTACGCTGGTGAGACCGGGTCCACGTCTACCTTCAGCAACGGGAGCGAGAATAGCGGCGCTCCTTCAAACCGCCGAAACGGATTGGGCTGATTCACCCAATCCAGAAACCCGAGCGATCGCGCATAGCGGTTGAAATGATGTTTGGTCCGAATGTGATAGTTGATGACCCGATCGACAGGATCGGTCGAGACAGGTTCGGCTGCCGGAGCAGAAAATGGCTGTTCATCATCCATAGGAATAGTGTGTGCAGTCTACCGAGCAACGAACCGCAATGTAAATGCATGCGGTGCACACAACACATTGACCTCTGTTTCAATTCCCTCGTATGCTACGAAACAGGATGGAGTGTCCACCATGCAATTCGACGCAGCTCTTGCCGCACAAGACGCATTCAGCCAAGCCGAACATGAGCTCGGCCCGGACTGGGACCACGCGACTGAGCTTGAGAACACGTTTTCCTCCAACGCCGGCTCGACGGGACGGAAAGCCTATGAGGGGCTGCTCGATCTTGCGCAACGGCACCCCACGGCTCATTCCTTTCACGCCTTCTGCATTTACATCACCTGGCAGCAGGCCACAGAAGAAACCATCGCCCGCCATTTTGAAACAGGCATACGACTGTGTGAAGCGTATCTCGTGCCTCGTGAAGCGCAGACGGGAAGGGATTTTGAACAGATCACGGAACTGTACGAGTCATTCAGGGCCGGATTAGGCCTGGAAGAGGAAGACGAGATCCAAATCGAGTTTAGAAAAGACACGCCAAAGGGCGGCGACTGAATACATAGGTCGTGCGTGACTCGCGAGACTGGCAGGAAAAGCGGGACATGCCAGAAAGCTCATCTTTCCAAGTCGCGCTTGTCCCGCATTTCGCGCGCCTGTTGCTCCAGACATTCTCAGATCCTGCGCTTCACGAGCTACGCTTCACGAACGACGATCCCCATGGCTGACGAGCACAAACACCGGGGGCGGATTTTTCTTCATCGTGGCGACCTCACGCAAGCCCGCGCTGCCTGGGAAGCCGCCGTGGCCGATGACCGGGCCGCACACAATCCCCGTGAGCTATCAACCTCGCTCGGCAACCTGGGCAACACCTGCGCGTTGATGCAGGACTTTGCCGCTGCGGAACAGTGTTATCGCGAAGTGCTGGACATTCAACGAACGGAAGGCAATCGGCACGCCATCGCCCACACGCTGGCCAATCTCGGGAATCTCCAGATCGGCGCGGACCGTCCGGACAAAGCCCGCCCCTACTACCTCGAAGCGCTGGACCTCCTGCGCGCGCTCAATGATGACCGCGCGCTCGGCATTCTTTACAACAACCTGGCGCTGCAAGAGGCGCGCAACGGGCAGTGGGAACAGGCGATCGCCACATTCACGCAGGCCTTGGATTGCCACCGGGTCGTCGGCAACGAAGAAGGCCTGGCCGTGACCTACAGTCAATTAGGGAAATGCTACCTCGACCAAGGGGATCTGGTCCGTGCCGAGCGCTGTCTGAACAATGCCTCGGAGCATTACATCAAACTCGGCAACGAGCCGGCGGAAGCCGCGGTGCTTCGGTGGCTTGCCACAATCTATGAAACTCGCCGTGACCAGGTTTCGGCAAAACGGTGCCTGGAACGTGTCGTCTCGCTCGACCAGCGATACGGACTGCCTGAACTCCAAACGGACTCCGCCCGTCTGACCAAACTGAACCACGCAGGATAACCTCTCCACTCGCTGACATCCCATCGCGCGATACATTCCATCCTCTGTCCAGTATTCTTGTATTTTCCGACAAGCCATGCCTTTCAAATCGCTGGACAGGATCAAAACCTCTGCTACCTTTGAAGCGTCACACCTGGACGCCTGTTGATCAAGTTTCACCGCATACAAGCCGACAGGGTATTGAGCTGGAGACAGCATGGCCTTGCTTGCGCGAACCGTCACTACCCTGACACTCATGACCATGCTGATGACGCCCGGTGTCCGGGCCGACGATGTCTCCCCGACAATCACCGTCGGCACGCAAGAAGTAGGACTCACCGCCGGCTATATGTTCTCTCACCGCCTGACTGAACTGCACACGACGAAACAGCATGGCCCGGCGTTGATGCCGTCGTGGATGATGACTCTGACCGATCCCATCGGCGATAGCTGGTACCGGGGGCAAGTCTCGATCGGCGCCGAGATGGTCTATCTCCAGTTTCGCGAACCGATCCTGACCCATGGCGTCGGCTTCACGCCGAGAATCAAGTACACGTTCGTCGCCTTGGGCCGTCTCCGGCCTTATGCGGAATTCACCGGCGGACCGTTCTGGACCGATCTCGGCGGGAATATCGACGAACAGGCCAATGAGTTCAACTTTGTGCTCACAGGGGGAGTGGGCGTGTCCTGGTTTCTTACGCCGCAACTTGCCGCCAACGCCGGTTACCGCTTCCATCATATCTCCAACGCCGGGACCGCATTCCCGAATCTTGGACTGAATGCAAGTCTGCCATTCGGTGGCTTTTCATTCTATTTCTGAGGAGACGACGATCATGACGATATATGCCCGTTGGTCGGTCCTGGGTCTCGTGGGGTTCGTGCTGTGCAGTATGACCGCATGCACTCGATGGATCGACGTGAAATCTCCCGCATCAGGTCCACAAGAAACCATCTCCCATGCGCTCTCCAGTGATGAACGGGTCCCACTGGTGATGGACACCTTCCGCCTGTCGCAAAACGGTACGCCTCAAAATCCTTCGTCCGAAGCCGAGCGCCGGATCTTGAACGCGGTTCAGGAAACGCGACTTTTTTCCACGCTCGTTCCTCTGGGAGGAGCCTCCGCTTCGGCCGACGGCAAGGCGGTCACCGCCCGGGTCACATTCGACGAAACGATCGACTCGCATTCCGGGCACACGGCCTTGAAGGGCATCATCATCGGCGCCTCCATGTTCCTCCTCTCGCCGATCATCGAACTGGACTACGACTATACGGCGCAGGCGCATTTGGAACTTGAGCGCTGGGACGGACACGTGACCCACTATGAAGCGCGGTCATCCGGGACGGCCCATTACAATCTGTTCGGCGCCAGTCCGGCCGTGATCAATGAACTGAAGGGACAAGTGATCGAAACCTGTCTGAACTCATTGATGAATCAATTGGTGCAAGACACTCCTTTGTATATGGCGAGCAAAACACCCTTGCCGGCTTCGACGATTCACACTGTCACCGTGAAGGCACGACGGCCTGCAACCGCTCAGGGATTTCTTCCCGCTGTTACAGTCTCGGAGAATACGGCTCCCTAACCCACATTTTCGCGAAGCCTTCTACCGAAACCGCCCGCACGCTTCGTCGCTCGTGAAGCGTATCTCGTATCTCGCAAACAAAGATGCGGGCATATGCTTTCCATCTTGCGCTTCACGCTTCACGAGATACGTGCGACGAAGAACGAAACACCGGATCGGCGCTTGCAGCAGAAGAGTCATGAATAATGCGGGCTGAAATGGTATAGTGGCGCATCGGCACAAACGGAGACGCACGTCATGGACATCGCTGCATTTCGCCTCATGGTCGCCAAACACCCAAAAGGATTCCTCGGCCGGTATGGCCTCGGCAACAAGATCCTTCAGGAAGGCGGCAGTGTTGAGGAAGCCGTCGAACATCTCACCATCGCCACACAATTGGACCCAACCCATGTCGCGTCCCATCTGGCTCTGGGCCGTGCGTTGATCGGATTAGGCAAAACAGCCGACGCGAAACCCGTTCTCGCCGCCGGCATCGAGGCCGCACGCTCGGGGCGATCCAATGGCGGCAAGGATCTGGTACCTGAGATGCAGCAGTTGCTGCTCACCCTTGGATGAGTACCCCTGTACAAGAGAGGAGTCGCCCGTGAATCTCGACGATGCCAGAAAACGGATTGAAACAGCCGTGACACAATATGGACAACATGCCGCCCCGGCCATTGACCTCGTGATGGCTGAAGTGCGCTCCGATATGGGAACCCGCGCATTCAACGAATTGGTCGAAGAATTCGATCTTGAATTGTTGTACAACATCGCCCCGATGGAATCGGACCACTCGAGCAGCTGACCGGAGTTCACACGCACACGTGAGAAGGATCGCCGTGCGCTTCTGCATGCTTCTCCATCCCCATCAGCTCGCGCTTCACGTTTCACGCCTCACGTTTCACGTCTTTTAAGCATGCCGCTGCTCTGGGCTGCGATCTCAGCACACGGATTCGGTCACGCAGCGCAAGTGGTGCCTGTGCTCAATGCCCTGGGCCGGCTCGTTCCCGATCTCCGCGTGCTTCTGCGCACAATGGTCCCAGCGTCGTTCTTCGAACACCGTCTGACGGTTCCTTGGGAGTTGAGCGCGGTCCAACAAGATATCGGCTGTATTCAGAACGGCCCACTGACGATCGATGTGGACGCCACCTGGCGCGAACACAACCGGTTTCACCTCACCTGGGACGACCGGATGCGCGCGGAGGTCGACGCGATGCGCGCCGCCCGTCCTGACATGACCCTGGCTGACACGCCATACTTGGCCGTGGCAGCCGGCGCACAGGCCGCTTGTCCCACCGTCGCCCTTGTCAGTTTCACCTGGGACCTGATTCTCTCGGAATATCCGGCGCCGCCTGACATCGCCGGATGGACACTCCTCCAGTCGATTCGACAGGCCTATGCCAAGGCAGATCTCGCGCTCCGCATCACCCCTGCTCCGAAGATGGAACTCTTTACCTCTGTCATCGACATCGGACCTATCGCCGAACCGGCAGCCTCAGCCCGAGAACAGCTTGCTGCGCTGTTGCACCTTGCGCCGGGGGAACGAACCGTGCTCGTCGGATTCGGCGGGATACCCCAGGCTTCGCTTCCCTTTGCGCAACTTGAACTGCTGACCGGTTACCGCTTCCTCTTCGACGGGCCCATTCCTTCGGACAGCACTCGAGTCATCTCTACTCAATCGCTGCCGCTCTCATTCAAGACGCTGCTGGCGTCCGTCGATACCATTCTGACCAAACCGGGATATGGCACCCTCGTTGAAGCCGTCGCACTTGGCATACCGCTCGTCTATGTCCGTCGATACAACTTTGCCGATGAACAGCCGCTTGTAGACTATCTCCACCGGCATGGACGCGGAGTGGAGCTGACCAAAGCGGATTTTGTCAGCGGGCGATGGGAACCTGCAATCCGATCAGCATGCAATCTTCCAATACCGACAACGCCGGCAGCCGCGACAGGAGCGGAAGAAGCGGCTTCCCACTTAGCGCGGTTTTTCTGAAACTCAGCTACCGAGCGTCCATTCGTATTTCACATATCCTTTTGCCCGATCCATCCGGCAGGTATATAGTTCTTGTCGTTGACAAACTCTGATGTTCGCACCGAACAGACGGCATCTATGGATAGTCCATTACAACAGGCACAGCTCGCGGCATCGGCCATTGACCCCAAACTGATGGCCCGCGTGGCGAAGGGGGATCACCAGGCCTTCAGCCAGCTCTACGACCAATCCTGCGCATTGCTCTACAGCATGGCCATACGGATTCTGGACAGCCGTGAGGACGCCGCAGAACTTCTGCAAGAGGTCTATCTCGAAATCTGGAGAAAGGTCGTGCGCTACGACGTCGGGCGAGGCACGCCAATCGCGTGGCTCATCACCCTGACACACAGTCGTGCCATAGACCGATTGCGCATGCGTGGCGCTCGTCCCCGTCACCAAGCCGGTGAACCGCGCACAAGCTCGTCGGCACCGACCGGCGCGGACCGCAGTTCCAGCCCATTTGAATCGCACGCGGATCAAGAACTCAAGAGCCTGGTCAGCAGGGCATGGGCCGACCTGCCGCGACCTCAGCAGCAGGCCATCGAACTGGCCTATTATGAAGGTTTGTCCAGGGCGGAAATCGCAGCGCGGCTCAATGAGCCGCTGGATGCCGTGAAGACACGTATCAAACTGGGCATGTCCCGACTACGCGAGGCATTGCGCTGCCATTGGGACCAGACCGGCTCGTTATGACGCACGAAGAATTGGAAGATGCAGTCCCCTTGTATGCCGTTGGAGCCTTGGAACGGACCGAACGGCAAGTGCTTGAGGCGCATTTGCTCTCCGGATGTCTCGCGTGCCACACCTCCCTCAAGGAACATCAGTCGGTGGCCGTTCTTCTCCCGTTCAGTCTCAACCTCACACAGCCACCCCGCGTCATCAAGGCCAAGATTATGGCGGCACGAACACCGGCCGCCGCTGCAGAATCCGTCACTCAACCACCGAACAAGCCAAGCCTCGAGCCAGGCGAATGGATGAATCATCTCTTTCCGCCGGATGAGCCGTCTCCTGCCTCGTCATTTGCCTGGGTGGCTGGAGTCGTCCTCCTCGCCCTCCTCACCGGCGGCGGCTACCTGATCTGGAATTCCTACACCAGAATAACCGAAGACACGACAAAGCTGGCGCAATTGCAAACTGAGTTAGACAGAGCCAGGTCCGCTCTTGCTGAACGTGAGCGATCTCTTACCGCGTCGCGGGAGGATCTCCAACGCCGAACGTCTGACGTGGCAGCCCTGAAAGACCAACTGATCCAGCGTGAGGCTGAATTAGACGATGCGCAGGCACAGCTCGCGCTGCGAGGCGGGCCGCCGGTGCGAGCGCCGCAGGATGAACTGGGCCTCTTGCTGCGCACTCCGGACGGCAAGGCGATCCCCATGGCCGGCACAACGATGGCGACGCCCGCGTCGGGCATGCTCCTGTTCGATGCCCGAACGAAGAAAGCATGGCTCTATGCAGTTAATCTCCCTGCCTGTCCGGATGGGGCGACTTATCAGGTATGGGCCATATACGAAAAGCCTGTGAGCGTCGGCCTGTTCTGTGTGAACAACGGAGATACCTCCCACTTGTTCGTCACCCCGTTGCCCAATTTCAAAAATGCCAAGAAATTTGTCGTCAGCCTGGAACCGGCCGGCGGACGCTCTGAACTCTCAGGCCCGGTCTACCTGTCCAGTCAATTGCCATAGGCCGCTCGCGTTCTTCGTCGCTCGTATCTCGTGAAGCGTATCTCGCACACACGGATGAATACAGACCTTTGACTTCCTGCGCTCGCCTCCGCACGGAATGCAGAGCGCAGAACTATTCCTAACTTCCTCGTCTATGTTAGCATCCCCGGCACAGACACTGATTCCTCACGATCCGAACCCCATGCAGCAGCCGGACGATCACGACCTCCTATTCATGCAGATGGCCCTCCAGCATGCGGCGCTGGCGCCGGCAACCGGCGAAGTGCCGATCGCCGCAGTCCTCGTTCACGAGGGGCAGGTGTTGGCCTCTGCGCACAACAACCGCGAAACCACGCAAGATCCGACGGCTCATGCGGAACTGATCGTCATTCGGCAGGCGGCTCAGTTATTGCGCAGTTGGCGTCTTACTGAAACCACGCTCTATGTGACCTTGGAGCCCTGCGCCATGTGTGCCGGCGCCATCGTACAATCCCGCATCGCGCGGCTTGTCTTCGGCGCCTGGGACCTCAAGGCCGGCGCCTGCGGATCGATCTTCGACATTCCCGCCGAGCGCAGGCTGAATCATCGGGTTGAAGTGGTAGGCGGTCTCCTTGAACAGGAGAGCCAGGCACTCCTCCAGAAGTTCTTCCAGCAACTCAGACGTGAGACACCACCTAAGGAAACGAGCCGCACCAAACCCATCCATTAGCCCACGGCACTTGCACGGGCTCGGAATGTCGCTGTGGCCACTGTCAACGCTGATCTCAGTGCCTTTGTCGTCAGGGAAATCACCGAAGGGCTTGACCTGGAACCAGGCCAAGCCCTTGAGCTAACCGGCTACTGAGATATAGTCGTCACACGATTCGCATCGCGACCATGAAAGGCGCCACGATGAGCCATGTCGCGATAAGCGCTAGAACCCAGCGCAAATATTTCATGGTTAGCCACCTCCTTTCACAGCCTTACATCTACGATGTCCAACCGTTCATCATCCTCGGTCGTGTCCGGCCGACTACATTGATGCCGTCTACCCGCCTGCATGACCGTCACGCATACTCTCTGAACGAGACATCGCCGCTTGCCTGTTTTGAATCACATGATCAGCTGTTGGAACGGGAATGCTCAGTTCCCGCTGCCGACGGCGATGCTCTTGATCCTCCTCGAAGGCTTGTTGAAGATTACGGTCTGTTATCGTCAAGATCAGTTCACGTCTGTCGTCAAAAATCTTGCGAGACTCCGTCAAACGAGCCATCGTGGCATGATCCTTCCAGACCGTTTTCTTCACCAGAACGACATCAGGCCCCGAATCATATTCTTGCAGATTCTCTGCAATGGGCTTCCCATAGGACTCTCGTAATCTTTCGAGCAGTCGTTGGTACCCCCCGGGCAGTTCGCTATAGTTGTAATGGATGACCAGCTCTCGGAGCTGATCATCGGAAAAACGATATTCAACACGCTGGAGGGAGCGATCTTTTGATGGAACCACCACCGTACGTTGTGTCTGATCGCGCTTTGTGAGTGAAACACGCTTTGCTTCAGGGACAACCGCTGTGAAGTCAGACAGGGGCATCCCCAAACTGGCGCCTTGAAATGCGCGTGGCAACGCGGCTTCCCTTGCCACACCCTGGGCGGCAATTCCCGGAACAGCCAAGGTTCCCACTAACAGGCCAACCATGAAGATGATACGCAGGACACCGGATGTGTTTTGCATGGCAATTCCTCCTTTCCTTATGATGCGGCTTGCAACAGAGGCATTCCGTGTGGAAGTCCCCTCCCATTCATCGCGATCATCGCATGCGCGGCCACGAGGAATGGTCAAACCACCCCAAGACTTTTGCTTTCTACGTTTTCCAAACCTCATCATCGTTTCCTCGCTGATTCATTACCTCAGCAACACCAAAACACCGGTAATTGGCCGTCTAAGTCATAGCAATCCCCTCCTTGTGAGCGTTGGAAGATTGTTATGGAAAATTGAGCCGGAGCTGGAGGACTGCGTGAAGGGCCGGGTCATACACCGCTATGACAGCTGGCTAGACAGTGAGCCCTTCACCAACGTCCATCCAGTCCAGCCTGTCTACTGCGCGTGGATGAGTAACGCATGAATCTGATGAGTCAAGGGGGGGGGGGGGGGACGCGCAGGAGAGGGCACACGCGTCAAACCCTTCAAGAGAACCCCGGAGAATCCCCGCCAGTTCCCACCTTGATTTTCTTCTGCCTGTTGTTACCCTGCATCGTATCACGGCATGGCACGAGGTAAATCAATGGAGGCCGGCATCGGGGGATGTCTTCAACGCTTTACAAGAAGGGGCAAGACAGCGGTCATGGATGGGCTCCTCTCAAATCGACAATCTGCAGAAGTACGAAAGGCGACTGCTTCGTGCGGGCTTTATCCTGAACCAACACTTCAGCAGACGGTCGAAGGCTATGAAGTCCGGCATCCTGCGGTACTACGTAATGTTCCGCCCCCTACCATCACCGTTGCCGGACCGCTCCGATGGTGCTCGTTAAATCGTGCTCGGCGTCGCGCCATGGCCATGCGCCTTCGCGATCATTTGCAGGAGAGGATCCTCAGACTGGAGCGTAGACCAGGATCATAGGATCTGAACCTGGTACGGAGGGCTATAGGTCACATCCGCGCATCTGTATCAGCCACACCAGTAAGGAGATGAGAACCATGGCTGAGACGATCGTGACACTCGCTGTGGGAGGGCTTATAGCGGCAACGTCTGTCGGTGTGGCTTACCTTCTCATATATCTATATCGGGAATAGCTGGATGCGCCGACTAGTGAGCCTATCGCCAGCCGAAGCCGATACGTCGCAGCTCCGGTGAAATTCCTGTTCACGACTCACGCTGCTTACCGCAGCGTGCACCGGATGGATTGCTCCAGTGCTGACAGCAACCATTTCGGCTGATCCATCCAGAAGCCGGCCGTCATAAGGGCGAACACAATGACTCCGACAAGAAATGTTCCTAAACCGTCAAGGGGCATCAGGTGCGGGAGACAGAACGGCCCGTCTCCGCTAAGAAACGGGCCGTTTACATCGGCATCGCGATGCCGGGATGGGATGACCGCTGTTACGCCACTTTCACTTCGATGGTTCTAGGTTTGGCCTTTTCTGATTTCGGCAGATGGAGATGTAGTACACCGTCCTTGAACTCAGCCTTCACCTTCGTGTCATCGATCACATCGGAAAGAGTGAAGCTTCGGACAAACTGCCCATATGACCGCTCTACTCGATGAATCTTATGATCTTCTTGCTCTGGCTCCAGCCTCCGTTCGCCTTGCAGGGTGAGAACGCCATTCTCCAAAATCACCTTCACATCATTCTTCTTGACCTCAGGGAGCTCTGCCGCAATGTGAACAGCGTCATCGGTTTCGCTGATATCCACGGGTGGGGTCCAATCCGCGACGGTCATCATCTCCCTCCCGTTTGATTCGCGGACATTCCGGCGAGGGAAGACACGGTTAAGTCGATCGGATATCTCCTCTAACTCACGCAACGGGTTCCAACGTACCAGCTTCATAGAGAGCCTCCTTTCTGACGTGTTCGGTTTCTCGCAGACGCCCCCCTGCACATGAACCGTGAGTGATCCTTCTGCCTGAGGTCGCCGATTCATGCGCTCATTACATAGCGAGCCAACGGTGTACGTGGCTCATTGAGAAATAATTCCTGTTTCATTCTGGTCAAGAGCCTGAACTCTGTGGACCCTGCGGCTTGATGTTCAGAAAGAGTCTTGACTTGTTTGCACGAAGAATTATTCGTGCTCCCGTAGTTGGACAATGGGACCATACGGCGGCTTTTCCGTCTATACAACTCAACCCAAACCTTTAACCCAAGGAGGGACACATGAGAGCTACAGCTGTTTTGTGCGCGCTGTCCCTTGTGATCGGCGGGATAGCGCTGCTGCCGTCATCATCAGAAGCAGCGGGCTGGATCTCCGGCGCTGACGCCTACGCGGCATCGTGGGTCAAGGACATTGAGCAGGAACTTCTCAAGAAGGATTACCGGAATGTGTATGCCAGCGATCCACGGACCCCCCAGGCATCCGTGCTTCGAAAGTTGGATGAGGCAGCCAGAGCTCAAGAGGCCGGAGATAGTGTGTTGGCACAACAGCTCGTGCGTAACGCATTGAGCGTGTTCGAGGAAAGAGTGCAAAAGCACTATTACTCAGAGTCAGATGTCGAACCGATCATCACTTTTATCCGTCAGCAGGTGCCGATCAAGATCAGTTAACGTATGGCGGATTCATTCATTCGGCGGGACAGGGACGCTCAATCCTGGCGTAGAGGTCTGCGAGTTCCGAGACAGAGAGTCGACCGGCTCTGACCGCCGCTGAGGCAGTGCCGCAGAGCAGGTTAAACGTGGGGAGGACCTTGCATCGCATCACGTTGTGCGGGTCGTACAGGTGTTGGCATGAACCAATCTTCTAACTTGATCCGATCGCGTTTCAAGCTTCCGTTCGTATGCGGATTGCTCCTGTTCGTCGTAGGTCTGGTCACCTGTTCGCCGCCATCTGACGTAACGATCCAGCAACCGATGGCGGCGGCCGCACAGCAGGGCCCTCAACCGGCGGGAGACATGAGCGTCTCCGCACAACCGCTCGTCGCCGTGGCCAAGCAGGCGAAAGCTGCCGTCATCAATATTTCCCCGGTCAAAAAGAGCGCGCGTCGCGGCGAACAAGGTCCACTCCCCTTTTTCGATGACCCGTTCTTCCGCCGTTTCTTCGGCGAAGAATTTCAAGGCCACCTCCCGACTCCCCGCAAACATCAAGAACAAGGCCTTGGCTCCGGGGTAATCGTCACAAGTGACGGCTATATTGTCACGAATAACCATGTGGTCGAAGGCGCCGATGAATTGACGGTCTCCCTGCCCGACAAGCGCACGTTTAAAGCCAAGGTTATCGGCACAGATCCCAAGACCGATGTGGCCGTGATCAAGATCGACGCGTCGGACCTCTCCGTACTGCCCTGGGGAGATGCGAGACAATTGGAGGTCGGAGAAATGGTCCTCGCCATAGGCAACCCGTTCGGGCTGAGCCAGACAGTGACAATGGGCATCATCAGCGCGGTCGGCCGGGCGAATATGGGGATCGTGGACTACGAAGACTTTATCCAAACTGATGCGGCCATCAACCCTGGCAACTCCGGCGGCGCGCTCGTCAATCTCAGAGGTGAGCTGATCGGCATCAATACGGCGATTTTCACGCAAAGCGGCGGCTACATGGGCATCGGGTTCGCCATTCCGAGCAACATGGCTAAGAACGTCATGGAGAGCCTGATCAAGCACGGTAAGGTCGTGAGGGGCTGGATCGGCGTCTCTATCCAAGAGATCACCCAAGATCTCGCCACAGAGTTCGGAGTCACAGATACCAACGGCGCGTTGGTCGCCGACGTGACGGATAACAGCCCGGCCTCCAAAGCCAACCTCGAGCGCGGAGACATTATTACAAACTATCACGGGACGGCCATCCGCGATCCCGGTCAGTTACGGGCATTGGTGGCCGAGACTGCGCCCGGCACGACGGTTACGCTATCGCTTCTCCGAGATAAGAAGCCCCATGACGTCACCATCACCATCGGCGAGCTACCCGTTGAACGCACGAAAATCAGTCGACGAGACGATGGGCGAGGCAAAGGCGAGCATGTCCTCACGGGTATCGCGGTCGAGAATGTGACCGATCAATCGCAACGATTTGGACGGTCGAATGTACGATCGGGCGTGGTCGTGACAGAGATTGAAACGGACGGTCACGCAGAACGGGCAGGATTACGAACGGGCGACGTCATTCACGAAATCAACCGCAAACCGGTGAAAGATGTTCGTGACTTTGAGCGGATCGCGAACCAGCTGAGTCCAAATTCTCCTGTTCTGCTTTTACTCAGCCGCGGCAATGCCACCATCTTTCTCTCGATCAGTGCAGAGCATTAACAATGCGAACGACTGGGTTTGCCTAGCGGTTGAGACAAGATGCATGGTTGGCGATCGGACACGTCGGACCTGCCATGTTAGGACATTGTCCATCGCCTTACGCCCTGCAGCACACGCAAACTCTGCATGCCACGGCCTGGGCGGATACATTGACTTCCCAACAGGGCCAATTACAACTTCAGCCAGAGAAGATCGTTTCTGCTTCGCTATGATTCCTCATCGCAGCGTTGCTCGCACTTCCTTCATTCCATCACCAAGGGAAGAGCCTACCGCATTGAAGCAGCGGAGCAGTTACGAATCCGGCGGCTCACTGTCACCACGCTCTATGTAACCTTGGAGCCCTGTGCCATGGGTGCCGGCGCCAGCGTACAATCCCGCATCGCGCATAGCTTCACCAGCTTTCGGCAAATCTGCCGCTTGTCCAACGCTCAGGAAGTTGGCCTTGCCGTTGAAAGATGCAAGTGCTATATCATCTACAATGTCGTTTGCAGGAGAGTTGATCCGACCGGCAGGAGGTTGATTACCCATCCGGAAACTCCCTACACCTGCGGCTTTCTTTTTCGTCGTTGCTTTGTCGGCGATGGTGTCTCCTCCTGGCGCATCGGCCATCGAGGCGGTTCCGGTTTTTTTCCCCCTTCGCCCGTTCAGTTTCGACGTGTCGTTCAATCAGCGCTCATTTGGCCCGCAGTTGAGGGTTATTGCCGCCCAAGCCGGCTTCACTGCCCTTCGCTACGGACCCCTTGAGGTGAGAACCGTCTACCAATACTATAGCAACCACACTCCGATCTCCAAGACCGACCAGAATTCGCTGTACCTGAACCCCCGTTGGAATAATTTCATTGATGTGTTGGATTTCCCCAGACACAAGCCGATTAATCGAATTATTCGGCATCTCCTTTTTGGGCCGCTGGAAGACAGAGCGGTTCCGTATGTGGGCGCGTTGATTGGGGGAACGCTACCCGGCCGGGATGCCCTTTCTCCGGGATATCTGTATGGAGGCCAGGTCGGGGTCCGGTTCCCCGTTGCGCAGGGAGTGTCAGTGGATATGGGATTCCAGTATTCGCGGTTTGAAATTGACTTCAAAAACAAGTCGGATTTAACGGACCAATGGCTCTTTACCATTGGCATTCGACTCTGAACAAGACGACCATCGAGGGATCCTCCAGCGGCATGCGAGACATTCGTGGTCATATACCCCAGGGCCGGAAGAGATCGGGCGTCCGCGGCGCCACCCTGTTTCTCTTGATACTCGGCGTTCTGCTGCCGGGATGCGGGCTGATCTTCGACGCAGTCGAATTGATCCATCCGTTGACCCGCGATGAACTATCGACCATTTGCGCCCAGCGGCAGATTCGTGTCGGCATTTCCGTCGAACCGTTCCGTCCCTTTGTATTTCCGGCCGTCTATACCGACGAAGGCGTTCGGGTGACCGGCCTCGATGTCGAGCTGATCCGCGAAGTGGCCGACGCGCTGACCGTCCATTGCGGCGGACAGCAACCCATCGTACCCACGTTGCATGTGACCAGATTCCGCGATCTCTTCATCGAACTGAATGAAGGGCATTTCGATCTTTTCGTCTCATCGTTCAGCGGGAACGTTCCCGGCGGAACCCCCTCAGGCCTGTGGTCATCCATTCCGTATTTTCATGGCGGAGGGGTGAGCGCCATGACTCGGAGTCCGGAGATAGTCGAGAAAATTCGAACTCACTTTCGCAAACAGGCCGGACGCGCCGATACGCTGGCGGCGATTCGAGAGAGCCTGTCCGGCTTGACGGTCGCCGTGCAAAATCGAAGAACCGCTCACCTCTATGCAGAAGCCAATCTCCGGGATATCCGGTTGTTGGTGTGTGATTCACTCCCCGCCGCGGTGGAGACGAAGGACCCGCACATCGACGTGATCTTGACCGATTACCCTATCCTCCAGTATTTGACCAGGCAGGTCTGGCCTGACTGGCGCCTTCTTGAACGGCCTGACGGATCACCCTTGATTCTCTCCCAAGAATCATTTTCCATCGTCACCGGCGAAGAGAAACGGCGGCTGCAGTGGTTCCTCAACAATTTCTTGTATCGCTTGGAAGAATCAGGACGGCTGGCGCAGATGCGACGGCGCTGGCTCGAAGAGACTTATGCGCCGACCAGGCGGGCGGCCGCAGAAGGCCTGCCCCTCGAAGTCTCGAAAGTGCCCGACCATTACGACCAAGGCCAGTGCCGGATGGCGGGCGGAAAATGATCGCAATGGAGCGCCCATGAAACCTCACACCTGCCTGCGCATCGTCCTCATCCTGGCATCCATGCTTCTGTGGTGGAATCTCAGCTGGGCACAAACGCACCGCGCGGAGCGGGAGCACACCGCTCAGCATCTGGCCACCCTTCTCAATGTGGGTCGTCTCGTCGTCGAGCGCAATCAAACACTGATCAATGATCCCCAGAAGGGCGACAAGGGGTTTACGCCGGAGGCCTTTGAGCACCAGGTTGTCGAGGAGTTTCTCCGCCAAACGGCGATCGATCTGAACCGCCTCCCCTCTGATCTTCCCGCTCTGGCAAAAACACAATTGCCGCTGTTGCTCCAATCGAGCAAGGAAGTCGTCGCCGATGCGCAATTCGTGATCAATCAACGCGGCATTGGATATAAGAACTTCATCCCGGCCACGTTCGGCAGCCAGGCCGCGCGAAAATTCTCCAATCGCTCTCATGTGAAAATCAAGCAAACCGCGCTCAATCCAAGAAACTTGAAGAACACGCCTGACGGCTATGAAGAACAGGTGCTGAACCGGCTGGCTGCGCAACCGGTCTCGCACGCTCCCGTCACCGAATGGGTCGACGACGGAAAGCTCTTGAGAACCTTGACCCCGATCTATTACTCGCAGGATTGCCTGGTCTGTCACGGCGACCCCAAAGGGATGTTGGATATCTCCGGCTATCTTCGGGAAGGCGCCCGGGATGGCGATCTTGCCGGTGCGATCAGTATCCAGATTCCACTGAACAACCCGTAGCCACCCGGTCTGCCGACACGATTCAACCTCACCGATCGAATCAAGACGTCGAGTGCTGATGCATCTGAGCCCGCCACTGCGTCGTTGACAGAGCACTGTACGCATGGTACGGTGCATGCATTGACTCAGCTCACTCGGTTGCCTCTCCGGTTTCATTCGCTCACTCCGTCAACATTCGCTCCCGATTCGATCGAGATCCGATCAAGGAGTCTGTCTGCGAGTTTTTCTCATCCACGTCCGCGATCCACAGTTCTACGCGCTTCCAGCGAAGACACGCGCCACCAACGGCAATATTCGCGTGATGGGGTTCCCGCCCATCGGCATCATGTCGCTGTCGTCCGTCATCAAGCAGGCGGGGCACGAATGTGTGCTGTTTGATCAGGCGAACCCCGACACTCCGAACCATGTCATCATCGACCGGATCAACCGGGAACAACCGGATCTCGTCGGCCTCAGCTTTCTCAGCACCACCAGCTATCCCTACGCCAAGATCCTCGCGCGGGAGATTCGTGCGACCAATCAGAACGTGAAGCTCGCATTCGGCGGTGTGTTCGCCAGTCTGAATGCCTCCTTAGTGAAATTGCAGTGTCCCGAGGTCGATTTTGTGTGTCGTGGCGACGGGGAGCAGTTATTGCTCGATCTTCTTGCGAATTTCGAGAACCCGCAAGCGGTCGCAAGTCTGACGTGGATGAAGAACGGGCAGGTCGTCCACAATCCCAACCGCGCAATGGAGCGGCAACTGGATCAGTGGCCCTTCCCGGATCGCGAGAGCCTCAAACTCGACTATGTCGAGTCCATGCCGTTGGACGTGCCGGTGGTGCTCTCAATGGACCGGTTCACCACGATGCAGACCTCCCGGGGCTGTCCCTGGCCCTGCATCTTCTGCGACATCCCGATCTTCAACGAAGGAAAGTGGCGAGCCAGAAGCCCGCAGCATGTGGTCGCGGAGATGAAGCATCTCGAAGAGCTCGGCTATAAATCCGTCGGATTTGTCGACGATCATTTCCTGCTGCAGCCCAAGCGGATCGAGGCGATTTGCAACGGCATCATGGAGGAAAAGCTCACGATCCGATGGGGCATCGAGGGGCGCGTCGATTCGGTCGCCCAGCATCTCTTCCCCGCCATGGCGAAGGCCAATTGCCGCGCCATGATGTTCGGCATCGAGAGCGGCAGCCAGAAGATTCTCGATCGACTGAAGAAAGAACAGACGCTGGACCAGGTCACGACCGCCGTCAAGAATGCAAAGAAGGCCGGCATTGAAATCGTCCACGGATTCTTTACGGTAGGAAATCCCGACGAAACGGTCGAGGACATGGAGGCGACCTTCGACTTCGCGTCGGCGCTCCCGCTCGACACCTTCGGGTTCAACCGGCTCTGTGTCTATCGAGGCACACCCTTGTGGCAGGAATATGTGAAACGCGGGCTGGTGAATGAATCCACGGATTGGTACAAATATTTTAAATGTTCAGAAGTCGATCCGACCTGTCTCTCAGGCGAAACGATCAACCGCGTGCGACAGGCCGGGATCAAAAAGCTCTTTCGCTATAAGCTCCTGCATTACCCCGTCCAGACTTTTCAGCTCCTCCGCCGTTTCTTGCGGCATATGCCGCTGCGAGACGTGGCCTATCTCCTCCTCAAACCGTTCATGGGCCAGAAAAAAGGCGCCACCAAAGCCGAAGTGCTCTCGCGCGCGGTCGAGCACGCGGACATGAAGGATGCGGCGGCGCAGCTGACCCAGGTGGCGGACGAGATGCTCCACAATGTGTTCGAAGCCTCGCGTCTCGAACGCCTGCGGATTCAGCAAGCCGCAGAAAGTTCGCGCGAACTCCCGATGATCCACACCAGGTAAAGCGTAAGCGATCCAGCCTCAGAAACGTTTTCAAATCAGAAAAGACTCGCGGTGCATTTTCTTCTCTCTGCACTCGCTCGCGATCTATCCCCTTCCATCATCGACGCTTCCCTACCGAAAATATCCGCAATATCCATCTCTTGTCTGCCGTTGCCAAAGTACGACTTGTCGAGATAGACGGCAAGGCTTGGCAGTGTATCCAGAGATTAGCCAACAGGATATCCAACCACGAGCTCCCCACGGACGTGGCAAGTCGGAGGCATCTTGTGCTTGGGCACTCTTCAGTCTCTTCCCACAGGCACCCTCTTTAATCGCGCATCTCAGTAGAGTACACTTATTCCCATGCCGCTCGTCATTGACCAACAGGATCTCGACCGCTTGCCGATTACGATCGATCCTGAAATCGTCAGCGGCACTCCTGTGTTTCGAGGAACACGTGTGCCCGTTGATGCATTGATCAGCAACCTTGAGGCAGGCCTGACTGTGGACGAATTTCTTGATAACTTCCCCACAGTGACGCGCGAGCAGGCGCTACAAGTGTTGGAATTCTCCAAGACCACGCTCCTTAAGCTCCGCAAGACTGCGTGAAGATTATCCTCGACGAATCTGTCCCTCGCCTTCTCAAACTCCGTTTGCCTCACTTTGACATCTCAACTATTCAAGAAATGGGCTGGGCCGGAATACGAAACGGCGAATTACTGCGACGCGCTGAGGCACAATTCGATATCTTGGTCACCGCTGACCAGAGTCTCCAATACCAACAAAACCTTTCTGGCCGTAAACTGGCTATCCTGGTCCTTCCTAGCAACCAGGTCCCGATAGTGACCCGGCTGCTGCCACAAATTGACACGTCGCTCGCCATGATCCAATCCGGCACCCTGGTAGAAATTCCATTCCCCAAACCTACTCAGACGAACTGAGGCAAGAAACGAAGGAGACCTGAGAGACTAGAACCCTCCAGGTTGGTCCCAGATGAAAGACAAGAAACGTCTTCCCACCGACGGTGGGCCGGTCAAGTGGGCCAGTCCATTCGCCGCACTGAAGCAGGTGCCACTCCCGGCGGATTCACCCGCGCAGCCTGGCGACGAGAGTGCTTCCGTATCCGCCACGCCCAAGAAGAGTCGCGGGCGCGTGGATATCATTCGCCAGACAGCGCACCGCGGCGGGAAGACTGTCACGGTGGTCACAGGGTTTGTCGGAATTGGCCAGGCGGAGAAAGAACTCCTCGCCAAGCAGATGCAGAAGGTCTGTGGAGCAGGAGGAACGGGCCGGATCGAGATCCAAGGAGATCAGCGTGACGCGGCTGCCCGTATTCTCACCGAGGCGGGGTTTCGCCCGGTCTTCGCCGGAGGATAATTCTCTCAGTTCAACAAGCGCTCAGACTGCAGTATGGTTGACGGCCGGGCGCACAATTTTCTTGACTTTTCCGCCGCAAGATCGTGACAATAGCTGCGAAAGGGAAACTAGGGTTCCGGCTTCCTTGACGGGAGGTGTCTGGTCCAAGAGTTTCCGGTCTCGCATGACGAGGCTCCACGGAGGGATAAAAGCCCGGGAGATCATGTACGCAGGTACATGGCCCTTTCGGAATTTAACCCGCTCGGCAAGGAGGCTTCGTTATGCATCTCCAATCCGTATCTCCTTTACATAGCTCTCTCCGTACCGGACAGTCAGACCTGCTGTCAAGTCAGAGAGGTCTGCCATGCAAATAACAGATGGTCCGGATGCGCCTGCTGCCGTTGCCGCTGCGAGTGCCCCCGGGACACTCCACCGCAGCCTCAGTCTCTGGAACAGCCTCACCATCGGCTTTGCGACCGTCTCGCCGGTGGCCGGGCTGTACGCCATCATCGGTGTACAAACAGTCGTTACAGGCGGCGGCTGGTTTCCCGCGCTGGCGCTCTGTCTGGTGATGCAGATGCTGGTGGCGACCGTGTATGCGGAGCTGTCCTCGCAAATTCCAATCGCGGGAGGCGCGTACAAATGGGCGCGACAGCTCGGAGGCGCCACCACTGGAACCTATGCCGGAGCCATCTACGTCAGCTCCACGATCGCAATGCTCACCACGACCGCCTACACCGGCGGAGTCTGGCTGGCGATTTTCTTCGGATCAGGAGGTGGAACCGGAGTCAGTCTCGTGATCTGGGGCGCAGTCTTTATGCTGGTCTGCACCCTCCTCAACCTGGTTCATGTCTCGGTATTTAAGTTCCTGATTTCCCTGGGTGTCTACGCGGAAATCGTCGGCTCGTTCGGTGTCGCGCTGCTGCTGTTCTTCTTTTTCCGGCAGCATGAATTTTCTGAACTGTTCGCGCATCTCGGAACGGGCACAGCTCCCGGCCAGACCGCGGCCTTTCTGGCGGCGCTGGCGATTTCCGGTTGGGCGTTCATCGGCTTCGACGCCTGCTCGACCATCGCCGAAGAAACCCGTGAGCCCAAGCGGATGGTGCCTCGCGCGATCTTTTTATCCCTCTGCATGGTGGGAAGCGTGGTGCTCTTCAACTCTGCCGCGCTCACCCTGAGCTTCAATCCTGACACCCTGCGCCAGACAAGCGCCGCGTCCGATCCCGTCACACCCGTGATCGTCGACAACTTTGGCGCCTGGGCGGAAACCCCGTTTCTGGCGATCGTCATGATCGCGTTCCTGGCCTGCGGGTCGTCGATGGTGCAATACACCTCCCGCATCGTGTTTTCCATGGCCCGTGAAGGCAGTATGCCCGCCGTGCTCAGTCGTGTCACCGCGGCCGGAGCTCCGCACAATGCCGTGCTGTTCACGGTGCTGCTGGCCACGCTGGGATTGCTCTTCGGGCTCAATGATGAAGCGGTCGCCACGGTCCTGGCCTTCGGGACGGGCGGGTTATACGCCATGTTTGCGATGACCACCGGAGTGGGACTCTACACCCGTCTCACCGGACGCTGGGATCCCTCCTTGGGCGAATTGAAGCTGGGCACCTGGGGATTACTGATCAATACGGCAGCGTTTCTCTGGTCCCTGTTTGAGTTCGTCAATATCGCCTGGCCGCGCCCCTATGCGGTGTCGCCCGACGCCCCCTGGTGGCAATTGTGGGCCGTCCCACTGGTCCTCGGCAGCATCCTGGGGGTGACCACGCTGTATGTGCTCTTCGGCAAACCGGCAAGGAGTGAATTATTGGCACATCCGAGGGAGTCAGAATCGACTCAAAAATGAACAGCCAGTTTCGCGTCGCAACAGAGGGTTTCACACAGGGTCGGTAATCAATCCATTTCCCAGAAAGGAGTTCCTGATGGCAAAAAGAAAATATCAAGGCAAGGTTCCCCTGCATGACAACTACGGGCCGGAGGCAAAGTTCGCAGTCGAAGCGGAGGCGCTGCTGCCGACGACGAAATATGAAGAAGAAATCGCCCGGGGCCTTGAACTGGGCCTGCAGGGCGCCGATTCGATCAAAGATCGCCGCATTCCCACGTTCAGCCGTGGAGAGCTTCCACATTTCGCCGGCATCAACACTTTTATCAAGGCTCCGTATGTCGAAGATGTTCGCAAGTGCGGCCAGTACGATGTCGCGATTCTTGGCGCACCGTTCGATGGCGGGACGACCTATAGGGCCGGTACCAGGTTCGGGCCTCAGGGTATTCGCAAGATTTCGGCATTATACGGAACGTACAGCTTCGAACTCGGCGTGGATCTGCGGGAATCCATCTCCATCTGCGATGTCGGCGACGTCTTTACGATTCCCGGCAACATCGAAAAGACCTTCGATCAGGTCACCAAGGGTGTCGGGCATGTCTATGCCAGCGGCGCGTTTCCCGTCGTGCTCGGTGGAGACCATTCCCTGGGCTTCGCGACCGTACGGGGCGTGGCGCAGAATATGGGCGGCAAGAAGCTCGGCATCCTGCACTTCGACCGGCATGTGGACACGCAGGAGACCGATCTCGATGAACGCATGCACACCACGCCCTGGTTTCACGCGACGAACATTCCCAACGTGCCTGCCAAGAATCTGGTGCAGATCGGCATCGGCGGGTGGCAAGCACCCAGGCCCGGCGTGAAGTCGGGCCGTGAACGCCAGACCAGCATCATGACCGTGACCGACTGCGTGGAAATGGGCATTGAGAATGCCGCGAAGCAGGCGCTCGAAGTGGCGTTTGACGGTGTGGATGCAGTCTGGTTGAGCTTCGACGTGGACTGTTTGGATGCCGCCTTCGTGCCGGGCACCGGCTGGCCGGAGCCGGGCGGGTTCTTGCCGCGTGAAGTGCTGAAGTTCCTCCAGATCATCGCCGACACGAAACCGCTGGCCGGCATGGAGATCGTGGAATGTTCACCGCCCTACGACGCGGCGGAGATTACCAGTCTCATGGCCACCAGGGTGATCTGCGACGTGCTTGCGTGCCAGGTGCGATCCGGCAACCTGCTCAAACGAAAGAAACAGTGAGATCCAGCGGGGATCTCCTGAGCTAAAAAAAGAAGGCCTTCGGCCAAAAACCGAAGGCCTTCTAGTAAGCCCCCGGCAACCCCGTCACCCGGTCTCGACGGTCCTCATAGCCTCATTTCGGGCCTCTGGCGCCTCACAACGATGTGATAAAAGGAACGCCACCTGATCAGTTCCTGTGATGGATTCCGCCCCCTCTTGACTTCAAGGTCGCTGTAATTATCTCTCTGATCGTTGCTGATACTTTACAGCTGGATTGGTGCAAGGCCCAACACTGTTGGAGTAACGGCGGCAGAGATGCCCCGACCCCTGTTTCGCCTGCCCCGATCCGCCATTTTAACTCTTAACCCATAACAGACCTCTCGTGGAGAGGAGGAGGGACCGTTATGAACAGCTATGCACCGAGTGTCATGTCGTCTATTCGAACCGATGGCTTTGATCAGCAAATTGACCGGCTTCTCGACGAAGCCTTGCGTGCCTTCGGCGCATCCAACAACCAGTGGGCTCCGGCCTGCAATGTCTGGGAAAATGAGAACGGCTTTTACCTCCAGATGGCGTTGCCCGGTTGGGAGCCCAAAGACATCACCTTAGAAGTAACCAATCAGGTGCTCACGGTGAAAGGCGAGCGCGCCGTCGGAACTGCAGAATCACAGAAATACCACCTGCGCGAGATTGCCGAAGGGCAGTTCACGAGGCTCTTCCGGTTGCCGACGTTCGTCGATCATGGCAAGGCCTCTGCCACGCACAAGCACGGCCTGTTGACCATTTCGTTTCCAAAGCGAGAAGAGGCGAAACCCCGGCAAATTATGATCGAAGGATCATAATCGCTGCCTCAGCATGACGTCATGAGAGGGCCTTACCCGCCGTCACCAGATGGTGAGGCCCTCTCACCGCCGGTGCATCAAAGGCAACTCTCAATACCATGCGTGCGCCTCCCGAAAAAAGAAAGGCCTTTGGCCGACAAGCCAAAGGCCTTCTCAATGAACGTTGATCAATCCGTTAGCCACCGAGCGTATCGAGGGTTTCCTTGAGACTCTTGCGGATGCAGGTGAAGATCGGCGTGTCCCGCAACGTATAGCGCGAGCCTTCGGTCTCCCGCAGCGCCATCACCAGGTCCAGAAAATCCTCCGGCTTGTCGCTCTCGAAC
>JBJACV010000027.1:0-29707 GCA_046604365.1 Nitrospira sp.
ACGAGAAGCTTGTGGGGCTGGCACCGATCGCGGGTGGCACCGGGGCTGCCGTGATGGTGAAGGTCACGGGCACCGAGACACTCGTGGCTCCCGTAGCGCTGAGCGTGATGGCTGCCGTATAGGTGCCGGTTGCCAGGGAGCCGGTCGCGACCGTCAGGGTGACAGAACGGGTTCCGGTGCCGGAGGCAGGGCTGAGCGTCAACCACGCCGCGCTGACACTGGCCGACCAGGTCAAGGTACCGCCGCCGGTGTTGGTGATCGTGAGAGCTTGGGTAGCCGGATTGCCGCCTCCCTGCTGGGCCGTAAACGAGAAGCTTGTGGGGCTGGCGCCGATCGCAGGCGGGGCGGTGGGGGATGGCGTAGGAGTAGACGAAGTTGGAGTGATGAGCTGGTTCATCCCAGGCATTTCGGAAAGGAGCCGGCCTAAGGCTCTGGAACCGCTCGCGGCATTTGAAGAAGATAAGCCTCCTGATGCCGCGGCTGTCAGCCCGGTTGCTCCGGATAATAAGGTGCTGCTGGAAGTGGAGGATGAGGGTGATTGTACAGCCGTATTTCCTGTGATGGATGCAGCGGAAGAAACAGTTGCGAGGCTGTTTTGCTGTGTTCTGTTGGTCTGGGTGAGAGAGCCCGAAGTCGCTGGCTGTGGAACTGCTGTATTCGTCGTCGTGTTGCTCGCGGGCATTTGTTCCGATAGTGATGATGCCGGTATGTCAGTCGAGACGGCGGAGGGAGCTACCGTTGCCATTTTTCGTGAGGCAGGTTTTCTAATAAGACTGTGATGCCTGTGACCTTGTGGTTGTGTTGCGCTTGAGAAGAAGCGGCTTGAAACAGTTGATCGCTCACTTGCAGCCTGTTGCGGTGAGGATGCAATTGCACTCTGCGCAAGGGCCGACGATGTTATATGGCCTGAAATCGGCAGCAGGCAAGTTGCGAACGATAGACAAGCTCCTGAAACAGTCAATGCGAAGAGCTTACTCTTGTGTGTAGCCGACGATCTCATCGGGCGCATGGTCGATATCCTCCGTGTTGCAAGACCTGCCATACGACGCCACCAAACCTTGATCCTGAAATAGCCAGAGATAACGATGCGGCCGGTGTACATCTCTGGTTCCTGTCCCTGAACGATGTGCGTCAGTGCTAAAAACGCGTTCCTGCCAGAATCAACAGCAAGATAGGTGCCCCCACAGCTCTCTCCATGCGCCGTTTTTTGGCTATTTAAAAGAGCGCGGGTTTACCAACGAGTTGAAGCGACTTTGTGAGTGACACAAGGACGGTGGAGGATTCCAGGACCGTAAATTATCCCTGATCACCCTTGGAGGGATGTACATTTCTGGCATGGACAGGGAAGGTTTCATTAGATGATTGATTAATCAGGACAAATTGCTGCGATGCTTGTCTGAAACGAGTGGGAATCGCCCAATTTACAGGGCATTCCGCCTGTAGGAAGCTTCATTCTACGTAGTGTCATTGGAACCGGAATCGGAATGGTTTCCGCTACGCAGGAGAACACGCTCATTACCGCATGAATTGTATTCGTGCCGCGTGTAGTGCCGGGTTTGTGCCGATAGTGTGAATGCGAGGGAAGTATTTCGTAGTGGAGTGCGGGAATCTCCCATTTCTTGACTGAGTAAATGGCTTCTGCCATTGTTGCCGTACAAAATAGAGGAGCGCTATGAAAAAAGAGAAAGGGCGGTCGGTCGCGGTTGTGGGATTGGGTTATGTCGGTCTCCCAATCGCTGTCGCGTTTGGAAAATTCGCGCCTGTGATCGGCTTTGATATCAACAAGACAAAGGTTGAGGAGCTGAGGAAGGGCATTGATCGGACTGGAGAAGTATCGCCGAAGGATCTTTCAACCAGTCAGGTGCGATATACCTATGAGCCTGCAGATCTCAAAGCTGCCGATTTCATCATTGTGGCCGTTCCGACTCCGATCAGTGAAGCGCTCCAGCCGGATTTAAAGGCCTTGAGAATGGTATCGGAAGTAATCGGCGCCAACATGTCGCGTGGCACGATTGTCGTCTATGAATCGACCGTCTATCCGGGAGTTACGGAGGAGATCTGCCTGCCTATTCTGGAGAAGAAATCCGGAATGAAGGCTGGGGTCGACTTCAAGGTCGGATATTCTCCGGAGCGGATCAATCCGGGCGACAAAGAGCACACGATTGAGAAGATCGTGAAAGTTGTATCCGCTCAAGATGCGGAGTCGCTGGAAATTGTCGCCGACACCTATGGCATGGTCATCAAGGCAGGCGTTCATCGAGCGTCCAGTATCAAGGTTGCTGAAGCTGCAAAGGTCATCGAAAACACCCAGCGCGATCTCAATATCGCGCTGATGAACGAGCTGGCATTGATCTTTCATCGTCTTGGAATTGATACGAAGTCCGTGCTTGAGGCGGCCGGCACGAAGTGGAACTTTCTCAAGTTCTCGCCAGGCCTTGTAGGTGGCCACTGCATCGGAGTCGACCCGTATTACCTTACGGCGAAGGCAGAATCGGTGGGCTATCATCCGCAAGTGATTCTGTCCGGGCGACGCATCAACAACGGGATGGGCAAGTTCGTAGCCGAGCAAACCATAAAATTACTGAGCCAACTGTCCCGCCCTACCAATCAGTTGACCGTAGGTGTACTGGGATTGACGTTCAAGGAGAACGTGCCGGACCTCCGCAACAGTAAAGTGCCGGACATCATCAATGAGCTTTGTGAGTACGGAGTCACGGTACTGGTGCATGATCCGATGGCGGAACCCGAGGAGGCAGTTGCGGAATATGGAATTCATCTGGTCGACTGGAAGCAACTGAAAGACCTTGATGGTTTAATCCTTGCGGTTGCGCATCGGGACTATGCCGGTATGAATCTGGAGGATCTCCTGAAACCGCTCCGCAGCCTGAACAATGGTGTGCTGATCGATGTGAAAAGCATGTTGGAGCTTGGCAAGGTTCCTGGTTCTCTCAAATACTGGCGTCTCTAAGTTCGTCTTCCTCCCCGGCGCATGAACGCGCCGGGGAGGGAGACGTCGCAATCACCTTACGCGTGGTGACTGCGCCCTCCTTCTGCGAATAGACTTTTCCTTTGAGTGCATCTCTCTCTGTAGTATAAGTGATTGAGGTGAGACCGGTCTGATTGTTCGGTCCGGCGGCTGGTTTTCTGTGGAAAGGGTGTCCTTGTGACTTCCAATTGGTCATGTTTCTTGAACGGCAAGGCAGCCGTGATCGTTCAAGTTGTCGTGCTGGCCGGAGCGACGGGCTGCGCCGTGCTGGTGTCACCCGATGTCAAGCGAGGCGATCAACATCTGGCGGCAGGGAATTGGGAGGAGGCGAGCCTGGCCTACAAACAGGCGTTGAAGGATGATCCCTTCGATCCCTCCTTGCAGAGCAAATACGGCTTGGCTCGTGAACGCGCAGCAGCGATGTATGAAAACCGCGGGCGGGCGTTTCTGAAGGAGCGACGGATCGACCCGGCGATCGAACAGTTCAAGCAGGCGCTCACGATCGCGCCATCGAGCCCGGAACATCAAGCAAGTCTTGCTGAGGCGATTCGCCTCAAGGAGTCTCGATCGCAGTATCGTGAGGCGGAACGTCTGGTTCAGCTCGGGCGGACCGATGAGGCGATCGACGGCTTTACGAGGTCCGCCGAATTGGACCCTGCATTCCGCGAGCCTCTGGAAAGTATCAGCCGATTGACGGAAGAGCAGCAGGCGCTCATGAGAGGCGACCGGCTCAAACAGCCTGTCACGCTCAAGTTTAGAAATGCGGGCATCAAGGAAGTGTTGGAAGGCGTGGCCAAGGCGGGCGGATTGACCTTGATCTTCGATAAGGACGTCAGGAACGACCCGATTTCTATCGCGATTCAGGACACGCCCTTCGAAGATGCGCTTCAGCTTCTCCTCAACAGCAACAGCTTGTTCTCCCGGGCGGTATCCCCGGGCGTCCTGATCATCAGTCCGAACACCAAACAGAAGCAGGAACAATATCAGGATCTGATCATCCGGACCTTTTATCTTTCGAATGCCAAATCCAAGGACATGCTGACTCTTCTGAAAAGCATGCTCGACTCGAAGCGTATGCACGCGAACGAGCAATTGAATACGATCGTCATTCGAGATCAGCCCGAGAAGATTCAAATGGCGGAAAAAATCATTCTGGCCAATGACCGCCAGGAGTCCGAAGTGCTTTTCGATGTTGAGGTGCTCGAAGTCGATCGCACCGTCGATCAGACCTATGGGCTCACCTACCCGAAGCAGGTCGCCGGCGCGATGGTTCCGCTTCCTCCGCCCGCCGGCCTTATTGCCGGGACGCTGGCCCAGCAGTTCAGCGCCAGCCAGTTGTCGGACCTGGGTCCCGGAAACTATCTCTTCAAACTTCCGACGAATGTCCAGCTGGATTTCTTCAAGCAGCTGACGGACGCGAAGACGCTGGCGTCGCCGAAGATCCGGGTGATGAACAATAAAAAGGCGGAGATCAACATCGGCGATAAGCAGCCGATCCTGTTGTCCACGACGAACGTCCTGCCCGGTCAAGCTGCGACGGGCGCGGTGCCGACAACTTCCACAGTCACCTCGATCGAGTTCCGTGATACCGGTGTCAAATTGACCGTGGAGCCCTCGATCAGGCTGGGAGGCGAGCTCGGATTGAAAATGAAGATCGAAGTGATCCGGCTGGGTGACCAGGTGACCTTGCAGGCGTCTCCGCCCATTACGCAATTCAAGTTCGGTAACCGGTCCGCTGAGACGATGTTGAGCATCAAGGACGGGGAAACCATCGTGCTGGGCGGGCTGTTGCAGGAGGAAGACCGGAAGACCAGAACAACGATCCCGTGGATCGGAGACCTTCCTTTTATCGGGAACCTCATCAGCTCGTTCAAGACACAGCGAGTCACGACAGAAGTGATCCTGACGATCACGCCGCACATTGTGCAGAACATGACTCCTCCGGCGCTCAGCGCGCAAACATTCTGGTCCGGCACAGAGTCGACCTACGCAACCGGCCCCATGTTTTCAACCCCTGTGCAGAAGGTGTCCGCCGCTTCAGGCAGCGCGTATGGAGAGGGCGCGGCAAGGGGCGCCGGGGATCCGACCTCCAACCGTTCTCTGGCCCAACTGGCGGTTCCTGATCCAGTGCTGGCAATCCGTCCGGATGAGTCGGCCGTCACATTCGGCAAAGAAATCAAGTTATCAATTGTCGATGGGCGGCTCAGCGCATCGGATCGAAATCTCTTCAAGCTGGAATATGACCCCAAGATCCTGCAGTTTAAACGGCTTGGCGAGGCGGAACTTGTCAGCCCCTCGGGGATCTTGCCGGGAGATCAGGACTCTGCGGCGGGAACCGTCGCATTCCGGCTGGCTCGTCCGGCTCAACGCGCCCCGCGATCCGTCAGCGTCGTGTTCGTGGCAAAGGCCCCCGGAGTTTCTCCGATACGTGTCGAACTTGTCGGCTCCGACGGTGACGGTCGGCCGGCTTCTTCGGAAATCGGGACAGGGGTTGTGAGAGTCCGGTGAAGGAAGAGGGGCTTACGCTTCTGGAGATTCTTGTCACCATGACCATCGTGGTGATTTTGGCGTCAGTCGCCATGCCCCTCAGTAAAGTCTCGACGAAGCGTGTGCAGGAAATTGAATTGCGTCAGCAGCTCCGGACCATACGGAGCGCTATCGATACGTTCAAGCTTGAATGGAACCGGGACGGAGATGTGCTGATCGGGCCGGTGTGCGTGAAAAATAAATTGACGTGCAAAGATGTGACGAGCCAGTACGGCTACCCGAAGTCGCTCAACATGCTGCTGGGGGTCAAACTCACGGGAGAAGAGGCGACAGTTCGCGGGACGACCGTCAGGCGATATCTGCGCATGGTGCCGGTGGACCCGCTGACCGACAAACCCGATTGGGTGCTGCGTTGCTACAAAGATCAGCCGAAGCCGTCCGGTTGGTGCGGCGAAGATGTCTATGATGTGATGACTCAAAGCGAGGCGGCCGCGCTCGATGGAACAAAATATCAGGACTGGTAAGCACGGGGCGGGAGATGCGCAGGGTTTCACCCTCATTGAGCTGATGATTGTGGTCTCCATCATCGGAATTCTTGCCACAATCGCGGTTCCGTCCTATCAGTCGTCCGTGACCAGGGCGAGGGAGACCGTGTTGCGGCAGGACTTGTTCACCATGCGGGAGCTGCTCGACCAGCATCGCGCCGATCAGGGGAAATACCCTCCGTCCCTGGATGGACTGGTTGCGGCGGGATATCTGCGGACGCTTCCAAAAGATCCCTTTACGAATTCATCGGATTCCTGGCAAGAGATCACTGAACCGAGCGAGGGCGGTGTCTTCGATGTCTACTCCGGGTCGGACCTCGTCGGGACAAACGGGACTGCATACAATCAATGGTAACCATGCCTGTACAGCGATCTGGTTCGAATCCTTCCACACAGGGGAGCGACTGTCCTGGAACGGCCCTCTGGCGTGCCGCGTTCATGGGAGTGGTGTTAGGGGTCGCCATGAGCTCCGTCGTTGCCTGCAGCCCGCTGGAGCCGCTCGATGAGCCGGAGTTTTCCGATCTGCAATTGACCATGGATACGTTGAAGACATCGCTGCGGGATGCCCAACGAACGGTCGCCGAGTTGCGCGCGGAAATTGATTCACGGCGGCTGGAATTAGCCGATCTCCAAATCTCCCGGGCTCAATTGGAGGGGCGCGTCCGTGAGGCAGAACGCCGGTTGATTGAAGCCCGGCATGTGATCGATCTCCAGCGGGAAGAGCTGGCCGGCTCACGATCCGCGCGAGAACGGGCAGCCCGGACCGGGGCCATCCTACAGAGCCAGCTGAGGCAGCTTCACAACCAGATTGCCAGAATGGGGAGCCCGGCAGGCATGCCTTCGGTAAGAGGGCGTCAAATGGGCGTGGCGGAGGCAAAACGCGATCGGCCGGAGGGCGTCCCGGAACAGGCCACAGCTGTTGTCGCGCAGGCGCCGTATTTCCATGAGAAGGCATCGGTTGACACAGCCAGGGTTTCGAGAACTGCTTCAGGCAGTCCCCTGCGAGTGCTGGTCATGCCAGGCGATACTTTATGGAGCATCGCGCAGCGGCATCGAGTGTCTCTCAAACGACTCATGGCCATGAACCAGCTGTCCGACCATCATATCGAGGCTGGTCAAGACCTCTGGCTGGTCGCGCCGCCGGCCTCCGGTGCGCGTGAGTACAAGGCAGCGGAATAGTGCGCGAGTCTCTTTGTCGCTGACTACAAAGGTCCATCACCATGGCGGTGTTTACGTACCGAGTTGCCAGGCCCGATGGTTCCACCATCAATGGCCAAGTCGAGGGGGACGATGAGTCGCGGGTTCGTGCCAAGCTTGAGTCACAAGGGCTTCTGGTGTTCAAGCTTCATCGCCGGGGGGGGGGATCGGCGGCGACTCCGGGGAAGTCCTGGTCGTGGGGCACGCTGCCCTTAGGAGAGTTTTTGATCTTCAACCAGGAACTGCTCGCGCTCGTGAAGTCGGGGTTGCCGGTGTTACGGGTGTGGGATCTCCTGATCGAGCGCGCGGGGCATGGGGGGTTTCGACAGGTGCTGCGCAATGTTCGTGAGGATATCCGTGGCGGTTCGTCGGCTTCCGATGCGCTGACTAAACATCCCCTGTATTTTCCGGCTCTCTACGTGGCGACGGTGAAGGCCGGCGAGCAGTCGGGGAATCTCCCGGACGTACTCCAACGATACGTCGCCTATCTGAAACTCATGATCGGGCTTCGCCAGAAGGTGATGAAGGCGCTTTCTTATCCTGTGTTTCTCATCCTCATCGGAGTGGGTGTCATCGGATTTTTGCTGACCTATGTGATGCCGACCTTTGTGTCGGTCTACGGGGAGTCATCGAAAGCACTGCCGTGGGCCACTCAAACATTACTCGATCTCGTCAACCAGGCGGAGTCCAGGCTCTTGCCTCTGGGGCTGCTCCTGACCGGTCTTGTTTTTGGAGTGCGCGCCTATTATGGAACTCCCGCAGGGCGTCTGATGCTTGATCGGCTTCTGTTGGGGCTTCCGCTGTTCGGTCCCATTGCGGTCAAACACAATACGGTGCAGTTGACTCGCACGCTCGGAACCATTCTGGCCGGAGGCATTCCATTGGTCGATGCCTTGCAAAATGCCAGAGGCGCGGTCTCAAACCGATGGGTGTCGCAAGGACTGGCGGGCGCAGTCAATGAAATCCGGGAGGGCGTGACGCTCGCATCGGCTCTGGATCGTCCTCGCATCCTTCCAAAACTGGCGATCGAAATGTTGTCGGTCGGGGAAGAGACCGGGTCGCTCGATGCGATGCTGAAAGACGTGGCAGAGTTTTATGAGGCCGATCTCGACACCAGACTCACCCAACTCACAACCTGGATTGAGCCTGCTTTGTTGCTCGTCATGGGGGTATTGGTCGGGGGTATCGTCATCATCATGTATCTGCCGGTCTTTCAGATGGCCGGCTCTGTTGGTTGAATTCAAGTCGGTACGGTCGATAGGGGTGGTAGGGGATATGTCTACAGGGGTGCATGAGGTGTCTCATGGCGCGTAGTGCTGCCAGACCGTCTCTTGCCGATGTGCTGGTCAGCCAGGGGGTGCTTCCGAAACAGACGGTCGAAGACACGCTTCGCCACCTGGACGGAGCGTCCGCCACGCTGGGGCAAGTCCTGGTCGAGAAGGCACTCCTCTCGGAGGATCAACTAGCCCGTGCGCTGGCCGCTCAGTACGGACTTCCCTACGATCCGCTCATAAGTTTTCAAGTCGACCCCCGTTACTATGAGACAATTTCCGTCAAGTTGATGCAGCGGTTTCCGTTCATCCCCATCGCAGACCGGGACGGAGTGCTGACCATCGTTATTGCGGATCCCCAGAATGTTCTGGGGCTCGACGAATTGGAGATTTTGATCGGGAAGCGGCTGGAGCTGATCATCAGCTCAAAGAGCGCCATTCTTGCGGCCTTGGACCGCAGCGCAGGGTCCAACCAGGCGTTGCGCGAGCTTGAAGCGGAGTATCGGTCCGTATTGGTGAAGGAGGACGAGCGAGGTGAGGAGGTTCTCACCATCGATCATGCGGGGGAAGATCAGAGTCCCGCCGTCAAGCTGCTCGATTCCATTCTGCTGAGCGCGATGCAGCGCCGTTCCAGCGATATTCACATCGAGGCCGCAGACCGGGCGACGAAAGTCAAGTTTCGTGTCGACGGCATCCTCATTCAAGCGATGGAGCCGCTCGATATCAGATTGCACGCACCGCTGGTGTCTCGCTTGAAAGTTATGGCTGAGCTGGATATCGCCGAACGCCGGGTGCCGCAAGACGGCAGTTTTCGTATGCGGCTGGATCGAAAGGTCGTGGATTTTCGTGTCTCGATTCTGCCCAGCGTATTCGGCGAATCGGTGGTCGTCAGAATTTTGGACCGGGAATCCATTACGACCGGCGTTTCCGCGTTGAAACTCGAGCGGCTGGGATTCAATCCGGAGGATCTGAAACGGTTCCGGCGGGCCATCACACGCCCCTACGGTATGATTTTGGTGACCGGGCCGACAGGAAGCGGAAAAACGACGACCTTGTATGCCGCGATTTCTGAAATGAACACGCTCGAAGACAAGCTGATTACGATCGAAGACCCGGTTGAGTATCAGTTTTCCGGAGTGGTACAGATCCCCGTCAATGAGAAAAAAGGACTGACCTTCGCGCGAGGACTCCGCTCCATTCTGCGGCACGACCCGGACAAGATCATGGTCGGAGAGATTCGGGATCCGGAAACGGCTCAGATCGCCATCCAGTCCGCCCTGACAGGCCATTTGGTCCTGACAACCGTTCACGCGAACAACGTGTTCGACGTAATCGGGCGGTTTGCGTCGATGGGGATCGATGCCTATAACTTTCTGGCGGCGCTCAATTGCGTCCTGGCCCAGCGGCTGGTCCGTATGCTGTGTCCCAACTGCCGCATGCCGGTCAAGGCTCAGCAGGCGCTCATTGAAGAATCGGGGCTTGATTATGAGCAGTTTAAGGATACCGTGTTCTACGAAGGGGAAGGCTGTCCGCATTGTCTCGACACCGGGTTTCGAGGCCGCCGGTGCATCACTGAGTTTCTGGATCTGACCGATGAGATCAAAGAGATGATTCTCGCGGAGCGCCCGCTCTCTGAAATCCGGTATCGCGCGGTGACGGACGGGATGATCACACTTCGGCAATCGGCGCTCAAGAAGGTGATCAACGGGGAGACCTCGCTGCGGGAGATCAATCGCGTGACATTCAGCGAGGAAGGGTAAGTGATGTGGGAATGGGCCGACAAACATCCGCACTGTTGTCTCAAGCTCGGAACTGATGCAGCGGCGTGGGCCGAAACGGAACGAAATTGGAGGGGGAGACAGCGGCACCGATGCGTGGCGTCTCCACTTCCGGACGGCCTCCTGAAACCGTCACCGACCGATCTGAATGTGTCGGATACCGTGACGCTGCAAGGCCGCATTCGCACGCTAGCGGGCCTGCAGGACGAGAGCCGACGTGAAGGACGATCACTGTTGTCCGATCTGCCTCGCCGAATTACCCTGCTCCTTCCCGATACCACGGTGCGAGCGATGGTGTTACATCTGGATCAGTGTCCTGCGAATTCTGATGAGCGTGAAGCGTTGATCCGATGGCGGCTGGGGCAGGAGCAGCTGTTTTCATTGGCCACGGCAAAGGTGGTGTCGCAGCTGTTTCCTGTTGCGCCGGAGGATGGACACCGCGTGCATACCGTGCTGGCCGTGGCGATTCAAGAATCCGTCTTGCAGCAGTACGAAACGCTCTGCGAATCCGTGGGCCTCATTCCCTCTGAAGTCGGGATCACGAGTCTCCGGTTGTTCGATCTGTGGCGGAGAGTTTCGGGTGGACCCGGTCGGCGGAAAACGGATTTTCTTTGGATCAATGTGGCGGATCGATCACTGACAACGATGGTGTTTCATCAGGGAAGGCCGCTGTTCTACCGTTGCAAGTTTTTGGGAGGTGATACCCCGGTTGCCGGAGAAAGGTCCGGCCTGCTGGATAAGATGATCGAAGAGTGCGGCGCGTCGCTGGATGTCTGCCAGCAACGGCACCCCGCTGTGGTCATCAAACATGCGATTTTGTGCGTTGACGGGGAACTGGCCGGCTTGAAGACGGGGCTTGAGGCAGATTTGGACCTATCGGTCGAACAGGTGGGATGGGGTGCTCTTGAGCGGCTGGGCCTCGCCGCAAAAGGGGGCCACCAGGGTATGGCATCGTTGGCCGCCATGGCCGGAGTATCGTAAGCATGGGTAAGCTGAATGTTGTCATCGGGCACCTGACGGAGTTAGTCAGGCACGTCCCGTTGCTGGGCGACAATCCGGCCCGGTTCCACATCAACCTGAGCAATCGATATCGGCCCGCGGCCGCTCCGCTGCGAACCCTGTTGGTGGTGACGTGCGTCACGCTGTCATTGGGGATTCTTTGGAGCCTCGGTCAAGCGATATTGCAGTACCGAGAAGCCCGGATCATCGAGGCAGAACTCGATCGGGTCCGTCAACTGGATGTGCAGCTGGTTGCTGAGGCCGGGCAAGAGGGGTTCGACCTATCGGAAGGGGCCTTGCAGGGATTGTCTGTCGAGGTCGATCTTGCCAATCAGCTGCTCGAAAAGCGAACGTTTTCCTGGACGAAGTTCCTGGCCGGGTTGGAGCAAGTCATCCCTGCAAGTCTCGCCCTGAGCAGCGTTCAGTTCGATGCAGGCGGTACTCTGGTGCATTTAACAGGAACGGCCATGAGTTTGGAGGATATCACTGCCTTTACGGTGAGCCTGCAGGATCATCCTCTGTTCAAGGACCCTGTCCTGGCGCAGCACCGTGCCGGGACGAACGGACTTGTGGAGTTCAACGTGACCCTGCGTTATCGGCAAACAGGAACCTAAGGCTGATGCGAGAGCGATTGACATTGCTGTTACAACAGCCGTTTGCGCCCCTGTTGCCCTGGGTGGGCATGGCAGTGGGGCTGCTGCTCCTGTTGTCGCTGGTTCAGCGTGTCGGTGTGGCCGGCGCCGAGTCCAAACGGGAACGTCTGGATAAGGAGTGGATCTCGGCGCGGCAGGTGCTGATGCATCATCGTGAAGCAAGAAAAGCAAAGCAGGATCTTCGCCAAGTCTGGGCGGTATTGCCGGCAGAACGGGATTTCACTCCGCTGGCACTGGGGATTTCGGAGGAAGCAAAGCGCGATCGAGTCACTTTGCCGGCGCTATCTTATAAGACGGAGCCGACGCCGGTCGCCAATACGAGTAAAGGGTTGTTGCAGGGCTCGATGAGCGGGCGATACGAAGACCTTCGTCGATTCATTTACGATCTCGAGACGGCGGAGGAGCTGTTGTTCATTGAAGATCTTGAGCTGACTCAGGCCGGCGGCGCGCAAGATCAGATACTAACGTTTAAGATTAAGATCGGTACGTATCTGCGCGCAGAGTCTGGAACTAATATGAGTCGATGAGTCTGTCATGGTTATGGATGCAAGACGAAAAATCATGCTTGCGGTTGTGCTCTTTCTGGTCTGGGCAGGGCTGGCCGTCTGGCAATGGGGAGTTTGGAAAGAGCCGGTTCGAGTTCCTCTGACGAATGTCACGGGCAGTGCGTCCTCCACTCGACCAACAACGGCTAAGGGGAGCGGGTTGCATGTGAATCTTGAACGACTGGCATTGGCGCATACCGAACGAGTGACGACATTTACGGCGCCCCGCAACATTTTTGCGTTACCCGGTTCGGATGGGACATTTCCGATTGGACAGGAAACCGATGGGCAAGTTGTAAGTCAGGACGCTTCTCCTGAGCTGTCAGGTCCGGAGCAGGTGATGTCAGCAGAGCTGGCACAATATAAGTATCTCGGGTTTCTTCGGCTGGGCGACAGCCGAAAGCGCGGCAGGGAGATCGCCGTGCTCAGTAAGAATGAAGAGGTCATGGTCGGGAAAGTCGGAGACCGGGTCGAGGAGCATCTGGTTCTGAAGGCCATCACGCCGGAGAGCGTAACGATTCGTAATACAGGCGCCCACATCGATCAAACCGTGCCGTTGTCGGAAGAGCAACTGCCTTCTCAAGAGTAAGCGGGGCGATCCTATGCGGATCCATTCGATATCAGCGAAGCAGGGAGAGAGGGGTTTCTCCTATGTCATGCTGATGGTCGCTATTGTGGTGATGGGCATCGCGATGTCCGTGGCGGCTCGGCAATGGAAGACGATGGTACAACGGGAGCAGGAAGCAGATTTGCTCGCGAAAGGCATTGAAATACAGAATGCCCTTGCGCTCTATTCCGCCACCAAGAAAGCGGGAAGAGTCATGCCGGGTGAAGTGTATCCGCAAACGCTGGCCGAGTTGACCAAACAGCCGAAGCCCTTTCTCCGAAAGGTGTATCGCGATCCGGTCGGTCGGGAAGAGTGGGATCTTCTGCGGGCCCCCACGGGCGGCATCATGGGGGTTCGCAGCAGAAGCCGGAGCAAGCCGATCAAGCAGCGCGCATTCCCGCTCGTGGTTCGTCACTTTGAAGGAAAACCGACGTATTACGACTGGCTGTTCCAGTTTCCCAACCCCTCCATGCCGACGCTGATTCTGCCGGGCACGCAACCTCCGGGGAGCGCTCCGGGACCGTCTTCCGCACCAGGCGGGTCAGGCCCGGGTAATCTATTGCCCCCGGCAAACATGACGCCGCCTGTGTCTCCTCCGGTTTCCACCTCGTCATAGTGCCGGAGCGTGATCCTGTTACCTTGACCCCTTGGAGAGAGGCGAGGTATGCTTTGCACCATCAGCCAGCATCGGGTCATCATCATCCATGAACACAGAATTACAGAAACAGGACGAGACAATCGAGCCGGTTCAGGAACCGAAGCCGATCCCGCAATACGTCGAGGAATTGGTCGTCAGGGCCAAACAGGCGTCGAGGAAGCTGGCATCCGTATCAACGGCTGTGAAGAATCAGGCGTTGCTCACAATGGCCGAGGCGCTTGAATCCAAGGTGGACGAGCTGCTCGAAGCCAATCAGAAAGATCTTGATGCGTTTGGAACGGATCCTGGCAAGAAAGCCATGGCGGATCGACTGCGCCTGACGGAGAAGCGGATCGCCGAAATGGCGGTAGGCATCCGCGAAGTGGCCCAATTGCCGGATCCCTTGGGAACGGCGCCTGGGATGTGGACCAGGCCCAACGGGATGCAGGTGGGACGTGTGCGCGCGCCGATCGGCGTCATCGGTATCATCTACGAGTCTCGTCCCAACGTCACCGCGGATTCAGCGGCGCTGTGTCTCAAGTCCGGGAATGTATGTGTGTTGCGGGGCGGCAGCGAAGCGATTCACTCCAACCGCGCCATCGCCGCCATCTTGTCCGAGGCAGCCGAAAAGGCCGGGGTGCCGGCAGGATCGATCACTTTTGTTGAGCGGGCAGATCGCGAGTTGGTGCCGGTGTTGCTCAAGCAGGATAAGTATATCGATTTGATTATTCCACGCGGCGGCGAATCCCTCATGAAGCTCATTGCCGAGCATGCGACCATTCCGGTCGTGAAGCACGATGCGGGGGTGTGCCATGTGTACGTGGATGTCTCGGCAGATCCGGCGATGGCCGAGTCGATTTGCGTGAATGCCAAGGCCCAGCGCCCGTCGACCTGCAATGCGATGGAAACCTTGTTGATTCACCAATCCATCGCGCGGACCTTGCTCCCGAAGCTGGCGGCGAGTCTCCTGTCGGCAAAGGTCGAGATTCGCGGATGCCCCAAGACCTGCCAGCTGGTTTCCGAGGCAAAACCAGCCAGCGAGCAGGATTACGGGACAGAGTTTCTGGATCTGGTGCTTGCGGTGAAAGTCGTCAAGAACATGGATGAGGCAATGGAGCACATCGCCCGGTACGGGTCTCGGCATACGGAGGCCATCGTGACGTCGGATTATGGCCGCTCGATGCGGTTCCTCAAAGAAGTCGATGCCGGCGCCGTTCTCGTCAACGCCTCCACTCGGCTCAATGACGGCTATCAGTTCGGCCTCGGGGCTGAAATCGGCATCAGCACTTCGCGAATCCATGCGCGCGGTCCGATGGGACTCGAAGAACTGACCTGTTTCAAGTTCATTGTTCTGGGGAGCGGCCAACTCCGCGAGTAAATGTTCCCTGATCCAATCTCGTTTGCCCTGCAGAGTCCCACGCACCTCTCTTTCCCGTCCACGCGCGCCCTCGCCGATCAGTTGGAGCAAAATGGAGGACGAGTCGTCACACGTCCAACCGGGCATCTGATCTTCTATCGGCCTGATGGCCGGCGATTTCTTGCCACGGATCCTTCAGGCCACCCCTTGCATGAGTGTGAATGGCAGTCGAATACCGACGGAACTGTCTCGCTCGTGAGAGCGCGCATTCGGCTCGATTGGGGGCAGTGGATCGGACTGAAGCCGGGTGGGCTGATCAACGAAACCAGATTGCATCTGGCGGCAAAACCTGGGTGGCGGCAGATCACGGCGGATCATCTGCGTGCGATGGCGGCGCAGGCGCTGCGGGTGCCGATTGAAGAAGTACGGTGGTTCTATCGCGATGAGGATTTCAGTATCGATGCAGAGGGAGTTGCGACGATCCGTCATCGGAAAGACGCCCTCTACGTACTGGACGAGGGTATGTTCGAGTCGGCTCGCTTCATGGCCTGTATGGGGGCCATGCATTGGGACCATATTGATTTTCTCCCCGTAGTCGAACTCTTCAAGTCGTTGCTGCCTGGTACCGGCTCCGCCGTGTTTGAGGTGATCCGCGGCCTGTTCGACGATCAGAACGAGGGGCGGTCCAGTCCACAGCCGCTTCGCTACCGCGGGATTCCCACCTATCCGTCGGAAGCAGCATTCCGGCTTTTCAGCAGTTGTTTTACACCCGTGGCGCCTGCCGGTGGAAATCCCATGGCGCTGTTTATGGATCAGTCCCGATCTCATCAGCTAACGTGGATCCCGGCGCAGGATCCTCCGCTTCGCTATTTTGAGTCAGAGCAGAACCTCTGTCTCACGGTGCAGGGCGGGCTTATTCGGAAGGCGACCGTTGCGGACGATAGCACTGGTCTGCCGTATGTCGAGGCGCGGAGCCGGCGCATGGCGCCGTTGGATCGCCGCCTGGAAGTGAAGGGGCGTGAGCTGATGTTGAAAGATCGGGAGAAACAAATTGCTGTGCGGCTCCGGCAAGAGATCGCAGTGGGGCCCATGTCGTCTGCGGAATATGCATATTCAGACAGTCCTATCGATTGGCGAAGACTTTTCGTGCAGGGAGTCCCGCTGATTCGCCCTGCCGACGCTTTTGGAGCAGTGTTGTCGTATCCGGACGATGAGGAAGAGATCGGGGAATTGGCAGCGCAGCCGTTTGTGGCGGACTTTGTACAAGACCTGACAGAGCACGATTCTGAAATTGCGACGATACTTTCGCGAGCTGAGCGGGTGTTGATCGACAATGGCGATGCGGTGATCGAGACCTGCGTTGCTTGCGATCGCCCGCGCGACTATACGATCCGTAGTTACTATGCGGCCTATGCGCAGCGCCAGGCTCAGGAACTTTGGACCAGGTGCGCCGTCCCGCAACAGTGGGAGTGGCTGAGGCGGATTCGCATTGTGCCCGCGTCGATCTGGAGCCAGACGATGGTGAATTCTCAGCCCTACGATGTGATTTACCAGTGGGTGCCCTATGCTTCGTTCATGGAGGCGGGAACGCTGACGGCAAGCGTAGCCTGGTTACGGCAGATGTTGCGACCACAAGGAAGCGCGTTCGTGGTCGGACCGATCGGCCTGCGAACGGTGTTGGCACAAAACGCATTGCCGATTGTGTGGGAAGAATCCGTCGAATCCCTCCCGACGGTCCGGATGCACAAGTCCATCTTGCCTAAGGCCAGAGTGAAGGCAGGCCTGACACTGTTTCATATCCGACGCAGTTGAAGAGCAGTTTTTAGCTCTTCAATCGCTGAAGTTCAATGTGGACATTCTGGGTATTGTCGGCAATCCACAGGTGTCCGTCCTGAATCGTCCATTGCAAACGCATACTGGGGCTGGCCAATGCCGTAAGGGCACGAACACTTTCCATCGGGAGGAGGGTGACAGTCAGGTTCTCCAGCCGATTGAGCAGAGGATGATTCTTCGCCCACCAGACATCGGCGCTCCGGGCGCCATAGGCATAGACGGCAACCTGTGTGGCGCGGCCACATGCCTGACGTAGAGACTTCTCATCCGGTTGCCCGACCTCGATCCAGAGATAAATGGCGCCGGTCAAATCTTTTTGCCAGAGCGCGGGTTCATCCTCGGTTCCCACGCCACGCCCGAAGGACAAACTGTCGCTTGCGTGGAGAGCGAAGGCCAGCAGCCGCATCATCATTCGTTCGTCGGTTTCAGACGGATGACGCGCGACCGTCAGGGTATGATCCTGGTAGTATTGGCGGTCCATATCGGCGATCTGCAGCAGCGCTTTATAAATAGTGGAGTTGGAAGCCATGAAGCAGCCTATGGTCAGGGGAGCTCTGCAACAAACATCCGTTCGATCCGTTGGCGCGCCCAGGGTGTTTTCCTCAAGAACGTCAAGCTGGAGGCAATTGTAGGATGGTGACGGAAACAGCGGATGGGGACCCGTTTCCCGAGTTCAGCCCAGCCGTGCCGTGCCACCAGTGTGGTCACAATGTATTCCAGGGTCATCCCGTGCAAGGGATCACGGGGGTGGGGCTTGGGTTGTAGATGGTCCATAGGCAATCGGGATCTGTCGGGGAGAAGAGTACCTATTGCGAGCGATTTCTACAAGTCATCGGGAGATGTCTTCCTGACGATCTCTTTCCGTCGTCGGAGGGGCGGGGTGCCGGCTGAAGACAAGCAACCATTGCTCCTGTCGCGCGTCTGAGGGATACTGGAGCCGGATCGAGAGAAGCTGAAGTCGCAGGGATCGTGGTCTGCAGATACGCGGAGGATGCATGAAAGCAAAGAAGCGAACAGGAAAGCAAGCGAACATCGACAGGACGGCGGTGGTTCGCGGAGGAAGCGACCCCTTTCAACGTCTGCTCGGGCTGATGTTCAAGGCGCACCCATGGCATGGCGTGTCTATCGGGGAGGAAGCCCCTGAGGTGGTGACGGCCTACATTGAAATCGTCCCGACCGACACGGTCAAATATGAAGTGGACAAGAGCAGCGGATTTCTCAAAGTGGACCGTCCGCAGCGGTTTTCAAATTTTTGTCCGGTCTACTACGGATTGATCCCGCAGACCTACTCCGGAGAGCAGGTAGCCGGTATCTTTGCCAAGCGAGCCCGCCGAAAAGGGATGATCGGCGACGGCGATCCGCTCGATATCTGTGTGTTGTCTGAGAAGAGTATTCCCCACAGCGACATCCTCTTGACGGCGCTGCCGATCGGTGGCTTGAGTCTGGCCGACGGCGGCGAGGCCGACGATAAAATCATCGCCGTCATGCGGGATGATGCCGTGTACGGGAACTTTACGGATATTTCGCAATGTCCGAAGGCGCTCCTCGATCGCCTCCAGCATTACTTTCTCACCTATAAGAGCGCGCCAGGGACAACTCAACACAAGGTGGAAATTACCAGCGTGTATGGACGGGACGAAGCGTTGAAGGTCATCCGTGCCAGCCATGCCGACTATCGCGCGAATTATCCTGAGTTGAGTTCCTTATGGGTGAAGAATATGTAGCGCGCAGAATTGTCGCGAAACCATTCAGATCAGAGCGGAGAGGCAGAAGCTCACAATGGACGGGCAGGGGACAAGACCCCTGCCCGTTTTTGTTTGCAGAAAAGCTATTCGGAAAGGGCAGGAACTGAGTTGCAGTCTTATCCCGGTTGGTTCTTGAACCAAGGAGCCTGCTCAAGAAACAATCCCCATCTATTCGGTCAGGCTGCAGTATTGCGCTTGAGCAGGTTGGCCAGATGGGCGAAGGGTGTGAAGGGGCGATCCGGCTCATGGTCCGCCGAAGGTCCGTTCGATCCGCCACCCGCCTGATCGCGCTGATGCTCGTTGTCGTGACAATAGAGGCAGAGTAATTCCCAGTTGCTGCCGTCCGGGGGATTATTGTCATGGTTATGATCCTTGTGATGGACCGTGAGTTGGCTCAGTTTTTTGCCGTTAAATTCGCGCCCGCAGTGGGCACAAATCCAGGGGAATAGTTTCAACGCGCGCGCTCGGTAGGACTGCTCGTACTGACTCCGCGCCATGCGAGCCTCCATGAGGAGGGTGACTTGTGACGGAAATAAGTATACCCCAAGTCTATGAACCATGCCACGTGCTGGAAGTGGGCCGAGACCGCTTCTTTACAGGGGGAAACAGATCTTTAACATCGTCATAAATTTGCTCGATTGAATTCTTAGACGGCGGAAGTCCATATGTGTTCCAGGGAGCGCAACTCAGCGAGCGTCCCATCGGTACGTCGTTAGGAATGGCATGACGAGCAACACGCCAAGCGTTCCGATCGATGCTGATATCGATATGGGATCCTGGCCTGCCAAGTATTCGGTGGAGGAGAGGCCGCGGATGGGAAGTACGACCATGAATTGTGTAATCAGCGCAAGACCGAGCGCCACAAATCCTACTCCGAGTCGGACGCCTGGCAGTGGCGGCAAGGTCAGTCGGTCGACCGCCCATCGTGCGCCGATCATGGTGGCCAGAAGTACGGTAGGAATTTCAAGGATCTCAGCCAACCGTTCACTGAAATGCAGAGCAACTAATTCCAGCCGAATGTACTCCAGCGTAAATCCCGCTCCAAGCGAGACAAGAAAATACACGGCGCCGGCCTTCATCACCCGCACCAGTCCTTGTAGAGCGGGTTTGGAATGGTCAACGACTATTGGCGCTCTCGGATCCCGTCTATTCATAGACGTGGGTTCCGCGCGTCAGCCAAATACTCCATAATTTTGAGTAGGCATGTACTGTTTCCGTTTGGCTGCCATCGCTGGTCACCACAGGGCGTCCTGTATTAACCCACTCAAAGATGCCACCATAGACATTGACCACATGGGCATAGCCCTGCCGATGTAGTGTGTTCACGATGCGTTCACTGCGGTATCCCACCGAGCAATAGACCGCGACCGTGGCCTGTTTACTGATTCCGGCCAATCGGCCTATATCAAAATCATCGTAGCCCACCCAAGTCGCGCCTTCAATATGACTCACTTCGAATTCCCGATATGCACGGGCATCGAGTATATGAAAGTTTGCTGATGCGATTTGGTCGACCGACACTTCCGGGACACTGTGTGACAGAAGGGTGGATAGCAACAGGTCATATGCCTTGTCGCGCACGTGTATCGGCGCCTGAAGGTTGCGGTCCCACAGGAAGAGGAACAAGGCAAAGACAATTGATCCAAGAATCACAAGATAGCGCATGATAATGAACTACAGGGGACGAGCATCTTTGGTCAAGAACCGTAAGGCGGGAGTGATTCGGTAGGGGGCAATAGACTGCGAGGGAGCTAGCTAACGGTCACAACGGCGGCCAGCTGAGTCTTGATTCTGACGGAGTTCATCATCTCATTCTCGGCGACGGCAGCGGTGGAGATCCGGGGGAGAACGCGAAGAATCCGACCAGGTTGCTCGGCAAAATGTTACGCATCGACGTCGAGTCGCAAACCGGCGTTTGCAACGTTGCGCCGACGGTCGACGATCGCGGCATCGCAAGTGCGCACATCACCGCGCCGGGAGATTCAGGCCGCTCGGTGCTGCACGCGCGTATAAACAGCCGCAATGACCTGGACATGATGCCGCCACTCGCGAGCAGCGTGATCGACAGGGCCGGCGAACAGCTGGTAGGGGCCTGGAGCAACTCCCTGATGCCCGCGAGTTGTCAGTGAGCGAATCGCCATTCCAACCGGGACTGATGTGGTGACACAGAACCTGCCGGTCCGTTTCCGATCATCAGACGCTCCTTCGAATACGGCAATATTCAGTCTGGCAGCTCTCTCTTCCGCCAAGACATCTTTGGAGAAGAGCCATTTTCGTTCGGCGCATCCCACACCCCGACTCGTAATCAGTATTTGTAGGGCTATTGCTTAGGTTCTGAGAAGAAGAGCACTCGCCGGGTCTGGTACAGCCACGTGAGCAGAGCCTCAAACCCCACATTGGTCAGACTCTCCGTCCGACTTCCCGATGTCTTCCGATTCGAATAGGTGTAGGCGGCATCCACGATGATCTCCAGGTCGAACATGTCTGTGCTTATCACGGTCATCGTAAACCCCGCAGATTCGTCGGCGTCTTCCTCGAAACACCATGCAAAATGCTCCAGTCGTTTTGCATCGATGTCGTACATGTCCGGATCGATGTGGTGATGAATCTCTTGCAGGTAATCAATGATTTCGCGCATGAACCGATGCCGTTCGGCATTCACGACAAGCTCTGCTAGCTTCAGCTCCGGAGACGATGAAGAGTGTTTGTCGTTCATGGGAGAGAAGAATGGTGTCAAGGACCATTAATTGAGCAGAACGCGCCTGATCCGACTGTGCAAGCGATCAGCGCTGGAGGAGCAATGTCAGAGGACAATGCAGGATGTACTCATCCCGCACGAATAAGTCAATAGTCAGGGCCGGCTCCAATTTTGTTCCTACTAGGGAATGGGGCAGCTGATATTCTCGATTCTGCGGTTTATGAGGGAGCGGCAACGTACTTGATGGTACACGTTCCAACGCCTCTGGTGATTGTCACCAGACCGCGCCGGCTCAAGCGGGATACTTCGAGATGGAGTTCGTTCCAACTGAACTCCGGATAACGGGTGACCAAGGCTTCGAAGTCACATTCAGGGGAACCTTGGAGAAAAGTGAGAACGCATTCAGTGATGCGTGTTTGCTGAGTCATGAGGGTCCTTTCGGCCGACAGGTATCGGCCTGTTTGTCGGGGAGATCGGGAGAAGTGAGCTGTATTCTACAGGAAGTAGCCCAAAACAACATGGGTGGGGTTGAGGGGCGTACCAGGAGAGAGAAGATTCGAAAAAATGGATGGGGAATCAGTGCACATAACCTGTTTTATTTCTTCATTCCAAGGTTAAATTTGTGTCATGAGGCCTGTTCCAAGCGTTGGTCAAGTGATTGAAATCATGAAGAAGGGGTAGCGGCACTCCGTCGTCTAGATGATGAACATTATAACGCTCGCTAAGCTGTCGAGAAGCGCCTATGGTCTATGTAAGGCAATAGAATGAAGTAAAACGAAAGGAGCGATCATGGATATGAACCTCTTTACATTAGCAGTCGCGTTGCTTGGGCTTGCGGGCGTTGGCATATGGGTCTACAAGAAAGGAACATAAAGGAACATAACAGTGCAGGGTAGACCGGTAGAATCTCTCCGTCATATCTCGCGAGCGTATCCCGTGAAGTGGGCTAATATGAAAACGAGATACGCTCGCTGAATTTCATCGCATTGTCTTGTGGTAAAAGTGGTACCTGCCAGCGCCTTCAGGGCACGCCTGTGTATGTGACGTTAGCGTGGTTATTGCTCCACCACTCAATCAGACGCATATAGTTCATGAGCGCCCGAGGTGTCCCCAAACATTTTCTATGGCTATTGAAGCGGCCTGTTCTTCACGAGTATGCAGAAACGAAGATTGCAATCGCAAATCAGGCGAGCAGGAACGCTTCCCCGCGATACACCCATCCCAGATGTATCCGCTGCGCGGCGTTTGACTGAATCAGAGCCCCTGCATGTATCAGATAGATGCTGCAGGCCATGCGGAGCAGTTGGGGCACTGTGGAATACGTTCGCATCAGCGGTGCCAGAGCCAAGACCAGCGACGATATTGAAATGAGGTAGGCTCCTACTTCAGAAAAAATGAGGCTCAGATTTGTCCGGAAACCGCGTGACACTCCCGATACGAAGAGCAGCGAGTTCGTTGGTCCCGGAATGGCCGGCACGCCGAGCAGGTACGTATCTGAATCCAACGGTAGAGACTAACGAGGCAGTCTCTTCCAGTGATAGGTGCCGCCGTGCTCGTGTGGAGGGATATTGGTGTGAGTGCCGACCCTGGAATACCACCATATCCCATGAGCCTGGGTGCCGTCTGCTGAGAGAAGGACTTCAAACCCTCCTTCACGGTCATTGCCGGGCTGTTGCCATGTACCCTGCCACAGATGGTCGGTGATCGTGATGGTGGTGAAATGGCCGCCGTGCTGAGTGTAAGGCCCGTTCCCATGCTTGTCCAGTGTCGCTTTGTAGCGTTTGTCATCCTCGACTTCGAGGATTTCCCACTCTCCACTAATATCGGGCAGAGAAGATGTATCGGCTTCGCCGGCTGGCCGGTGTGGTAGCACAGCCAGTGGTCGGGCAAGGGGGCCACCTAGCTGAGCGGAACGAAATGATTCGTGCCACGACAAGAGTTGCCATCGGCCATCACGACGTTCGAGTACCCCGGTTTCCCTCATGGGGAGCACAGTTCGTTTGAGTGCAGCCCCGTCCGTGACATAGCGGATGTAGTCGAGCTCCATCGCGTACCAAGCCAGATCGCCTTTCGTCCAGACGGTGAGCGCATGGATCGGAATTTCGAGCTTCTGAGCATTAGCAAATTCGTCGCGGATTCCCTGTTCAAGCTCCGGCCATCCGATGTATTTCCGTCCTGCAACCCCGTAACTGATGATATCGGCATCGTGGGCCATCAGTCTGGAAAGGGTCGGAAGATCCTTCTCGGCATTGGCGCGCACCATCCGGCGGATGGCCGATTCCGGATCAGACGATTCCGAAGCGGCTGCAGTTATAGCGTCACCGGCGAACAGTACCAGACTCCACCATGCGACAAGTCCGGGATGGATCATGAAGGACTCCCTCTGAGTAACAGGTGCGAATCCAGAACGGAAAAAGGCATAGGAAAACTACAGGGCTTTGTAAGTAGTGTCAATTGAATGGAGGCGGGAAAAGGAGCGGGAAGGCAAGAAGCACAAAGAGGAAATGGAATGAGAGGGGAATGGAAAGAATGAGAAATCCTGGACTCGGTCTTGTGCCCTCGATAAACTGATCCCATCGTTTAGTGGCGGGATCTAGCCTGACTTGGACGGTCTTGCCTTGTTGTTCGTACTCTATGGAGGAATCAGGATGAAGAAGGTGTTTCGTCACGGCATTGTGGGAGTGTGTGGATTGGCATTGATGACCGGCTGCGTCGATGACCCGTATCAGAAAACGAAAATCGGCGCCGCCATCGGCGCCGTCGTCGGTGCCGGCGCTGGTGCCGCCATCGACAGTAAGAATCGTGGACGTGGCGCCGCTATTGGTGCGGCGGTCGGCGTGTTGACCGGAGGCGGAGTTGGCCTCTACATGGATAAACAAAAGAAGGCGATTGAAGAACAATTGGCGAAAGAACTGGCCGGCAACGATGTGGAATTAAGGAAGCTCCCTGACAATTCTATCGAAGTCGACCTGAAGAGCGAGGCCTCTTTTTCGACTGGCAGCTCGGACGTGAAATCCTCCTTCAGCGCTGCACTCGCGAAACTTGGTGGCGTCGTGAAGCAGTACGACAGCACCATGGTCCATGTCATCGGCCACACCGATAGCCAGGGGAGCGATAGCTACAACCGGCAACTCTCGGAGCGTCGCGCCATAGCAGTTGCCAATGCCCTAACCGGCGCTGGGGTCGATCCCAGCCGTGTTCGGACCGAAGGCCGTGGAGAAGCCCAGCCCGAATCCAGTAACACCACCGCCGCCGGCCGCAGCCAAAACCGTCGTGTGGAGATCTATCTCAAGCCGGTAGTGGAGGGACAAGAGCAGGACGCGTTACAGGCCCCAAAGTAACGCCATCAGGGCAGGCGAAATTCAAGCTCAAGGCCGGGAAACAGAACAGTGTGTGGCCGCTACTGGGGATGGCTTAGGCGATTGGTGCGACGTGTGCCTCGAGAATAAGACGCCTGCTACATTTTCGGTTGTGGCGTGTCGTTAGGTCGGCACGTTTGACTGGTCTGGTCGGCTAGAGTGCGTCTTCAGGCGATGGATGAGCGCCTTGCGCAAGGTATGATTGAGCCGTTGCCGAGTACCTAGGGCTAGGCGCTGAAATTCCACGCCAAACTGATGGCCGTCTACCCATTTGATCGTGCCGCCATCAATCGACAGGGCCTGCGTCCGGTCCGGGAGGAGGATACTGACACGGACATCTGCACCCACATGGGGTCTGCGACCACACTGGACTGTGCATCCGCTAAACGAAAGGTTGGTGACGAGCCCCTCGCCCACGCCAGACGTCCACCCGAATATAATCGGATACTGCGTCGGGTATCGCGGATAGATCCGATGATAGGGCCGAGATACCATCATACCCTTCATAGCATGGGATTTTATCGATCCTGACACCGGAGCGCTATCCTACCTTTGGAGGGAAGACAGAGCTGGTCTTCAGCGTAAGGTATTCAGAGTGTCCCATCTTCTTGGTTTGCAAGCCCGGGTACGTCGGCACGCTCAGCTTCTCCTGTTATGAATGGCTATTCACGTGGAGGCATGTTATAGTGTCTCTGTTTCAAGCGGTGGGCCTCGCGTGAAACATCATATTGAACGGCTCATTTCGGATGTTGTTGTTACCGAGAATCTGATCGGAAGTCTGACCTAGGTCGCCTTGTTTCTTGCGCCTTCGGCCGTCTCCTTCCCCTCGTGAAATAGTTCTCGCGTTCTCCACAATATCAATTTTCAGAAGGAGGACCCCCATGGGTTCAAAACTCTATGTTGGCGGGTTGCCCTACGCGGCGACCGAAGCGCAGTTAACCACCTTGTTCGCGGCACACGGGACCGTCGAGTCCGCGCGTGTGATCACCGACAAGTTTACCGGGCAGTCGCGAGGCTTCGGCTTCGTCGAAATGGCCTCGAAGGAAGAAGGTCAGGCGGCGATTTCCGCCTTGAACGGCACCCAGATGGACGGACGTCCCTTAACGGTGAATGAAGCCAAGCCACAAGAGGCCCGGACCGGTGGCAGTGGCGGCGGTGGCGGACGTGGCCGCACCGATTTCGGGAGTCGCAGCCGGTTCTAAATAGTCAGTTACGCAATGAGTGGGGTGCCTCATCCGAGGCGCCCCGCCTCTTCCCAAAGCTGAGCCATGGGAATTGAAAGACTACGGTTTCGGCGGCGGTGCCGTCTCAACCTTGCCGATTCCCAGGTCTCCTTTCGAGACATCGAACGACATACGGTACTGGACCGCGACGTATTTCTGAACTAATCCGGGCCGATCCAAGGGCTGATCTTGCTCAAGATAGACCGCCAGTTCTGAAGTCCGCCACCGCATTGCCAGCCCGACGATCCAATCCAGTTCGGTTGGAGAGACCTGGTTGTCAGCCTCCCGGTCTGTGAACATGTTGACGTCGCCGTAGAGAACTACTTTATTCTTGTAGAGATCGAAGTCGGCGTGGGCGACATAACGAAAGAGTGCGCGTCCGGTGTTATCCGGCCTGGCGAAATAATTAGTATTATGAAAGAGCCAGCCGGCCCCGGCGTAGGCGGTGAGGTTCTGGTTCGGCAGGAGACGCCGCCATGCGGGGAAGTCTTGCACCGCCTGGAATTTGGCTGAGACAAGCCCATCGGCATAGGCCTGCGCCAGACCTTTCCGGTCAATCGGTGTATCACGCTCGTATTGCAACCGCCAACTCAAATGTCCCGCTACGCCGGTCAGGGCATAGGTGCCGTCCCATTCGCTTAACTCGATCCATCCATTCGTCCGATCGGAAAAGAAATTCTGATCGGTGTAAAACGTCAGGTATTGTTTGTAGAGATCGGTTTCCAAATGGAGCATGTGGCGCAGACCCACGAGGCCGGTATTGTCAGGCCTGGCGGCAAACGACGGATTATGGGCAAAGACACCGGTCAGAAAATACCCGGCAAAGAGGCTTTCTTCAGCCTCCCGTCCGTTTGCATCAATATGCTCAAGTGAGGGGAGAGGGCGGCCGTATTTTTCCAGCGCCTGAGCCTGGCAGGGCCAGATCAGAAAGAGGGCGAGAACCACCCCTGGAATAATGGATCTGCTGTCGTGCTGCGCTATAGGCGTATCACGGTTTTCCATGATCAGCTAGTTGGAACAATGAAAGGTGGCGGCTTTGTCCGATGGCACTATTACCCGCAGGAGTCAAAAATCTCTTCGCAATCGTTTGAGGCGTCGAAGGTGGGGGGCACGAAGCGGTATCGGACGTCGATGACATGGTCATTTTTCAAAATGACCGTGGCCCAGCACCCATGGCGGACCGTCGAGACGCTGCCTTTTCCCACAGGCTGCGATTCTTCGAGAATCGGCGCTTCCCGATAGTATCGAAGTAGGGTAAGTCCGCTCTCCTCAATTTCTTTTTTGGGCGCCCCGGCGCATGCGAGGATGGCTGCCTTGGATTGTCCTGCCACGCGTTGTTGGTTGGGATATTCGCCGACCGTGGCTGGCGTGGAACAGCCCGCCAGCCATGCTAGTCCAAATAACCCCAGCCCCAGTGAAGCAAGGTGCAACCCCGTCATAAACGGCATTGTTGTCCGATCATGGAAGAAAAGCAACGGCTGGTGAAGGCCTATCAGCGGAAAGGAAACAATTCGACGGGTGGACTCAGCCCACGAGATCAGGGTCTAAACGATTCAGCGGTTTCACAGACAGGGCTTTGATTTCGTTGTAGACGATGACCCGGCCAACCTGGCGTAGACGGCTGAATACCCCTTCGACGATCACAAAATCGCCTTCACGGACTTCCAGTTGGCCGAGACTGATGACTTTCAGTGTGCCGGCCTGGTCTTGCAACAAAAATCCATAGGCCGGTTGTCCCTGCCGGTTTGTCGCCAGCTGAACGTTCGTAACCTTTCCGGCGACGACCACGTCTTGATGATCATACTGTTCCGGATGCGCCAACAATTCCGCAATCTCGGTCAGGCTGGAAGCATTTGCAGATGTCTCCAGAGAGAACGACGTGGAAAGCCCTGTGGCGACGAGAATGAGAAGAGTCACGGCAAGTAGGGGAAGGGACGGTCGGATCGCAGGAGGTGGTGTCAGCATGGTGGTCGAATTATACCGTATTGAGACGGGATGGCAAGCAGGGACGGGTTACCATTTATCCGAAGCTCTGCCGCTCACATCTTCTCCAACAAAGTTGTGGAGAATCTGTTTTTGTAGCTCTGTAATCTCCACACGTCCGGTTTCACTCTGACCAGGGATTGCGCCTGCCGGGTCTTTGGGAATCGGCGCGGTTCGCTTGAGCAGCTCCTGTTCCAGTGCTTCAGGGCTCCTATCGAAATCGTTTTGCATGGAGGTCAGCCGTTGCAGCCCGAACAGGGTGCGGGTCAATTCGCTGTGCATCGCGTTGGAACTGGCGCCATAGACCAGTGAGTTCCAAAATTTGACTTCACTCTCCTCCGGAATACCAATGGACACATAGGCGGCCAATTTCTCGATCAGAGCGGACTCAGTTTGTTCGAGCCCGTCATACGTGGCGATCGATCGTTCGATAGGGGAGGCTGAGAGGACTGCCATCGTGTCGTTCCACAGAGTGAGCGGAGGAAGACCATTCGGCGGCAATGGGATTTCCGACAGCTTTGCTTGAAGCGCCAAGAGATATTGGGACAGGAATTTCACTTTGCGGGCTGCCAGTGTGCTGGCTGGTATGCCCCAGATATGGCCGATCTCATGGTCTTGCAAGATCGTCTGGTTGGATATCTGGCGCTCCCGTTCGGCTAAGGCGAGGCGTTTTCTAAATCGTTCGGCGAATCGCAGCAGCGTTTGCAGTTCAATAGCCAGGCGATAGTTCTGATAGTCCTCGGTCGAGACCTCATCCTTTTCCCATCGCTCTTCCAATACCCGAAGCGCTGGGCGTGGGACGGCTGTGCGGGCTTGCAATTTCAGATTGTGGATTGTGTCGGCTGAGATACCCCTGGCTTCCAGCAGCGATGCTGCACAGCCGGCCATTGCGTCGGCCGTCTCGAGTAGTTGTTTGAGCGCGACGCATTGCAACCACGTGCGTTCTCGGCGGAGCCGTGCCCGCCGGCGATATTCGTTCCGTCGGCTGGCCATCGCCGCGATGGATTCCTGTGTCATCGTGGTAATGGGCTTTTTCCCGGAGACGCATCGGGGATCGGGCCGATCCGCGACCATGTAGAGGATCTCCTCATGTGTGATGTCGAGATGTTGGATCAGCAAGAGCTTGAGGATGATGCGGCCTTGAATCGGAAGGCCTGCGATCACGTCCTCGATCATATCGACGGTCAGGGGAGCAGGCATCACCGATTGCGTCATAGTGTCCTTATAAAGAGCAAGGTACGGATATGATAGAGCAAATGTTCTTATGCGGTGCCGGTTTGTCGGTGATTAGTTTCAAGATACAGAGCGACATATTCCCGTACATCTTGCACGGTACCGCTGATGAATATTTCTCGCGGGATCTCTACCCGCACGAGTTGGGAGGGATCGACACCGCGATCCTTCGCGTAGGTCTCGTCGATATAAAGACTTACGGAGCCATCCGGGAAACGGAGGGCATAGAGAGCAGTGGTGTCGGCCATTGAGACCAGGTCCGTCGATCAAAGTTAGTCATGTAGAGGTAACACATGCTTCGCGCACCTGTCAAAGCTGGCGAGGTCGAGGTCACATCTCAAAAAGAAGACGGCCTTCACTCGTACGATTGAAGGCCGTCTGTTTCCAGCATTCCGTCTCGGCCTCAACCTAAGCCTATCTGAACTATCCGCCGAGCGTATCGAGGGTTTCCTTGAGACTCTTGCGGATGCAGGTGAAGATCGGCGTGTCCCGCAACGTATAGCGCGAGCCTTCGGTCTCCCGCAGCGCCATCACCAGGTCCAGAAAATCCTCCGGCTTGTCGCTCTCGAAC
>JBJACV010000028.1:0-29234 GCA_046604365.1 Nitrospira sp.
CGATTGACCACGCTCTGTCTGGCAACTGGTCTCCCGCTTTTACTCAAAGTGTCCACCACTTGCACGCATACGATCTGATCCAATCGTTTCCATATCGTGGAGGCTTTTACAGTCTCCTTTCGCCACAAAGGCGCGCTGAGGCGACTGATCCAAGTCGACCAACCCGCGCAACGGCAGACGCTCAGCACCCTGATCGGATCAGCCTCTGGCTCACAACTACTACCTCGGCCAGCTACCGAGATGTGCTCCCTCCCTGCCCCAATCCCTGACTCCCACATGTGTGTCCCTCCAGATGTGTCCCCCCAAAAATGGGGATGGCGCTTCGGGGGTCTGTTCGGGTGTGCACTGCCCTTCATCGGTGGAGACGGAGGGCACCATTGAGCAGCTCTGGAGATGGCTACGCGCGAGTGTGATTTGGCTATGGCACTGGTGATTCAATGGGAGCGGTGTGGGGCGCCGACGGCGGCGGCGACCGATCTACTTGGACAGACCGGGCGCACGACTGCAGCCGATCCAGCCCAAACCGCGATGGGTGAAGCAGGAAGTCCTGCACCTCAAAGCCTTGATGCCGCAGGCAGGCTGCCGGACGATCGCGCATCACTTCAATCGGCGCTGGAGATCACGCAGACAGATGACGGTCAGCAAGACCTATGTGGCGGACCTATGCCGACGGCATCAATACCTCATCTATGAAGCCCGACGGAAGATGAAACACCGGGTGCCCAGGCCGATGCGGCGCAATCGCATCTGGGGCTGTGATCTGCTCGCGAAGACGGATTCCGATGGCCGCACACATCTCGCCCTGGCGGTTCTGGATCATGGCAGCCGGGCCTGTCTCCGACTGCAGCGGTTGGCGGATAAGTCGTCGCTTCGGCTACTCCAAGAACTGGACTAGTGCAGGCGGTGAAACGATACGGACCACCACAATTCGTGCGGACCGACAATGAGACCGTGCTGGTCTCCCGCTGGTTTCGATTCGGCCTCTGGCTGCTCGGCATTGGACAGCAGCGTATTCAGCCCGGCTGTCCGTGGCAGAACGGACGGGTCGAACGGTTCAGTGGTGGTGGTCCCAACGGGATTTGAACCCGTGTTTAAGCCTTGAGAGGACCGACCAAACTGAGAAAAATCAACAAGATGACACTTCAGAACCGTCCAATGAGTAGCATGGTTTTACAACGACTTACAAGACCCTTGTCCTATATAGGACAGTGATGAGGTCTCGACCCTTGCCAACGAGCCGAAGGGGTTCCGCATCCCGACTGATATCACGCAGACCGTCACTATCCTGGCTCGAAAACGCGGACGAGAAGACCTGCATGGCTTCTGTGATCGCAGACGAGCTTTGCAAGACCACGCTGCCGCTTATTGAACACCAGACCATATCACAATCACATCACCCAGAACGTCTGCGTTGCGGGCCAGCGGACGCGACACCTGTCCATTTTGCTTATGCCCAACCTCTTCGATCTGTATGCTGGTCAGCTGGACGTGGTGTGGCACTCGTAGAATTGCAAGAATTGCAACTCAAGCTTGCGGAGGCAAATTCGCATGGACTACACTGAGGGCATGCCTACAGTGGTTCACCCTCATATCACAAGCGATCCAAACATTTGTGGTGGGAGCCCGTGTATTGAAGGAACGCGCATCACCGTGCGAACCATTGCGATCTACGCGTTGCATCACGGGCAGACTCCGGAAGAGCTACTCACGCACTATCCTCACCTCAGTCTCGCATCAATTTATGATGCCCTGTCCTATTACTACGACAATCGTGCCGTACTCGATCAGGACATTGTCGAGCATCTGTCGGCCCCGGAAATTGATTCCCGGTTCTAATCCCACAACCCCGTCTTTCCTCATGAGCCTTTCTGTGGGGCCCGCGCCGAGATGTCCTGGTGACATGGCTAAGTCGGACGCTCACCACACGACTGCGGGAAGCGGGAGACTTACTGGGCATCAGGCTGCTCGACCATCTCATTCTCGGTGATGACCGTCTCTATAGTTTTGCAGATCAGGGCTGGCCGTTGTGAGGCGACAGCGAAAGTCCTATCCCCATTCCCGTCGATTATCCTTCTGAGCAGATGACGCATGTCGACACATGCGGAAAATCCCACGTTCCTACCACAAGTGGTGGTCTGCTTCTGCCACAGCGGACGCCTAAAAACTAGGCAACATGCTGAAGGGGCCATGATGCGCAGTCATTCGTACGTCCAACGCGACTTGCCCACAAGGTCATCTCCAGAAAATGGGGACGACGGGATGAATACAAGGTGACAGCTCAGATCTTTTTGCTGTTCTCTCCGTGCCTCGCGAGCGTCTGTGATCATTGTGCATCCGATTGGGGGGCCAGACACGGTTGAGAGGCCTCAAGGAGTGCTGGCAAGGGAAACGCAGAGGCCGGAGGTGGAGATCCCGACAAGAAGGGCTGAGCGCTCATGTCGCTCAACCCTTGTCGCCGGCTAGAAGCTATTTCCCCACAATGTCTCCACGTAGCCCGCCGATAATTGCAAGAAGCTCACCCATCTCAGGCTGTGGCACCTTGAACTTGTCAAGCGTGGTCACGAGATGCGCGGCCACCTGATCAAATTGCATATCTGTGATTTTCATTCCCTGATGCGTGGCTGGCATAGCCCGCCCGATATACGTACAGGGGCCACCGGTTGCTGCACAGACCATTAACACGTTCAATTGTTTGAAACGCGCCTGTCTGTCAGGTGGCAATCCTCCAAAGGATGACGCCAGTTTGGGATCAGCAAAGAGCCGGTTCCCAAAGTCACTGACCACAGCTGAGATGGCGTCGTACCCACCGAGGCGTTCATAGAGAGTTTTCTGACTCCCCGCTTGTGTAGATGGGGGGGAACCGGCTGTAGCAGATCGAGGACTGCCGGTTACTGACACAAGCAGACCTCCAAGTGCTGCTGATACGACCAAGACCTTATATGCTGTCCGTGCACTCGTTGTTATAGCCATGACATACCCCCTTTAGAAAACTTGATTTGGAACCTACGAAAACTACATAGGCATCTGTAGATGTTTATCGAGGAAATATCTGTCATGGAGATGACAAAGCCGAATACAGAGATCATGCCGAGATTACCGACTATTTGATCAAATCCCACAGAACTCTCTGATGAAGAAGCGAACGGTGTCACTCTGCCAAACCGTATGATGAGCGATTGGCTCACCCTGTGTTATGAAAATGCTAGCCTTGGATCTTCGCAAACGGTGGTGTGTGGTGTATGGAGAACGATACAGCGTGAACAATCGCAATGGCTTAGGCCTCCATTTTCAAAGCAGATTCTAGTACCTCGGCTACTGCAATGCATAATGTGGCCCGATTTCATCAGGCTCGTCCTCCTACAGAGGCCTGTGAAATTAGGAGACGGTCAGCCTATCGCAGGGGAAGAGGGTCAGACATAAGCCATGCGATCAAAATCGAAACAGGCTACCGACTGTCACGGTGTTTATTCTGGCTGCTTCGTCTTCATAGCTGAGTTTCCATCGTCCGTGCAGATAGCCGACCGAAAGCGCGAGTGCCTCGGTAAGCTGATATCGTACCAACACTTCCCCCTGGTAAATCTTTTCGCGCGCGCCAAGAAAGTCATCACCAGGCAAGCCAGACGTGTAGCTGGTTCGCTCAAGATCAAAGCCCCCGATCAGGGTGAGTTCATCCGTGACACGCGCCTCCAGCTCCGCTTCGACATAGTGTGTGACATAGGAGATGTCCTCTCCAATTTGTGGATTGTGTCTCCCGTCAGCCAGCCCTCGTTCGTAGTGGTATCCGACCAACAATCCGATTCCCGGCTTGATTTCCCACATGACATGTGTCCCAAGGGTCCAAAAGCGAGTATTCCGGTGTGCAAAACTCTCGTTGTACGATCGGTCTCCGTATCGGGCTAACCCGCGAATGGTGACATTCTCGAGTAGTTTACGCTCCAGTTCTGCTGCTCCAAAGTGTGTCGTTACGTACTCTCCCCCACGATCCGATGATCGTAATTCGCCGGGACCGTGATTGCCCAAGAAGAGGTGCGGACCGTAGTGATACCGCATCCGGAAGACCGTCTCTCGTGGTAGTGTTTGAGTCAGCTGCAGTCCATAGGTACCATGAGAAAATGCGGTCTGGTCAGTAAACACAAAGCCTTGTGCCCGTGCCGTCAGGTCCGTTTTTCCCCAGCTCGACTGAAACGATCGCGTGATGTGAGCAACGGGTTCAAACACTCCGCTCGAACCTTGGCCGGTGGTCTGAATGACCGGCTGTGTGGGATCCTCTTGCAGCGACAATCGTTGAGAGGCCGAGAACAGCGCGACGTCGTCGGTGTAAAACGCGTTCATTTCTCCGCCGACGTGCCATCCTGATTCAGACTCGACATCCATCTTCATATCCTTCATATCAGAGGCATCCAGACTCATGTCGGTTTCAGCCTTGACCTGGGAACACAGCAACAACACAACGAGGAACGGCCACCCACACCATGTAGTGAATTGTATTTTCACGTGTGTCACCAATTTGTGTTCAAAGCGTTTTTTGGATGTCGGAACTTTTGCCCCTGGGATCTGGCGAGGGTCTCAGACGACTGGTTGAACACACACACAACTTCTGCGCCGATGTTCGATTGCCCATCAGATCTAGTGCACTGGAGATGCCTAACAGGCAGTGATGTTCCGTGCGATGCCCCCCTGTTTACTTGTAATAGATAAATCTGGCGTCGTGGACCTGGTTCGCACTTTACATGGCGGGTAAACAGATCTCCGTCATGTTTACGACAAGAAATAGAAAGTTCTGGTATCTCGATGGGAGTGCTCCCACTGAAATCAATCGCTGTTACTTGGCTTCAGGGGAGCAAACATGGTCTTCAGGATACCTGATGGGGAGCTGTGGGTAGCCGAGCGGCAAGACTTTCCCCCGTGGGTTTGGCTTCGAGGTTCCTTGAACCGCTAAGGTTGCCGAAACCCGATCAGGGTTCGCTTCGTATCAGACGAAGCCTTGAATTACGTATGTAAGGGGACTTCATTTGGCGAGGCTTCTCATATAGTGAACAAGCTGCCACACTTCCTCGTCTGACAAATCCGGGAAGGCCATCATCCCTGTGCCTGAAGAACCGTGTTTTGTGATCCAGAACAGTTGCCCGTCAGAGATCTCACGCATCATGGCACTGCATGTGAAATCGCGCGCTGGCGGCATCATTCCGCCGCTGACCGATCCTTTCCCCTCTCCCCGCTTGCCGTGACACAGCGCGCAGGCCATGGGCTTCGCATCGTGGAGATACAGTCCTTTTCCTGCCTGGAGGACATCGCTGGAGGCAGGAAACGGGTTCGGCTTAGTTAAAATGTCTTCCGGAGCGGTGGCGGTTTTCCTCGGCTGGACGCAGGAGCTGTTCAGCCCTCCCTCGGAGTCGCCCGCTGTGGCCTGCTGGGTGAACGGCATTATCCAGATGATTACGACCATTGTTGCTATCATGTTCAGTTGTGTCCTCATTGAATTCATCGCGCACTCCTTTTGTTACAGAAGCCTGTGTAGGTATTCTGTTGAGCCCGAGCACCTTCGACCTAAATCAGTCCTCAGGGTGATCGTTGATCTCCGTGGAACTTTCCATTTGTGGTCCTTCAGGGCCACCTCCCGATCATGATCGGCAATGGATGCGGAGCGTGCATTCGACACCCACCGGCGGATGCCCGGCCCTCTCAGGCTTCGGATAGAATGACTCGATGATTGCCGCAAGTCCCCTCACACGGAATGACATGATCCTTCTTATCAAGAAACCGCTCGAGGCGGTACCTTCCAATGAGATCTTGTAAAGTGGCACGTATATCCGTGGGGATTTCGCTCGAGATAATCCTGATGCCCAGGTTCCGCCACCCAAAATGGGCCTGCGGGCCGAACCTCTGTGACTACCTTGCCAGGCCAGACCCCCGATCTATTGACATCTGCAATCATTTCCTCCGCAACGCGACGTTGCACCTCTGACGTGTAGTAAATTCCCGATCGATACGACGGGCCTACATCGTTGCCCTGGCGATTCAACGTGGTGGGGTCGTGGATTTGAAAAAACACCTCAAGTAGACTGCGGAAAGTCAGCTTGCCAGGGTCAAACACCACTTCAATGGCTTCTGCGTGAGTTCCATGGTTACGGTAGGTGGCGTTCGGCACATCGCCGCCGCTATAGCCCACCCGAGTCGAGAGCACCCCTGGCAGCTTGCGAATGAGATCTTGCATGCCCCAGAAACAGCCGCCAGCTAGTATGGTCGTCTCCATCTGACTCATCTGATGCTCCTCATCTCTTTCAAGCAAACGTAAATTCGGCGTTCATTGCTCTAAGAGACTCAAATGATGAAGCATTGAAGTTTTGACGGTTTTGGCCTATCGAGAAACACATGACCATTCTGTACCCCACAGACATAACAGGTAGCATGGACTCCACCATAAAGAGAGCGCTGTCCTCACGTACCGCAGAACGTTTGATAACAGGCCGTCACTTCAGTAGGTGCGGGGGCGACATAGGCATGGAGCTCCGGATCTTCATCAAACGGTCGAGTCACGGCTTTCAACAGCCGATCGAATGGTGCAAGGTCAGCATGGTCTGTAGCAGCGGTCAGCGCTTCCTCAACACGATGATTCCGTGGAATGTACAGCGGGTTTGTGTGCCGCATAGATGCAGCCTGTGCCTCCGCTCCAACGCACTCACGATCAAGACGCATGCGCCACCGCTTCAGCCACAACGAGAGGACTGAAGGCTCATGAAACATGGCCTGAAGCGGACGGACGTTCCCCTCCGCTGCGTCGGCGAGGTATCGCCAGGCGAGCGTGTAATCGGCGCCTTGTGTGTGGAGCAATGCCAACCATTCCTCGGCGAGCGCGTCGTCCCCTTGCTCGCTCGTGGAAAGGCCGAGCTTCTTCCGAAGGCCTGTAAGCCAATAGTCGTGGTAGCGAGCCGGAAAAGTTTCCAGGACCTCGATGAGCGGGTGGACGACAGGTTTGCCGGAAACAGTATTCATCAACGGAGCAATGGCTTCGGCAAGACGTGCCAAATTCCATCGCAGGATGTGCGGCTGGTTGTGATAGGCATACCGACCCTGCGAGTCGATTGAACTAAACACCGCATGTGGGTCGTACGCCTCCATAAACGCACAGGGTCCGTAATCGATGGTCTCGCCGGAGATCGTCGTGTTGTCTGTATTCATCACGCCATGGATGAAACCGACCAACATCCAGCGAGCGACAAGACTCGCCTGTCGGTCAGCCACGGCCCGGAACCATTCCTGATACCGATGAGGATGGTCGGTGAGCTGAGGATCGTGCCGTCGGATCGCATAGTCCACGAGTCGTTGTACCTGGCGTGGTTCCTCACGCGCCGCGAAGAATTCAAAGGTGCCAATTCGCAGATGACTGGCCGCGACGCGGGTCAATATAGCCCCCGGCAACGGACGCTCACGAAAAACTGGTTCGCCTGTCCAGACCGCGGCGAGTGCGCGAGTGGTCGGAATACCCATGGCATGCATGAATTCTCCGATGAGGTATTCCCGGAGCACCGGGCCCACCGCCGCTTTCCCATCTCCACCGCGAGAAAAGGGGGTCGGCCCCGATCCTTTAAAGGCCAGATCTCTACGACGGCCGTCTTCCCCCAATACCTCACCCAGGAGCAAGGCCCGACCATCGCCGAGTTGTGGAGCGAAGTTCCCAAACTGATGGCCTGCGTAGGCTTGGGCAATAGGCGTTGCGCCGGCTGGAATTTCATTCCCGGAAAGTATTGCACTGCCCATTGGGCTATTCAGCACTTCCATCGACAGGTTCAACTGAACGCCTAGGTTCGTATTCAATCGAAGAAGCTTTGGCGAAGGGACCTTGGTAGGTTGCCAGGGAACATACGTGCCTTCGAGTTCCCTGGCATAGGTGTTGTCAAATTGAATGTGCACAATCATGAGGAAAATGGATGAGACATTGCCTTCCGCCAACCATCCTCTTGAGGGTCACGGCACGATCATCTGTCTTGAGCTATTGTTTTTGCAAAATAGGGTAGCCAAGGGTGTAGATCCATTTGTCCGCTTCTGCCGCATTGGCCGAAGCCATTCCTCGTGCAGGAATGTGGCAGGGAACACATTCGACTTTGTAGTTCTTCGTGACGGAGTGACCCATGTCGCCCTTATTAAAGAGACCCCAGGCCCACCCATCTCCCCATACCATGGAATCTTTATACCGTCCCTTTGTATCGCGCACGAGCACAAACCAACCTTTGAGAGTGGTGGCATGACCGACTGCGGGCCCCGTGGTCATCGCCATCGTTTCGGCATTTAAGAGTTCCTTCACCAACACCGCGCCGTCCGGGAACTGTCCCGTCTTCTTATAGTGGGCAATCGTTGATGGCTGCGTATACACCGTGTGATACTCGTGGAGGCCGGGCCCATTTTTTTCCAATTTCTCATCAGTGTTGGCGTGAGCCCAGGTACCGAGCGTGGGCCATTCTGTGTAGTTGTCTGGCACGCGCAAAGCTCCCGTGGCGACGTCGACGTTCGGTGCGAACGGTTTTTCTTGTTCTGCAATGGATAATCCGGTCAGCCCTATAGCCCCGCATGCAAGAAAAAGAACTCCGAAAAGTAGTCGATTCATGATTCCCACCTTTCATCAATAATGACTGTTAGCTCCATTCCGAACATACGAAATGGGAGAATGCCAACACAATTCTATTCTTTACTCTTTCGCTTTTCTGTCATCTAGACGACAAACCCGGTAGGTCTCTGGCAGGAATGATATCAAGTGCCGCAACCCCGGCAATATGTATTTCTCAGAAGACCTCAAGGTGACGTTCGGTGATATACCGCGTCCATTTTCCTGGAGATATCGTGCCCTGTTGTCTGGGTAACCCTCCTATCTAATCGAGAGCTCATCACATCTCAGCTTGGTGGTAGCCCTCAGGAGCAACTGGCTCGCCCTGCAGCAATACCCTGCAGTAATACAATGTCTTTATCCCAAGAGAGCCGTCACGCGCTGACGCGGGATGAGGGCATGATCGCAAACCCCTGATGTGCGCATATTGATCATGATGGTCATCTAGATGACAGACAGGTTCAAAGAAAATGACGTATGACAGTGCGCAGTCAGCCTAATAGTTGAGCTAGAGAATTGTGGCCGGAGCGACCAGGCCCATAGGAGAAAGGGCACATAGATCTGTGCGCTCTGATGTCCACTGGTAGAAGAAAGTACCGGAGGGTGTAACTCTCTGTACGACCAAGGGAGTATTCATGGAAGGACAGGAATATCACAAAGCACATGATGTGCCATCGATTGCCACCCTCACATGGAGTGAGGTGACGCACCTGGCCAAACACGGCAATCCATCCCCGCCCCGCCGTGTCGAGAAGACCGAGGCCCAGTGGCGTGAACTGCTGACCGACAAGCAATTTCGGATCACCCGTCTGAAGGGGACCGAACGGGCCCACAGCTCGGAGCTCTGCCAACTGTTTGAACCGGGCCGGTACGAGTGCCTTTGTTGCGGCACAGAGCTCTTTGATGCTACGACCAAGTATCAAAGCCATACGGGGTGGCCTAGTTTCACGCAGCCGGTCTCGCCAGGAGTCGTCGCCTATCATCAGGATACTAGCCACGGCACGCACCGAATCGAGGTGACCTGCAATGTGTGCGATGCGCACCTCGGCCATGTGTTCCCCGATGGACCAGAGCCGTCAGGGTTGCGATTTTGCATCAATGCCATCTCCCTGCACAAAATTTCTATGCGCGAGCGAGGCCGGCTCTTGTAGCAGATGAGGAAGTGCGTCCACACAACCGAAGCAGGCATTGAGGGTCGACTGATCGATGGCAGTAGCCATTGATTCCAGGAAAGGCCGAGAGTCGGCGGCCATCAGAAGAATGGCCCTGGTGGTCACATGTGGGTCATAGGGTGGCGCACAGGAAGAATGGCGATTTGAGGGACGACCGCATACACACAGGCATGATTCATTAATCAGAGGAGGTCTGAATATGACGACTCACCAGAACCAGTTTCTGTATATCCAAACAAACGACATCCGTGAGGGACAAAATGCGGTGTTGGGCTATAACCGAAACGATGATGGCACGCTGGATCCGTTGCCAGGAAATCCGTTCTATACAGGAGGCACGGGCATCAACAATGACACCCATGGCAAGCTCGGCCCACATGACAACGACACCCCGCTGATTGTCAGCCAGGACGGGAAGCGTCTCTTTACGGTCAACACACACAGCAATACCATTGCCGTCTTCGATATTCAGCCCGATGGATCGTTACGGCATGTGAAGGAATCGCCGTTTCCGTCGCACGGTGTCGCCCCCAATAGTCTCTCGCTCAGTGGCATGACGCTGCTCGTGTCAAACCGGAATGAGGACTATCACCAGATTGAGGCGTTGCGTGGTGCAGCGAAAGCCAGCTACGTCTCGTTCACTGTAGAAAACACCGGTGCGTTACGATTTGTATCCAAAATTGATGTCGAGGACTCACAGAAACCGACCCAAGTCTACGTTCCCCAGTCCAACCCCCAGGTTGGGTTTGGCAATGACTTTCAGGTCGATGTGGATTTCGACGGTGAAGGAACGAGATCGTTTCTGGCTGGCACCAAGCCGAGCGTGCAGGGGCAACTCCATGTCTTTCAGGTGGGGCGAGATGGCCGGCTCACTGAGCGAGGTCGTATGCAGTTACCCGAGACGAATGCCGGCTACAAGTACAAGGGCATGGACGGCGTTCCGTCGATGCCTTTAGGTATCTGGGCGCATCCGACAGAATCATTGCTGTATGTGGGCTTCGTGACGCGAAACGAGCTCGGTGTCTACCGTTTTACTCAGGACGGCGAAATGACGTTCTTGGGGTCTGTTGAAAATAGCGGTCAGGATATTTGCTGGTTGCTCACCAACAAAAAAGGGACGCGTCTCTATACGGTGAACAATCTTCCACGGTCTGACAAGGATGACAAAGCCCCCACAGTGAGCACCTACGACATTTCCGGCGTACACGCGGTGAAACCCGTTGAAATCAGCCGACTGCAACTTCCTCACCCAGGGGGGTGGTTTATCAATAATCGCATGTTTAGCCAGCCGGGAAGTACCGCGTTCCAATGTGCGCTGTCTCCAGAGGAGACGTTTCTCTACGTGATCTGCCAACGGATCAATCAAACTGATGAGAACAAGAGCGAAGAGGGCAATATCCTGCACAGCCTGCTCTTAGACAAAAATGGGATTCCATCGATTGCGCACTCACGGCATCTTAGCCAAGACGGGGTGCACTATCGTTCCCGCCCGCAGGGGATTGTGACGCTTAATCGCTAATGTTCCAAGTCCATGGCAACGCGGGAGTTCTCCACGTTGACAGCCGGGCAGACATGACCAGAAGCATCCATGGGCTTGGTATCGATAAGACGATGCAAAGGACGCTCTAACGCATGTTGAGGGGTTCACGAAGAGGAGTGCGTCCCACTCCACCATGGAATAGGCAGAAGGCGACGGGATGCGCCTATTTTGTTCTGGCGTACATGGGTGGGTACTGTGCCGGAGACGACCAAAGGCTGGTGTCACGTCCCTCGGCAACTCCTCCGACGATCTGCCTCAACGCATCCAGCGACCGAAGGCAGATGTAGGCCCGTGAATAGGCAATGACGTTCTGAGCACGAAGATCGTTCAGGATTGGCGTCACGTTTGATCGGGCAGCCAGAACGATCTCAGAGAGATCTTGATGCGTCAGCCGGATGTCAAGGGCATACCCTGAATGGTGTGGGCAGGGCTTTCCTCCAAAACACATGAGGTCAAGAAGTACCGCCACAATTCGCTTCTCTAGTGGTGCGATAAAGTGCCACTGGAGTCGACGATCAAGAAACTGAAACTGAAGAGCGTAAATCTCTAATAGTATCTGGCGTAGAGCCTCATCCTGGCGCACAGCTGTCTCTATGGCGACACGGTCCAGTTCGAGAACGTGGGTTTCTCCACTCGCAATGGCAACTCCGTTTTGGTCGAAACTCGCGGGACAGAACGGAAGGTCTCCAAAGATCGAGGCTTCCCCCAGCAGTGCACGAGTGGCATGGTGACCGTCTGCTTGGGTCGCTCCTAAGCGCACATATCCGGACTTGACGATATGCACTTTCCCCGGAATGAATGCCCCAGAGATCAGCGCCTTGTCCTTTAACACGTATCGCCGGGCAGTTCGGAGACGTCCTGCAACCATCAGAAAGTCTGTCGCCAGTGAGGCTGGGATTTGCATGTTAATAGGCGTTCAGTTTTGCAGCGAATGTTTGTGCAATTTTATTGTCGTTTTGTCATTCAGATGACAGTTCTTTGCCCGACGAACATGTACATGTAACGGCACGTTATATTCATCGTCTAATTTTAGGGAGGTTCTATGCACAAAACAAGTGGTACTCGAACTGTACGTATCGTCTTAGCAGCAAGTGTTGCGCTTGGAGGAATGCTGTGGTCAACCGTCGGCAGCCTCAGCTCTGCAACAGCTGGTGCTCCCCCCGGCGCTCCCCCGTCCACAATACCTGGTGCGATTGAGTACACCCCTGAGGGCAAAATGAAAAGGCCGCCATTTTCTGCCTTCCGGCATTGGGTGTACATTGGAACTCCTCTGACTCCGAACGATATGAACGATGGGAAGGCCAATTTCCCTGAGTTTCATAACGTCTACATGGATCCAGAGGGTTTTGCGTACTACGAAAAGAACGGTAAATATCGAGACGGCACCGCGATCGTGAAAGAATTGGTCAGCGTTGGTGCAAAAGAAGCGGCCAGCGGTGCAGGGTATTTCCAAGGGGAATTTATTGGACTTGAAGTTTCCGTTAAGGATTCCAAGCTCCACTCGAAAGATCCCGGTAACTGGGGCTTCTACAGCTTCGGCCATTCGTACCCACTGAAAGACGTGTCAAAGCCGAACAAAATCGACGAGTGCAATAAATGCCATGAGACGAATGCCGTGGACTTTGTGTTCTCGCAGTATTACCCAGTACTGCGCGCGGCTAATCCCATGAAAAAGTAACAATCTGCTTGATCTGGTAACCGATGACTATAAGTCATCGGTTATCCAGCTCCGCCAATTCTGTCATTTTCTTAAAGCGCGCCTATGAGATTGCCAATCAAACTCGTGCCGCCGTGTTTCTGCCTAGCATTTGTTTTTGGCATTAGCGGATGTCTTTCTCCTCTCGCAACCCATCGCGCCGTGCTTGAATATGACCGGACCGTCAGTTACGTCGAAGCAGATCTATTGCTGCTCAATATCGCACGTGCACGATACCATCGGCCGGTGCATTTCACGGCGGTGTCGAGTGTTGCCGCGACGTTCGATTTTCGAACAGACGCAGGGATTCGGGGAGGAATTGGGCATGCCGTCGATCCATCGAAATACCCACTCGGACTCGAATATGGCGTGAGTGTCGCGGAAAATCCTACGATCACCATTATCCCCATCACGGGTGAGGACTTTACTAGGCGCATCCTTCAACCGCTCAATGAAAATACATTGAAATCTTTGGCGCACCAAGGCTACGAGCTCAACATGCTGTTGCGTTTGATGGCTAGGGGGTTCTCGATCGACGAAGGCGATGGGAGGCGCTTATTGATTAACCGCCCCTCGGAAGGAGATGGCTTCATCGAATTTCGCCGTCGGGTGCTGCATTTAGCTAGCCTCGAGAAGAGCAGACAACTCTATGTAGAACCTTTGCTATTCAACGACACTCAAACTATGTACGTTCGTCCCCCGAACCCCCGTGAGATCGTCGAGGCGACAGAGAAAGGGTATCGTTGGGAGGTCAATGTCGAGACCGGCACGCATACTGTGTGGCGTCCAACGATCGGACGGCTGCTGATCTCCAACTACGACTCCAAGCGCCTGTCAAACGAGGAACGGAGGCAATTACATTTGGAGGCGCTCCAATATCCTGAAAGCCAGGTATTGGTCGATATTCGGCCTGGTTTTCCTGGTGGTGATTATCCGCTTCATGGCACGTTACTTCTGAGAAGCATCAATGCCATCGTTGGATTTGTCGGCCGGAATTTCGAGGAGGACCGCGAATTTGCCGTTACGCCTGATCCAAGAACCATTACACTCGTGCGCAATCCAACACACACGCTGGAAATTGTCGAATCGGCTAGTAAGCCTGGCGAGATCGAATTCGCCGTCTACTTTGAGGGGAAGTATTATTCGATAAAAAGGTACCCGGTCGAACAGAGGACGGAGTCCAATTGGAATCAAGAATCCTTCGCCGTGCTATCCCATCTCTTTCAGATGACTGTCACGGATTTGGGCAAAGTCCCAACTCCAGCGATTACCATTCAGAAATGACGGGGCGATATGTCTACCGAACGCTCGAGTCACAAATTATCTTCGGTCTAGATGAACAATGATTCAGAACGCGTTCTCGATGCTCATGGACATCCGACGACTCGTACCAAACCCTTCAGGGCGCCCCCTGTCCTTCGTGCTTGCACTCACGAGGGCTTTCATTGGTTGTGGGTTGTTCCTGCTCAGCGCGGACGTGATGGCGCTCGATCCTCTTCGCGCAACAGACAAAGAAATTCCCCATCTCCTCGGATTGGGCGATCCGAATGACTTTCTCCTAATTGAGAGTCGTCCCATCCAACAGTCCGTTGAACTCGGCCGGTTTCTGTTTTTCGACAAGCGACTCTCAGGAGATGGCACGATCGCCTGTAGTTCGTGTCATCTGCCCTCTCGCGCGTTTACCGATAGGAACGCTGTTCCAACCGGCATCAAAGGCCAGCGTGGCCATCGGAATGCCCCCACCATTGTGAATCGCCTGTACGGTCGGTCATTCTTTTGGGATGGACGAGCGCACACGCTTCCAGAACAGACACTTGAGCCTTTTCTCAGTCCGGTTGAACACGGGCTCTCTCAGCGCGACCTCCTCTCCATGATCAGGTCAATTCCAGGCTACCGCCGTCTGTTTCGCGAGGCATTCGGCACGGATGTGACCGAGGATGGCATTGCGACCGCCCTGACCCATTTCCAATGGACCATCCTCTCCGGTAACAGTCCCGTAGACCGATTCGATTATCGGGGGGATGCGACCGCCCTCCCTGCCGCCGCACAACGCGGGTTCCTCGTGTTTCGAGGCAAGGGCGGCTGTGTGCGATGCCACGCTGGCCCCAACTATACCGACGAGCAATACCACAATCTCGGAGTGGGTTGGGAGTCCTCTCACGTCGATCTCGGCCGCTATTCCGTGACCCGTCAGCCGGAAGATATCGGCGCGTTCAAGACACCGACGCTGCGAGAGGTCGCTCAGACTGCTCCCTACATGCACGATGGTCGATTCAAGACACTCAGAGAAGTGGTGAACTTTTACAATCACGGAGGGGTGAGCAACCCGCATCAGGATCCCATTATGCGACCTCTGTTTCTGAGTGACGACGAACGAGAAGACTTAGAAGCCTTTCTCAACAATCTGTCTGGCGAAGGATGGCAGCAGGCGGTTGCACCCCGTGTGTTCCCGAAGTAACGAGTTGCTTTCCCAGCATTCGCATTACAGGTCCGCGGAAGTTAAAGGTGTTTCAGATGTCTGTGGCAGGCGATTGTACCGTACGTTGTTTTTCTTTTGGCCGGGACCCGTATCACTACAACGGCTGGTCGAGGGGTACCAGACATGGGCGAGGGCTTCATTGATGAGACGTGCAGAACACCAGCCGACGACGGACCTGATCGCCTGCGACGAGTGCGACCTCCTCCAACGCCCGATCGCCCTTCCCGCCGGTGGGTGGGCGCTCTGCCGACGATGTGACGGTCCTCTGTATCGGTATACGCCCGGCAGTCTTGACCGGGCGCTCGCCTTCTCGATTGGTGCCGTCGTGATGTTTCTCATCGGTATCACGTCTCCGATCATGGAGCTGGAGATACAGGGGAATGTAACCTCTTCGAGCCTGTACACGGCGGTGCAACAACTCTGGAGTCAGGACCAGCACATCTTCTCGGTGCTCATCGCAGCTACCACCATGATCCTGCCTGTCTTCGAGTTAGCGGCCATGTTATCGGTGTTGCTTTCATTGCGAATCCGGCCAGCATCAACCTGGGTCCCCAGGCTACTACGATTGCTGACTCTAATACGACCATGGAGCATGGTCGAAATATTTTTCATGGGGGTACTCGTGGCTCTCGTCAAACTGGCGCACATGGCTGACATTGTAACCGGCGTGGCCCTGTGGGCATTGGGGGGGATGATGGTCTTGTTGGTTGCGGCAAGCGGGTCGTTTAATCTTCGGCATCTGTGGGAAGAGGTCTCCTCGCAATGACATCGTCACCGAGCACGGCAAAAGCACTCGGGCTGTACGCCTGTCACACTTGCGGTCTTGTTTCCAGACCAGCTCAAGAGGGCGCATCGTCTTGCCGTCGATGCGGCAGTCTGCTCCGTTTTCGAAAGACGAGCAGCATCGAACGGTCATTCGCCTATCTGCTCGCCGCCTATATTCTCTACATCCCGGCCAATATACTCCCGATTATGGAAACGCACTCCGTGTTGGGGAAAGAGGACAACACGATTGTCAGTGGAATCGTCTATCTGTGGCATTCTGGATCATGGCCGCTGGCCCTCGTCGTCTTCATTGCCAGCATCGTGGTTCCTGTTTTGAAACTCCTGGCGCTGACGCTCCTCGTGGCCACATCCCATTACCAATCTGCCTGGCGCCCCCTCGAACGGACGAAACTCTACCGCATCGTGGAACTGATCGGGCGCTGGTCCATGCTGGATGTGTATGTCGTCGCAATTCTGGCAGCGCTGGTGCAATTTCATCCGCTCGCAACAGTGACCCCTCGCATCGGGGCCGTCTACTTTGGTGGCGTGGTGGTGCTCAGCATGCTCTCCGCCATGGCTTTTGATCCTCGACTCATCTGGGATCCGACTCAGAAGGACCTTCGCACCCGTGAATGACAGACATACAGACGAACTGTTGAAAGTGGCAAGTGCCGTGGCCGCGCCGAAGGGGCGGTGGTCGCTTCATTTTGTGTGGCTGGTGCCGATCATCTCCATCCTGATCGGCGGCTGGATTGCAATCAAAGCCGTCCTCGAACAGGGACCGACGATCACCATCACCTTCAGAGCTGCGGAGGGCTTGGAACCTGGTAAGACGAAGATCAAGTACAAGAACGTCGACGTCGGAGAAGTGAGAACAATTACCATCAGCGAAGATCTCTCCCACGTCATTGTCACCGCGAACATGGTCAACAACTTTTCCATGCATCTCGTTGAGGACACGAGATTCTGGGTCGTCCGCACACGGGTGACCGGGGGACAGGTGACAGAGCTCGGCACGCTGTTCTCCGGATCGTACATTGGTCTGGATGTGGGGAGATCTCAAGCGTCTAGGAGGGAATTTGAAGGGCTTGAGGTCCCTCCAATTATCACTGGAGATGTCGCGGGCAGGCAATTTGTCTTACGAGGAACTGGCCAAGGCTCGCTCGATACCGGTACCCCCATCTACTTTCACCGAGTGCCCGTAGGAAAGGTGTTGTCCGCTGAGCTCGATACGGATGGAACCGCTGTGGTGACACGAATCTTTGTCGCCGCGCCCCATGATCGATACGTCACCACGAACACGAGGTTCTGGAACGCGAGTGGCGTGGACGTGACCGTTGACTCTGCCGGACTGAAGATGCGTACACAATCCCTCATCTCGATCTTGGTCGGTGGAATTGCCTTTGAGACCCCGCCGAATGCCTCGGTGACGCCGCAGGCTGCTGAAAACACAAATTTTGTGATGTACCCAGACCGGGACATGGCGATGAAACGACCAGATCAGGGTACGCTCAGATTCACAGTGTATTTTACGGAATCCTTGCGAGGACTGACCCTTGGGGCTCCGGTGGAACTCCATGGCCTCCCGGTCGGTGAAGTGACAAACATCGAAATGGACTACGACGACAAGGCCAGAACCTATCGGTTTCCTGTCGAGCTCGCGCTCTACCCCGATCAATTGGCGCGGCATGTCCAACCCGATGACATGAGGGGGGCCCACGCGGAGGCCCCCACGAGGCAGGAGATCGATGCGCTCGTCGCTCGTGGGCTACGGGCACAACTGACGACGGGCAGTCTCCTCACCGGACAGCTTTTCGTGGCACTCGACTTTTTTCATGATGCAACCAAAGCCTCGGTCAACTGGGGAAAAGTTCCTCCCGAGCTGCCGACGATTCCGAGTAGTCTTGCGAGCCTCCAGCATAACTTGTCCCACTTTGCACAGAAATTAGAGCGGCTGCCGGTGGATGAGCTCATGACGGATCTTCGTAAAACCCTCGGCTCCCTGCAGACAATGTTGCGGAGTACGGATGCGTTGGCGCAGCAGCTGGACAAACAGGTGGCGCCGAAGGCTGAGGAGGCATTGCAAGAGTTGCGGCGCACGCTGCTCGCCGCAGAACATCTTCTGGCGACCGATGCGCCCCTTCAGCAAGATGCTCGTGACGCGTTGCGTCAGCTGGGACGAGCATCTCAATCCCTTCACGAGCTGGCGGAATTTCTCGAACGCCACCCCGAATCCCTCATTCGTGGGAGAACAGAGGAGAGACCATGATCAGCTGCCTGGCCAGGCTCGCCATTGTCGGACTCGCAGGTCTCGTGTTGACGGTTGGCTGCGCACCGCCTGTCACCCTCAACCACTACATCCTCAACAGTCACACTGTCCGAGACCGTGGAGGTCCCCAGCCTGAGGCGTTCGCGCTGTCGATCGGCCTGAGACCAATTACGCTGCCGGACATGGTCGATCGCCCGCAGCTCGTGTTGCGCACAAGTGAGCATCGTGTGGTCCTCGCCGAGACACATCGCTGGGCTGGACCGCTTAAGGCAGAAATCGCGCGTGTCCTGGCCGATAATCTTGCCTATCTCCTGGGCACCCGGTCGATTTCTTCCTATCCCCAGCGTGGGGTCGAGCGCGCCGAGGTGAGGGTGTCGGTTGATGTTCAGCGTTTCGAATCGATCCTGGGAAAAACCGCAACGATCGACGCCATCTGGACGGTACAATGGACGGATGGAACGCAGCGGACCGATAGCGCGCATGTACAAGAAACGGTGTCTGACGAGAGCTACGACGCCCTGGTCGCCGCTCATAGTCGTGCATTGATGACCGTCAGTCAGGACATTGCCTCGACCATTCGAGGGGGTGGGGTCGCTGCCTCGCCTCGTTGATATCCACGGTATGGATATAAGAGAAAAAATCTCATGCTCATATGCATGGTGTATAGGAATAGAATATGAACACGTTACAGTTTTTGGTGGACTACGGAGCGTGGGTGCTCTTCGCTGTTGTATTTCTAGAGCAGGCTGGTCTTCCTCTTCCCGCACTCCCTCTCTTAGTAACAGCAGGCGCATTGGTCGGAGCCGACAAGATGAACGTCGGCGTGGCAGTGCTGGCTCCCCTCGTCGCCGCTGTTCTTCCCGACCTCTGCTGGTATTACTTAGGGCGCGTGAAGGGAGGCCGAGTCCTTGGGCTTCTCTGTAAAATCTCCCTTGAACCTGACTCCTGTGTGCGAAGTTCAGAGGATATGTTCCGCCGGCACGGGAAAAGCACCCTGCTAATCGCAAAATTCGTCCCCGGCTTGAGCACGATCGCGCCTCCATTGGCCGGCATCACCGGCATGACACTTCCGGTATTCCTCTTCTACGATACGGGCGGGGCTCTCCTATTGATCCTCCTATCCGAGGGTGTCGGTGCCTTGTTTAGCAATCAGCTGGAATCCGTCATGGCCGTCTTCGACCAGGTCGGCGGATGGATTCTCGTCATCGCGCTGATTGGTGTCGCCACCTTTGTAGCCTATAAGTTTTATCGCAGGCAACAGGTCTTACGAGAACACCAGATGGCCAAGATTTCAGTCGACGAATTGAAGAACATGATGGATGGCGGGCACCAAGTGGTTATTGTTGATGTAAGAAATCCCCTATCGCGCGAAACGGATCCAGAAGCCATTCCTGGAGCCATCCATTTACTGTTTGAGGAGATCGAGCATCGCCAAGATGAATTGCCGAAGAACCAAGAAATTGTGCTCTACTGTAACTGTCCCAACGACATTTCTAGCGCTCGCACGGCGTTGAAATTGAAGAAACAAGGAGTCCACCGTGTTCGCCCTCTTGAAGGAGGACTTGATGCATGGCGAGACCGACGGTTCCCAACGGAATCAGTCACGTGTCAGACAGTCCCGCAACAGCAATCCTGATTAACAGCAGACGCATTGGTCGGAGCCGACAAGATGAACGTCGGCGTGGCGGTGCTGGCTCCTTGCTACTCGAGACGCTCATGAACTGTACCGTAGATATGGGTTTAAGTCTCCTGATGTGCCAACGCTGTTTATGGAAAGAACTGGCACCGTTCCGTGTGAGCCTCGGAACGGGTGAAGGTGGTCAAGGCGGGCCTACCTGCAATGCATTCATCAAAGCTTAAATCGTCAAGGGCGCATTCCCTTCGCTGCGGTTATTCACCAAGACATAAGCCTTTCGCTTCTCTCCCACCGCCTTCTTCACGAGTTCCACGGTGTCTCGCCGCATCTCTGGCAGCTCTTCCACGATCTTCGTATACGGCTCCGCACGTTTCTTCGCTGCTTCATACGACATCTTGAGTGGGGTCAGGAGGCGCAGAACCGTGAAGGGCGCCGTGAAGCAATCCTCCATCCGTTGATGCTGCTCCGGTAACGACGGCATGTAAGACCAATGGTTGTAGACATGGGCGATGCCGTGATGCTCTAAGACCTTGCGATAGTCAGGACCCAGCAAGCCCGCATTGCGAATTTCAACCGCATACCGAAAGTCCTTGGGGAGTTGACCGCTCCAGCTTACTACCCCTTAGCCTCAATCTGCTTGAGAGAAGAAAAGCTTAAACGGAGCCATCCTCTGACGAGGCATACATTCAAGAATCTGTCTAGCCGGTTCACCAAGGCAGGTTTCCCGAATGACTTTCTTCGCTCCGCAATCTTGCCTGATTGGTGGGACGACACCTGCCGTGAAGATCCAAAGCTTCTTCAGGATATTGAAATTCGGATTGCGCGCTTCCTTGGTCAGTCTTTGACAGAGATCAAAAACCCGAGCACTAGATTAGCATCTCCACCTTATCCTGAAGCTCAGCTAAGACGTGTAAAAGACATTGATCGTGATAGGCTCGGTCCTGCAATTCACGCCGCTATGCGGATAGCTGCAGCAACCGTTCGAAGTCTACGACACAATGTCCCCACTGCTGCAACTACTCCTCCTGCTGACGGCCTCGCCTGGCGGAACTCGATCCAGCACACAGGCCCGTCGATAACTTTGAAAGATGTCGCAGGAGATCTCTGGCGTCGGGGAATTCCTTTCATCTCGCTTGACTTGCTTCCAACTCCCAGTTTCCAAGGCCTAGCCGGAATCATTGAGGGCCGGCCCATCATATTGCTTGGCCACAAGCATGATGAGCCAGGGCGGCTAGCATTTGTTGTGTCGCACGAAACGGGTCATATAGCCGCTGGTGATTGTGCTCCTGGTCAGCCAGTTGTTGACGAAGAAGAGATTCAAGACAGCGACCTTATTGAACGTCGGGCCGATCAATACGCAACGTGGGTCCTAGTAGGTAGCGATACCATTCCAAGCATTAATGGTTGAGCTGCTGCCGGTTTCGTTGACACCACCCTACGCTCTTTCAGCTTGCCGTTCGAACTCCATCGGACTGAGATACCCCAATGTGGAATGCCGCCGTCGGGGATTATAGAAGCGCTCAATATAATCGAACACGTCGGCTTTTGCCTGGTCTCGGGTCCGGTACGTGGTTCGCGCCGTGCGCTCGGTCTTCAGCGAGGAGAAGAAGCTCTCTACTGCCGCGTTGTCCCAACAGTTGCCGGAGCGGCTCATGCTACACGAGAGGCCCTGGTCCGCCAGGAGCCGTTGAAACGGTTCGCTGGTGTACTGGGCGAATTCAACCGGTCGACGCAACACCTTTGATTGAGGAGGTGGTTATGGGGCGACCCGCGGGATGGATGCAAACGTTGACGGGGCGAGGCGCGAGGCGCTCACCGGGTGCCCCGTCGCATCGCAATGAGATGGAGCGGCGATTTTGGCTGGAGGTCGCGACTGGGATTACGAGCGAGGAAGCTGCCGAGATGATTGGTGTGTCTCCGGCGGTGGGAACGCGCTGGTTCCGCCATCGTGGCGGCATGCCATTGTTCATGGCGAAACCGGTGTTCGGGCGGTATTTGTCGTTCGCGGAGCGCGAAGAGATCGGGCTGCTGCGGGCTCAAGGCGTCAGCGTGCGGGAGATCGCTCACCGTATTGGGCGCTCCCCCTCAACGGTCTCGCGCGAGCTGACACGCAACGTGGCCACTCGTGGTGGCCAACTCGAGTATCGGGCGTCGGTCGCGCAGTGGAAGGCAGAGATGGTGGCCAGAAGGCCGAAGCCGGCAAAGCTTGTGATTCACCCGCAACTGCGCCACTATGTGCAAGACCGCCTGGAAGGCAAGATCCGTGACGTGGCTGGACGTGAGATGGCTGGCCCTCGACCGGCACCGTTCAAGGGGCGGAACACGCCTCATCGCGGCGACCGCCAATGGGTCACTGGCTGGTCGCCAGAGCAGATTGCCCGCCGGCTGCAGATCGACTTCCCGAACGATGAATCAATGCGAATCTCTCACGAAGCCATTTACCAGGCGTTGTACATTCAAGGCAGAGGCGCTCTCAAACGCGAGTTGGTGAGCTGCCTTCGTACTGGGCGGGCGTTGCGCGTGCCACGGGCCAGAGCACAGGCCAAGGCGTGGGCGCACGTCAGCGAGGAGGTCATGATCTCCAGCCGTCCTGCAGAGGCACAAGACCGCGCCGTGCCCGGGCATTGGGAGGGGGACCTAATCATCGGCCTGAACCGGTCTGCGATTGGGACGCTGGTGGAGCGATCAAGCCGCTTCACCATGCTGGTTCACCTGCCTCGCGAGAAGGGCTATGGGCTGATCCCCCGCACGAAGAACGGCCCCGCGCTGGCTGGCTACGGAGCCATCACCATGGCCAATGCGCTCAAGAGAACGGTGACAACCCTGCCTGCCCAGCTGTGGCAATCATTGACTTGGGATCGTGGCAAAGAACTATCCGATCACGCCCGGTTTACCGTTGAGGCAGGAGTGAAGGTCTTCTTTACTGATCCTCATAGTCCATGGCAGCGCGGCACAAACGAGAACACGAACGGACTTCTGCGCCAATACTTCCCCAAGGGCACCGACCTGTCTCGTTGGAGTGACCAAGAAATCCAGGCCGTAGCCCACACGCTCAACACCAGACCGCGGAAGACGCTTGGTTGGAAGACACCAGCCGAAGCCCTAAACAAGTACCTACAATTCGCCGGACAACCCAGTGTTGCGTCGACCGGTTGAATTCGCCCTGACTGCCTCGATCAGAGTGATGCAACACCGCCTCGGGCTTGCCTCGCCGCCAGATCGCCATCACCAGAGCATCGGTGACCAGTTGCGTGGTCATCGTCGCCTGCATCGACCAGCCGACGACCCGTCGTGAGAAGAGATCCACCACCGCCGCGACGTAGAGCCAGCCTTCGGCGGTCCAGAGATAGGTGAAGTCAGCGACCCATTTGCGGTTGGCCGACGCGGCCGTAAATGTCCGGTCGAGCACATTGGGCGCGACGGCGTTTGTTGACCGCACGCCAGTATCCGAGGGTGCCCCTCCCGCCACACCCCCCATGCCGACAGACACCAGCGGCCTGCCTCCTCTCCCTGCACAGCCATAGCCCATCGCCTGCGGCAGGCCCCGCACCGCGCGAGCCCGGAGGCTGGCATCTGAACACGTTCCTTGGTAAACAACTAAAGAGGTCACGCTGTTTGAGTAGGAGCACCATCTACCCCTCATATTTCTACCCACCACGCGTGCCCTCCCCTTTCGACCTACAGGACGTGACAGAAGAGCAACTCGCTCAGCGGCACGCCAAGAACAAGTAGCCTCGATGGGGGGGAACACCCTTCTTGTGAAGAATATCAGATTGCCTCCACACCCCCTACAGTCGGCAAATCAGCCCCAGGAGCGGCTTTGCACATGGCTGATCCACATCACCCATTCCCCCTGCACGTGTTTCGCGATTTCTCCGCGCGTGAGATGACCCAGATCCTCGAGATCATGCACCACCTCTTCCATGCCCAGACGGAACAGGACATTCGACATATCCTGCAACTCAAGCAGACGCTCCTCCCCTGTAACAAAATCGTGGCGGCCACCCTCTCACTTCCCGCCATGGCCACCCCCCATGACCATGCACCCTTTCACATCATCAATGTCTCCTATCCCACCGCGTGGCTCACGACCTATCAGCAGCAGGGATACCACCGCTATGATCCGGTCATGCAACGCTGGTCGAGCACCCAACAGACGTTTGCGTGGGAACATACCATCCGCAAACGGATGGGGCCCAAAACCGAAGAAGTAATGGAAGAAGCCCGAGCCTATGACATTACGGCGGGCGCGATTGGAGGCAGGATTGATCGGCGACACCAGACCGGTGCATTCATCGCCTACGCTGGCGGATTGCACAAGGATAATCTGCGCTATTGCGACGTGATCGACTATATCAATAGCGAACTTGCCGCCGCGTTACTGCGCATCTGTCCGCCTCTCCTCAACCGCCCTCAACTCTCAGCGCGCGAACGGGAAGTATTGGAAGGGATCAAGGCGGGACATGAAACACGAGCGATTGCGACCAGGCTCGGCATTAGCGAACGCACCGTCCGCTTTCATGTTGAACGCTTGCTGATCAAACTGCGCGCCAAGACCAGGGCTCAGGCCATCGAGAATTACTACGCCTCTCATGGGCCCTCATTCACCGCCGCGCAACACGTTCAGAAGAAAGACAGTGTCTAACACTCCGTCATCGATGTCGACCCTGACGCGTCCGCCGAGACGAGCCCAGCCCTTTCCTTCTATGTTCCCCAGCCTGGCACGAGCGTGCGCTAACCCTCAGATTTCGGTTCGGAGCCACTCCGATCCACCGCCGCTACGGCCCAGGGCACTTTCAACGTGGCCGCATCACGTTTCACGAGGTCATAGAGATAACTGCCTGGGTTGATCCGCTCGCCACGGGCGACACGCTCCTTGACCTCATGGAACCGTCGCCAAATCATGACATGTGGCACCGAATTGATCGCACGTTGCCAGGTTTTCACCCAGATATGCGGATCTTTGCGACGTCCCGAAAACTCCAAGATCAAGTCTAACAGTTTGGCGGCCGAGGCCGCCGTCTCCTCCGCGCTCCGGTTCTCAATCTGCGAATCGGCGATCAACACCATCGGATCGCTCGTATCTTCGAGCATTTTCATCGCTGGCCGATCATCCCCGACGCCATAATAGGCCCGCCGTTCCTCTAGTTGCTGCTCCGCCTCCCGCCACGCCGGTCCGGCTTCCCACATCAACATATATTCCCGAGGCTTGCTCCCCTGGACTGGCACGAGATCCCATGAACTCAGAAACTGACGGGCCATCAATTCCTCATGCGCCGGCCCCAATTGCTGACGGACTTGGGAAATCGCGGTATATCGAGTCAGCTCAAACCCCTCCACCAACTCCGAATAACTTTGCATCGCGGATCCACCGCCCAGATAAAAGAGATGCGACAGCAACTGATGCAAGACCTTCGTGATATGGCCCTTCACATCTTGAAGCAGGTGATGATCGACCACAAAACAATTCCCCGCCAACAGACTCTCGCAGTACCAATCATCCAAATGTATCTCATAGCCGTCGAGGAGCAGTCCCTTCCCCGTCGCGGTCCCGGGCAAGGTGACGTTCCGAAGAATTCTCATAAAGGACGACCGAGGGGACTTCATCGAAACCTCGCCGGTTTTCCGTGTCTTGCCCGATCCCACGCCGATCATCAAGCCAGCAAGCCGCATCAAACACCGATTCAGTTCCTGATATTCCCGCCCCCCTTTTTCCTTCCCCGCCCGCTCCAGGACCTCGTGCCCCTGAAATCGAACCACCGGATCTAACGTACGGGACTTCTTGATCCGATCTAACAGCAGACCCTCTAACCCCAAGAACAACTCAAAATCCACGGCGGTGGGAAAGCCTAAGTCTCCCGACGCATACGCGACCAAGGTCATTTTGCGAATCGTCCCATCCCGCCAGAGATACCGAACCATTTCCTTTTCATGGACCGATTTTTGAGAACGGCGAGAGGACGTATTCGCGGACCAGAAATGCAGCGATCCCAGAATCCGTTCCCGCAAGAGATACTGAGAGGTTGCGTGTCCAAATGAAGGGACGAGTCTCCCGTAGGAGAGTATTTCGCGCGCATTCTCTGTCAGAGACTTTTGCGACTCAGCGTCCATAGCGCGTAACGTTCTTTCTTCTCTTTCGTTATTCATAACGTAGAAAGGGACAACTTCATCCTCGATTGACCGAGCAGAAAAGGCCTAATTTCAAGATGTTCACTCTACATCCGTGAAGTTCAATGACTTCCCGTCCCTTCAATCCCTTCCCGTTCAGATCTTCAATGACTTCCCGATCAAACCGGAAAAACCTTCAATGACTTCCCGCCTCATTCACCAGCTTCCCGTCCAACCTTCAATGAATTCCCATGGCCCTGTGGATAACCTCCTCTGGCTCTACCATTACCAGGGGTGGGACCTGCCCTCCCACTCCCTAGAGAAGAAAATTCGATGAAAATTCCACGATGTATCTTGTGAGATACAGAAGAGGGGTAGCCGAGATACAACGGGAATTCATTGAAACCTTTCCACCACGGGAATTGATTGAAACTTTCTACCACCGTCACAGATCTACCATGGTCTATTCATGGCTACCCGCGTCAGCCACACGCCCAAACCGATCCAGAACCTCCAGAATTTGCTGAATCCCATCCCGGACACTCTCCACCTTATCTTGTTGATTCGGGGACCAGCGAATCGCAGCCACCACCCCTTTACTGCCATTCTCCCCGCGCAGCGTCACCCGGATACATTGTGCCCCTTGATTAAACCGCGGCCGGCGGTGAACCTCTTGCCGTATTTTCTCACTCGCCCAGCGGTCTTTCACGGCCTGCCGGGCAATCCGCTCCATCTTTGCCGGCTGATCCATCAACGGCAGCAAGGCCTCCGCATGACGCGAGGTCATATCACTGCCGGGAGCAAACAGAATGTCGAGGACAGGGGGCGGAAGTTTGAGCAAACTCAATGCCCGCGAGATCCGGGTCTTATGACAGCCGACTTTCTCCGCTAGTTGAATCTGCTGATAGCCGTGGCGCTGAAGCAGCGCCTGAAAGGCGCGCGCTTCTTCGAGAGGAGACAAGTCCTTCCGAACCAGATTGTCAATCAACGCCTGCGCCGCCGCTTGACCGGTTGACGTCTCCCGCACCAGCGCCGGTATCGTTCCATGGCCCAACAACTGCGTTGCGCGCCACCGCCGTTCCCCAGCAATCACTTCAAATTTCTCCCCCACCTGACGTACTTGAATGGGATTCAACACCCCATGCTGGCGAATGGACTCCAACAACTCTTGATCCGCTTCTGGATCAACGACCTGTCGAGGCTGATCCGGACTCGGGACCAACCGATCGAGCGGAATCTCATAGACCTGCTCGGCAACCCGGCCGGGCAGGGCGCTCTCAGCTGGGACCGGCGCCGGCGCAATCCCTAACGATTCCGCAACTACCGCGCGCCGCTCCACGTCCTTCGTGCCGGAGTCTTCTACCGCTGAAGCCGGAGGCCCAGCGGTCCCCGGATCCTGAGGAGGCACTCCCAACATATCCCAGGTTGAAAAACGCCGGGCTTGACGATCAAATCCCTGTTCAAGCTCGGCCAAATGTGGCGAGGGTTTCTTTGTTTTCGTCTCTTTCTTTGGGTGCGTCATGGCTACGCCTCACTCGCCACCAGTTCATCGGCAAACTCTCGCAAGGGTTTCAAATGCAGCCGCTCCAGCACTTCCCGCCCAAACTGCATATAATCCCGCGCCCCGGTACTCTGACGATCCGATTGAAAGATCGTCTTCTTCATGACCTCGGCATCCTGAATCCGCGCCGACGAGGCGATCGCCGTGTGAAACACCAACGGCCCAAACCGCTTTTCAATCGCGTTCCTCATGGCCTTACACACGTTTTTTCGGCCATCGTGCTTGGTAATCAATACTCCCAAACATGACAGATGCGGGTTCACTTCGTCTTGCGACACGTCCTTGATTACTTCTTCCAAATCCGCGTACCCGTCGAGACTGTATTTCGAGCCGCTTTCCATCGGCACGATGAAATGGTCGGACGCCACCAACGCATTGACTGTCAGGAACGACAGACTCGGCGCACAATCGATCAAGACGATCTCATCTGGACCGATCGCCAATTGACTCAAGCGACGTTTCAGGGCGGACCCAGGGGTCAGCATATGAATCTTCTGGAGTTCACGATCCACGCGGGTCAACCCGACATGCCCATAGATCAGTCGCACGTCTTCTTCGATGGTCTCATGCCACGGCGCGGCCACCGTGCTGGCTTTGTCTAATAAGAGATTCGCGGATGTGAATTTTACTTCGTAAGGATCCATCTTTCCCAATGTCGTCGAAGCATTGGCTTGCGGATCAAGATCGATGACCAACACAGGATGTCCCAGGCGGGCCAACGCCGCCGCCATGTTAACAACCGTCGTGGTTTTTCCGACTCCACCTTTCTGATTGATGACAGAAATAGTCTTCATCTAGTATGCCCTCCAAGCGATGACCACAATTAGACCGGGAAGATATACGTGTGAGGCGATAATTGCAACACCCAAGTCTAAGATAGGCCCAGTGTTTGTCGAACATGCAGTCATATGATCGGCATGACGCTAGACTTGCCCTATCGTAGATATCACGAGAAAAACATTTCTCAGTTGCGCGCGCGCAACTCGTCATACCCTCCTCCCATTCCCACGACAGTCGTTAAGGCAGGTCGTCACCATCTAGCCCAGGCGTCCCACGCGCGGTCGAGGGAACTCTAGGGCTAACACGCCGGAGCAGTTGCGCGGGCGCAACTGAGAAAGATTCTATAAATCATACTTTCTGAACAAACATTGCACTATCGTGAGAGAAGCTTTCAACGCCTTTCATCATCCATGGCAGCCGACGAGATCGCCAATGGAATGGGAAGAAGAGTTGCGCGCGCGCAACTGTGAAAGATTGAATGTATTGAACAACGGAAGAGAAGTCGATGGCAGCTTGCATCTTTGTCGAGCGATAACCCATGCGGCAGATTCATAGCGCGGCACTTGTCGGTTACGAGCGATGACGCGAAGATCGCCATCGTTTCTGAAGAAGTGGGAAATGATTCACAG
>JBJACV010000029.1:0-25877 GCA_046604365.1 Nitrospira sp.
AGGTTCGAATCCTAGTCTGCCAGCCAGTTATATGGGCCATCTCCAGGCTCATCTACGCTCACCAGGGAAGGATTTGCGCTAAGCAACCGTCACAGAAACCGTCACAAATCCAAATTTCAGACACAAAAAAAGAAGCCCCCTCCGAAGAGGGGGCAATGGAAGGGGAGGTTGGCTTTTCTTAAGAAACGTGCTGCCACTCCGGAGGTGGCTCCTTCAGCGCTTTCAACTGGTCGACCGTCTCGGCGTCCAGCCCCGGAAAAGCCTTCAGCGAAACGAAAGCATCCAAAAGCTCCGTCTCGATCGACTCACCGAGCAACATTTCGAAGTTATCCGCCATCTGAACGATGGCCACCCGCGGGTGAGGGTTCTCCACCAAGTGCGCCGCATGAATCCATTGCTCATGGCCACCCGCCCGAACCACGTATGCCGGCGCGCCCATCCTGTCCTGAACGTCGATCGATAACTTCATTTCGTTGGGTCCTTCATCATTTCGAACATCTGAGGCAGAGTTACGAAGTCGCACATGGCCCGCTTTCGGTGCAGATACTCACAAACGCCCTGCAGCGTCGCCGTGGCCACCTCGAGATTGATCGAGGGCACCGTCACCGGCGAGTGCAGCAGAATCACGCAACCGCGCCCCGCGCTCAACGATCGGTCCAAGCAGCTCGTCACCTGCGCCGTCGTCGCCCCTTGGATCAGCGAAAGCCGCGAAGGGAAGGCCTCATCTAGCCCCCGATCGCTAAAGGAAGGCTTTGAGGGTGCCGAAGCATAGTCCGAAGACCCCAGCCCCCAAAATGACCGCATGCCCGCCTCCACGGATGCCAAGCGGTAGGCCTCGCTCACCTCGCCATAGGGCGAAATGTAATCCAGGTTCCCGCCGTCGCGCAGCCATCCCTGGGCCTCGATGTAGGCCTTGCAAGTCGCAATCTCCGTGTAGCAGGTCGCTTGGTTGGCCGATTGCAAGAACGGAGAGTTCCCATGCGTGGCCGAATGGTTGCACATTGCCCAGCCCGCGTTATAGAGCGTGTTCAAATCCGCGAGCGGCATCTTCCCGGAGGTGCCCACAAGCGAGGAGATCACCCCCACCGTTCCCGGCATTCCAAAAGAAGAGAGGATCGGGTACGCCGTATCCTTCACCGTCTGGTAGCCGTCATCGAAAACCCACGCGATCGGAGAACGGCTCCAGCCCAAGTATGAGAGCTCCGCGAAGGTCAGAACCGGCGTCACGCCCGAAAGCCCGTCGAACTTGATGGTCACATCCACAAAGGTCGTCGTAGAGAAATCCGCCCCACCCACGACGGAGGAAAAGTCCGCCCGCCCGAGCTTGATATGGTTCCAGCCCTGGCGATAGCTGACAACGGCCGTCAGCGTCGCCGTGGCACCCGCGCTCCGCAGCGCCACCGTGCCCGTCCCGCCCACCGAGGGGTTCGTGCCGTTATAGAGCCCATCCACGTGAACCCAAAACTCGATGCCCCGCTTTCCAGACATCGTAAGGGCCGTCGTGATGATGGTGAACATGTTCGTGGCCGCGACGCCGGCCGTAGCCTTCACCTGGGTCGATGCCGCGCCGCCCAAAAGGGTCGGCAGGTTGATCGAGTGGGTCGCGATCACTCCCGATGCCCCCGAGGCCGAAACCCCGCTGGCCGAAGTCATCGCCAGAATGAGCGTCGAAGCAAGAAGCTGAATCGGTCGACCCATCCTAGATCACCGCCTGGGAAATTCCGAACGCTTCCGGAGTCCCCGTGCCGCCGATCGCGCAGTAAACGCCGATCGCGTAGGGAATGTGCAGTTCCAGAACGTAGGAAGAAAGCGCCGGCACCGTGATCAGTGGCCCGAGCTTCGTTCCTGCCGCCGAAGTGTTGTCGTAAAGCTGGAAAGTCGCCTTATTGGTCGCGTGGTCATTGTTGAAGATCGCCCGCGAGATCTTGCCCACTCCCGCCGCGATCAGTTGGCCACTGGCATTAATCGGAGCGTTCCCCGCCGCGCAGAGTTCCCCGATCTTCATCAGGTTATTGGTCGCATCCGAGCCGACCGGCCGAACCCAAAGCCGCCCCGCGCTGTCGCTCAGCAAAAGCGTATAGTCGCCGTCCGCCCCCGCCAGAGCTGCCGGCGTGTCCTTCCGAACCACCAGAGCCGGGATTCCCCCGTCGCCGCTCGCATGCTGAGCGTCCTCCGCCTTCGAAAGCAAAGCCCCCGTGTTCGGGTCGATCAGCCCGATAACCGTGTAAACGACGCCGTTGACCGTCATTGTTGTCGCCATAAATCCTCCAAACAAAAAGGGCCCCGGGTTTCCCCGAGGCCGCTTCGCAACTCGATTCTTACGGAGTAACGTCCGCCGTCATCCGGATCCAGTTGGTTCCGTCGCACATGACTTCCGCGCCCTTCCCGGTCGCGATCGTGATGCCGGTGCCCGAAGCACCGATAATGCGAACCGATTGAGCCGTCCGGTTGAAAACAAAGTGCTTCGCACCCGCCGTCAAAGGCAAGATGATGTCCCGCGTAGCGGAAATCACGCCCGCGGTGATGTCGAAGAAGTAGTTCTCATAGACCGCGGCGGCCGGAGTGTAGTTCGCATCCGAAGGGAAAGCAAAGGCCACCCGCCCATGGGAAAGCTGAACGCCGTTCCCCTTGATCTCCGAGGCGCCCATCGAGCCCCCCGTAATGGACGTATCGCCCACGACGAAAAAGCCTAGCCCCGCCAAAGCGAGGAAGACCAGCAATCCGATTAGAAATGTCATGTTGTGATCACCTTGAACTTCCCGGAGATAGTTAAACTCCCGCCGTCCTCGACCGTAAACGAATCGAAAACCGCGAGCTGGTGATTCTCCGGAATCACCGCCACCTCCCCATCGGAGAGGACATCTTTGATGTAGGGCAGATCGGTCACGAGACGGTGATAAAGCTCCCCGTCCCACCACCAAAGCCCGCCCAGCGTCCGCGTCCAGCCGCGCCAGGTCGCCGGAGGAGTGTCCCCCGGCTTCGCCGCGTCCCCCGTGTCCCGCTCGAGCACGCCGGACCGCATGTAAACCACGCCCGAAAAGTCGATCGACGTAATCGCCGAGACCCCCGAAACCACCACCCCAAGCAAAACCGCTGGAATGGCCGGAGGCGAAAGCGTAGTCTTAACCTCCAGCGTCCCGTTCCGCTTGAACCAAATGTAAGAAGTCGTCGAAGAGCCCACCACCGCCGAGGAACCCGCAAAAAGCTCCACAACCCCGTCGATCATCGCTTGACCGGCGGAAACGTTCACCGTCAAGCCCGAAACAGTCGAGCAAAGGAGCCCCGTGGCAATCCCATACCCCCCCGCCCCATGCCGAGCCCCCACGTCCACCCGAGCCGCGTTCTCGCTCAGATACTCCGGCAAATCAACCGTAGTCCCCTGAGGCACCGGCTTAGAATTCGGAACCGTGTAAGACCCCGTAGCGATCGCATTGTCCGCGATCCAAATGACATCAGAAGGCACCTGAGGAGCCGGAAGCGCCGCCGCCAAATAGTTAAAGCTCATAAATCATCCAAATGTGAAAAACCACGTGGGCCGAGGATGGTTCGTGCCTCGGCTTCTTCGTCCCCTAAGACCCCTTCGACCCCTTAAAACCAGTTGTCAAGGAATCGTTGACAACTCAAACCTCTTTCCAAGTCGCACCCGAGTCGAGCGACATGAAAACCGTCCGATCGCTCTCCCCCGCCCGCCGCGCGTAAATCATCCAAGCCCCCGTCCCATAGTCGTAAGCAAGCCCAAAGGCGTCCTCCTCGACCTCCACCGGCGTCCCCGCCTCTTCCAAAGCAACCTCCGAACCCCAGGCACCGCCCGAACCCCGAAAAGCAACCCAAATCCGGAAGTCACCACCGTCCGCCCGAACCGCGGCCTGCATCATGTCCCCGCCGTCGTTCGTCCAAATCCGACCGAATGAGCCAGTCATGAGCGTCTCCCCGTCCCCCCAAGTAACCCCTTCGTCGTCTGAGTAAAGGGCCTTGAAAGAACCGGATTCGGTGTAACCAAGTGCAACACGGCCATGAGGAAGAAAACACAAAGACGGAAAACTGACATCCCCGGAAACCGCCGTCGCCTCGCCCAAAAATCCTGCATTCAAACTCCCCAGCGCCCGCCCCACCTTCAAAGCCGGATCGCTAACCCCGTCCTCCACGTGCCCCCACCAAGAAAGCCCGTTCGGGTCCGTCGTAACATCCAGGTTCCGAGCCGTCGAAGCGTTCCCCAGCACCCCGAAGAATCCATGCCAAGGCCGCGTCTGCCCCAGCTCCGTCGCTCCCGAACGAACCGAAAACAGTCCTTCGTCGTTCTCGAGCGCCGCCAGGTGCCCCGTCAGAACCCAGCCAACGTAAGAAGCGATCAGCGCCGTAAGCTGCGAAGCCCCTTCCCAAAGATGAACCGCCCGGTTCGCCAAAATCAGAACCCGCTCCTCCGCGTGGCTCCAGCATTGCTGAGCCAAATCCCCCGTCGGCTGCTTATAAGCGTCTCGCCCCGGCAAGGGCCAACTCACCGAAGGCGGAGTCTCCCGATAAGAGGCCAGCATCACCGCCAGCGGGAACCGCCGCGTCGCGTCGGAAGGGTTGTCTACGAAGAAAGCCACCGATCCGCCCTCCGCGTCGTCGATCGTCGTGTATTCGTCCGCCGTCAAGTAATCCGAAATCAGCGCCGCCGCGCCCGTAGGGTCCTCTCCGGAGAGAAAGAGCGCCGTCGCCAAGGCGTCCACCAGGCTCATCTTCCAGTAGAAAGGCGGATAGCCGGGAGGAAACACCACCGGAGGGATGGAAATCGACCCCGAGACCACCCAGGCCACATTCCCAACCCGCACCGCGGGCCCATTCTCCCAGGCGATCATCTGATGAAAGCCGTTTTCGTCAAAAACCTTTGGCGCCGTCTCCGGCATGTAAAGCGTTGGCCAAGGGATCAGCACGTCGGCCGAGTCCGAAACCGCCTCGATCACGAACCGTAGCGCCGCCGCCCCGCGCCCTGCGATCATCTCAAAGCCGTGAACCGTGATGGGATCGCCCATCACGGTCGAAGACTCTCCGGATGGCAAGCTGTCCGAACCTTCGTCGAACACGAACCCGCCCCCCTGATCCTGCGCGTAGCTGAAGGCGTAGCCGTTGTCGACGCCCACCGGCCGCGGATAAGTTCCGTCCGCCGTCGCAAAGCGCTTCGTAGCCCCCAGAACCGAAACCCATTGCGCTTCCCAAGAGGCCACGTTGCCCGGATCGACGGAAACCGCGATCGACGAAGAGATCAGCGGATACCCAAAGGGAAAAACGCCCGCGATCGCCGTCGACCCCTGGTCGATCTCGATCGTCAGCGTCGTCTCGCCCGGGTCTGGGGTTGCCGTGATTCCCGTGGGGCCAAAGGAAAGAGTGCAATTCACGCCCGAAATAAGCGAAGAAGAGGAAGAATCGTAAGCCCGCGATGCCGGCGGCTGATCGTCCCAAACTAGGAAGTTCTCCGAGCCCCACCAGTTCGAATGAACCCCGATGTCCCCCCGCACGATCGGAGACAAATGCCCCGTGTAAAGCGGGTCCATCGGCAGCGAGCTCCGCCGCTTCGTCTTCTCATCCGCGGGCAAAGAAGCCTGAAAGCCCCACTGTTGCCGCCCCTGAATCCAATATTCGACCGGGATGATGTCCCCGTCGACCATCCATTGATCCTGGGAATCGATCTCCCCATCCCCGTCCGCGTCCAGCGTGTTCGGAGGGAACCAAACGAAGTAAGACCAGTGAGGCGAACAAACCGTATCGATGTAGCGCGCCCGCCAGTCGTTATGGTCGAACCGCGAGAGGATGTAGGGGTTTTCGCTCCCCGTCTCCACGTCCGAAATCGAAGTCACGACCTCCGAGGCGAAGCAAGTCGAATCGTCCGGAGTGTCGCAAACCGGATACAAATCCCCCGGCGCTCCCCCCAGCGAACAGATTGCCGGGGAAAGAGTGACGTCGTTGTAGTGAGTCGAGACGCCCCGCGAGCGAGCGAGCGTAGCCGGCGCGATCGTCCGCCGCTGCATCACGTCCTCGATCGCGTGAGTATCGTTCCCCACGTTCGAAAGCAAAGCCGCCACCGAAGGATAAACCTCCGGGCTGCTCACTTCCGAGTCCGTATCCCCGCCCCAGGCTCCGCAGGTGCCCACCGCGTTGGCCGTCACCCGCGGGAAGCCCATCCTCAAGATGTTCTGAGCATAGTTCGCATCCTTCCAGCGTCGAACCGATTTCTCCAGGTCCGGCAGCAGCCAAATCGTAGAGCCCCACGTGTCGTAGGTGCGCGTCGTCTTGAACCGGTTGAAAACCCTCGGCGTCGTCGCATGGGTGCCCACGCCGCAAGGGTCGCATTCGCCGTTCTCGATGATGAGCTCGCAAGTATCCGTGACGCGGTTTCCGCCGCGAACCGTGCAAGAGCCCGTGTCCGTTACCGAGATCGCCGCCGATTCCGGCAAAGCACAATCGCAGTCCTCCGGCATCGAGGCCGTTGGAAGCTCCAAATACATCGGGCAGGAAACAAATTCACTCTCCGCCGTCGCTTTCCAGCGAACCCCGCCCGTGGCCGAGATCGCCATATCCGCCACCAAGAGTGAACCGCACACCGCATGCGAAGCCGCCACCGGCACCGGCGAGAATCCCCCGCTGTGCCCCAGCTCCGGAGGAATCCCGAAGAGAGGAATGCCCGAAGGCGCGTAGCGAGGTCCCAGAACCGAACCCGAGCCCCCTGTCCACTTCAGAACTCCCCGCAAATAGAGCTTCATGGCCGACCATGAAAGCACCAACCCCAGAGAAGTGTTCTGCAGCTCGAGGTCGTACATCTCCAGCGTTGCATCCGCCGAAGAATCAAACCCCGCCTCTGAGTGAAGCTCGGAAACGAAGGCCGAAGGAATCGAGAGGGAAACGTCCGTGTGATCCACGCCGGCCGTTGTAGAAGTAACCGAAAGCTGAATCCCCGCCGCCAGAGTCAAGAGATCCGGCGCGAAGTAGGAAGTGAGAGAAGCCCCCGCCGAAGTCTCGAGCCCGCCCGAGGCGAACGAAGGCACATCATAAGAAACCCGCCACTCACAAAGGTAAGCGTAAGACTTCCGACCAAGCAAAGCCATTTATGACCCACACCCGCAAGGCTTCCGAGGCTCCCCCCGCTCAATCTCCGCCTTAACCTTCGCGATCGCCACAATCGCCGCCCGCCGAGCCGCGTCGACTTGCTCAGGATCGCCCACGATCTCAATCACCACGCGAGCCTCCCCCGCCCCAAAGACACGACGATGATGAAGATCAGGCATAGAAACACCAAAACGGGCCACCATCGAGGTGACCCGTTTTGAGAAGGGTGTGCGTAATGAGCCCCCCCTCACCAGTCATTGCTTAGGGCTCTCTCCAGCTGTTCCCGGAGGATCGCCTCCAAGGCACTGATCGAGCCGTGCGCATCGATATAACGAATCACGGAGCCATAACCCCGCTTCTCGGCCATTTCCTTGACCCGAGTCCGCATCCTTACGTTGTATTCCGTGTAGGCAGAGTTCCACACATCGCTCCAGCCGCAACCCAATGCGCCGCGAAGCTTGCTGGCCACTAGGCGGCATCGCTCAACGCCGTCCGGTGGCTCTAGGTATGTTTCCGCTGCTTGAGGCAACGCGCGAACCGTCGATCGAGTTCGCTGCGTGCGTGGCTCTGTTTCCAGTCGCGCCACTCGCGCCTCGAGAGAATCGACCTTTCCAAGGGTCATCTTGATGGCGTCCACCAATTCCAGAATCGCGGAAGTCGCCGTGTCTGGCACTTGGTTGGCGGTGTACTGGCCCGTGCGCCGAAGGCTCGGGAGCACTTCGTGAGTTATCCACCGCTTGAACGTCTTCGCCTCCGGCTTTCGAGAGCGAAGCACCAAACTGTAAAGGCCGGCCTCGTTGACGACGGCAACTTGCTGGCTTCCGCCAAGGGTGTAGATAGTATCTACACCCTTTTCATCATCGTCCAGGGTCTTTGCGAGCGCATCTGCAGCATTCTTTATGCCGAGCACATCGCACACGTCTTTTGCGATCCACCAGGGTTCGCCGTCATTCACCACCATTCGCACGGGGCGACCTTCGAATTGAAGGATTGAATTTTGAGTCATTATTGACTACTCCTCACAGCAGGAGTTTGGGGGCTAGGGCGCTGTGTTCCACAAGCCCCCTTCTGGGGTTAGGGGTGCGCAAACACCCCGCCCCAAATCGTTTTAGTTGCTTTCAGGGGCGTCCATACCGTGGACGCCCCTCTCGATGGCCGCGCGAATGATCGCCCGTCGGCGTTCCATCGAGACACGAATCAGGTCCATCCGCCATTGCATTTCCTCATCTTGGGTGAGGGCGGCGAGACCATTCTTCGCGAGCTCACTGTTTAGGTCAGCCTTCCGCTGACTCAGATTCAAAATCAAAGCTTCGTCCTTCATCGCGCTCTCCCGAGTTGGAGTTGGTCCTCGAGCTCGTACCAGAAAGCTTCCACAACCCGCGCCATGCCGGGAATATGCATGTAAGCAATCTGATCCAGGGCGATGCTGTGAAGAGAGCCGACCGGGATGGAGTGATTCTTCATCGCCACAACTAGGTCGTTGGCGTAGTGAAGGCCGAGCGTTTCATCCGCGTCGGCGTTACCCGTGGCGATCGCGCCAGCCCACCAATCGAAGTCTTCGAAAGCTGGGCCCCAGGAGAGTTGGCGAAGTTTGCTCTTCTCACCTGAAACGAAGGGAAGGCCGTAGCCGTTGTTTTGGAAGATCGGTTGTACCATTTGAACCTCGTGAAGCCCCGTTAGAATCGGGGGTGCTGGGTGTTCTAACCGTCACGAGTCCGGCCCACGTCCTTACGGAACGCAGCACCCAGCACACCAGAGGTATCAACCTTTGTTTTGCTGCCGCGCACTTTCGAGAAAGCGCGATTCGCTCGCTTGGTGTTAGAAGCACCTTGCAATCATTGTAACACAGATTTGGACTAAAAGCGAGAGTCGCCAATCTTTTTTTGCTGGCGGCGATCATCTTCGGTGATTTTAGCTACGAACTGTGCTTCCGTCCCTTCGAAGTAAAAATCTCGCGCGGGGTCTGGATCCGTGTCAATTTCCCAGTCCGGCTTCAAACTGTCTTTCTGGGCCCACGAGTAAATCTTGCCCCCTTCCTCCTTATAGAATCCCGTGTAGTCAAAACCTGAGTGACGCTGTTTGAAGTATCTTGCCATTCGAGGAAATTACCTGGTTAATCATCGGGCCCAATCGGGTGGTTCGGGTCCCCTGCTGCGTGAATCCCGCTGATGAAATAGACCTTTCCGAAGTCCGGCGAAGTCGGGTCGAGATTCTGGAAGCTCCGCCGCGGCGCCATCTCTATCCTGTCCAGAACCGCCCCGCTTCGAACGGAGGTCATATTGCCCCCGAAGAGCTTCAGTTCGCGCGTCGATGTCCCACCGGCCCGTGCGGCGAGCTCGCGCATTTGATGGCGGTATTCCTCGATCGCCCTCATAGAACCCGCACCGTCTCCAGTTCGTAAACGCTCATCTGCTTTGAGTCCTTCGTGTATCCGGGAGAAGTTCCTCGAACGATGCACTGATGTTCGACTCCCTCATCTTCGAAAATCACCGGGTCGCCGAAGCGAAGAGGGCGACGGCGCTCCGCATCGTCTTCGTGCGGGATCAAGATGAGAGGCGCTTCCGCATGAAACACCTTGTAGCCATGCCCAAGTTGCTGCCGAAGCCGTTCCGTCACAAAATCCACCGCGTGCCGCGACTGGAGGTATGGATCGATGTAAAGGAGCGAGATTCGGAAGCCCACCCAATCCTCTCCCTCCATGTCTTCCTCGGTCACCTCTTGCTCCGGATCGACCCGAAACGACTTCGGATTAACCCAGCGCTGAGAGAATCGTCCATTCTGACCCGGTTCAGGCGAAGCGAGCATGGACTTTCCTCCGCCCACCCCTCCATAAACCTCGATATCATTGGCCTCTGGGCGTCGATCCTGGATTTCTAAATCCGTCACTGGGCATACCGGAACGTCTTCGATCGCCGGATACGAGTTCAGGCCGAAAACCTTCCCGTCCGTTGTCTCGGCTGTGGTGAAATGAACTTTGTTCGTGTATGGGGCGGAAGGGATTTGCAAGAGTTTCCACTTTCCGAGCTCACCAGTATTCCAGTCGAAGCAAAGCCCAGCATTTAAGAACGTTCTGGCTATCCAGATGGCGACCTCTATCATATCGGTATGTGGAGTAATCGAGAGATCCCGCATGCCTTGGCAAGGGAAGAGGCGTATGCCCAGATCAGGAATGTCCATTTGCTCGAACGGCCATCCGCACCAGTTGAGCAAGAGCTTTATCGCATCTGTTGCTTTGCGTGGCTCTCCCTCTTCCGAAGCAATCGCCAAGCTGTATTGAATCGTTCTTTGAACGGAGCCCACGAACGTAAGAGGCGCTGACGTGAATTGATATTCCCAGCCCACCGGAACCGGTAGATCGTCCCCGTCGACGCCCTTACTGATGCCTGCCTTTGAGCGTGTACGCCGGCGCTTTCTCGGCTTTCGCTCGCAAATCCCGCCGAAGAGAACGCAACGCTTCGACGGGTCTTCAGGGTCCCATTCCGTTTCGATTCGAACCGGAAAGACGCCAACGTTCTTGATTGCGTCCAGGTGGCCCCACAAGTCTACATGGCTCCAGCTTGCCGAATCAGTCGTCGGGTCCGCGCCGCCCGTTACGATCGAGACGCGCGAGCCCTTCTTTGTCATCGGCCGGAGTTCAATCGCCGTGGGGTAACTCTCGTCAAATCGACCGTTGCGCAGATAGCGAAGGCCCTTGATGGTAGGGGTCGCTCTGCCATCGCTGGTAAGCGTCAGCAGCGCATAGAAAGAGCTGTCCGTGCCTGGATCAAACTCCGCGAATCGGCCCTTGTCGCCCCCGATTGCTCCCGAGGAGTCTGCCGCGATCTCTGTATTGTCGTCAGCCCTGAAGAGCTTGATGGTAACGTCGGTCCCTTCCGGAATCTTGCCAAAGGCCTCAACTCTGATCAAGTCGCCCCAGTGAGGAGCCTCCGCGATGAATTGCCTGTCCTTGAAGGTTCCCGATGATCGAAAGTGACTGATGACCACCGAGAAAGAGTTTTTGAATGGACGCGGCACGTCGATCATGTGCGCCATCGTGTGAGTAGGCGGTCGCACATTTGCACCCCTCAGCATCGGCGTGTAGCCGTGATGCGAAGAAGTTGCCGCGCTGCCCAGAGTTCCAACGCTGCCCGCGATCGCGCCGTCAACGCTCGCCATCGATTGCTCGCTCTTCCCGTAAGGCTCTCCGATCGCGTTCCACGATATGAGAATCCTCGGCTCATCATAGAGTGACCAAACGGTCATTGCCCAAAGCGCCGCCCGGGGACCAACCGCCGAGAGTCCGGCTGCAGAGGCTTTCTGCCGAATCCGCCACTCATTAAATGGCTCTTCCCCCGCAATGTTTTGCCCCCGCTCCGCAAGGATGGTATTCCCGTTTCGGTAGCCGATCACGCAGTATTGGCCGTAGCCGATGAAATCCGGGTCGCGCCCTGCGGGGCCGTTGAAATAGCCTCGCATCAAGGGGATATTGCCCAGCCGGTTGTGAGTTTCGACCCCCACTACCCACTTTAGAAGCCGCCCTTCATTGGATTCCTCGGCCACGAATACGCGGTCCATCTGAACCCCATCCGTGCCAAACCCTGGCCCCGGGAACGCTTCCATCGAGGCCGGTAGTCGAAACTTGTCATCCTCTAGGCTCTCATTTGCCGCTAGCGTTCGCTCGTACATCACGCCGCTTTGCGGGGCAAGACTCGAGCCGCTTCCCGATCCAGTGACCTCTGGATAGGATCGATTGACGAACTTCTCGACAAAGCCCGCCGCGACCACGCCCGCGGCCATTGCGGAGAGTCCACCCGTGATGGTTGACGTTTGATACTCTTCGTCGACCTGTTCGAGCTGGAGGCCAACGCCAGGGCGCACGATCGTTCCCGCCGCCATCCCTAGCCAGTCACTCTGGCTCAAACTGGTGAACTGTCGGGTTTGGCCCCACGGCCTGTTCACGAGTTGCGGCACTGCTGCGCGATACACCACCCAGGTGCGGCGCCCTGGAGTAATCGCGTGAGGGCTTGAGTTCAGTCCTGCCATGGGTTTACAATGCGCGTATGCGCTGGGAGTACGACAAATGGCCATCGCCCGGCCAAATGGCGGGGATGATGCTGTTGGAATTCCTGATGATCAGCTTCCAGTTGAAGTTCTGGGAGATCGTGATTCTAGATTTTCAGAAGCACGGATTTACCGGCATCCTATAAGGTAAATGTTGTGTCGCAATAGTTGCATCGAAATGGCTGTGCCTTCAGATTCGCGTAAGCTGCGTCGAGCAAGCCCAATGCAAGCACCCAGCCGATCGAACCAAAGAATGCTAGGCCCGTCCCGCTTTTCTGCAACATCACCAGATTGAAAGACCCGCATCCAGGGCACCCAATTCCCGTTCCGGTATCTACCATGTACCGAGGATCGTTTTTGACTGGATCGGGCTGACGCGCCTTTGCTGTAATCCAAGGGAGAACCGTTGGCACCGGCGCCCTTTGCGTGGGCTGTGGAGGTGGCGGCAGGTCGATAACAAACTGTACTGGAGGAGTCCCCATCCGCCAATGCCTCTCCATCATCGCGGTATCGAGTTGGAAGAAGTCCACCTCGGGGCGTCGCCATAGGGCATTTCTAACTTGCCGTTGCCACTCCGAAAAGTTCACTCAATAATATTACAGTGAAATACCGCCCATGAGGATGCGTTGGCCATAAGCCCACCGCTCGAGACCTTGCACGGCGGTTCCCGCCGGCACGGCCCGCGCCGCCGCTTCGGCCCCGGCACCGTAGATTCCGTCCTTCATCGTTTGATTTAGGTCTCGAACCGCTTCCGTGTTTTCTTTCGTCACGTCGGCCTGGCCGTTGGCCCCACCGAAAACGGAATCCCAAATCTTGCCTGCTCCAAAATCTGGGAGAGTAGCTCCCGAGTGGTTCCAAAGATTGACTACATCAGCGGCAGTATTGAAGGGATACGGCAGTTTGCTCGGCGTCGGTGGTGCGTTTGGAATGTCCTTCGGGATGATCTTATCGGCAACTCCCAACATCTTCTCCAATGCCGCATTGAAAGCCGGGAGCACGATGGAACCTAACCGATTCAGGAGATCACTGCTCTTTCCAAGAGCTATGTTGTACTGAATCGCTGCCAGAGTCGCCGCCTCTTCATCGGCTTTGCTCCGTTGCGAAATGTTCGATAGAACCATGGCCCGAGCCGCCGGATTACTGTGCATTACACCGACCATGGCGGGGTCCATTCCGAGAGCGTCAGCCCGCCTCAAAGCTTCCTGTGGCCCGTACTTTTTGGAGTTCGTCACGTCTGCGAGTAGCTTGACGAAAGCCCCTGCGTAATCCGTGCTCATTCCAGGACGGTTGCCCATGAGAGGATTCACCCCCGCTTGCATCGCATAGGCGGCCGCCATCGGGTTATCCATCAACCCCTTACCGATCGATCTTGCCATTTCGGATATCTGGCCCGGGCCCATTCCGAAGGCTTGACCGATACCGGCTAGGTTGTTGAAGGCACTCGATGAGCCAGACGCGAAACGAGCGCCAGCGCTTTCGTACAACTCATTCTTGGCCCGAATCACGACGGCCGTATAAGCGGCCAGTGCTACTGCCGCCGCGCCCGCCGCTATGCCGACGCCCATCATCATCGAAGACGCGCCAGCCACCGCGGCTCCCCCGCCTCCGCCGCCCGCCGCTCTAGCCATCGCCATTCCAGCCAACGACCCGCCCGGGCGAGTCGTAGCTGATGACGACGCCACAGCCTGCGCGGCTACCGATCCGCCACCGCTGACCTTCGAAACGAGACCGCTTATGAAATCCTCAGGCAGAATGCCCGCTGCGACTGCCTTCCCCACGAGTGGCATCATGCCCAGACCTGGGAGCTTGATGCGGCTGGTCATGATCATATCTTGGAGCGCGAATGCGGCAGGGTTCGCCCTTCGCGCGAGCGTGCTGTCTGCCCTCTTGGCGACCATTTCAGCCCGTGCAAGTTGCAACTCGGCCATCTTGATCGCGTTCGAGTCACCCGCCTTAACCGCGTCTGCATGGCGCTTCTGAGCTGCGGTTAGCCGCTCCCAGGGATTGATTGCTGACCGCACCGTACTCGCCTGAGTCTGAACGGCTTTCGTGGTTTCGTCGGCTCGGTTCGTGTGCCGAAGCACAGCCCGAGTGAGTTCGTCCTGCCGCTTCGCAAGATTCTCAGCGCTGTCCGCCAGGTCGTTAAGCATGTCAACGACTGCTTTGCCGCCCGTTGTGATCTCAAGGTGTAGTGCGCTCATGTGTCCATGCTCGTTATTTCGTCGTAAGGGTTTTCGGCCCCGTCAAGTTCGGCCGCATCTACTCTCGCCACGTCGAAAGAGTCGATTAGGAGCGAAGCCATCGGAAGCGGTTCGATGTCCTCTCCAGCTTCCCTCTCGATAAGAGCGCCCAACCGATCATTGATGGAAACCAAGAGCCTATCGGTTTGCTCGATGATGAGGGGATGGTGCCCGAGTTTCTTGTTAAGCCCCAGACGAATCAGCGCGATTCTGTGTTCGTCTGAGGCTTCAGTTTTCCCCTATAAGCATCCATTCCTACCTGCATTAGCGCAAGCCAAAGCTCTTCTCCCTCTTCTGTAAGAGGCATCGCCAAGAGCTCCTCGCAGTTATAGGGCTCCTCCCCGTCCAGCGAAAGAATCGCCGTGCGAACGATCGCAACGGATTGGCATTGCTTTTCGGAGATAGCGCTTGTGTCCAAACCGAAGAGGGATTCATCTCCGTTTACGAAGCGCTCCGTCAACTGTTCGGTGAGCGTGGCAACCTGAAGCCCCTCGACTGCGCCCATGGATGCTAGACATTCGCCGCTGATTTCGAACTCGATCGCACCCGCAGCCTTGAGTTCGGAAATCAGCGATTGATCTCCAGCCTCGATCGCCAATGTGAGCCGGCTCTTGATCGGCCCAAAGGCAATACTCTTGACCTTCCGTTGGGTCATCATGCCAACGGAAGGCCGCTTCGGGCTCTGGACTAGCATTAAGCTGAGACCGTCCTCGTAAGGTTGCCGGTCGGGACGCCAGAGTTATCCATGGCCACGGGGCCCAGATTGAGCTGATAGAGATTCTTTCCTTTGGCGTAGGTTGGTCCGCAGCCAGGTCGACGAACGCCATAGAAATCGTAGTCGTACCCGCCGACCGTCCATTGAATTAGGAAGTAGTCCTTTGAAAGAACAGCCGTCTCAAAAACGCTTGCGGATGCTGCGGGGATGATTTCCCGAAACTCCATCGCGATCCCGTCTTCAACGATGACTTCGTTGATGTTTGAGGAGTCCATAGGAGCGATGTTCTCATTTGAACCCTCCGAGACATAGCGGTAGTCCTCAAGTTTGTGCTCGAGGGACACCAGCGTTCCAGCCGTGAACGTCCCGTCTGAGTTTAAAGTCAGCGGCGTGATGCTCTTATTGGTCGTCAGTTTGCCCAACAGCCAACGCTTTTGTAATCCGGGCATTAGTTCTCCTCCTTCCAGTCATGGGTTTCCGTCTTGTCGGAAACCTTCACGGCGCCTTCTGGCACCGTGTCACCTTCGATTTCGATGACGCGAGAGAGGGTCACCAAACCACCCCTGCCGATGCCACCGCGTTCAGCCTGTGTCGTTTCTTTAATCTTCATTTGCCTATCGCTCTCATGAGCCCTTGATGGACGTTTTGTCTCAATACGGGCTCAGTGGCCGCCCGAATTCGATCGATGACCGGGCGGAAAATCATTCGCTTCGTGCCCAGCATGTAGCCCGCGTGTGGTGATGTGTTTTCCAAGCGCCACTTTCCAGGCTCTACTTCGCGCACAGTCCAAGCGCGCCGAAACTCACCCGACTGCTGATTGATAATCCCAGGATCTTGCGGAGGCCGAGGGTTCCGAACCGCATACTCTCCGCGAGCTTTGAACGTCCCTTGCGACCATCGATCAGCTTCCTTCTCCGCGAAGCGGGCTGTTTCTCGTACCGCCAACGCGATCTCTCTTTCTGCCCTTCCCGCCATTGTGCGAGTGTGTTTTGCGAACTCGCGGGCGTTCACAGTTCCTCACAAAGCAGCGAAATCGTGAACATCCCCGCCACCAACTGCGAACTCGCCTCCAGGAAATAGGCGTTCGCCGGATTCGAGGAAGTGTTGTTGATGCTTCCAGCCTCGACAACCTGGAACGTGGTGAACTCCGAGGTCTCGTCGAATGCCGCGTGAACCGCTTGCATCTTCGCGTCGATCGTCTCGATCGGCACGCCCGCGTGGGCGATGTAGTAAACCGTCACCGGGAGCCACTTATATTGGTTATCCATCGCGCTCCACTCTGGAGCCGGGATCATCTCTCCGAAAACCGTCACCACGTAAGGCGGCTGAAGCCCGCTGTTCCCGGTCGCTTGCCACTGAGCAATGAGCCCGCGCCAATCCAGCCGCCCCGCCCGGATGTCGCGATAATTTGGAGAGGTCGAAGCCAACGAAAGCGCAGTCTTAAGCGCCGCGTTGAACTCCCCCGAAACATCCTCAAAAATCGTCATCTAAATCCTACAAGTCCCCACCCGAAACCCGGAACCCGACACCCGCAACCCGAACATCACACAAAAGGCGAAAGCGACTTCTTAGCCAGCACCGAGAGCTTGTTCGCTTTCCAAGCCTTCGTATTCGGAGCCCCCTGCACGCAAAACCAAGCCCCCGCCTCCGGATGCGGCGCAAGCAGCTCGATAAACCACTGATCCCCAATCTCCACGTCGATCGAGAAATGAAAGACGTCGGTCGTGATCATCATGTCCTGGTTAGAGCGCCCCGGAGCCTCCGGCAAAGAGCTCTCCGCCTTCGCCTCCCAATGGCAGCGAACCGGATCGATGTTCTCTTGAACATAAGAAGCGTCCCCCGCCTCATTGTTAGCCCCCAGCCCCGGCCAAACCGGAGCATAAAGGTTCACGTTCTCCGTGTAAAACCGCTTCTGTCGACGATTGAGTGCCATAGATCCTCAGAACCCCGTGGGCCGAGGATGGTTCTTGCCTCGGCATCCCCACAAAGAGGGCTAAACCCCAACAGTAACCCGGCGATACAAATCGATGAACGGAGCCGCGATCGCCCCGAAGCCGTCGCCAAGCTTTTGCACCATCTCCACCGAGAAGCGCTCCTTCACGTCGGCCTCATCCCAAGAAATGCCGCCCGATCCAATTCCATCCCGGATCGCGTAGCAAGCCATCTGCGCCCCCAGGTTCAAAACAGCCTGATTCGCCGCGTCATCCGAATCCGCCATTCGTCCCCAGTCGCCTTCGATCGATATGTCACCCGGCTCCCCGTAGACCACCGACCGAAACCGAATCGCATAAGCCGGCATATCCGGCCTATGGCGCATCAAATAGAAATCTGTCCCCTCTGTCTTCGCCACCCCGCCGATGGTCAGCGAGGAAACCGAAAGAAGCCCCGCATTCAAGCGGAGAATATTCCCCCCGCCGCCCGTGGACCCCAAGCCGTTGATGGGCCGTCCCGGAGGGTCGAAGGTGCGAGTCTGTTCCTCTCCGATGAAAGGAACCCAGCCCGTCTTCTCTCCAAAGAGAATCGCCGCCGCCGCCATCAAGGCATCGGAGGCGATGGTGGCCGGAACGGCAGACCCATCCGGCATCTCCACCTGGCTCGCCGCCAAGTAGGCCTCAAGATCAGAACCGTCCGGCCAAGGCATCGTTAGTTACCCACCGGGAAAAGGAAGCCCGAGATCGCCTCGAGGGCGGTCTTCTTGCTCGTGAAGCCTTCCAGCCCCAAGAGGAACGCCGTATCCTGCATCTGCGCAGAATCCAGAGTGCCGTTCAGCCCCTTCGCCAGCTCTTCGGCCGTCTTGTATTGCCCCAAAAGGATGTCCTTCAGCGAAGCAATCTCTTCCTCCGTCGGCTTAGCTCGCTCCGGCTTCTCCACCACGGGCGGAGCCGCGGGAGTTCCCACCGGAACCCATTCACCAGACACATGGATGGCCGCTCCGCCCTGCCAAATGCCGTCATTGGTCTTGACCGATCGCTGAAGGGCTGGCCCATCCGGCGTCTCGATGACGATGTACATCGGCAGCGTGACCGTTTCCAGCTTCGGCACTCCGTTAGAGTCAAAGCTCACCGGATACTCTTCGTCCATCGTCGCCGGTAGATGCTGATCCCCGATCCGAACCGAGGTCACATTACGGCAAATCTCATTGCCGCTGCGAAGCATGAGAACATTCCCGCCGTTACCCGTAAGCGCCCGCGAAGAAGCGTCCTCCATCGCGTGCCCTCGCTCCTGCACAGAGGGGAACAGGTTCGCCAGATCGACGACTCCGCAAGAAAGGCCCGCCACAAGGGCAATGACCGCAATGATGAGAAGTACTGCCCAAGGATTGCCCTGAGCCGCGTTGTAAAGCTGATTCATTGTTTTCTCCAAACTTGGATTTCAGAACCCCCTACTAATGAAAGCAGGGGGTGAGGGCGCGTTCCCTTACGAGACCGCCGTTACTCCCGTCGACTTCGCGAAGACCGTCGCGCCCTTCATCTTCAGAACCTCGTAAACCGAGACCAGGAAGGGGTAAACCTGCGGCGCCGCGATGGAAGGAGCAATCTCCTGAGCCACATAGCCCTGAACCATCTGATCAGGAGCGAGCTCCGGAAGCTGAACCTGCGGAAGCACGTCCATCTGCAGAGCCGGGTCGCCGTTCGGAAGGCCCGTAGCGCCAAACCAAATGGTGCCCGCCGGCATGAACCGGCTGCAGATGATCTCGACGACTTCACCCGTGATCGGGCAAAGGTAGCCCGTGGGAACGATGCCGATCGTCGTATTCTGCTGAGACAGAATGACCCGATGAACGGTGCCCGAAGCGATCGCAAGATTCTTGATCGAAAGCGCTTCCTGCGCATTCACGACCATGTACCGGCCCCGCGCTCCCTGCTTCCACTGCCGAATCAACTGGTTGTCGATATGGGCAAAGGTCAGAGCGCCGACTGAGGTCTGCACCTGAGCCGAAGGCACGCCGTTCGCCGTCGTCGTGAGGTTCAAAACGCCGTTGAAGGAGAGCGCCGTCGTGCCATCACCGAAGGGAACGGCCGTCGCCGTCGCGTCCGCGTTGATGATGCTGTACTCTTCGTTCAGCATCAGGTTCAAAATCGCATTCGTCTTCTCCCGGTCGTACTGGTTGAAGAAGTTCGCGCCCGCCGCCATCGCGAAGCCCGTCACCGCACCCAACGAGCCCATCAGCTTGTAAGAAGCCGACTTGTTCGCATAGACGCTCGACATGAGCCCCGGCGCGCCCGTCTCCGCAAAGAAGATCTGAGTCGCCGTTCCGCCGCCCGGCTGATCGGTCGAAGAGCCCCAGCCGCCACCCAGGGAGGTCAGTTGCTTCCAAGCCGCCGCCGTGCCCGATCCGGGAACGCGAGGGATGCGGTTTCGGAGAGGAGTCTCCATCGGCACGAGAACGCGCGCCTCTGCCTCGAGGTTCTCGCGAACCGGGAAGGCCGTCATGCCCGTGTTGATCGAGCGGTTGAACTGATTCAGCGTCAAATGAAGCTGAGCCAAGAGCTGGCCCGCGTCGCCGCTGAATTCGCCGCGCTCGAGCGCCGCCATGTCGTTCCGCATCTGTTCCGGAAGCTCAAAGTTCTGGAAGCGGTTCATCAGGGAAACACTCGGAGGCAACGGTTGGCCCTGGCCGACGGACGGCATGGAGTCAACGCGCATCACACCCGAGTAAGGGGCGATAAAAGGGACGGCTCCCATGGCCGCCATCATCATTGGATTCATAGATTTAGGTCTCCTGAAGAGGGATTAGTGCCCTAGCTGGGCCAGTTCGCGTCGAATACCGCCGATGCGAGTCGAAGCGTTGGTACGCTCCAACTCCGTCGCCGTACTCGGAAGCGCCGAAAGACGCTGAAGCTCTGCCTTCAGCTCTGAGACACGCGTCTCCGAAGCCTCGATCTCATTCGCCAGGAATGTCCGATCGATCGCCACCGGGCCCGCCTTCGCGATGGGCTTGGGTGCCGGCTGTTTCTTCAACCGCTCAACTTCCGCCTCCGCCGACTCCACCCGAGTCAGCGCCTCCGCAAGCTGAGTAGTCACAGTTTCAAATCGTGTGGTTAGCTCCTCGTAGGCCGAGGATGGCTCTTGCCTCGGCCCCCCCGCGGAAGCCAAGCGGCTCAAAAGGCCCTCATCAAGCTCAGCCCGAGCCACGATCGGAACGATGTAATTCGCAAACTCTTTGCACACCGTCCGAACCTGGGCTTCCTTGTCCGCCGCCTCTCCGCACTGAATGCGGTAAAGGCACTGCGCGAGAGCTTCCAAAGCGAAGTAGCGGAGCGTTCCGCCTTCTTGCTCGCGAACCATGTCGTTGAACATGCCCCGCGCAATCTCTTCCTCTGAGGGCGCGGGTGGTGTCGTCTCCGCGTCTTCCGCTCGCTGTTCTTCCAGAACCTCAACCTCGAACTCTTCGGAGAAGTCCGCCGAGCGCACCGCGGTAATGATCGCGCCCGGATCCTTGGGCCGATCGACAAGCGAAGTCTCAATCCATCGGCACTTCTCGACGTCCTTTCCGCGCATGACCGTAGGCGCCACGCCCACCGAAAGCCCCTTGTAAACTCCGCGCTGAACCTTTTTCCAAGCTTCGTCGTCCACGACTTCCAGAACCATCCGAGCGCCGCGCTCATCCCAGGTAACGGATTTGGCCACGCCCACCGCGGATGGGGTGTGCATCTGCCGCACGTTCGCCCAGTTCATATAGTCCGGCGTCGCCGCTTCCATCGAAGACCGCTTCAGGCGAATCCCGCCCTCACCGTCCACGACTTCATTCACGAAGGCATAAGCCTCCACGGTGCGCTCTTCTTCGTTGACACGCTGGATCTCGAAAGGGACGTGCATCGCCCGCATAAGTTGCTTTGACATGGTTTTTAGTTGCCTCGGTAAGGTGCGAAAGCCGCCCGAATCTCTTCGGCCGTCGTCGCGTCGGTCAGTGCGCCGGCGATCGCCGCCCGCGTCGTATCGTCGATAAACTCAGATGAGAACCCGTGGGACGACGATGGTTCGTGCGTCGTCATCCCCGCCCCCAAAAGCCGCAAAGCCTTCGCTTCCCACCGCTTCAAATCCTCCGCGCGCTTCTTGGTCGAATCAGACGGTTCGCGGTTCGCGGCCCCCGCTTCGCCCTTCTTTGCTTCCCGGTCCGCCTCCGCCTGAGCCGCCGCCCGCGCTGCGGGCAATTCATCACCGCCCTCCACTGGGGGCAAGCCCTCCAGGGCTCGCTTCTCGTTATCCGTCATCCAGTCGGACATGGCCAGCCGAGTCGAGCGATCCAAAGGCGATTCCTCGCCCTCGGTCACGTTCATCCACTGAAGATCTGGATGCCCCAGTTTTCGAAGGAGCCGGTCATACAGTCGCTTGCGAAGGTTCAGAAGCTTGCCCGCGCCGAACTGAGTCGTCTGCGTCATGCTCCCCTCTTGGGAAACCTTGTATTGCTCCCCCGCAAAGCCGATCGAAGCCGGTTGAACCCCGAAGATCGCGCACGTCCGGCGCATCAGCCAAAGCTCAAACTCCTGGAAATCCGAGTCTTTGCGCGTCTGGGTCTTCATGCCCCCATTCCCCGGGATGAAAACGCCCTTGTGCCGCTCCGCCGAGTTGCCCGCCTTCATCACCTGAAAGAGAGCCATAAAGGCCTCGACCTGATCCGGTGTGTAATCGTCGGGCAGGTTGTAAATCGTGTCCGGAGTGTCGCCGTCAGTCAGCCAGGTGCGGTTCCATTCGTCCGCCTTTACCGCGCTCATAATCACGCCGATCAACCATTCCACCGGCGAAACGAAGTAAGGCGAGTAGGAAACCGGGTGGATGCCGTCGTAGATCAGTTCATCCATCGAGATCGAAGCCCGAACCACCACGCCCATGACTTGCTGCTCATAAGCGTCCTCGGGATTCTGCCACCCATAGCCGTCCACCTTCGGACGGATCGTCATCGAGTCGATCGCGCAAACCTCCGCCGGCATCCCGCCTAGCGTCGGATGGATGTAAGCCGCATAAGCGCCGATGACCAAAGCGTCCTCGATGATCTCATTCTCGAAGTGCTCGCGCTCTTTGCCCACGCCGCCCAATCCCAAGTCGGCCGCGTTGAACCACTCGGTCATTTCCTTAACCCGAGCCGTCGTCCCCTCGCTCTTATCCTCGCTGTCTCGAGGGCCGATCCGGCCCGGCACCGCCGAAACCTCGCGCTTCAAATGCTCGATGCAGGAGCGCAGCACGTCGTAGCTCGAAGCCACCCGCCGAAGCGTCTCCAGGTCGATCCGGCTCTTTGGCCGCGTCCGCGTGGAATGATGCTGAGAGTAGAGCGAAGGCGTGTCGATCGCATACATCGCCGGCCGCGGTCCGGTCCCCAATGGCGAAAGGTATTGGTTCGTCTGAAGAGGCTTCGCCGCCTCGATCGCCGCCGCCGCCGCCACTCGCAAAGCCCCCGCCTGCGTCTCTTTGCGAACGCGTTCCACTTCCGCCGCATGCTCGGCTTCCAGTTCCACGCGCAAAACCGCCGTCGCCCGTGCTGCCGCGTCGGCTAGTTCTTGCTCGCGCTTGCGTCCAAATAGTCTCATGATTTGACTCGGTTAGTGAGAAACTCTAAGAGGGGGTCAGAGCGGGGGGCACCGGGCCGCACTGGATGGACAGGAATCTCCTGATCTTTGCCCTCTGCCTTCTCCCGCAAATGCTCTTTCAATCGATCGACATACTGAGGGTTGCTCGCCCAGCCACCGGTCACCGGCCTCAGCTTCGTCATCAAATAGCCTTCCGCGTCCATAAGGTGATAGGAAGCCTTGTCCTTGATCTTCTCAGTCGGCTTCATATTCTCGTCAAGCTCGCGAGAATAGGAAAGCTTTTCGTCCAGGTAATCGCTCAGATCGCTGAAAACGATCGTCTCTTCCCGCGCATGCTCACCGTAAACGCAAAGGATGCGGGCTTCCACCTCAGAAAACCCCGGCTCCTCGATCGGCAAGCCCGCCATGCGGTAAGCCGCGCGAACGTCTTCCTCGGTGTGAGAGCCGCCAATGGCGCGAGGCATCTTCACGCCCCCGGCCAGTTTCTTGATCGCCGCCACGTGGGCCTCAACCGAGAGGTTCTTGCCCGGTTTGTATTCGTTGTAGCGAACCAATCGCCCGGTCCGCTTCCCGGAGCTGTCGAGCTCCTCCGCGATGAAGATCGCCGCCGTGTTGCGAAGGCCGAAGTCCACGCCCACCCACCGCGGCCAGGCGTCCGGAATCGGGAACCGAGGCCGAACCATCGACCTCGAATCGGGATCGGTGTAAAAGTTGTCGTAGATGCGCCCCGCCGGCTGAGTGAACTCGCCCAGGTACATCATCTGCCACTCCCAGAGCGGCATTCCGTTCTCGAGATCCTTGCGGCACTCGAATTCATCCACCAAGGGATTCATCCAGGAGACGAACTTGTAGAGCTCGAATCCCGATTGCTTGGCCTCGGCCGGGTCGACGACGTAGGTCTTAAACCAACCCCACTCATAGGGCGTCGTACCGAAGAGGCGCCGCCCGTACCCTTGCGATCGAGCAAGCTTCAACCGGCGGTTGAACGCCCGGTAAGCCTTGAGCTTGTTCTCCTTCTGGCCCGCCTCGTCCCACACTCCGGCAAGAGCGGTCTTGGATTCGAGGTTGGAGCTGTCCTTCGTGTAAGCGAACCCGATCGTGACCGGGCAGTGACTGAACCCCAGTAGCCTCTGCAGCCCGTCGGGCGAGAAATGAAAGCGTGGCTTGTTGCCCTGGATCAGCCGCCCAAGCTGATGCTGTTCCACGAAGACCTCTTCAAAGGTCGGAATGGCCTGTTCTTCCAGGAGCGTCAGCGTTGGGCCCGCATAGATGAACCGCCCAAAGCCAAGCTGCCGGATTCCCCCGCCGCAGCGCTGAATCTCCCGAGCGAGCCAAGGCGACTGCATCGCCGTCTTCCCACCCTGAGTTCCGGCTGTGATAACGACGTCGATCGCCGTCGAAGCCCAAGCCTCGAGCTGTCCCTCGTGGAACCATTCCGGAGGCGTCTCAACGTCGATTCGCCGCTTTAAGCTCTGAACGACCTCGGTGAATTCTTCTCTGGTAAGTAACCCTTGCTGAAACCACTCATACGCCTGAGCGTACGGGCAAACCATTACTCATCCTTCTCGCGCTCGGCTTTCCGTTTCAACACTTCAGCCTCGGCTTGCTCGAATGTAAGCTTCTCCATCGCCGCCGGCATGGGCGGCAAGGTCCCCGGGTTCCGCTGAGCATTCAGCGCTTCCGAGTTCTTGGTGGCCACTTCCACGGCCTTGAGGTGCAATGGCCAGTCGATCACCGGAGGCACCGGCTTCCGCGCGCCCGTTTTCTTGGCCTGAAAATCCTTCAGCTCCCGCTTGAAGCGAGCAATCTCCGCCGCATTGTGAGCCGCGAGCCACTCGATCGGGCCCATAAGCTTCTTGCGAACGGCGTCCCAAGCGCCCGCCGCCGATGGATCCTTCCGAGGCCTTCCCCCCGAGTTTCGAGGGTTGCCCCGGCGTAGATTCTTTTTCTGTTTTGGCGTAACGGCCATTACTTGCAGGTCCCGCAGAGCCCGCGGAGATCGATGTCCCGGAAGAGTGGCTCTGACTCTAAAGCTTGTTTGATCAAGAAGTGATCGGCTTCGACCGGCCCATAGCGCCAAAGCACCCCGGCGAACTCCTCGATATCGTGCGGCCGCATCGTCGGCTTCATCTGCCCGAACTTGTTCAGTTTCGGGTTCCCCATCTTCGTGCGAACCACGTCGCAGTGATAGAGCTCATGTTCCACCAGGGCGCAAATCTGCCCCGGGTTCGCCTGTGCGAAGTAAACCGCGTCGATCGTGATGATGAAATCCGGGATGTAGCCGAACCATCGGCGAAGCTGCTCATCATGCCGCGCCACCGCCCAAGGCAATCCCGTTCCCGGCCCCGTCTCCGCCTGCCCGATCCGAGCGTTAGCCCCTTTCAGGTGCCGCACGTTCGTGAAGAGAAACTCAACCGACATCTCCTCCAGATGAGCATGATCCAGGTTGTAGAACTTCGATCCGAAAGTGAGAAACGTAGCCCGAGCCCAATCCCGGAACTCCGGCCAAGGCTGGATGCAGTCCGGCGCCACTTCGTCAAGCTCCGAAGGCATCTCCGGCATAGCCCGCAAAAGCTCGATCACTTCGCCCATGGCTCAAATCTCAGAAGGAACCACGTGGGCCGAGGATGGTTCGTGCCTCGGCTGAGAGCTAAGAACCCGCCGCAACATTGAAACCGAGCCCGCCCATCAAACCAACTAGGCCGCCTCGAACGCAGCGAACAATGCATAACGGCCAATCGAAGCGAACACGTCGACCTTTCTCCGCTCGCGCTTTCTGCCAGGCGTCCAAATCGGAAGCGAGCGCGCCGCCGATGCCTATGAGAGTCGCAAGTACAAGCACAGATGGTGATTTCATCAGTCCTCCACCGGAAAACAGGCGATCAGTTCATCCATCGCCGTCAGGAACTCGGTTCGCTCCGTCGACGGATCATATTCCGCGCCCACGTCGCGCCATTCCAAGCACTGCGCTTTCGTACCCAGCTGCAGATGCTGAGTCAGATTCCCGATGAATCCGCCAAATGCCGCGCTGAACGCTTGAGCCCTGGCCAGGGCCGTGGTCTTCTTTTGCTCCATTTACTTCATCCCGTGCAATGCCTTCAGCATCTGCCGTAGCTCTTCAAGTTGTTTTCGGAGTTCAGCGCGCTCTCCTTCGCTGAGTCTCAGTTTGGGTCTTCGATCCGCGCGCCCACCTTGTCGGCAATCCGCACGATGTTGCGTTCCATCTTTGACATCCGGCGGTTCAACTCAGGAACCTGACTCACCTTCTCGGCA
>JBJACV010000030.1:0-23475 GCA_046604365.1 Nitrospira sp.
CAGCCCGATTGCCTGAACCAGCACGATGCTGAGAACCAGGTTCACGACGGCCTCTGAAATCCGGAGAGCCGCGATCACGTTGTGCCGGCTGATTCCGTACAGAACGCTCGAAAAGACGTATTGCGGCGCGGCGAGGATCGCCGCGACCGCCAGTATGCGCAGCACCTGGCCCGCGGGCTCCGCGAATTCCGCCCCCATCCACAAACCGATGAAGCGATCACCCAGCAGCACGAAGGCCATCGCCACCGGCAAGGTCAGCAGCACCACGATCTTGATCCCGAGGAGAAACGCGGATTTCAGTTCCTCGCCCTGTCGCAGTTCGCGCAAGTGGCTCGCGAGAGGATTGAAGATCTGGCTGGTCGCACCCAGCAGCGAGCGGAGATATCCCATCAGGCTGCCGGCGATCGCGTAATGCGCCACTGCCTGGATCGGCTGGAAAAAAGCGGCGATGACTGCGCCGGATGCGTGGATGACTTTCTCGCCGACATTGTTGATGATGACGTAAGCGCCGTAGCCGAGCAGGCGGCGCGATATCGCCCGCAGCTGGCGCCGATTCAGCTTCGCAAGCCCGAGCGCCATGCCGCGCCTGCGCAGCAGCGTCGTCGAAATCGCGACGGCCGTCATGCCGGACAGGAACGTGATTCCGACCTGGATGGCAGCCAATGCGACGATGCCGTGGCCACGCATCAGGAAGTAGACCACGAGCCCGGCCCGCAGCAGGTTCCAGCCGATGCCGATGGCATTGCCGATGTCCCAGCGCCGCAGGCCGAACACGATGCCGTGGAAAACGTTGAACAGGAATGTCTGCGCGATTGTCAGCCCCGCCAGCCCGACAGCCCAGCGGGCGTCCTGCCTGAACTCCTCGCCCAGGTCGAGCCAGTCGGGAATGCGCCATGCGCAGATTGCGACAGCCACCAGTGTCAGCATGGTGACGAACCCGTAGATCGTGAAAGCCGAAGTCAGCACCCGGTTGAGCGCCGATCGCCGGCCGCGCGCCGCGTACTTCGACGTGTAGCGGATGACGGACTCACGCACGCCAAAATCGAGCAGATAGAGGTAGCCGACAAACTGGCCGGCAACCGCCCACACGCCGTACCAGGCCGCGCCGAGCTTGTTGACGACGAACGGCGACAGGAAAAACGAAATGGCTACGCCAATCCCGAGACCCAGCCAGCTGGACGCGAGACTGCGGGCAATCGACGAGCCGCGCTCGGCGGTCACTCGATGCGCTCCAGCCAGATCCCGAGGTTCATCACCCCCCAGAGAAACTCGCTGTGGTCGGCAAGTCCGGCGCGATGCGCCCGGATGAGTGACGGCAGCTCGACGCCCGGCAGCAGGTTGCGCAGGCGCGCACCGGCGATGGCATCGTCGAGCAGCCGCGACACGGGACCCCCGCGGCGCATCCACTCCGCGAGCGGCACGCCAAATCCGGATTTGCGCCGATCCACGATGGCCGCAGGCAAGTAGCGCCGGGCGACATCTTTCAGCACGCGCTTGCGGTCGCGCATTGTCTGCTTGAACCCGGACGGCAGCGCGCGCGCCAGGTCGATGACCTCGTTGTCCAGGAACGGCACACGCGATTCGAGGCTCGCTGCCATGCTCATCTTGTCCTGCCGATTCAGGATCGACAGCAGGTAGGTCTCGAAATCGAGCTGCGACATGGCGCCCAGGGCATCGGGCCACAGCCTGCGTGCCCGTTCGATCGCCAGGCGGCGAAAACGCCACTCTGCCGGTGACAATTCGGCAAGCAGAGCCGAACGCACCGTGTCCAGGTCGACATTCGAGGCGTTGAACAACATGCGCTGGTCCGGCGTCAGCCGGGCATACGAGACGAGCTTGCGGATGCGATGGCCGGGAACCAGGCCGGCGAGCATCAGGACGACCTCGCGCACTGGCGACGGCAATCGGTCAAGCGATGCTGCCAGACGCGGCAGGTAGTAACGCGGATAACCGCCGAACAATTCGTCTGCGCCCTCGCCCGTCAGGACCACTTTCACGTCGCGCTTGGCCAGTTCGCTGACCGCAAAGATGTGCACGGAATTGGCGAAGTTGAGAGGCAGATCGTGATGCCAGATCAGTTTCGGCAACAGTTCCGCGAATCGCTCCTCGCTGACCCGGATCTCGTGATGATTCGTGCCGCAATGAGATGCAGCCATGCGCGCGTAACGGCTCTCGTCCCAGCCATCCTCGTCGAAGCCGACGGAGTAAGTATTTACTGCCGATACGGCCTGCCTTGCCGCCATGGCAGTGACCAGGCTCGAATCGATGCCGCCGCTGCAGAACGTGCCAAGCGGCACGTCGGCCACCATTTGCCGGCGTACGGCGTCCGCCAGCGTCGCATCCAGCTTGTCGACGGCAGCCCGATAATCGCCGGTGAATGGCGCCGGCAGCGAATCCGGACGCCAGAATGCGCGCGGTGCCGAGGCTTGCCCTCCCAGCACTTCCAGCAGGTGCCCGGGTGGCAGTGCCAGGACACCCGAGAAAAGATTCTCCGGACCGGCCACGTGGCGGAATACCAGGTACTCCGCGACATGCTTCGGCCCGAGGCTTGGCCGGATCAGCCCGGACTCGAAAAGCGCCTTGATTTCGGAACCGAACGCCAGCCCGCGCGTCGTCTGGGCGTAATACAGCGGCTTGATCCCGGCGCGGTCGCGGGCGAGCAGCAGCCGGCTTCGCTCCCGGTCCCAGAGGGCATACGTGAAGATCCCATTCAGCCGCTCGACGCCCGCATCGCCGTGCAGCGCATGCAGCGCGAGGATGACTTCGGTGTCCGACTGCGTCCGGAACCGGGCACCCTGCTCCTCGAGGCCCCGGCGCAATTCGCGATAGTTGTAGATCTCACCGTTGAAAATGATCGTGTAACGCCCGTCGGCGGTCTGCATCGGCTGGTGGCCCGTGCCGAGGTCGATGATGCTGAGGCGACGATGGCCGAGTCCCAGCGCTCCCTCGATGTAGCTGTCTGAATCGTCCGGCCCGCGGTGCGCGATGTTGTCCCGCATGCGCGTGACGATGGCCGCGTCAACGGCGCCATCTCGAAGATAAAGTCCGGCGATGCCGCACATCTCAGAGGCCCGTGCCGATCTCGTTGACGACCCACTTGAACTTGCCGCGGCTCGTGCGCGGCAGCTCGTCCACGATCTGGATGTCGATACGCATGTCCGCGCCAAGGCGGGCCTTCAACTCGCGCACGAGCTGCGCGCGATCGGCATCGCTGAATCGTCCGCCCGGCACGATGCGGACGACCAGGTGATCCAGGTCCGTCTGCACGAGTTGCGACCCTTCGATGGAATCGAGCGGCTTGAACGGATGCGTCAGAACGGATGGCGATATCAGGCGCCCGTCCCGCAACCGCAACACGTCTTCGGACTTGGTGGTCACGTCGGCCATCAGTGGCAGGCCGCGGCCGCAGCTGCAGTCTCGGCGCAATCGTGAGGTGCGATCAGTCGTGCGATAGCGAATCAGCGGCATTGCGAGATTATGCAGACTGGTGCCGACGATGATGCCTTCCTCACCATCGGCCACCGGCTGGTTCGCATCGTCCAGAATCTCCGTGACGCCATATTCCTCGCAGATATGGTGACCCTCGTGCCGGTCGCACTCGGTGGTAAAGAGCACCCGCTCCGCCGCCGCGTAGTAGTCAAACACGCGGCAATCAAAGGCGGACTCGATCGCCTCGCGCTGGAAGTCATACAGCGTTTCCGAGGACGTGATCGCCGCCCGCAACGGCAAGGTTTCGCCACGATTCAGCAGCAGCTTCGCCAGCACATACAGCGATGACGGATACCCGTCCAACACCGCCGGGGCGAAGTCGCGCAGCGCCCCAAGATAATGAGCGAGATTGGCGGGCGACAGGTGAAACGTCGAGCATACGAGCTGGTTCAACGCCCGATTGTGGCGCCAGAATGGCGGCCGTTTCTGTCCCAACGGCACGATGACGTTGCCGCGCAGGACCGCCACGCGGTCGCCCCCTTCTTCGAGCCGCAGCCCTGCCCAGCGATACTGGCGGTCCATCACCGCGTAATTGAACTCGACCATGCCATCGTCGTACCACAGCGAAATCGGGGAACCGGTCGTGCCGCTCGTGTGGCCGTGCGTAGACCGCAGGGTCCGGTCCCTTGATCTCAGGTCCGCGGCGCGGTGCTTGACGACCGAACGATCCAGCACGGGCAACCGATGCAGATCCTCGAGGCCGTTGAAACGCGCTGGATCGTAGCCGTGCTGGCGAAAGGTCTCCCGGTAAAACGGCACGTGATGATAGGCGTGGGTCAGCACGACGCGCAGCCGGTCCTCCTGCCACGAGCGCATGCGCGCCGGATCCCACCACTGGCTTTGCTCCAGCAGGTCCCTAAAGTGCGCGAATTGCCCGCCGAATCGCCGACGGTTCAGCCGGCGGCTGAATGCGCTCAGCAGGGCATTCTGGACGGAGACCGGACTCAGCCGATAGAGCTGGTCGAGGAGCGGGTGCATGTTGCCGGTCGCTGGATCATGGCCGATATTCTAGCGGCCGCAAGCACCGGCAACGTGAGAGAATCGTCGCATTAGCCGGCTGCGGCCGCGTGTATCATGCACTCAATGACCGTCGAGCCGTCTACAAGCCGGGCGACAGGGAACGCCCGGATGAAGGTCCTGTGGCTGTCCCAGAATCTGCCCTACCCTCCGAAGACCGGCGTCTTGCAGCGGAACTATCACCTGATCCGGGAAGCATCGCGCTTCGCGGACGTTCATCTGATTGCAATCCTGAAGCGCGACATCCTGCCGGGTTACGACCCGGCCCTGGCCGAGCGCCAACTGCGCGAGTTGTGTGCCAGCGTCAGGGTCGTCGAACTGCCGGCCGAAACCTCACGATTGCACCTGGCGTGGCTACTGCTCAAAAGCCTTTTCACCGAGCAGCCATTCACCGTCAACTGGGCTGCGGCCGACGGACTCACGCGTGCCATCGCGGATGCGATGCAACGGGACCGATTTGATGCCGCCTACTTCGACACGATCAGCCTGGCGCCCTACCGCCGGCAAATCGCCGGCCTGCCCGCCATCCTCAACCATCACAACATCGAGTCAGGCCTCTTTGACCGACGCATCGCATTCGAGCGCAATCCCCTGAAACGCTTTTATCTCCGCCAGGAAGCACGAAAGCTTGCCGCCTACGAGGCCGGGATCGCCCACGAGTTCCAGGTGCATGCCACTGTTTCCGCACTCGATGCGCAGCGGCTCGTTGCGGGCTGCCCAGGCGCCCGGACGACCGTCGTCGCGAATGGCGTAGACGTGGAATACTTCGCACCGCGGAGTGATGCAGCGGAACGCGGACACCTCGTTATGGTAAGCGGCATGAACTGGTTCCCCAATCGCGATGCCGCGATCTTCATGGCAGTGGAAATCTGGCCGCTCATCCGGCAGGCCAAACCGCAGTGCCGGCTCAGCATCGTCGGCACGAGCCCGCCACCCGAAGTGCTCGAGCTCGCGGCGCATGACCCACAGGTTGCGGTCACCGGTTTTGCCGCGGATGTCAGGCCCCATATCGAGAACGCACAGATTTATCTCTGCCCCATGCGCGACGGGGGCGGCACCCGACTCAAGATTCTCGACGCGCTCGCCATGGGCAGGCCCATCGTCGCGACCACGATGGCGCTCGAGGGAATTCCGCTCGTGCCTGAACGCGACGTGCTTGTGGCCGACTCTCCGGCTGAATTCGTGCGGCAGGTGGGTCGCATCGTTGACGACCCTGAATTGGGACGACGCATCGCTGCAAGCGGCCGCGCCTTTGTCGAAAAGCAATTTGCATGGCCGGTGATCGGGGCAGCACTCGAAAGGGCGTTCCGAACCGTCGCCGCATCGAGGCCGGCCCGTGCCTGACGCTGTCGTCACGCTGAATGCCGTCGGCGACATCGCGTTCGGCGATCATCCATTGTGCGCGGGGTTCGGCGCACACAGCCAATGCCAAAGCCGCCCACCGGGATTCGCGTTTGCAAAGGTCCGGTCCTCTCTGGGCGGAGCCGATATCAGTTTCGGAAACCTCGAGTGCACGCTGTCCGAAGCCGGGCTGCGTCCCGGCGACTACCACTCTATCCAGATGCGAGGCGCACCACGCTACCTGGAGGATCTGTTAACTGCCGGGTTCACGGTCGTCAACGTCGCGAACAACCATGCGTTGCAGCACGGCAAGGAGGCATTCCTCGACTCTGCGCGCATGCTCCGCGACGGCGGCATCGCCATTTGCGGCTTGCGCGCCGACGACCACCGCCATGCGACTCCCGTGCACATCGAGCGCAATGGGCTACGGGTCGCGTTCCTCGGATACTCGTTGCGGCCGCGGCAATACTTTACGGAAGAACCGATTTACGCAGAGGGCTATCAGGACGAGATCCTGGCAGACGTTCGAGCTGTCCGGACCGGCTGCGACAGCGTCGTCGTTTCGCTGCACTGGGGCAGTGAATTCATCGACCGGCCTTCCCCGGACGAGATGGCCCTGGCTCGCGCCATCGTGGACGCCGGCGCAGACGTGATCATCGGTCACCACCCGCACGTTCTGCGCGGCATCGAGCGACGCGGCCGCGGAATCATCCTTTATAGCCTCGGCAACTTCGTCTGCGACATGATCTGGGACGAGACGCTCCGCGAAACGGCGATCGTCCGGCTTTGCCTGACGCGCGAAGGTGCCGCCATTGATCGCATCGTTCCGGTGCGCGTAAACGACGATTGCCAGCCGGTGGTTTTGGATGGTGATCGCGGACGGCGACTGCTGAAGCGTATCGAGGCCATGTCAGATGCATTGACAAGGCCGAAAGGCATGCCATCCGAGAGCGAGGAGCACTACCGGCAGGCTGCAGACGCCGCGCAACGTGACAACCGGGCTCGCTCCCACCGGTACTTCCTGCGTAATTTGCACCGCTTTCCGCCGTCGCTGATCGTGCAGCAATTCGGCGTCTGGTTCCGCAATCGCCTGTCGGAGCGGGGCGTACTGCGCTCAACGGATACGGCTTCGGGTTGCTGACCAGTCATGGCTGACAAAATGCTCCGGATCGCGCTCCTCGGTGCGGGCAAGATGGCAGCCCAGCATGCCGCCGCGATTCGGCATTGCCCCCATACCACGCTGGTGGCCGTCGTCGATCCGGTGGTCCCGCTGGCGGTGCTCACCGCTACATTCGGTGCCAAAGTCCGGGCCTTTTCAAGTGCAGAAGAAATGCTCGCCGTAATGCGGCCGGATGTGGTGCACGTAGTGACGCCACCATCGACGCATGTCGAACTCGCGAAGAAGTGCCTGGAGGCAGGCGCCAGCGTATACGTCGAGAAACCATTCGCGTTGACCGCGGTCGAGGCCGAGTCCGTATTGCAGTACGCGGCATCGCGCCAACTGCACGCTTGTGCGGCCCATCAGGTGTTGTTCCAGGATGCCGGCCGAGCCTACCGCGAGCAACTCTCGGTCATCGGCGATATCGTGCATGTGGAAAGCTTCTTTTCGTTCCGACCGGTGCGCCGTCGCGCCGGCGGCGGCGGTCTGAGCGAGCCAGTCGATCAGCTGATCGACATCCTCCCTCACCCGGTTTACTTGCTGCTCAACGCCCTTCCGGCTCCAGTCGGTGCCGCGGCCGAACTCACGGCGCTCGATGTCTCCGCGGACGGCGAAGTCCGGGCGGTCGTTCGCCGTGGCGGCGCCATGGGTTGCCTGGTTGTTTCCTTGCGGGCGCGGCCCGTCGAGTCGTGGCTGCGCGTGATGGGCACCAATGGCATGGTTGAAGCGGACTTTGTGCTTGGCAACGTCATCCGGCATCCGGGACCGGGTGCCTCCGCACTCGCGGTCGTGCTGAAGCCTTTCAGCCGGGCCTGGCAGACAGGGTGGGGTAGTTTCAAGTCCGTCCTTAAGCTCGTGTTCAGTCGCCAAAAGAGCTATCCAGGTCTCGCCGAACTGCTAGGCGCGTTTTACCGGAGCATTCGTGCGGGCGGTCCTATGCCAATCAGCTCCGCCGAAATCACTGATACGGTGCTTCTGTGCGAGGCCATCGGCGCAAGACTTCGTGCAGTGAAGGCCGCGGCGGATCAGCGGGCGCTTTCTGACATTCGGTCGGCAGAAGCACGGCTACCATCATTCAACGACCATGGCGTTGTGCTTGTCACCGGCGGGACAGGCCTGCTCGGTCGCCCTGCTGCCCAGCGACTCAGGCAGGCGGGCTGGCGGGTACGCGTGCCTGTGCGCAGGGAGTTGTCGCCTGCGCAGCGCCTGCCGGGTGTCGAGTACATTCATGCGGACCTGGGCACGGCCATTCCTGCCGGCCTGCTCGACGGGGTCGAAGTCGTGCTGCACCTTGCAGCGGAGACAGCAGGCAACCTGGCCGACCACCAGCGCAATACGATCGACGCGACCCGCAATCTGCTCGATGCAATGGCGGCGAGCGGCGTCCGGCGCCTGGTTAATGTCGGCAGCGTGGCGGTCCTGAAGCCATCCCGATTCGGCCGGTCGCTGCGGGAAGATTCCCCGATCGACCATGACAGCCTCAAGCGCGGGCCTTACGTGTGGGCGAAGGCCGCGGCGGAGAGAATGGCGGCGGAGCGTGCCCAAGAAGGCCAGATAGACCTGCGCACCGTGCGCTTGGGGCCGCTGGTGGATTTCGACGCATATGCCCCACCCGGCAGGCTGGGGCGCGAGGTTGCCCGCCTATTCGTCGCGATGGGCCAGCCGTGGAGCCGCCTTGCCATCTGCGGCGTCGCAACAGCGACCACCACTTTGCATCGTTACGCTGAGCATTTTGATGCCATGCCACCGATCCTTAATCTTGTGGAATCGCCGGCGCTCGCACGTCGCGATCTCGTGACTCGATTGCGCCGCGCCCGACCGGACCTGAAAATCCTGTGGATACCGTTTCCGATACTGCGTCTGCTCAGCCTGATCTTGACTGCGACACAGAAGGCGCTGCATCCCTCGAAGCCTGCTCTGAATCTCTACAGTGCCTTCAAGTCCGAGCCTTATGACGATTCACTCGTCAGGCAGATGAATCTGACAACGCCAACAGAATCCAGCAGCTCCCTATGACCAATTCGACGGATTCCGGGAGGCCGAACCTTCAGGCTGCACTGTCGCGCCGGTTCCGGCATCTCGCCAAAGCCTGCTCCAACATTCACCGACAGGGGACCCTGCCGGACATATTTCTTTTCGCAACGCCGCGAAGCGGCTCGACATGGCTCATGGAGGTCATCGCGTCCCAACCCGGATTCAAGTACTACGATGAACCCCTGAGCCCTCGCCGTGAAAATGTTCGGTACGGCGGCATTATTTCCGACTACTCATGCTTGATGCCCGAGAGCGGCAATTCGGATCGGATCATCGAGTTCCTCAAAGGTCTCCAGTCCGGTCGCCATGGCTACATGAACCCGCCACCATTTCGCAGGAATCATCGCTTCCTGACAAATCGCATTGTTTTCAAGATTCATGAGATCGAGCATCTCATGCGGCGAGTGGCGACGGAATGCAACAGTCAACTCATTTACCTGCTTCGTCATCCTATCGCAACAAGCCTTTCGCGCACCGTGCAACCCAGACTCGAACTGTTTCTCAGGTCCGAGCACTACGCAAATCTTCTCGGCACTTCTAAACTACGCCGTGAGATTCACGAAGTTGCAACCAAAGGTTCACCGCTGCAGCGAGCCATTGTATCTTGGTGCTTTGAGAATCTTGACGTCTTGCGACGTGCGGATGACGACTGCCTGATTGTTACGTATGAAGAGCTCGTGTTAAACCCTGCCAAATCGTGCGACCTGCTCGCGACGCACTTTGATCTTCCTGATCTCGGCGCGCTCCAGTCCGCTTACGAGAGGCCGGCCGTCAACATTCAAATGTCCAGGGCTGACACCATTGCCGCGATGAACAGGCAGGACCCAGGCGTGCGACGCAATGAACTCGTGTCAAAGTGGCACGCACGTGTTTCTCCGGCCCAGTATGAACAGGCCGGCCAGGTGACTGCGATGTTTGGGATTGATGCATATGATGTTCGTAAGTCACTGGCGTCCCCGCGATACTTGCACTTTCAAGACACCCCGTCACTGTTGAGTGGTCCCGCATGAGTGAATGCACTGTGCGAGTTCATTTGTCTCATGAAGCCGTCAATACTGCTCGCGCCAACTGCACCCGATGAATTCACGTCATTGGCCATCCAATGAGCCGGTTTCGGCGTCGGTACAAACCGAGCCGGTGCCATGCACGCCCGCCGAAATGTATCTGGACCTCATGAAGCGCGTTCTGACCCGAACGCTCACTGCGCGAACGCACGAAAGGCAGACTATCCGGGCACGATTGTTGCCAAAGCGAATCCTTGTTGCATCTGCTCAACGACTCCTTGCGCCATTCTCACTGGAACTTGTGCGCGTGGTTCAATCGGCGGCTGAGCATTATCTGGAGTCCGGCGATGTAGCATTCAATCGGGCTGAAGATGCCGAGACGATGCTCGGGACTCGTCAATTGGACAACATGCAGGCGTGCATTGTTGATGTGATAAATAACAACGTGCCCGGAGACCTTCTCGAGGCGGGAGTCTGGCGCGGAGGCATGACAATATTCATGCGGGCCGCACTCAAGGCATACGGTGACATGCAGCGCCGAGTCTGGGTTGCAGATTCTTTTTGCGGACTTCCGACACCGGACTTCTTGCAGGACGATGGCTGGTGGCGCAGTGGCGACATGGCGGTGACCAAAGATGAAGTCCGCGGCAATTTCGCCCGGTATGGCCTGCTGGACGAGCAGGTCCAATTTCTAGAGGGCTATTTCCAGGATTCGCTGCCGATGGCGCCGGTCAGGCACCTGGCGATCCTGCGCGTAGACGCCGACCTTCATGAATCCACACTCACGGCGCTACAACACTTGTATCCAAAATTAGCGCCTGGAGGTTACGCTATTTTCGATGACTACCAGAATCTCCCGGGCTGTAGGCGCGCCATTGATCAGTACCGGCAAGAACATGGCGTGCGTGAACCGATTCAAGAGATAGACACGAGGGCAGTCTTCTGGCAGAAAGCCTGAGACTGTGCATTTTTGCTGCCCAACATTACGACCGGTTTACGCGCAATCCCGATGCAGCCGTTTGGCTCGCGCGTGCGCATCAGCTTGCGCCATACGCTTACCCTCGCTTTCCCGGAATTTCGACTGATTGGCGACTTACCGCACCTGACTGGCCGTCGCTAGTAGCCCTCATAGACCGGCAAATCAGACTCGCGCGTTGCGATGGTGAAGTCCGCCAGGTACACCCACGCATCGTAATTGCTGGAATCCGTCTGCTGTGCGGTTCCCCAAGTCGTCGGAATCTTGAGCATATTGTGACCGCCCCGCAATTCTGGTTGCGTAATCCAAGTGAACCCAGGTGTGACACCTCCGATCCACTCAGTAGTCTTGACCCAATCCCCACCCATCAGGCGATGCCATACCTCATATCGTCCGTTGACGCTGGAGTGATCAATGTGAATCTTGTAAAGAACCCAGCGATTCGGCTGCGCATAGCCATCCGACGGTCGCAAATTGGCGCCAATGTACGTGTCGCCTTCGGGTGAGGTCGAGACGACACGACCTGAATTGCCCGCCTCGATCTTATTGACGACATAGGCCCGTGCACCGCGGGCCTGTACGACACCAGACTGCGAACTCGGGCGCAAGGAGAGCAAGTACGCATTCTCGGTGCCGGAACCACTCGCAGTACCATCGTCGCTTGGGTAAATCAGCTTGTTGCGATTGGACCAGTGCGATCGCTCATTTCCAGAATCATTGATGTAGATCCAGAACTGGTACCAGACGTTTCCAGGCACGCTTGTCTGCGAACCGAACGCACTGCCGTACGACAGGTAGAAATCAGTCTGGTTGCGCCACGTCCCGGAAGGGCCAGAAATGTTTCCCAATGTGGTCGGTAATCCCTCCATGCGCAGTGCCCTGCCCGACCTGCCCGGGATTTGGCCAGAATAGCCAGGAATACTGGTCACCGTCGAAAGGTAGCCCGACGCGCCACCCGGCCGAGTCTGCTCATCTTTCATGCCGCTCCAGCCTGCCGCGGTGAATCTTGCAATCTTCGTTTCTGCAGAATCGAACTTGTTGACGATGTAATTGAAATCGTCAAAAAACACCACGCCAGGCGGTGGCGGGGTGGGCACCGTCGTTCCGCCCTCTGCACTTAGCCCAGAGGGCGGATTTGGCTGGACCTGTGCGCGAGCGATCGAGATCGACCCAAGTATCATCAGGCTCGTGCCTATGACAATTCGCAGAGCTTTCTGAGCACGCTTAGCCATTACTCGTCTCCTTGCGCGTACCGTCGTCCCGCTGGATGGGCAATCCGGGTCCACCCGTCAGTGAATTCACAGGTTACTGGATCCAAGGGCATGCTAGCCTACAAACGATTTTGCCCAGACATCCTACATGTCTCAAAATTGCGTCGATTTCGGCTACCGGACCCTGTGATCCACGTCACATTCTGCAGTGCAAATGTCGCCCAACTTGCATTGGACCGCGATCGATTGGGTGCCTTTTTCAATGGCTTGAAGCAACGATGGCATATCTGGCACCCGCCGGCACACCCGTAACCCTCCTCGATATCATGCACGGGCTCAAGGCATCGGTGCGTGGCCCCGCCACTGATACGCGCCTTGTATCGACTCTTCGCGCGATATCGCGTCTGCCGTCCGCATGGCCGATAAGCTCGGGACGCGCTGCAATGACCGTGATTCTGCAGGCCATGCGGTCGGCAGCTCGCGATCGAGGCCGCGACGAAGTAATCGTTCCAGCCTACACATGTTACTCGGTTCCAGCGTCGATCGAACGCGTCGGTTTGCGACCGCGCCTCTGCGACGTCGACCCCACGACTCTCGGCATCGACCCTGACCGACTGAGGAGCTTCGACTTTTCACGTGTGCTTGCTGTCGTCAGCGCCAACCTGTACGGATTGCCAAACGATTTGCCGACGATCGAGTCAGTTTGCCGGGAACGCGGCGTTTACTTCGTGGACGACGCCGCGCAAGCGCTTGGCGCCAGCATTGCGAACCGTCCCGTCGGCTCGTTCGGCGATGTCGGTATTTTCAGTTTTGACAAGGGCAAGGTCATTTCGACGATGCAGGGCGGCGCAATCGTCTGCGGATCGACAAACCTGACCGAGAAGCTTGAAGCCGCTGTGATGTCATTGCCTCAAACTCCGGCGGGTGAACGGGCCATTAATGTTCTGAAGCTCGGAGTCTATGCCATATTTCTGCGGCCAGCACTCTACCCGGTCATCCGGGCGTTGCCATTCACCGGCCTGGGCCACACCGCATACGAACCACGCTTTCCCATCACCCGCCTTTCGCCGACTTCATCGGCGGTGGCCGATCGCTTGCTGACAAGACTGGACGAAATTAGCTCGGTGCGAAGACGAAACGCAAGCCGCCTCCAGCGAGCGCTGGAGGGATTGCTGACGATTGAACCAGTGCGGCCGCTTTCTGGCGCGACAGCGGCTTACGTACGCTTTCCGCTGCGTATCCGGGAGCCTCGCTTGCGACCGGGAGTGGTCGCCGCCCTCAATCGCGCAGGCATCGGCGCAAGCGTTTCGTATCCAGCAGCATTGGCGGACATACCCGAAGTGCGCAGCAAGCTGCCGCCAGCTGACATGGACTGCCCCGGCGCCCGTAGAATTGCGTCAACGATCATTACGTTGCCGACCCATGCTTATTGCCCGCCAGATCTTGCGGAGCGCGTACGCGGGGTAATTGACGAATGCACCACTTGAAGCGCGCCATACGCAATCTGCTGGCCTACACGCTGTACTACACCGGCTTGTTGTGGCTCTACGCAGCAATCCGGCTGCGCCGCAGAGCCGTTGTACTGATGTACCACCGCGTGCTTCCGACTGGTGCCGATACGTTTTCGCACTCGGGCATCGTCGTGACCCCCGAGACTTTCGAAAGACACATGGCGTTCTTGGCCAGGCACTTCAGAGTTCTCACGCTCGCTCAGTTCAAGCAGGAACTCGCAGCCTCTTCGTTCGGCAGCCGCGCTTGTCTGGTGACATTCGATGACGGCTGGTGGGACAATCTTGAGTACGCACTCCCCGTGCTGAAGAAGCATGGCGTGCCTGCCACCATCTTCGTTGCGACTGGATTTATCGACACGACTGATACCTTTTGGCAGGAGCGATTGACCCGCCTCCTTGCTCTGGCCGCAACACACGAAGGGGTCGAAACCGAACTGATGGCCGAAGCCGGGCTGAAGGTGCTTGATGGGGCGAGTCCCGAGTCCATCAAGCTGCGGGCCCGGCAATTCGTGACTTCCCTCAAGGGCCTGGCTCCCGAGATCCCGCAGCGGCTTATCGCGCGATTGCAGCTCGCTTTGCGCCACAACGCGCAGGCCAGTGATATCGGCGCGGATCGCTTCATGAGTTGGGATGAGGTGAATACGCTGCGTAAACCAGGACTGGTGACAATTGGTTCACACGCCCACTCGCACGCGCGCCTTACGACCCTCGGCTACAAGGGAGCTCGACAGGAGTTTGAAATTTCACGACAGGAGCTCGAACGCCACGGCATTACGGATCTGATTGCCTGCGCCTATCCGAATGGCGACGTCAACGACAGTGTCGAGGCAGCGGCCACGGATGCGGGATTCGACCTCGGTTTCGCCACCAAAGGCGGCTTTGTGCGCCATAGCTCCGAGGCCATGTGTATCAGGCGCATCAACATTCACGACGCGGATGCCCGTTCAAGCCCGGTATTTCTTTACCGTTTGCTGGGACTGCCGTGAACGAGGCCCAAATACACTTCTTCATATGAGCGCCACATGCGCTCAACCGTGAAATGCGCTGCAACCTTGGCACGTGCGGCATCACCAAGCTGCCGGCGAAACTCCCGATCGACAATTAGGCGGCGTATGGCCGCTGTCATTCCATCGATGTCGCGCGGCTGGACCAACAACCCGTCCACGCCGTCTTCAATGATGTGCGGCGCCTCGCCGACCCTGGTCGCAACCACTGGCTTGGCCGCTGCCATCGCTTCCAGCAGGGCAATGGACATAGCCTCCCACAGCGATGGTTGAAAAAAGACGTCGAATGCCGGAAGAGCACACTCGTTCGCGTGCGGCATCCACCCCGTCAGGACGACGATTTCCTCAAGGCCAAGCTCCCGGATTCTTGCCTCCAGACGTGGGCGCAATTCGCCCTCACCCACTATTACGAATCGCACGCCGGTTATCTGGCCCCTCAACCGGCTGGCAACCTCGAGGAAGTCAAAGAGACCCTTCTGCTCGATGAATGTCGCAGTCACCCCGACGATCAGCTTGTCAGTTGCACCGACACGGACGCGAAACGCATCCAGATCGCGACCCTGCGAAGGCCTCACGCCGTTCCAGACACGCGTGATGCTCTCCGGCCGGAATCCATAGGTTGCGATGATCTGCTGCCTTTGTGCATCGCCGACCGCCACCAGCTGATCCGCCATTGGCGATCCAATTCTCTCAAACCATCTGCGGCTGCCTCTGCGATGCGGGTAGTTGCCGAAATGAAACGTGTGAACCAGCCGAACACGTCGTTCGAGCAGACGACACAGCCCGGCGTCGAACAATGCATCGCTCGTGTGTGTATGAACGATATCGATATTGCGAGCACGGATCAGCTTCAGCAACTTGAGGAATGCCAGAACTCCGTGCTTCGGATTTTCCGGATCGGCGAGAACGACCATGTCGAATCCCTTGAGCGCGAGCGATTCGCCGATCGGACCCAGCATCTTGATGCAGCATATCGTCAGGTTGAATCGCTCCAGATCCATGGATTCCGCGAGTCGCTGGATCACGACCTCGGCACCGCCGATGCCGAGACCCGCGGCGACGATCATGAGATTGATTTTCTTCCGAGACGGGTTCAAGCAATCGCGCCCGGCGTCAGCATTATTTTCAGCACTGAATGTGAACGTGCCGCGGCGAAAGCTTTTTCGTAGTCGGCCAAGGAAAAGGTATTGCTCAGGAATGAAGTCGTGTCGATCTTCGGCAGCGTGGCGAGGGCCTCCCGGAAGTCCTGTGCGGAACTGCCCACGGAGCCAATAACCGTTCGGTCGAATGCCACGATCGATTCGAAGCTGAAGTTTTGCTCGGCATACGGCAGGCCAAGCAGCAGCAACGTTGCTCCCGGACGTGACTGGCTCAGAATCTGATTGAGCACCGCCGGCTGGCCCGTTGCCTCGATCAGCCAGTCGAAATGATCGCAACCGTCCAGTCGTTCAGCCGCCTTGATCGGCTTGTTCAGCACCTTCAGGCGTTGGCTGGATCGGTCCACGACCGTTACTGCATGTCCTCGCGCCACGAGTACTTGCGCCGCGAGGTGGCCGATGGTGCCGGCGCCGATCACGGCGCATTCCCGCGGCGAATCGCCAGAGGCACCGGAGCCGAGGCGCCGGAGACCCTTGTGCACGACGGCCAGCGGCTCCGTAAGCGCTGCCTGCGCCAGTGTCACGCCCGCCGGAATGCGATGCGCATATCGGGCCCGGGTCACAAAGTACGTCGCGCACGCCCCATCCTGACCGAATACACCGACCTCGCGCCTCTCGCGGCATTGAATCGCGTCATCCCTTCTGCAGGCGATGCACTCGCCGCAGCCCTGAATGCACTCGACGACCACGCGGTCGCCTTCGGCGAGCTCTGTGACACGCGGGCCCAACGCAACAATGGTGCCGGAGGATTCATGGCCTGGCACGATCGGGTAGCCGGCAATCCCGGACTTGAAATACCCGAGTCGGCCTTCGACGATCTCCACATCCGTGCCGCAGATGCCGACATGGGAGACCCGGACAAGAACTTCGCCCGGCTTCAGGCTTGGCACGTGACGATCTTCAAGCCGCGCCCGGTTCGGTCCGTGCACGACCAGCGCCTGGAAGCCCTGTTGCAGGAATACTTCCGCCTTCTTTGCCGGGTTTGTCAGCCGCTTGCTTTCGACGATACCGCGAATGGTGCCGACGGTTTTCTCATATCGAAAGCGCAGGATCTCTCCGGCCAGTGTCATGAGCCGCCCTTGTGAACCTGCGATCCGCAAGTCCTTTGCGCACCATTTCAACTCCCGCCAGATTTCACCTGGGATGTGCCGCATCAGCCGGATACCGACCCAGCGGGCAGCAATGGCTTCGCGGTAATAGCGCCTGCGCACCTGCGGCCAACTCTCGGAATGAACGTGAACGACGCACGCATCCGGGACGTAGACGATCCGCTGCTCCCGGTGGCTCCAATGGATGGCCCATTCAATGTCCTCGAGCCCCGGCAGACCCTCGTCGAATGCATGCAGCTCCCAAAGATCCTTGCGGACCGCCGAGTTGGCGTTGTTGGCAAATGGGTTTCTCGCCTCGATCGGACGAGGTTTGGCCGGAAAGATTCGCTCGAAGTCCTGCACCTCGGAAAACTTCGAAATCTCGTGCCCACGCTGGCCGCCATACACCATCGCGACATCCGGATGCCGCAACGGTGTCACAAGGTTTTCGAGCCAGTCCTCGTTGGCCGGAATCGCGTGTGCTGAAACGATGGCAATCAGCCGACCGCGCGACTCCGAGAGACCCACGTTCAGCGAATGGCCAAATGTGAAGTCTTCGGTTCGCAAGCGAACGACTCGCGCGCCGTGAGCCTCGGCAATGTCGCGGGTGCGGTCCACTGAGCCGGAATCAACCAGCAGCACCTCAAAATCGCGATATCGCTGGGTTGCGAGCGCCGCAAACACTTCAGGGAGCCAGCGTTCTTCATTGAACGCACGGATCACGATGCTGGTCTCCGGCAAATGGGCCGCCGTCGTCAACTCGCTTCTCCCTTTGCATCAATCGGATCCCGTACATTGTGCGGTGCAACATGACGGTTTGGAAGTAGCGACGCAACGGTCACCGAGACGTGCGTCGCGAATTCCTGCCCCGGCTCAAGGCGCGCCGACTGACCCAGGCGCACAGCTTCCGACAAGTCTTTGGGCAGATTGGTGCACGGCTCAAGCACCGCGGTGTAATAGTCGCGCCAGCCGCCGTACGTCAGGAAAAGCCAGACGTATGGCAGCATCTTCCCGTCGAAACGCATTCGAATTGACGCGGCCATGCGATGGTCATCGACTCCGCACCAGGGCTCAGGCAGCTCGCGCACGTAAAGGAACTCCCGCTGGCGGCTCGATTCGGCCGGAATTTCCTGCAAATCCGTGATCCGATCCGAAGCCGGTGCATGCGGCCAGTCGAACTCTCGCGGGGACGACACCCTGCTGCCAAAGGACGCATCCACAGCTCGAACCCGGCCGCCCGGAAGCCTTAGCTTGCACTCCGGCGTCAGGCGGATAGGCAGGTGCTGCTTGAAAAGGAAATGGAACGGCACGGATTCTTCGCTACGGATCACGTAACGGACTACGAGCGTTGCGCCATCGGCCAGGAGCCGGAACTCCTTGCTGCAAGTTGCCGGCACGACGTTCATCCGCGAGGTGAGCCGCAAGCTCGGCTCTACGCCTTCCGTTGTTTCGACGGCATGCCACGGCGAGGCCCACCATTCGCCGTGATCCGGCAGGTTGCGGCCCTCGAACCCGCCCGCCGCATCATTTGGGAACAACTCCTCCCAACCGCCCGCCCACACGTTGTCATAACAGGTGCCGACGGGATGCTGCTGGAGATTGGACACGCCCCTATTCCAGATCCACTGCCTCCCTCGCGTCTTGTCCTCGAGTTCCCAGACGCGTGCGCCGAGCGCAGGAATTACCACGACCCTGAGTGAACCGGACTCCAGCTCGATCGCATCGAATGGACCTACCATGCTTGGCCGGATACCTGCGGTCGTCACTCGAACTCCCTCGCCGGAGCCCTGCTGAACAAGCCCTTTAGTAACGACCGCACGCTGATGGCGAGAGTCTCCAGCGAGTACCGCCAGTCGCGCCAGTCGAGATCGTAGTACGCGCGCGGCCCTCGATAGCTGCGCAGAACATCTCGCCACCCGATAATTCCAGCCTTCCAATAGGCCGGTACAGCGCAGGCGTCTGTGCGAAGCACGATGTGGCGAAAGTCGCGGGCATTCGGTGCGACCGGCGCAATGTCCCTGCCAATGAGGTCCTGGTAGTGGATCCAGCACAGGTCCACGCCTGCGTAGGGAGCTGCATCGCCGCCGCCCGACAAGCGGGGATTTACCTCAATCAGCTTGGGCTTTCCGTCCCGTGCATCCCGCTTCATTTCGATCTCGCAGACTCCGATGTATCCGAGTTGCCTGAGAAATCGGTCGCAGATCTCATCCACTTCCGGATCGTCAATCGGCTCGGAGACTGTGGCTGGACCGAAACCAATAGGATCGCAACGCAATTCACGAAACATCGCATTGGCGATCCTTCGTCCGCGAGCGTCATAACAGCTCAAGTAAACGCGCTTTGCCGTGTCATCGCCTTGGATGATTTCCTGGACAATAAGGCGTGGCGTTGCACCCGATGCCAGCATGTACTTCTCGATCAATTCCGACTTGGATCGGGCGATGGCGATCTTGCGACCAAGCAAGGCGTGCCCCGGATCGAATCGTTGCCACTCCCTGAAGTGATCCGGCTTCAACAGACAAGGAAAGCCGATCGAATCAGCCAGCTCGCCCACTTCCTCGGCCGAGCCAACAGTTCGGCTGAACGGCATCGGCATGCCGTGCTGCGCCGCCAGCTTGTATTGTGGCAGCTTGTCGGCGAGGGACGCCTGCAACAAAATACCGGGCGACAGGATGTACCGGCTCCGCAAAGTCTCGGCATGCTTCGCGATTGCCGTAACGAACTTGTCGGAACTGGGTATCAGCGCGGGCCGCTGGCCGAGCTCGGCAGCGTGACTCACCATGAAATCCAGCCATTCCTCGCTGTGACTGTCCGGATCCGGACACAGCAAAGCTGGTCCATAGACTGACTGAAATCCCGGGTTGCTGCGATTGGAATCAACAAGACTCGTCCTGACGCTGCGTCGCTTGAGACTGCGCGCTGCAAGTACGCCAGTCTGATAAGCGCCGGCAATGACAGCAGGCGGCCAGTCCGGACCGGCCCGGTGCTCCGCGATTGTCGTAGACGCCACTTACTGCTTCCCGGCGGCAACCAGCCCCGCCTGGCGTGCGGCGAGCAGTCGTGCCGAAATCAGCAGTGCGGAGAGGACGTAAATGTGCGGGTAGTAGGTCGCAGACAGGAACGCTCCCGACACGGCAAAGCCGACCATGGCAGCGTTCAGCAAATCCAGCTGGCGTATCGAGTGGCGCAAGGAATCGCTGGCTCTTGCCGCCTCGCGCGCCAGCAGCTGCGCACGTGATCGGGCATTTGCCCGCAAGTTCCCAAATACGAGCATCAGGATGCACCAGAGCCCCAGCGGCCCGAGTTCTGCAAATGCCAGCATGTACGTCGAGTGTGCGGTCAGACCCCAGCGGGCCCCGAAATGCCCCGCGCCGACACCCAGCGGATTCTTTGCGCCCATGCCGATGGCGCCTTTCCAGGCATTGATTCTTCCCTGTGCCGATCCGTCCGACGCGGTGTCCTGCATTGTCTGCATGCGCGTGAAGTACTCGGGTGGCGCAAAAATAAGGGCGCCGACCGCAAGCACACCGATTGCAACCATAGCGGGAAGTTTTCTCGGGCTGCGCCACCAGAGGTACGCCAGGACCGCGATCAGGCCCAGCGTACCGCCACGCGATTGCGTTGCGATAATGGCCAGTACCAGCACCAGTGCGCCGAGCCAGGCTACCAGCTTGCGGAACCGCGTCCGGGCTGCGAGGCCGATTTCGACCATGCACGGCAGCAGCAGGCAGAGAGACAGTGCGAAGTCGTTGCCGTCTCCCAGGAAGGTCGCGCCGTCGATATAGTTGCGCTGCTCCGGATTCAGCAGGATATTCGGGTTGAACGCGAGCAGGTAAACGTGCGCGAGGAACAGCGTGAAAATGACGCCCCTGATCCGTGATTCGCTCGTCATCAGCCGGCAGATCATGATGAACAGGAACACTCGCCCAAGGACCGCGGTGGCGACGTTCCAGGAGAATTCGAACACCGGCGCAACCACGACCGACAGCATCACCAGCCCGAGCAGGATGAAGATCCACTTGGTAATGCGATCCGAAAAAATCTCCTGCATCGACCGCAGCCCCGGTGCAAACATCGTGACGGCGAACAGTAAGAGCGGCACAAGGCTGTAGAAGAATGGAAAGTCCAGGAAAGTCAGCTGGCTTGCGGGTCGGGCATATTCGACGAACAGCGCCACAAGCAGCCAGCCGTACAGAAAGCCGGTCCCCGGTTGCGTCCGCGTCCGCGCGGCAGCCACGGTCTGTGCACGCACGTTCATGGCGCCTTACCCGCAACACTTGCGTAGATGCTCAACTGCCTGGCGGTCCTCGCCTCGATAGAGAAATGTTCCGCGATTCGGCGGCGACCACCGGCAGCCATGGCGATGAATGCCGCAGGGTCGTTCAGGTAGCGCCGGACGCCATCCGCCAGCGCCGCGGAAGAGCCGGCCGGCACCAGCCAGCCGCTGGCTCCGTGCTCGATCACTTCCCGCGTTCCGCCGACGTCGGTCGCTACCACCGGTACCCCGAGGTACGCGGCTTCGAGCATCACGTTGGGCAGCCCTTCCGTCAGGCTGCTCTGCACGACCAGATCGGCCATTGCATAAAGTGCCGGCATGTCTGCCACAAAGCCAGCATACCGCACGTGATTTTCCAGGCCTAAATCGCCTGTCATGCGTCGCAGGCGCGATTCCTCGGGCCCCACTCCGGCGATGGTCAATTGCAGGCGTGGATCTTCGCGAACCAACGGGGCAAGGGCCCGCAACAACAGGTCGAGCCCCTTCTCGGCTGACAACCGCCCCACCGCGAGCAACCTGACCGGCTCGCCAGCAGTGGGTGGCACACGCTCTCGGGCGCTGACATTGCGCCCATAGCTGTCGAGCATCAGGGCATTGTGGATCACGGCCATGCGCGACTCATGCACGCACCAGCCCGGAATACGACTACGAACCGCATGGGAAACTGCGATCACGTGATCGAAGCGTCCCAGAAGAATCCGATCCACGACAGTCTTGGTCTTCCCGCGCAACTCGTTCGCAATCCACCCATGCGCCGTGCTGACGAGCTTCAGCCCCGGCCGTCGCCGCCGCACCCGCAGCGCCACCAGATTCGTGCGGAATTCCGAGCTGTGCAGGATCTCGATCCCGAGCCGGTCTACGAGTCCGGTCACGCGCTCCACCAGCGGCGCGAGTTTCCCGGTATCCGTAACCGGCTGCACCGGCACGCCCCGTTCGCGCGCGGCGACGACGAGCGGATGCGTGGCGCCGTCGTCCGGCACCAGCGGCGCAATGACGTAATCGACGCGATTCCGGTCGATGCGCGCTGCCGTTTCCAGGATCGTCCGCCCGGGCCCATCCACCCAGGGCGAGTCGCGCAGGTGCAGGACCCGGATCGGACCGCGGGCGCTCACGCCGGCCTCCGCGTCGGCTCCCAGACTTCCTGCCGCACCCCTGACACCCATTGCGCGAGTGCTTTGGCAGCCGCCGCGTTCACGAGCACGAAGAATGCGCAGATCCGCACCACCAGCGATCGGGCTGCGAGCGCAGGCGCTGCAAGGCCCAGGACTGCGAGAGCGTAAAGGACGAGCTGCGCCGCCAGGACGCCGACGTAGGCCCGGTCCACGCTCAGCAGCGCCGCACCGATGAGGCACCCTGCCAGTGCGATCGGTGCGAGCCAGCGCAGGAGCTTGTGCGAGACCAGGATGAAACTGAATGCCGGGTACCGCAATGGGTTCAGCAGCGCGGCGTTGCCGAAGAGCGCGGTCATGCCGCGCAGGAAAGTGCGCGTCTTGCGCTTGAACTCGGCGCCGGTGCTCGCGGTCGCCGTCATCGTGCCGCGTGCCCCGGGTTCGGCCAGCGCCCGGTAGCCGGCGCGCACGACATCCAGCACCGACAGGAAATCCGGCGCCATGCCCGGCCGAAATGGTTGGCAAAGCTCGCGACGCATCGCATACAGGCAACCGCTCGCGCCCGCGATGCTGTGCAGCCGCGCCTCTTCACGCCGCAGCAGCAACTCGAGACGCCCGTAGATGCCCTCGCTGCCGCCGCCATCGATGGCATCTTCACCGGACACGCACCCAACTTCCGCGTTCGCGAAGTGGGCCGCGAGTGCCGCGAGCGCGCCCGGCTCGAGCACGATGCCGGCGTCCGTGAACACGACGACCTCCCCGGTCGCGCGCTCGAGGCCGGCGTTGAGCGCCGCGGCCTTGCCGCTCCGCTCGGGCAGGTTCACGACCTCGACGCGGCCATTGCCCTCGAGCAACGCCAGTTCCAGCGTCCGGTCCGTGCAGCCGTCGCCGATCACCAGCAATTGCATGCGCCCCGGCGGGTACTCGAGCGCCAGCAGGTTGCGTACTTTTTCGCCGATGCGTCCGGCTTCGTTGTGCACCGGGCAGATCACCGTCACCGTCGGGCAGTACCCGGGCTGCGGTGCCGGCGCGCGCCGCAGCGTCAGCCGGTTCAGCAGGACGAGCAGCCCCGGATAGACGACGTACGGATAGGCGACCG
>JBJACV010000031.1:0-23120 GCA_046604365.1 Nitrospira sp.
AATAGCGGTAAAAAGCCGGGGCAGGAGATGATTCGACGTATTGCCCAGTTCTGTGGACAGACGGCGGCGAAACGGACTGAATATGAACAAGCCATGTTACGGGCTCGAGCGCACTATGTCTTCCCGCGAATGACCGTGGAGGAGCTCTCGATTCCCACGATTCCGCTCGGGATGCCGGCGGTATTCCGACAGCGGATTGAACAGGACATGGTCAAGCATTTCCGGCGGCGCCTGCGAGACAGGTTGATGGCCGCGAAGGTGCCCTGGCGGCTGCTGAATCGGGTGCTTCAGGGGGAAGCGATCCTCACGGTGGAGCAAGTGCGTCGAGTGGCTCAGGTATTGGGGGCCAGTGAGGAGATCTATTTAGCGCTTGCCAATGAGCCTACACAGGACTTCCATCGAATGATATCTGGTCAGCATGACTTACTGGCGGCATTGTTGAGTATGCCGCCAGCGTCACGTAAAGATTTGGAGCTCGTGTTTCGTTCCTCTCGTAACGGGTCACGCCTTCAGCGGAAGGTCAAAAGCCGAGTGGTATCAATTACACCGCGACCGGTAGTGGGACCTCGCGGTGTTCGCGGCGGTCGAAGGCACTGAAATTCCCTGCATCCAGTTGATTGATCAATTCTGACGCCTGCTTTTTCGTGTAGGTCTCGATCAGTGCGTCTACGACCTGATCGGGAATCTGCACGGGTCTGGTCTTCGATAAGATCCGGTTCCGCTGGGCGGGGGTCACCCGATCGCTTCGCATTGGGGCGGCGGGAGTTGGCGGGGGTTGATGGGAGGCCTGTGGATTCTGGGTCGGTCGACTTGTGGTCGCTGGGGGCTGGGGTCTGGGGTCTGATGGTTGCGAGACAGGTGGTACGCCTAGCGGGGCGTCGGCTGTCGCTGCGGGCTGTGCGGGTGTGGGAGTCTGCGGTTGGGCCGACTGATCAGCGGGAGCTGCTGCGGCCACGGCGCTGGGATCTTGTCCGTCAATGGTGATGATGGAGCCCTGGTCTTGTTCGGGATTGGTTTGTTCCGGGACTTGGACGGTCCACTTACGCGTTTGGGCGAGAGTTTTCTCCTTCTGGGCTCGGAGCTCCTTGATTTCGTCGTCGGTGGCATCCAAGACCAGTTCTAATGGGTAGGATTTGCGATGGTACCCTTTGGGGTAGATGTCACGGGGGACACGGCGCAGTTTCATGGGGACCATGGCGAAGTATCCGAGGAGGCCATTGTCTGGGTCGTCTTCCGGGGCCAACATATGGAGGAAGGAGTTGATGTTGATGATGGACATGAGACTACTCGTGTCGATCTGGTAGACCCCGGTTTGTCGGACTCTCGGCAGCATGACGAGGAGATGCCCTCGTTGTTTACATCCTTCACCCAAGAGATTGCACGGACACTCCGTGGGCTGCATCGTCAGTTTTTGAGAATCCCAGCGCATGGCCTGACGGCCGTCCCCGGAACAGAGCAATCGGCGACTACTGCCGTAGTATTCGTAGGCTTGGGGGAATACCACACTCCGATCGTTGACTGGGAAGAGGATATCCAGTTCGGTTGGGGTAGTTCCGTAGACGGCAGCGACTTCTTGGGGGACATGAAAGAACGCGTCTTCTTCGGGACGGGATTTGTCCGAATCGGTGTTGAAGTTGACGTGGCCTAATCGGATGCGGCCGAGCCGAGGGATCCGGCGTTCGTCACTCAGTCCGACGATGCTGACAAAGCGGCGTTTTGGTGTCTGGGGTACTGGTTGCATAATCGGGCTCCTTCTTTGACATCCTCGCCGTCCTAAAGGGCGGCGATTCCTACGACGTGGGAGGTCGTGTGCTCTCCCAATCCGTTTCGGTGAGTTCCTGTTGCTGGCGGCCGTGGTGCACCGCTCACTTCACAGGCGAATCGGGCGTGTCCCGCCCTTAGAATATTGATGGCCCCAACAAGATCCGCATGGTCCTCAAAGCCACACATGACGCACGCGAACCGCGCTTGGGTCTGGCGGTTGTCCGCTGACACATGACTGCACGAGGGACAGGTTTGACTCGTGTGCTGCGGCGGCACAGGAACAAGCCATCCTCCTTTCCATGTTAGTTTGTACTCCAGCTGTCTTCTGAACTCGCCCCAGCCTTGATCAAGGATCGAGCGATTCAAGCCTGCCTTAGCTCGCACGTTTCGCCCGGGTTGCTCGACAGTCCCTCGTGCCGATCGACTCATGGTGCTGACCTGCAAGTCCTCCATGGATACCATCGCGTGGTTGTGGCTGATGGTAGAAGAGGCTTTGTGCAGGTAGTCGCGACGGGCGTTCCCGATGCGGGCATGGATGCGCTGGATGCGGGCTTTCGCCTTCTTCCAGTTCTGGCTGAATTTCACTTTCCGATTCATGGCCTGCTGCGCCTTGCGCAGCCGCGTTTCATGGTTCTTAAAACTGTGGAGCGGGACATAGACCGTGCCGTCGGAGAGCGTGGCGAACCGGACGATCCCCAGATCGATCCCCACGGCGGTGGTCGCCTGCGGCATGGGGCGAGGGACCTCTCGCTCCGTCTGGATCGAGATGAACCATGTGTCGCAGGACTGGCTCACCGTGACATTCTTCACCGTCCCCAACACTTCGCGACTGTTGCGGTAGCGGAGCCACCCGAGCTTGGGGAGGTAGACACGGCTATTGGCTTCATCGAGTCGGACCCCTTGCGGATAGCGGAAGTGATCGGCTCGGTCCTTCTTCTTGAAGCGCGGGAAGGCAGCGCGCTGGGCAAAGAAGTTGGCGTAGGCCCGCTCCAAATCCTTGAGTGCCTGTTGCAGGGCCTGGCTCGGTGTCTCAGCCAGCCACAACCTGTCAGACTGTGACTTCCACTGCGTCAGGACCTTACACAGCCCGGCATATCGAAGCGTCTTCTCACCTCGTTCGTAGCGTTGCTGCTGCAACTCGAGTCCTTTATTAAAGACAAATCGACAGGACCCGGCAACGCGGCGCATGAGGCGCTGCTGTTCCCCAGTCGGGCGCAGCTCAAACTTGTAGGCTTGCAGTCGATGCATAGCGTGCGCGGATCCCTTCTCTATTACGGAGGACTTCACGTGTGTCATCCTCGCTATGAATGGCGGGGCTTTGCGCGTAACGTAGGTAATGAGAGATGAGGATGCGGTCGTTGGATACTTGCTACGCTGCGGTTTGGTGCGTGCCGCTTGGGATTGTCGTTAGCGTGGAAGTTGGACGCGGGCGAGCCCGTTTGCTTTTGGCCTGGGGTTTTGGGCGGCGGACCGTGAGGCGATTGACGGTGATGGTTTTGATAAAGGCCTTCTTGATGCTTGTCGGTAAGCGTTTCTCGTCTAGCCGGTTCTGAGAACTTTGTGTCAGTTGGATTTCAAGGTCGGGACTTGTGAGTGTGGTGGCTTGGAGGACGGTGAGTTCCTTGATGAGGGTAGTTTTTAATTCCTCCTGCCGATCGGATTTGGGTTTGAGTTGTTTGAGTTCGGCTTCGAGGTCGAAGAGCTCTTTTGCGAGTGGGAGGAGATGGTCTGGAAGCATGAGTGCTTGGGTGAGCGGTGGTTGTTCATATCCTTCCCAGCAGAGATCTTGGTATGGGCAGTAGAGACAGCGCGTGTCGTCGGCATCATCGAGTCTAGGAGGGAGCGTCTGGTCGGCAATATGTTGGTCGGCCAGGCGAAACTTCTCAATGGCTTGGTGATAGAGGCCAGTGTATGTCTTGTTGACGGCCCGTCGTTCGAGTCCGGGCGCGTAGATCATATTCCCCACGAACAGACGATCCTGGTCGTAGTCGTATTCGAGTTCAAATTCCAGATAGGCGCTGGTGTCTTTGTTTTTGATGAGCAGGCCACCGGTGTTGACGATAAGGTCTTCTTCTCGGAGCCCGCGGAAATAACACACGTTCTGAGTGAAATAGTCCAACGGCTCTTTCTCCCCTTCCCAGAAGCGTTTGAAGATATGGGAGACAACGCCTTTGTGTTCACCGAGATGGTTATCCCCAAAGAGATCTCGACCTAAATAGTCGAGGTGACCATGCAATGTGCTCGCAGGAATAATGCGAGGGATGTCACCGGACGGGGTGCAGACAGAGCAGGTGTAGCCTGGGAGGTGTGCACGCCATGGCAGTGCATTGACGAGATCGATGGGGTGTTGCTCGCTATGAATGTGTAACAGGGTGTGGCGGAGAACATCGATGGAGACGCGTTCGTGCGCGTCGCCGTCTTTGAGGACCATGGCTAAGCGAGAGCCGACCGGGGCACCTTCGACTCCACGGCCCTTGTAGACGATTTGGCGTAAACACCGTTCAGGTCCTGCCATGGATGGGCGTGGACGATAGGCACTGTCATGTAAACCCATCAGGGCGGCTCCATGGATTGCGTCGATAAACATAAGTTCCTCGTGTGGTGAAAGGTTGCCTTGTGAATAACTTGACACTGTGACATAGGGGGGTGTGTCACGGTCCGAGATCCCGACATCTAAGACTGTGACACAGGGGGGTGTGTCACAGTGTCACGGCTCATGTCCGCTTGAGCTTGACATCCCCGCCATGAATGACGGGGCTTTTCGCGCCTCAGCGTAATATTTCTATGGGGCTTGAACAGTTAAATAGGTAATTGCGCGTTGTGAGGCATTACGCCGTGAGTTCCACGGTGTCAGCCTGTGGAGAGGAAGGCTCTGGCTCGGATCGCAAGATCCGGGTGAAACCGGCCTCGGCGAAGCAGGAAGTCAGCGTCGTTCCTGTGTGAGCAGGAATGAGCAAGTCTGACGGAACGGGACATTGTGTTATGCGCTCTAGTCGACCGATTCGGCTGACACGGCATCGTGCGCTGTGTCTGCTTCGCAGCCATTCTTGTCCTGACGCCGTTGGTTTACCCTGACGTGAGTGGTTGAGATTGCGAACGCCCTCGCGTGTTGATGAGCTGTGTCCTGGCATTTGACCTCCCTCCATTTCTGATCTGCTCTGCGATCTACTCAGTCTTCTCCTTCATCTAGTCCGGTTTGAACGTAATAGGTCACAGGGACAGAGATTAACTTGTGAGGTCGTGCTATGTGGCAACTACGTGTGACGATTCTCGTATTGGGGTTGTTCAGTTGGTCGTCGGCTGGGGCAGAGGTGTCGCCTCTGAACTTGTCACCCGGATTCCCAACTCAATTGGATGATGCCTATCCAATCAATAAGGGTAACGTGGTGGTGCAGCCTGCCTTTCGATTTGACAAGGTCGAATCGCAGGAGGTGCGAGTTCGCCAAACGGTCGATGTTCGCTGGGGAGTGGTGTCGGGTCTCGAGGTGTTTGCTGGTGGCACCACCGCGTGGGGGCCATTGCATCCTGGGACCGTGGATGATCCACGAGGAGTGCGAGTGGGGTTGTTGTACCGGTTTAACAAACAACAGGAGGGGGATTTAGCCCTTCCGAGTCTCGGTATTCGAGTGACGGGTCAGGTCCCTGTGACGGGCCCATGGAGTGAGCCATCGGCGCGGACTGAATTGTTGGCCTCATGGGATTTGGGGAGCCAGTGGTGGGGACATTGGTGGGCGCACGCGAATGTGGGGTTCCAGGTGACACCGGAGGTGCGGCCTGGGTTGCAGAGCGTGGGGCAACGGTCGATCTGGTACGGTCGCGCGGGTTTGGTGCGAGCCTTTACCTCAGAATTGGGTGGCGTGGCGAGCGTCACCTATGGGCAGGATCCGACGCAAGCGGGCGCGTATGTTTGGACGCCTGAAGTGGGACTCATGTGGGCGATCCGACCGGAATGGATCTTAACTACGGGGGCTGGGCATGACTTCGGTTCATCGCCACTTAAATCCACGTTTCGGGGAAATATGGCGATCACGTGGGTGTGGTGATGCTGACGATGGCAGCCAGTATCGACGTCGTTTCAGATTCGGACTCCGATCTGGTGGAGCGAGCGGCGTCGACCTATGCAGGGATTTTACCCTACTGCGCGGAATGCCTCCCCGTTCAGGGGGAGGATGGAGAGAGCAGACGAGACAGCGGTTCGATGTCGCTGTCTCGTCTCATCCGGAGTGTATTGTGTTCGATGTACCGTGGGGCACACGGGAATTCACGCCTTTGGAGATACGAGCAGCGGTTGCGCGCTCGGCCAAGGAACCCACTGAAGCGATTCAGGCTGCTGTTGGGGCTTGAACGCCGTAGGAATCTCCGGTCTTCGTGCCGGGGAGGATGTCAAGCCACGAAGAACGTAATAGGTGTCTAGTTGTGTGAACTCGTCAGGAGGAGGCGGTATGGCAACGCTAGAGTTTAACTTCGTCCATGTGTTGATTGGGTGCGGATTGACGATTGCGCTCGTATTTGGGGTTGAGTTGTGGCGCCAGGGTGCTCGGACTGGAGCGGCAAAAGCAAAGTCTCAATAGATCCTGGTGCGCTGGTCTCTCATCGACGAATAGAAGAGGCAATATGTTAAGCGTGATTCTCACATCAATCGGGTTGATGTTTTGTCAGGAGACGACCGCGTTTGAGTCTGGGGTGGCTCGTTTTGAGGCGACTCCCCAGTGGATGGTCGGCCAACCGGACTTCTGCACTCCGCCTACTGTGCTGTCGCCGAATGGAGCGAAGGCTATTCAGGTCCCTCCACCACCACCTCCGTTGTCCAGTATGACCGTAGAACCGGGTTCAGCGGTCATTCGGGAGACCAACCTGTTGCCGAATTCGGCTAGAGGGGTCAGCCCAATGTCGTCCTGTCAGCTAACGTACCGTGTTCGTACCGTGGAGCTGTCATTTACGAAAGACGGTCGTGAGTTGACGAAGGAGCAGCAGGGGCTGTTGGCAACCTTGCTGACAGACAAACCGGCTGGGGTGTCGGTGACGCGCTTTGTGTCACAGGAAGCAGAGGGACGTAATACTCAAGAGGTTGGGCAGTCACGCACTGCCGCGGTTCGAAAATACGTTGAGCGGCTGTTGGTGACAAGACCCAGCTTTGTTGAGGAGGTTCAGACAGTGGGAACACAGGGATCAGAGGGACGATCGATCCTCTCGGTGACGGCGATTTATAGCTCCCCATGTGTGGAGCGGGTCAAGTTACCCATAGAGACACGGTCGGCGTCTCCGGTCCAGGGGACTTCTGAGGCCAGCAAAGGAGGGGCGAGGGTGACCCAGTAAAACCGACCTTTCAGACACATTCAGTTTGGCATGACGTCGAATCATCAATCGTTTCCAAACACTGTGATGGAGGTCCTTCCATGAAGAAGTCACTTTTTGCGTTCGCTTTGTTGATCCTGTCCGCTGGCGTGGCCAATGCTGGCGCGGATGCCACCTTTGCTCCGCTCGTCCTGCAGGTGACCGGCTGGTTGCAGGGGAGCCTCGGTACCCTGTTGGCCTTGTTCGCGGCCCTGATGGGCGTGGGCTCCGCGATCCGAGGTAACTGGGTCGGTCTGGGCGCGGGTGTCGGTGTGGCGATGGGCGCGTTCTATCTGCCCAACATCATTCCGACGATCACGGCCGGGACGATGTAATCGGCCGAAGGGGACGGAGTGTCAGTTCCGTCCCCTTCGTAGTTTAGAAGAAGACAGGATGGAGAGGATTGGTTATCGGATGCTCAAGTGATGGTGGCCTGATGGTGAAGATTCCGCGATACATCGATACGCAGCCGCAAATCTTATGGTGGGAGTTGGATGAGGTGATCATCCTTATTCTCGCGATCTTTGCGGGAATCCTCACTCGTCAACTTACCTATTTCTTGCTGGGTGGGTTTGTGTCGACGTACTGCATCATGAAGCTCAAGAGCGGTAAGAGCAAAGGCTATGTCTTTCACTGGTTTTATTGGCTAGGCATCCCGTCGTTCCAGTTCCGGGGGTTGCCACCAGGGGATCGCCGGGAATTTTTGGAGTAGCTGGGAGGGCGGCACTGGGAGGAGGGCGCTCTGATGAAGTGGGAACTCTTTGCTGACCAACTGGCTGATTCGAGATTGAAGACGCTGGTCTTCGCCGCACTATCCGGAGTATTGGCCCTTGCGTTAGTGGCGAACGGCCTGTTTCGAGGCTCCACGGTTGTGGTGATGGTGCCGCCGGAGGTCGACCGGGAAATGTGGGCCGCTGGCAATGTGGCGTCGCCAGAATACATGACGAAAATTTCAATGCCGCTGGTTGCTTATCTGTCGAATGTTCATCCGCACTCGGTCGAACTCAGCTTCAATACATTTTTGGGTTTTGTTGCTCCGGAAGCGGCTGGGCCTATCACTGAACGATTGAATGCGGACAAGGCGTACGTCATCGATCGGCAGTTATCGCGAGTGTTTTATCCGACGACTGTACAGGTGGTGAAAGATACGGTCACGCTCATTGGATTAGAAAAACGGTATATCGCCGGGACGTTGGTGGCGGATGGGGATAAGCGGTACTACCGCATGAAGATTCGCATACAGGATTTTAAGCCCCTTATCACGGACTTTGATGCTGGGACACCGGAAGAAGACGGGACGGTTCCTGTGGCGGCCAACCACCCCGGCTAAACGCCGGGGCTTGCGAGAGCAATCGAACAAGCCCGGGTTGACCAGGGCAACCCGCTACATTGCGAACAGGTGTAAGACCCACCCAGGGTACTGTCAGCTGATCCAGCGGGCCGATGGGTATGGGTATCAACAAATAGCACAATCGAAAGGAGAGCGGGAGCTGGCGCTATTCCTCCCCGGCCTGAAGGCCGAGGTTTCCCGCGCGAAGCGATGACGTTGCGTTTGGGATTAAGTCGGATCGGTATGCTGGCCGTGATGATGCTGGGGTTGATGGCGGGGTCAGCCTTGGCCACGCAGCTTGTCACGGTGTCAGATGACAGTCCGATCCCTATCCGTATCTCTTCTTCTCAACTGACGCTCATCAAATTACCTGGTGCGGTTGTCCAAAACGGATTGCTGACGGTTAATCCGGCCTTCGAAATTCGTGCGAATGGCCGCAATGTCGCCATTGATCCGAAAAATACCATGGCGCCTGGCGATCTGATCGTGATGACAGATAGCCAGTCGTATTTGTTCCAGATCACGCCGGCCATGATTCCTGCCGAAATGATCGTGGTCGAGGATGTCCGCCTGGGGTCTTCTGGTGGCAAAGCGGAGATTGATCCGGTTCGTCGAGCGGATTCGTATCCAGAAGCCAATGTGGAACTGATTCGGCAAGCGGCGCAGGGGACTCTGCCGCGATCATGTACGATCCGAGATTTACCCAAAGAGTCACATCCGAAGTGGTTGGAGTTGGAAGTGCTGGCGGTACGTGAATATCGGTGCGCGCAGTACACGGTGCGCATGTATGAGTTGTTCAACTCGAAGATGGAGACCCAAAGCCTCAGACAGACGGAATTTTTCACGGGGGCTGAGCTTAGTATTGCGTTGGACCGCCGTGTCATTGCGAATGGACAGAGTGCGATTGTCTATATGGTGACGTATTCAGAGCCAGTCAAGAAGGCAGTCCAGAAGGTGATATCCCCTGACCCTGAAATGGGGAAAGGTAACTAATATGAATCCAGGTCAAGGTGGACTCGGAGATAAGTTGCTTGGAAGCGGCCAGAATGAGAGGAATCCCTTCGGAGGATCTGGTGGGGGGATGGAGCGGTGGAAGCTGGCGCTACTTGTGGTGGTAATCCTCGGTTTGGGCACGATGTTTCTTCAGTCATTGCGTGCCGATCCAACGCCAGAACCGTTTGGCATCACGGGTAAACCAGCCAGTAAACCGGCGACGCTCACGAAGCTGGCAGATAAGGAAGCCTGGATGGGTGAGGCTGCCGGACGTGTGAAGAAGACTGAGCAGAAAGAGCAGATGTTAGAGCAAAAGGTGCAATCATTGCAGGATGAGTTTCGCCGCAGCATGGAGGAGCTCAATAAGCAAGTCAAAGAGGCAAAAACCACACGCGAGCCGAATTCAAGTGTAAATGGGCTTGCGCCGTCGACTCAGACACAAGTACGGGCTGCTATTCCACCACCTCCACAAAGTGCCTTACCGACTGTGGGCCGTACGGGTCAAGCGCAGCCGACACAGACGTCGCTTCCCGTTCCCAGCGGTGCTGGGATGGCGCGCCCGATGCAGGGTGGCGCTCCTATTCAATATGCGCCGCCTGCGGGTCGAATCCGTGTGCTCTCTCCGGATCCGCAGCCTCCACAGGCTGCCACCTTACCCCAGAAATACTGGATTCCGACGGGGACGATCATTCCCGTCAAATTGATTACCGGATTGGACGCGCCGGGGAAGTCTGTGGGAGTCGGAGGGGAGCCTCATCCAGTGTTGATGGTTGTGCAGGATATGTCGATGCTCCCCAACAACGTGAAGATGGATATGCGGGAGTGTTTTGTGTTGGGCGAGGGAGTGGGAGATTTGTCTGAAGAACGCGCGAAGATTCGTACGACTGCGCTGTCGTGTGTGAAAGGGGATGAAGAAAAAGCAATCGATATCCCGATTCGTGGGATGTTGACGGGTGAAGATGGCAAGGTCGGACTCCGAGGTCCGGTGGTGCAGCGCGAGGGCGCGATCTTAGCGAAGGCCCTCCTGGCGGGGTTTGTGAATGGGATCTCGCGGGTGTTCATGCCCTATCAGCAAGGGTTCTTTATCTCGAACAGTCCTGATCAGGCGTTTAACTTCCCCGATCCTCAAAAAATTGCCATGGCCGGGGCAGCGGGTGGGATGGCCGGAGCGGCCCAAACCTTGGCACGTCATTACACCCAGCTGGCGAAAGAAATTTATCCAATTATCGAAATCGACGTGGGGCGGGAAGCGAACATCATCATCACGGAAGGGCGTTCGATGGCGGAGCCGCCGTTATAAGTCTGGTCTTGGTTGTGTCGATGGAGTCATGAGCGTGTTAGCCATCGTGACCTTGTTGGGAGCGGTGATTCTATTGGGCGTCGCGGCGATGGATTGGCTTGATCGAGGTCTCGATCGAGGAAAGAGGGGGGAAATGAGAACAATACGAATGGCGATCATGTTAATTGGAACGATCCTGCTGGGTGGTGGGTCTCTTGCGTCGGCTCATCCTGATCTGATCGATCCGCAAGCGAGTTCAGCTCGAGTCGCGGTTATGAAATCGTTCCCTGGTGCGGTGATTCGTGATTGGCAGCCGGCACCCATGCCGGGGCTCTACATGTTCACTCTGAATAATGATGAACGGATCTTCTTTGTCGATGAGTCCGGCCAATATCTATTAGCCCAGGCTGCGCTGTTTGACATGAAGGAGCAAAAGAACCTGACGCAGGAATTTATCATGGGCAAACGACGGGAATTGCTGGCGGCTGTGCCGCTGCAGGACGCTATTCTCTATCGTCCCTCAGAGTTGGCCCCAGGCATGCGCGAATCGGCCCCAGTGTTGGTGTTTGATGATCCTGACTGCCCGTTTTGTCGAGAGCTGCATGCGGAAGTGAAGCAGCTCGTAGAGGCCGGCGTGCCGGTGGCGGTGTTTCTGCATCCAGTGGAGCGGCTGCATAAGGGCGCGATTCAGAAGTCCATCAACATCTGGTGTTCGGATAATCGCCAGGACATGCTCGATACCGCACTGGCTGGAAAACCGGTGCCGGACGCAGGGAAGCCTTGTGACGCGCCGCTTGAGCATAACTTGCAGCTGGCACGTCAACTTGGTGGTGGACCAACACCCTACATCGTGTTCCCGGATGGGCGCACGGTTGCAGGCAAGAAGTCAGCGGCAGAATTGATGGCGATGTTAGGGATGCCACCGACGGTCGCGCAGCAATTGGGGTCGGTGAGTCGGTAGGGCGTCAACGACCCCGGCCAGAAGGCCGAGGTGTTCGGCGCAGGAGGAACTGATGACGGCATTACAGCGACGCGGGATCATGGTCATGGTCGGTGTGATCGGGCTGATTCAAACGGCTTGCGGACATTACAAGAGTGACTTCGCGTGTAAAGGCTATCCGGATTCAAGCGTGTGCTTGTCGACTCGTGAAGCCTATGAGCGACGTCATGAGCAGCTCACGAACATGAAAAAGAATGACGCAGGTGAAGAGTCCGCTGCCGGCAATGGGGGATCGTTTGCCAATCGTGTCTCAGCGGTCGCAGGGCAAGCCGAGCAGCATCTTGGCCAACCGAATATCACCGCACCTGAAGTGATGCAGGTCTGGATTGCCCCATGGCGGGATAAGAATAACTTTCTGCATGAAGCCTCGATTGTCTACGCGATTGTCCAACAGTCGGATTGGACGTATGGCCGAGCGCCGAAAGGTATGGATCGCAATGGGTCTGCCGGGAAGGTCTTTGTGCCGCGGATGGTGCCTGGGTTAGTGGAGCCGCCGTATGGACAACGGAACAATGCCCCAAGACCTGTCTTAGCCCCAGCTCCAATGCCGACCCCGGCGCCTGTGGTGACGGCCCCACCGCCATCATCTCTGCCGGCTTCGGCTCAGACGGTCGGGACGAGCCAGGATCCTTCGGCCATACTGCGTCAGTTACAGCAGCAACTCCCGTCGATGTCTGGCCCAATCCCAGCGCCGTATGGCGGACCGGTACCGACCGATCCTGAGACGGAACAAGAAAGGCTCCAAGAGCGGATGGAGATACAGCGGGAGAAGATGGGGCAATAGATCATTCGGCGACCGCGAACAGAGAAACGAGGATATCGTGGCCATACCATATAATTTCATGAAAGAAGCCTTGAATCGGTTCCCCCTCAGCGACTTTTTGCTCTATGGAGCCTTTGATGATGTGCATCGGGTCTATCGGCTCACGGATGGCCGGGTTGGGGCAATCTGGGTCATGCCCCCTTTAGGACATTTGAATGATGCGGCTGTAAAAGGACTCGGTGGGTTGTATGCCCTCGATCTCCCACAAGGTTCAACGATTCAGGTGGCGATGCACGGTTCCCCAGTGATCGAGCCGATTACGGAACACTATACGGCGTTACGGAACCATGCTGGACATGGATCGACGGCCTATCGTGATGCGGAAACCATGGAGCGGTACATGTTGCGCGCGCGTGATACGCGACTCATTCGCGATACGGGGGTCCGGCCGCGTGATCTGAACGTGTATGTCAGCGTCGCGATTCCACTGGAGAATGAACTGCCGGATGGAATGAAGCTGGCCTTGATTTGGGAAAAGCTCAATGGAATCGAGAAGCTGCTGGAGACGTGCGGATTCTTTCCTCAGCGGGTCAACGCCTATCGTCTCCTCTGTTTGCTCCATCAATTATTAAATCCAGGGCATAGTTGGGGTGAGCGGCCCGCCACCTATGATCCACGTCAACTGATCAAGAAGCAGGCGGTGCGGTTGGATACGAAATGCCAACTTAGTCCCACCTCCATCTTCCTCGATAATTGGTTCGTCAAGTGTTTGACCGTTCAGCAATTCCCTGAAGCATGGAATGGTGGGCGGAATCGGGAGTTAATTGGAAGTGCGTTTCGGCTCCAAGACCAAATCACGTGTCCGTTTTGGATCTCGTTAAACGTCATTCGGTACAACACCGTGAAGGCCGGAGCAGAGATTACCCGCAACCATGTGTTGATTACCAATCAGGCCGTGGGTGGGATTGTGCGGTTGATTCCCATGATTGGAAAGAAGAAAGACAACTTCGATCTCATGACGTCGGCGATGACGGAGGGGAATCAACCGGTCGGCATGTACTATCAAGTCATTCTGTATGGGGAGGATGAAAGCCTCTTAGAGCAGCACAGCCAGAGTGTGCAGGCGTTGTACCGGACGCAGGAGTGGATGCTCCAAGAGGACACCTTCATCAGTTTCCCACAGTTTGTCTTTTCACTGCCCCTGTGTATGACCGCGGACATGCCGTTGGTGCGGAGCAAGCTCCAACGGCTACACACCGTGCCATCGAACGTGCCGGCGGAAGTGGCCCCGGTGGTTGGAGATTGGAAGGGGTTAGGCCCACCTGTAATGATCTTCACCTCACGTTGTGGGCAAGCAATCGGCTTGGATATTTTTGCGAACCCAGCTGGAAACTTTAACGTGTCAGTTGCCGCGAAGAGCGGCGCCGGGAAATCGTTCTTTGCGAATGAGCTAATTCGCTCCTATCTCGGCACACAGGGCCGGGTGTGGATGATCGATGCCGGCAAGTCGTATCAAAAACTCTGCGGACATTTGAAGGGGCAGTTTCTGCAATTTGCCACCAAACGAGAGACCTTCTGCCTCAATCCATTCACGTTGCTGCATATCCCCGGGAATGGGCGCACTGAGGAGGAAGTGAAGGACGAATTACAAGAGCGGGTGGCGATGGTGAAAGACCTGCTCGCCCAAATGGCCTCGCCCAGTCAAATGTTGCCTGATCTCCAAATGTCATGGTTGGAAGAAACCATCATGGAGGTGTTCAGGAAGGTCGGGGCCGATGGTTCTCCGACAGATGTGAGTGCGCTGCTTCGAGAAAAACCGGATCAACATGGACGGAAGAAAGACCTGGCCGACCAGCTGCTGCCGTTTTGCAAAGGCGGAAACTATGGCCGCATGTTCAATGATCGGAACAACATCAACTTTGAGAGTGACTTCATCGTCTTGGAGCTAGATGGACTCGATCAATTACCGGAGTTGCGGTCCGTCATCCTCTTGCAGTTGGTCATGAACATTCAATCGGCCATGTATCTCGGAGATCGAGGGCAGCGGAAAATCTGCGGAATCGATGAAGCGTGGGATCTGTTAGCCCAGAAAGGCGATCAGGTAAGCAACGTGTCGGCCTTTTTCAACAAAGCGGTGCGGCGCGTACGCAAATATAACGGATCCTCCGTGGTGATCACGCAGGGTGTGAATGACTTCTACGACGTGATGGGCCGCACAGGCCAAGCGATTCTCGAAAACTCCGACTTTTTATTCCTGTTAATGCAGAAGCCCGAAAGCTTGGTCAGTTTACGAAAACATGAACGCTTAGTGTTGGGTGATGCCGAGTTCGATCTCCTCAAGAGCGTCCATCGTGGGGATGGGTATTCGGAAATCTATTTCTTCTCGCCCACTGGACGTGGCATTGGCCGACTGGTAGTCCCGCGTGAAACTCAGCTGCGATACACCACGAATTCCGATGAGGTGGCGAAGATCGAGCGATTGGAACGTGAGGGGTTCACGACCGAGGAAGCCATTAACAAACTTGTCGAGCAGGAGCGGCAGGCGGCGGCGAAACGCGGTCTGCGGGATGTGGCGTAACGGAGGGAGGCATTCATGGATCGTGTCGCGCGATTGAAATCTGTCCTGATGTCTCTGACAGAGTGGACGGTTCGTGACGGTTGGCCCAAGCGCGTGGCGATCGGCCTTACGGTTATCTCATTGACTGCATTGGCCGTCAGTCCTTGGTACGGAATTTATGTGCGGGATGATGAAAGTCTCCCCGAGTACAGTTTCTTTATTGTGAAGAAAGGGGTGCTTCCTCAGCGCGGTGAGTATGCGGCGTTTGAGATGACGCAAGAATATGCCGATCGTGTGGAGCCGAAGGGCCCATTGCGGCCCTATTCACGGGTAGGCCGCATGTTTCTCAAGGCGGCGTATGGGGTGGCCGGTGACGTGGTGCGAGTGCAAGGCCGTGATGTCTACGTGAACGATTGGAAAGTCGCAACCGTGATTGAGCAAGATAAGTATAAGCAACGGATTGAGCCTGCGAGTTATCCGCCGGTGATTCCTGACGGCGCATACTATTTGGGACTGCCACATCCGAGATCGTTTGATAGTCGCGTGATTGGCTTGGTCGATGTCAAGGACATCAAGGGGGTGGTATGGCCAATTTTCTGAGACTCAGAGGGTCCGAGTGGATGGAAGACGTCGGGCTAGCCAAGGAGATTGCGGTCGCGTTGTTCCAGGCGCTGCTGTTGGTCTGCGTCCTCTGGTATGCGGGGAAGGTGATCTATCGGTCAACCCAACCGCCGATCGAGCCGGCACAGGATATTCATTGGAGTGTGGCAGAAGGGAGGGCCCATGATTGGACAGTCTAAATGGAGACTCTACTTTCTCAGCATCCTGGCAGGACTTGTCCTAGGGCCATCCTGGTGTCTCGCGGAGCCTGCGACCGTGGGTGGTTCTGGTACACCCAGTCTCTCACCGCTTCAGGGCGTGGAAAACATCCGTCGACATGCACAGGAGCTTCGCAAGCAACGCTTAGCGGGTATGGCTCCGAAGGTTCAGGGTCCCACGGGAGCCATGCCGATCAAGAAACGTGAAGGCGTGTTTTATTTCGTGTCCTGGTCGATTCCCGATGAGTTGCTCAAGGGGTATATGCGTGAAGCGTATCGCCTCGGGGCCACTGTGGTCTTTCGCGGCATGATCGACAACGACATGCGTAAAACCGTCGACCGGACGAAAGCGCTCGCGGTCGAATTACAACAGCAAGCTCCCCACACCACGATTGATCCCATCATTTTTCGCCAGTTGGGTGTGACGAGTGTGCCGACTTTGGCGATCGTCAATGACCAGGCGGCGTTGATGGTCACGGGTGCTGCCCCGTTGGAGGCACTCTTGAGTCAGCTCAGCCGTTCTGAAGGAACGATCCGTCCCTTGCGGGAGTGGTATGTCGGCCAAACGCGCAGTTGGCAAATGGGCGGTCCGATTACGGTGCCGCGCCCAGTGATGCCCGTCTTGACGGGGATCAGCGCCGTGCCGACCGATCTGTCCCGCTATCCGATTGCCGAACAAGACATGGAAGAGTACCTCAAGGAGCAGATGCGCCGGGTCGACTGGGGAAAGGTGCGGGAGGACTTACAGCGGCGAGTGGTGGAACGGCTGCATGAGGGGCCGAATATTGGGTTGCAACCCGCCACGTCGTCCCGTGTATTCACGGTCGACGTCACGCAACGCTATGAGCATGACATTTTAAATCATGATGGGACGGTGGTGGTGGTGAAGGGAGGGACAGAGATCAATCCCTTGACCCGGATCGCGCTATCGCACCGGTATGTGGTCATCGACGGCCGTGACGCGAAGCAACTCACGTACGCGCAATCGCTGCTCCAGCGGTATGGTCTTGGGGTAAAAATCTTGCTTTCAGCCGGGGATGTGTCAGAAGTCGCCAAGCAACTTCAATGTCGGGTCTACTGGGTCCAGCCTGAAATGGTGAGCAAATTTCAGCTGGCCCATGTTCCGAGCGTGATCTCTCAAAATGGCCCCGTCATGAAGATCGAGGAGGTTGCATTGTGAGCCGCCTCGCTCAGTGTCGATGGTTGCGCCTGTCCGTATTCTGTGTCGGGTTGTTGTGTGTGGTGGGATTCTTGTTGATTGGTCCTGCCGTCACCGAAGCCTATTGCCCGAGCTCAAATATTTTTGAACAGACTTTCTCCAAAACCTGCTGGGAATGTATCTTCCCCATGTCCTTGATTGGGGTGACGGTCTTTAACTTAAGTGAGGACAGTGTCCGTCCGGCGGTCGGGCCAGGAATTTCTGCCATCTATCCCCCACAATTGTGTGGCTGTATTTGTTTTACGCCCTATATCTGTGTCCCTGGGCTTCCGTTTGGGGCGTTTATGCCCACAGACCTTCTGGAGGTTGTCCGCAATCCGCTCTGCTTTCCGAGTTTGAATGGTGCGACACTTGGGAGTGACCCTACTTTCATCAATCGGGGGCTCGTGGATGTGTCGCAAGACGATCCGGCCCTGAAGATGTCGTACTACCACGTCCACTTCATCATCTTCCCACTATGGGCCATGTTGGGAACCGGAATCGATTACTTGTGTGCGATGGCGACCTCGATGGGGAATCCCCTGGATATAGCCTATCTGTCTGAAGTCGATCCAGCATGGAATGATGACCCGCTATCGTTACTTTTATTTCCCGAAGCGTTTCTCTTTGCGAATCCCGTGGCGACGGCCGCCTGTGCCGTCGATTCAGTTGCCGCGAGTTTTGGGTACCCGCTTGATCCGCTCTTTTGGTGTGCGGGCTCATTCGGGAACATCTACCCGCCATCTGGATTTACATCTGGTTCCTATAGCGGACAGATCAAGCCGGCCGCATTAGTGGTGACTCGGGTATTGGCAAAACTGGCGCGATTCGGAGCCGAGCTGTATTGGGCTGCGGATGGGTCCGCGATTTGTACGGACATTCCGACCTTTCTGATGGTCAAAAGCCAGTACAAGTTCCAACTCCTGTATCCGATCGCGGACTCCACGTCGAACAATGTCACCAGTTGCTGTTCGCCGATCGGTCGGACCCAGCTCATGTGGGGGATGGCCTCCACCTATCCGGTCGACGGCGATGACTTTGTCTTTCTCCTCTGGAAACTCCAACGTTGCTGTCTCTTGTGAGGTGTTGAGGCGGGCCGCACCGACTCTAAGATCCAGGCCGTAATAAGAATAGATAGAAGGGGGTGTATGATGACGGTCTGGGTGTATGGGTTGATGGTGGGCATCGTGCTGGTGGCTGGCGCGAGCCCCAGTCGAGCGGATTACGACAAACTCTTTCAGCCGGAACCGTCCCCAGAGTTGACCGAGTGGAAGGGTTACTATTTCTATCAAGATCGCTTTCCAGAACCGGAACAAGACATTACTCCACAACAGTTAGCCCCTTCTCCTGCGATCCCGCTCCGACCGGAGCATTTCAAAGATCAGCTCGCGCTAAAAGAAGCGCTAAAGAAACTTCCCGTTGATAAGATCGATTTACCGAACCTCCCCGCCGCCTGGCTCAAAATCCTTCTCACGGCCAAGAAAGAAGCAGCCTTGGATGTCCAAACGGAAGAAACGGTGTTGAGCTATATCCAGGTGCATAAAGAGACGTTTAATCGGGCTCAGCGGTTTACGGATATGTGGGCGACCGTCATGTATACGCATCCGCAGTATGACTTTAGCTCCTCGAATCCGATTTCAACGGTGGGCCATGAGATTTATGCCGAGGCGAAGCAAGTAAAGGACGATGAGGTGTTGCGGGGGATTTCGGAGAAGGCGGGATTGTTCTTTTTCTTTACGTCGACGTGCCCTTATTGTCAGAAGCAGGCGCAGATGTTGAAGGTGTTCAGTGACACCTATGGGATTTCGGTGAAGGCGGTGACGCAGGATGGCCGGACGCTCCCTGAGTTCCCGCAGGCAGTCGTAGATAACGGGATGGGCGATCAGCTGGGGGTGAATAAAGTGCCCGTGATCTTTTTGGCTATTCCTGAAGAGCAATTCATCGTTCCGATCGGGACTGGGCTGATTACCTTGGATGATCTTCGCACCCGCGTGTTGACGATTCTGCAACATCGGGCCGGTCTGAAATCACATCCGTTGAAATCTTAATCCGGAGGCGTATGGCGAAACGCATCGGTGCTCTGATTATTCTGTTGAGTGTCCTCGGATCGTCGGGTGTATCCCACGCGGATATCAATGACTCATTGCAGCGGATGTTCGATGGGTGGGGTGGAGCCACGATGACGCGACCCGGGGCTTATCAGAGCCAGGTATCTGGGGCGTTAACGGGCGGAGCAATGGGGATCCGGATCCCGAATGAGACGTTCAACTTGGTGAATTTTGCGCCACCGCGATTCTCGGCTGGGTGTGGAAAAATCGATTTGTATCTTGGGTCTATTTCTTTTCCCTCGTTGGGCCGTTTTACCGATTTGTTGCAACAACTGGGCACGTCCGCCGTCTTGGGGTTTGCGTTCCAATTGGCGCTGATGGAGCTGTGTCAACCTTGTGAAAACATCATTTCGAAATTGGAGGCGGCAGCGCGGGCGATTAACGCGGCCGGCCGGCTCTCTCCCTGCCAAATTGGTGGAGAACTGGCAAAGCTTGCGAGGGGCCAACCTAACCAGATTTCGTCGGTGGCGACGAAGATTCAAGATTCGGTGAAGGAAGTGGGCGTGGCCGGTGGTGCGTTGATGGACTATTGGGCTGGTCAAGACGCGGAGCGTACCCAAACCACACAGCAGGCAGCCACAGCGTTGGATGGGACACCCGAAGACCCGAAGGGGAATCTTGTCTATCAGGCGCTTATTGAATCTGGTTGGGCGGTGGATGATGCCAAGATGATGCAGAGTGTGATGGGGACGGTGTATGTCGGGGCTGATGGAGTGCCAGCGCAGTTACCCCCGACGATTCGTCTGTCGGATTTGATCAATGCGGATGGAACGACCACGGTTGTGCGATTGCTTGATTGTGGTCCAGCTGATGCGGTGAGGTGTTTGGCTCCGTTCGAGACGGATGTCACAAATTTGGTGGGTACACAGCTGCGGGCGGAACGGATGTATGACACCATTGTGCAGAAATTGACGGTCGATGGGGTTGCATTGACCCCAGTCGAGAGAGATTTGATCGATAAATCTCCCATTCCGCTCTATCGGTTGCTGGTGGGATACTCGACGAAACCCGGTCAGACGGAGGTACTCAAGGCCCAAGTTGGAGCCTTGCTCGGAGCACAGTTTGCGTGGGGATGGATTGATCGGGCACTCAAAGAAATCGAGAAACAGTCAGCCCGTTGGGCGCAGAAACAGGTTGGGTTTCCTGCCGACGTGAACGAATTCTATAAACAAGCGTATGCCGTCCGATCAGCGGCTCATGGGGAAGTGATGTACGAATTAGAGCGGTTGGGACATGGACCGGCGTTTACCTATTATTCAACGCAGACGTTAAAGAAGGCGTTGGCGCGACCGGAGCGGAAAAAGCATAACGTTCAATAAGCGTGGAGCACCCCTACGATGTGGCCAATTAACACATTTGGAAGCGGCGATGTGTTGTCGGATGTGATTCGTGCCATCGTCTTTTTAATGGGTGGGGGGTATGAAAGTTTACTGCGCTTAGGGATGGTCTGTTTAGTGTTTGGGGGCATTGTGTCATTCCTCGGCCGTGGCCGGATTCAGTGGCAATGGGTCTTTGGTGCGATCGTTATTCTGGCGGTGACGCTCAATATCAGAATGACCGTCCTCGTGCATGATTTGGTGAATCCGGGAGTACCAGATCAGGTCATTGGGAATGTCCCGTTGGCGGTGGCGTTTCCGGCCTACATGACCTCCGAAATCAGTTATCAAACGATGGTGGGTGTTGAGACGACGTTTGGGTTGCCGGCGGAGTATCGGGTGGTCAATTCGTCCATTGGTCGAGGGTTTTTCGACATGCAGAAGACGATGATGCAGGAAATCATCCCTGGGGATCTGCAAGCGAATGTGACCAATTATCTGAAGGATTGTGTGTTCCGGGAGATTGAGCTGAATCGGTTGCAACGTGAACCTATTTTGAATTCTCCGAATATGATCACGTCAATTGCGGTCACGAACGCTGCTTTGCCGATTGTCGAGATTCGACTGGGGAATCAGTTTGCGCAGAGCACTTGTCCAGAGATGTACGATCGCTGGATTGTCAATGGGCTGGCGAATGGTGAGCCCGATTACGATGAGACGATGCGGCAATTTCGTGCTGTGTTGGGGGTTCTGGATGTGGCCGATGGGGAATTGACGCCGGTGCAGGCCTTTGTCACGAATATCATGGGGAGCGCGCAGGGTCCTCGCGCACTCATCAATAATGTGTTGTTACGCGAGCGGTGGAAGGATGCGGATCGGCAATCTGCTGAAGAGGGGAACGATACCGCCAGTGCGGTTGTGCAAATGACGAAATCCATTACAGCCGATATTAAGAATCAAGCGTATGCGGATTCGTTGATATCGGCTCGGTTTGTTCCCTTGATGCGGACCGTTTCGGAGAGTGTGGTGTATCTTTTAACGCCGCTCATGTTGGCGTTAGCCATGAGTCCTGCCATGTTTGCGACCATCCGCGGATTGGTATTGGGGTATGGATGGCTCTTTATGTGGATCCCCATGTACGCGATCTTGAACTTTGTGGTGTATCAGTATGGGGTTCAACAGATGGCGCAGATTACCGTGGGGCTGATTTCATTCAATTCGTTTGACGACTATTCCAATGTCTTGATTGGCCTCAATACGTTCTCAGGGCGGTTGATCTGGGCGGTTCCGACCTTGGCGACGGTCGCGGCGTATGGGATGAGCTCGTTGGCTTCGGCGGTGACAGGGGCCACAGCGGGGGCGCAATCGGCTGCGGCGCATGAGGCGTCGCAGTATGCCCATGGAGATGGGAAGTATGTGGAGCCCGGACAGCATTTGAAGGAGGAGCACTCCCCGATGGTGCAAGATGCGTCGGGTGGGTTTCATGCTGGGTCCAGCTACTTTCGTGGTGGCACTGGCACGATGGTGCATCACCAAGGGGGCAATACGAGTGTTGGGTATGGTGACGGGAGCTCGATGATGGTGAGCCGGGATGGCATGACGAAGCAGTACCATGGTCCCGAGGGCTCATGGAGCAAGCACGGTGATGAGTATATGGGAGGGGTGTGGCGTCAACCGGTTCAGGGTGCTGATGGTCAGATGCACTCGGCTCAATTTGAGGTGTCGGGGGATCATGTCGACGTGTCGTATATGGGCCGTGACGGCAATAATGTCCAACATGACTACCGCGAGACCTGGAATCAGCGCATGAACCAACAGAAGTCGCTCAGCGATACCTGGTCGGAAGGGGGGTTCACCAAAGAACTTCGCACGCAAGGGGATCATCAACAGTTATTTACGGCAGTCGGGACTGCGGCCGTGCCGATGAGCGTCAATGGGCGAACCGAGACTGTCATAGCGGATGTGACAGCCAGTTTTTCACGCCCCTCAGCCGATTCTCCGTGGAGTGGTGGGGTGATGACCGCGCATTCAACGGAGCACGGTGAACATCGGTATGCGTTGAGCAATGTCGGACTGAATGACCAAGGCATGCCGGATTTCTCCAAAGGGATGACCGTGACGAGTAGTGATGGGACGAATTTACACACGCAACATAGTTCCGAGCATGGGCTGATGACGACGACCACAGAGGGGAATGCTGGAGAACTGACACGATCGTATTCAGGGGCTTCACACGTTGAGGTGTTTCATGCTGATGGCTCTCATGAGACGTTAGCGGGTGTGGTGCATGGTCAGGGTGGGGTGGCCGCCGATGGGAGTGGGCAACCATTTCAATCGTCGTTCACGGTGGATAAAGATGGCTACCGTGGTGAGCTTCGTGGAGAGATGTCGTACAACCCACAGCAAGGGCGCTGGGAGATGCATGCTCCCACTGAGGATTGGTCCGCACGGTTAGAAGCGCATTCCTCAGGGATGATGATGCAGGTCGGCGATCTGCAGTTGGTTGGCGGACATCTTCAGAAGTATGGGGGGCGGGATAGTCAGAACTGGAGTTATAACGGTCCGGTGATTGATGGGAATAATGTCGTATCCAGAGGCCATGTTGAATCCAAAGACGGTCAGGTCTTCTTTTCTGATTTGGATCATGGGGGGACACAACG
>JBJACV010000032.1:0-21175 GCA_046604365.1 Nitrospira sp.
GGAAATTCTTCTGCACGGCCTACTTCTACTTTACGGATGACAGGCAGAAAACCACGAAGGTGCATGACGTATTTGCATTCGCCACATTAGCGCATGCCGATAAAGCCAAAACGTCTGGGGGGAAAGCATGAACGCCAAGAAAGCCTTCAAACTGTGGATGCTCGGATTCTGCGGGATGGCGACACTGGCGGTTACGCCGGTGTTCGAAGCCACTCCGGCTTTCGCCCACGGAGAACGTTCGCAGGAGCCGTTTCTGCGGATGCGTACTGTCAATTGGTATGACACTGAGTGGGTAGGAAAGTCGACAAAGGTCAATGATGTGACGGCCTTAAAGGGCAAGTTCCATTTGTCAGAGGATTGGCCCAGGGCGGTTGTGAAGCCAAACCGGACGTTCCTCAATATCGGTTCTCCCAGCTCCGTCTTTGTGCGGTTGAGCTCAAAAATCAACGGCACGCCAATGTTCGTGTCCGGTCCGATGGAAATCGGTCGGGATTATGAATATGAAGTGACGTTGAAGGCCCGCTTGCCAGGCCACCACCATATCCATCCTATGTTTGCCGTTAAGGACGCTGGTCCTATTGCGGGACCAGGTGGATGGATGGACATCACCGGCAATTATGATGACTTCAAGAATGAGATCAAGACTCTCACGGGAGAGACCTTCGATTCTGAAACCAAGGGTACGGCGACTGGAGTCATGTGGCACCTGTTCTGGGCTACAGTGGCTTGCGCCTGGGTTGGATTTTTCATGATCCGTCCGATGTACCTGATCCGTGCTCGCGTATTGGCAGCCTATGGCGATGAGATCCTGCTTGATCCGATCGATCGCAAAGTAGGTATTGCCTTTTTAGTGTTCACTGTCACGGTCGTGACTGTCGGGTATCTCTCTGCCGACGCGCAGTACCCTGTGACTGTGCCGCTCCAGGCTGGTGAAGCCAAGATTAAGCCTTTGCCAATCAAGCCAAATCCGCTGGTCATGGAAGTGACTCATGCGGAGTATGATGTGCCTGGCCGTGCATTGCGCATGGTAATTCATGCGACGAATAACGGCACGGTGCCGGTGACCATCGGTGAATTTACGACAGCAGGGATTCGATTCACCAATAAAACGGGCGCTGCCAATCTTGATCCAAACTATCCGGCCGAGCTCGTTGCGGCGGCTGGGTTGACGATGGACAATGAGGCTGCGATCCAACCAGGGCAGACTGTCGACATTAAGATTGAGTCGAAGGACGTCCTCTGGGAGGTTCAGCGCTTGGTGGACATCCTTCACGATCCGGATCAACGCTTCGCGGGCTTGGTTATGTCGTACACCGATTCCGGTGAGCGGCTGGTCAACCCGGTTTGGGCTCCTGTACTCCCAGTCTTCACCAGACTCGGAGCATAAGCGAGGCTCAAGTAGCGGTGTTCAAAAGAATGCCGGTCCGTTCCCGTCGCAAGATGGAAAACGGGCCGGCATTTTTTCTGGTCCTTATATAGCTCACATGCCGACAATGGCCTCTGTGAACGATGCTTCAACGTGTGCTTCTGCTGAATTCAGAGTAATTCCTTCGCAAACTCCTCTCCGCCCGAGAGTCAAGGTAACAAGAGACAATGTGCCAGGATAGCGGCCCACCATACTTGCTGATTACAAGGTACTAGCCCTTGAATTCTTGTCTGTATCCGCATGTCAGCCGTCGAATGAACTGCCGCTTGCAACCGATAGGACGAGGATCTCGTTAAGGCAGGGGGCTACGTCTATGTCTTTAGGGTGCTGCTGCTTGTGCGGGCGAAGAAATGGGGGCGAATGTCTTCTTCTCAACGGATGGTATATCCTCAGGGCTGTTAAGAGTCGATTGAGGCTGGTGAGAGGTTTCTAGACGAACAAGGCTTCAATCGCCTTTTCCCCTGATCGAATTGTCGAAGCTAGTACTTGCTCAGATTATGCACGCGTGATGTGCAGATCGCATTTCCGTCTCGAGGGATTTGTAGTCCAAGGCAGGGTTGAAGACTAACAGCCCTTCATCTGAGGATTCTGAACGAGTCCTGCCTACAGGGGGCTGCCAATCAATCGCCGTTCACATCTTCAATTAGCCGAAGCAAGTCGTTCATTTCAGTTCAAAGATGAGCAGAGCCAACACCGGTGGAATTAGGCCGGCCAGAACCAGCCATCTTCCTCGCTTGGCCAATCCGTATTTGCCGCGCAGCACAAACAGCCCTGTGACACTAAGGAGAATGAGGGTGAGAGCGAAAAGGTCGGATGCCCATTTCCAGCCTTTGAGCCGGTTCAGATGCAGCGCGTTGACATGGTACAGGAGGGGCCTTCGCGATACCTTCTCGTACGTCCCTTCGCCGGTGGCAAGGTTGAGATGCAGCGAGGCGTTGTCATAGTAGATCTTGACCTGATCGGACGTCGGAAAGTCATAGACCTTGTAGGCATCTTCCTGGACCAGCTGACCGAATTCCGTAATTCGCTCCTCCGTAATTGCTTCTTTTGTGTACCGGTTTGGGAGCGACACCGTCTGTTTCGAAATGACGAAGTCCGGGTTCCAATCGCCGATGTGGTTGACCGCGACTCCCGACAAACAATACGCAAGAATGAGGGAGCACATTCCCACTCCGATGCCGGTGTGATCAGCCCCGGCTACGAATGCGCCAGCGTCAACGGATTGGCTGAAAATTTACAATACGACAGTTCAATGGCTGAACGGTTGCAATCATTCATGTTCCACCGGTGGAATAAGCTTCCGCTCAATTTGCGTGGGCAAATGTTCGATACAGGTTTCAGAATGAGACAGAGGCGTCATCACTCTGGTAAATATTCGAACGAGATAAGGATCGAACTGGGTTCCAGCCGCGACGTGGAGAATTCTCAGCGCGATCGTATTACGTACCGCGTGATCTGAGATATCCGGAATCTGCATGGCATCAAATGCGTCGGCAATCGCGAGAATTCTGGCGCCGAGGGGGATAAACTCTCCCCGGATACCGTATGGATAGCCCGATCCGTCCCATCGTTCGTGATGGTGGGCGATGAGGGTTGTCGTCTCTCTCAAGAACGAGAACGGCTCGAGCAAGGTCGCTCCAAGACGAGGGTGATTCTGAATCGTCACGTAGGAGTCACTTTCGAGAGGGCTCTTGTCGGTTCTGAGATGAGTCGGGAGCATCAAGATTCCGATGTCGTGGAGCAGGCACGCGAGCTTGAGATGGTGCATCGCGTCGAGGTCGAACTGAACCGCTTGCCCGATCTTGAGCGCAACGATCGCAGTCCGTTTGCCGTGTCCGGCTTGCCAAGGCAGCATTCGATCGATTTCCTCACTGATCTGGCGGACCAGAATGCTTTCGACATCTCGGCGGGAAGCCATTGGAAGTCGAAGGTGGTCGATCTTCTGGAGTAGAGCTTGAATTTTCAAAACCGCGGGATCGATTTCTTCTAAGCTTTCGATACGCATATATTCTTCTCCACAAAACGAACAGAGCCCAGGACCATCCATATGATCCTGGGCTCTGGGTGCAAACCTCTGGCCGCTCTATACTTCTGGAAACAGACTGTATCGTTTACGAATCCGGCGACTGCTTTCCTCCCATCAACGGTTGCCTCAATACCCACATCTCGTAGAGCGGCACAGTCATCATGACGAGGAAGCTGACAGTCATGAGTGTGTCCCCGGTCAGCATGGTGGCCACAAAGATCGGCGAGACATAGCTGATCAGCCAGGGTGAGAGAAGGTCGAGAATGACCCCTCCCAAGCCGGCCCACGTGACGGCGGATTTCAAGGCATGGCTTGCGCTCGTCAGGTACATGACATGGATCAGAATCATAAAGACGACGGGCATTGTGAAAAGATGAAAGTGGGTGATCTCTGCTAGCTCCCGAAACGACATCGGCTCGCCGAAAGTTGCGTCGGATCCTCGATAGTGATCGGCGATGCCTTGTGGAGACAAGCTGGTCATGCTGTGAGCCCAAAAAAATGAGAATACAAACCCTGCCAACATCAAGAGAAGAAACAACGTATACAGCATCCGAATGTGGCGATCCGAATCCCGCAGTTTGAATTTTTGATTGAAATTTCGCATGTCTGGGACGCTCGGTCCGCTTCGATTAGTTCCCTAGAAATGTGCCGAACAATCCTTTGTCCGACTTGCGCACGGCGACGGTGTCGCTTCCGATGCCGGCGGGCTTCAAATAAAATTCGTCGACCAGGACAAGCACTCGCTTGACGCCGGCACTGATAGAGCGGACGGACATCGTGGCGCCGGTGAGATTGATGATGTCCTTGTTGATCCGAATGGGATCGGACACCGTTTTGCCCTCATACTGCGAATTGAATCGTTTCCGTCCAACCTCGCTGCCCTTGGCTTCTCGAAAGACCAGCAGCTCGACGTCGGAACAGGCGCCTTTGGCGTCCACGCCGACCATATAGGTCATGTGCTTATGTTTGCCGATGGTGTTATGGACCATGGCATAGCCGTCGATCCTCTCGCCAGTCTCGCCGATGTATAGTTCGAAGGCATTCTCCGGGAACTTCCAGCCGATCCGTTGCTCGATCAGGCCTTTCTTTTCCTGGGTCAGCTCGATGACCTCTTTGCGGACGCGCTGGGACTTTGGCAGGATGATTTTTACCGCCTCTTCTTCTGACATGAAGACTTCAGCGTGGTTAAGCTCCTCATCGGTCAGGTGACGCTTCAGCTCGTTATCCCACACCTTGTCGGCCGCCCACCCAGGAAGCGGAAAACCTGGGATGATGAATCCCATGGTCATGTAAGCAATCAGAGTGATGCGAGCGAACATCCGCGCTCCTTCAGTTTCATATCCAGGCGGTTCAGTAGATCGCGCATGACGTTTGCGGAGGGGTCGGTCGGGGCCCACCCAAAGAGCCGGGACCCGCCTCGGAATACCCAGCTCTGCCGTTCTTCGATGAAGCTGATCCGGGTGCCGCCATCATCGAGGCGCTTGACGTGGAGGGTCACGCGGGAGCGGTCCTTGCTGTCTGCCATGTCCCGTTGAAAAATGCCGTACGTTCGTCCGGGAATGGGGATCTCCAGCCAATCGGTGACGATAAGGCCGGCCTCCTTGTCCTGTGTGCCGACCGAACGGTCTTTCACCGTGTCGAGGGCTGATTCCCATGCACGGTCGTAGTCGCATACGGCGGTAAATTCATGCATTCCGCCCAAGAAAGCACAGCCTGTGACCCATGCGGTGATGATCATGATCAAGAGCATTCGTCCAAACAGGTACATGCAAAATCCTCGGTCTTTGAGGCTGCGCTCCGCCATTCTTGGCAGAGCGCAGCCGATACAGGTTTAGAAGTATGTGGCCATTTGGAACAGGAATCCGTCTCCGTCCATCGGGCTGCTGGAAGTTCCCAGGTCACCCGCAGGAACGAGGCCCCTGGCGTTGTCATTTTGGGTGTTGTATTGCCAATTGACTTTGAACACAGTGTCCTCAATCGGGCGGAAGTTGAGGCCGACAGTCAGTCGGTCCAGTTCACGCCGATTCCCCGCGCTAAGGGCCAGTGTGCGGTTGTCAGTATCGGTGTCGACCTGTTCCCACCGCAAGGTAAACGTGAAGGTGGATGCTTCTGAGAAGTGGCTGGGAGCCAGTCTCCTCAGTAATTCCGGCATGAAGTGATAGTTGGCCTGAACATAATAGCCAAACATGCCGGCTGGTCCAATGATTGGCACGGTGGCAGATCTGTTGTTGCTGATTCTGGAGATAGCTGCTTCACCGATCAGCTCAAAGGGGCCGCGTTGAAGAGTCCAGTCCAGCGCATAGATGCTGAGCCAGCCGGATCCTAATAGTCCTCCCGCAGGTCTGTACTGCCCATGATAGGCGGATCCAGCGACTTCAATACCCAACATCGGGCTGATCGCCACTCGCCCGACGACTGCCTTATTGTCATCTCGGTCTCGGGATACGCTTCCACGGGCACTGCGAACCCCCAAATCGGTAATGGTGCCGGCTGTCTGGGTCATGCCGTTGACCGCATAGACTTCATAGTCGATCTTTGAGAGCGATGTCGGGTAGACCGTTCCGTAGATTCCCGCGCCCGCTTCAAACCAGGTGCTGGGGATGATGATACGGGAGACCATCGGCCGATCGACGAGATCGTTCAAGGGTGAGTCGTGCAGCAAATTGAACTTGCCGACAGGCATAAGCAAGATACCGCCGCGGAGGTTGATTGTTTCATTGACTAGATAGTCCATTTGGGCGAATTCGACCTGAATTGAGCCATCGGTGCCTTGTGGGGCGTTTGGGCCTCCGCGTTCGATCTCAATTTCCGCGGCAAACTTTACACGATCGGTAATATCTCCATAGATAAAGGGCACTAGCCGCTGCTGGCCGAAGCTGTTCCGGCTTGGATTGTCCAGATTCTGGCGGGAGAGGATATTGTACATGACATCTGCATACCCTCCGATCGTCGCCTTTGGCAGACTTAAAAACGGCTTGGCGTAGATCAGTTTTCCAGATCCGGTCGATCCGAATCCAAGCGGAACCTTTTCCTCTCCCTTTCGCTCAACTTTGATGTCGGTCATCGGACCGGCCGGCACCGGATACTGGGTTGCCGGCGGCGATGACCGTTCCGGGTTGATTTCACGGGATTCATGCTCCTGCGCTTTTCTCAGTGCTTCCTCAAGTTTTTTGACTCGTTCCTCAAGGCTTTCCTCTGCGAAGACCGGTGCAACCGACAGCGCAATGATCGAAAGAGCCCCGAGGAGTGACCGCATCATCATCGGTATCCTCCCTGGTAAAGTAAGATGGTGGTCTGACTCGGGACTCAATGGTCGCTGGTCTGTGGTTTGTAAATGGAGACGCTGAACAAGCGAACCGAATGTGACCGCTGACAAACCTCCTTTCATCGAATGATTCATGATGTGACGCTGCTCCATCCTCCAATGGCGGAGAAGGGGATCACGACGATGCGTTTGCACCGCTTGCATTTGAGTTCCAGCCCTCCCTCGACCACTTTGGCGATCAATTGGCCGCACTCACAGCGAGTTTCATGGCACTGTTGGTGATCCGAAGTCGGAGTCTTTGTGGTGACCATGGGTGCCAATCTCGATTAGATGAAATTGAGAACGATTATTAATATCCCAATCGCCGCATTCTTGTCAAGAGGGCATCCATTACCCTAATCCGGACGTACGATTGAAGTTGGAGATTGTCGCAGGTGCAATCCTCTGCGCAGTTCCCTATAATTTTGCTCTGCCATGAGTGGATGGAATCGACGCAAAAGTGTTTGGACATCAGTGATCGTAGGTCGCAAGGCTCTCCAATCGAGTGCGCTTGTTCCTCTTCTCGTATTGATCGTCGGCTGTGCCGGAATTGTGCCTCCCTCTCAGAATGTGGCGGTCAAGCGAGCCCAAATGCACATGGGGACGCTAGTGACGATTACAGCCGTGGCGCCTGATCCGGAAGCAGGGCACAAGGCCATCCAGGCAGGATTCAATGAGATCAAGCGACTTGAACGATTATTGAGTACCTGGATTCCAGAGAGCGAGCTTTCGCAGGTGAACGCCGAATCCGGTCGCCTGCCGGTGGCCGTGAGTCGGGAGACCCTGGATCTGGTGGCTCGATCGATGGAGATGGCGAGACTGACAGAGGGAGGATTCAATATTGCGGTGGCTCCTGCAGTTGAAGCGTGGAGTGTAACCGAACGGCAACATATTCCTAGCGATGAAGAGCTGCAACGGTTGAAGGTGCTCGTTGATGGGGCCGCTATTCAGGTCGATATGGCGTTGCGGACCATTTTTCTTCCACACGAGGGGATGAAAATCGATGTGGGTGGGATCGGAAAGGGGTACGCAGCGGATCGGGCCGCAGAAGAGATGAAAAAGGCCGGTGCGCAGGGAGGGGTAGTCGCGCTGTCGGGAGATATCAAAGCATTCGGGTCGCTTCCCGATGCCGCCGGCTTTCCAGTGGGCATTAAGCATCCACGGAATGAAGGTGCTGTCATTGCCGTCATTGATTTACAGGATGAAGCCATTTCAACAGCGGGGGATTATGAACGGTTTTTTGAACGGGATGGAGTCCGCTATCATCATATTCTTGACCCGCAGACCTTGCGGCCTGCGCGTGCTTGCCAGAGTGTGACTGTGATCGGAAAAGAAGGAGTACTTGTGGATGGCCTCGATACCGGGATCTTTGTCTTGGGACCTGAGCGAGGGATGGCATTGGTCGAACAGCTCGCAGGGGTTGAAGCGGTCATCATCGACAATCAGGGGAAAATGACTCTCTCGTCAGGGCTGCGGTCCCGGTTGCGCAATCCATGAATCGGCGCGTGCTTCAGGGCGGCTACCGGACCGTTTTCAGGTCGTAGATGATCGAGAACTGCACCAGCATATGAGGCCGTTCCAGCGGGCGTGATAGGGTGATGGGCGGGCCTTTTCTGACGTCTTCCACAGCGACTTGATCGAGCATCGCGTTACCGGAACTTTGGGCTATACGCACGTCGCTCAATCCTCCATCCTCATGCAGCACTGCCGTCAACGTAACTTTTCCCCGAATCCCCTCGGTTCGTAATATCACCGGATAACGTTTGTCGAGATCCTCGATCCATTTGGCCATGAGTTCCGAGAGCCATCCGTAATCAGGCTTGATGGGCTTGAACTGTTCGGCGCGAGAGTTGGTAGCCACTTGTGGTCCAGGGGACGGATTAGTCTGTTGATATGCCGACAATTCTGTAGTTGCGGGTGGTGACTCATACTGAGCTGGAAGGTTTGGCTGAGCGGCTGGTGTAGGCGCAGGCTGAGGCGAGGGAACGGCATACGAGGATGTGGTGGACGCAGGTTGTGTTGGTTCAATCAGCGGAGGCGGCGTGGTAGCCGTCTCACCCGGCTCCGGCTCTGACAGCACTGGTTGCGCAGGAGCGAGGTCTGTCGTCGTCGATCGCGTGGGTATTGGCGGTGTAGGAGGCGGCACACGCTGTGCCATGGCTGTTCCGCGCGGCGATGGTGTGGCCATTGGTGAGGCGGCGGCGGTCATAGCCACATCCCATGTGAACGGTTCTGCCTGGGGTGCCAGGCGCAAGTTGTGCAGGAAAAAGACGGCGCCGATGGCCATACCGCCGTGCAGCAGACAGGATACGATCCAGCCCGCAGTTTCAGGGTTTGTTCGATCGATCGGATGCCGGCGGGTATCGATCATGGCAGACGGATCACCTCAAGACTGACTTGATGAAATCCCAGGCCTCGGATTTCATCGACCAAGGCGACGAACTTCTCCAGCAATGTGACTTTGTCAGCGCGGACGAGCACAGCCGATTCACGAGACTCAGCCAGTAGTGTAGAGGGGAGTTCCCCGTCGGCGACGGGTTTGTCATTTACGAACAGGCCGCCCTCCGATGTCAGCGTAATGATGATGGGAACGTCTTTCCGGTCGCTGACGGCCTTGGCCTTCGCCAAATTCACGGGAATTTGCCCTGTACTGATGAACGTGGCCGTCGTCAGCACGATGACGAGCAAGACCAGCATCACGTCTACGAGCGGAATGACATTGATCTGATCAATCTCCTGTTTCATGCTGTGCCTTGTACTGAGTCAACAGTTCGGCAACCCGACGCCGAAGCACGTTGTTCATGACGACGCAGGGTATGGCGACCAGCAAGCCAACGGCCGTGGCCTTCAATGCCAGACTCAAGCCGATCATGATGGTGTTGACCGCCATGGTGCCCGACGTTCCCATCGTGTGAAAGGTTAACATGATACCAAGGACAGTGCCGAGGAGGCCAATGTAGGGAGCATTCGCGGCGACGGTCCCAATGATCACAAGACGTCTGGTAAGCGTGATTTCCAGGAGTTGTGCATTGGAGTACTGGGTTAGGTCCACCCGTCGGTAGAAGAGCCAGCGCTCCACGGCCACCGCGACCGACCAGAGGCTCAGAACCAGGAGGAGGCCGATCACTCCGTAATCTATCGCGTGTTTTAGCGCGTCCATTGCGACTCCTTACATTCCTATCCTGGAGGTGTGATCCATACTGGCGAGAAAGCCGGAGATCGGTTCATCAATGCCAGATCGGCGGGAATTCTGTCAATCCGTTAGCGCATGGGGACGCTGTGCGCTATCGGGGAATTGGTCGGCGCGAAACAACACGGTATGTGTTGCGGATACACGAAGCTCAACGGCCGTCCCTTCCTGATAGACACTGGTCGAACTTTCGCTGCTGTGGACGATTTGGCCGGATCCCAGCCGGACCGTATACAGATTTTCCGAGCCTCGAAACTGGCGGGCGACGATCCGGGGTCCGGCCGATTTGTTCGGGAGGAGGTGAATATCGTCGGGGCGAATCATCACGACCACTGGGGCTTCCTCTTCAGCGGCCAGCGTGTTGGGAAATACCCCCAATTCGGTATGGACCATGCCTTCTCTGACATGTCCGGTGATAAAGTCGGCCTGCCCGACGAAGTCGGCCACAAACGGCGTCGAAGGGAGGTGGTAGATGATTTCCGGCGAATCCATCTGTTCCAGCACACCATGGTTCAGCACGGCAATCCGATCGGCCATGGCAAAGGCCTCGTCATGGTCGTGGGTGACCAAGATGGTCGTTGTTTTCATCCGGCGCAACAGCGTATGGAGTTCTTGGCGCATGCGGCCGGCCATATCGGGATCGAGGTTACTGAACGGCTCATCCAGCAAGAGCACGATCGGATTCTGTACCAATGCCCGCGCCAGCGCCACGCGCTGCTGCTGCCCGCCTGATAACTCGTGCGGATAGCGCCGCTCAAAACCTTCCAAGCCAGTCAGCCGCAACATCTCGTGAACCCGGTTCTCCCGATCCGATCGGGACAGGTGGCCCAGTCCAAAGGCAATGTTGCCGACGACGCGGAGGTGAGGGAACAGGGCATATTCTTGGAAGACCATGCCGACATGCCGTTCTTCAGTGGGGATCGTGTCCGAGGAAGAAGAGACTCGCCGACCTGACAGGAAGATCTCTCCAGACCTCACCGGCTCAAAGCCAGCGATGGCCCGTAGCACAGTGGTTTTGCCGCAGCCCGATGGTCCGAGCAGGCAGAGTATTTCTCCTTCCTGCGCCGAAAATGACATGTCACGAATAGCCGGACGGTGCGGATCGTAGGCGCAGGACACCGAACGCAGTTCTAAAATAGGAGCTGCGGGTGCGCATAGATCGGCCTGACTGTCGAGCCGGTTGGTGTCCGCAGGGAATGGATGTGATTCAGTCGTCATCGTTCAACCTAGGCCGCGCGCCAATCACGCGATAACAGAAGTGCCAACGCCGGCAAACCGACCAGCACGATCAACAGCGCGGAGGGAGCCGCCAGCTGATAGTACTCTTCGCTTGCCTCCAGCCAAACACGGATCGCCAGCGTGTCAAAACCTACTGGACGCAGGAGCAGTGTAGCCGGCAACTCTTTCATCGTTTGCAGAAATATCAGGACCCAGGCTGTGATAAAGCCATTGCGGATGAGCGGCAGCGTCACACGACGCCATGTTGTCTGAACACCGAGCCCCAATGTGCGGGCCGCTTCTTCAAGATTGGGCGTAATCTGCTGCAGCGCCGGTTCGAGCGATTGAAGCCCAGCGGGGAGAAAATGCAGCACGTATGCGACGATCAAAACGACCACTGTGCCATAAACGAATGGCATCAGTTTGAGGCACAGCACTAAGACGGCCAGGGCTGCAACCGGTCCGGGGAGAACATATCCGGCGTAAGCCGCTTGTAGGCAGCCCAGATTGAGCCATGTCGGTTTCCGGCTCGCAAGATAGGCCAGCGGAAGGCCGATCAAGACTCCTGCCGTAGCGGCAAGGGCCGAAAGAAAAGCGCTATTCCAAACAAAACCGACGAAGCGGGCATCCAAAATAGCCAGCGCTTCCGGAGACAGGGTCCACTGCACGAGCAGGCAGAATGGAATACCGAAGGCCGCACCTAGAATGACGGAAAGACACGTGGTAAAGACTGCGGTCTTGAGCCAGCCGCATTCGATACGCAGTGGCGCACGGTAGCGGCCCGTCGTTTGGTAGAATCGGCTCTTGTGACGAAACCAACGCTCGGTCAACAAGAACACCAGGGCGAGCGCCACGAGCAGGATGCTCAGAATGCTGGCGGCGATGTTGTCGGAGCGGCCGGTCATTTGCTGAAAGACGGCATAGGTCAGCGTTTGGTAGCGCAAGAGAGAGACCGCGCCGAAATCGGAAACTACGTAGAGAATCACCAGCGCTGTCCCCGCCACGATCGAGGGGCGAAGCAGCGGCAGAGTCACACGGAGCATCGTATGCATGCGCGAGGCGCCGCATGTACGGGCCACTTCTTCGAACGACACGTTTAAACTCAAGAGCGCGCTACGGGTAAGGAGATAGACGAACGGGAAGGTATCAAGTGCCATCACCAGCGTGGCGCCCCAGAAACTCTGCGGCGAGAAGATTCTGGCCTGAGGCCCAGCCAAGACTTGCCAGAGGTGTTCCACTGGCCCGCCGAATCCCAACAAATAATTGTACACGTAGGCCAACACATAGGTCGGCATCGCCAGTGGCAGTACGAGGGCGACTTCCCAGAACCGGCGTCCATGAAAATCGAATCGTGTGACTACCCAGGCAGTCGAGACTCCTAACAGGAGGGTCAGAACGGCCACGGTCCCAGCCAAGGCCACGGTGTTGGTCAACAATTCGGGGATGCGCGTGGCCCACAGGCGTTGCCACACCGCGAGGTCGGCCGACATGGCCAGCCCAGTGACATAGCCCAGCGGCAGAAGAATGAGTACAGCGCTGCCCAGCACGGCCAACTGGAGGGGGAATGTAGCATGGAGCCGTAGATTGGTCACAAGCAGGCTCGCGTGTTACCGGAGGCCTACTTGTTCGATGAGCAGCTGTGTCGGTTCGCGCAACTCGGCCAGCTTGGTGAGCGGCACCAGGGCTGCGCGAAAGCTCTTGCGCTCGACAAGGGCAGGATCGGCCTTGACCTCCGGATGAAGCGGATACTCCTTATCGAGATCGGCAAACATCTTCTGGCCTGCCTGCGCCACCAGAAATTCGACGAGCAGCTTGGCGTTGTCGAGCCGCGGGGTATGTTTGAGAATCCCGACGCCCGCCACATTCATGATCGCGCCCATGCCGCCCTCATGCTGGTCCGGCATCAAGACGGCGAGCGGCGCAGTCGGCTGCGCGGCGAGATGCCGATACACGTAATAATGATTCACAATGCCGATGGCGACCTGGCCTTTGGCCACTGCCTCCACGATTTGAGAGCTTTTCTGATAGACCTGGCTTCCGGCATTATCTCGGAGTCCCTGGAGAAAACTCTTTGTCCGTTCGTCTCCCACACTCGCGCGGATAACGGAGACGCCTGCCTGTAAGTACTCACTGCCGGAATTCGGAATCGCGATTTTGTCTTTCCATTCGGCATTGGCCAGATCGAGCAACGACTTGACCTGATCCGGTTTCACCAGGGTTGTGTTATAGGCGATGATCCAGAAGCGTCCGGACAAGCCGATCCAGCTATTGTCCGCGGCGCGGAATTGCGAAGGGATTGCGCGGTCGATTTCCCGCATGTTCAGCGGGCGAAGAAGTCCCGCAGTACGGGCTATCTCCAGGCTGCCGGCGTCATTAGTAATGAACAGATCAGCCGGGCTGCGGTCTCCTTCTATCTTCAACCGGTTGACCAGTTCTGTGGTGCCTGAGGAGAGCAGATCGATTTGAATACCGGTCTTAGCGGTGAAAGAATCGAGCACCGGCTTGATCAGCCGTTCGGCGCGCCCTGAATATACGGTCAACTTCTCCTCAGCCCATGCTGGTGTTGCGGCATTCGGCCATGTGGAGAGGAACAGGCCGCAGAACGCCACGGCGATCGAGGCGAATCGGAGCCGGAGAGAACGAGAAGAAGAGAGCCGATGCTGTAGGATGTTCCACACAGGCCACACCTTTCATTGAATTGAAATTGATAAATCGTCTCAAAAAGAATACCAAAAAAACAGGCGGAGGTCAATGACGACAGCGAGAACAGAGGCCGTAGAGTTCCAGGCGGTGGGTTTTGATGGTGAAGCCGTTGAGAGCGGCAACCTCCTCCTGAAGACGTTCAATGTCGCAGTTTTCAAACTCCACGATCTTTCCGCAGTCTGTGCAGATGAGATGGTCGTGATGGCCTTTATGGGAGACATTGTCGTACTGGGTCTGCGTGCCGAAGTGCCGGGCCTGTGCGAGGCCGGCTTCGCAAAAGAGATTGAGCGTGCGGTAGATCGTTGCCAGCCCCAAATGTGGATCTTTCTTCGCCAGCTGGTGATACATCTCCTCAGCGGTGATGTGCTCCTGCTTGAGAAAGGCATCAAGAATCAGCTCGCGTTGACGGGTGCATTTCAGCTGATGTTTCCCGAGATGCTCTTTCAGAGCCGCAATTTCTTTTTGATGCTTCGACATGGCGGACTAGCTCCTGTTGGGAGGGGTCATTAAAGACGAAACAGACCATAAGGGTCAAGGGCCATGGGGCGGGGGGGCAGCAGGTTTGACGATCATCTATCGCCTATCTATAGTAAGAACCCGTATCTTGCTATCAGGATGACGGCATGAGAACACCGAATCAGATTACCGTTGATCGTGCGCTCCTCTCCTATGTACTGCATCTGGCGGAGCCGTACGGTTTATTGAGCGATGTCAAGCTGCAGCAGTTGTGCTTTCTATGCGAACTCCAAACATTCGGCAAAGGATTCAAGGGGTTGCACTTTGAATTCTTCCGGTTTGCCTATGGTGCGTTCAGTAAAGATCTTGATAATGACCTCACTTCGCTTCGTCGAAAGGGGCGGATCGAGAATTTTACCTTGTCTGACCAGGCCAAGGAGGAGGTGATTCAACTATTGTTGACGTCGATCGAAGGGGTGGAGCCCAATGAGAAGATCAAAGAGATCATTGACGCCGTCGTGGCTGTCTACGGGCCGCAGGACAGCGGTGCGATCACCTATTCTGTCGAGGCGGTGGAGCTGAGCACTCCGCAGCAACCAGAATTCAAAATCCCGATTCGGGACATTACATTTCACACCACGCTCCTTGTGCCAGATCGGATCGACGTGCAGGCGGAATTCGCCTGTTCCCCTGCGGTGCTGGCCAAGCTGAATGCGGCGATGGGTTATGGCAGCAAGCCAGTGTCGAGCATTCAGAGCTGGTAGATCTCGCCGTATTTCTTTTCCACATACGATAAAAATGGATCGGGACTGATCGTGGTGCCGGTGACGCGTCTGGCCAAATGGTCCGGGGTAAACATACGGCCCCAGCGGTGAATCTTCTGTTCCAGCCAGCGGCGTAATTCCAGTAATTGTCCCGCGGCGATGCCCTCTTCAAGACGGGGGATCTCCAATTTGGCTTGCTCGAAGAATTGCACGGAATAAAGATTGCCCAGCGTATAAGTTGGAAAGTAGCCGAAGGCGCCGAACGACCAGTGGACGTCCTGCAGCACGCCTTCCGCATCGGATGTCGGGGTGATCCCCAAATACTCCTTCATCTTTTGGTTCCACAAGGCGGGCAAGTCTTCGGGCTGCACCTTGCCTTCAATGAGGTCCTGTTCAATTTCGAATCGCAGCATGATGTGGAGATTATAGGTCAACTCGTCGGCTTCCACACGGATGAACGAGGGTTTTACGCAGTTGATCGCGGCGTAAAATCGTTCGACGTCCACGCCCTGCAGCTGGTGGTGGAAGGTCTGTTGCAGAATCGGATAGAAGAATCGCCAAAAGGCGCGGGAGCGCCCGACGCAATTTTCCCACAGACGGGATTGGCTCTCGTGAATGCCGAGTGAGACCGAGTCGCCGAGCGGTGTGCCGAAATACCGTTGGTCGAGCCCCTGATCGTAGAGACCATGTCCGCCTTCATGGATGCAGCTGAACAGACAGGATTGGAGTTCGCGCTCATAGACGCGAGTGGTCACCCGCACGTCAGTCGGATGAAATGAGGTTGTGAATGGATGGGTCGAAAGATCCAATCGGCCGCGCTCGAAGTCATAACCCATGGCAGTCAGGACCAGGCGTCCGAACTCCAGTTGCCGGGTCTGATCATACGAGTGTCGGAGGATACTGTCGTCGATCCGAACGTGGCTCTCAGTAATTCGCCTCAGCAGCGGGACGAGGCGGGCTTTCAGTTGGGCGAAGATGGGTTGAAGCGCGGCGATTGTGGAGCCCGGTTCATAGACGTCCAGGAGCGCGTTGTAGGGCGAATCGGTATAGCCGAGATACTGAGCCTCTTGGCGTTTGAGCGACAGAACCGTGCGGAGGTTCGGCAGAAACATGGCGAATGAGTTCTGTTCCTTTGCCTCGGCCCAGACCTGCTGAGCGAGTGAGCATTCCCGGCTTAACGTCATCACAAAATCAGACGGAAGTTTCTTGGCACGGTTGAAGTCCCGCCAGACTTCCCGCAACAGCGAGCGAGAGGGCTCGTCCCACAGATCGCCGGGCCGATCAGAGGCTTGACCCGTCGCAGGATCGATCCATTGCGACAAGAGCTGTTCAATCTCCAGGGACACCAGTTTCTGATGGGCCAGCCCCTGAAGGACGGCGATTTGTTCCGCTCGCGCGGCTCCTCCACCGGTCGGCATGTAGGTCTCCTGATCCCAGGACAGCACTGAAGCGGCGCTGTTGATACGTTGGATTTCAAGCAGTCTGGTTGTAAGGGGTTCCAGCGTGGCCAATGTCTTCAAGTGAGGCCTCCTCTCGTAAGGCTAAGACTGCTCATCACGCTTTGTGCGAAGGTGATGTATGATGGCGACGCAGTGTACGCAACCCTGATCGTATTTTTCAAACCAGCGAGGCCTGTATGAAGCACCTGGTGCCTCCGGAAATCGAAGCCTATGCCCAAGCCCATTCCATGCCGGAATCGTCGGTGTGCCGGGCGCTCAGGGAAGAGACGCAGCGGACGATGGAATATCCGCAAATGGTGGTCGGCCCCTTGGAAGGGGCTTTTCTCAAAATGATGACGCAGTTGGTGGGCGCCAAGCGGGTGCTCGAAATCGGAATGTTCACGGGCTATAGCGCCCTGTGCTTTGCCGAAGCGCTCCCGGCGGACGGGACGGTGGTGACCTGCGAGATCAATGAGGGATCGGCGGCGGTGGCCAGGCGATATTTTTCGCAGTCGCCGGTCGGGAAGAAGATCGAGCTTCGAATGGGGCCGGCCCTCGACACGATGGGTACGCTCACCAGTCCGTTCGATCTGATCTTTATCGATGCGGACAAAGTGAATTATCTGAATTACTACAGGCGTGCCCTTGATCTGCTTTCCCCGAACGGCGTGATCTTGATCGACAATGTGCTCTGGAGCGGAGAGGTGCTCAAACAGCCGCCACCCGACGATCAGACGGCTGTCATCCAGGAATTGAACCGGACGGTGGCGAACGATCCGCGCGTGACCGCCGTGCTGGTCACAATTCGTGATGGAGTATTGATGGTTAGAAAGAAACCAGGACAAGATTAAGGCTGAGGTTAAGGAAGAGCAATGAACCAATTTCCCTTAACGCAAACAGGATCAAGCCGTGGATCGATGGCGGAATACTCCTTGACGGGATGGCGAAACAGCGGTATGTCCCATGGCCATGGCGCCCCCATCCGCAACGTTGGCCTATGGGTCGGTCGTGCTCGCCGCCGTGCTTTGGGGCGGGTCGATTGTTGCACAGAAGATGGCACTGGGGTCTTTTTCCGCGGTCGAAGCGTCGGTTTTGCGCGATGTCGGCGGATTGGCGATCCTCCTGGCAACCTGGTGGTGGCAGGAAGGCGGCGTCATCAAGATCAGCAAGCCGGATCTCCGCCTGTTGGGCCTGCTCGGGCTCGGTGTGCTGGGGAACCATCTGCTGATCCTGATGGGGCTCAAATATGTGAGTGGAGCCGTCGGGGGAGTCATTATCGGATCGAGCCCCGTGGTAACCGCGCTTCTCTCGGCCATGTTGATCCGTGATGTCCCGCTTCGTGCCGTGTGGGCCGGGGCCGGTCTCTCTTTTGCCGGGGTCGGGTTGGTATCTGTGGCGGGTTTCCAGGCGGCCGGCGAACAGCCGTTGCTGGGCAGCACGCTGGTCTTTCTGGGCGTCGTGAGTTGGGCTCTGTATAGTATCGGTAGCCGTGCGGTCATGGAACGGGTTTCGGCGCTGACCGTCAACTGGACCACGCTGTTGGTCGCGACCGTTTTGCAGATCCCGTTGCTCTGGACCGATCGGAAGATGTTGGACGCAGGCGCGGCGTCGGTGACCGTGTCCGACTGGATGGCGCTGGGCTATCTCGTGGTCTTTGCCACGGCCGTGGCACAACAGGCCTGGTTGTTCGGCGTAAAAGGGATCGGCCCATCGCGGGCCTCAGTCTTGGGGAATCTCACGCCGGTAGCGGCTATCGGGCTGTCCGCGCTGATTCTGAACGAATCGGTTGGTCTCATCGAAGTCATCGGCATCGGCCTTATTCTGGCCGGCGTCTGGGCAGTCAATCGCCAAACGGTTGAGTCAACGAACTAGGCTTCTGTAACCATCGTATTCTCCCGACTCTCGATCACGGTCCCCGTTTGGGGTATCATGCGGAACCGGGCGGCACCGAGCCTTCCCTCGTTGCGTGGTCGAGATTGTCGCCGGATGCCAGACGGTCGAGTTTTTCAGATCGTGGACTGTCATGAATATTAACTATGCCAGGGCACTCATTCCGCTGATCCTGGCTGGAACGTTCCTGGCCGATGTATTTATGCCGTGGGGTTATGCGGTCTGGGTTGTCGGGGATGCCTTCGGCGTATTCTTGGCCCTCTGGATTGAGTGGCCGATTGCCCCCTATGTCGTTGCGGCCATTGGGACCGTTCTTGTGTATATGGGGCACACGCTCTCTCTTCCGGGCATCCCCCAGGACATCGCGATCTTCAATCGGATTCTGGGCATTATCCTCTTGTGGACTACGGCGGGGCTTGTCGCACGAGCGAGAAGGGCGAAGCTCGACGATGCCACTAGGCGGCTGGGTGCGATCGTGGAGAGCAGCAGCGATGCCATTTTGAGCGTGACCCCAGACGGATTCGTGACCACGTGGAATGCCGGTGCAGAGCGTATCTTCGGATATACCGCCACTGAGATGATCGGTCGTTCGATCCTGACGCTGATTCCCGCGCATCTGCGTCGGGATATGGCCTGGCTGCTGGCTACGGTACGGGGTGCGCATGACATTCATACCTATGACGCCGTACGGTTGACCAAAGACGGCCGGTGCATCGATGTCTCAGTCACATTATCGCCGCTCAAGGATGCGGTCGGTCAGTTTGTGGGGGTCTCGAAAGTTATCCGCGATATCAGCGAACGGAAGCGAGGGGAGACACTCCTGCAACAAGCGCATGAAGCGCTGGAAATGAAAGTTCAAGAACGAACCGCGGAATTGAGCAGGGCCAACAACTCCCTGCGGGAACTCTCCGGCCGGCTGATGCAAGTGCAGGAAGAGGAGCGAAGCCGGCTTGCCCGAGATCTGCACGACGAAATCGGACAGTTGCTGACCGCGCTGAAGATTGATCTTCAAGCAATCCAGCACGGTGAGATCGGACGAGCGCGGTCCGGCTCTCTCATGGACAGTCTTGCGCTGGTGGACCGTTTGCTAACCCAAGTGCGATCCTTGGCGCTGGATTTACGGCCGGCCATCCTCGACGATCTGGGCCTCGTGTCGGCGCTTCGATGGTATGCGAACAGACAGGCGGAGCGGAATGGATGGATCCTCCATTTTTCCGTTGAGGGAATGGCGGAACGGGTTCCGGCTCTCATCGAGGTGGCCTGTTTCCGTAGTGTGCAAGAGGCGCTGACCAACATCGCGAAATACGCGAGCGCGAAGATCATCGATCTCACGTTGTCTCGGCAGGATCAGGAAGTGACGCTTGTGATTCAAGACAACGGTATTGGATTCGACATGGCGTCGGCGCGGCAACATGCACAGGACGGGGAAAGCATGGGATTGTTCGGCATGGAGGAGCGGGTGCGGTTGGCTGGAGGCAGCTTGGTGATTGTGTCGACGCCGGGGCAAGGGACCAGACTCCATCTTCGTTTCCTGCTCACCGAGTATGATCAGGCCAAACGGCGTGGAACTATTGAGGCGATGACATCATGAGCCACCTTCGGGTTGTAATCGTAGAAGATCATGCGCTGGTCAGGGCCGGTATGCGGGCCCTTCTGCAAAAACTCGATGGCGTCGAAGTCGTCTCTGACGTAGGGGATGGGTGGGAGGCTATCAAGGCGGTGCACACAGACGCGCCTGATCTTGTGCTGATGGATATTGCAATGCCTGGCTTGAACGGACTCGATGCAACATTCCGGATCGTGAGGGAATCGCCGACTACGCGTGTGATTCTGGTCTCGATGCATGCCAACGAAGAATATCTTCGGCAAGCGCTGCACGCTGGTGCATCGGGTTATCTTTTGAAGGGCGCAGAATTGGCTGAACTTGAGCTGGCTATCAGGACGGTGGGGAGAGGCGAGACCTACCTGACTCCGGCGGTCGCGAAATATGCCATCGAAGCCTATCGGGAACATCCCGAAGGGCCTACAGGTCCGTTGGCCAAGCTCAGTATGCGCCAGCGAGAAATCCTACAGCTCATCGCGGAAGGGCATACTACGAAAGATATCGCTCAACGCCTCAACTTGAGCGTGAAAACGGTTGAAACACACCGAAGCCAATTGATGGAACGGCTCGAAATTCATGATGTGCCCGGCCTCGTTCGCTTCGCGATCGGTGTCGGATTGGTCCAGCCCTACTCCTAAGCTCTTTTTTCTTTATCCGCAGTTCCTCAGTACCCTGAATCTCCTCAGTGATTTTCTAGTGTGCTTTCAGGGTTTCCCCGATAGAGCTGCGTCGTCTTTTGTGAGATGGTGGACCATAGAGTATGGGCTACATGATTCATACAGCGCTCATTCGAGAGCAGGCTCATGCAGGCTAGTTCTTCTGTCGGTGGATTCTCATCAGCTGGGTGGTCATAGGGAGGTTGTTGTCGATGAACCTGGCCAGTGTTTCGAAAGCAATACTTGGACTCGTTCTAGGTGTCTTTCTCCCGTTAGGGATTGACTGCCAATCGGTGTTGGCGCTTGATGAAGCTGTACCGACTACTACCGGGAGTCGGCTACCTGCGTCTTCCCTTGAGCAAGCCCTGATCGATATCGCCAGTGAGGACGGGGCGGTGCGGACCGCGGCGACGGCGGTGCTGATCGAGCAGGGGGACGCGAGCCTCATCCCGAAACTGGATGCGATCCGAGCGGAGGGGAGCCGGGCGGTGCGGCAAGCC
>JBJACV010000033.1:0-20124 GCA_046604365.1 Nitrospira sp.
AACGGCCGGTTGCGGAAAGTCCTCCCTGCGTCCGCTGATGGCCGGCAGCAGCCCGTCGTTGCCTGATGGATCCAACCCCTCCGCTGCTATAGTGCAGTCGGCTTCTGACGTTCAGTGCAGCCGTCTTCTGAAAACGACAGCAACGTCAGAATAGAGTTAACTTTTGTGTTTCTTGACACCTGCGGCGAAAGGTCATAGATTTCTTCCTGACACTTTCGTATTTGGAGGTATCTTGCAGGGTCAACGCATCGGCTACGTCCGGGTCAGCAGCTTCGACCAGAACCCGGAGCGGCAACTGGAGCATGTCGAAGTCGGCAGGGTGTTCACCGACAAGGCGTCGGGCAAGGACACCCAGCGGCCCGAGCTTGATTCGCTGCTGGCCTTCGTGCGCGAAGGCGACACCGTGGTGGTTCACAGCATGGATCGCTTGGCGCGCAACCTCGATGACTTGCGCCGCCTCGTACAAAAGCTGACCAAGCGCGGCGTGCGCATCGAGTTCGTCAAGGAAAGCCTGACCTTCACCGGCGAGGATTCACCGATGGCGAACCTGATGCTGTCGGTCATGGGGGCATTCGCCGAATTCGAGCGGGCCTTGATCCGTGAGCGGCAGCGCGAAGGCATCGCGCTCGCTAAGCAACGCGGAGCCTACCGAGGCCGAAAGAAGTCTCTGAGCGGTGAACAGATTGCTGAACTGAAACGGCGCGTCACGGCGGGCGAGCAAAAAGCGAAGCTGGCCCGTGAATTTGGTGTCAGCCGGGAGACCCTGTATCAATACTTGAAATTGGATCAATAAATATGCCTCGTCGTTCCATACTGTCCGCCGCCGAGCGGGAAAGCCTGTTGGCGTTGCCGGACACCAAGGACGACCTAATTCGACATTACACGTTCAGCGATACCGATCTCTCCATCATCCGCCAGCGGCGCGGGCCTGCGAATCGCTTGGGCTTTGCCGTGCAGCTCTGCTACCTGCGCTTTCCCGGAATCTTCCTTGGTGTCGATCAGGCGCCGTCTTTGCCCCTACTGAAACTGGTCGCCGACCAGCTCAAGGTCGGCGTCGAAAGCTGGGACGACTACGGGCAGCGGGAGCAGACCCGGCGCGAGCACCTGGTCGAGCTGCAAACGGTGTTTGGCTTCCAGCCGTTCACCATGAGCCACTACCGGCAGGCCGTGCACACGCTGACCGACCTGGCCATGCAAACCGACAAAGGCATCGTGCTGGCTAGCACCTTGGTTGAGCATCTGCGGCGACAGTCGATCATCCTGCCCGCGCTCAACGCCATCGAGCGCGCTAGCGCCGAGGCCATCACTCGCGCCAACCGGCGCATCTATGACGCCTTGGCCGAACCACTGTCGGACACGCATCGCCGCCGCCTCGACGATCTGCTCAGGCGCCGGGACAACGGCAAGACGACCTGGCTGGCCTGGCTGCGCCAGTCGCCGGTTAAACCGAACTCGCGGCACATGCTGGAACACATCGAACGCCTCAAGGCGTGGCAGGCGCTCGATCTGCCTTCCGGTATCGAGCGGTCGGTGCACCAGAACCGCCTGCTCAAGATCGCCCGTGAGGGTGGCCAGATGACGCCCGCCGACTTAGCCAAGTTCGAGCCGCAACGGCGCTACGCCACCCTCGTGGCGCTGGCCATCGAGGGCATGGCCACGGTCACCGACGAAATCATCGACTTGCACGACCGCATCCTGGGCAAGCTGTTCAACGCCGCCAAAAACAAGCATCAGCAGCAGTTTCAGGCATCCGGCAAGGCGATCAACGCCAAGGTGCGGCTGTTCGGGCGCATCGGCCAGGCGCTGATCGAGGCCAAGCAAGCTGGCCGCGATCCGTTCGCCGCCATCGAGGCCGTCATGTCCTGGGATGCCTTCGCCGAAAGCGTCACCGAGGCGCAGAAGCTCGCTCAGCCCGATGACTTCGATTTCCTGCACCGCATCGGCGAAAGTTACGCCACCTTGCGCCGCTACGCGCCGGAATTCCTTGCCGTGCTCAAGCTGCGGGCCGCACCCGCCGCCAAGAACGTGCTCGATGCCATCGAGGTACTGCGTGGCATGAACACCGACAACGCCCGCAAAGTGCCTGCCGATGCCCCGACCGACTTCATCAAGCCGCGCTGGCAGAAGCTGGTGATGACTGACGCGGGTATCGACCGGCGCTACTACGAGCTGTGCGCGCTGTCCGAGCTGAAGAACTCGCTGCGCTCGGGCGACATCTGGGTGCAGGGATCGCGCCAGTTCAAGGACTTCGAGGACTACCTGGTGCCGCCCGCGAAGTTCGCCAGCCTCAAGCAGTCCAGCGCATTGCCGCTGGCCGTGGCCACCGACTGCGACCAGTACCTGCACGACCGCCTGACGCTGCTTGAAGCGCAGCTTGCCACGGTCAACCGCATGGCAGCGGCCAACGACCTGCCGAATGCGATCATCACCGAGTCGGGCCTGAAGATCACGCCGCTGGATGCGGCGGTACCCGACACCGCGCAGGCGCTGATCGACCAGACAGCCATGATCCTGCCACACGTCAAGATCACCGAACTGCTGCTCGAAGTCGATGAGTGGACGGGCTTCACCCGCCACTTCACGCACCTGAAATCGGGCGATCTGGCCAAGGACAAAAATCTGCTGTTGACCACCATCCTGGCCGACGCGATCAACCTGGGCCTGACCAAGATGGCCGAGTCCTGCCCCGGCACGACCTACGCCAAGCTCGCCTGGCTACAAGCCTGGCATACCCGCGACGAAACCTATTCGACAGCGCTGGCCGAGTTGGTGAACGCCCAATTCCGGCATCCCTTCGCCGAACACTGGGGCGACGGCACCACGTCATCGTCGGACGGCCAGAACTTCCGAACCGGGAGCAAGGCCGAGAGTACCGGTCACATCAACCCGAAATATGGCAGCAGCCCTGGGCGAACCTTCTACACCCATATATCCGACCAGTACGCGCCGTTCCACACCAAGGTGGTCAATGTCGGCGTGCGCGACTCGACCTATGTACTTGACGGCCTGCTGTACCACGAGTCCGACCTGCGCATCGAGGAACACTACACCGACACGGCAGGCTTCACCGATCACGTCTTTGCCCTGATGCATCTCCTGGGCTTCCGCTTTGCGCCGCGCATCCGTGACCTGGGCGACACCAAGCTGTTCATCCCCAAGGGGGATACCGCCTATGACGCGCTCAAACCGATGATTAGCAGCGACAGGCTGAACATCAAGGCTATTCGTGCCCACTGGGATGAAATTCTGCGGCTGGCGACCTCGATCAAGCAGGGCACGGTGACAGCCTCGCTGATGCTTCGGAAACTCGGCAGCTATCCGCGCCAGAACGGCTTAGCCATCGCCCTGCGCGAGCTGGGGCGCATCGAACGCACGCTGTTCATCCTGGACTGGTTGCAAAGCGTGGAGCTGCGCCGCCGCGTCCACGCTGGACTGAACAAGGGCGAAGCGCGCAACGCGCTGGCCCGCGCCGTATTCTTCAACCGTCTGGGCGAAATCCGCGACCGCAGCTTCGAGCAGCAGCGCTACCGGGCCAGCGGCCTCAACCTGGTGACGGCGGCCGTCGTGTTGTGGAACACGGTCTATCTGGAGCGCGCAGCACATGCGTTGCGTGGCAACGGGCATGCTGTCGATGACGCGCTATTGCAATACCTGTCGCCGCTCGGCTGGGAACACATCAACCTGACCGGCGATTACCTCTGGCGCAGCAGCGCCAAGATCGGCGCGGGCAAGTTCAGGCCGCTACGACCGTTGCAACCGGCTTAGCGTGCTTTATTTTCCGTTTTCTGAGGCGACCCCAGACCGTAACTTCCCCCTTGCGAACGCGCCGGAGCAGTTCCCCCCGGTCAACCGGGTCGAAGCCAATACGGCCTTCCACAAAACAGCGCGTCGTCTGCTCGACTTCCGCCAGTCGGTTCTCGGCCAGCATTCGCAACTGCCGGACAAACTCAGCGACGGAATGGTCGGCGAGTCGGTAGGTGACAAACACTCCGGACTTCTCCGTCTCCACCAGGCGGGCCGCGCGAAGGATCTGCAGGTGCTGAGAGGCGTTGGCCACGGAGATGTTGGCAGCGTCCGCCAGCGCCTCCACATGGCGTTCGCCCTGGGAGAGCACGTCGAGGAGTTCAATCCGCTTCGCGCTCGCCACGGCTTTACCAATGCGGGCGAACTGCTCGAAGATTTCGTCTTTGAAACGTCGGTTCGTGTTTGCCATGAATCACCACATATTCAAGTATTCGATTGAATATAGGATGGCAGGCAAGCCGTCAACGCGATTCCTGTGTGACCGACTGCTTGGTTCAATTGGAAGAAGCCAAGGTTGGCGCTCCGCCCCTCACACGCAGGACCAGCAGCGATCCGGCAACAAACAACGCCGCACTGTAACCAAACGCCACGCTTGTCCCAAATGCCGTCCAGAGCGCGCCCACGGTGATGCTGGAGAGGAAGTCGCCGACGCCGTTCACCGTCGCCAGTGTGCCAAAGGCCATCCCGTGATGTTCCTCGCCCACAAGTTCGGCGCAGAAGGAATCTTCCAGCGTTTCCTCGATGGCCACATACACACCGCCGAGAACGAATATTCCGCTGAGCGTCCAGGCGGTGAGGGGCAGGAAAATGATCGCCAGCGCCATCACCGCCGCCAGTGCGTAGCCCGTTGCCAGCACCAGGTGTTTGGGGAGGCGATCTGCCTGCCAGCCGGCGATGAACGCGAAACCGGCGTAGAAGACATTGTGCAACACGTAAAACCCGACCGCGAAGCTCGCCGCCTTGGCCGCGCCTAATTCCGGGGTGAGTTTCTGTGTCGCCAACAGGATCAGCAGTGTGTGCGCGAAGTCACCAGCACCGAACAGACCGACCGCGACGAGGAACTTTCGGAAAGACGGCGGCAACAATCGCAGCCGTTCACCAAACGATACATGCGGCACGGGCTTTCGTTCCTTCTCGCGCACGGCGAACGCGATCAGCGCCACCGCGATGAGACTCGGGATGAGCGTCACCGCAAAGAGTGTCGGGTAGTGGTGGTTGAACACACCGAGCAGGAAGAACGCCGTCGCCGGGCCGACGATTGCGCCCAGCGTGTCCATCATCCGCTCAAAGCCGAATGCGCGCCCGTAGGTTTCCTTTGTCACCGCGCCTGCCAGCAACGCCTTCCGCACCGGCGTCCGAACGCCGCGCCCCAACCAAGCGAACGCCCGTGCCATCAGGACATGCCACGCCGCAGTCGCCAGACCGAAGGAGGCCGTTCCCAGCGCCGTGACCAGATAGCCGATGACAGCGACGGACTTGCGGCGGGGCAGCTTGTCGGTGTAGTAGCCGCTCGCCATTTTGGCGAAGCTGGACAATCCGTCGGAAACGCCCTCGATCAAGCCGACCCAAAACGCCGCCACGCCCATCGTTGCCAGAAACGCCGGCATCACCGTCGTGGCAATCTCATGCGACCAATCGCTGAACAACGATGCCAGCCCGATGCCCAGCACCGTGCGGTTGAGCCAGCGAGATGAAGAACGCGGCGTGTTCATCCTTTCGGCCAGATGGTGTGTCGGCATTTTGGAAAGTTGGAACAGCCCAGGAATTGCTTCCCACTGGCTTTCGCCGTGCGGGCGACCATTCCCCCACCACATTTGGGACACACATCTGTTGACTCGTGACGTTGGTTCAATGATGCAAGGTGGTCCGCCTTGGTGAGTCCGCCTTTGGCTTTCACTTCGCGAAGCCTGGCCTCGATGTCGTTCACTTGTGCCTGCACAAGCAAAGTCATGTGGAAGCCCTTGATGTAGTTCCCCAAGCCTGAACAAAGCACGTTTTGCGGCATGGGGGTCTTAAATTCGCATTCCCCGATAAAGAAGACGACGGAGTGAAACACCTGTCGGTCCAGGTGGAGGAAACCAGCGAGACATTCGACATGGCGGAAGTTCTGGTGAAGCGGGTTCTGAAACCGGGTCTTGTGCCCGTATATGCTCTGACACCAAGTGGAGTCCTTCTCCCCGCCAAAAATCCAACCCTGCATGTTTTTCGTCTCAATGACGAAAATGCCGAAGGTCGATACCAACACGTGGTCAATCTGCGTCGTGCCGTTGGAGGAAGGCAGGATGATGTCGTCAATGCGCCGGTAAACGCCCTCATCCAGACGCAGCCACATGCCGAATGTCGTCAGCTTCTCGCCGAACCAGCCTTTGATGATATTGAACATTGACCGTCTCAGTGTTTCGAGCAACCAGCGACATGACAAGCGGGATTGGGGGGGCATGTCTGGAAGCACGTAGGACGATGACTTTCTTTCCCGAGGCATTATCCGGCCAATAGTCGGACACGAGTGGGACTGAATACGCACCTTGTGTCGCTGCTACATCTACTCCCTCGCGCCCTGTGTTGAACTGTCGGTGTGAGCACGAGAACGACTGTAACGTCCGGCAAGCAACGCTGGGGCATCTACTACACGGACCGGGAATACGCCCGCGTGATGGGCGATCCGTTGCGAACGGTTGTTGAAGCGCCCTCCAAACTCGCCGCCGAGGAAGCCGCCGCGCGTCTCGGGTTTAGCGAACCCTGGGCACATCCTGTCCGCTCGGAGGAAGTCCAACGCGCGGAGTGGCTGCCCAAGCGCAGGCACAGCCAGCGTCCCGAACGCACCCGCAAGCCTTCACGCGGAATCCACATCTGACTATGCACGCACCGACGACCGCTCAAATCCGAACCGCCATCCAAGTGCTGAAGCGCTTCGGCGAACACATCAACCGCAACGCTGCGAATCTCATCGTTGAACTGCCGGAAACCCGACTCGGCGCTCACGTAGGAGCGCGGGCAAAGGTGGTGAGCATCGAGCAAATCACCCGCATTCAAGCAGTGACTGCACAATTGGAGCAGTGGCGTAGCGAACTTAGCCAGCAACAAAGGCATTGCGTTTCTCATCATGATTAAGACAGGACAAGCCTTACCCCTTGTTGCCACAAGGATTCTGCGTCCGCGAATGAGTCGCGGAGCGGGCACGGAACAGCCGCGCAACAGCAGCGCGCAGCGGCCACGGCAATGGCCTGTCCGCGAACCCGATTCGGCCACGGTCAGGGCGCAGTCGCGCAAGAGCCCAGAACGCGAGCAGTCCGCAGTTGCGTTCTGTCCGCGCCCGCAGTCGCGGCAACGGATTGTCCGTGTCCACGAACCGTCAACGGACCAGAGCGGCCAAGCTCAGGCAAAAGCCATGTCTTCGTCTTGTCCCCGTTCAGTCCGGGATTCCGGAATGTCCGCGTCCGCAAACAGGCCGCAACCGCGGGCCGACCGGGAGTCATCTTCGACCAGGCCACCGGCGCTTCATCGCATTTGCGTGGCGACTGCGCCGACAACGGAGTTTCCCGTCCCCATCCACCACGCTCCCACGTATGACCTCATTTGATCCAGCCAGTGTCCGGCAGGCGGTCGCGGAGTTTACGCCGCGTCGTCCAGAGAAATTCCAGGACTTGATCCCGGCCAAGGAAGTCATCGCCGAACTCCGACAGAAGCGCGCTTCGTATCGCGCGATTGCCGAATTGCTGACGCAGCACTGCCTGCCGACGAGTAAAACCGCCGTCGCCGTGTTCTGTCATGAGGTGCTAGGCGAAATCGTTCGTCCGCGCCGGCGTCCCGGACGCAAACGGCCCGTTGTCCCCGCCGTGTCCAGCCCTGAAGCGGCCCAACAACAGCCACCTGACACGCTCCCGACCGCCGAACTTCCGGCCAATGGCAGCAGCGAGGAATCCCAACAGCCCAAAACGCGCGGCCCGCGCATTGCCCAAGTTCGGATGCTCAAACCCCAGACCACATGAAACGACTCGATTTGATCCTCAACGGCAAAGGCGGCGTCGGCAAAAGTTTCTTCGCCGTGAACTTCGTCCAGTTTCTCAAGGATAAGGGCATCGCCCATGTCGCGATTGACTCCGACAACGAGAACTCGACCCTGAAGCGGTTTCACCCTGACGCGCGGTTTCTCGACCTGGACAACCGCCGCGAGCTCGACGGCATCTTCGCGGCGCTGGAGAAATCGCAACTCGTCGTCATGGATTGCCGGGCGGCCTCCACCGACCTGTTCATTGAATACTTTGCCGAGATAGACCTGCCCGCCGTTCTCGCGGCGATGGGTGCGCAACTCACGCTCGTCATGCCGGTAAATCACGAGGCCGACAGCGTGGACCAGGTGCAGCGGCTCGCCGACCAGTTTGGGAAACAGTCCAGTTATCTCGTGGTGCGAAATGCCGCGCACAGCGACAGCTTTGCGCTGTTTGAATCCTCGGAGGTCCGGGCGCAGCTCAAGGACAAGCTCGGGGGACGGGAGATCGCAATGACCCGCTTGCAGGATTGGCTCGTCGAAATGCTAAACGCCGAGAACGTGACCATCACCGCAGCGGTCAAGCACGCCGCGTTCAGCCTCCTCGACCGGCAACGTCTTCAGACGTGGCAGCGCAAGCTCTATGGCGAAATCGAATCGGTCACCGAACTCCTTCTGCCGACCAAGTAGCCTATGCCAAACATCGAACTCGACTTTGACGACGACTTCGAGCGGGCGGTTGCCGACTGGCGCGAGCGCCATCGGCTGCGCGAGGACGATGCGGTGCTGCTGCTCGTCGAGTTGTTCCGCATCCACCAGCGACATTGGGATGATCTGCGGCGGCGCGAATTGCCGTCGTTTGAACTGGTGCGGGCCGACATCGCCAAGCTCGCGGAAACGACGCGGACATTTGAGGCACAGTCGGCGACTCTCCTGGACGCCCTGAAGAAGCTGCCTTCGACGCATCTTGCCGCCCGGATCACCCGGACGGCGGCATTCTTCGCCGCGCTCGCCAGCCTGCTGGCCGGTTACCTGATTGGGAGGGCGTGGCCGTGAGACTGGACTTCATGCCAATCAGTCCGATTGCATTCCCGCCGGACCTGGAGTGGATGCTCCGGCATCCCCAATACCTCCTGCTGGCTGGCGCGCTTGGATTCGCGCTGATCGCCGCGTGGCTCTTGTTCGCGCCGGCGAAGCGGGGTTTTGTCGCGCGCCTGGGCGGGCTGACGTGGCGGCGAAACCAGTTTTGTCGCGGTTGGCTTATCACAGGCGACACCGGCTCAGGCAAAACTAGCTCTGGAATCAACCAACTCGCGCACCAGGTCTTCTCGAATGAGCCGACGTGGGGCGGCCTGTGCATTGACGAAAAGGGGGTCTATTGGGAGACGCTCGCCGCTATGGCCCGGCACTACGGGCGCGAGCACGACCTGATTCATCTGCAAATCCGCGCCAACGACGCGGACATTCATTGGACACCTCCGCACCGCTACAACCTGACCGGTGACCGGAGCATCCCGTTCACGACCTACGCCAAGTTCGTCGTGGACACCGCCACCAGCCTTGGCCAGGGCGGCGACAAGGGATTCTTCAAAAGCCAGGCCCAGACGCACATCGCCCACGCGCTGGAGATGCTGTTCGAGTTGAGCCGTCCGGTGACCCTGCGGGGCGCATTCGAGCTCCTGTCCGACCGCGAGATGCTGGAAGAAGAAATGGAGAACCTGGAATCCCTGCTGGAAACGCCTCGCCGCGAAGCTGTTTATGCCCACTTCGCCAACCGCTTTCTCACTCAACCAGAAGAGCAGCTTGGCGGTGTCCGCGAAACGATCGCCAATTATCTCCAATACTACCTCACCCCCGAAGTGGCCGAAGTGTTTTGCACGGGCGAATGCACGTTCCACTTCAGCACGATTGATCAGGGCCGAATCATCCTCACCACGATGCCGCAGAAGTTCCAGACTGAGCGGCGTTACGTGAACACGTTCCTGAAACTGCTCTATTACAACCATGCCCTGCGCCGATTCGACCAAGCCAAGGCCGACCGCGCCAAGAACAACCTGCTCATCCTGTGGGCCGACGAAGCACAGCGGTTCATGACCGCCAGCGAGGACGGCACAAGCGACTACAACTGCGTGGACGTGATCCGCGAAGCGGGCGCGACCATCGTCGCCGCTGCCCAGAGCACCACCTCACTTGTGCCCCCGCTTGGCAACGACAAGGCGAAGGTGCTGACGCTGAACCTCCGCAACCGCCTCATCTTCCGCGCCGCCGATGAGGCCGACGCAGTCCAGGCCGCCGATTTCCTCGGCAAGAAGCGCGTCGTCAAACGCTCGTGGGGCTACAGCGCCGGCCGAGCAAGCAGCAACTACTCCGAAACCGAGGAACACAAGATCAAGCCCCACAAGCTCCGCAACCTGCGTGACCATGAGTGCGTCCTCGTCCATTGTGAGCGCGGCTATCGCCGGGTGACTCTCCCGCCGCTGGAATCCGACGGGACGACTGCGAAATGGTTCTCCCGGTGGAGACGCCTTTAAGCGGACCAAGCTAGCCGAGTGGGTGTTCCACCGATTCGTTGCCCAGAACCCGGCGCAAACGCATCAGTGCGCGGCGAACCGATGAACGGGATTCTGCGACTTTCCCACTCCAGACAAGGCACAGGCTACGATCCATAGCCTCCATGCCTTTCGCTCGGACGTGCGCGAAGCGCTGCTCGGGGAGAGATTTTGACGCCACTTCAGGAAGAAAGGCGGCCGCCGTGCCGCTCTCGACAGCCGCCATTAGTAAACTGAAGGTCTCCGCGCGAATCACGGGTTGAAGGTTCAGGCCCAAGGCAGCGGACGTGGCTTTGGCGATCTTGGAGAACAAGCCATCGCTCGCCAACTCAGCGAACGGCATTGGGCGTCCCTCGAACACCTCGGCGCCGTCACGGGATCGTAGCAGAGTTCTTGGGACGGTGAGTACGAAGCGCACGTTACAGATCACATCCTTCTGGAGGCCGTCAGTGGCCGAATCTGCACGGACGATGATTATATCCATTGCACCAGTCCGGACCTCCCGCAGAGCCACCTCCGTGCGGCAGTTCTGCAATTCGAATCTCAGGGGAGGCTGACCCGCCATCAACTCCCCTAAGTGAGGCATGATCCACCAACGAAGAACCGACTCGCCCGCTCCCATGCGGATGGTGTCCGCCTTGGCGAGGGCGGCGTTCACGACCTCATCAAGCGAAGCAAAAAGCGTCTGTGACGCCAATGCCACGCTGCGGCCCTGTTCGTTGGGCAGCAGAGCTTTGCCAATCCGGTTGAACAAGCTCGTGCCCAACGCCTTCTCCAGTTCCTTCAACTGACGGCTGAACTGACTCTGTCGATTGGGGTCTGGCCCTGCCGCCCCTGCAATCGAGCCCGCTTCCACCACAGCGCAAAGCGTTTGCAGCCGTTCAATCGAAATACCCGTAAGAGATACGCTCTGAAATGCCATACCTGACTACAAAGTCATGGTATCTGGAATTTCCAGCATTCACAACCATTTGTTTGTCTGCATAATGACCGCATGACTCGGCTACGAGATCTTCGGGTTGGCTGCCTTGTCCGGGGTTTAATCTCTGGACAAACGGTGACCTTGCGTCACGTCGAACTACACGGCGACGAGGTGGCATCGGTGACGTTCGTGGATGGCGAAGGAAAGGTCGAGCAGGCCCTCGTGTATCGGGATCAGGAGCCGCAATTGGAACTGGTCCACCAAAGTCGTCCGCTGAGCTTCACGGCCGACGGAGGATTATTCAGGCTTGTCTCGGAGGCTCAGCGACTTCGATACGCCTTCCTGTTTGACCCGTTGATCGCAGTCAGTACTTCTGCCGTGGACCCGCTACCTCACCAGATCACGGCGGTGTATGAGACCATGCTGAACCGTCGCCCCTTGCGGTTCCTGCTGGCCGACGATCCTGGCGCGGGAAAGACCATCATGGCCGGTCTGCTCATCAAGGAGCTGATCATCCGAGGGGATGTGGCGCGTTGCCTCATCGTGGCCCCCGGTGGTCTCGTCGAACAATGGCAAGACGAACTAGACGAGAAGTTCGGCCTGGCCTTCGACATCATGACCAATGAAGGGCTGCAAGCTGCCCGCACAGGTAACTGGTTCCAAGAACACGGCCTGTGCATTGGACGTCTCGACAAGCTAAGCCGCAATGAAGACGTGCAGGCCAAGCTGGCGGCTGTGGACTGGGACCTCGTGATCGTGGACGAGTCCCACAAGATGTCGGCGTCCTACTTCGGCTCGGAGATCAAATACACCAAGCGGTTCAAGCTGGGCCAATTGCTGTCTCGCTGCGCCCGCCAGTTTCTCCTGCTCACCGCCACGCCGCATAATGGCAAGGATGAAGATTTTCATCTCTTCCTTTCTCTCCTAGACGGCGACCGCTTTGAAGGACGGCCGCGAGACGGTGCGCACGTTGCCGACGTGTCCGACGTGATGCGCCGCATGGTGAAGGAGCAGTTGGTCACAATGGAGGGCAAGCCGTTGTTCCCTGAACGTTTCGCCTACACGGTGGACTACACTTTAAGCAACGAGGAAGCCGACCTTTACCGTCACGTGACGGAGTATGTTCGCGAAGGCTTCAACAACGCGGACAAGCTCAACAACGAGAAGCGCAAAGGCACCGTAGGTTTCGCACTCACGTTGCTCCAGCGTCGCCTCGCCTCTTCGCCCGAAGCCATCTACCAGTCGCTACGTCGTCGGCTCGAACGCCTCGAAGAGCGTTTGCGCGAGGAAAAACTACTGCGACGCGGTTCGGCAACTGCCACGATGCCACTCTCCGACTCGCCGGACCTTTCCGAAGAGGACATCGAAGACCTCGACGATGCCCCGGAAGCGGAGCTGGAGCAGGCCGAGGAACAGATCGTAGATCAATCCACGGCTGCCCAGACGATTGCGGAACTCGAAAAGGAAATCGTGGAGTTGCGCTCGCTCACTCAGGAAGCCGCCCGGCTCCGACGCTCAGGCAAGGATGAGAAGTGGCAACGCCTTTCCGAAACGCTGCAACTGCCGGAAATGTTCGACGCCAATCGCAACCGGCGGAAACTGGTTCTCTTCACTGAGCACCGGGACACCCTCAACTATCTCGCCGGGAAGCTCGCTGATCGACTGGGTAATCAAAATGCCATCGTCGCGATTCACGGTGGGACTCCCCGTGAACGCCGCCGACAGGTGCAGGAAGCCTTCGAGAACGACCCGGAAGTGCTGGTGCTCATCGCCACTGACGCCGCTGGCGAGGGTATCAACCTGCATCGTCGCGCACACCTCATGGTGAATTACGACCTGCCGTGGAACCCTAACCGAATTGAGCAACGCTTCGGGCGCATCCACCGCATTGGCCAGCGCGAGGTGTGCCATCTCTGGAATCTCGTGGCTCATGAAACTCGCGAGGGCGAGGTCTGGCATCGCCTGTTGTCCAAACTCCGCACCCAGCGCGAAAGCCTGGGTGGCGCCGTATTCGACGTGCTCGGCCAGGTTTTCCGCGATACACCGCTGCGGGACCTGCTCATCCGGGCAATCCGCTATGGCGACGATCCAGCCAATAAAGCCAAGCTAGATCAAATTGTAGATAGCGAACTCGATACCGACAAACTCCGGGCGCTCATTGAGGATCGTTCGCTCGTTCATGAACGCCTCGATCCTGCCCGCGTCCGCAACATCCGCGACGAGATGGAGCGCGCGCAAGCCCGGCGGCTGCAACCGCACTACATCGGTTCCTTCTTCCTCCGGGCGTTCGAGCAATTCGGCGGCAGCGTCCATCGACGCGAACCGTTCCGTTACGAAATCCGCCATGTCCCCGGCCTCATCCGCCATCGCGACCGGGTGGTTGGGCAGCGCGCACCGGTTCTGAAGGCTTACGAGCGAATCACCTTCCACAAGGAACATCTGCGGGTGGAAGGCAAGCCCCCCGCCGCGCTCGTCGCGCCCGGTCACCCGCTCTTGGATTCTGTCGTGGACCTCCTCCTTGAGCAGAATCGCGACTTGCTCCGCCAAGGGGCGGTGCTGGTGGACACTAACGACAACGGCACCGAACCACGGGTCCTGTTCTATCTGGAACACAGCATCACCGACGGCCGACGCGATACTGCCGGCAACCCCCGTGTTATTTCCCGAAGGTTGCAGTTCGTCGAAGTCTCCCGCGACGGTCGTCTTGTGAACGCCGGTTTCGCCCCCTATCTGGATTACACACCTGCCACGCCGGAGCAGCACGCTGCCGCCGAGGCCCTGCTCCGGGAGCCCTGGCTTGGCGACGGTCTTGAGAACCGCGCCAGCGCGCATGCCATCAAGACCATCGTGCCGGAGCATCTGCGTGAGGTGAAGACCCGCCGCGAGGCGCTTATCGACAAAACGCTGATGCAGGTAAAAGCGCGCCTGCTCTCCGAAATCCGGTACTGGGACTCCCGTGCCAACGAACTTCGCGTCCAGGAAGAAGCCGGCAGGAATCGGGGCAGCCTGAACTCCAACAACGCCCGGCAACGGGCGGACGAACTCAACAGTCGGCTGCAAAAGCGCGAAGACGAGTTGACCCGTGAGCGGCAGATCACCGCCCGCCCCCCAACTGTTCTGGGTGGTGCGCTCGTCATCCCTGTTGGTTGGTTTCCTGCATCGCCAGCATCCTTGCCGGAGCAGGCCGACGGTGCCCTTCACGAGACACCACCGCCCTACGGTGCTCCTGACCGGGAGGTCGAACGTCTCGCCATGGAGAAGGTCATGCAGTTCGAGCGAGAAGAGGGATTCCAACCTCGCGACGTGAGCAAGGAGAATCGCGGTTACGATATCGAAAGCCGTGACCCGAATACCGACCGCCTTCGTTTCCTCGAAGTCAAAGGGCGCGTGAAAGGCGCGGAGACTGTTACCGTCACCAAGAACGAAATCCTGACTGGCCTGAACCGCCCCGATGCCTACATACTCGCAGTCGTCTTCGTGGAAGGGGGAACCGCAGAAGCCCCGGTCTATCTGCACCGCCCGTTTTCACAGGAACCCGAGTTCGGTGCGGCAAGTGTCACTCTCAAGCTGGCCGAAATTCTCGGCCGGGCCAACACGGAGCGAATCTAACATTATGGCACGCCGCGTATTTTTCAGCTTTCACTATCAGGAGGACATCTGGCGCGTGAGCCAGATTCGGAACAGCCGCGTGACCAGAGATTGGGAAACCGACAAGTTCCTCGACGCGGCCTCGTGGGAGTCCATCCGGCGCAAAGGTGAGGCTGCTGTTACCGCTTGGATTGATCGCCAGATTTCCGGAACCGGCGTGACTGTGGTTTTGATTGGTGCGGAAACCGCCGATCGTCGCTTTGTGCGGTACGAAATCGAGCAGAGCCACAAGCGTGGCAACGGACTGCTCGGAATTCACATTCACCGCCTCAAAAACCAGCACGGGGAAACCAGTCGCAAAGGCCGCAATCCCTTCAACGACATCACGGTCGAAGTGGAGGAAACCGTCCTGCTCTGGACCAACAAGGTGAGGAAACGCCTGTCAGAAATCTACCCGACCTACGATTGGGTCGAGCATGACGGGTATCAGAACATCAATCGATGGATCGAGGAAGCGGCGAAGAAGGCAGGGCGCTGACACAGACTCCCCATTTCAAAACCCAATATGAGCACATGGAACTACCAATACGCGTCGAAGGCCAAGCAAGTGCGCCGGACGTTCTTCAGTTTCCACTATCAGTACGACGTGACGCGCGCTCACGTCGTCCGAAACTCGTGGGTTACCAAGGAGGATCGGGAGGATGCCGGGTTTTTCGATGCGTCGGTCTTTGAATCCAAAAAGCGAGCGGGCGATGAGACGTTGAAGCGGTTCATCACCGAGGCGTTCAATGGCACCACTGTGACCGGCGTGCTGATCGGCAATCAAACCGCCATGCGGCCCTGGGTGCGTTACGAGCTCGTCCGCAGCTTTCAGCGCGGCAATGGGCTGTTTGGCGTGCGGATTCACAACATCAAGAACCTTGAAGGGCAATGCGCAAACGCTGGTGGGAATCCCTTCGAGTACCTGGGCTACGTGGTCAGCGGCGGCCAGGTGACGTGGCGCGAGTGGGACGGCCACCAGTGGGTTGATTACACCAAGGTTCCCTCCGCCACCATCGCCGAGACCGGGCAATCCTTGTCGAATGGCGATTCCAAACAGTTTTCCGCCCGTTTCCCCATCTACGATTGGGTCACTGACAACGGCTACCAACACCTGGGCGTCTGGATTGAAAGCGCCGCCAAGCAGGCGGGAAAGTAAAGGAGCGCATTATGGCTGAAATCACCAAGGAACAACTTCTCCGCGACTTCTCGAAAGCGGTCCTCAATGACGAGGCGGCGTTGTTTATTGGTGCAGGCATGTCTGTTGGCGCTGGTTTCGTGGACTGGCGCGGCCTGCTCCGCGACATCGCTACCGACTTGAAATTGAATGTGGACGAGGAGCAGGACCTCATTGCCCTCGCCCAATACGAATACAATCGGAACGACAACCGCAGCCGATTGGACCGGAAGATCGTCGAGGAGTTCCGCGACCGCGCCACCCTGTCAGACAGCCATCGCTGGATTGCCCGCCTGCCCATCGATACGATCTGGACCACGAACTACGACACGTTGCTGGAACAGGCTTACACCGATGCCGCGAAAACTGTGGACGTTAAGCATCGCAAAGCCGACTTGCTCCACCGCCTTCCGCACTCGGATGTCACCCTCTTCAAGATGCACGGTGACGTGAACCACGCCGACGAAGCGGTTCTCATCAAGGACGACTACGAGCGTTACGAGGCCAAGCGGGGTTTGTTCACCAGCCGGCTGCAAGGCGACCTCACCTGGCGTCACTTTCTGTTCCTCGGTTTCAGCTTCACCGACCCGAATATCGACTACGTGTTCAGCCGGCTGCGTTGCTTGCTGGAGGAGAAGGCAAAGAACCAGCCGCCTCGCTACTGCATCCTGCGGAGGCCGAAAGCTCCCAAGCGTGGGGTGAAGGATTACGCGAAGCTCAAGGCCCAATACACGCGGGACGATCGACATCTTCCGCACCGCATCGCCGACCTCGGTCGCTTCAATATCGACGTGGTGCTCGTCCGCGAATACTCCGAGATCGAAGACATCCTCAAACGTCTGAATCTGCTCGTTTCCGCGAACAGCATCTTCGTCTCCGGCAGCGCCGAGGAGTATTCATCGGTGGGCCGGGACAAGATGGAGAGCTTCTGCCGCAAGCTGGGCGGGGAGATCATCAAGCGCGGCTACAACCTCGTTTCCGGCTTTGGCCTCGGCATCGCTGGTTCGTGCATCATCGGCGCTCACGAGCAGGCCAAGCGCGAGAAATCGGGCCGGATGGGACAACGGCTGCGGCTCCACCCCTTTCCACAAACCTTCAAGAACGACGCCGAGCGCCAGCAAATCTTCGCTGCGATTCGCCGGGAACTCGTTCAGGAATCCGGCGTCAGCATCTTCATCGCCGGCAACAAGCTCGACCGCTCCACCGGCAACATAGTCATCGCCGATGGCGTCTTGGAGGAATTCGCCCTGGCGAAGGAACACTCCCACATCTGCATTCCGGTCCCGGCCACGGGCGGCGCAGCCGCGCAGATATGGACCGAGATGCAGCCGCAGTTTGCCAAGTTCTTCGGTTCCGCCCGCTTGAAAAGTGAGTTCTCGATTCTGGCCTACCCCGCCAAATCCGAAGACGCATGGATCGAAGCCATCTTCGACATCATCAAGAAGACCGCCGGTGCAAAATCACGCTGAAAGATGAAGTATTTCACCACCACTGAACTCGACGGACTGCGCACTCAGCATCTGACGGAGTGGTTTGCCAACGTCAAGAGTGACCCCACCCAGGCAAGACTTTCAGTGTTCCTGTCCCACAGCCACAAAGACCGTCCGTTGGTCGAGGGACTCATCCGCTTCTTCGCGAGGCAGGGAATCACCATTTATGTTGATTGGAACGACGGGTCGATGCCTCGGGTGACTGACCGCGAAACTGCGGCCAAGCTCAAGAAGCGCATCGACACTTGCAGCGTCTTCATGGTGCTAGCCACGCCCAATGCCATCGACTCGAAGTGGGTGCCTTGGGAAGTCGGCGTGGCCGATCAGATGAAGGGCGAGGAACGTATCACGGTGATTCCGGTCGCCGATGCGTCGGGCCGATACGCGGGAGCCGAATACCTCCAACTCTACCGCCGCTTCGGCAAGAGCGATCTGGGTAATCCGTGGCTGTTCGAGCCACAGAAGGACGACCTTTCGGTCGGACTGGGCGACTACTTCAAGAGGTTTGCGAAACCGTTTTGACACTGGTGTGACCCTAACAGGCTGAAAGAAGTGGCCACGATGACGATGAACGAAGACAGCGAAAAAGCATCACCTGCGCAGCAAACGCCAGAGGCTCCGATCCCTGCCAGTGCCGAGCCGGACGACGCGCCAGTTGTCTTCCTTTCCTATTCGCACGACTCCAAGGAACACAACGCGTGGGTAGCCGCCGTCGCTCGACGCCTTTTGGAAAACGGGGTCAACGTCCTCTTTGACCAGTGGGACCTCGGCCCCGGCGATGATGTTCCCAAGTTCATGGAGCACGCCGTCGCAAATGCGGATCGAGTTCTGATGGTATGCACGGAAGCATATGTGCGCAAAGCAGACGACGGCAAGGGGGGTGTCGGTTACGAGGCAATGGTCGTGACAGGCGAACTGGTTAGAGATTTAGGCACAAATAAGTTCATTCCGGTTGTGCGCCAAACCACGTCTCCAGCGGCCTTGCCGCGTTGCGTCAGCACTCGCTTTTACGTGGACTTGAGTGCAGGTGCCAATGCCGACGAGAACTTCGAGCTGCTGCTCCGTGAGATTCACAACGCCCCGAAAGTGGTGAAACCAGCGTTGGGACGAAATCCATTTGCCGCCGGCACCTTCAAAGGCGCGGTGACCCAGGCTGCCCAGGACAATCGAAGATTGGAATTCGCGGATTCTCTGGCCACTCCCACAATGGCCTATGAGCGCGCTTTGGACATCATCAGGGCAGATGACCGCGTCGCCTGGCGGAAGCTGTTGCTGGCCGCAAGCGAACGTGGGGTGGAAGGGCTGAAACGATGGAGGACGGAGCAGCCCGACATTCCGGCAATCGCCAACACGGATTGTGCGGCGAGGTTCGCACACGTGCTCGCGGGAGTTGAGAACTACGCACCGTTCATTGCCTGTCTTGTGGCGGCTGCCGAAACTGGCAAGGAGGGCTATGCCGACCAACTCGGCTGGGTGGAATTGATCCTCGAATCGGCTGGCTACGACCGCAGCGGCACAATCTACCACGCGACATTTCCACAGATGACGTTTTTTGTGGCTCAAGCCCTTGTCGGAGGAATGTTGATGTTGAGCGGCGCTGGGGAGGCGGCGTATCGGTTGGCGACCACGAAGATCGTGGATCAATTCCGCTCGCACGAGGCGCTTCCACTTTTTTCGATGACTCGCTACAACGGATGGCCCGATCCCCTGGAGCACCATTGCACGATTGCATGGAAGTTCCTCAATTCGCTGCTTTCGTCTTGGGAATGGCTAAAGAGAGCCTTCGGAAACGAGCGCGAGTGCCGGGTCGGGATTTCGGCGTACTACCAGATCCTTAGCTTCATGAATTTCATCAAACTGTCCAAAACCGGCGAACTCGACGTCGCACAGAACGAGACTGGGCGGTTCCCTGTGTCCGCGCCTCTTTGCTTCTGTGTCTGGCCTGCGGACGTTTTGGGCGCTGGCTACAAGTCTTTTCTCAAGCAGGCTCCGATACTCGGACGTGTGCTGGAAGCCAACCAATTGACCCCACCTGAGTTTGATGTCGCATGGCAAAAATGGATGACGGTGGCTGGGAATTGGCTTGGTCAGGTTTACATAAACATCTGGCCGGAAATCAACGTTCCTCAACGTGACCTGCCAAGGGATTTGCACACAGACCCCTATTCTATAGCAGGATCTCGCGCCCTTTGACCTGATGCTAATCCATGAGACTCTCAAGAATCCACATCGAAAACTTCCGCAATTTCAAGCTGCTCGACATCAGCTTGGGCGAGCACGCGGTCATCGTGGGTGAGAACAAGATTGGCAAATCCAATCTGCTCTATGCTTTGCGTCTTGTGCTCGACCCTTCGCTGCCGGATTCGGCCCGTCAACTCAGGGAGGAAGATTTTTGGGATGGCGTCTCGCGCCCTTTGAAAAAGGATGATCGGATTCTGATCTCCGTCGAGTTCTCCGACTTTGAAGGCAACATCAATGAACTCGCGGTGCTCGCAGAACACTTGGTCGGTGTGGCGCCGATGACCTCCAGGTTGACTTACGTGTTCCAGCCATTGCCGGGCTTGGAA
>JBJACV010000034.1:0-19780 GCA_046604365.1 Nitrospira sp.
AACTGGCTGGCAGACTAGGATTCGAACCTTTGATATTTGAACCTGTGTTGGTTGGTTGTTACGGATTTTGTGACGTTAGCTTGCTTTTTCTTCTGGGGCTTCGGGTTCGCCGAAGGCTCTTTGGAAGGCGGCTAGTTTTAGATCGGGGCGGCTTCTTGCGTAGTCTTCGGCCAGCACTTTGGGGTCATGGCCACCTAGTTCGGCGGCGGTGATTAGATCGGTTCCGGATTCGAGTAGGATCATGCCGAAGGTTCTTCTTAGGGCATGGAGGCCCATGTAGGGGACCTTGGCTCTGAGTTCGGTGTTCATCAGGATGTCCCGCATGTTGCAGCTCAGGGTTTTGGGGTGCATGGGGGTTTTCTCGGTGCCTAGCACGAAGCCTTTGCCGTGGCCGATGATTTGCCTGAGGCTGGGGGGAATTGGGATCCATCTTCTTCCGCGGGGGGTTTTGGTGAAGTCTCGGACGTAGACGGCGCTTCTCGTGAGGGTTACGGCTCTTTGGATGAGCACCCCATCGCCTTGCTTATCCTCATGTTTGAGCCCACACGCTTCGGACCTCCTCAGACCCATATGCCAACAGAGATACATGGCGAGCCTCATCATGGGGTCGGCTTTCTCGATGATCTCGAGCATGGCCTTTCTCTCCTCGATGACCAACGGCCGGCGGACGCGGGCGCGCTTGGGGGGCGGATTTACGAAGCCGGGGTCGAAGCCTCCGTCTCGCAGCCGCATCATGATGAAAGCCAGGCGGCGCTTCGTTGTCTCACTGCTCACGGTCTGACGGTCTCGCCAATCGGCCAAAACGGGGTTCTCCAGCGGTTTCTTCCCCTTGGGCGGTGTTTTGGGTGGGGGGCACAGGTCGGAGGGCCTCATTGCGCCGATCGGGTCCTTTTCGATCGCGCGGAGCATGTTATGCCAGTTATCCGCCGTAGTGGGTGCCACTCTCTTTTCCTTCGCGGCATTCAAGTTCTGCACGTAGATCGAAAATGATTGGTTTTCTTCTTCTTTTTGGAGGTTTGCCTCCTTCGCTTTGCGCTCCCGCTCCTTCTTTATGAACGCAGCTCGCGCCGCGCTTTTGCTCGGGCTTAGAGGGCCGACTCTGACTTTGCCCTCGACCGTCACCCTCCAACGATATTGGTCCCCGATTTTCTCGGGAAATCCTTCCCCTTTCACCCTCATGCCTGATCCAGTCATTATAAGCCTCTTCTGTGCAATACCAAGCGCCGAGGGCGGATTCGGCGTCTTTTATCTGGCCGGATGCGCATGCGCGGCGGAGGGTGCTCTCCGGGGTTCCGGACGCCTCCGCTATCTTCGCGATGCGCATGAGGATGGCCATTTAGCTCTTTTGCTTCTCCTCGGGTGTCTTAGGGGGCGAAGCTTTCTTCTCCATGATGCTTTTGGAGATGACGCCGCAATAGTGGGCGCTGGCGATCGCTTCGGGGCTTCCTTTGATGTTCGCGAACATCGCGCCGGCTCCGGCGAAGAGGGCGGCTCGGATGACTTCGATGTCATAGCCGGCGAGTTTCGCGGCGGCGATCATCTTGGTGAGGCATTCGAGTTCTGGGGAGCGTTCGCTCATTCGTCTTCTCCGTAGCGTCGAGGGGAATGGGACGAATGGGACTCAGGGGACTCATGCTCGGAGAGGGCATGGTCGTGGCTTAGAGCTTTCAGACCATGAATGATCCCGTGGTATTCATCCGTGCCTTGGACTTTGGTCGTTTGGACGGGTGGGACGGGTTGGACTGGTGGGACGCTTGTTCCCGGTCCTCGATGGGGTTCGGGTTCGGCGGGGGGCTCGGGGAGGAGGTGCCATCTTAGGTCAAAGGTGCGATCTCTTTCGGATGCGCCTTTGATGCTCCAGGAGCCGGCGGAGAACTCCCAATCGTGGCGACCTTCGCCGGTGACGTAGAACGTCATGAGCACAGGCTTGGAGAAGGCAGTTTTGCCTATGCTCCGATAGATGACGAGAACGTTCTCGCCTGGCGGTGGCCAGGTCGATCGATCGAGGCCGAAATCGTGGTTGAAGGTTGTGTAGGGCATTTTTCGGGTTCCGGGTATCGGGTTTCGGCTTCGGGGGAGACGACGCACGAGCCATCGTCGTCCTACGGGGTTCGTCTTTAGGCGGCGTCCTCCGTTGCCAGCATGTCGAAGAGGGTGAATTGGTCTACTCCTCGCTCCAGTTCTCGCATGTAAAAGGCGCCATCTTCCCAATAGACCGGGCTGAGCTCGCTGCCTAAGCCTTGGCGACCGAGGATGACGGCTTGGCGGGGGACGGTGGCGACGCCGGCGAAGGGGTCGTAGACTAGATCGCCGGGGTTGCTGAAGCGATTGATCAGGCGATCGACGATATCGAAGGGGAGGGGGCAGAGGTGCTTTTCTCTGGCCCTTTGGGTCTGCCGACTGTTCAGCGATCGCATACGGGTGATATCGCTCCAGACTTCGGGGTGATCGCTCCAGGGCTGCAGGAGCATGAAGTCGGGGGGCAGTACTCCGCGGACGTCGAGATATTCGGCCAGCTTGACGGCTCGCTCATGGTCGTACTCGCTGGTTTGGCTCCATTCGCGGAAGGCGCGGAAAATCTGCTTCTTGTGCATCTTCGCGAACTCGCCGGGCTCCAGGAGCCGGTTACCGCTCGATCGCCAAAAGCCGTGGGCATCCATCTGCCAGCGGCCGCGCGTGTATTGCTCCTTCGTCTTACTGACCGGCACGTCGGCAAAGCCGCGGGACGGATCGCTGGGGGGCTTGCGGAAGAGCAGGACGTATTCCGGCATGCCGACGCCCATTCTCGATCCATCCTCGCACTGCATGGACCAACTGAGGCGGTAGGTTTGGGCATTTTCCCTCACCACGTCGGTGACGACGGTGATCATGCCCATGTAGGTCCAGCCGTGGCTCATGAAGTGCATGAGGGTTCGGGCCATGAACGGGCTGACGGTTTGGTAGCTTTGGCCGATGAGCTCTCCGGGAACTACCCGGTCCTTCACGTGGACGGCGCAAATTCGGCCGGGTTCGGTGATTCTGAGCAGCTCGGGCGTGAGGTAATCCATCTGCCGGAAGAAGTGCTCGTCGTCATCGGTATGGCCGAAATCGGCCAGATGGGGCGTGTACTCGTATTGAGTCGAGAACGGGATGCTGGTAACGATCAGCTTCACCGTGCCGGTTTCGATTGATCGGACGAAGAGAACTGAGTCGTTATTGACAAGCTTCCAGTTCTTGCCTTCGGCCACCTGTTGAACGGTTTCGTTCGATCGCTTGAGTGCGCCGGCGACGGCGGCATGATTGAGGCCGAACTTCCGGATGATCCGGCTCATGACCTCACGCTGATACTTGTCTCGCTCCCATTTGGCTTCTAGGCGCTCCTTTACGTGGCGCTCGGCTTCGGAATAGATGATGTCGACGCGGACTTTGCCGGGCTGGCCGAATCGGTGGATCCGGTGAATGGCCTGGATGAAGTCATTGAACTTGAACGTGATGCCGAGGAAGACGGCCCAATGGCAATGGCGCTGGAAGTTGCATCCGGATCCGAACTGCTGAGGCTTCGCGCCGAGCTCGGGGAGCTCCCCATCGCGGAAAAGCCGGTAGCAGCGCTCTTGATCGTCGGGCTTCTGCTTGCCATAGAGGCAGGAGACGCCTTCGCGCTCGAGGGCGAACCGCTCTTCTTCGAGATCGTGCCAGGTGAGGCAGTGGACCCCGGGGCGCTCGGCGCGGAGCTCTTGCCACTTGGCCAGGCGCGCCGGAAGGGTTTGTTTCTTGATCTTGGCCAGCTCGGGAGAGCTTATGGCTTGCTCTTCCATGAGGACGCCTTGGCGGCGCTTCTCATTCGGCTCGATCGGCGGGGCATCGCTGGGGACTTCGTGCCAGACGACTTCTAGCTCGGGGAGCTCATAGCCTTCATCGGAGTAGCCGAGATCGCTGGGGCGCTGGATGAAGAGGGCCCAGGACGCAACCCAAAGCCAGAACTCCTCTTCTTTGTGCGGGTGGATGGTTAATTCGTCCGCTTGCTCGGAGTTTCGCTTGAAGAACCGGGTTTTGGATTCGCCCATATCCATGACGCCGAGGAAATGGGCATAGGCGATGAGCTCTAGGAAGTCATTCGGGCTGGGCGTGGCGGTGCAGACCCAACGGTATTTGACGGACTGCATCCGGCCGAATAGCATTTCGGAGAAGGTTTTGGAGCCGAAGGAGCGGAGGCACGATCCTTCATCGAGGCTGACCGCGGTGAATTGGGTGGGATCGAGCTTGCCTTCCCGGATGGATTCGTAGTTCGTGATATAGATCTTGTCCGGGCCTTCGATCTCGGCATCGCTTTGGATGAACTTGAGCTCTATTTCTTCATCGCCTTTGAAGTAGGTTTCGGCATCGAGGAAGAACTCTTGGCGGACGCCGAGGGGGATGACGAGGAGGCGGTGCTCTTCTTTCCCGACTAGGCGCATCAGTTCGAGCTGGGTGCATGTCTTGTGCAGGCCGAAGGCGGAGGCGATCATGCGGCGCCCGCCGGCGAAGGCCCACTTCGCGATTTCGCGGGTGAACTCTTTGAGCCGGGGGTTTAGGGCGATATCGGAGACGTCGAAGCCGGTTTGCTCGGGTACGGGGACCTTGGCGAGTTTGAAGTCTTCGTAGTTCACGGCTGGAACACCCTGCCTTGAGCTATCTCGTCTAGCATTTCGTCGGCTCGGTCGGGGTTGGGTTCTTGTTCGGGGGTCTGCCCCATAATGCGTCCACATCCTTCACATGGGTGGGTGACGTGACTTAAACACCCGGGATGATCGCAAGCCTCCCCGTCGCGAAGCTCTTTTCTGCGGAGATTGCTTTCAGCGAATTGATCTTGCTGGGAATGGGACTCAGGGGACGAAGGGGACGAAGGGGCGTCAGCCTCCCAGCGGAACTTTGGTTGCAGGGTGTCGGGGTCTTCGACACGGATGCGGTTACCCTTGGTACGACTCCAGGATCCGCCTCCAGCATTGCCTTTGCACACGTATCCGGCTGCTCTTAGTGATTCGCCCCGGTTCTCCTGAGCCATCGCGTATGTGACAACCTTTTTGTATCCAAGTGCATAAGCAGCTTTTCGGACTGCTCCGGCAAGGATGGATATGGCGTTGTGGGAGCCATCGGTGGCCATACGGGTGATTTCGAGCGTGAGGCCGTCGTCAAGCATCCTCGCAATCGGTCGACCGGCTACGGCCACGCCGACAACCTTCTCCCCGTCGTTGACAGCCACGCAGAATTTGCACCCTGCCGGGGGCTTTAGATACCGGTGATGCTCCTTTATGAAAATGCACGCTTCGCGGAAACTGATCGGCTGGAGGACTAAGCTCATTCTCCGGCCTCCGGGTGGCAGTTGAGGCAGACTAGCCAGCCGCCTCTTCCCTCGCAGGTTGGGCAATTCTCATATTCGTCGGAGTGCCAACCTTCCCAGGTGTCTTCTTCGATTTGGCCGTTATCGCATTGGCCGCAGTCGACCCAGTCTTTGGTGGAGCCGCATTTGAGGCAGTATTCGAAGTCTTCGTACGCCTCCATCATTTCGCGGCGCTCGCGGCCATCTTTCAGGGTGCGGATGATGAGCCAGATCAGGATGGCGACGGGGATTAGGAGCCAGATGATGGCGATGATGAGGAGAATGAGATTCACGAGGGGGAGACCTCCTTTGAGGGGGTCGAAGGAGACTCAGGGGACGAAGATGGCTCTGCTGAGTCAATAGCGAAAACCGTGTGATCGCCAAAGCAGCTGGCACCGATGTACTGGTTGGCTTTGTCGAAGCATTCGGCTTCGGTTTCGGCTTCGATCTCTACGGAGAAGCGCCCCCTTGTCACAAACTCGAATTTCAAGATCACGATGCGACCTCCGGGAAGGCGCCATGTGTTTTGCCATCGAGGATGCGGCCGGCTTTGTGTTTGCCGACCTTCCCGACGCACTGCTCCCCGTCGACGTCGCCGTCGAAGGTATCGCACCACATCGGACGGCCCACGTCACGCCACTTGCCTTCATCCCACTCCATCGTGTCGAAGCGGGTGATCTCAGGGTTATCGTCAATATCGTTGTCGCAGAAGTCTGACCACGGCAGCCAGGCACCCCACTGTTTGAAAAAGAAGGGGACGCCCGCGGTTTCGCATTGATCGCGGAGGGAGCGGGGCCAATCCGGATGCATTGGGCGGGCGCCGGGGCCACTCTCGCCACCGGCGATCACCCAGTGGATTCGTGTTCCCTCGATCTCGCTGAGCGAGCATCGGGAATCGCTGATATCATCCGTGGCAGGGAATCGGGGCCGATCCTCGGGCCACGGAATATCGGTCAAATCCACCGGGCCAAGCAACGGCTCGCAGCTCAGGAAGCGGACGGCGGCGGGGCATCGGAGAAGGTGGGGGATTCGGGTGTCGGCGGCTTTTTGGTCTTCGACGCTGGTGCCTAGCCAGACATTGTGCAGCGGGAAGGGGGTGCCTTCGAACCTTCCGCCGACCCGCGAAGCCTCGATTCCGATCAACTGAGCGCGGGTCAAGCCTGTGTGAGTCGCGAAGTACTCCGCCATCCGCTCCGGCCTTTTGGTCAGGAACATGTGGATGTGCTGGGGGGTGAGGGCGGCGATGGCTAGGAACTTGTCGATCCATTCGAAGGGGACCCACTCGCCGAACGCGTCGCTCATGTCCATCCAGAAGATGGCGCGGGGCTGTTTCCAACTCAGGGGCTTGAGGAGAGTCGGCTCGTGGAGTTCGATCTTGACTTCCTCGCGCTGCTTGAGCTGATAGCGGCGGCCGGTGCCGAGGAAGCGGGCGCCTCTGTTCATTTTCTCGGCGTAGCAGTTTTTGCAGCCGGCGCTCACGACTTCGCAGTGCCAGCCTCGCTTGCCATCGGGGCCGATGGCGATGACGGGGTTGAGGGTTTCGCCGGTGTAACCGGGGATGTGGGTCCACTCGATGGGGGTGCCGTTCTTGCGGCCGTTGATGGGGGAGATTTGGGCTTGTTTGCTCATTGCCCGGCTCCTTCCTCGGGGGAATGGATGGATTGGGTGGCGTAGGCGATCGTGCAGCAGCCCGAACCGCCGGGCCAGTCGTAGCCGATGTGGGTGTCGTCGATCGAGGTAACGGTGGCGGGGCCGACTTCAGGGTGTGTGAAGCTGTCGCCAACTTTGAAGGCGGGAGAATGGGACGAATGGGACTCAGGGGACGAATGATTTTCGACAGCGTTCATTTCGTCGCATGCTTTGATCCAGGCTAGGAAGCGGGCTTCGCCGGGGAAGTGCTTCAGGAAGCCGTGCATGACCGAGGTGGCGGCGGCGTTTAGATCGTCACCGTAGGGGATTTCGAAAGCGGCATTCACTTCGGCGGGCCACATTTGGTAACCACCCTCGCGGGTGACGGCCCAACAGTCCCAGGGACATCCGTGCGCGGCTTCCTTCGGAGCGATGAGCATTAGGCACTCGACGCCGGCGACGATGAAGGCTTGGGCGATCATAAAACGGTCTTCTTCTCTTGCCTTATCGCTCATCCATGAAATCTCTGATTTTTGCGGCGGGGGCACGAGCTGAACGGAGACGATGGGGAGGCCGGTTTGCTTGGCGATCTTGTCTTGCAATTCGTTGAGCGCGATCGCGGCTTCGATGGGGATTTCGCGAGAGCTCATTCGGCCACGCTCACTTCTTCGGCGGGGATGGGGGCGTCGCCGTTTACGGGGGCTTGGGTCCAGGCTATGAAGTAGCAGATGGTTACGATTAGCCAGAGGATTCTTAGGGCTTCGCCGGGGGAGATTCTTCCCCAGGTTCTGAGGGTGTGGCCTCGGCGGGATTTGCCTCTGGGGGATGACGACGCACGAGCCATCGTCGTCCCACGTTTCGTCGTACGGGTTACGCTGTTTGCCGGGGCCTCCCCGCCTTGCGACGGGTGGGAGATGAGGCCCTCGGCGGGTGCCTGGATGGAGGGCTGGCTAGAGCCCACAGGCACGTCTTGGTCTCGGAAGAGAAATTGGCGGAGGTGGTTCATTTTAGGTCATCCTCGGGGTTCGGGTTTGGGGTTTCGGGTTCCGGGTTGGATTCGTCTTTATCGCTTGCCGCTCCGGCGAGGATGGCGATTAGGACGATCATTCCGATGGCGGTGTCCACGAGGACCAAGATCGGGGACTCGGTGGCGTGGACGGTGACGAAAACTAGCCAGAGGGCGATTCCGGCGAGCCCGGCGATGGCTTTCATTCGCGGGGCTCCTCTGGGGTCTTAGGGGTCGAAGGGGTCGAAGGCTTGGAGGCGGCTAGGGGGTCGAAGCCTTCGGCGTCGGCCGCATTCGTGCCCATGCGGCGCATCACGGAATCGGTTCTAGATTCGGGGCCGCTGGGGGGATCGAGGGCGAGTACTTCGCTGTGGGCGAGGGCGTCGTCGTCCATCTCGATCGCATCATCGAAGCTGATCGCTTTGGCGAGAAACTTGGATTTGGGGAGCTCGTTTTTGCAGAAGTGCTTGACGCACTTCGTCATGGCCATTTCGATGTACCAAGTGGCCCAGGGGCCGAACTTGGTTTGATTCGCGCTCGCGGCCTTGAGCTTTTCGATCTTGGCGCGGGGCATGATGTAGCGCTTCCGCTCGCCATTCTCCAGCGTGGCGATCGAGTACACAAAGGTGAGTTCTTCGGGGAGTTCGTTGAAGTTGAGGCGCTCGTGAAGGATTCGCGCATCATCGCCACCGAAGACCTTGAAGACGTCACCCTGGAAGACGGCATAGTTATCGATCTTCTTCACGGCGCCGGATCGGCGCACGAGCTCGACGTAGCCCTCTTTCATGATCGTGGGCTTGCAGACCTTGCCGTGCTGATCCTTGTCTTTGCCGAAGTTGGCATAGGGCACGAGGGCGGCATATTGGAGCGCTCCGCCGGGCTCGAGGCCGATTTCCGCGAGCATGGCGACGCTGCGGCAGATGCTGACTAGCGAGCATTCGTAAAGAACGGGGTTCTCTTCGGCGCAGATGAGGGCGAGGCGGACAAGGGCCTGGGGATCCACGATGCCACCGGATTGGAGGGCGAATGCCTTGATCGTCGGCATGTAGTTTTCGAGGCTTGCGCTGAGCGCTTTTCGATATTGTTCGGGGGTGTAAACGGGTGCGGCCATTTCTTTTTCCTTTGCGGGGGGAGCCGAGGCACAAACCATCCTCGGCCCACGTGGTTTCTTCTTTTTGGGGGTTACACGGCCCTCCGGCCGGGAAGCTTGATCGGGTGGAATCGAAGGGTTCGGACGCCGAGCTTGTTCGGGGCGTTGGAAACGACTCCGAGGCTTGTTCTGATGCCATCGGCGGGGCCGATCTTGAATCGGAGCCCGTTCTTTCGGCGCTCGAACTCTTCGGTGATGACTTCGTGAAGGCGGGCGATCTCTTCGTAAGTGTTGCGGGCCATGCTATTGGCCGGGGCATCGGGATCTCCGCGCATGAGCTTCTCGGCTTCTTCGCAGCGCTCCAGGATTTGGCCCGTGGGGATTCCCGCGGCGATGCACTCGCGGATGTATTCGAGATCGGCATCTTTGCCAGTGAAGGGCGGCGGGTTGTCGATCGCGTAATGCTCCTCCCACCAGGCGCGGCCCTTCTCGATCGCACTGAGAAGGATCGCCTTGTTTTCGGGCGTCCAAGTCAGTTGATAGACCCGGTAATCAGCGAAGCCGATGAGAACGGCGAGATAGCCCACGGGGACCTGGGCGGTGTACATTTCCCAGAGGACTTGAAGAAGGTATTCCTCCTTCACTTCATCGGTGCCGCCCTGGCCGAAATCGGCGGCGGCGTAAATCTCGACCGTCTTGAGCTGAACGACGGCGGGGCCATCGGGGCAGGTGGGCCAAAAGCGGTCCGGAGTGCTTCCGAATATCTTCTCTTTCGGGTGCCGAACGAAGCGAGAGCGCTTGAGTTCCTTTCGATCGATATCCATGCGCTTGCAGAAGTGATCGGCAATGGTCGCTTCCAGGGCGTGGCCGACATCGAATCGGATGGATTCGCGGCGATCGCGGAGGCCTTTCTTGTCGACGTAGACGCTGAGGGGGGTGGACCATTTGGAGAGTCCGCAGACGCCGGCGATTTCGGAGGCGCCGATGTAGGTTTTGCGCTTGGCGATTTGATGGGCGGTGAGTGCCATTAGAGGGGGCCTCCGATTTGGAAGTTGTTGTAGTAGTCAGGAAAGCCCCCGGGGTTGGTGGGCTCTTCGAGGGCGATTTCTACGCCTAGGGAGTTGGCCATCTGGGTGATGGCGGCTTTGAACTTTGTATCCAGGGATGCAAAGGTTTGGGGGAGAAGGGTGACGGCGGGGACTTCACCGATCTCGGCCCCGTGGTTAATGGCTTTGGCCGTGCAGTCGTCGCACATGGGGGTGCGATCGACTTGGAACTCGGCTTCGAATCCGCATTCGCAGTAGTCGATTCTCACGCGACCCTCCGGGCTTCGAGTTCGCTCCAGTTGCCGATGAAGTCATAGGCGAAGATGGTTTGGAGCTTGCCGGGTCCGGGCTCATCTTGGAGGCGATATGCCGAGTAGGAGCCGGTGGTTAGGGTGTCATCGACTTCCTTTTGATCGCAACCGGGCCAGACTTGCTGGAGCTTGAGGCTGGACTTTTTGAGATCGAGCCATTGCTCGAGCTCTTGGAAGTAGACGCGGACCCGGGTATCGGGTTTGGGGTTTCGGGTTTCGGGGGAGGGCATTAGTGGCTGCCCTCCTCATCACGCATAAACCGGATTTGGTCGAGGATTTCGCCAACGATCAGGGAGCGGCAAAGCGCTTCACGCAGGTACTCCTTCGCTTCCTTCTTAGAAACCCCGATATCCGAGGCAATATGAGCGACCAGGGTGTCAATGGTCCATTGGAAGTCGCTGGGCATGTTATGCCACCTCCTGGGAAATGTCAGGGGAAGACGACGCACGAGCCATCGTCGTCCTACGGGGGTTTCCTAGGCTTTCCCAGAGGCCTTCTCGGCAGATGTTGAGGGCGCTGGGGGCTTTGGTGGGTTTGGCTACGCTGAAATGAATCTCGTAGGCGTGGCGATCGCTCCCGCAGGGCTTGACTTCGCGGACGATGTAGCCGTTTTGCTCCAGCTCTTTCTTGGCGCTGAGGGCCATGGCGAGCGTGGCGGCCGGGGGCGTGAGGATGGCGACTTTTACGGCGCCATATTCGTTTGGCGCCCATTTGGCGGACCATCCGAGGGCAAAGCATCCACCTTTCTTAGCCAGGTTATGCTGGAGGGCGAGGGCCGTGACTTGGACGGCGGGGTGACGATTCTCTTGAGCCTTGTTTGTTTCCATCTGTGCAAACTCCCATTTGCGTTTTGCGAAGCATTTGGCGTTTCGCTGAAACTACTATACGACATGATTCGGAGTTTTGGCAAGACATTTTTAGTGTTTCTCTAAATTTGATTTAACATTGAATCTGGGGAACGAATAAAAAAGAGCCCTCTTGGGGGCTCTCGATGGGGACTCAGGGGACGAAGGGGACGAATGTTTTGGCGGGGTGGCGGCGTGGGGACGGGTGGGACCGGTTGGACGGGTGGGACGCACCCTCACCCCCGGCCCCTCTCCCTCGGGCAGGGAGAGGGGAGATTAGATGCGGATGCCGTTTTCGTCGTAAATCTTGGTCACTCGCGAGCCTTCTTCGCGGATGATGCCGACCAAGTGGGCAAAGACTTGCCACTCGCCTTTTGTCAAAGGCTCTGTAAATCTTGGATTGAGTTGCTTATAGGTGGACTCGATTCCGTTATGATCCATTCTCGCGGCGATCGCTTCTTCGCCTTTGACCAGGAGCGTCATCAGGCCAACCTTGGGGATCGACGCTTCTTGCCAGACGCAGAGATCCCCGGGAAGGATCAGTGGCATATTAGCGTCATCGGTGGCCTCGGTTATGAATCGATTCTCGCCGCCGTAGCATGCATCCACGAGTTTGGTGGTGAGGTTTGGCCCTGTGAAGGGGTTGACCCAACTGGAGGCGGGCAGTTTGCTTCCCATGATTAGTCCGACCTGCGGAATCGTACCGATCCTAAACGGAGTTCCTATTCCGGGTGTTCCCGAGGTCTTCCCAGATTGGTCATATGGATGCATTTGTTCGGAGACGGTGAAACCGAGATGCACGAGCTGATCGAGAACAGGGGGAGGCGGCTTGGCCACTTCCTGTTCATAGCTTGCATAGGCCCCGCGATTGATGTTCAGCTTGCGGGCCATTTCCTCTTGGGTGAGATCTAGTTTCATCCGGCGAAACCTCCGCAGGCGTTCGCCGATGCCATCTAACTCGCTCATCGGTTTGAAGAATATTGCAGCCATTTTAGAAAAGTCTTGCCAAAACTAAGGCGTCCATCGCGTATGATACATTGCAAAATGCAAAAAGCGGTGGAGTTTTGATAAATGTCTCGTAAAAAAGCTTGGTCTTTGCATGGTCGCGAGGCGGAAATCGCTTTGCTTCGCGACGACAAGAAGTTGACGTTCGAGGAGATCGGCCGAGTGATCGGCTGCACGGGCGAGGGGGCGCGGCAAGCGTATCAGCGGCACCTCGCTTCGCTGAAATCGGAGGATATGGACGATGGCGCTTGATAGGACGAATGGGACTCAGGGGACGAATAGTGTCTCCAAGTTTTGGGATGATCAGCCGAAGGGCGGTCAATATGACGAACTCGTAAGACGATCGCGACGATCTAAGCGTCGTCGATCGATCCTGCGCACCGTAGCCCTGATCCTGATCGGGGCGGTTCTGGGGGCGGCTTTACAGGCGTGGGTCCACAAATCGAACACTGGCAAGCGTTTCCCAATCCATCGAGTCGAGGTATTCCTCGGCTCCAGCGATCGCGGAGGCGTAGTCGTTGGTCCGTTCCATGTGCTCGACAACGCATTGCATGTCGATCGTGAGGCGCGCGAGCAAAGAGTCATACCTTTCTCGGGCCGTTTTGTCGGTCGGCGGCTCGGTGGCATAGGTGAGAACGGCGATTTTTCCCATGGCCACCATTTGTTTGGCGAGCTGAAGGCGAGCTTCACGGGCGAGCGATTCGGGCATAGCCGCGAATTTACTTCATCTGTTTGGGCGGGTGGGCTTCGATGAAGTATCCGCTTGGGTCTTACATGGCTTCGGTTTTGGGGAGCGGTCCTTTGCTCCATGGGGCTTTGGATGGGCTTTTGGGCGACTTAGCTATTCAGGGCTCGGAGATGACGCCGGAAGCCTTTGAAGAGTGGTTCGAGCTATTCGAGCGGAACCTTCGCTATGTCTACCGGATGCCGGCGCGCGCGCCCGTGCCGGTTTCGAGTTGGTGGTGGGGTCAGGGGACGAAGGGGACTGGGGGGGCGAAGGATTCTGATGCTCCTATCACCTTCGACGGGGCTAAGCATCACCCTTTGGAGCTTGAGTCCGCGAGGGAAGCGCGATGACGGGCTGCCCTTCCCCATTCTTCTATTTGGAAGTGACTTCCCGGATGCCGGAGGGGCGGAATGCCGGGGGGTGGGAGGTTGTGGTTCGGTGTGCGAACAAGGGGTACGGGCACAAGATGGATCCGGTGATGGCTCGGGCCATCAACTGCGATTCGCTCGACGACGCTTTGGTCGAGATTCGCTCCATTTTGCCAACCGCGGAGATCCTTGGGCCGGAGGAGTACCTTGACCGGCTGACGACTTTCGGTTTGCCGACTGAGGATGCCGAGGCAGGAGCCATCCTCGGCCCACGGGGGGAATCGGCGTGATTCCTCTCTTCGAATTCCGCGTCGTGCTGGAGGCCATTCATGTGGCGGCGGCGATGTTCTTCGCGGTTTGCGCGCTTGCGATCGGGGTTTGCGCTTGGCTTAACCGGAGGCCTCGGTGAGCGACCGAACTTGGCGCGAGTGCCATTGCTGTGGCCAGCGGATTTACAACCAGTCGGGGAAGGAGATAGACCCAGATCGAGCTGTGTGCGATGCCGCGAAGCTTTTCGGGGTTTCGGTGGAGGAACTGACGGGCTACAGCCGGAAAGAGCCTGTGGTGCATTACCGCCACCTCACCGCCTTCTTCCTTCATGAACTGGCGGGCATCCCCTTAAAGCGGGTTGGACAAGCCTTAGGCGGGAAGGACCATACGACGATGATCAACTCGATCGCGACGGCCGAGGTGCTGCTTCGAACTCGCAAGGACTTCCGGGGCAAGATGCGCGTGATGCGCGGGTGGATCTCGTGATCTATCACGCCTGGGCGGATGATTGGTTTGCTTCGATCGATATGCCGGCGCGTCCTTGGCCGGTGCTTCCAGGATGGGCGGCGCTTTTTGATTGGGGGGTGCCTTCTTGACTTTGACCTCCGATCACATCGAATACGCCTATCCGGTTCGCTTCGCTTGCGAGACTTCGGCGGGGCGGGTTGAGGTCATCGTTCACCGCCCGGGCCGCGCGACATTGGTGGATCCCGATGGGAAAGACACCACGGTTTGGGTGGAGGGCCCGACGCGTCGATCGGTGGCTTCTATGCTGCGTGATTATGGCTATCTGCCGAAGGGGAAGCCTTGAGGCCCGGGGTTTTGAAGCGTCGGCCTCCGGAAGAGAAGCCGAGGCACAAACCATCCTCGGTCCACGTGGTTTCAACCTTGCCGAAGGAGTCGGTTCGGATGAAGGCGGGGCGGCCTTCGGATGCGAAGGCTCGGGCGGCTTGTTTTGCTCGGGCGGGGCGTCGGTGTGAGGCTTGCGATTATCCCTTGCCTTTGTTGGATGCCGAGGCAGGAGCCATCCTCGGCCCACGGGGGAGTTTGGCGATTTGCCGGGGGCGGCTGGAGTGGGCGCATATCGTCACTCGCGGGCGTCGATCGCTGCGGCGAGAGCCTTTGAACGGGCTTTGTTTGTGCTCGGCTCATCACTTGTTTTTCACGAACCATCCGGCCGCTTTTGAGGCTTGGGTGGAAGCCACATTCCCGGGTCGCCTTGCGCAGCTGAGGGCGATCAGTGCGGACTTTAAGCGCTGCAACTACTTCCCGAAGGAGGGGACCTAGCTTGTATCCGCTTTACCGAGATTTGCGCGAGCGCTTGGGCGTTCCGAAATGGATCGATCGACATGGGGTGCCGCGGTACTCCGAGTTTTCGCCTGAGGAAGCGGCCGAGATCTATTGCGACTATGTGGCGCTCCTGGAAGTGGAATGCCAGTCCTGCGGGAAGACGTTCCAATGCGCGAAGGCGGTCTCTTGGTGCCACGAGGCGATCCGGCACGGCGAGCCTTTCCCGGAGAACACGCCGGAGGCGATGGCCACCTATTTGTTTGGCTGGGGCGATGCGCCTTGGCATACCTTTGCCGGGGCGGAAGACGCCTTTGATTCGCAGTGCTCGGGCACGACGATGAGCACGGATATCAAGGTGCTGGGCTACTGGCAAAAGCAGCGCTTTGAATGGATTCCGATCGAGAATCCGGAGCGGTTCTTATGAGAGCAAGACCCGCGACTAACGATTTAGCTAGTGATCAATCGCCAGTTAAGAAGGAGGAACAGGACATGAGTTAAACATCTTCCACCCTTCTCCAAATTGCCCGGGCCATCCCGGGCAGCAAACCAGGGAAAACATGGTCAGTTTACGAAGCCCATTGAGGGATGGGCTCTACAGGGAAGTTAGGTTAGGGCAAATGTCTTTATTTGTGGTCAAAAGCCCTCGGCGTAGCTATACGCGCGAGGAGGTTCAGTTGTTTTTGCAGGGTTCTGAGAACCCCTATTTCGAGCCTTTGCGGGGGCGGGAGGGGGAGGCTCGGGCTTGGCTTGACTCAGTTTCGAGTGATGAGTTACGAGTGACGAGTGGGGGGAATGGGACTCATGGGACTCATGATGCTTCGCTCGATCTAAGTGATGATCGTGGCTAAGGTTCGTTGGATCCGGCTTAACGTGGACTTTGACGATCAGCCTTGGCTCTTCGTGCTGAGCTCGGATGCCCAGCTTGCCTGGGTGAAACTTCAGTGCCACATGAAGCGCGACGGCGTTCGGGGGACTTGCAACGCGATGGCTCCGATGGTGGCGGCGCGGCGGTGGGGCGTGGGTGAAGAGCACGTCGTGAAGATGCTGCAGGCGGCGATCAAGGCGGAGGTGCTGATTTCGACGGGTGAATCTTGGTCGATCGTGGCTTGGGCGGAGGATCAGGAGGACACGACGAACGCGGATCGTCAGAAGCGTTTTCGGTCGAAAAACAAGCCTGTTGAACCTGTAACGGAGAGTAACGCGTTACGTAACGATGAACCATTAACAAGCGTTACTGACTGTCGCGTGACAGAGACACCTACAGAGACAGAGACAGTAATTCCAAATTCCAAATCTAAAACTGATTCCACTCTTGGCGCGCCGAAGCCGCGCCCTGAGGGTGGTTTGGATTTTTGGGAGGAGTTTTGGGCCGCTTATCCGAAACGGGCGGGCGACCGAAAGAAAACACCTTCAAAAGCCAAGTTCTTGGCGCTGATTCGCACGGTTCCGGCCGAACTCGTAATCGAGGGTGCGAAGCGGTATGCGGCGTTCTGCGACGCGATGGCCTACACGGGCACCGAGCGGGTGCAACAGGCTTTGACCTGGCTGAACAACTCGGCCTGGACGGAGGAGTTCGAGATTCCGGACAGCGCTCCAAATCGCCGGAATGGGACGAATGGGACTCAGGGGACGCAGGGGGCGAGAGGTGCTCCGGGGTCTCAGGGGGATTCGATCGAGTTTCGGAAGACGCCTTTGGCGAACCTGGATTACTGGATTGGGCGGAACGCGGATGATGAGCCGGCGAAGTTCTGGATGGTCGACGGGGAGCGGACGAAAGAGCCGTTCTCGATCGAGGAGTGGCGGCGGCTGCGGGGGCTGGAATCGTGAGCCGGCTTCCGGATGCCGAGGCACGAACCATCCTCGGCTCACGGGGGGATTCCGGAGGGGCGCCTTCGGATGCCTCGATGATCGAGCCGTCTTCGTTTGAAAATGGCACGTTTTCCGGTGGCGCGCCTAGCGGGGAGATTGTGTTTTCAGGAACCCAGATGGTGGGCGAAGCCCTTGGGAACTCCCCTGGGAACAGCGAACAAGAAGACATCTTCCGTTTGATCGAGAACGGTTGGGTTTTGCATGTTCACCGGGGCGTGAATTTCCGTCAGTGTTGGCTGGCTTTGGGGGAATGTGTTTTCGAGTTTCCTTGGAGCCGGCTGGAGGAGGTTCGGGCGGCGGTTTCGGATCGTTGGCGCTCGGATGCGATCAGCCACAAGCACTATCCGGGTTCGAAGGTGGTGGGCACTTACGGGTATCGGGCGGACGGCGAGGAGCTGACGGCGGAGGAGCCGGGTTGGGCGGAGCAGCTTGGGACTTTGGAGGTTACGTTCGAATCGGGCGAGACCTACCGGTATTTCGGGGTGAGCCAGGCGATGAAGCGTGATTTCCTGGTGGCGGATTACCCGGCGGTGCTGCTGGAGCATTGGTTTCCGCGTGGTCAGGGTGGGTATCGGAAGATGCCGGTGGCTCCGGTGGTGAACGCGGAGCGGCCTTTGGAGGGGAAGCCGAGGCAAGAGCCATCCTCGGCCCACGATCGACTGACCAGTTTTCAAGCTTTGTACGACTCGGCCGATGGAGGTGGCAGGGATGCCTGAATACAAACCGTGTTTGTTGTGTGGCGAAGAGATCCAGGTGACGCTTTGGGATTCTCAGCGTGGGGTTTGCGTTCCGTTTTGCAAGCCGAATCCCCGAGAAAGTGTATGCGCCACGGTTGAGTCTGGAAACATGGACAAAACCAGTCCGGAAGAATCGCGAAGCGAAAACTCTCTCTTCAAATCGCGCGCGCCGCGTTTGAACTCCGAGCGTAACTCCGAGCGGGCGGGTTCGCGCGAACCTGGAAAGAACTCCGAAAAAAATGCGCGCGAGTGCTCTCGGTGCGGAGCGTGTTTTGAGGGGCGTAAGGGGGTGAAGATGGTTCAGGGCAAATTGGTCTGTCACGTGTGCATGACTCAGGCGGAGCTCGTGGAAACTGCCAGAGCGTTCTTGGCTCGAAGGGAGCGATGGATGGCTCAGCATAACTTCTCGATCAGCGAGGTTTACGATGACTCTGAGCGAGACGAGCTGACGGGCGTGACATTTACGGCGGCTGATGTCTTTCGAGGGTGGCGCAAGTATGCGCGGTTCGGGAAGCCGGCGAGCTTCTTGCTGTGCTCTCAGCGGGAATGGCTCGATCAGCAGGCATTGAACGGACAGCCAGGACGCGCCGACTTTGAGATCGTGGCGCTGCAGTACGCGCATATGGAGTGCTTCTTCATCGATCGACCGCGGTGGGGTCCGGTGCGCTTCGCGGTGCGAGACGACTCTCTCGAGGATCGGAGCGAGTTTGATCAGGAGTTCGTGAGTTGGTATGTGGAGCATCCACTACGCTACTTCCCGGAGGTCCGGGACATGCTCGTTCACTCGTGGGAAGATCTCTTGCCGGTGGTGTTTGAGGAAGTGAACGCCGATCGGGAAGTGTCGATCGATACTCTGCACACCTGGCGGCGACGTGGCGTTCTCGACTGTTGGCAGTTCGAAGGGCGCTGGTACACCACTAGCTTCTTCGTGAACCTGAGGCTCGGCGTCTCCAAGAAGGGCGGGTCTCGAAAAAATGCAGGAAGAAAGAAAAAAGTTGAATCGTTTGACGAATCTTTAGAGTAAACAATCAGTGAACAACGGCCCGGGCGTCAATGCGTCTGGGCCGTTTCCAATTTCAGCCTCGCCTTTTCCTGAGGTTTGGCTGACGCGATCGGGACGCCGGCGGGCTATTGCCTTCAAACGGGCCGTGCTGAGCGATCGCGACAATGGCTACTTTCCCTGGTAGCTTCCCCGGTCGCGGCCTTTGCCCTCATTTCGACGCGCCGGGGTTCATTTTCGGGCCAGATATGGCGGGTGCTACCGGCGACCGCGGCGGGGTTTCGACCTCGACCGCGCTAGTGCGGGACGCGCGGCGCCGGTTCTGAGCCTTTTCGCCGGGGATGGTTCGACGGGCTGGAGAAACTAACTATGAAACGACTTGCCATCATCGCCGTCATCGGCGGTATCTGCCTCTCGTGCCAGTCTCATGCTCAGGAGTTTGGGGGTTCGGCTTGGTACGACTTTCAGCGCCAGAGCTTCACGCCGGTCGTAACGACCAAGCTGGGCGAGCTCCCGGACTTCCTTGGCTTCAAGGGCGTCCGCCCTGAGATTCGCGCCTTTGCGGGAGTTCAGAACGCTCGAGGCCTGGCCGGTACGGCTTTGGTTTTCAGCGGTCCGCTGGCCAAGAATGCGACTTGGGATATCGGCATCGGGGCGCGGGCGGCGACGGGCCAGCAGCTCGGCTTCGGCATCATCGCCGGCGTCACGATCAAGTTCTAACCTCTCACGCTCATGAAGAAACTTTGCATCGATCCGGGGCATGGAATGTCCAATATCCAGGGTGGCCGGTACGATCCGGGCGCTTGCGCGGCTGGGCTTAGCGAGGCCGACATCGTTCTTCAATGGGCGTTGACGGCTAAGTGGATGTTCAAGCAAGCGGGCATCGAGATCTTCCTCACTCGCGATGACGACTCCGATCCGAATCCCGTGTCCACTCGCGACAACCGAGCGAACGCGGCCGGATGCACTCACTTCATTTCGCTGCATTGCAACGCGGGACCGATGAGCGCGACGGGAACGGAGACGTTCTACCGGAACTCTAAGGAGTTCGCCAAGACGATCAACAGGATCGCGGTGAATGCGACCCAGCTTCATGACCGCGGGATTAAGAGCGAAGTTCAGTCACAGCATCCGCGGCTTGCGGTGCTTCGGTTCGTCGGTGAGGCTTGCCTTGTCGAGACGGGATTCATCACGAGCGCGAAGGATCGAAAGGTGCTGATCAGCCGGGACGTACGAATGGCATTCGGGCACG
>JBJACV010000035.1:0-18978 GCA_046604365.1 Nitrospira sp.
ATGCGCGCCCGCCACGCGCCCGTAGCTCAGTTGGATAGAGTACCTGGCTACGAACCAGGGGGTCGGGAGTTCGAATCTCTCCGGGCGCGCCATCCAATCAAGCACTTACTGCACATCGCGGCGCTCAATGCAGCGAACGTAGCGAAAACGTAGCGTTCGCTGCTACGTTTTCGACCGGCGGCGTGACCGTAAGAGCCCGAGCAGGTTGCCGCTCGATGCGACCGGCGACGGAACTCAGTTTCTCCGGCGCCAGGTGCGCATAGCGCAGCACCATCTCGTATGACTTCCAGCCTCCCAGTTCCATCAGCTCCTGCAACGAAGTGCCGCTCTGCACGTGCCACGAGGCCCAGGTGTGCCTCAGGTCGTGGAAGCGGAAGTCTTCGATGCCGGCGCGCTGCTTCGCCTTGTCCCACGCAGTCGAGCTTTGGTGGATGCGCTGACCGGCGAAGGTGAAGCACCAGCGCGGATGCTGACCGAACGTCGATTCGAGCGCGGCCATGGCGTCCGCGTTGAGCGGAATGCCGCGACCCTCGCCCGACTTCGTCGTGCCGTGATCGAGCCATGCGACTTTGCGGACGAGATCCACCCGGCTCCATTCGAGCCCGTGGATTTCCCCCGCGCGGCAGCCGGTCGCGAGTGCGAACCTCACGATCGGTTTCATGTGCCCGGGCAAGGCCTCGATCAATCGGTCAGCCTCCTCGCGTCTCAGGAAGCGCACGCGCCGCCGGGGTTCCTTCAGCATGCGAATCCTCGGAACCCCACGGAGCCAGCGCCAGTCCTGTTGCGCGACGTTCAGAATCCGCCGAACCACCTCGAGTGCACGATTGACGGTCGCGTTCGAGACACCATCCTTCGACTTGCGATCGCGTATGAACGGCTGCAACACCGTCATGTCGATCGCATCCAGCCGCCGGGATCGGAGATAAGGGTCGAGCTTCTGCAGATGAAACCTGTCATCCGGGAGGCTCTTCTTGTCTCCGAACTCCTCGAGATATCGCACGACCGCTTGCTGCCATACGACGATGCCGAGGAGCCCCTGCTGCCGGGCTTCAAGCGCTTCGCTCTTCAGGCGGACTGCGAAGGCCTCGGCGGCGGTGCGGTCGACACACCCAGTGCTTTGGCATACGCGGCGTCCATCCGAGAGAACGAGGTTGATCCACCAGAACCGCGAATCCTTGCGGCGGTAGAGTCCACGTTCACGGGCCATAGAATCTCCTTCCAGGCCCGCCCTCGGCACTTATCCTGTTGCATGCGCGCGTCGAGATCAATCCGGTCGTAGAGCTTGCAGCGGCCCTTGCGGATGAAGGGGATATCCAGGGAGTCGAAGAAGCGCAGGCTGCAGCGGATGTAGGCGGCGGCTTCGCGCTTCGTGAGGTACCGGGAAGCCGCGGGGACTTCCGGGGCGGTCGCCGGCGCAGCGGGTGACAGCTCGCTCTTCCGAGGCCGTGGTGGTGAGAAATCAAGTTGCAGCTGTCCCATCCGAGCGTCGACGATGGCGATTTCGCGAGCGATTCGCGAGAGCAGGAATGCAGGGACATTCCTGCGAAACCGTGCACGGCTTAGGATTGCACCGTGATAACGCTCTGCTGCACCCAGAAAGTCCGCAAGCGTATGAAACTGGCGGCGACACCCCCGGGCTCATCGCCGCCGACGACCGCGCTCGGGGACTGGTACGTGAACCTGGTGCGATTTGGCCGGCAGCAGGTCGTGATGGCGACCAGCGAGCGCTCGCTGTTGACCGTGCTGCTGCCAGCTCGCGATCTACGCCAGAGCCTGGTCCCGAATCTCCAGTCGGCGGTACGGCAGCTGCTCATCGTGCTCGGGATTCCACGGGGCGCCATTGGCCGCGAGATTGCGGAGATGCAGCCGGCGGAATTTGCCAGCGCTGTGAACCGGCGGGTGCTCGGTTCGATGAACGAGTTTGCCTGGCAGGCCGGGGCGTATCTGGACCGGACCGATGATTCTCTGGAACTCGCGAGGCGGCTGAGCGAGACGCCAATGTCGGCGGTCGGATCCAAGTCCAGCCTCGGCATTCCGGCGGATGTGGCCCGAGAGCTTATTGAGGCGCACTACGCGACTTCATCGTTTCGTCACTGAAATCCCTCGCTGCGCGGACCTGGTCCCATACGGAAAGCGGCGAGGTATCGGTGTCATTTACAAGGTTTTGCAGGATAGCTTCGCGCTTGCTGTTTGGGCCACATTGGGTCCCACAACGAGCACCCAGGTGCGGAGCGCATTGATGACACGGCATGTGTTTCGACTGAACCGGGAACGCGACGCGGCGTTCGATATCGTGAGCTATGGCCGGCGTGGACCTGGCCAGCCCACACGCTTCACGCGCGAGCAGATCGAACAGATCGCGCGGACGGTGCGCCGCGTTCCGGAAGTCATGGTGAAGGTCTCAGGCGGCGCCAAGACTACGCGGGGCGTCGAAGCTCACTTCCAGTACATCAGCCGACACGGCGAGCTCGAAGTCGAAACGGACGATGGCGAGCGACCTGTGGGCAAGGAGGTCGCGGCAAAGCTGGTCGAAGACTGGGACCTTGAGATAGACGCCGGACTCGACCGCTGGAGGGCGACGGAGCGGGGCGGTCGCCGGCAGACCAAGCTCGTGCACAACATCATCCTGTCGATGCCTTCCGGGACGTCTCCGGACCGACTGCTGGCGGCGAGCCGCGAATTCGCCCGGGAGGAGTTCGCGCTCAAGCACCGCTACGCGATGGTGCTGCACACCGACCAAGCCCACCCGCACGTGCACCTGGTCGTCAGTGCCTACAACATCGAGGCGACGCGGCTCAACATTCGGAAAGCCGACCTTCGGCGATGGCGGGAGCAGTTCGCTCACCATCTGCGCCAGCACGGGATCGCGGCCAATGCTACGCCCGCACAGATACGAGGACGCCTCTCAAACTTCCAGAAGAATGGAATCTTCCGCACCGCTCAGCGAGGCGAATCTCGCGTCGAGTGGGAGCGCGAACGCCGGGCGACCCAAGCTGCTGAGCTCGGCGAAACCAAGCCATCGGCGAGCCTCGGGCGTATTTTCGACACCGCAGATGCCGTGCGGGGCGACTGGTTGAAGACGAGTGCGGCCCTCGAGAACCAGGGCTATCGCAGCCTGGCTGCTGAGGTCGAGCGATTCCGGCAGTCGCTCCGGATTCCCATGACGCGAGAGGAACAAGCTTCGGCCGTGGCCGCGCCTGCGCATGGCGAGCCGGTGCCATTGCAGCCTGAATTCGGAAGGTAGAGTCGGGCAGGACACAATGTCCATGCCATCGACATTTCGGCCCCTCAATGTCGAATACGTTCGTTTTCTTCGACATAGCGGCTCTTCGCCACCAAGACCTGAGACGGATCGGCTAGATGTGGCGCAAACCCGGTCTATTTCCCCGTTTGGATTCAACGAATTGCAGAGTTGTGCGCCAAATAGATTTCTTTCGTGCCAAATAAAACGTCACGATGGCTTTCGAATAAGTGCCCGTCGGACCAAACCCAGCGAATGGCCTGATGTCGCGACCCGCGCTCGCGGCCTCGAGGGTCGCCATGTACTCTTCGCGGCGCTCGACAGGAGTGCTCGTTCACTTGCAGGTGGTCAGTTGTTCGAATCCTACGTGGAAGCTAGTAAATCAATCACTTGCAGACCCTGCGACCCGCGTTGCAGGCGCGCGAAGACACAAAATGTTCGCAGGCTTTCTGGCATGGGCAAAATTCAGGTTTGAAAGCCCAACCGAGGTCTTGCAGGTGACTGGTGACTTGAGTCCCTCCGGTCAAAAGTAGAACCAAGAGGAACCGCCGGCGAATGGCAACAACGATTCAACAAGCGTTTGCTCAGCTCAAGCAAAACCTTGAGATTACTGGTCTGCAGGCTACGACGGTTTCGACCCGACAGCAGAGTGTTCGCGCTGTCATGGAGGCCGAACTGACTGTGCTCGATTCTTTCCTCACTGGCTCCTATTCCCGCAACACGATGATCGCGCCGCTTGCGGAGGCGGATATCGACATCTTTTTCGTCCTCGACAACCGGTACTTTCATCACTACCACGAACAAAATGGCGGTCAGGCAGGCCTGCTCGACCTCGTGAAACGCACCTTACGCAGAACGTACACGCGTACGCCCGACATCAGCCGAAACGGCCAGGCGGTAACCATTCGTTTTGACGACTTCACCGTCGATGTCGTACCCGGCTTTAATCGCCAAGGCGGCGGATATCTTATTCCGAACTCGATTCGCCAGAGTTGGCTCGCGACTGACCCCAAGAAGCATGTCGAGCTGATTTCGAACGCCAACAAAGTGCATGGAGGGAACTTTGTTCCATTGGTGAAGATGATAAAGGGATGGAATCGCACGAATTCCAAGTACTTCAACTCGTTTCATCTTGAGGTTCTTGCACTCCAGATTCTTGATGGCGTAACGATCTCCGACTTGCCTTCTGGTGTGCGCTTCTACTTTGACAAAGCGCGGGCGCTTGTCAGGCAGCAGAACCCGGACCCGGCTGGAAACGGCGGGGACGTGGGAAACTACATCAATACACAGGCAAAGATCGAAGAATCAGCCAACAAGATGCAGCTCGCTTACAGTCGGGCAGTTAAGGCAGAAGCAGCGGCAGCGCGCGGAAGCTTGCGCGAGGCTATTACAACTTGGACGCTACTTTTCGATAGCTACTTTCCGGCATATGGATAAACCGGCATATGGATAAAGAGGTAACCACGGCCGAGCGGCCGGTCTCAAGGCCCAAAGAGGAAGTGATTCGCGAGGCAAAGCGAATCGAGGAATCTCTGCTGTATTCCTCTAAAGGGCACTTTGCAGCATCACATTTCTGGTCGAAGTTTCATTTGTGGGTGGGCGTGCCGATGGTGATTCTGTCTGGCGTGGCCGGCGCCTCTGCACTGAGCAAGTTTGATTCGGGTGGTACGATCGCAGGCGTCCTGTCTATTGTGGTTGTCACGCTTTCAAGCGTAATGACTTTCCTCAACCCGAATGAAAAGGCGAATGCCCATCTGAGTGCTGGTAACCAGTACGATGCGCTGATGAATAAAGTGCGGATGTTCTGGTCGATTGAGTGCTGGAAAAATGAATCAGATGATGTACTAGCCGAAAAGCTGGCCCACCTTTCGGATCAAAAAGACAAACTAAATCAAGGCAGCCCGCAAATCCCGCAGCTCGCCTACAACAGGGCGAAAAAGGGCATCCAAGGTGGTGAGGCGGAGTACCGCGTTGACAAGATGTGACGGGTAGTCTTCCGCTATGCACCCGGGTATCGCTTTGCGCCGCTTCGCTTTGATGCTTGAACCCCATGAGAGTGAGATGGAAGCAGCGCGCGGTCACTTCCACACAATTCGATCGAGACTCAATCAGGCCCTCGGCTTGCGGCGCATCATCCCTATCGGAAGCCACGCTCGCGGCACCGCAATCAGAACATACAGCGACATCGATTTCCTTGCTGTGCTTCCGCGTCAGGAGTCGCGCTGGGGTGACAGCGTCGTCACGCCTGAATCCTTCCTAAGTAAGGTGGCAAGGGAACTGCGGGGTCGCTACACAGTAACTTCCATACGATGTGACGGCCAAGCGGTCGTGCTCGCTTTCCAGGGAGGCGCGCATGCTGTGGATCTTGTGCCGGGTATCTTCCTTGAGATGCATGAGTCACGGCCTCTCTATGCGATTCCAGGGACTGCCGACAAATGGATCCGTACAAGTCCAGAGACTCATGATCGGATCTTCAAGAATGCGAATTTCCGGACCGGCGGCAAACTCGGCAAGCTCTCCAAGCTCGTGAAGGCTTGGCGGTATGGGCGAACTCCGGCTATCGCGCTCTCGAGCTTCTACGTGGACCTGCTGCTCGCAACGACCGATATTGCGACCGGCGTGAAATCGTACAGCGCCTGCCTCACCGATTTCTTTCGGGAGATTCTCAGACGTGAAGCCAGAGGGCTTCGTGATCCGGCTGCGATTGGCGGTGTGATTCAACCCGTAGGGTCTGAGAATGCACGTCACCGTCTCCAGGATGCGGCAAGCTATGCGCTCGATCATGCGGAAGCAGCGCTCACGGCTGAGCGCCGAAGAAAATACTCAGAAGCTGTTCGACAGTGGGAGATCGTGTTCAACCAAGCAGTTTGAACATCGCAATTCAACCTTAGCAATTCGTCCCGCGATTTATCCATCCTCCACAGATTCGCAAACGTCTCCGCTGCGGTTACTAAGGAGTAAGGAGACCCTCACAGCCTTCGGAAAGTGTATTACATTATCCCCATTGACACGGAACGTTATTGTAATACATCATCCGATTCATGGCGCGGCCGCGAGCAAAGAACCCACGTAAGCAGGTCGTTAACTTTCGCCTGACCGACTCAGAAAAGATGTCGATGGAACAGGTCGCAAAGGAACGCGGCTTCGAATCAATTAGCGACTACCTGCGACATCTGCACACCGAGGAAGGTCAGTTCTTTGGTGGACATCAGGTCAAAGAGAATCTATTTCCTGAAGGGCTTCGTGAGCCAACTCTTTTCGAGAGGACGGATCTCGGTCAGGTATTTCTAGGCGACTCCCTCGGATTGCTGCATCGAACGCTGAGGCCGAACTCAGTTGACCTGATCATGACGTCGCCGCCATTCGGCTTGGTCCGAAAGAAAAGTTACGGCAACGAGGATGCTGATCAGTATGTCGAATGGTTCCGTCCCTTCGCAGAGGGTATGCGGCGCGTTCTGAAGGAACGCGGAAGCCTCGTGATCGACATCGGTGGAGCCTGGAAGGCTGGTCTCCCCACACGGTCCTTGTATCACTTTGAACTTCTGATCTCACTCTGCAAGGATTTCGGATTTCACTTGTGCCAGGAGCATTTCTGGTGGAACCCGGCGAAGTTACCGACGCCAGCGGAGTGGGTGAACATCCGGCGCATTCGCGTCAAGGACGCAGTCAATTGCATCTGGTGGTTGTCTAAGTCGCCCTGGCCAAAGGCTTCTAACAAGCGCATCTTGGCACCTTACAGCGAGTCGATGAAGACATTGCTCCGAGACGGCTATACACCAAAGTTGCGACCGTCGGGCCATGACATTTCGACAAAGTTTTCACGCGACAATGGTGGATCAGTTCCGCCCAATTTATTGGCACTGGCCAATACAGAGTCCAATGGCGCGTATCAGGAATATTGCCGGGCAAACGACTTGCCCGTCCATCCCGCCCGCTTTCCAGCGAGGATTCCAGAGTATTTCGTACGATTTCTGACTGACGAGGGCGATCTTGTTGTCGATCCATTTGCCGGTTCATGCGTAACTGGCGAGGTCGCCGAATACCTCGGCCGGAGATGGATTTGCTGCGAGCTTTCCAAGGAATACCTCCAAGGGGCCCGGGCTCGCTTTGTCGGAGTCAAGCCCAAGGCACCGAAACTGGAGTCGTCGTCCTACCAGATATCGCCTCCATGTTCGATGAACGGCGCCGCCGACAATTCACCACTGGATCCAAGTGGTGGTCTTCAAAGACAAGTTGGCAAACAGGTACAAAAGCGACTTGCGTTGAGGTAATCATGCATTGCGCGACGCCATGGGAGTAACGTGGCACACCTATCAGGCGAAACCCTAACAAGAATCCTGCTCGCGGCGCTCCCCGGGGCGACCGCTCTTGACACAGAGCACGCACCAAAGCCGATCTTGCTACGCCATCCGGCACTCGGCACCGTTCGTATTTACCTTTGGACGATCACGCCCGACAAGTCTGTGCGTGGCCGTCCGGAAGGCGAGCACAAGGGCCAAATCATTATTCCGCAATTGGGCCGAGGTGCACGGCAGCATTTCGTTTTGGACGACACGCCCACATTCCTCTTGGGCTTTAGCCCGGTGTTTGGCGTATTCGTGCTTTGGCAGGTCGCGCTCCATCAAGACGCCGCCTACAGCAAGAATCTTCAGGTGACCGAGGAACTGCTGCAGGATGCAGCGTTACTTGGTTGGGCGATCGCGGATCCGCGTCGGACTGATCGTGGGCCGGAAGTTCGGTGCGCTGTGCATCCGATCCACTTGGCCCGCCTCCTGGCCAGTTCATTGCGGGCTGATGTTCGTAGTCTGCAAGGAGAACAGCGACAGGCCTATCTTGAGGCAAGTGCGCCAGAAATTGAGGACTCGCATCTGGATGAAGCAATACTAGCCGGCGCGCCGATCACCATCGATGACATCGAAAACAAGCGGGGACATGTTCTGCAGAGGCGACTGAAACGCGACCACCGCTTTTCCGCAACTGTACTTCCGCTATACAGCTACTCGTGCGCGATTTGTGAATTGCAACTGAACACCGTGGAAGCCGCGCACATTATCCCCGTCCATGATGCGAGAAGTGTTGACGAATCCTGGAATGGTCTGTCGCTGTGCCGCAATCATCATCGGCTCTATGACCAGCGCATTATCGTGATTGACGAGACAGTAACAATCAGGAGCAATCCGGAAACACTCGCGATACTTCGTGATGCGGGCAGAGGCAATGGCATAAGGGCGTGGATCGAGCGATATACAAATAGACCTTTGGCCGTGTTGCCGCGCGGATTTCGGAGCGACAGGGCATTTCAGAAGAAGATGCGCGCAGCACTTAAGGCCAATTGTTCGATTGGAATGTAGTAGCGCTCGAGAGGCCGCCGGACATTCTCCACACTTGAGTAAGGCGTAGGTTTCAACTCAAACTCCACAGAAGCTTAGCCAAGCGAGCTTCTGCTCTGAGTGGGATCTAGCCAACTGTTGAAGAATAGGTTACCGAACTCGATAACTGTCAATGAGTCGGCAATCAACTGCGGGTGAAGCACGACTCCCTTCTTGAGCCCATCGCCAAGAAAGGTGTGATAGAACGAGTCACACGGCGTTCCGAGAGTGTCTTGCTCGTTACGCATGGTTTCCGCTCGCTCAAAGTCGTGCGCCTGAATAGCAGCGTGGATTTGTTGATCCAGTTCTTGATAGCGCCCGGCTTGCTCTTTGGTCCAATGTGCTGGCGGAATGTACAGAGGAATGCGGTGTGCGAGAGCATCGCGATAGTAGGTCAAATAGGGCTTGTACCAATTCTGAAACTTCTGACTGTTTAAGTATTGAACTAAGACGTCAGGCAGTACTACCTGAAATTCGCGTCGAAACATTCCGATCCGACGAGCGTCTGGAAACTTGTCGTTAAGGTTGTGTCGACATAGATACGCCCACGCAAAGTTGTCGAAGGTCCCGGAAACGTTGATAACGAACGCGTGAAGGTTTATTTGTGCATCGACGAGATTTTCCCTTCGAATGGGGATCTTTGTATCCACTGGAAACAAGCTGAAGACATTGCCTAGTGCGGTTCGCATGACGCTGACGCGTCGTGCCACCCCGTACGCGAAGTACTCGTGCTCCTCTTTTGAGGTGCTGCGCCAGCTTTCCTCCACGCATCGTAGCTGCAGAGATTCCAGGCCCCGGATAGCAGTCTCAAGTTGATCAAGGAGTGTGATTTCAAGTTCGGCGGTATACATCGAGCGCACGCGTTAAGCGGATTCCTCACACCCTTGCGAAGTGTGGAGGCGTTGGCACAGCGACGATTTGCGGACGCGAGAACGCACTTTCAAGTCGTACTATCCCTGAAGCTTTCTGCGGAGCGAATCATTCGCTTTTATGATGCTGTCAACTTGCATGTCAGAAAAGCCCACTGCTGCGAAGAAGCTTAGCTGGAGAATTCCTTCCAGTTTTTGGCAGAGTTGGTACAGCTCCGGCCCATCCTGAGCGGTCCGATTCACCAATGCGTCATCGTAATGGGTAAGGTAATTGCGCGTATCGGCGATGCGTCGAATGGCTCCTTTTCTCTCGTCGTCGGAACCCAATCTGTTCTTGAATGGCTCGGTCACCCGCCTTAGGCGTGTGGCGAGGCTGATCTCATTCCCATATGCCAATTTGGATCTGAGCCAGTCCTTATGCGCGTCTGGGCATAAGCCAACAAGTGTGGCAACGAGCGTCTCGTATGCCACCGACGTCCCCCCGCTTATGAGCAACGGCTAGGTTTAGACTCCAACCCCGAGCTGAACCCCGTCCGATCAATCGGCCAACGGCCCAGAATTCTCCGCAATCCACGCTGATAGCTCCTCTTCGCTCATCTCGCTAGCCGTCACTGCCCGGATGGTTACGACCGCATCCGCCTCGCTGGCCGTCAGTTCGCGTCCATTGAGCTGGAGGAAGACATCCATGATCGCCAGACTCAGGCGCTTGTTTCCATCCGGGAAGCAATGGCCCCGGGCGATGCCATAGCCGTACGCGGCGGCCAGCACTTCGAGTGTCGCTCGCTCTGGCGAGAAGTGATAGCGATGCTGCGGTCGAGCAAGGGCGGCCTCCAGGGCGCCCTCATGTGAGGGGCCGAAGAGGCCGCCGTGTTCTTCCATCAATTGCGTATGGATGTAACGAGCCGACTGCTCGGACACCCAATTCGGTTCCACTCAGGAGCTGCTTCTACTTCGCGAGCTCGCGAAGTGCGTTGCGATACTTTTTCCGGGTGCGCTCCAAAGCCTTGACCGTCGTTTCGAAAGCGGGGTCATAGGCGGAGATTCGAAGCCCGCCCCCCGGCTCGACGACGGCGTGAAGAGCGTCTCCTTCCTTGACCCGAAGGTGGTCCACCAACGCCTTCGGGATGGTGAAGCCATAGGAGTTGCCGATTCGGCGAACGCGCAACGTGCTGGTCATGGCGGGCCTCCTGGCTCCATGAATTAAACGAGTTTAACTGTTGTTATAACAGTCCACAACCCCTGCCTAACCCCCTGTGAGCCTCATCCACAGATGCGCATACGCCAACGCCAACCGATGCGCCAACTGCTCATTCGTCACGCTCGCCCCGTGCCCGCCCTCGATCTCCTCGTAATACGTGACGTCATACCCCAGCTCCTCCAACCTCGCCGCCATCTTCCGCGCATGCCCCGGATGCACCCGGTCATCCCGCGTCGATAGATAGAAGAAGATCGGCGGATACCCCAACCCCCGCGCCGCGTTCTGGTACGGCGAGTACGGCGCGATCCACGCCCATTCCTCCGGCAGGTCCGGATCCCCGAACTCATCCACCCAGCTCGCGCCCGCGAGCAGCTCGTGATACCGCCGCATGTCCGCGAGCGGCGACCCCGAGATGACCGCGCCGTAGAGATCCGGCCGCCGCACCATCGTCGCCAGCACCAGCAGTCCCCCGTTGCTTCGGCCCTCGATCCCCAGATGCTCTTTCGAGGTGACCTTCCGCGCAATCAGGTCCGCCGCCACCGCCTCGAAGTCCTCGAACGAACGCACGTGGTTCGCGCCCACCGCGCCCTGGTGCCAGGCCTCCCCGAACTCGCCGCCGCCCCGGATGTTTGCCAGCACGAACACGCCGCCGCGCTCCAGCCAGGTCTTCCCGTACGCGCCATAGAGCTGCTCATAACTGCCCGAATACGACGGCACCAGCGCATTCCGGAACCCGCCGTAAGAGAAGATGTGCGTCGGCCGCGTTCCGTCTAGCACCATCCCCTTCGGCGCCACCTGGAAGTAGGGCACCCGCGTGCCGTCCGCGGAGACCGCCCAGTGCTGGCTCACCTCGAAACGGCTGCCGTCGAAGGTCGGCGCCTGTTGCTTCACCGCCTCCGGCACCGGGTTCGCATCCGCCACGTAATAGAGCGTCGGCGGCGTCACGAAGTCCTCGAACGTGACGAACGCATCGCCGCTGCCGCCATCCACCGACGCGATGGCCAGCGCCCCGTTGTCAGGCAGGGCGATCTCGCGCCGCGTCCACGCAGACTCCGACGGCTCGTAGCGATACAGCCGGCCCCGCACGTTATCCAGCACCGACACCAGGATCCCGCTTTTCGCCGCCACGGCCCCCAGAACCACCTCGCTGCCCGAGGACTCCGCCAGCAGGTCCACGAAGCCGCCACGGGCGCCTTCCCCCGTCGCGCGCAGGACGGATGGATCCGCGAGCAGGATGCTGTCGCGCTTGAATAACCGCTCACCACGCTGCCAGTCGTCCTTCAACGAGATGACCAGCCGACCCGCATACACGTCGCTAACCTGCGCGGTCGCCGGCAACTCCAGCCGGTGCAGACTGCCGTCGGGGAGCAGCTGGTAGTAATCGTTCTCCCAGAACGTTCGATTGTCGACAACGAGGTCCACGTCGCCGCCGTCGGAGCGCAGGCGCAAGCCGTACGCGCTCACCGACTCCGGCTTCGTTTCGAACAGGAGTTCCGCGCGCGCACGCGGCACACCGCGCTTCCACAGCCGCACCTGGCGCGGGTAGCCCGATTCCGTCATCGACCCCGCTCCGAAGTCCGTGCCGAGGAACACGCTGTCCGCATCCCGCCAGGCGATCGCCGTCTTGGCGGTCGGCACGAAGAAGCCTTCAGCGACAAAGCTGAGCGACTCCGCATCGAACTCCCGCACCTCGTCCGCGTCGCCGCCGCCCGGCGAGAGCGACACCAGGCACTTCTTATATTCCGGCGGCAGGCAATCCATGCCGTGGAACACCCAGGGCGTGTTTTCCTTCGCCGCGAGCGCGTCGATGTCCAGCACCGTTTCCCAAGCCGGCTCCGCCTTCCGGAATTCCTCCAGCGACGCGCGCCGATACAGGCCGCGCGGGTGCGCGTCGTCCTTCCAGAGGTTGTAGATCCACGGGCCCATCCGCTCCACGTCCGGCAGGCGCGACGGGGCGTCGAGCGCGGCCAGCGCCTCGCGCCGCAGTTCCTCGTAGATCGGCTGCGAGGCGAGCTTCGCCCGGGTGGCCGCGTTCTTCTCGCGCACCCAGGCGAGCGCACGCGCGCCGTCGATGTCCTCGAGCCAGAGATACGGATCCGCCTCGTCGGTGGAGGCAAAGGCGACGCGCTGGGCGGCCGCCTCGCCCTCCTCGAACGCGCTCAGGATCGACTGGTACTTCTCGATGTACCAGCGGTTCTCGTTGTTGTAGCGCGGGATCGTCACCGGCACGACGTCCGAGGCCACCGTCTTCCACACGCAAGGGCAGGGCACCGGCTTCTCCGGCTGTTCCCCGGGGCGGCCCAGTTCGTTCAGGCCCACCTTCATGCGCTTCATGACGTTCGCGAGCTTGGTGACGTTGCGCGGCCCGCCGTTGTAGGCGGCCACCGGGAAGATGCCCATCACTTCCATGTTGTCGCGATACGCGTCGCGGATCTCCGCGCGCATCTGCTTCAATTCGATGTCGAACAGGCAGATGGCCGCCTTCATGGCGTTCAACAGGTCCGTCGCGCCGCGCTCGAAGTTCCGCTCGAGCTTCGCCGCAGGACAGCGCCGCACCACCAGGGCATAAGTGCCGTTGCCGCGGCGGTTCGTGAACTGCATCGGGCCAATGGCCGAGGCGCGGGAGACGCTGTAGCGGTACGCCTCGCCGCGCTTGAGGCCGTACTGGTTCAGCACCTCGTTGAAGGCTTCCTCGCCCTTCTCGACGAAGTCCGTGTCGTCCGTCTGCTCGATCACGGCGAGCGTCGCGATGACGGAGGGCGGCACGACGTCGGCGAGCAGCTCGCCGGGGAAGGCGGCTGAGGGCGCCTTGGCCAGGCGCAGCTCGTCGATTGCCTGCTGCGCCGTCGCCAGCAGGAAGTCCCGGCCGCCGCTGACGAAGTCCGGGTCGAAGGTGTCTTCCGTGTAGGGCAGGTAGACGATGGGCTTGGCGGTCTCGGCGACCGCCCGCCAGCGCTTCTTCTTGAGCAGCGCCGCGTCGAACACCGGGAACTTCCGGCCATAGACTTTGAGCGGCTCGCCGTCCTTCGAGAAGGCGAACATCAGGCGCTCGGCGCCCGTGCCCTTGATGTGCTTCGCCTCGATGCCCGGGGTGAGCAGCGTGAACTTGATCGGCTTGCCGCCCGGCTTCCAGCGAATCGGCGGCTTGGGGATCTCGATGCGCGCGACGATCCAGTCCTGTTCCGCCTCGTCCCACAGCGCAAAGGCCACCGGCCGGCCGCGGAGCGTCTCGCTACGACCCTTGCCGGTGAACACGTACTGCAGTTCGTAGGCTTCCAGCAGCTCGCGGGCCTGCGACACCAGGTCCCGGATCTGGTCCTCGCGCGTGACCGAAACGACGATCGCGTCGAGCTGCACGCCCGGGGCGGTGACTTCCGGAGGCTCGGACTCGGCGACTGACAGCGGGACTTCGCCTTCCGACGCCTCCGCTTCCGGCGAGGCTTCCTCGTAGTCGGGGGAGTCCGGATCCCGTGCTTCGGGCGCCTCCAGGCTCTCGAAGAGCATCTCCTCTTCGGTCGGCTCGCCCTGCAAGGTCGAGCAGGCGGTAAACAGGAGCGAAAGGGTGGCGAGGAGTGCCGCCGCGGCGGCCCGTCGGGTGTCAGGCATCATGTCGGCCGACAGTGTATGCGACGAGGCCGGTCTATGGCGCGACGGTCGTCACCGTCGGCGTGTACCAGATCGGCGAGGACCAGCCGCGCTGCTGGATTTTCGCGGGCACGTCCGCCGGCATCGGCACGCCCGCATCGGCCGCGAGCAGCGTCGTCCAGCGCGGGCTCGGGACTTCCAGCACCCGCACGTAGTAAGCCGCGAGCCGCTGCGGATCAAACTCGGGATCCTTCCAGACCGCCCTGAGCTCGGGCGAGCCGCGGGGATTCGCGGACGCGCCGCCGGCGACGTCGAACACCCGCTCATGCTGCCGGCCCTGGTCCTCCCACACCTTGACGACCTGCAGCCGGTCGAGGTTGGCGCCGGCCGGGTCCTTGCTCGCCAAGACGGCGAAACTGGGAGCGCCGACGCCAGCCGGCGGCGAGGGCAGGTCGCCGCCCATTGGCACACTGCGACGGTACGCGGATTCCACCCAGTCCGGTTCATTCAACAGTGCGTCGGTCAGTGCCCAGCCACCGAAGAACCTCACTTTCAGCCGCGTGCCGGTGGTCGCAAACGTCTCGCGACGACGCAACGCATCGTAGATCGATTCGCGCGTGTTGCTCTCCGCCCAGACGCCGGTGAGGCTGCCGGGCATCGTCTGGCGATTCTGCTCCACGCGCCGCGATCCCACGGTCAGGATGCTCGCGGCTTCTTCTCGGCTCGGGCGGCCCGCGCCGATGTTCGGCTTGTAGTAGCTGCCGGCGTAGTCGGCCTGCGCGCTCACCGAGAGTCCCGAATGCAGGTCCGACGCGCCGGCGAAGCCGTACTTGTAGGGATTGACGCCGACCTCGCGCTGCAGGACGAGGCCCCGGCTCAAGGCATCGCGCAGGTAGGAACCCGCAGGACGGCCCGCATGGCGCCGGTCTCCCTCCATGTAGTCGTAGATCTCGTAGTTGGCGAACTCGTCGTTCGGCGACAACAAAGGATGGGTTTCGGAGGTGCCCTTGTTCTGCGAAATTTCGCTGAGCGGTTCGTTCGCCTGCCGCTGCTCGGCATACCGGCGATCGATGTAGCCGGACGCGCTGTCGAGCCAGGCGAACATGAGCCCGTCGCTCGCATTGCCGTTGTGCGGAATCGCGAGCGCCTCGAAACCCTGCGTGCGGATCGCATCGAGCCAGTCCCACAGGGCTTCGGGGTGGCGCGAATCCCAGGCCGTGAAGGGATCCGGCGCCGCGTTACCGCGGAAGATCACGTTGCGGTGCAGGTTGGCGCCATCCGCGGCCGAGGTCCATTCGTAGGCGATAAAGGTCGTGAAGCGACCCGGGCGGTAGTTGCGATTGGCGTGCTCCACCGAGCGCGCCCAGGCCGCCGTCGACGCCGGCCGGAGATCCTCCGGCAATTCGTTCTTCCGGCCCCAGGCATAGGCCTGGGACAAGGTGAGCAGGTCCGCGTACTCGCGCGGCTTGTCGAGGAAATTCTCGACGTCGGCGCGGCCGTCCGCGCCGGTCATCGCATCCACCACCGCACGCAGTGCCTTGCCGGCGGCGCTCCGCGAGAGCCGGCTCTCGGGATCGTCCAGCGCGTTGGCGACGCCGAGGCCCTCGATGTGGTCCGTGACGGCGAGGAAGTCCAGCGGCTCGCGGCGCCGCATGGGCTGGCCCATGAAGTCCACGACTTCGCCGCGCGCGAAGCGGTACGCGGTGTCGGGATCGACGCCCATCGCGCCGCCCAGGTAGGTATCGAGCGAATAGCTGGTGTGCAGGTGCAGGTCGCCGTAGTACACCTGGCGAAGCGGATTGACGCTGACTGGCGGCGTTTCGGCGACGAGGTGCGGCGTGACGCAGGCGGCCATCGCCGCGAGGCTGCACAGCGTCGCATTCCGAATCACTTCGACCTGGCTTGCGCGCGCTGCGTTTTTCGAGAGTCGAGCCACGGTCGGGTAGCCTACCACCGGGGATGCTCTATGCTACGGACCGATTGGCAGCTAGAAGTGGAGTGTGGCCATGGCGAAAAGCAAATCGAGCGGACGCATTGGCGGTTCGTGCAAAAGGCTGCGTCGCATCGTGAGCGCGGCCACGCTGTTCGCCGCCTGGATTGCAACCGGGCACGCGGACGGCCTCGAACCCAAGGTCGTGCTGGTCACTTTCGACGGCATCCGTTGGCAGGAGGTCTTCCGCGGCGCCGATCCGACGCTGGTCCAGGCCGACGTGCACGAGGACCTTCGTGAATCTGTCGGCAAAGCCTACGGCAGCGGGCCTGCGGTGATGCCGTTCTTGCATGGCGTGATGGCGAAGGAGGGGGTCCTGCTCGGCAATCGCGATGCAGGGGAATGCGCCAGGGTGGAGAACGACATGTGGTTCTCCTACCCCGGTTACACCGAGATGCTGGCCGGCAAGCCGAATCCGGAGATCGTGGAAAACGACCCGATCCCGAATCCGGATGTCACCGTGCTGGAGTGGGCGAACAAGCGCGCGGACTTTGCCGGCAAGGTCGAGATGGTCGGCTCCTGGAACCTGTTCCCGTACATCGTCAATGCCGAACGCAGCGGCGTACCGGTCAACGCGGCGCTCAAGGGCCAGCCGGGTACCGACGTACGCACCGGACGCGCCGGCCTCGAGCTGCTGGCGACCCGCAATCCGCGGCTCATTTATGTCTCGTTCGGCGATACCGACAATTACGCGCATATCGGCAACTACGAGTCCTACCTGGCGTCGATGGAACGCGGGGACGACTACCTGCGCCAGCTCTGGCAGCAGTTGCAGGACGATCCGTACTACCGCGGACAGACCACGCTGATCGTCACCACCGACCACGGCCGCGGGCACGAGCCGCGCGAGGCCTGGTACGACCATTCCGGCCCGCGTTACCACGCACTGAACCCGGAATACCAGCCGCAGTACAACGGCACCGGCGTCGTGGGGTCGGACGCGATCTGGGTGGCTGCGCTGGGACCGGCGGTGACGGGCGGCGGCCGCGACAGCTACCGCAACGGGCAATGCGTGACCCAGGCGCAGGTCGCGAAGAGCATCGTCGTGGCGCTGGGCGGCGACCCGGGCTCGTTCACGCCGGAGGCGGCGCCGCCGTTCGCGTTCTTCGCGGCGCCGAAGCCATAGCGACGGTCATTCGTTCCGAGATCAGTTCGCACGCCCCGGGCTGAGCGACTGCCGGCCCTGGACGGCGCGCTGCGTCGTCGCGAGCATCGTGCCGACACCGATGACGATCAGCGGCAGGAAGGGCTCGAACGGCCAGAAAGGCAGCCACGCCACCAGGTTTGCCGACCATTCCGGTCCGGTCAGGAAGGCGGTCACGGGCTCCCGCCATCGCAAACCTGTGCCGGCGGCCACCAGCCCGAAGCCGATGAGGCCGGCGCCCAATGCGCGGTGCGCGGGCGAAATGCCGCCGCCGGCCGCGGCTCGCTGCCGGTTTTTCCCCCACGCCGCGATCCTGAGCGCAAAGGCTATGAAACCAGCCCAGTAGAAGAGGTAGTCGATCGGACGCGGGTCCGGGTAATAGAAAAGGGCCCACCAGTAGACGCTGAACGGGTACGCCCACAGGAAATACACGCCGCTGCGGTGCAGCAGCTTCCATTGCGCCGCGCTGAGCAGCTTGCGGCCGGCCTGGAACGACGTCACGACCATGGCCATCAGGAAGATGTAACCGATGCTGCCCTCGATCTCGTCACGCAGCAGGAATATTTCCTCGAAGTAATATTCCCGGTGGAAATTCGAGACCAGGAAAATGAACAGCCCCTGCCAGGCCATCGCGACGGCGAAAGCGAGCCCGACGTACTTGCGGTTGCGCATCAGCCAGGTCGAGAGCGCTCCCGGAAACAGTGCGTACAGCGCGGAAGCGGCGACGACGGCGTAGATCAGCGGGACGGCCCAGCGCACCGAGAAGGAAATCAGGTGCGTCGCGCCGGCCGGCGCTGAGAGGTCCGTCCGCGCCATTTCGGCGGCCATTACGAGCGACAGGGGAACGCTCAACAGGCAGAACAGCCCCCACCCGTTGAGGGCCTTGTGCTTCAGCGTCGCTTGCAGGGCCTTGCTCAATGGATTTCAGTCACTTTCTTCAGGCGACCTGGGCAGGCTGCTGCAGATGGTAGCATTCGGCCGTGTGGACCCGATTGCGAGCGGCCGGCCGTCTTGTCGTCGAAAGCGCCCTGGCCCTCGCTCCCTGGCTGCTGGCGATCTACGTCTTCTACTGGCTCGATGCCAGCGGAACCTGGACGGCGGACACGCCGCATCGCGGCAAGCTGTCGGTGGTTCTGCTGGCCTCGGGCATGTTCCTGTCGTTTCTCGTCCAGTCCTGGTTCCAGAAGCGCCGTCGCAAGTAGTCGGGGATACCCGTCAGCGGCCAGCCTGCGAACCTGTCGATCCGGGTGCAACCTGTGCGACTACGCAGTGAACCGAATCCTCTGATGGAGCAATCGATATGAAAGTCATGGTTTTCGTGAAGGCCACCCCGAACAGCGAAGCGGAGACGCTTTTCAAGGAACCCGAGAAAATGGCGAAGATGTTCGCCGAGATGGGCCGGTACAGCGAGGAACTGGTCAAGGCCGGCATCATGAAGAGTGGCGACGGCCTGAAGCCCAGCAAGTACGGCAAGCGCATCCGCTTCGACGGCGCGAAGCGCTCGGTCATCGACGGCCCGTTCGCCGAGACCAAGGAACTGATCGCGGGCTTCTGGATCTGGGAAGTGAAGTCGATGGACGAG
>JBJACV010000036.1:0-18371 GCA_046604365.1 Nitrospira sp.
AGCGACTCGCGATGCACGACCGGCGAGATCAGGAGCTCGCCATCGTTCTCGAATGAGATGAACCCGCGATCGAAGAGATGATCGACGGTCGGCGTGAGCAGCAGGCCATTCTCCCCGTCCAGGCGCTCGTCGTTCGACTCGCAGTCCCGCCACGGCTTGCAGTGGCTGGCGATCAGGTGTTCCGGTCGATTGACCCCCGTGATGCGGCAGGCGTGCTCGATGCGCGACACGCGCTCGCGAAACTTCCCCTGCCCGCGCCGCGCCAGGATGAGCTGCGGTTTCTCCGTCGCGGGCACCGCGGGATCGGACTGAATCTGCTCCGCCAGATGCTGTTCCCACTGCGCCTGCGCCAAGGCGGGCGTGGCGGTCGGCACGACGTCAGAGGCCCAGCTATCGGCCGTGCGCCGTGCGTGCGTGGCCTCGTAGCCGACGAGAACGTCCGCAACCCCGTGTCCGAGACCTAGCTGGGTTCAGGCTGATACCGCGCACTGCGGCTCCGGTACTCGGTGCCGATGGAGACTCAGCGCGCGGAGAACACAATTGAGGTGATGCGGCGCCCACCGTCTAGGGTGGATATAATGGCGGTCGGCGATGAGTTGCTGCTGGAACAGTGCGCGCTGGTCGCGGGTGGGATGATGGAAGAGCACCTGTAGCCGCAGCTGAGAAACTGGGGGTCTGAGGGGCGGTTAGCGCGACGAGCAGCAGGATGGAGGTGGATTTAGGCAGACCGCATGGTCACTTTCGCTCGAATCGCGATGCGCGCGACTAAGATTGATTTGCGTCAGCAACATCTGGCTGCCCTGATTGCGACCTTGGACCTATCTTGCCACCCGACCCACATTGCCACTGCCTGACACCCGCTTACCGACAAGCACCCGCCAAATGATCTCGGCGATTTGACAGGCGAGTAGCGGAGGCACGGCGTTGCCCACTTGGATGTACTGCTGCGAACGATTGCCAGTAAAAAAGTAGTTATCCGGAAAGGTTTGAAGCCGTGCTGCTTCGCGCACCGTCATGCTGCGGCACTGTTCCGGCGAGTAGTGAATATAGTAGTGACCGTCCTTCGAGATGTGGCTCGTAATCGTTGCCGATGGATTACTGGGGCTGTGCACGCGAAAACGATCCGCGAATGCACCTGTAGACCAATTGACATGTGTTGGTGCCAGTGCCCTTGGGAACTCGCCGCTGGTGGGAGAACGTCCGTCGTTTGCTTCTGCAAAAGCGGCGCAGAACATGTATCTCCCAAGATCGGAGTCCATGTGGCCTCTACTCTCATGGTTAAGTACGAGGCCAAGTTGGTCGTCACGAAGCCAGCGCTGCAGCGGATGAGCCACGCGAGAATCAAAACGACTTGCTAATGCCCGAATACTAGTTCCCCCCCGTTCGAGACCGCGAGGGAACCGAAGCGCCCTCAGCACTTCACCCGTAGACGCGAGCTTGCGAGTTAGTCCTCTGAGGACCAGGCGTCGTTGATTCTCTACCGTCGCAAGCCACGAGTTACTCGTATCTTGCCTTTCCGTCAAACCCGATCGAAGCGGCGGGAGCCCAAACCACGCGTCTGCCAATCGTGCACGTTTTATCGAAGTTAGACACCCAAACCCGTTGTGGTCGATATCCGAGCGGACGCCCAAGAGGATTACGCGATGACGAGCTTGCGGTATTCCGAAATCTTCGGAGCGCACCACAAAACGTGATGCGTCCTGTCTGGTCTCTGTCGTGTAGGTGCCGAGTGGAAGGATTTCGTAACGTGCGGTGGTTTGGGCGCCAAGAGATCGACCAGGATCGGCAAGATCGGCCAAGATTTGCTCGAAGATTGGGGAGCCATGGACCTGCGCCGAGAGGATCCCTTTAACATTCTCCATGATGAAGACTGCAGGGCGGAACCGGCTGAGTATCCCCAAGTATTCACGATATAAATAGTGTCGATTGTCCCTTTCGACCCTGTATCCACGCACGCCCTTGTTTCGGGACCGACCCACAAGTGAATACGCCTGACAGGGCGGTCCCCCTATAAGCACCCATGAGTCATTGCGTCCAATCTTTGTCCGGATCGCCTCGTGGAAGTATTGAGTGTCTGCGCTCTCTCCGAGCGTGACGCATAGTGCCTCTCCAGCCGCTGCCTCCCACTCCGCCCTATGGGTTGCAGAAAAAGGCGGTGGTCCCTTAGGGTTCCGCAAATATTCGTAGTAAGCTCGTGGCGGTCCTTCTTCGAATTGGCGGACAAACGCTCGTAAAAGTAGCGTCGCGTGTGCTGCGGGATCCTTCTCCGCAGACGCGACAACCCGAAACACTCTTTCACCTGATGCTTTGGGTCGGAAGCGGCTGAAACCCTCACTAAGGCCGCCAGGCCCGGCAAAGATGTCAACTACTGGAAACTGCATTTCAGAGATGATCCGTCATTCTGAACCACGATGATCGATATCGTTGACAGGGCGACCCGGTCGCGAATGATGAGTGGCATTCGGAGTCGTGACACGACACCTGAACTCCGCGTCCGCAAGTTTCTGCATCAGGCTGGCATGCGTTTTCGACTGCACGACAGTTCGATTCCAGGACGCCCGGATATCGTCTTGAAGAAGTTCGGCGTGGCGATCTTCGTGCACGGCTGTTTCTGGCACGGTCATCGTGGTTGTCGGTACTTTCGACTACCCACCACACGCTCCGAATTCTGGCGCCAAAAGATCGAGGGCAACTGTGCAAGAGATCTGCGGAACAAGAAGTTGGCTAAAGCCGCCGGTTGGCGCGTCCTTATAGTGTGGGAGTGTGACTTGCGAAACAAGCCAGATTTCGTATTGGCAAAAGCTGAAGCCTTCATTCGTGCCGAGAGTCGCCAAAAGCTTACCGGTCGCATTAGGAATAACTCCGCGAAATGACAGGCGCATCGTCCTTCTTCCGGACGACCGAAAAGTTGATGTCATCCGGCTCGCTGTTGTAGGGATACAGGAGCTCAAAGCCGACGCTCACTTGGTCCTTCTCGTTTTCCCGAACCAGGTAGAGAAGGCAGATGGCTCGATGCTTGTCTTGCAACTTCTTCGTTGCAGGGTTCGGTAATTCAAGTGATTTCGCACCCTCGTGGATCGCAGCAAGAAACTCAGCAACAGTCCGATGCTTGGGTTCTCCGAAAACCTGGAATCTGCCCCCACTTATAACCCGGTGACGTTCCTTCACGGCCAATTTACAACTGCCTTCCATTGCGAGCGGGTCTCCAAAGGATTTCTCGCGTTGGGGCGCGATTACCAGCCAAGATGCTATTCCATGCTTCTGCTTCTCAAGGAACTCGATCTGCAAGCTGGCCTCATCCGGCCTGTCCGGATGCTTGAACTCGGATTCAAGCCAGCGGTAGTTCTTCAAGAACTGGACCATGCTGTCACTCGAAGCCCCAAACACGTGTGCCGCGACTGCCACAGCTTCGCCACCCGTTTTCTTGCCTCCAAGATCGACCAGCCCAACGTGCATAGCTGCTTTCAGCAACGACTCGAGAGTGATCAGGTTCTGGTAGACACCGTCCTTCGTAGGGGCCTTCGTAAGCATCGTCCGCTTTCCGCCGAAGTTCTTGCTGACAATCTTGGCGTTGAACATCTTGTTGCCCGATGTTGGAGGCAAGCTGCCTGACATCGAAATAAGCGGCGGAATGTGCTTTGGAGTAATGCGCGGTGCGCCAGGTAACCTAATGTATCGGCGTATCTCGTCTCTGAACCGCTCTTCCATGAGGCATGCTTCTTTAAACAGGGCCACTAAGTCAGTAGCGCCACGCTTGCCTTCGTTGACGCCCAAGAACACACGCACAAGATCGCGGTAACCGGGACGGAACCCAAACCAGCGTCCCATCTGCATCAGCGTGTCTGCATTGCCTGCCACACGACGGTAATAGCTGATCGTTAAGCCTTCGATTGTGTATCCCCGCGAAAGCTTGTTGCCTCCGATCACAATCTTCCAGACGGGGTTCTCACTGAAGTCGGGCAGATCGATACTGTCACTGTTTAGAACCAGATACACCTTCGGCCCACGCTCAATTCGCTTGAGTGTCTCGGCCAGATGCGGCACTAGGTCTTTAAATACTCTTGGTGAGTGTTCCGCGCCATGCGCTGCGGTCACCAGGGAGAAGTCGGTCTTCCACAGACTCTCAAGTTCCGCCAAGCCTTTAGGTGAGTTGAACGCGCACTTGTCCCAGAGGTCGCCCACGCGCGATGCCAAGGAGGCATGCTCCCCTCGCAGGTGTGAAGTGTGGATAAGCATCGTGTGATGTTTGAACTGCTGCGGCTTGTATCGAGAAGGGTCGGATGCCAGCCGGAACAGCTTGATCGCGCCTGAAAGCAAATAGCTTCTCAACGCCTTCCTGAGATCCTCGTCATCCGCGTCTGCTGAACTGGAAACACGCCGAATAAAGGCAATCTCCGCCAGAGAATAATCGCTCTCATCTAGATCCTCGTACACGGAAGCGGGATCAAAGAAATCCAAGACCCCCATGTAGCCTATGGGCCGTTCCAGCGACACGATGAAATCCCTCGGAAACAGGTCCAGTGGGTCGTCCGGGTCCACCAACGCACTTGCGTAGGGAGTCGCCGTGTAGCCGACGTACTGGCCGCGCGGGAACAGTTCTAGCAATTCCACGATACCTGTATTGGTCTTCGTTCTCTCTTTCTTTCCCTTTTCCTTGGTTGGCTTCCGCGGGTCAATTGTATTGAGGCCTGCCTGATCTGATTCGTCGTCGATTATCAATGTAGGAAGATCTGCAAGTTTGGTTCTCAATAGGCCCAAGTCCTTGACGAGATTTGCCAAAATCTTGCTGTGTTTCTTCACCACTAGCAGCTTCACTGGAAGGCTATGAAGGTTGCTGGCGTGGTAGATCGGCGCCGCCTTGTTAACCTTCTCGAACTCCAGCGTGTCAATCGCGGCCTTCAACCGCCGGAAGTCGATGTCGGGACGCGTCAGCCGCTGCCAAGTGTACTGACCAATTTCGTGCGGCTCCGCGCCGTGTACGAGGAACTCGTCCCAATCGGACGGCGGGTGCACCGAGTACGATTCATCGTTCCTCAGCAGCTCCTTGCCCAACAATTCCTTGTCGAATCGGCGCTGAGTTTGATTTCTGAGGATGTTCCAAGTACCAGCCAGGATGACTATCAACCGATACCCAGCATCTGCTGCCCGAGCAACAACCCCCATGAAGTTCGCGGTCTTGCCACTCTGCACGTAGCCCATGACCAAGCCGCGTGACGCGTACGCCTTTGGTCCTTCCGGATTGGCAAGGCATTCGATGATTGCTCGAGTTGTGTTGTCCAGGCTGAGAATCGAGTCCTCACCCCAACTACGATGAGTTCTCAAATATTGTAAGTAAGTGCTCCAGTAGTAATCTCGGACCCCGACTTTCGGCACGTACCATTCTTCATGGTCTTCCGCGATGACTACCGGCTCTTCGAGCGAAAAGTATGGGATGACGGAATCGATACGCGATCGGAGATCTCTATCCGAGCCAAGCAACTGGTGGATCTGTTGCCTGCGCTCGGCTGAGTTTCGGCGAGTGTTGTTAATCCACTTCGCGTCCCGCGAGTTGTCCCATGAGCGCAGAAGATTGGAGAATCTAACTCGAACAGGATGGTTCGGATCGGTCGACAACAGCAGATTGATACAGGCGTCAATGTCCTCATTGGACGCTCGCTGAAAATCCGGGCCTGGCTGCTCAAGGTACGCCCCAAGGTTCCGCGGACCTGACGCCATGGCCCCGAGCACGATGTCTAGCCTTTCAATTTGATCACTCACTCGAGTTTCCTCAATGCGCAGCCACATCGAACTGAGAAGCGCTTACTTCATGCTCGAGGCCGTCGACCGTTACCTCGTACTGTACGTAGCCGATACGTGCCGCCAGGCCGCCGATGGCGGCGTACACGACCTGCCTTGTGATCGCCGGACAGGTCTTGTCCACGCGCACTAGAGCCATTGGGCGCCGCAAGATGTAACGCCGCGAGTAATGAGCAGCGTCCTCTTGACGGAAGCCACAGGAATCCAGGGCCGCGCCAAAGCGCGCTAACTTATCTTTCGCGATTTTAAACACCGCGGATAGCTCAGAAACTAGGTCAATTAGGGAGAAACCGTCACCTGAGCCAGGTGGGCCGAGCAGAATCGACACGAGAAACAGACCACACTGGTCAGACGGTTCGAGTTGCTCGAGGCCGTTAATCGTGTGAGTCCTTTGAGTGGACGTAGTTGTCTTTACTTCAAATTCAAGTTTGCTAATGCGAAAGTCGTGAGGTTCACCGAAAGGGCCCAGCCATGCGTCCAGCGCGGCCACCCCATTTTTCTTGCACATTGCTTTCAGAAAGAGCAATTCCCCGACTAATCCCAGTTGCCGTTCAATCCCAAGGATACCTTTCTCAGCGAAAAGGTCCGTGAAACACTGCAATTCGAGAACGAGCGCCTCAACGGGGCTCAGTTTCTCGAGTACCAATCGTTCGGCAACAGCTGTTCCGAAGTGATAGAACTGCTTGTACAGATCCCGACGGGACGTCGCGATTTCTAGCAGCGATCGGCCGTCCTTCTCGAGCTTCCTAGATGCAACGAAGTTGAGCCTCTCCAGATCGGACGGTATAGGTTCGTTCGCATCACACTCAAGCCAGATGCCCATCCGGTTTGCGAGCCCATCGCCGAATATCTCGATCAGGGGATTATCACTTACCCGGTGTGATCGCTGTTGGCCGCCTACGAGAATGGTTGTTCGGAAATTCTCCCACGTGAGGTGAAGCATAACCGTCCCTATCCCCGTTCGAACTTCACAGCTTCCACAAGTATGCTGTTCACAAGCTCTACCTGCTCTCGGACCCGGGGGCCCATCCGCTCCGATACCAGCGCATTCTCCAAGACGAGGAATAACAGGCATTTCAAGACGGGCACATCAGCCGACGAGCCACCGAGACCGTGCAGTACCTGCTTCCGATAGGTTTGATTCAGATACAAGTAGCCCTTGTCTCGATTGATTTCGAAGAACGAGTCGTCGCTCAAGTTCTTCCACCTGAACTTTAGATCACGGTGCTTTGCAGTTGCTTTGATGCGGAGCTTCTTGTGCAGAAAGTCCACTAATTCTGATGGCAGACCTTGCGACGGAATCAATGGCAGTTCGGAGTCTGTAACTGGTCGTGTGCGATACGCATCGTTGGCTGTTGCCAAGTACTTCTTGAAATCGACACCGTTAGGGGTCTTCGCTTTCTGAATTGCCTGCGCCAAGTCAAGGGGCAGGTGTATCTCCACCTTCTTTACGTCCAAGCTGACGTCTATATCGAAATCCGGGGCAATATCGATCTCAACCCTTGCTAGCGACGAGTGAGGCTCCACCTCCCTTATGTCGTTCCAGCCACCGCCCTGGATTAAGCGATTGTTCCTGTAGAAGTAGAATCCTTGACGGCTGTTTGAGCCACCCGGCAGTTTGTACTCCGCCGCGTCCGAATTAGGAGGCCACACATGGGCTTTGATCGAGATCCGATTCTTGTACTTTCCATCAAGAGACATCGAAGCGGGAAAGTCCCTATGGCCGGTTTCGGGATATCCGAACGGATCTAGAGGGTCTAGATCGATCGGTATCCCAGCGCGACGAGCAATCTGGTCGTAGATGTCCAGGGTGATCGCGACCTTCCGCAGCTTTCCCTGCAGGAATCTGTGAAATGCTAGCGCCAGATACTTCTCAAGGCGGTGCATCAGCTTTTGAGCATTTTCGTCGGTCCGGCCACCGTGATGCCCCACGCGATAGAGTTGTGACCACCAGACTACAGTTCCCGAGCGTCCCTTCCTGAGGTCAGGAACAATCTCGGAAACGAGTCGGGAGCACTCGGCTTTCTCAAACACTGTCGAGGAAAACCCCTTCGCGATCCCGCGTTCCAGCCAAGCTCGGCCATAGATGTCATGGCCTTGCCAAGTGAAGACCCTGAGTTCCTTTGCCTGGCTTAGGGAAGCCAACTTGAGGCCGAGGCCGAACTTGCCGAGGCGGTCAAGGCTTTGAGAAACGTCGGATCCGAATCGCATCGCTTCCTTAAGCGTGCTTTCGTCCATACCCTCACCGTTATCCCAGATAGCGAGGTCCAAATATCCTTCACCACGCGTAAGGATCCGACACCAGACCTTCGTTGCCTCGGCATCAATGGAATTGTCTATTACATCCGCCACGGCCGCTTCGAAGCTGTAGCCGATGGAACGGAGCGCCTCCTCCAGCTTTCTGAAGTTGGGCGCCAGCTTCTCCTCGCCGCTCATTCATTCACCTTCATGCAATTTCGGAATGCCGTAGGACATCGCTACTGAACGCGCGGTAGTCGAAACTGTTCTAGACGTGCGGGGAGAAATCGTCGTATTGACACCTGAGTCGACCTTTAACTGCTAAGAGTTATGCGTCACCGCCGCCTCCGTCCCCGCGATCAACCCCGCCTCCCGTAGCTGCTCGACCGCCCGCTTGATCTCCTCCGCCGTCAGCCTCTTGTGGAAGTGCGTCGCGAGGTAATTGGCGAGCGTCGCACGCTTTCTCGGCCGCTTGTATTTCTCGGAGCGCTTGCGCAGGTCCGCCACAACCTACGCGTGCGCCGGGAGCGGCCGCTGGGGCGCAGGCGCCGGACGCGCCTGGCCGTCGCGCCGGCGAATGTTCCCGCGCGATTTGATGTGCCGCACGAGAGGATCGAAGCCCTTGTCGTTCGACCACGGGTCGCTCATCTCGAGTCTTCCCTGACCGCGCCTTGGCGGCACCCCCCCTTTGCCATGGCTCCCTATCTCCCAAGGCAGGCCCAGTTGGCCGGGCTCCTGCAATCCTACTCATAGAGGGGGGCGCGGCCTATCCTGAGCTTGGTTTCCATGCGGAAACAGGGGGTAGTAACCAGCAACCCGCGCCAAGCCGCACGTCGCGCCCCTCTAGCCGCATTCCGACAGTCTGCCTGACCGACGCCAACAGCCCTTTCTTTTATCTCGCAGGATTGCTAAGGCATCGTTGGTCATGACAAATTCACACGAAGGAGGGATCACCGGCCGGAGCTAAATTTGGCTGCCAACCAGCCTCCCCCTTAGATACCGCGCCATTTCAACATCAGTGCAGTACACATAGCACCCCTTTATGCCTCTCGTCATAAGCGTCCGGTACGTATTCTTGATCAGAACGTCCGCCTTCCGAATGGCGGCAGCCGTATCCACACAAAGCAATTTCTTGAATCCCTTGAGTGATTGATCTTGCCGCGAGCGCCTCTCCGGACGCGTCACCACCTGGCCGTCCCGCACTACTAGGTCTGGTCCGATGATCACCCCGATGTAATCAACCTCCAGGCCTTGGCAGGTGTGGATGCATCCGATCTGCTCGACCGACTCCGGCGCAATGATCCATAGACTTCCATCCACAATGAGATTCCACTGCATGCCGAAATTGTGCTCCGGGATCACGACGTCGACCGCGTTCGGAATCTTCCTGCTCTTCCAATCCCAACAGTAGCCGGCGACCATTCTCGCCTTGTTGTTGATTTGGTTTCGTTGAACGATCTCCCTTCGAAGCTCTTCGGGGGAGTCGAAGACCCGGACGTCAAATGCCTGGACATCAAATAGCGGATTCGCCGTCTCGCGAATTCCAAGTACGTCGTCGAGCCACGCGAGGTAAGCCTCCGAACCGCCGCAGCGGAATTGCGACATCAACTCGAGCGTCGTGACCTTGGCTTTCGCAGCCTCGGCCCGCGCCAAGATCTCCTGCTTCGAACCGACGTCCTTCCAAGTGACGCGCTGATCCTCGTCGATAAAGAATATCGAACACTTGGCGGCAGCTATGATCTCGGAGATCTGGTGATCGCCGAGGTTTCCGTATAGGCCGGATTTTTCATTTAGGCGATGTGCTTCGTCCACCACGAGTGTGTCGTAACGATTTCCCGCGGATTCGATGAACTCGCCTGAGCTTCCGAACAGAGCGGAGATCTCCCCGCGACGCTTGGTGCCGGTCAGCTGGCTCTCGAACACCTTTCTCGGAGCTGCGTTTTTGGTCACGTACTTCGTACACTGCTCTTCGCTCGTCAATGCTACCAGTAGGTTAATCGCCACGACCGACTTGCCCGTTCCCGGGCCTCCCTCAATGATAACTACGCGCTTCCGGCCGGCCTGGGCCTGGCGTGCCTCCAAAAGTGCTGTTTCATAGACCAGCTTCTGGTCGTCGATCAGCACGAACTCCGGCCTCCCGGCGAGCATTCCAGCGAGAGCGTCTACCAGTCCTTTGGCAGGGCGCAGCCTGCCGCTCTCGATGCGGTGCAGGAGACCGGTGCCGTCGCTCTCGGTCACGCGTTGCCGAATATGGTCGCGCAGCTTCCGTCGCTCAGCCTCTCCTCTATAAAAGAGCGGGGCTCTCTCCAGGTAGTGCTTGTAGAAATCGTCTTCGAGATCGCCGGCGTCGTTGCAATTGTGCAGATATGCACATGGCAGCAAGTCGATTACCGCTTCGTCGACAGCTTCGTTGAAATTCTTGAGGAGGCAAGCATATGACCAAGCCTGATACGACGGATGATTGGTCTCGGCCTCGCCGCTCGCGTATCGAGCCCGCACGATGCCATCTTTGACCGTCCGCCTGGCTTCCTGCCACTGCTTGAGCTCGATGATCACGAGCTGTTGCCGCCGCGCGGCATCCCGACCGGTCAGGAGGAAGTCGATCCTCTTTGCCGTCTGCGGAATCACGTACTCGATGGCGACGCCGCAACCGTCAGGAATATCGGGATGGTTTACGACCTTTGCAATTGCCGCGAGCGACTCTCGCCACGACCGGATTTCGCCCTTAGGTGCGCGACGGCCGGTCTTGGCTTCGTAATGCTTCTGGATGATCTCTTCAATGTCGCAGGTATGCGCGTCGCTGAGAAACCCAGCCTTGCTGTTCTCGTAGATGATCATTCTTTGGAGTCAGAGCTCGGTGTATTTCTTGCTGCTTCCGAAGCTCTTCTCCACCGGGTACTTGTCCGCATTGATGTCCAGCTTCTTCTGCGCCGCGTCGATCAGATCGATGTCGAGCCGGTCTGCAAGCCGGATCAGATAGAGGAGGACGTCGGCCAATTCCTGGCGTGCCAAAGCCAGTTCCTCTGGATTCAGACTTCGGGATTCGCTCTCCGACTTCCACTGGAACCGTTCAAGCAGTTCGCCTGCCTCGACGCTCAACGCCATTGCAAGGTTCTTTGGGGAATGAAACTGCTCCCAGTCCCGATCGGCGGCGAACCTGCGAAGGCGGTCTCTCAATTCCCGAAGGGGCTCGTGATTCGTCATGGAATGCGGTCCCCGTTCATGCAGGCACCTTATGCGGCTAGACGACGGTCTGGCGCGTGCACTTTATCCATCTCCGCCGTTGCAACGAGTTGTTAGGCATCAGTATTGCCGTCTGCGTCAGGCAAGATCTTCTCTAACGTCTCCTTCTGCGACGGCGTAAGCGCCGCGATATGCGGAGGCCCAACTCGACGAAGGAACTCCGTCACATCGTCATCGCTAAGGATCCAACCGAACTGATTGTTCTCCTCGGCGGCGTCCAGAATTCTCTGCAGCTCTTTCGCCGAGAAGTACTTGTAGTTCTCCAGCTTCGCAATAATGCTATGACTTGACGCAAAGGATCCGGCAGAGAACAAAGCGTCGATCAGAGCTTCTTTTCCCTTGTCAAAGGCGAATGCCACGCCATCGAAGTGCTCGACCATGAATGCGGAGAGCGTTCGGTAGGCAAAGAGCTTTCCTTCCTTCTGCCTCTTCCATTCGTCAGCAAGAAAGGGATGCACCTTGTCCTCACTAAGCGAGGAGTAGAAATCCCCGTCTTCGCTGATAATGTGGAGGTCTTCAGCGTTTGGCACAGACGCCAGGAGAATTTCCCAATTCACTGCATCGCCAAGAGAACCCGACTTTCCCGGAGGATTGCCAAGAGCGGTCCGCATTATTGCGCGTTCATAGGTGTCTTTGCTAACCGGCACGACCTTCTGTTTTGCAAAGATTTCGTCGATAAGCAGGTCAGCTATTAACTTTCGCGCCGAGATGTCACTCTCGACCTTTTCAAGAATCGCCTTGTTAAGTTTCGATATTTCGCTGTCAAGGCTTCGAATCGACTTGTATTCCGCATAGCCCTTCATGAACGATGGAAACTGGGGTGCGTACCTCGAGTCCTTGAACTTCTTCAGCGCGTCCTTGATTTTTGCTTCCCGGTTTCTCCGGAACTCGTTCTGCACTTGCTCCGTCAAATGGACCGTTGCCGAGCCGTGCTCATGCGACGCGAACACGTTTGCCAATGCATCAAGCTCATCCTTTGAGTAGTGGAAGAAGTTGAGCAGGATGTTTGTGTCAACGAAGACGTGCATAACAATGGATGCCTAACTAGAAGTTATACGTCACCGCCGCCTCCGTCCCCGCGATCAGCCCCGCCTCCAGCAAGTGCTCGACCGCCTGCTTGATCTCCTCCCCCGTCAACTTCTTCTGGAAGTGCGTCGCCAGGAAATTGTGCAGCGTGGCCCGCTTCCTCGGCCGCTTGTTCTTCTCAGAGCGCTTGAGCAGGTCCGCCACCGCCTGCGCGTGCGCCGGGAGCGGCGAGCCGGGCGCGGGCGCCGCACGCGCCTGGCCGTCGCGCCGGCACTTGAACCCGCGCGCCACGAGATGCCGCACGAGGGGATCGAAGCCCTTGTCGTTCGAGAGGATGACGAACTCCGCCTGCGGGGACTTGCAGATCGCCTCGCCCAGGTGACAGGCGATGTGGAAGTCGAGGGCGTTGCGGCCGTTGCCGTCGATGGTGACCCAGGTGAGGCGCGAGCCCAGCGCCTGCGTCTGCTGGACGAGCGCCGTCGGGAGCTTCGACTGCGTCTGGCCGACGAAGACCTTGATGCGCGCCTGGGCGGGGAGTCGCGCCAGGTCGAGCTTCTGCACGTTCTCGAAGTCGACCAGGACGAGCTGATCGGTCATTCTTATTGCCTCCGGCCGCGGCGCACGCTCAACGTGCCAGAATCGACGGCGAGGCTGTAACCGCTCACCGTGTCCATCTCAATCGAATCAACGGGTTGGATTCGAGCGCGCCCCCTCTCACGCCCGTATCCTGACCCCTGCCGGCGGCGAGGACAACCCGGCCGCGGGTTCGGCTTGGCGATCGTCCTCGGTTTGCTGATGTCAGCGCCGGCCGCCACCGCCCAGACCGCGGACAGCGAGCCCGTGGTGAAGATGTCCCGCAGCGGCATCTGCCATGCGCGCGGGACGGTGCACTACCAGCAGACGATCTACTTCGAGGCCTTCGATTCGATGGCGGCCTGCCGCGCGGCCGGCGGGCGCCGCATGGGCGGAGAGCGCGAGCCCGACCAGCCGCAGCCGGTGTACCGCGGATCGCGGCCGGCCAGTGACTACCGCCCCTGGGTGGCGGGCGGTGTCATAGCGTTGGCGGTGCTGCTCGTGGGCGGGGCGTACAGGTGGCAGCGCTGGAAGGTCAGGCGGACGTTGCGGGCGTTTGAAGAGAGCAGGAAGCGACGCTGGGAGGGCCACAGGCTCGAACCCAGGGGGCCACCTCGGGACTAGCAGTCGCCGATCTCAGGCGATCCGCTGGCGTGAATCGACCTGATTACAACACTTTCGCGGCTGGCGGCGCGGTCCTGGACGGCGCCAAGATCACCTAGCGTGCACTCTTTGCGGCACGCGATGCAGAGGTGTAGCTTGTCACACGTGGCGTCCATTCCAAAAGCAGCGGAGCTGGCCAGTCTCAGCGTGTCGGATCGCCTCGATCTGATGGATGAGCTCTGGGCGAGCCTTGCGCCGGATGCGGATGCGCTCCCGATGCCCGACTGGCATGTCGCCGAAATCAAGCGCCGCCTGGTCGCATTTGCGGAAGACGGCAACCGCGGGCGGACCGCGGACGAGGTATTCGCCGAGCTGAAGCGCCGGCTGTGATCTGGCGCGTCAGGGTCCGGCCGGAGGCCGAACTCGACTTGCTGGTTGCCTCAGGCTGGTACGAAGCCCAGCGAGAGGGCCTCGGTTCCGAGTTCGTCGAAGATCTCTCTCAGGTCATCGCTTCGCTGGCGAACAACGCGCTGCTGTACGCGGAAGTCTCTGAAGGAGTCCGGCGCACGTTTGCACGCCGGTTTCCGTACGCGTTCTCCTATCAGGTCCTCGGCGACGAAGTGATCGTGATCTCGATCCTGCACATGCGCCGGCAACGTCTGCCTTAGGTCGGGCCCGGCGGCTGGCGCAGACGCGAGCAGGCAGGGGCCAACGAGGCAAATGACCCGTGTCGTCGCCACCTACCGGTTGGAAATCGCCTGATCTGGTGCGAAGCCCTTCATCCGCCACCAAGTCCGCATTCTTGGCCTATGGGTCACCTCAGGCGGCGGAATTTGGTGACCGCAGCATACTGGAAGGAAACCTTCGCTTCTCCCGAGATGCGAAGGCAACCTTCCTTATTTCTCCAAGCTAGGCCCCTCGCCCGAGTAGAGCGCGCGGTATGATTCTTCAGTCGGCATCACCCTTCTCCACTCCAAGGAGTACGCCATGAACGCTGTCCTCGCGAGCAAACCCGACTTCGAGTACCCGCAGTTGGCGACCCGCCACGAACTTGCAATGCGGCATCTGGAGCTCATGCACGAGACGCGAATGCTGAAGGGCGACATGGATCATCGATTCGCAATGCTTGACCTGACGATCAACAGCCTCCGAAGAGATCTGTCGCATGCGGCGGACACCCAGCGTCAGTGCATCCTCGCCCTGACGGGCGCCCTGGTCATTAGCAGCTTCTGCATGTTGCTGACCCTCATCGCCAACTAGCGCCGTCAACGCCGCACCACCCCGCCCGTTACTTGTCCCATACTCTCCACGTGTCGGGGACGAGCGATGTTGCCGAAAGCATTCTCATCTTTATGTGAAATCCGCACCGCGGCGCTCGCGGCCGCCCTGCTCGCCCTCGCCGCCTGCGGCGACGGCGGCGGCGTCATCATCACCCCGCCGGACGACGACGACCCGCCGACGTCCGACTGCACCGCCACCACCTGCGGCGACGTGCAGATCGCGCTGACCGACGCGGACGGCGACTTCCTTTCTTATACGGTGGACGTCGTCTCGATCCGCCTCGAGAAGGCGAACGGCGACGACGTGCAGGCGCTGCCAACGCGCCAGCGCGTGGACTTCGTGGAGCTGGTGGACGTCGCCGAGTTCGTGACGACCTCGACGATCCCGAACGGCACCTACGAGCGCGTGGTGATGCGCCTGGACTTCTCGGACGCCGCAGTGAGCGTCGAGGTGGACGGCGTGCCGGCCGCCGCCCAGGTCGTGGACTCGAATGCCGACGCAGTCGGCATCGTGGACGTGGAGCTCGAACTCGACGACGCGAACCGCGTGGTCATCGCCCCGGGCACACCGGCGCTGCTGCAGCTCGACTTTGACCTCGAGGCCTCGCACGAGGTGAACATCGGCACGACGCCGGTCACCGTGACTGCGGCGCCGTTCCTCATCGCCTCGATCGATCCGGTGGACGCGCGCGAGTTCCGCGTGCGCGGGCCGCTGCTCTCGGTGGACGAGGCGGCGGGCAGCTACGTGATCGACGTACGGCCGTTCTTCCACAGGACGGCGCGGAACGGCGAGTTCACGGTGGAGACGGCCGCGGACACGTTCTGCGAGGTGAACGGCAACGAGCTGGCCGTGGCCGACTGCCTGGCGGCGCTCGCGGACCTGCCTGCGGACACGCTGACTGCGGCGCAGGGCGAGTTCGACGTCGCCACGCGGACCTTCACCGCGGCGCGGGTGCTGGCCGGCTCGAGCGTGCCGGGCGCGAATCTCGACACGGCCATCGGCGTCGTGGTGGCGCGCAACCTCGACGTGCTGACCGTGCGCGGCGGGACGGTCGTCCGCACGGACGGTGAGGTGGTCTACGCGCGCGGCGACATCCAGGTGTCGGTCGGGCCGGAGACCCGGGTCACGAGGGATGGCGGCAGCGGCGCGCCGCTCGAGATCGATGCGATCTCGGTCGGGCAGCGGATCCACGCCTTCGGCGACGCGTCCTCCTCCGACTTCAACCCGACGCTCGACGCGCGCAGCGGTCGCGTGCGCCTGCACCGCACGCAGTTGACCGGCCTGGTCGTGGACGTGAACCCGGGCGAGCTGGTGCTCGACCTCTTCTCGATCGACGGGCGCGACCCACAGTTCTTCGACTTCGACGGCACGGGGACCTCGTTCATCACGACGGCGGACCCGCGGGCGTACCAGCTCGACACCGGCTCGCTGTCGCTCTCCGAGTTCGACGTCGGCGAGGGCGCGGCGGCGTTCGGGTTCGTGACGCGGTTCGGCTTCGCGCCGCCGGATTTCGAGGCGACGACGCTGGTGGACTTCGACGCGCTGCGCGCGCTGCTCGGCATTGGCTGGGGGTTCAACGGGACGGACGCGCCGTTCATGTCCATGGGCCAGAACGGCTTCGTCATCGACATCACGAACGTGGACCTCGGCCAGCGGCAGTTCCTGCAGATCGGGCCGCGGCGGTTCGATATCACGAGCGACCTGCCCGAGCCGATCACGGTGGAGCCGGTGGCCACGGGCCCGGCACGCTACGCGATCGCGCGGGGGCTCGACGTGCAGCTCTTCAGCGACTTCGGCGACTTCGCGAGTCGCGTGAACAGCCTGCTGAACGGCGGCTCGAACATGCGCTCGTTCACCGCGCGCGGCACGTACGACGTGGACACGACCACGCTCGAGGCCGACTACGTGGCGGTGCAGTTCACCCCGTGAAGGGGCGCCGTGAAGGGGACGCTCACGTTTACGGAAATGGCGTCTCGAGCCAAGGGCTCACACCCCCTTCATTCCCTGCGTATCTACGTAAGCAGTGCAGATAACTCAATAGCGAGCGTTCTGATGCCGGGCGACCGTGCACGATGTGAAAGTGCGCGATGTCATCCGGAAGCTGGAGGACGATGGGTGGAGCCATGTCAGGACGACGGGCAGCCACCGGCAGTTCAGGCACGCCATTAAGCCCGGCACTATCACCGTCGCCGGCACCCCGGGGACTGATGTGCCGACAGGCACGTTGGGGAGTATTCTGAAGCGCGCTGGTCTCAAAAGGCGCTAGGAGGGTCCGTGGAGTTCCTGGTAGTCGTCGAGAAGGGCAAGTCCAGTTTCGGCGCTTATGTGCCTGACCTGCCCGGATGCGTTGCAGTGGGAGAGTCGCGCCGCCAGGTCCTGAAGCTGATCCGCGAGGGAATCCAGCTCCACATCCAGGCGATGCGTGAGGCTGGTGAGCCAATCCCGGAGCCGACATCCCGGAGTGAAATCGTCAGGGTCCGGGCAGCGTAATCATCAGCCTCGAAGGGGACGCTCACCATTGCGGAGAAGGTGAGCGTCCCCTTCAGTTCTCAGCCGATCGCGCTGCGGCGCGGGTTCGCCGCGTGCAGGCCCTTCAGCGGCGCACTGTCCACGCCCTGCACCGCGTCGTCCAGCGTGCGGTCGTAGCAATCCTTGCGCGCCACACGCTGGTACAGGTCGATGGGCGTGAAGTCGTACGCGCAGAGCTGCCGGGCGGCCGTCTTGAGGCGCGCGTAGAGCGCCAGCGCACCGGCCGGATGGGCGAGGTCGAGATCCGCGTAGCTCACGTCGATGCTGCGGGGCTCGCCGGCGGCGGTGGACGTCTCGCCGGACCAGGCGGCGGATGAAACGGCTGTCAGCATGCCGAGCAGCATCGCGGCCGCAAGGGGATGACGGCGACGGGGGGCGATTGCGTTCATGGGAATCTCCTGGACATTGGGGTTGCAGGAGTTCTGATGCCGGACAGAGATGCTTTGATCTGCGGTTCATCGCTGGCCCCGTTCGCTCCGTCGCAGGACGCGCCCGTTCATCTTTGTGAAGGGGTCTGATCACTTTGGGACGCGGTCCGCCGCCCTTTCCGTGGTACGGTAGCCACGCACAGGAGGCCGCCATGACCCGCGACTGGATCTTCGTCCCCGTCATCGTCCAGGTGCTGCTGACGCTCGCGATCTACGTGCGCCTGATCAAGGTGAAGATCTTCGAGCTGCGCGCAGGTCGCGTGGACCGGGACCGGCTGCCGCTGTACGAGGACGCCTGGCCGGCGAGCGTCCAGCAGATCAACAACAACATCCGCAACCAGTTCGAGTTGCCGGTGCTGTTCTACGTCATGTGCATCGTGCTGTGGCTGCTGGACGCGGTCACCGCGCTCGCCCTGTCGCTGGCGGCCCTGTTCGCGATCAGCCGCCTGGTGCACGCCCAGATCCACCTGTTCTCGAACTACGTGCCGAACCGCCGGCGCGCGTTCACCGTCGGCTGGTGGGTGCTGCTCGTGATGGCCGGGCTGGTGCTCTGGCAGCTCGCGCGGCGCGTCGCCGGACTCTGAAGGGTTTGAGGGAACGCCAACCCTTCTTGCCGGGGGGAAGGGGGTGGGGTTTGGGGAAGCGTGACAAGCA
>JBJACV010000037.1:0-18165 GCA_046604365.1 Nitrospira sp.
AGCATCGCGTCCGGCTCGCGGATCAGGAAGGCGTGCGACAGCCGGTCGAGCCAGCCGCGGTCCATTTCCGGCAGCAGGTGATGGGCCATGTGCTTCTGGTACCAGATCGCGCGGCCGCCGGGCACCGGGCCGGTCAGCTGCTCGACGACCTTGCGCCAGTTCGACTCGTGCCGGGCGAGCACCTCGACTCGGCCGGGATGCGCGACGCCGGTCACCTTCAGGTAGTGGGCGTACAGCGGCTCGTCGCTGACGGCGGTGTCGGGGCGGCTGCCGAAGGAGCGCATCATCGCGGTCGAGATGTTGCGCGGGCCTGACCACATCGCGACGCGGATCATGATGAGTGGCGCTCCCAGAGGGATTCGAACCCTCGTACCAGCCTTGAGAGGGACGCCGGAGCGTCTTTTGACGTCCGCCGTCGTCTCGCAAGTCGCTGAAATGGCTCAAAACAAGGCTATTGCTGTCTACCGTCGTTGCACGTAGTGTTTCCGTACGGTTCCGTACGGAGCGTTTCCGCCTTGGCCGACCTGTCACGCAAGCGCGATCGCGAGCGACTGGCCCCGCGGCGCGAGCCCTACTGGCAGCGGCTCGCGTCCGGTGCCTACCTCGGCTTCCGTCGCGGTCCCGATACGTGGATCGCACGATATCGAAGCCGCGACGGCAAGCAATCCTACCGCGCGCTGGGCGAGGCGATGGATTTCGACGAGGCCAAGCGCACCGCCGAGGCCTGGCTGGCGCAGCTTTCGGCCTCCGCGGTCCGGACCATTCGCCGCGGGACCGTCAGAACCGCACTGGAAGCCTACCTGGCCTATCTGAGGCAGCAGGGGCGGGCGCAGACCGCCGCCGAGGTCGAAGGGCGCTACAAGGCTGTCGTTTGGGCGGATGAACTGGCCGACGTGCTGCTGGAGTCGCTGGATCTCGAGGAGTTCACGGGATGGCGTGAACGGCTGCGGAAAGGCCGCCAGAACCGGTCCGTGAATCGGCATGTCCGGGCAGTGGTCGCCGGGCTCAACAAGGCCAGGATGCTCGGGCACGTGGGCAACCCGGCTGCCTGGCGGATCGAGCCGCTGGCGGACGACGTGGACGAAGGCGGGGAAACGGCTGTCTTGCTAGCTCCAGAGCAGCGGGCCGCCCTGATTGCCGCGGTTGATCCGAATCTGGCCGACTTTCTGCGTGGACTCGAGTTCACGGGAGCACGCCCGGGCGAGCTCGCTGCCGTGACGGCCGCGGATTTCGATGGGGAACGATTGCGGCTGACACACCGCAAGGGAAGGCCGCCCAAGCTGCGTACGCGTTATGCGACGCTATCGACCGAGGGAGTCCGGTTCTTCAAGGGGGCGGTCAAGCGCAAATTGCCGGCAGCGCCAATCTTCACCGAGGACGGAATCCAGCCTTGGCGACGCCACCGTTGGGCACGGGCCCTGAGTGCTGCGATCGCGGAACACAATCGCAAGGCCAGGGGCAAATCGCGGGTACCACCGGAGGCCTCTGCCTACTCGTTCAGGCACTCGCGGATCAGCGAGCTATTGCAGGTCTATGGCATTGATCCGCTGACGGTTGCCCAGCAGACCGGGACCAGTCTGGCGATGATCGAAAAGGCCTACTTCCGATTCATCCCGTCGGCGATGAAGGAGAAGCTGGAGGCTGCCAAATAGGCGAGGGGCAGACATGGCCCCGGTGCGGGCGAACGGCGTTGGCGCGGGGTTCAAAATCGCACCCACAATTGGAGGGCGTCACCGAATATACGCGGCAGAGGCGCCGTCGATTCTTGCACTGCGCACCATCGCGGGTTCACTCAAGGGGGTCCTGGGGGCAAGGCGGAAACGCCGGCCCCCAGGCGCACGGAGTCGCACCGCGACTCGTAAGTGCGCACTTGGCGTGGCCGAGTCACCAGCCGCCGTGACGCGCGGAGGCAGCAGCCAAGTTCGACGCCTCCTGCAGCCGAACGCGCACCAAGGCCTGGACTTCATTACCATGAGCCATCGGAAAGGGACAGCCGTGAAATACGCCCTTGAATCGACGCGGCAACCGACCGCGTACGCGGCCCTTATCGTCATTTGCCTTTGGCTCGTGCACGCCGAAGCCAAGGCCGGAGCGTCGGCTCCGGCCATGCAAGTGGCAACCGTCGAGTTTTTCTCGCCGCAGGGTAGTCACAAGGATGTGCGTCAGGTGCAAGCGCGATTCAGCAAGCCGATGGTCGCATTCGGCGATCCGACGCTCCCTGATCCGTTCAAGGTGGAATGTGCTGCACCCGGCAGGGGTCGCTGGGCCGATGCGCGCAACTGGATCTATGATTTCGACGCCGACCTACCGGGTGGTCTGCGCTGTCGTTTCGAGCTGCGGCCCGGCACCACAGCTCTGGACGGTACGGCAGTTGCGGGTGCACACGAGTTCGACTTCGACACGGGCGGTCCTTCCATACGAGCGTCGTTCCCAAAGAGTGGCTGGGAGGAAATCGACGAAGACCAGGTCTTCCTGCTGCGCCTTGATGCTCCCGCGGATTCGGCGACCATCTCAGTGCATGCCCACTGTGTCGTCGACGGCCTCGGCGAAAGAATCCCAGTCGATGTACTGAGCGGCAATGCTCGCGAGCAGATTCTGGCCCAGCGGCAGGCGCTGGGTTACGCCTACTACCAACTGCTGTGGAAAAGCGGGCGCCAGTCCGGTGCGCGCGTACGGGACCGATCGCTGGAGACCCAGGAGGCGCAGATCGCGGTCGTGCGCTGCCGCCGACAACTACCGCCTGCAACCCAGGTCATGCTCGTTTGGGGAGCCGGCATCGCGGCTCCAGGCGGAGTAGCCACTGCAAGCGATCAATCGCTGGTTTTCCGCGTGCGTCCGCCGTTTACCGTTCGTGTCGAATGCGAGCGTGCCAATGCCGACGCCGGATGTCTTCCGATGCTGCCGATCCGCGTCGTCTTCAGTGCGCCAGTTGCGCGCGAAACGGCGCAGGGAATACACATGCGCATCACCGAAGGCGCGGAACTGTCGCCAAGTCGCGGACCGGGTGTCGATGCACCGATGTTGACTGAGGTCGCGTTCAAGGGACCGCATCCGCCGGGTCGCCAGGTGACGATCACGCTGCCCGACCAGATTCTGGACGATGCGGGGCGACCTCCGTCGAACGCAAGCAGGTATCCGCTGCAGATTGACATCGATGATTACCCGCCGCTCGTCAAGTTCGCGGCTGAATTCGGCATCCTGGAATCGTCAGAGGGCGGCGTGCTGCCGGTGACCTTGCGCAACGTCGAGGCCGAGATACCGGCGAAGCGTGAAGCCATCATCGGACGGCAGTTGCGGATCGGCGGCGATGTTCGTGCAATCTCGACCTGGCTGCAACGCGTGAAGGACGCGAATGCGCCGCGCGGCGAATGGCTGTTCGATCCGAAAACCAACGAGCGCAGCTGGCGCGAAGACACGGGCGATCGATCCGTATTCGAGGGGACCACATCGGAAACCCTGCACACGTTCAGCATCGCGAAGCCATCCGGGTCGAAGCCTGCGGAAGTCATCGGCATTCCGCTCGGTGAGCCGGGATTCTACGTCGTTGAGATTGCGAGCGACCGTCTGGGGGCGTCCACGCTTGGTCGCGCGGCAACCCGGTATGTCTCCACTGCCGCCCTGGTCACCAATCTCGCGGTTCACTTCAAGTGGGGGCGAGAGGCGTCGCGCGTTTGGGTGACGAGTCTCGACGACGGCGGTGTGGTGGCGGATGCGCATGTAATCGTCAGCGAATATTGCAGCGGAGCAACCCTGTGGGAGGGTCGGACCGATCGCAACGGCATCGCAGAGATCGGCCCATCGCTCGGTGAACCCTATGGTGGAGACGGTTGCTGGCCTGGCAGCCGGCCGCTGCTGGTCATGGCTGCTCGCGAGGACGATGTGAGCTTCGCGTTGTCGTCATGGCTCGATGGCATCGAGCCCTACAGCTTTGGCTTGCCGACCAGTTACGCGGGCTCAGCCGCCATGTCGCACACGGTCCTCGACCGTCCGCTGTTTCGTGCTGGCGAGACGGTCTCGATGAAACACTACCGTCGTCGCCAACAGATGGATGGCATTGGCATTCCAGGGAATGCCGCCGGCAAGCGGAAAGTCGTGATTCAGCATATGGGCAGCGACCAGAAATATGAGCTCGAAACAGAGTTCGGCGCCGACGGCGTCGCCGATCAGCAATGGCCGATTCCCAAAGAGGCGCGTCTTGGCGAATACCAAATTCGCATCCAGGAAAACAAGAACGAGTTCCTGACAAGCGGCAGTTTCCAGGTTCAGCAATATCGTCTGCCGTTGATGCGTGCAACCGTGCAGGGACCGGCACGACCCGTAACGGCGCCGCGCGAAGTGGCACTCGACCTGCATGTCGCCTACCTGTCAGGTGGCGGTGCATCCGACCTGCCAGTGCGCCTGCGCACGTCGGTTGAGCCGGCACCGTTGCACTTCAACGGCTACGAGGACTACAGCTTCGGTGGTCCGCCAGTTGCCGAAGGTGTCGTGCGCCAGGAAGGGCATTACTTCGACTTCGACCCGGAGGGCAGCGACGAAAGTTCCCAACCTACAACGACCCGGCTACTGCCGTTGACGCTCGACGGTCAGGGTGCTGCGCGCGTCACCATCGACAATCTGCCGCAGATCGCGGACTCCGCGCGCTTGATTGCGGAACTCGAGTATCCAGACCCGAATGGCGAGATTCTGACTGCAAGCGGCCGCGTCAGGCTCGTTTCTTCATCCGTGCAACTTGGAATTCGGCGCGAGGGCTGGGTAGCCAGCGACAAGCAGATGCGATTCAAGATCGTCGCGCTCGATCTCGACGGCAAGCCGATCGCGCAGCAATCCGTGACCGCGATCCTCTATCAGTCGCAGGCCTACTCCTATCGCAAGCGGCTGATCGGCGGGTTCTATGCCTACGAAACGCTTCGCGAGACCAGGCGACTGGAAACCCGTTGCGCGGGCAAGACGAACAAGCAGGGATTGCTGCTGTGCGAGGTCGCGCCCGGAGTGTCCGGGGAGGTGAAAGTCCGTGCCGAATCTCGTGATCGGGCCGGAAACGTGGCCGGCGCGACCACGTCGATCTGGGTGGTCGGCGGCGATGACTGGTGGTTCGGCGGCACGCAGGGCGATCGCATGGACGTGCTGCCGGAGCGCAAGGAATACGAGGTCGGCGACACGGCACGCCTGCAGGTGAGAATGCCGTTCCGCACGGCGACGGCGCTGGTCACCGTCGAGCGCGAGGGTGTGATGGAAAGCTATGTCACGCACCTCTCAGGCCGGGACCCGGTCGTCAAGGTGCCGATTGGGCCGACTTATGCGCCGAACGTCTATGTGTCGGTCCTCGCCGTGCGTGGACGTACGGGCACGCGAGTGCGGTCCAAGGATGGCGCCGATGAGCAGATCACGGCACTAGTCGATCTCCACAAGCCCAGTTATCGCCTGGGCACGGCGGCCATCCGCGTCGGCTGGAAGCCGCATCGACTCCTGGTCTCGGTCGAGCCGGCCGCCACGCAGTATCGCGTGCGGGAGAAAGCCAGCGTGCGCATCCGCGTGAAGCCGGCGGCCGGCGGCGAATTGCCGGCCGGCGCCGAGATCGCGTTGGCTGCGGTGGATGAAGCCCTGCTCGAGTTGGCCCCGAACCCGAGCTGGGCGCTGCTCGACGCGATGATGGGTGAACGCGGGCTCGGTGTCTGGACCTCGACCGCGCAGATGCAGGTCGTCGGCAAGCGTCACTACGGGCGCAAGGCGGTGCCGCATGGCGGCGGCGGTGGCCGCGAACGCGCGCGTGAGATGTTCGACAGCCTGCTGCGGTGGCAGGCACGCGTGAAGCTCGACGCCAACGGCGAGGCGCAGCTGGACGTTCCGTTGAACGACTCGCTGTCGTCGTTCCGGCTTGTCGCAGTCGCCCACGCTGGCGCGAATCTCTTCGGCACTGGCAGCGCCAGTATTGCGACGACGCAGGACCTGATGCTGTTGTCAGGGCTGCCGCCGCTCGTGCGCGAGGGCGATAAGTTCGCTGCGACCTTCATCGTTCGTAACACGACGGCTGCCGTGATGACCGTCGACGTGACACCGAAAGTCACGCCCGCAGTGAACGAGTTGCTCGCCACAAGACGTATAACGCTTGCACCCGGGCAGGCCGATGATCTGTTCTGGTCCGTCACCGCACCGACCGGCCATGCCGAGTTGCGTTGGGACGTCACCGCCAAGGCTGGTGCAGGCGAGGCAAGCGACCGCTTGCGTGTCGCGCAGTCGGTCGTGCCAGCGTTTCCCGTGCGGACCTATCAGGCCACTCTCTCGCAGCTCGACAGGCCGCTCGACCTCGTGCTTGAGCGGCCGCGCATGGCGATTCCTGGGCGCGGAGGCATCGATGTCAGCCTGCGTTCGCGTCTTGGCGGCAACTTAGACGGCGTGCGCGAGTACATGTCGTTCTACCGCTACAACTGCATCGAGCAGCAGTTGTCGCGCGCGGTGGCACTGCGCGACGCGCGTTCATGGGCCGCCTGGGTCGATCGACTGCCTGCGTTCATGGATCGCGACGGACTGGTGCGGTATTTCGCGACGGAGCAGCTCGAAGGTGACGACACACTGACGGCGTACGTGCTGGCCATCGCAAATGCCGCCGGATATGAAATTCCGAAGGCGACGCGCGATCGAATGATCGCCGGGCTCACGGCATTTGTAGCGGGCCGCGTGACGCGTCGCTCGGCCCTGCCAACTGCGGATCTCGCGATACGCAAGCTGGCAGCGATCGAAGCGCTCGCTCGTCATGATTCAGCGCAGGCCGCGATGCTCGACAGCATCACGATCGAACCTCAACTCTGGCCGACATCCGCGGTGCTCGACTGGCTATCAATACTCGACCGCGTCGCGACGGTGCAGCAGCAGCCGCAGCAGCGGCAGCAGGCCGAATCGATCCTGCGCTCCCGGCTGAATTTCCAGGGCACGACCATGGGCTTCTCGACCGAGCGGCTGGATGCCCTGTGGTGGCTGATGATCTCCACCGATTCGAATGCCGCACGCCTGCTGCTCACCGTCGCGGAACGTCCTCCATGGCGCGAGGATGTGCCACGGCTGGTGCGCGGCTTGCTGGGTCGCCAGCAGCGCGGACACTGGAACACGACGGTCGCGAACGCCTGGGGCGTGCTCGCCATGGAGAAGTTCTCCACCTTGTTTGAGGCGACGCCCGTCACAGGGCGTACCACGATCGGCTACGGCGGAGACTCGCGGGGCCTGGAATGGAAGACTCCGCCTGCCGACTTCGAATCCAGCCTGCCCTGGCAGGAGGGAAAGGTGCCGCTAGCGATTCGCCATGTAGGAACGGGAGCGCCGTGGGTGACGCTGCGATCGCAAGCTGCGATCCCGCTCGCATCGCCGCTCTCGACGGGCTACGCAGTCCGGCGCACGGTCACGCCGGTGACTCAGTCGACGCCGGCCAAATGGAGCCGTGGCGATGTCATGCGCGTGCGACTGGAGATCGAGGCACAATCCGACATGACCTGGGTCGTCGTCGACGATCCGGTTCCTGCCGGGTCGTCAATTCTCGGCGGTGGGCTAGGCGGGCAGTCGGCACTGCTGCAAAGCGGTGAACAGAGCGAGGGATGGGCTTGGCCGGCATTCATCGAACGGCGTTTCGATGCGTTCCGCGCGTACTACCGTTTCGTGCCGAAGGGCAAGTTCACGGTCGAGTACACGCTTCGCCTGAACAATCCGGGCGAGTTCCTGCTGCCTGCGACCCGTGTTGAGGCGATGTACGCACCGGAAATGCTGGGCGAGCTGCCGAACGCCGCCGTCGTCGTTTTTCCGGAGTCGTGAAGATGCTGCGGCGCCGCTTCACGCGTCCTGCGATCGCGGTCGCCGTCGCACTCCTTGCGCTGGCGCTGCTCGTCTTGCTGGCACCGGCGCGCGGAGTGCCGGATTTCGATGCCGTGCGCGCAGCTCATATCCCGTCCGATGCCTGGCTTCTGGATCGTCACGGGCGACTGATCGATCGCGAGCGTCTGGATTTCGGCGTGCGTCGGCTGGAATGGGTACCTCTCGCCGCAGTTTCTCCTGCCTTAATCGAAGCAGTGGTCGTGGGCGAGGACCGCAGATTCGATCAGCACGGTGGCGTTGACTGGCGCGGCGTCGCTTCGGCTCTCGTGGACAGCCTGCGCGGTCCGAAGCCACGCGGCGCCAGCACCATCACCATGCAACTCGCCGCCATGATCGATACGCGGGCGGCGCGCAGTAGCGCCACTTCGGACTGGTGGCGCAAATTGATGCAGGTTCGGGTTGCGCTTGCCATCGAGCAGCGGTGGTCCAAGCAGCAGATTCTCGAAGCGTATTTGAATCTGCTTGGATTTCGCGGTGAATTGCAGGGTATCGGTGCGACTGCCGAGATTCTCGTCGGCAAGGCGCCATCAGGGCTAGATAATGCGGAGAGTTTCGTGCTCGCCGCACTCCTGCCGGCGCCCGCGGCGGACGCGGCCAAGGTTTCGCAACGCGCATGCCGACGCGCTGAGTTGGCGCGACGTGCCATCGACTGTGGCGCAATTCAGGCGGCCGCGGAATCCATTCTGTCACGCCGCCGCGCACCATTGCTGGCGCCCGCGCTTGCGCCACATGTTGCGCGCTTGCTCCTGACGGCTCCGGGTGCCAGGGTCCGGAGCACGCTCGACGCCAGGGCGCAGCAACTCGCTGCCGATGCGCTTGGACGCCACCTGGGAATGCTCGGCGATCGAAACGTGCGCGATGGCGCGGTGCTGGTAGTCGAAAACGCGACAGGCGAGGTCCTCGCCTACGTCGGATCCGGCGGGCCGGCGTCGAGCGCGGCGACCGTCGACGGCGTTCATGCAAGACGCCAGGCGGGTTCCACGTTGAAGCCGTTTCTCTACGGTCTCGCGCTCGAACGGCGATACCTTACCGCCGCCTCACTGCTCGACGACTCGCCGGTGAATCTCGATACGGCGAGCGGCATCTACCTGCCGCAGAACTACGATCAATCGTTCCGGGGTCTCGTGAGCGCGCGGACCGCGCTCGCGAGTTCGTTGAATATCCCTGCGGTTCGGACATTGGTCCTCGTCGGCGTTGAACCATTCCGCGACCGTCTCTGGTCGTTGGGATACGAAGGCGTCATCCACGATGGGGAGTACTACGGGTACTCGCTTGCGCTCGGGTCAGCGGAAGTCAGTCTTTGGGAGCAAGCCCAGGCATACCGGACGCTGGCACGCGGAGGCATCCACTCGCCAATGCGCCTGGTCACCGTGACTAATTCACCGGACGTCCGGCTCTTGCCGCCAGAGGCCGCATTCATCGTGTCGGACATACTTTCCGACCGTATTGCTCGCATGACGACCTTCGGGTCGGGAAGCTACCTCGAAACGCCATTCTGGAGCGCAGTCAAGACCGGCACGAGCAAGGACATGCGCGACAACTGGTGCATTGGCTACTCGGCTGCTTACACGGTGGCCGTGTGGGTCGGAAATTTCGAGGGCGATTCGATGCACGACGTCAGCGGCGTCACGGGTGCGGCCCCCGTATGGCAGGAAATCATGCTGGCACTGCATGACGGACGCCCATCGGCGGCACCGGCTGCGCCGTTGCATCTCGTCTCCAATCTCACGCAGTTCGAGCCGACCGTCGAAGCACCCCGCCACGAATGGTATATCGCTGGCACGGCAACGACTGAAATCGGAGCGGTTGCATCAGGCGCGGGGATCGCGCGGATCACGAGCCCTGCGAACGGCATGGTGATCGCGCTTGATCCTGACATACCGCGCACATTTCAGCGTGTGCCGATCGAGGTCGCGGGTGGCTCGGATGCCATGCAGCTGCGTCTCGACGACAAGGCCATCGGTAGTGCCATGCGCCTGCACCTCTGGCCGCCGCGCTCCGGCGCGCACCGGCTCGCGCTGGTGGACGGCAATGGTCGCGTTGTTGATCAAATTCTCTTTACTGTGCGATAGCTCCATCATTCAGTCGTCCGTCGTGCGCCAGTTGACGCGGCAACGACTTCGTCCTGACTTCCAAGCGGCGGGCTATATGAGCGGAACAGCAGTGTGCAATTATTGACCCATGTTCCTGACGATCACTTTGATGGCAGCGCCGGCGACGGACCTGGGGTATCTGCTGCACAAGAACCCCTCGCGGGTCCATCGCTTTGAGCTGTCCTTTGGCAAGGCCACTGTGTTCTATCCAGAGGCCAGTTCCGATCGATGCACGGCATGCCTGCTCGTGGAGGTCGATCCCATCGGCATGGTACGGCGCAAGTCCGGACCCTCCGGTGACGGCGGGATATTCGGGCAGTACGTCAATGACCGCCCCTACGTCGCGTCGTCGTTTCTCTCTGTTGCGCTCTCCGAAGTATTCGGAACTGCCATGGGCGGGCGTTCGAAGGAGCGGCCGGAGCTGGCTGCCACTAGCCTTCCGTTTGAAGTGCGAATCCCTGTGCTGCCGAGCAGGGGCGGAGACCGGCTGATCCAGGATCTGTTCGAGCCACTCGGCTATTCAGTGGCGATCGAACGGCTTCCACTGGATTCGAAGTTCCCGGACTGGGGACCGAGCCGCTACTACGCCGTGACGCTGACGGGCAGGCAGAAACTTCAGGACCTGCTGAGTCACATCAATGTCCTGATTCCGGTCCTGGACGATGAAAAGCATTATTGGGTCGGGGATGACGAGGTTGAGAAGCTGCTGCGACGCGGCGGCGACTGGTTGCCTGCCCATCCGGCCAAGGAGCAGATAGCCCGCCGATACCTCAAGCATCGGAGGAGCCTTGCGCGCGAAGCGATCGAGCGGCTCGTCAGCGATGCTGATGCCGATGACCTGGATCCGGTCGGAGATGCCCCGAGGTCCGTCGGTCGAGAAGAGGCGCTAGAAACCAAGATCAGCCTCAACGCGCAGCGGCTGGCCCGGGTACTCGAAGTGGTGAGCGAATCCGCCGCCAAGTCGGTGGTCGATCTCGGCTGTGGTGAGGGCAAGCTTCTTCGTGAGCTGATCAAACTGCGCTCACTGAGTCGGATTGTGGGTCTGGATGTGTCGCTCCGTGCATTGGAGCTAGCCGCCGAACGCCTGCGGCTTGAACAGCTCGCGCCGGCCGCAAGGGATCGCATCAGTCTTATTCATAGCTCGCTTATGTACCGCGATCGCAGGTTGCAGGGATTCGACCTGGCCACGGTGATCGAGGTGATCGAGCACCTAGACTTGCCGCGCCTACGCGCCTTCGAGCGAGTGCTGTTCGAACATGCTCGACCGAAAACCGTCGTCGTGACGACGCCCAATGCGGATTACAACGTTAGGTTCGAATCCCTGCCTGCGGGGCAGTTCAGGCATCCGGACCACCGCTTCGAATGGACTCGCGCGGAATTCGAGGCATGGACGAACGGGATCGCAAGCAAGTTCGGCTACACCGTGCGACTCGGCGACATTGGACCAAGTGATCCGGCGCTCGGCGCGCCGACCCAAATGGCGATCTTCGAAGCTGCATAGCAATGGAAATCAGAATTCCTGAACTGGCACTTGTCGTATTGATCGGACCTTCCGGATCCGGCAAGTCAACGTTTGCGCGTGCGCACTTCAAGTCCACCGAAATCATATCCTCGGACGCTTGCCGAGCCATGGTTTCCGACGACGAAAACAATCAGTCCGCTACGAATGACGCTTTTGAGCTCTTGCATGGCATCGCGGGTATTCGCCTCAGGCGCGGCAATCTGACTGTGATCGACGCGACTAACGTGCAACCGGAAGCGCGCAAGTCGCTGATCGCGCTGGCTCGCGAGTATCACTGTCTGCCTGTGGCACTCGTCTTGGACATGCCGGAGCGCCTGTGTCGCGATCGCAATCGTGATCGCCCCGATCGTAATTTCGGCGACCACGTGATTCGCAATCAGCGCATGCAGCTCCAGAAGTCGCTGCGAAACCTGAATCGCGAGGGATTTCGGCATGTGCACGTGTTTCGGACACCGGAGGAGCTTGCGGACCTGACCATTCGTCGGGAGCCGCTCTGGAACAACAAGAAGGGTGAGGCTGGACCGTTCGACATCATCGGCGACATCCACGGGTGCCTCGACGAGACGCTGAAATTGCTGACTCTGCTTGGCTATGAGTGGAGTCGAGACAACGGCCACTATTCCGTTGGTCATCCAGCAGGCCGTAAGCTCATTTTCGTTGGCGATCTCGTCGATCGCGGTCCCAACACCCCTGGCGTCGTACAGCTGGTTCGCGATGTCATCAACGCGGGCGGTGGTTTTTGCGTCGCCGGGAATCACGATGTCAAGCTGTCTCGAGCACTTCGCGGACGAGACGTCAAGATTTCACATGGACTCGCGGAATCGCTGGATCAGCTCAAGGCCGAATCGGATGAAGTGCGAGATAGCGTTGCCGAGTTCCTGGACGGACTTGTCAGTCACTACGTCTTTGACGGAGGCAAGCTCGTTGTCGCACATGCGGGACTGCGGGAGGAAATGCACGGACGCGGCTCTGGGATGGTTCGGCAGTTCGCGATGTATGGCGAGACCACTGGCGAGACCGACGAATACGGATTGCCAGTTCGCTACAACTGGGCCGCAGATTATCGTGGCAAGGCCATGGTCGTGTACGGACACACGCCGGTTCCTGAATCCCAGTGGCTGAATAACACGATCTGCATCGATACCGGCTGCGTATTTGGAGGCAAGCTCACCGCGCTGCGGTATCCGGAGCGTGAGCTTGTTTCGGTGCCAGCAGAGCGAGCCTACTATGAGCCGATCCGACCGCTACTCGCCGCAGCGCCAGCGACGCTGACCGCACAGCAGCAGCTTGACGACTTGCTCGACATTGAGGACGTCTCTGGCAAGCGGCTGATCGAAACCAGGCTTCATCGAAGTGTGACGATTCGCGAAGAGAACGCGATTGCCGCACTGGAAGTCATGAGTCGTTTCGCTGTCAATCCGAAATGGCTCATCTATCTGCCGCCAACGATGTCGCCGAGCGAGACCAGCGCGATGGAGGGGTTTCTTGAGCGGCCTGAGGAAGCTCTGGCGTATTACCGAAAAAACGGTGTCGAGACCGTCGTGTGCCAGGAGAAGCACATGGGGTCGCGGGCGGTTGTCGTCGTATGCCGAAATGAAGCCGCAGCCAGCACCAGATTTGGCGTGGAAGGCGAGGGGCGCGGAATCATCTATACGCGTACTGGCCGCAAGTTCTTCCCGGATGCGGCACTCGAGAGCGAGATCCTGAACCGGATTGGCCGTGCTCTCGATACGAGCGGCCTCTGGGAAACGTTTGAATCGGAGTGGTTTTGCTTCGATTGCGAGGTAATGCCGTGGTCCGTGAAGGCGGAGGAACTGCTTCGTACGCAGTACGCGCCAACCGGGGCAGCCGCAAATGCTGCGATGGCTGCTCTCAGCGACGTTCTGCAACAGGCGACGAAGCGGGGACTCGACATCGCGGAATTAAAGCAGTCTTTCGCGGAGCGATCTGGCCTCGTGACTCGTTACGTCGAGGCATACCGGCAATATTGCTGGCCTGTGAACGGTGTGGCGGACATCCGGATTGCTCCGTTCCATCTCCTGGCTACAGAGGGCGCGACTCACTTCGACAAGACCCATGTCTGGCATATGGAGAACCTGGCAACGCTCTGCAAAGCAGACCCAGAATTGCTCCTGGCGACTCCCTATCGAACCGCGCGGTTGGACGATGCGGCGGAAACTGGAGCCGTCATTGAGTGGTGGGAGAAATTGACTACTAGCGGCGGGGAAGGGATGGTCGTGAAACCTCTGGATTTCGTGTTCCGGGGCAAGCGAGGACTCATTCAGCCAGCGATCAAGTCCCGCGGGCCCGAGTACCTGCGGATCATTTACGGTCCAGAGTATTCGCGGCCGGAGTTCCTGAGTCGTCTGCGGAACCGTGGTCTTTCGACGAAGCGCAGCATGGCACTGCGAGAATTCGCGTTAGGGGCAGAAGCGTTGGATCGCTTCGTGGATCGCGAGCCTTTGCGTCGCGTGCACGAATGCGTGTTTGGCGTGCTGGCATTGGAGAGTGAACCCGTCGACCCGCGACTGTAAGTGCTGGCAGTTCGCTGCAGGTAGATGCTGGACGAGTTAGTGACGTTGATCGAGGACAAAATGGCGCGATAGAGCATTTAGAGAAACCGCGGCCTAGTTGAAGCGAGGGCCGCGACCCACACATCTGAGTGTGCTTGTCGCCTGGGCAAGCAAGGAATCGAAATGCGCTCGACGATGCGTGATCGCGACGGAACAAAGCACTCCGGGGATTTTCAGCTGGCCGATGGGTCAATCCTCCGGGGTGAGTTACTGCTGCAAGGCGCGCAAACGACGCTTGAATTGCACTCGTCTGAGTATTTTGACGCGCAATCGGACTCCATCACAGGGGTCCTCTACGATCGCACCAAGGTGTCGCTAATCAACTGTGTAAGGCTGCAGACGAGCACGCACTCGCGCCATGGCGAGAAATATTATTCCGCGACACTGTTCCCGCATTTTGTGCTTTTCGGCGAGGAACATCTGAAGTCCACAGATGAGCGAATCGCGGAAATACACTTCATTGTCGATGATGCAGCAACCCTATTCAATGACTACACAACGTTTGGCATGGTGCTCAACGCGAAGGGCTACATCGACTCGATGATCAAGGCTAATGATAGTGTGCTTGGATATAGAGAACCGGCGACGATAGGAGCGAACCCGGAGATATTCTATTTCACGGGGAAGTACGAGATATTTCACGCCAAGACAGCGATTGGAGAAGTAACTGCAACCAACAATCCATCGGTCACGATGCCCGGTCCGAAGGGATTTACGGTGCAGAATCACATCTACCTCAACATCGCCCTGCAAGAATGCATCTCCACGGCCGAGGCAACAAGGAGGCTAATCTGCCTCCTGCGATTCATGGAAATTGTCGTTGGTCGCCCACAAAATATTGTCGATCTACGCTTGCGGATAGCGTCCTCCACCGAGCGGCCGCTCTTTCTGGACTTCTATTGGTGCATGCCACCCAAGCGAAAAGAGTCTCATGAAGACCGAGCTCCCCATCCGGCCGACACCCTCATCAATGTGGCTGCGGAACCGGAATACTTTTCCGATGTGCTGCAGCGTTGGGTTGGACGTCACCCTGAATGGCAAGAAGCGAGAATGCGGTTCGCATCCTGTTTTTCGGCGCAAAGTCATTACGACATTGATCGACTAGTTTCGGCGGCGAACATGTTCGACATTCTTCCGAGTTCAGCCTTTCAACCGTCCCCAGATCTTCCTTTGGAGATTGCTGCTGCGCGGGACAATGCACGTGACTTGTTCCTGGCCCTGCCCGAAAGCCCTGAGCGCGACAGCGTTCTTGGCGCGCTTGGCCGCATCAGCAAGCACGTCTTGAAGAGAAAGGTCAGAAGTCGTGCGTACGTCTTAAGACAGTTAGCTGAATCAAGATTTCCGGACCTCGAGCTGGTTCTCGATAAGACTATTGAGTGCAGAAATCACTTCGTGCACGGCTCAGAGTCCAAGCTCTCGTACGAACAAAACCTTGAGTTCATGGGTTTTTTCACCGAGGCTTTGCAATTCGTCTTCGCCGCTTCGGACCTCGTTGAATGCGGATGGGACGTCACTCAGTGGTCACAACACAGCACCACCATGTCTCATCCATTTAGTGCTTTTCGAATTAACTACTCACTCAATGTTGCCGCATTAAAAAAGGCGCTCGCATAGGTGCGCGGAGATTGGACACGCATCCGTCTACCGGTAGCTTGTGGGATGCAATTTCAGACGATTCTTCGCTATGGAACTGTGTGTTGGAGATGCAATACGGCACAAGTGATTGTCAGATGCCATTGCGTGTATTGAGAGACACCGATGATGCAAACGAGAACTGAAGCGTTATGTGGTCTTCTCGATGAACTAGCGCAGTTCGAGATTGACCTGAACGTCTACTACGATGATCCTGAACCACAAGGTGTCATCGACAATGTGCTTACTGGCAAAATCAACAGCCTTCGGGCATTTTGCCAGGTACTCGGTTGGTCCGAACTCGTGGCGCAGATGCAGAGCATGACACCACTTCAAACGGATGCGGTGCAGGCACTGGAAGTTATTCAGAACTTTGTTATCCCTGAAGCGCGCCGGCTCCTTGCGACATCGGATATTGAGAGTTCTCGGGATCCCACTCAATGGTTCTGGCAGCTTGTTCACCCTCGAATCTCGGCCTTGGCTCGGCCGCGGTTTGAGTCGGGGTTCTATGGCGATGCCGTAGAAGCGTCTTTCAAGGAGGTCAACGATGCCGTCAAAAGGATCGTCAGAGACACGGTCGGCTGCGACCTCGATGGAGCAGGTCTAATGACCACAGCGTTTTCGTTGCAGCACCCGGTCATTCGTCTCACGAGGCTGGAATCTGATTCCGATCGGAGTATCCAGCAAGGCTACATGCAAATCATGGCCGGCTCGATGACCGGCATCCGCAACCCGAAGGCGCACGGCAATCTCAATCCGGACGGCACCAAAGCCCTGCACTTGATTTGTCTCGCGAGCCTATTGATGCACAAGGTGGATGAGCGCATTTAACACTACCGCTCACTTGGAGCCGATGATCGCCTAGGCGCCAAGTTCGAAAACGCTCGGCCGGACAACACTATTCGCGGTAGCGCCCAGAGTGGCGCCGCGAACGCCTATTGCTGATTGTTTCTAAGGCGTGAAGTCCTATGCACACTTTTGGCAAGCACAACTGGAACAAATTTGGCTCGTCGAGTTCGATGTCGCCGCTCACTGGCCATGATTCTTTCGTGACGGTCCAGACAATTTGTCGCGATTGAAGCTAGCGGCCACTACGAGGAGTCGAAGGTTCGCGTCGCAGCTTGTTGCGTGCCTTCGCAATGAAGTGATGATCATTTCGCAAACGCCCTTCAAGCCAATTAACCAGTGCATCAGTGTACTGTCGTGCACCATGCTTGGACTTCCATGTATAAGCGACATCATTCTCAAGATCATGTGCTTTGAGTACCGTGCGGACGCTTGGCGCCGTCATGCGCATTCCGGTGTCATTGATCCGTTCGTTCAGGACCCTCAACATTTCCGTTACGCGATAAGGGTGAGTTTTGTCGAAATCGGGTAGCGCGCTGGCCGGCGCGGCAGGATCGAGCGTAAGACGAACTGGCGTTGCCGTAACGCCTTTGGAGGGAACAGCGGGACTTTCCACTCGGATGACAGCATTTCTCGGGGCAGAGGTCACCTTACGGATACCAGTCAACCATGCGCGACGCTGCTCTTTAACTCGGAGCTCAATGAAACGCGCCACATCAGCTGTTGTGGCTGGCTCACTCTTGGCGCCATGTCTCACGTAAACCACTCCGACTGAGAATGCAGTCACCTGTTTAGGTGGTTCCTTTTCATACGTGCCTGGGCGAATCGGAATCAGAGGTGCGGCAACCGAGCCGATCTTCAAGATCCCAACTCGGACTCCGTTCTTGTCCGCGGGCAGAATCTCAAAATCGTCAAAGTCGCTTCCGGAATATGACCGAATCTTGTTGCCTACATCCGCTGGATCGACTTCCAACAATGCTTTGGCCGCGCCGTTGATTGGCGATCCAGAACCATCCACGCCAACCACCACAACGCCACCACCTGAATTCGCGAAAGCGAAGATGTCTTTCAGCAATTCGCACCAGTCTCTGCCAGCGGTAGAATCAAAGCCCGACTTGAAATCAATGCCACGCGATTCGCGTGTCGCCGCAAGCGCATCGGTTACAAGAATAGTTTTGGAATTCCTTGGCATTGCTGCCTCACAGTTTGGCGCGAGTCGTCGGTTTGCAGCTTTCCTTGCTCCAAGTGTGCCGAATGCCCCTCCGTTCGAGGCTATGGCAGCTTAGCTAGCATAAGCATGAGACGAAGTAGGAATGAGCCCCTGCTACCAGGCGTGACGTTCCGTACGGATTCCGTATTTCCGTACCGATAGAAGCATAAGTGTTTGATTAGATGGCGCTCCCAGAGGGATTCGAACCCTCGTACCAGCCTTGAGAGGGCTGTGTCCTAGGCCTCTAGACGATGGGAGCGGAGAACACGGTTATCGGACGGGGCCCGCAATGGGGGCTGGTATTATATCGGCCCATTCATCGACCTCAAGCGGACCCGCCTCATTGAACCAGCCCAGCGACCGGGGCCCCGACCCGGTGATCGTCGCACGCGCCGACCATCCCATTTCACGCCGGATGATCGCCGGCAGCGC
>JBJACV010000038.1:0-17036 GCA_046604365.1 Nitrospira sp.
CCGACGGCCCTCCCGGGGTCCGTTTGGTATCATCCGCAGGCTCTGTCAAACGAGCACCCTCGGTCGGGGCGTGGCGCAGCTTGGTAGCGCGCATCGTTCGGGACGATGAGGTCGGAGGTTCAAATCCTCTCGCCCCGACCATAACCCACAACCTTCGAGGTCAGCGGTACCTCAAGTTCCGTGTCTGCCCATGCGGCCAACCAGCCGCGTTCACGAGCCTCAGGTGTGAGCGTGACGGTGACTTCCTCCACGCCGAGCACGTCGATACGCTCGAACAGCGCGTTAGTGAGCAACTTGCGTTCCTCTGGTCCTGAGGCATCCCACAGCCGGGGAAGGTCCGTCAGGTAAGCCTTGGCTTCCTCAGCGGTCGGCAGGGTCCGGGTAGCCGAGTTCGCTTCGGCTTCCTCACGGTCGAGCCGTTCCATCGTGGCCTTCCACGCATCCACATCACGGTCAGCCTGTAGGCGACGGGTAGCAGCATCCCGTTCGATGCCGATGCGGGTGATGGTGGCCGGGTCCGGTCCCGGCGCAGTCCGGTCCATCTCCGCCATGACATCCGGCAGCATCTCGGCGGCATTGGCGACGTGGGCAAGGACGGCCGGGATGATTGAGTCATACAGGGCCGAGTCGTAAGACTCACCCGGCTTGCTGCCCCATGTCGCAGGCTTAGCCTCGGTGAAGTCGGAGCAAGCCGGATACGGGTGGCGGAACCGGCCTGTGTCAGCCGTCAAGGGAGCACCGCAACTGGCGCAATGGATGAGTCGCGCCAGCGGATAGACACGGAGCGCACCCCGCCCCGGCTTACGTCGGGCCATCTTCCCGCGCTGCGCTTGCACCTTGTCCCATGTCACCGAGTCCACAGCCTGACCGCCACCGAAGGCTTCCCCGGTCCGAAGTTGGCCCTTGTACAGGGGATTGGTCAGCAGTTCCCCGATGTGCGCCTTGTGGAGTCCGGTTCGAGTGGCAATCTGCCGGTCGGTCATCCCGGCAGCCGCTAACTCGTAGCACCGTTGAACCACAGCAAGGTTCACCGGGTCGGGAATGATGCCTCTGCCGTTGTCCACCCGGATGTAGCCGAAGGGTGGCCTGTTGCCACCGGGGATGCCCTGACGACGACGCTTCGCAGCGTAGCCCTCGGAAACTCGCTTCGAGTGCTTCCGGCTAAAGGCTTCCGCAGCCTGTGACTCACGGGTAAAGGCTTCCCAGTCGTTCGGGTCGGACGACAACACTCGTTCGTCAACGAACAGAACGGCAACACCGGCCGGGTGCAGTTGGTCTTCAATGGCGATAAGGGTTTGCTTCAAGTTCCGAAGGAAGCGCGAGGCGTAGCCGACAACCAACACATCGAACTTGCCCGCCTTGGCAGCGGCCATCATGTCGGACCATCCGTCAGTCAGCCAAGCGGACTTCCACCCGGAAGACGCAACAGACCACGAGAGGCCGGAGTCAACGAGTCCGTAGCGGGAGATGGCGCGGTCCTGTTGTTCCGCCTGAGCGTCGGGACCGAAGTTGTCGAACTGGCCCGTAGTGGACTCACGGAACCACCGAGCCGCACGGAGCCCTTGGAGTTCGTCAGTCGAGTTAGGCAGCCTTGGCATCGGTCTTCCTCTTGGCTACTCGATTACTGCGCTTGACTTCGTTCTTACGTTCATTCTCGACAGCGGACCGGATGCACGCTGCCAGCACGACGGCCAGACTTGACATGGTAGTACCCACAGCGGGACCGACCGTCTGGCGTGGGTCACAACACACCGGCTGCGCTTCGTGGGCCACCACTCAGGATGACGACAGCCGTACTCCAAGGACTTGCGTCAATGATACCAGCCGCAGTGGCTAACTCCAACCCTAGCGTTGCCCTTGGACAACGAGGAAAACGGCCCCGCTAATCCTTCCTCACAAAGGACCAACGAGGCCGTTTACATTCAATCTTCGCGATGTGGTGTCCTAGCATTCGGACCGACCATTGCGGCCGTCCTGAATGTTCCTAGGCGGTCTAGTCGCCATCCACGGTGCGGCCAGCGAAGGCAGCCCGTCGAGCGAAGAAACCTGTGAAGGATTGCTCACGCTCGTTGACGGTGCGCTGCCGTCGTTCGTCAATGATGCCGAACTTCCGTTGCGACTTGCCCGCAGCGCGAGCGGCAGCGGCTAGGAGTTCGTCTGCCTGTTCCTCAAGCGTCCTGTCAGTGCCGGATGGCGCGTAGACGATGTGCTGACTCTTGCCCGCCACCGACTAGCGGACTCCATTGCGACCCGTACCAGCGAGAGCAATACGGATGCGGTCGGACGGAGATGCCGTCTCGAAGACCTTGGCGACGAAGCGTGCATCCCGTTCGGCAGCACGGTCAGCCTCGGCACGCTCAAGGTCGTTGATGCGAGCCTCAGCCTTGGCAAGGTCGATAGCCGTGCCCATGACTCGCGCGAGTTCATCGGCTACGAGTTCAAGTTGCTCCGGCGTCATGTTCTTGTATCGCTGGTTCATGGGTAGTTCCTTCTCTGGCATCGGTCGTTAGTCAACGGAAGACATCCTCTCGATAGCCCTGACCATCTCTCGGCTATCGGAGTTGAGCATGTCGTACAGCGAGTTGATATCGACGTTGCTCAGGCTTCCGTCCGGCGAAGTGATTTCATGCTTGATGATGAGTTCACGCCTAGCCTCGGTGCGTGTGGACGAGTTGAACGTGCCACCGAAGTTGGCAGAGGCGACGCCAACACCATCGGCAGCGAAGTTCGCAGCCGACACGATGGAAGCGGCCTGCGCGTACATCGCGTCACGGGCGGTAGTCGTTTGCTCGATGCCCTTGGCCAAGCCTTCCATGACATTCACGCCGATAGCGGCCATGACGCGCGAAGGCGACTTGATGCCGAGGGCATCACGGATTGGCCCCGGGATAATGTCCTTCACGAGTGCAGACACCTTGTCGGCAATCCACCCGGCAAGACTCTTGATGCCGTTCCAAAGCCCTTCAACGATGCTCTTGCCGATATCGACCATCTTCCCCGGGAGTCCGGTGAAGAAGCCTGCTACGGAGCCTGCGAAGTCGGAGATGGCCTTGCCGACACGGCCGATACCGTCCTGAACGGCCTTGAAGATGGAACCCGGTGCCTGACCGAAGATGAACTCGAAGATGGCGAAGACGGCGTGTAGGCCAGCGTTGATGACTGTCTTGATGCCTTCGATGAATGCGTTGATGAGTCCCTTGGCCAAGTCAACGAAGCCACCGACGGTGGTTCCGAGGCCCTTCCACACCTTGTCCCAGTTGCCGGTAAGCAAGCCGGTAAAGACTTCGATGATGCCCCGGATGACCGTGACGAAGCCCTTGATGGTGTCGATAACGAGGTTGACGAAGGTGCCAACGGTACGGATGACGCCTTCGGCAAGGACACCAAATGCCCTGAGAATGAAGTCAACGAACCCGCCCACGATTGGAGCGATGGCCGCTGCGAACTCGGTGACAGCCTTGATGACAAAGCCAAGGACTGCACCCACGACGGTAACGAGGAAGTTCCACGCTGGCCCAATGAACTCGTAGATGACTGCACCCAACTTGGAGAGTTCGTCTACCAGTGGGCCGACGTGCTCGAACACGGATGCGGCTACTTCACCGATGACAGTGGCGATGTTCCCGAAGACTTCTCCGGCTACCTCTCCGATGTGCGCAAGGACCGGCAGCCACGCAGCCGACAACTTCTCGATGATGCCGGTGAGGAACGCGATGATGGTTGGCAACTTGTCGGTGATAGGCGAGATGACCGCACTGACAACTGAGCCGATGGCCGTGAGTGCCGTGTTGATGGCACCCGGCAACGTCTGAACCAACCAGTTCACGACGCTATTGACGGCATCACGGAAGCCGAGGAAGTTGGTGGCATAGGCAGCCACAGCGGCAGCGATGATGGCCGCGACGACAAGGACCGGAGTCGAGATTGCGCCGATGGCTGTGATGAGTCCGGGGATGATGACCCGAGCGAGCATGAGCAGCGGCGATGCCAAGATTGCGATGACCTTGACGAAGCCAAGGACGGCCGAGATGCCGACGTTGCCGATGGTTCCCGACACGAGCAGGAAGGCACCGGACAATCCGGTCAGAGCAGCGGTGATGGCAGCAACGGTCGCAGCCGCAGCGATGAGGTCAGGGTTAGCCTTCACCCACGGTTCAGCAACTTCCTTGACCCACTTGGCAGCGTCCTTGACGGCAGGCGTGAACTTCTTGGCCAGCGTCTCGCCAATCGAGAGTAGGACAGGCTCAACGGCACCCTTGAGTTGATTGACCGTGCCGGTCCATGTCCCTTGCAGGAGTTCCCACTGTGCCCTTAGTGCCTCGTTGGCCTTCTTCTGCATGTCCTGCGCCTTGTCGAGCGACTTGGCACCGTTGGCCTGAGCAGTCGAATACTTGTCAACGAGCGAGATGAGTGCAGGCATGTTGGTCTGCTGCGCAATCTGAGAGACGACGGAAAGCCGTTGCTCGTTGGTCATGCCCTTCGTGGCCTTGGCCACCTGCCACGCCATGTTGGCGAGGCCCTTGAACCCGCCCTTGGCGGTGTAGAGAGCCTTGTTGACCTTGCCCTGCGAGCCGAAGATGCCAACGAGTCCGGCCTTCACCGCCTTTGTTGGCTTGATGAGCATTGAGTACGTGCGCCTGAGCGACGTACCGGCCTGCGAACCCTTGATGCCAGCGTCAGAAAGGGACATCAACAGGTCAAAGACAGACGAGACGCTTTCACCCATGTTCTTCGCAATCGGTCCGACGTACTTCATCGAGGTCACGAGGTCACTGACCGATGCGGCAGAACCCATAGCCGCGTAACTGAACAGAGCCGCAACGTCAGCGGCCTTCTTCACCGGCAGGTTGAAGGTGTTGAGTGCCGACGTGACTCCGAGCATGACCGTCTCGAAGTCCTCGAAGTTGATGGCAGCAACCTTCATGATGGCCTTGACGGCACTCATGTTGGTCTTGAGGTCAGCGGCGGTCTTGATGGTGATGCCCATAGCCGCGCCCCACTTGTAGAGGGCGGAAGCAATCTCGCTCGACTCGAAGAACCCGAGTTCACGGCGAGCGTCGTAAATACCTTCCTTGAGGTCACCGAACAGGGCGGAGGTTCGGTCAACGATGCCCACCGCACCGGCAGAACGGACAAGGGCAAGTTCAAACTCACCCCACTTGTCAGTCAGGTCGGTCGCTACGGCCTTCAACTGGTTCGAGACACCAAGCAGCGAGCGGCCAGCGGTCTTCATGTAAGTCATGCCCGCCTGAGCAGCCCACGACTGACGCTGGAAGCGACTCAGCGCGTCGTTCCACCCACCAAACCTCGAACCGGCCAACTGCGCTGCCTCAGCGGACTTCCTAGTCGCGCGTGTACCGGCTTCGGTCGTCTGCTGAACGGTCTTGAGACTGTCGTTCAACTTGTTGACCGGGGTTGTGTCGGTGATGACCTTGATAACGAGTTCAATCGGAGAGAGGTTGGACACAGAGGCACACGAAGAACCCGCAGCCGGTAATGACTGCGGGTGATGCAGCGGCTAGTTGCCGCTAGGGATTACTTGTTGGTTCGGTAGTGGTGTTCAACGCGCTCACGCATCGTCTTCGAGCGTTCTTGGAGCGGAACCGCTGACGTGATGCGTGGCTTCCTCCGCTGTAGCGTCATCTTTCGACGGGCTACCTCGGACGATGGGGTAAAGCGGCGTGGTGGCATCGGTTGACTTTCGAGTTGATGCGAGGGGAGCCCGGTAGGAGAGAGCGGACTCCCCATCGCTAGAGTTGATGTAGTGCGCGTCTTGCGTCGTTCAAAGCGCGGTTCTGGTTGCGAAGTCCGGCTTGATGACGACGGCTACACAGACGGCAGCGATAGGACAGCCCTGACCTTGTACTTCGGTCACGGCCGAACTCGGCAACGTCCTTGGACACTTGGCACTTCGAGCAACGGCGGGTACCGACAGGCTCGATGCCGAGCAACCTACGAGCGTCGTTCTGCTTGCCCCAGCGTTCGCGCAGTTCGGCTTGATACGCCGATGCGCACAACGCGCACTCGGGTGCAAAGCCGTCGTGCTGAGTCCTGTTGACCCTGAACAGGGCAACATCCTTGACGAGGCCGCAGGTAGCGCACTTCTTGACTTGCTCTCCGCCATCGAAGTAGGCCACGGCTACACCGCCTGTCGTGCCCGCTGGTTGTGGGCAATCAGGCCAGCCTTGGAGAACGGATTGCAGCGAACGTCGGTTCGGTGAACGATGCCGACCCCAGCGATGTACACCGGAAGTCCGTAGCCCTTCGATGGAAGTGGACGCTGGCAAGCGGCGCAGTTGGTGGTGGTCAACTTCGTCGCCTTCGAGTACGTCGTCTGCTTGGCCATCGCAGCACCCCACGTCACCGAGTCGGTGCCGTACGTAGCGATGAACCGCTGCGAGTCCTTGGCCTTGTCATCCTCGGCTTCGTTCTCACGCTCGTAGTCCGTGCGGAGTTCACCGAGGAACGCGATGACTTGGCTGAGAGCGACCGTGACACCCTCGTTGGTGCCGCTGTCGGTCTGGATGACTAGTCGGAGGGCATCGGCACCGTCGAAGCCGGTAACTGCCTCGGACTTCATGACCTTGAGGAAGCGACCACCAACGAGGAACAGGCCCTCAAGTCCGGCAGCGTCGAACGTGATGGTTGGGTCGGCTACGGGAACGCCCTCGGCACTGCCATAGATGCCCACGATGGACTTGAACGGAGCGAAGGCCCACAGGGTTCGGCCTTCTACCCGAGTGCGGAAGCGCAGACCCGGGAGCGCCACCTTGTCGGTGACCTTTAGGCCCTGAGGCGTGGTGTTGGATGCGGTGAGGGACTTGCCACCTTCAAGCACGAGGCCGGTGACGTTACGGACGTTGAAATCAGACATTGGTGTTGGTTCCTTCGAGCCATCAGCAAGGATGGCCAGCGGCGTCATCAAGGACGCTAGGGAGTTGTGCCCCGAGGAAGGACACCCACGGACAGCCGTCGTGGATGCCTTGTCTTCCTCGGGAGTAGGAGGGTCATCGGCCCGGTACTTCACACGGAGACGAAGCCGCAGTGAAGACCGTCACCCCGGAGTGAGGGCTAGGGCGGTGATGACCGAGGGAAACCGGGACGAAATCCGGTTCGATGTAGTTACCCGCCGATGCGCGAGCGGCGATGTTCGGCAAGGTGCGCGGCTACGGCTTCGTTCAGGAAGCCCATGCCGGTGATGACAAACCGCACGCCTTCCTTGGCGTCAGGGACCATCGTGACCCTGCCCTCGGCAATCGCTGTTTCGCCAAGGCCCATCACTGCGATGGTGAACGTCGCGGTGTCAGTGCCGGTTGGTGTCCACGTTTGAAGGTGGAAGGTCGGAGTGGCCATTACGAACCTTCCGAGATGGCTTCGAGCACGCTGGCAGCGAGAGCCTGACGTACCGGGAACGGGATGCCGACGAGTTCGGTGAAGGTGCCTCGGTCGAAGCGACTCGGACCGAACAGGACCCATGAACCGTGGACGTTGACGAGGGTGCAGTTGGTCAAGGTCCACGAGAAGACCGAGCCGTTGGTAAAGGCAACTTGGGCATCGAAGCGGATGCGGTTTTCGTTGACGCGCTCGATGTTGCTGACGGAGTGCTGAACTTGCATGGCTTGTATCTCAGGCGACGGCAGCCCGTCGCGGTCGCAGTGCCACTCGGAGTGGCATTAGGACTCCCGCCACGGCGAGCAACCGTGACGGGAGATGAAATGAGAGGGCCAACCGTCGTCGTTTACTTCGGCCCTCTCGTCCTCTTTCGTTTCGTTACACCCTGCCCGGACGGCTGCGGTGAGACGAAACCCGGCAAGCGACCGAGCAGAACCGACGTGGCCTGCCGGTCTTGGCCGGTGCCATCTCCGTGCCGCATCGCTGGCAAACGGTCGGCCGGTACGTTGTCGGGCTGGCGGCGTTGACCGCGTTGAACCCGGCACCCTCAGCCATCGACTCCCGTCGTGCGCTTCGGTACGCCGTGTCGGCTGTGACCATCGACAGTCCATCGGACGGGAACTCGTTGACGAACGACCGGGTGAGGCGTGTTCGTTCGAGTTCGTCAGCGAGGTCATCGAGTTCGTCAGCCGATGCGGTCGAGGATGGTTCTTCAACCGGACTATCAACCACACCGTACTTGGCGAGGTAATCACCGAAGGACAGCGCAAGGTCTTCGGCCGGGAACGTCGGTAGCAGACGCGCGGCTAGCCAAATGGTGTGGAGTCGTTCGAGGTTCACGCTGCTACCCCCTTCTTGTCACGAGCCGAGCGATTGCATGCCGGGTGCGTGGCTTGAAGGTTGGTCACGAGACAATCAACCCCACCGGCAGAAGTTGGGCGGATATGGTCGAGGTCAACGGCGTCGTCTGCCCCAACAGGTTCACCACACAGACCGCACTCGGCCATCGAGAGGATGAGTACCGCCAGCACCAGCACGCGACGAACCGGACCGCGTGCACTCGGCAGCAACGAGCAGATGTCGTGTTCCGTGCAGGGCGTGGAGCGTTCACGACGGATACGAGCGGCCTTGGCACTGCCTGCCCGATGCTTCGTCTCGTTTGCCTTGCGCCACGCGGCCACCCGTGCCTTGTCGCAGGAGCGGCAGATGTGGCGCAGGCCATCGGACCGGCGTACGTCGTTACCGAAAGCGTTGAGTTCAAGAGCGGTGCGACACTGAGAGCAAGTCTTGAGGGCGTTCATTAGCGCACCGTCCAGACGTAGCCACGACCGACACGGACCGTGATGACACCGGCCAGCCGCTTCACGCGCTGGAAGGTGGAACCCCACGGGTGGTAGACGTAGCCGAGGTCAGCGAGTGCCAACATCGCGTCGTTCGGCCTAACGCCGTCCTGACCCCTGAGGATGTCAACCAGCGCAGCGGCAGCACTCTCCGCACGAGTGCCTTGGGCGGGTGAGGTAACGCCGACCGTCTCGCCAGCGGTTACCCGTAGAGAGCCGCGCATGCGCTGCGCATCAAGTTCGTCAAGGAAGGCGTCAAAGTCTTCCGTAGGCTGAACGACGGTCGCTCCGAGACGTTCGAGGGCACGGAGTACCCTGCCGTCATTCGGTGCCGGTGTCCAATCCTCTGTGTCGCCCCTGCGGGCGGTGATTTCTCCCATGTTGCAGTTCTTCTTCGCGGCCAGTGCTCATCTCTGACCTAAAGCAAGACCCGGTGCCAAACTCTCGGGAACTGCAACGAACCAAGAGAGTGACACCGGGTCGGTAGTCGTGGGTAGTGCTCTCGGTTGGCCGACTTCGAGCAGTTTCCCGTGTGTGGTTGGGGTTTGCAGTTCCCTCCGCTTCTTCAACGAGGCGATGTCCTAGACTCTACCACACGGCCTGCCATTGTTGCAACTGTTGTTTCGACCGTGCCTGACATCGAAGGCTGATTTTGGCCTAACGTTGGACACTTTTGGCCTAACGCTGTGTTTGGCCTAACGTTAGGCCAAAACACTCCCCGCCCTGCCACGTTAGGCCAAAACCTGCCCCGCCACGCTCATTTGGCCTAACGTCAATACGTAAGTAGTAGTAAGTACCTAACTCTATGGTTATCTGTAGTAAGAGACTTCTGTACAAGTGGTGCTAATAGCAATCGCGTTAGGCCAAACCTGCTGGTTCGGTCCTCACTGGTTCAGACGAGTTGCCTGTACCGGCTGGTTCTGTCTACACCACTGGTTCGGTTCACTGGTTCTTACCGGCTGGTTCCGTCACCTATTGGTTTTAGGCTAGTTGCCTACATCGGCTGGTTCAGTCCACCAACTGGTTCGGTCCTGACCGTTGGTCAAGGCAGGCAAGTTCAGGTTGGCGGTTCGAGAGGTTGAGTCTTCCAACTGGTTCAGGGTCGGAGGGACACCCTGCACAAACATTCCCTGAGGCTCGTAGAGCAACGGAGAGCGGACTTCGGGAGGTAGGTGGACTCTGAGTCCAGTGAAGGGATTGGAACGGTCCTGAATGTTCTGAGGTTAGAGCAGAGAGTAAGGGTGAGAGTGACGTTCAATCACGGCAGGTGATATGGAATGGTTGAATGGTGTGGTGAAAGGGCTGGATGGTGGCTTTCTTACCATTTCTTACCAATGCCATAAGAGGCTAGATGTAGTGGTAAGTGGTGAAAGACAACACAACATGTTGTGTAGGCCAGTGGCAGCCCACAACTTCTCGGCCGGTCACACATTTTGATTTCGGGTACACGAGGTCCGACCCCTGCCCACCCTCACCCGCCTCGTCAATCTCGCCCGGGACTTGTGAGGCATCTCACGACTCGTCAGCATCAACCCCGTTCCGTCCTGACCACTCCCGCCCCAACATTCCCTAAGCCGTGACCTTCCCTCACTGGCACCTGAGTCCACCCATGACCGAAACGGGCCACAGTGAATGTTGTGCAGCCACACAGGGCATCCACAGCCGTTACAGCCGTACACGTACCGCCCTGCCTGCCTGCACAGGTTCGCTGCTAGGCGGTGTTAGCAGCGCGACAGGGAAGGTGTGCGTTATTCGTACCTCTTGTCAGCAGGGTAAGGGGTCAAATAGAACGGTCATCAAGCGTGCGATGTTCGTACAAAGGGGTGGAGCGGTAGCAGCAAGTCGTGCGTGGATGCGTGATGCGACTTCCGCTAACAATGGTTATGTAAGCGATTGTCTGCAAGGGTAGTGCGAACTTCGTGGTGTGAGTGGCAGATAAGTTCGAGTCTCGATGGGCTGTGGTAGTACCCCTTCAACTGGCTCCATATCGAGTGTGTGCCTCGCGCCCAAGTGGCTACTGGAAATGCAAGCACTCTTGAAAAGTCAGACCACTACCTACCTTGATACCAACTATCACTCTCCGTGAAAGTACAGTTGCAAGCCACTGATACAATGGAGTTAGTCCAGTTAGGAAGCCACGAGGTTAGTACCCCGAGCGACACATAGAAGCAGCCACTAACACAACCAGCCGACTGCATCCATGTCCAAGGACTGCAACACGTCGGCTGGTTCGTTGTTTCTAGGAGGTCGCATCATGCGTCGTCTCATCTCTCTCGCACTCGCTGCCGCGTTGGCAGCATCGGTCGTCATCGCTTGCGTGGAACCCGTCAACCCGGTAGTTCCCGAGGCATCTCCAATCGCGGTCCAGACCGCAGCACCAACGGTCGAGCCGACCCCAAGCGTCGTGCCTACACCGACCGCTACCCCGGAACCAACACCGGCTGTGGCTGGCATCGGTGACCCGGTACGCATCGCTGACCATTCGGTCATCACGGTCAACAAGGTCACCGGCTACAAGGGCAGTGGCTACGTCACGGTCAACCCGAACAAGGGCAATACGGTCATCGCGGTCCTTGTGACCATCGAGGGCATCGCCTCTGAGGGAGCCGACTACAACTTGCTGTACGCGACCATCACGGACGCGGAAGGCTTCGAGTACAACCCTCAGGTCTTCCCAGCCAAGGAACCGCAGTTGCAGTCGGGCGATGTTGCCGCTGGCAAGACCGTCAAGGGCTGGCTGACCTTCGAGGTTCCGAAGAAGGGTGCCCTGACGTTCGTTTGGTCGCCAATCTTCGCTGACCCAGCCGAAGTGGTTATCCGTTGAAGCCGCGCGTGACGGCAGAGGAACTGCTTGCTGACCCGGACTTGCCCGCTGACGTGCGGGCAGTCCTAGAGGCCGAACGAGTACGGAAGGTCAAGCCTCGCCCGTCCGGCTTCTACATCGTCGGTCAGACGAAGAAGGGCACCAACGTCCAGCCCGGACGACGGGACTTCCACGAATGAGGCACCGCATCGACCCGTTGAAGGTCGCCTACATCCGGCGTGCAGTCGCTAGCGGTGAGGCCACTCAAACCGAGTTGGCCCGCCGCTACGGCGTCTCGCATACCGCTATCTGGAAGGTCGTGAACAACAAGACCTACCGAGTCATGTGAAGGAACAGGAAATGAACGCAAGAAGGAAGTTGGGGACGTACCGCAATCGCATCCCGGTTAGCGCCGTTCCAATCATCCGCAAGTTGGTCGAAGAAGGTGCATCTCAGTCTGAGATTGCCCGTATCTACGGTGTCACACCAGCCGCCATCAACGCACTCGTGCATCGGCGTACCTACCGTGACATCGACTAAGGGAACCCGAAGATGGAAGGACTCGAAGTAGCAAAGGAACTAGCGCGACTTGACGCCATCGTTGACCGTACGGCCGATGAATGGACGGATGGTCAGAGGTTCCCGACCCTCGGTGTTTGGGTTGAGCACGTCGTCACGAACCGCCTGACGGTCGAGGAACTACGCCTCATCACTGCGCACTTCCTCGTTCGCGAGGTCAGCGGTTTGTATGAGGGGTCGGAGTTCGTCTTTGACCCGGTTACCGGAGCGTGGGTCCAATGAGCAGGGGAGAGGTCAAGTGCTCCGTTTGTGGACGGACCGAAGTTCCCGGGGCGGTGTGCTCTCTGTGCCTCACCCGAAGGGACGGTCAACCGCGCACGGTCAACGCATCACTCGTTACCACCCACATCCGACGCATTGCCGGACTACGGAACATTGATGGTCCGGTCATCGCAGCCGGTCCGCATGGTGCCGACTGCATCACCCGAGACACCATCACCGGGGCACGATGGTTCGACTCGGCTACCCAGCAGCAGTGCCCGTGCTGCGGATGGCTTGAGGTCCGAGGCTCGTTCTGTTCGCAGTGTGCCGTGCCGACTGGCCCGGTTGACTGGTACAGGCCAGAGGCTACCGCTGGTCAGCGCAAGGGCGTTGCCGTAAGGATGGCTAGGAGGGCATCCGAGGTCGCGTAGCGTCAATCGTGGAGTAGCCCAAGCCTCGTAGTGCCCCGTTCTATTCATCGGTGGACATCGACGCCACTGAATGATGGACGGGGCGTGTGAGGCTCAAAACTCTAGGGGTCTTGGGTGCCTCAACCCCGATGCAGGTCCATTTCCATATACGTCCAACGACAAACCTATAGAGGCTCCCAAACCGTGGGGGGTTAGAGCCTCAGCACCCCTGCCTTCCTCCATTTTCTTACCCAACCAAAACTGACATACACCGAACGAAGGAGAACTCAGATGACAGACAAGACACCGACCGAGCGAAAGTCAAAGGCCCGGTTGGAACAGGAGTACAAGAACTGGATTGCCGGTGGAGGTAGCGCCTTCACGAGTTTCACCAGTTGGCGCAATCGCCAGATTGCGAAGGAGAAGGCCCGCATGGAACGCTACGGCTGGTAGGGACTCCGGTCGCTAGCAGTCTTGCTGTCACGACGAAGCCGCTACGCGGAGCCGGAGTCTGAGCGAGGTTACTGACCCTCGCTTACCTCCGGCTTACTTCGTGCCCTTGCCCTGTCGCCCCGACAGCGGTACCCGGCTGAACAGCAGCACACCGGGGTAGTCGGGTCGAGACGAGGCGAACACGGCACCGACAAGGCCAGCCCGAGCAATCGCGTTCTTCGCAGCAAGCCGAGCGGTAGCGGGTTTTGCAGGCTGGTAATCCCACGTCATCACGGCTGACTGTGGCCCTGCCGCTACCTCACGAACCAACTTCTCAAGTTCCACGTCACGCGGATTGGTCGTGCTCCGTGGGGCGGGCTTCTTCTTGAGTTCGTCAACCGTTAGCGTCGGTCCGACTTTGATGGCTTTGTAGGCTGCCAACTTCATTCCCTCAAACTAGGACCACCAACGAGACTAGCCGAACATCTCCGTTTGGCTATCGTCCACCTTTTTCACCCGCTGTGCTTGCTGGTAGGTCGGCAGCACGAACGGCGGAAGGTTCGGCTTCTTCCCATCCTCAAGCAAGTCCTTTATGGACAGGATTTGGATGCGTTCGTAATCGCGGTTCCACAGGTCCGAGTGGTACGAACCGGCCGTGCTTGCCTCTAGCAGCATCTCTCGGGTCGGTTCCTCAAGGGTCACGAACAACCCGATTGCTGCCTTCTCACGGTCTAGCGTGCCCTTCAAGTCACGGACCATGCCGGAGTTGACGCCACCGGACTTGACCGAGACAACCACCATCTGCATCTCGTTGTTCTTGTCGGTGAAGGTGATGAGTCCGTCAATGCCTCTGTCGGAACCCTTCTTCTCAACCCCACCGAGCGGTTTGGCATCAACGAGAGCGAGTGCCCACCACTGGAACTGGTAGCGGCCTTCGGGCGACTGCGCCAACTGGCGTGCACCTTCAACCTCGGTCGGTTGGCCGATGACTTCAACGTCCTCAAGGCCGAAAGAGTCCTTGAGTCGTGCACGCATGACAGCAATAGACAGGTACGTCACGTCGATACCGACCCACTGGCGTTCCATCTTCTGAGCAGCGACAAGGGCCGTACCGCACCCACAGAACGGGTCAAGCACGATGTCACCGGGTAGTGAACTTGACTCGATGATGCGCTCTAGGAGGGGTACCGGCTTCTGAGTCTCCCAACCGAGACGTTCCTTTGACTGCGAGTTCACGGGCGGGAGGTCGTCCCAAATGTCTTGGAGCGGCACACCCTGCGCGTCGTCAAGGTAGAAGCGGTAGTTGGGGACTCCCGTCCCACCAGCCCGGTACAGGAGTCCGACTTCCTCCAACTTGTCGAACCGTTCGAGCAACGGCCACTGCGCGAGGTCTTCGCCAGTCAGTTCCTTGTACTTGGTGTAGACGTAGGAAGCCGGTTGCCAATGGCGTCCAACCGATGCCGGGTCATAGTCGCGCCACGGTTTACCAGAGTCACCGCCCGCAACGATGCCGGGTCCGGTGAGCACGACGGGGCGGAACCTACCGCGCTCATCGTAGTTTCGGAAGTGCGACTCAATGTACTCAGCCGTGTAGCCGGTTCGAGTGCGCGTGAACGGAGCCTTATTGGACTTGACGTAGTACAGGATTACGTCATGGACGGGACCGAACCGCTTTGCTGAGTTGTGCGCCCCGGTCCGCTTCCAGATGATTTCGTTTCGGAAGTTCAATGGGCCAAAGACCGCATCAAGAAGCAACTTGAGGTAGTGGCTGGCGGTCGGGTCGCAGTGCAGGTACAGCGAACCCGTGTCCTTCAATACGCGGTGGAGTTCAACGAGGCGAACCGCCATCTCAACCAGATACGCGAGCATCTGGTTCTCGTGGATGCCAGCGCGGAGAGCCGCGACGATTTGGCTGACGGTTGACGGTACGTTGCCTTCGTGCCGAGCCGTGTTCGTCAGGTACGAGTAGGTCGCCTCAGCCGAGGGACCCCAATGCCATGTGTCCTCAAAGGCGAGCAACTGCGCATCTGACTTCCGCCCGGACTCATCCTTGAAGATGACGTTGTAGTCACGGTTCGAGTTGAAGGGCGGGTCAAGGTACACAAGGTCAACGGACCCGTCAGGGACGTACCGACGCAGTATGTCGAGATTGTCCCCGTAGTAGAGAGCGTTGGTCTTCACTTGCCGATGCGCTCCGCAAGTGCGGCCTTGCGGGCAGCGGTTCGAGCCTTGGCGACGAAGTAGAACTCAAAGAGCGAGTCGAGCACGTCAAGCATCCAATCAGCCTCGCCCGCGACCACTTCGATGTACTCGCCATCCTCCGACTTGGTTGGATGCGCACCCATGTTCCCGACGATGCGAGGCTCGTGGATTGACTCTGTGACATAGGGCGGTAGGCCAGCGTTGGCGATTGCCCACTCAATCTCGTCGTGCAGTTTCGGCAACTTCGGGACGTGCGCTTCCTCCCGAAGAAGGTGTTGCAGGCATCGACGCGAGAGCATCGCGCTAGCGCGGGGCGAGTCCTCAAGGATTAGGGCAGCCTCTCGGTAGAGGCTCGCGTACGGCTCAGGCACTTCGGGCGAAAGGGGAGGGCGACTCGATGAACGAGGCCAAACCACCGTGATGTCCCTGTACTCGTAGGAGCCCTCGTGCGTCTTCGGGCCACCCGTGTGTACCCGGAAGGCAGTCGTCACGAAGTTCTTGTCACACGATGGGCAGAGCCACGAAGCCGCCTGCCAATCACCCGCTTCACCGTTGATGGGCGTCTGCCAGACAGGCTCCGGGCGAATGGTTACCGAGCATCGTGGACAAGCCATCGACGTGATGCGAAACACGACTCCGATGCTAGCAGTAGGGACTTGCCGACCGGACGCCACAAACGTCCGAGACTCGAAGTGAGCGAACGCAGGCTCAAGTTCCCTGCGGACGAACTCAAGCGGGTCGCCACCTTGGCGATACAGGATGGCCCGGAACTCGTCTTCGGTCCTCGTCTCTCGGAGCCACCCGGGCAGGTAGGGAGCAACGTCAGCATCCGACAGCAGTGTCCTGCGCAGGCTCGCGTAGCCACCAGCCGGGACGATGCCCCCCGAGGCGAGGGCGTCAAGGATGCCTCGGAAGTCTTCAAGGGTCGTTAGCGGGTCGGCGGGAACCTTGGCCATTGGCTCTCGATGCTAGCAGGCGGGAACGACGGATTTTCGCACCCGACTTTGACACCTAGCCTGTCACAGGCTGCCGGGAGAAATCCACAACATGTAGTGGTCTGTCCACATGGTAGTCCACAAGATGTAGTGGTTTGTGGCTTGACTGCACCACCGCATCGGCTACCATTTTCCGTGATGCCCGTGACTCTCAAGGTTCGTGGGCAGGAAAGGCGGTGATGACAATGGCAGGTGGCCTGAAACCCGGGAACATCGCTCCCAAGAGCGGCATCTACACCCCTAGCAAGGGTGGAGCGCAAGTCGCTATCAGCAAGGGCGACCGCATGCCCCCGACTAAGCCGGGTGGCACGTTCAAGTTGACCACTCCCACCAAGAAGTAAGACCGCCACTCGGGTAAGAGCCGAGTGACGGTCCAGTAGAGCAACCGAGCCGGACGAGAGTCACCCGGCTCAACCCTCCCAAGAGAGAAGAACAGCGCCAGCGTAGCGAAGTCGTCAAGACGAAAGGCGACGAAGGCGCAAGCGAGTTCAGGCAGCGAACTTCACTCGCGCGAACAGGGCAGGTTTGGTCAAAGCCGTAGTCCTCTCGCCCCGACCAGAACGACCTTCTTTGACGGCGACGACGCCGCCTCCGAAGGCCGCGTCCCAACCCCGCGCCTTCGCCGCGGCGGTCAGCGTGAACGTGAAGTCGGTCACTCCCAGGACGTCGATCCGCTCGAACA
>JBJACV010000039.1:0-16534 GCA_046604365.1 Nitrospira sp.
TAGGGGATGAACTTCGCCATGCCCCGATCCGCACAAATCTTGGTCAACGACGCCGTCAACGTGGTCTTCCCGTGGTCCACGTGCCCGATCGTCCCAATGTTTACGTGCGGCTTCTTCCGCTCATATTTCGCCTTCGCCATACCGAAATCCTCCCTGCTACCTACAGTTCAATCAGCGGCAACTACTCACCGCGATACTTTGCAATAATAGTCTCGGAAATTTGCCGAGGAACCTGGTCGTATCGATCGAACTCCATGCTGTACGTTGCCCGGCCTTGCGTGCGCGAGCGAAGATCAGTGGCATACCCGAACATCTCACTGAGCGGCACAGATGCGTCGATCGCCTGCGCACCGGCACGCACCTTCATCCCCTGCACCTTCCCACGCCGACCGTTCAAGTTGCCGATGACATCGCCCATGAAATCCTGCGGAACCAGGACCTCCACCTTCATAATCGGCTCAAGCAGAACCGGATCAGCCTTTTTGCACGCATCGGCAAACGCCATCGACCCGGCGATTTTGAAAGCCATTTCATTGGAATCCACATCGTGATATGAGCCGTAGGTAAGAGTCACGCGCACGTCGCGCAGGGGATACCCGGCGATAACGCCGGCATCCAACCGCTCCTTCACACCCTTTTCAACAGCCGGGATAAATTCCTTCGGAATCACACCACCGACGATTTTATTGACGAACTCGAAGCCCTTACCGGACTCTGACGGCTCAACCGACAACACGACATGGCCATACTGACCGCGACCACCCGTCTGCTTAACATACTTAGCTTCCGCTTCAGCCTTCCGGCGAATCGTTTCACGAAACGCCACTTCCGGCTTACCTACATTGGCTTCGACCTTAAACTCGCGCAACATCCGGTCAACGATGATCTCAAGATGCAACTCACCCATGCCGGCGATAATCGTTTGCGACGTTTCCTCATCTGTACGAACCCTGAACGAAGGATCTTCCTGCGCCAACTTTTGAAGCGCGAACCCCATCTTCTCCTGGTCCTGCTTCGTCTTAGGCTCAATCGCCATCGCAATCACAGGCTCCGGAAACTTCATCACTTCCAACAGGACCGGCTCCTTCTCTTCAGACAACGTATCTCCGGTCGTGGCACCCTTCAGCCCGACAGCCGCCACAATGTCGCCCGCATAGGCGATGTCGATCTCTTCACGCTTATTCGCATGCATCTTGAGCAACCGCCCGACGCGCTCTCTCGTGCCCTTCGTCACATTGAGCACCGGCGACCCGGTCTTCAGCATTCCTGAATAGACACGGAAAAATACCACCTGCCCCGCAAATGGGTCGGTCATCAACTTGAAGGCAAGCGCCGCAAACGGCTCGCTGTCGGACGGCTTGCGCAGGACCTCTTTACCCGTATTCGGATCAATCCCCTTCACCGGCGGAACATCAAGCGGCGATGGCAGGTAATCCACGACGGCGTCCAACAACTGCTGGACGCCCTTATTCTTAAAAGCAGATCCACAGACAACCGGAATCACCTTCATCGCGATCGTCGCGGCCCTGATCGCCCGACGCACTTCCTCTTCCGTCAGCGGATGGCCATTCAAATACTTCTCCATGACCTGATCGTCAAACTCCGCAACGGCTTCCAGCATTTTCTCCCGATACTCCCTGGCCTGCTCCAGGAGATTAGCCGGAATTTCATCGATCTTGTATTTGGCACCAAGCGTTTCATCGTCGTAAAAGTAGCCCTTCATACTCACGAGATCTACCGAACCTCGGTACTCCGTTTCCCGCCCGATCGGAATCTGGATAGGAACCGGATTCGCCCCGAGACGGTCAATAATCGACTGCACGCTGGCGTAGAAGTCAGCGCCGATTCGATCCATCTTGTTCATCCAGGCAATGCGCGGGACCCCATATTTATCGGCTTGGCGCCAGACCGTTTCCGATTGCGGTTCAACACCCTGCACGGAATCGAATGCAGCCACCGCACCATCAAGCACACGAAGGGAACGCTCAACCTCAATCGTAAAATCGACGTGGCCAGGCGTATCAATAATGTTGATGCGCTTGTCTTTCCAGAAACAGGTCGTCGCCGCAGCCGTGATCGTGATCCCGCGCTCACGTTCCTGTTCCATCCAATCCATTGTCGCAGCGCCTTCGTGAACTTCACCCATCTTGTGCGTCATACCCGTGTAGTACAAGATCCGCTCGGTCGTGGTCGTTTTTCCGGCATCAATATGGGCCATGATGCCGATGTTTCTCGTATGTTCCAGTGCCGTTTGACGAGCCACGTTAGTCCCCTAAAAACACATGTGCTGCGAGCCGAGCCAACTGACGCTGCTGCGATCGAAGAGCACTCAACGTCTGCGGATCGCAGCACGGCTCAACTGCAGCACAGAACGACGTTACCAGCGATAATGGGCGAAGGCTTTATTCGCTTCCGCCATTCGATGCACGTCTTCCCGCTTCTTCACTGCGGCGCCGGTATTATTCGACGCATCCATTAATTCAGCCGCGAGCTTTTCCCGCATACTCTTGCCGCCACGGGTGCGCGCGTATTCCGACAACCACCGAAGCGCCAAAGATACCCGGCGCGAAGGCCTGATTTCGACCGGGACTTGATACGACGCACCGCCCACGCGGCGAGACTTCACCTCGACAATCGGCTTCACATTATCGACGGCCGCCTTGAATACCTTCAGCGGGTCTCCGCCGGTCTTTTCCTGTATGACATCGAACGCCCCGTAACAAATCCGCTCGGTGGTGCTTTTCTTTCCACCGCTCATCAGTGTGTTGATAAACTTTCCGACAAGCTTATCGCGATATCGTACATCGGGGAGCACTTCACGTTGGTCTAAAAATCTACTGCGGGGCATCGTTTACCTATCTCGTTCGTTGTTCAGTCGAATTGATTTTTCTTACCGCTCACGCGCCGTCCTACTTCGGGCGCTTGGCACCGTACTTCGATCGGCTCTGCTTACGGTCTGCCACGCCCACCGCATCCAAGGCACCGCGCACCAAGTGATACCGCACACCCGGCAAGTCCTTGACACGGCCACCACGCACCAGCACGATCGAGTGTTCTTGCAAATTATGCCCGACGCCGGGAATATACGTTGTGACTTCCATTCCATTCGTCAACCGAACACGCGCCACTTTCCGCAAAGCAGAGTTGGGCTTCTTTGGCGTCGTGGTATAGACGCGCAGACACACTCCCCGCTTCTGCGGGCAAGATTTCAAGGCCGGGCTTTTCGTTTTCGCCTTGACCAGGTTTCGGCCTTTTCTTACCAACTGATTGATTGTCGGCATTCTATTAAAACCTTCCCGAATTTTGAACTCATCTATCGCCGTCAGAGGAAAGACGGCGGATTATATTGATGCGCCCCCTCATTGTCAAGTGAGGCAATTTCAGCGCAATTACGATCGTGCCCCCTCGCCCACTGTAGTCACAGGAGACTCAACCGCAGATCCTTGAGCAGCCGCCACAGCAGCGGCTTCCGGCTTTTCACTGATCACAAACGTGTCTCGATATTCTTCAAAGCCTGACCCGGCCGGAATCAACCGCCCCACAATGACATTTTCTTTGAGACCCAACAAATTATCCTCTCGGCCGTTGATGGCCGCTTCCGTCAGCACTCGAGTTGTTTCCTGGAACGAGGCCGCGGAGATAAAGCTGTCGGTCGTCAACGCCGCTTTCGTAATTCCAAGCAGAACCGGCTTGCCCAAGGCTGGCGTGCCGCCCTTTTCGAGCACACGCTCGTTTTCAGCCTCAAACACACTCTTGCTCACTTGGCTTCCCGGCAAAAACTGCGTGTCGCCGGGATCTTCGATCCGGACCTTGCGGAGCATTTGGCGCACGATGATCTCGATATGCTTATCGTTGATCGAGACCCCTTGCAACCGATAGACATCCTGCACTTCATCGACGAGATATTTCTGCAACTCATTGGGGCCGAGCACGTCGAGGATATCATGCGGATTCGCCGATCCGTCCATTAACGGCTCCCCGGCCCGCACCCAATCCCCCTCATGCACGTTGACGTGCTTCCCTTTGGGAATGAAGTATTCCTTTACATCTCCCAATTTATTATCGACAAGCACTTTGCGTTGGCCTTTGACGAATCCTCCATAGGACACTTCACCGTCGATCTCGGTGATCACCGCCTGCTCTTTCGGTTTCCGTGCCTCGAACAACTCGACGACGCGCGGAAGACCTCCGGTGATGTCCTTGGTTTTCGTCGTCTCACGTGGAATCTTGGCCAACACATCGCCAGGATGAACCATCGCGCCCTTCTCGACGAAGATATGGGCTCCGACCGGCAGCAAATACCGCGCGACGGTATTCGACCCGCCGGAAACCTTCGCCGTTTTACCGGCTTCATCCTTGATTGAAACACGGGGTCGTAACGTCGCACCCGAATGCTCGATAATGACCTTGCGAGACAGACCCGTCACCTCGTCGAATTCTTCTTTCATCGTGACGCCTTCGACGATATCGCCGAACGCCACCTTGCCGCCAACTTCGGTCAAAATGGTCAGCGAATAGGGATCCCACTCAACCAATTTCTGCCCGACCGCGACAGGATCGCCGTCCTTGATCTTGATTTTTGCGCCATAGACGACCGGATATTTTTCACGTTCACGGCCGCTGTCATCCACAATCGCAATTTTCGTGTTGCGATTCATCACCACCCATTCGCCGTCTTTATTCCGCACTGCGATGCCGCCATTGTGAATGTCCGCATTTTTCTTGGCATCGAAGCTCATGAACTTGATCCGCCCGGCATGCTTCGCTTCCAGCACGGTCTGCTCGACGACTTTGCTGGCCGTACCGCCGATGTGGAACGTCCGCATCGTCAGCTGAGTTCCCGGTTCGCCGATTGACTGGGCGGCAATCACTCCGACAGGCTCACCCTTTTCCACAAGCCGGCCGCGCGCCAGATCCCGGCCATAACAGGCGCGGCAGACCCCGCGGAGGGATTGGCAGGTCAGTACCGATCGGATCTTGACCCGGTCGACTCCGGCCTCCACGATCGACTTGGTGAGCTCTTCGTGGATCTCCTCGTTCCGCGAGACGATGATTTCCCCGGTCACGGGGTCGCGGATATCCTCCGCAGCCAACCGGCCCAAGACACGCTCTTCCAGCGGCTGAATGATTTCGCCGCCTTCGACCAGCGCGCTGACGATAATGCCGTCGTGCGTTCCGCAATCAAGCTCATTGATAATGACATCCTGCGCGATATCGACCAACCGGCGAGTCAGATAGCCGGAGTTCGCCGTCTTCAAGGCGGTATCGGCCAGACCCTTTCGCGCGCCGTGAGTCGAAATAAAATACTGCAAGACTGTGAGGCCTTCACGGAAGTTCGCCGTAATCGGCGTCTCGATGATTTCACCGGACGGTTTGGCCATCAGGCCGCGCATCCCGCCCAACTGCCGGATCTGCTGCGAGCTGCCGCGCGCGCCGGAGTCCGCCATCATGAAAATCGGATTGAAGGATTCGGCTTTGCCCGGATCTCCTCCGGCGCCGAGCTCCTTCATCATTTCGTTGGCGACCTGCTCAGTCACATGCGCCCATATATCGATGACCTTGTTGTACCGTTCGCCGTTCGTGATCAAGCCCTCGGAATATTGCTTTTCAATTTCGTTCACTTCGCGCTGAGCCTTCCCGACAAACTCTTCCTTCTTGCTCGGGATATGCATATTGTCGATGCAGATCGACACACCCGCCCTGGTGGCATACGTGAACCCGATGTCCTTGATCTTATCGAGAAACTCGACGGTGTCACGGTGACCGGTCTGCCGGTAGACAGAGTCGATCAGCTTGGTCATCTCCTTCTTGGTCATGAGCTTGTTGGCATTGGCGAACGGCAGGCCGGCCGGAAGGATCTCCGACAGCAGCACACGACCGACCGTCGTTTGCACTAAGCCCCCCGCCAGACGCACCTTGATCCGCGCATGTTCTTCCACTTCGCGCGCGTCGAAGGCGATCCGCACTTCTTCCGCCGACCCGAACACTTTACCCTCGCCTTTCACACCCAGGCGTTCCTTCGTCAGCCAATAACAGCCGAGGACCATGTCCTGCGACGGCACAGCGATCGGTTTGCCGTTGGCCGGCGAAAGAATGTTGTTGATGGACATCATCAAGACCCGCGCCTCGACCTGCGCCTCGACCGACAGCGGCACATGCACCGCCATCTGGTCTCCGTCGAAGTCCGCGTTGAATGCGGAACATACGAGCGGATGCAATCGAATGGCCTTGCCCTCGACCAGAACCGGGTCGAACGCCTGAATCCCCAACCGGTGGAGTGTCGGCGCGCGATTCAGCAAGACGGGATGCTCACGAATCACTTCGTCAAGCACGTCCCAGACTTCCGGCCGTTCCTTTTCAACCAGCCGCTTCGCGCTCTTGATCGTGGTCGCCGCCCCGCGCGCTTCGAGCTTATGGAAGATGAATGGTTTGAACAATTCCAGGGCCATCTTCTTCGGTAACCCACACTGATGGAGGCGCAACTCGGGACCGACGACGATGACCGTACGGCCGGAATAGTCGACCCGCTTGCCGAGCAAGTTTTGGCGAAACCGCCCCTGTTTGCCTTTCAGCATGTCGCTCAAAGACTTGAGCGGGCGCTTGTTCGGCCCACGAATCGCACGACCACGCCGGCCGTTGTCGAAGAGAGCATCGACGGCCTCTTGCAGCATGCGCATTTCGTTCCGGATGATGACGCCCGGCGCTTTCAATTCCATCAGCCGCTTCAACCGGTTATTCCGGTTGATCACGCGCCGATAGAGATCGTTCAGGTCGGAGGTCGCAAATCGTCCGCCGTCGAGAGGGACGAGCGGGCGCAGTTCCGGCGGCAGCACCGGTATGACGTCCAAAATCATCCACTCCGGTTTGTTTCCGGACTTGCGAAACGCCTCGAGCACTTTCAGCCGTTTGGCGTATTTCTTTTTCATAGCCGAGGATGTCGACGACTTCGCTTTCGCCTGAAGTTCATCCCACAGCGCATTGATATCGATTTTTCGCAACAAATCCCGGATGGCTTCCGCACCGATGCCCGCCTTGAACCCGCTTGAGCCGAACTCGGACACGAGGGTGCGCAGCTTCTCTTCCGAGACCAGTTCCTTTTCCGACAGATCCGTTGATCCCGGATCGACACAGACATAGCTCTCGAAATAGAGAATTTTCTCCAGCTGCTTCAGGCTCATATCCAGGAGCGTGCCGATACGGCTGGGCACCCCTTTCAAGAACCAGATATGTGCGACCGGCGCGGCCAACTCGATATGCCCCATCCGCTCACGGCGCACTTTCGACTGAATCACCTCGACGCCGCACTTGTCGCAGACGATGCCGCGGTGCTTCATGCGCTTGTACTTGCCGCAATTGCATTCCCAGTCCTTGATCGGACCGAAAATCTTGGCGCAGAACAATCCGTCTTTTTCCGGCTTGAACGACCGATAGTTGATCGTCTCCGGCTTCTTCACTTCACCGTACGACCAGGACCGAATTTTTTCGGGCGACGCGATACGGATACGCATCGAGTCGAACGACACCGAATCCCGCTGCTTTTCAAACAATGTGTATACGCCTTCCAAGGTAATGACCTCCTCCGATGCCGGGATTCACCCGGCACACAAGCGGTTAGTCTTGCGTCTTGACGAGCTCGACATCAAGCCCCAAACTCTGCAGCTCTTTGACCAAGACGTTGAACGACTCGGGCAACCCAGGCTCCAGGAACGGCTCGCCTTTGACGATCGCTTCATACATGCGCGACCGGCCCGGCACATCGTCGGACTTGACCGTAAGAAATTCCTGCAGCGTCGAAGCCGCGCCATAGGCTTGCAGCGCCCATACTTCCATTTCTCCCAACCGCTGCCCGCCGAATTGGGCCTTGCCGCCCAGCGGCTGCTGCGTGACGAGCGAATAGGGCCCGATCGAGCGCGCGTGGATTTTGTCATCCACCAAGTGGTGCAGCTTCAGCACATACATGTACCCGACCGTGACCGGGCTGCCGAACGGCTCACCGGTTTTTCCGTCGACCAGCCGGCTCTGCCCGCTCGGAGGCAATTTTGCTTTCTTGAGCAGATCCTTGATTTCTTTTTCCGACGCTCCGTCGAACACCGGGCTGGCCACCTTGATTCCCAACGCTTTTGCCGCCCATCCGAGGTGTGTTTCCAGGATTTGCCCCACGTTCATACGCGACGGCACACCCAGAGGATTCAGCACGATTTCAACCGGAGTCCCATCCGGCAAATACGGCATATCCTCTTCCGGCAGCACGCGCGACACGACACCCTTGTTGCCGTGGCGGCCGGCCATTTTGTCGCCGACCTGAATCTTCCGCTTCATGGCGATGTAGACTTTCACCAGCTTGATCACGCCGGGCGGCAGCTCGTCGCCCCGTTTCAAGCGGCCGACCTTTTCATCGTAGAGCGTCTGGAGAATTTCAATCTGTTCTTTCGCACGCCGCTCGACGTCTTCCAACTCTTTTTGTTCGTCCGGGTCGCTGAGAATGATGTGCCGCACCGTGTCGTCAGGCAGCCGCTTGAGGATCTCCGCCGTCAGCTTGCCCTTCTTCTTCAAAATGACGTCGCCCGTGTCCGGGTCCATCAAATCACGGCCCACCACTTTTCCGAGCAACAATTTCCTGATCTTTTTCGTCTTTTCTTCGTCGATGATCCGCAGCTCTTCGTGGTGATCACGCTGGAGCTTCATCTGATCATCGGTTTCGATGCTTTTCGAACGCTCATCCTTGTCGAGGCCTTTGCGCGAGAAAATCTTCACGTCCACGACGATGCCTTCGACGCCCGGAGGCACGGTCAGCGACGTATCCTTCACATCGCCGGCTTTCTCGCCGAAGATGGCGCGCAGCAGCTTCTCTTCCGGCGTCAGCTGGGTTTCACCCTTCGGCGTCACTTTGCCGACCAGAATGTCGCCCGGCTTCACTTCGGCGCCGATGCGGATGATGCCGCTCTCGTCCAGATTCCTGAGCGCTTCCTCGCCGACATTGGGGATGTCGCGGGTGACATCTTCCTTACCCAGTTTCGTATCGCGGGCTTCCACCTCGAATTCTTCGATATGAACCGACGTGAACGCATCTTCGCGAACCAATTTCTCACTGAGCAGAATGGCGTCTTCGAAGTTGTAGCCGCCCCACGGCATGAAGGCCACCAGCACATTCTTCCCCAATGCCAACTCTCCATGATCGATCGCCGGACCATCGCCGAGGACTTGTCCCTTCTTGACCGGCTGCCCGATCCGAACCACGGGAGTCTGGGTGATACAGGTATTTTGATTCGAACGCTGGAACTTGATGAGGTCGTAGACATCCAACCCTGAATCTTTTCCCTTTTTCCCATCCTTCGAGTCGGCGCGCACGACGATACGCGTGGCATCGACACTCTCCACAACCCCGGCACGCCTGGCTTGAATGACATATCCCGAATCCCGAGCCACAACCGCTTCCATTCCAGTGCCGACCAAAGGAGATTCGGACGTCAGTAACGGAACCGCCTGGCGTTGCATGTTGGAGCCCATCAACGCGCGGTTGGCGTCGTCATGTTCTAAAAACGGCACCAGCGCCGTTGCCACGCTGACGACCTGCTTCGGAGACACGTCCATGTACTCGATCTTATCCGGCGTAGCCATGACGAAGTCTCCGCCGTGGCGGCAGGACACCGTCTCAGAAACCAGCCGGCCCGCCCCATCCACCTTGGAGTTCGCTTGGGCGATAATGTACTTGTCCCCTTCGATGGCGGACAGAAATTCCATCTCATCCGTCACGCGCCCTTTGACCACCTTCCGATAAGGCGCCTCGATGAATCCAAACTGATTGATCCGCGCATAGGTCGCCAACGAGGTGATCAACCCGATGTTCGGACCTTCCGGCGTTTCGATGGGACAAATGCGGCTATAGTGCGACGGATGCACGTCGCGGACTTCGAATCCGGCGCGCTCCCTCGTCAACCCGCCCGGCCCAAGCGCCGACAAACGCCGCTTGTGCGTAATCTCCGCCAGCGGATTCGTCTGATCCATAAATTGTGACAACTGGCTGCTGCTGAAAAATTCCTTGACCGCCGCAACGACCGGCTTGGCATTGATCAGATCGTGCGGGAGCACCGTCTCCATATCGAGGAGATTCATGCGCTCCTTGATGCTGCGCTCCATCCGCACCAAACCCAGCCTGAACTGATTTTCCAACAGCTCGCCGACCGACCGGACCCGACGATTGCCCAAATGGTCGATGTCGTCGATTTCCCCCTTGCCGATCTTGAGGTTCACGAGATACCGGATCACTTCGACGATGTCCTGGGCAGTCAGCGTGCGTTGCTCCAGAGGGAGATCCAATCCCAGCTTCTTATTGAGCTTGAGCCGCCCGACGGGAGACAGATCGTAACGCTTGGAATTCAAAAACAGGTTGTCGAACAACGCCCGCGCAGTGTCGACGGACGGCGTTTCGCCCGGGCGAAGCCGGCGATAGATTTCCACCATCGCTTCTTCTTTCGAGCCGATCTTTTCCATTTCCAAGGTGTCGAGGATCACCGGCGTAGCCGTGGCCATATCGAGATAAATAACTTTGAACTCCTCGACGCCGCTCTCGACGATCGCTTCTACAATCTCGGCGGTCAACCGCTGATTCTTCTCGGCCAATTTCGTCTTCTGCGAATCGACCAATTCCGTGAGCACGGCGCGACCTACGAGCTCTGCCGGAAGCATCGGAATTTCTTTCACTCCGGCTGCCTTCAGCTTGGCAATCAACCCCTTCGTCAGCCTGGTGCCTTCACGCACCAGCGGTTCCTTGCCGCCCTTCTCCAGGACTTCCCCTGAGCATCGAAGTCCATGGTGGATTTCCGCGTCCAGCTTTCGGAACATCTTCCCGTTCGACACCCGTATTTCCTCGACGGGATAATACATCTTGAGCAAGTCGTCGCTGGAAAACCCGAAGGCCTTCAACAAAATAGTGGTGGGCATTTTTCGCCGGCGGTCGATGCGGACATACAGAATATCTCGCGCATCGAATTCAAAATCGAGCCAGGAGCCGCGATAGGGAATAATGCGCGCGCTGTACAGCACTTTGCCGCTGGCATGGGTACGCCCTTTGTCGTGTGTAAACGAGGCGCCGGGCGACCGATGGAGCTGACTGACAACGACCCGCTCGGTTCCGTTGACGATAAAAGTGCCGCGCTCCGTCATCAAGGGCAATTCGCCGACGTAGACCTCCTGCTCGCGGACGTCGAGCACTTTCTTCCTGGGCCCTTTGTCTTCCTTGTCGAACACCACCAGGCGAACCCGCAGTTTCAACGGCACCGCGAAAGTCATGCCCTGCTCAAGACACTCACGTTCATCGTACTTGGGCGTACCCAGCGTATAGCTCGAAAACTCGAGCATGGCCGTATTGTTATAGTCAGGGATCGGGAATACGCTCGCCAACGCCGCTTGAAGGCCATAGTCTTTCCGTCGCTCCGGCTCTACTTCCAGCTGGAGAAACTCCTCATATGAGCGCTTCTGAATCTCGATCAGATCCGGAATGTCGATATTGGTTCGAATGCGAGAAAAATCTTTCCGCTCGACGAACTCTTGCAGAGTCGTTTCGGACATGCCCGCTCCTCCACGTTGGTTGGCGGTGAACAGATGTCAATGGTCAGAGATCACAGGGGAAGCCGCAGTCATGCGGCTTCCCCCCAATTGATCACTGGCAACTGGCGAATGGCGCTCGCGTATTACTTGATTTCGACCTTGGCGCCGCCTTCTTCGAGTTTCTTCTTCATGGTATCGGCTTCTTCCTTCGCCACGCCGGTCTTGACCGGCTTCGGCGCGCCTTCCACCAAATCTTTCGCTTCCTTCAGCCCGAGGCTGGTCAATTCACGCACAACCTTGATAATCTGAATTTTCTTGTCGGCCGGCGCGGACGCAAGAATGACATCGAACGCGGTCTTTTCCTCGGCAGGCGCGGCGGCGGCTCCGCCTGCAGCGGGACCGGCGGCGACCGCAACCGGCGCGGCAGCCGTCACCCCGAAGCGGGTCTCCAAACCCTTCACAAGCTCAGCCAAATCGAGCACGCTCATGCCCTCGATAGCCTTGATCAATTCTTCCTGCGACAGTTTCGTTGTGGTTGCTGACATGTCTCCCTCCCCTTTCTTTTTATCCTGAATGGCTGCAATGACTCTCACAAATTTCGACAACACCGCGCTGAGCGTATACACCACGCCGCGGATCGGCCCCTGCATGGCCGAAAGCAACATGGCAATCAGCACTTCCTTCTTCGGCAACTTGGCGACAGCCGCCAGATCGGCCGGCTTGACAACTTTTCCTTCCAGCACGCCGACCGTCATCCGAATTTTCTCTTCGCGCTTCTCTGCGCCGATGAAGTCCCGCAATACCTTCGTCGGCAATACCGGATCGTCATACCCGATGACGATGCCCGTGGGCCCCTTGAGATACGCCGCGAGACCGGCCAGAGTCGTTCCCTCGACCGCGCGAGCCGCGAGCGTGTTCTTCACGACCCGATACTCCGCTTTGGCGCCACGGAGCTGCTTGCGCAGTTCCGTCACGTGATTGACCGGAAGTCCGACACATTCCGTCAGAATGGCCAGCCGCGCACGACCGAACCTTTCGGTCAATTCCGCAACCGCCGTAGCTTTTTCTTCCTTCTTCATTGCCTTCCCCTTCCAAACAAAGAGTCATTCGTCAACGGTCATTGGCTGAGAAATGCCCCCTCAATGACGAATGACGAGCGACCATCCTTCTTCACGACCACTGCTTCATCAGAGCGACCGCATCCAGCATCACGCCGGGGCCCATCGTGCTGGAAACCACAGCACTCTTGAGATATCGCCCCTTGCACGAAGCCGGCTTGGCCTTGATGACCGACTCGATGATGGCCGACGCGTTGTCATACAACTTGGCGGCATCGAACGACACTTTCCCGATAGGCACTTGTACAATGCCCGCTTTTTCAACTTTATACTCAACCCGTCCCTTCCGAATGTCCGAGACGGCTTTGCCCACTTCAAAGGTCACGGTGCCGGTCTTTGGATTCGGCATGAGCCCGCGCGGACCAAGCTGTTTACCAAGCTTACCGACCGACGCCATCAGATCAGGAGTCGCGATGGCGCAATCGAACTCCATCCACCCCCCCTTGATCTTCTCCATCAAATCATCCGCCCCCACATAATCGGCTCCAGCCTGCCTTGCCTCCTGTTCCTTGTCACCTTTGGCAAAAACCAAGACCCGCACCTTTTTGCCGGTGCCGTGCGGAAGCGATGCAGTCCCGCGGACCATTTGATCAGACCGCTTGGGGTCAATCCCCAACCGAAGCGCAAGATCGACCGATTCATCGAACTTCGCATAGGCCGACGTCTTCACGGCCTCAACCGCCTCCCGCAACCCATAGGCGCGCGGCTCGATTTTCTCCGCTGCGGCCTTCATCTTCTTTCCCATTTCCATTCTCCTCCCCTACACCTACCACCTCTTCAGGAGCGGGCGGGTTTACCCGCAACTGCGCGCGTCGACCGAGGCCCTTCTGAGGGCGCGCGGTCCGCGAGCAAGGCGGGCATACCCGCCTGCTCCCACCCCGCTACCCTTGAATAACGATGCCCATGCTGCGAGCGGTGCCTTCGATAATCTTGGCGGCTCCGGCCACATCGGCTGCATTCAGATCGGCTATTTTTTTCTGCGCGATCTCGTTCAACTGCGCTCTCGTGATCTTCCCGACCTTGTCTTTCTGCGGCACGCCGGATCCTTTAATAATCCCGGCCGCCTTCTTCAGAAGGTCCGAAGCCGGCGGTGTCTTCATGATAAAGGTAAAGGTCCGATCCTTGTACACCGTGATAATGACCGGAATAATGCTGTCGCCGTCCTTCTGGGTCTTGGCATTGAACTGTTTGCAAAACTCCATGATATTGACTCCGTGCTGGCCAAGCGAGGGGCCAACGGGAGGAGCCGGATTGGCCTTCCCTGCCGGAATCTGCAGCTTGATTTGTGCGGATACTTCCTTCGCCATATCTGCTCCTTACTTCAGCACTCAGCACTCATCGCTCAGCACTGTTTAAATCCGTTCAACCTGTAAAAAACCCAATTCCACCGGCGTCGATCGGCCGAAAATGCTCACCATGAGCTTTAATCGACTATGGTCTTGATCGACCTCATCAACCAGACCATTGAATCCCAGGAACGGACCGTCGATGATTCGAACATTGTCGCCCTTGATGAACTTCACCTGCTCGCGCGGTTCGGCCTGACCGGCATCAACTTGCTTGAGCAAAGATTCAACTTCTTCAGGAGTCAAGGGCATCGGTACCGTCCCGCCCCCTACGAACCCGGTCACCTTCGGGGTCTCCTTGATCATCTGCAGGGTCTCGTCGCCGACAGGCGACTCCAACTCCACCAACACATAGCCGGGGAAAAACTTGCGCCGGGATGTCCGCCGCTTGCCGTCCTTGATTTCGATCACGTCCTCCGTCGGTACGAGCACCTGCCCAAGTTTTTCTACCAAACCCATCTGATTGGCGCGCTCCACCAAACTGGTCTTGACACGCCCCTCAAACCCCGCATACGTATGAATGACGTACCAGTTCTTCGTCATGCCCCACCCTTCGGTCTATAGGCCCCAGCCTCGTTCGACGATTTCTTGACCGTTCTACGCATCTCTCAAATCAGCTTGCCGACCAGCCATGAAAGAAGTGAATCGACAGCCGACAGATAGAACGACATCAACACACAAAAAACAATCACGACCGTTGTAGAACCAATGGTTTCCGCACGGGTCGGGAACGAGACCTTCTTCAATTCAGCCCGAACATCGGTCATAAACAGCCGGATCGAATCAGTCATACGCTTGAACATCGGTCACTCCGTTTTCTATCAATGCCGCTCCGGCTGACAGCCAAGCGACCCTTATCACACGACATCGCCCCGGAAGGGGCTTACCCCGTCACGCCTATCCTCGGCATTCCGGGTCAATCACACACTGCATGGCAGGGGCACTAGGATTTGAACCTAGACTCTCGGTTTTGGAGACCGATGTGCTGCCATTGACACCATGCCCCTACTTGGACGTGAATCGTAAGGTGTGAATGCCAGCCGATCGGTGAATCACTCACCCCTTACCGCTCACCTTACTTCACCTCTTTATGAGGCGTGTGCTTCCGGCAGAACTTGCAGAACTTGTTTCGCTCTAACCGATCCGGATCATTCTTCTTATTTTTATTCGTCGAATAATTCCGCTGTTTGCAGGTCGGACAGGCCAAATCGATAATTTCGCGCATCTCTTTCTCCTCGATACAAGCTGACAGGCTTGCACGCTGACGACTCCGGCAACCGTCGTGTCAGCCTGACTTTCTGTCAGCGTGTCAGCTGCTACGCCAGAATTTCCGTGACGACGCCGGAGCCGACGGTCTTGCCGCCCTCGCGCACCGCAAACCGCAGCCCCTGATCCATTGCAATCGGGCTGATCAATTCGCCCGTCACACTCACGTTGTCCCCCGGCATCACCATCTCCACCCCCGGATTCAACTGCACAATCCCCGTCACATCCGTGGTCCGGAAGTAGAACTGCGGCCGATAGCCGTTGAAGAACGGCGTATGCCGGCCCCCTTCTTCCTTGGTCAACACATAGATCTCGGCCTTGAACTTCGTATGCGGGGTGATGGTCTTGGGCTTCGAGAGCACCATGCCGCGCTCGACGTCTTCCTTCTTCGTCCCCCGCAAGAGCACCCCGACGTTGTCGCCCGCCTGCCCTTCATCCAGCACTTTGCGGAACATCTCGACGCCGGTCACGATGGTGGTCTGCGTCGGCCGCAGGCCCACGATCTCGATCTCATCGCCGACCTTGACGATGCCCCGTTCACAGCGCCCGGTCACGACGGTGCCGCGCCCGCTGATGGTAAACACGTCTTCGATCGGCATCAGGAACGGCTTGTCGATCGGCCGCTGTGGCGTCGGAATATACGTGTCCACGGCATCGAGCAGCTTCAGAATGCTCGGCACCCCCAATTCGCCCTGATCGCCTTCCATCGCTTTCAACGCGCTGCCATGCACGATCGGGGTCTTGTCGCCGGGGAATCCGTACTTGGTCAACAGCTCCCGCACTTCGAGCTCGACGAGCTCCAGCAATTCTTTGTCATCGACCTTGTCGGCCTTGTTCAAAAACACAACGATGTAGGGCACGCCCACCTGCCGGGCCAACAGGATATGTTCCCGGGTCTGCGGCATGGGCCCGTCGGCGGCGCTGACGACCAAAATCGCCCCGTCCATCTGCGCGGCCCCGGTAATCATGTTCTTGACATAGTCGGCGTGGCCGGGACAATCCACGTGGGCATAGTGCCGCTTGTCGGTCTCGTACTCGACGTGGCTGATGGCAATGGTCATGATCTTCGTGGCGTCGCGGCGCCCTTGGCTCTCGCTCGCCTTGGCCACTTCGTCATAGGGGATGAACTTCGCCATGCCCCGATCCGCACAAATCTTGGTCAACGACGCCGTCAACGTGGTCTTCCCGTGGTCCACGTGCCCGATCGTCCCAATGTTTACGTGCGGCTTCTTCCGCTCATATTTCGCCTTCGCCATA
>JBJACV010000040.1:0-16281 GCA_046604365.1 Nitrospira sp.
GCCGGCTACACGATTGCCTACCTGCGCGACAGTGCGGGCAGGCTGCGGCGGGCCAGTGCCGAGGAAGAGAAGATGTGGAAGTTGCTCGAAGACCTGACGGTGAAGCTCGGCGAGAAGGTGACAGCACGCAAGGGGAAGTAAAACCGGGCCAGCCGGCCCGCGATCGGCGAGGTACGCCCCGACGCGGGCCGGCCAGCTTGGCAGGTAGCTACTCCTGCCTTCCTTCCGGCGTGGTCATCATAGAGGACATTCGTTCATTGTCAATTGGAGAATCCCTCGATAATCCCTCGATAATCCCTGAACAGGGATTCATTCATCAACTCATCAGGGATTCATTCATCAACTCATCAGGGATTCCTTGTTCGGTGCGCTGCAATTGTGCGCTACATTTCGTGTAGCGCGGAATGTTACATGCCGTGTAACACTGTTACATCAGATGTAACAACTGTTGTTGTTGTGTCTGTGGTGGGAGCGGTGAGCAGCCTGTCAATGTATCAGGCAGCCCAGCTATCGTCGATGGTCTCGCTGGAGGCCACGCTCGGAAGCTGTGCCCGGTAGTGCTTGCGAAAGAACGTCTGGAACTTGCCCGCGTCGTCGTTGGCCAGCGTGAAGGTCAGCCGATCACCCTTGAGCCAGCGTGACGAGCCAGCCACGAGAGCTATGCCCACGCCACCGTGATAGATGGCCGGCGTCACGGCCAGCGAATCGACGTAGAGGATCTTGCCGGTGTCCAGGGTCAGTGCCTCGACGACCAAAGCCCAGTCCGATGGGATCGGCGCGGGCATCGTCACGAAGAACCCGTAGCGTGTCCACGAGGTCGGAAAGCCACTGCCAGCCACCGAGATCAGATCCGACCCTTCCGAGTAGCCGGTACCGGAGAAGCGCACCTTGAACGTGGCCCCGGAATCGGTGGCCGATGCCTTGATGGCACAGCCGACGAAGTAGCGTCTTCGCCCCTGCATCCGCGAGGGAGAGATCGACTGGCTGATCCTGATCGTCGTGCCAGCCCCGGCGAACTTGGCCGAGCTCGTGCCGCGGTAGATGTTGGACGCCCCGGTCTCCTGCAACAGATGCGTGCCCGCCGTGCCGGAGGTCAACGACCAGGACGCGGGGATGTTCGAGGACCAGTATTCCAGGTTGCCATTCTGGAGCAGGTTGTTGCCAGCATCGGCAACGACCATTGCTGGCCCGCGACCTGAGCCCTCAGCGCGGTAATCGAGCCCGGAGTAGACCGGGCCGCCTGTCAGCGAAAACTGCTCCGCTCCCTCAGTCAGGCCATGCGTGGCCGAGTCAGCCAGGCACTCCAAAGTCATCGTCTCTGATGGTACCGTCATTTCGGTGGTCAGTCCGTTGTAAGCGACGTTGGCTTGCCCATCGACCACCGGCGGGTTGTAGCCATCAAGGATACTGGTCACATAGGCGGTGCCGTTGCCTGCGTTGCCCGATGCCGCAGTGACGCTGCCCACTGTGGCCACGCACTTGAGCACGGTCTCGGAATCAGTGACCATCTTTCGGCGAAGGGCAGCGACGATCGTCTGCACCGAGGCGCCCCGATCGAGACTCAGGAACGTGCCGACGCTGTCGAAGTCGAGCAGCCGGCGATCACAGTATCCTCCCAGCGTCTGTCGCCAGCTGGTGATCGATCCTTTCAGGCCCTCAAAGGTCGCGGCAATCCCCTCCTCGGGTAGCCAGCGATCGTCGAACTGGGCAATGAGCGCGGCCAGGTCCGCTGGCAGATCGGTCGTGGCAATCGACTTGTAGGAGTTGATGGTCGAGATCAGTTTGCCCAGATCGCCGAACACCTCGGAGTAGGAAATGGCCACGGCGGAACTCCCTTGTTGTTGACAGTGAACGAATGTCCTGTATAGGATACACCCGACGGGGGAATTTCCGCTACCTACTTCATGCCGCGCTTCAAGAAGGCCGTGGCCGCACCAGGCACCTACCAGACTCCCGAGGGGCTGGCCAGCGTGTCCCCCGCGCGCATCCAGCACTGGCACGACACCACACAGAAACTACTGGCCCGAGGATACCGACCGCCGGTTTCCTGGGGGCATGTCTCCAAGGCCGTGCCTGCCACCGAGGACGACCAGCAATACTGGTCGGCGCGCTACCTCGCGGGCAAGGTGGTCGGCTCCCAGATCGCTCCAGACGGCACGCTCATCTACGAGCTCGACTGCCCCGGTGTCGAGTCGGAGAACGGCCGCATCATCGGCATGGCCGAATTACCGGATGGTAAAAGGGTCAAAACCGCGATCGAGGAGGTCTCGATCGGCGCGCGCAACTGGACCGACGGCGCCGGCCAGGAATGGCAGGATGCACCGATTCACCTGGCATTGACCCCGCTCCCCGTCTGGGTGCCCGAAGGCGGACAACCTCCCTTTGAACCTGTTGAAACGCGATCTGCCCAGAACTTCGGCATGGGCAATCTGCTTTATCGCTTTGCCACCAACTCCACCAAGGAGCCAGACATGACTGACGAGAAGGAAACCACCTCCGACACCTCCGAGAGCGCGCAGGACAGTGGCTCCTCTCTCAAGAAGGTGCTCGGGCTCCTGGCCAACTGCGGCCTGACTCTGCCTGATGACACGACCCCGGAAAACCTGATCGAACGCCTTCTCGTGGCCTGCACCGTCAAGGACGGCAACGGCGACGTCGAGGAGGCCGAGGTCAAGGAGGAAACGGAACCCGTCATGCTCTCGACACTGCGCGACCCCGTGGCGAAGGCGATGGCAGCACGCCTTGCCGACCAGGACAGGAAGACCCGCCTGGCCAGAGTTGACGCCCTGGTCGCACGCGGCCTGCCCGCTTCCGAGGCCCGCTCCCTGCGCGAGCAGATCACGAAGGTGCAGTTCAGCCTGACTGCTGCTGGTGAGATCCTGACGCCACCTGTTGAGGACCAGCTGGCACTGCTCGAGCGCGTGATGCCGAAGGACGGCTTCCAGGCGCTCTACCTGGGTCAGGCAATCCCCGGAGCCGTCGAGGCCACGCCACCGGAGGAGACGGAACAGGGACAGGCGAAGTGGCGGAAGATCGCCGACGAGGCCGCGAAGAGGTCCGGGCTGCCCGCACGCATCAGCCGGTAAGACCACAACCACGAGCACAAGAGCAAATTACCAGGGTAGAGGAGAGGACAGATGCACCGCAGTGATCTCTACGGGTCGCTCCCAGGGTTCTCGGCAGCTTCCGAGACCTACGAAAACCATTTCCGCTGGGGGCGAGATACCCTTGGCGTCATCACCGGAGCCCAGCTCTCCGGCGCCGCCCGTGACGCGGGCAACACGCCGACAACGGTACTCCGGCCAGGCCTGCTGCTTGGCCAAATCAGCGCAACGGGGCTCCTCAAGGAGTACAACCCCACCGGCACTGACGGTAGTCAGGTGGTTCACTCGATTCTGATGTCGAGTTTCCGCATGCAGGACCTCGACGGCAACAACACCAACCGCTTCGTCTGGGTGCTGGCCGGCGGACCGATTCAGGCGGCCAAGCTGCTGCTGCTCGACAACCAGGCGCGCAAGCAGATGCGGGCTCGCTTCCTCTTCGACGACGACCTCGGCAACAAGTTCGCCTACATGGGCTTCCAGCAGGAGGTCAACAAGGCGGGCAACTACACCGTGGTGGCTGCCGATGCCGGCACGCTCTTCACGGCCTCCGCCGCCGCGGTTTTCACCCTGCCTGCCCTCGCCGCGGGCCTGGGACCGTTTGGCTTTCTCAACCTGGCCGACGCCAACATGGGCGTGGCCTCAGCAGCCGGCGACGACATTGTCTGGCTCAACGATGTGGCGGCCGACAGTCTGACCTTCTCGACCACCTCCGAGAAGATCGGCGGTTTCCTCCGCGTGTACGCCAACGCGGCAGGGACCAAGTGGTACGTCGAGAAACTGGCTGGCGGAACCGTGACCGTGGTGTCGTAGTCCTCGCAGCCTGAAGCGAGAAAAGAGACCTCACAGGGAGAAGATAAGCGATGCCTGTTACGATCCACGACATGCTCCAGCCGCAAGTGGTGCTGGACCTCGTCTCCAGAGTCAGAAAGGGCCAGGGGCGCCTGGGCCGCTGGCTCGGCTTCCACGTCAACAGTCTCGACGAGGGCCGGGGGACGCTCTCCGGTCCCAACACCAAGGAAAGCCCGACCCGCTCGGGAACCTATCGCCTGTTCGATCGCACCCGCACGGTGGCGATGGGTCGGGCGCCTGGCACCGGGCCTGCTGTCTGGTCGCCTCAGCCGGTCGGCGAGGTCAACTACACCTGCGCGCGATTCCACGAGAAGATCCGCCTCGACTACGAGGAACTGTCGCAGCTCTCGCCGATCATCGGTCCCAACAGCCAGCTCGATCCCGGCGGCCAGAGCTACATCGTCGAGCAGACGAAGTTCATGGCCGCGCGCTTCAACAATGTGATCGAGATGCTGGCGATGGCCATGATCCGGGGTCATCTCTACCTGCATTCCGTGGGTGAGAACTGGATTCCCAAGCTGTCTGCTCCCGCTGTGCCCTATGTCGATGTGGACTTCCGCATCCCCGCTGGCAACCTGTCGCAGCTGAACATGCTGGGAGCCGGCTCGATCATCGACGTCAGCTGGGCCAACCCCGCTGCCAAGATCGTCTCGCAGCATCTGCCCAAGATCAGCCAGGCCTTTGCCCAGCTGCACGGCTATCCGCTGGCGGACATCTGGGTGGACCCCTTGACCTGGGGCTATGTCACCCTCAACACCGAGGTCATCAACTCCGCTGGTTCGGCCAATCAACCCTTCAGCGAGTGGGAATATGTCCGCGAGAGGGGCGACGATGGCAAGCAGGTCATCGAGCAGGTCGCCACTCTTCGCGGCTATCCCAACGTCCGCTGGCACATCCTGCCCGATGTCCTGGTGGCCGATGGCGGAACCGACCCCTCCTACTCCGCTGGCACGGGCACTCTCACCCAGGTGATTCCGGCCAACTCGGCGCTCTTCATGCCCGAGGTCGATTCCGAGTGGGTCGATCTGATCCACTGCTCGGAGTACGTCTCCGACAACCCTGGACAGCCCGCCGTCCGTCGGCCAGGCTTCTATTTCTGGCACGAGTTCATCACCCAGCCGACGGCGCTCGAAATGATTGGATTGCTCAACGCCATTCCGCGACTGCGGATACCAAAAGCCCTTGCCCTCGGCACTGTAATATTTTGAACTTGCCTTGGGGATTATTCGCCTGACCTGGAGATCATCACATGTCGTTGTCGTCGCAGCCGAATCTGTACTGCACCGACGACGACATCGTGTTTCTGCTTTCCGAGCTGGGCGTCGATGCCCGTCTCGACGACGATGGCGACGGCTCACTGTCGGTGGGCGAGCAGGCGTTCTTGCTCCAGGCCCGCAACTACGCCACGGCGCGGGTCAAGTTCTACTGCCAGGTCCACTACGACGATGCCGACCTGGCCACGAGCTGGCTGGTCAACGAGTGGGCGACCATCATCGCCGCGCACCGGATCTGTGTCCGCCGGGTCAACCCGGTGCCGGATTCGATTCACGCTCTGCTCTTTGGCACAGGTGACCCTGACCGGGGCGTGATGGGTGATCTCCTCGATGTGAGAGATCAGAAGGCGCAGATCCCCGACATCGGCTATCGCCATGTGCCGTGGCCAGCGTGGAGTAACGTCACGGTCGATCCGCGCTACCGGCTCAAGCAGATCCGTGTGCAACGACCGATCAGCGAGCGCACGCCAACGGAGTACAGCCAGTCGATCGACTGGTCGAGCGAAATGACCTGGGAGCAGTAGCGATGCTGTCGGGGCTGTCAGGGTTGTCGGCGCTATCGGGGTTGGTGGGGGAGGTTGCAGCCCCGCCATTTGTTCCCACGGACATTGCTGGACTGGCTTTGTGGCTGGCTGCGGACGACATCGCCTCGCTGTACAAGGAGGACACGGAGACCACGCCGGTATCCGCCGACAGCGATCCGCTCGGCTCGTGGCGCGACAAGTCAGGCAACGGACGCCACCATCGCAACTCCACCGGCACAGAACGGCCAACGTACAAGACCGGCGTGCAGAACGGCTTGCCGGCGATCCTCTTTGACGGCACCGACGACAACCTGATTCCGATTGTCGGCCTCGACACCCTGACGGCGGCGACGCTGCTCATGGTGGCCAAGTTGCAAAACGACCCGCCAGCAGTCGGCAGCAAGACCGGACTTCTGGAGTACACCAACGCTGCGCTCAAGACGGCCTGGCCGTGGACCGATGGTGTCATCTATCAGGCGTTCGGCACCAACACGCGCAAGACCACCGTGAACCCGACGCCGTCGCTGGCGGTGTTCAACGTCTCCGGCGTGGTGACTGCCTCCGGGGAGTACACGACCTACCTCAACGGCACGCAGACCTTCACCACGGCAACCAATACCGTCGGCTGGAGCACGGCGGCAAATTCCCGCGTCGGCAAGAGTCTCGGCGCACCGATCGGATTCCTCGATGGCTGGATCGGTGAGATCCTCGTTTATGATTCTGTGCTCTCGACGACCAACCGGCAGCTGGTCGAAGCATACCTCAAAGCGAAGTGGGGGACTCCTTAATGGCGACCCTCCATCAATACCGCCTGCATGTGATCTGCCCCGCTGCCCGCGTGGCCGTGGTCAATACCTGGATTCGCACCAACCTCAACCCCGCTGGTGGCAACTGGCTGACGCCAAATCTCTCTGCCGACGGCCTGGCTCCGTACACCTACGCCCACTGTTCGGCAGCGCTGACCGCGCCGGAGGTCAAACTCCTCCTGACGGCACTCGCGGCGCAGGGAGGCCGCACCCTGCCTGCGGACTGGGACACCAGGACTCGCGCACAGCGCAAGGCGTGGCTGATCTCGGCGAGAGACGCCATCGACACGGCATCAGGGATCTACCTGACGCTCAGCGATAATGACGGCGAGTGGGAAATCCCCGAGACAGCACTGGCCCGCAAGGGGCTGCAAACAGCACGGGCAGCATAAGGAGACACCATGAGCGCATTCCAACGACCGCAATCGGTAGCAGCCGGAGACGCTCACGCGCCCTCGGCCAACACCGCCGCCGTCGTCACCTACACCGCTGGCGGCGCGGGCTGGTCGCACGTGATCTCCGGCGTGGCCTGGAGCTATTCCGGCACGCCCACCGGAGGCAACCTCAAGATCGAGGACGGCTCCGGCGTCACCGTCTTCACCATGGACATCACCGTGGCCGGCGCTGGCTTCATCCCGTTCAATCCGCCCAAAAAGGGCACAGCCAACACGGCGATGATCATCACCCTGGCTGCTGGCGGTGCTGGCGTCTCGGGCAAGGTGTCGATCACCGGCCACTGGAAGGAATGATGCAGACGATCGTCACGACCAGGCTGAAACGCCAGCAAGTGCGTGAGCTGATCCGCAGGCTCCCTGCACTCCTGCAAGGGCATGCGCCGGACCCAACCGGCTCGGCTCGTGGCATCCGTCTCCGCATCGGCATGGTGGCGCTGTCGCTGGTCAAGCAGGCGTACGTCGCCAAGGCCGCGGGAGGCACCGACGAGGCTGGCCAGTCGTGGAAGCCCCTGAAGCCCGGCACGCGCGCAAAGCAGGGCAGCCGCCAGATCCTTCGCGACACGGGCAGACTCCTCAACAGTCTTTCTCCTGGCCTGCCAGGAAACACCCTCGATTCGCGCCCCGGAGAGATCATCATCGGCACCAACGTCAGCTACGCCCAGTACCACCAGGCTGGCACTGACCGCATGCCAGCTCGACCGCTCTGGCCACCACCAAGGACCTGGCCAGCCTCCTGGTGGCGACAGATCCACCAGCAGACCCGCGACGGGCTGATTCTGCTCGTCCGGCAACTCCTGGGAGGTCAGCAGTGAGCGACCAGGAGGCACTGGAGACAGCTGTTCGCAATATCATCCGCGCCGACCTGGACTATGCCGATGGCGACTGCGACTGCACCCACAATGGCCAGCCACCTCCCCGCTGTGGTGACGTGTTCGTCGCTGTCTGGTCGCGTCAGGAGCGCGAAAGCCTGTCGCGGACCTGCCTCGACGAGGTCTACTCGGTCCTGGTCACGGTGACACTGAGGAGTCGGCTGCCGTTTGACCGCCTGGTGCAACTGCGCTACAAGATGGCGACGAGGCTCAGCGCGATCCGCGCGCTGATTCACAAGGACAGCCTCGATCAGCGCATCATTCGCGCAGCCAACACGCTGGCGGATTACTCCTGGACTGCGCCGGACAAGCCGGCGGGCTTCTTCGAGGGGCTGGCCTACGAGGGGATGGAACCGATCATGGAAGTCGATGGTGAGTGGTTCCATGCCCAGAGCCAGAAGTATGCGGGCCTGGCCCAGACAGTGCGCTTCGGCAAGGCGCGGCGGGCACAGGCATTGAGCAAGATGACGTGATTGTGTTTTTCGGGCAACAGTTGTACAAATAACTGTACGACGGTTCAGTTCTCGCAGAGGAACGAAGCCATGCCAGTCGGATCTGAAGGCCTGATCGCTGGTCCTTACACGGTCACCTGGAATTCCACCTCGGTGGGGATCTTTTTGGGCGACGAGAACGTGCCCTCGATCATCGTCCGCAACCTGGAAGAGCCGATCGCCAACTCCGACAAGTATGGCAAGACCAAGATCGACGGCATTCACATGGGGCAAATGTGGATCTTCCAGGGCGTCCTGATGGAGTACTCCAAGGGCACGCCCGTCGTCGATCCCTTCGGCACCTTTGGTTCGGCGCTCGGCGTGATTGGCGTGTTGCGCTGGACGCTGGCCAAGGCCCTGGTCCTGACCGCTGTCTCGGGCACATCCGCAGCAGCCACGCCGGCGACACTGACCTCGAACAAGACCATCCAGTCAGCCGACTTCGACGCCAAGGTCACCTTCGGGCCGCAGTTGCGTGTCGTGCCGATCCGACTCGACATGCTGCCCTACGATGTCGGCGCCGGAGCGGTTGGCTTCAACGTCAAGACCTGACCCCAAGGGCCACCCATGGCGCGCTATCGCTGCTATCACTGCCCCAGGCTCAATATCCCCGTTCCGGGGGAGTTCCATCATTTCGAATCGGACAAGCCAGTCTGCGATCGCTGCGGACAATCCACCGGCGTGCAGGTCCTGGTCGATGTCCACTTCCTGATCGCTGACCCCAGGGGCGAACTGCTCGGGTCGCACGAAACCCGCTGGCGGCTGGCCTGCGATCGCAAGCGCGATCACTACGCCAAACACACCGAGGACACCTTCAGCTGCACTCCTGACCCGCGTGTGGTGACCTGCCCCTCCTGCCGTGGCGTGCCCGAGTGGGAGCAGATGATGAAGGGCTTCGCGGCGATGGACGCGGCCACGAGGCAGATTCTGATCGACCGCGAGGAAGGCCTCTGCTGCTAGTCAGGAGGCCCAATGGCCGATCGCGCCACACTGGTCATCCGCCTGGAAGATGAGGCTGCCGGACAACAGCAGCAGCCCTATCTGCCACGCACGGAACCGCAGCCATCACCCCGGCCGCAGGTGCCAGGTAGTGCGTCTGGCCAGCCAGGACAGCAGCCGCGCAGGGCACAGGACCAGCCGCCAGCCGAGCCAGCCCTTGCCCCAGGGCGAGCCGAGCCATCGCCGACCACACCGACAGGCCGCCCTGCCCCGGAGAGGCCAGCATCGGGTACGGCGGATCTGCTACAGCTTCTGAGACGTCTGCTCGAACAGCGTCGTCCTGAAGTGATCCTGCGGGAACTGGCGGGCCGACTGGCCCCGACCGCGCCGCCAGCACAGACCCAGACGCCAGCCCGGGCCACCATCGAGGACCGCAGCCCACGGCAGCCAGTCGAGCCGTCCTCGTCGCGCGCGACGACCGGACAGCCTGGCACGGTGACACGGGTTGAATTGCCCAGAGCGCCAGCGGAAACGCCATCCGGGCAGGCTTCGCCGGCGATCGCGCAGGGCGTCAACAATGTTCTGCGGCAACTGGTCGATCAGCTGGTGGCTCGTGTGCCTGCTCTGGCCTCTGCACGGCAGGCTGCCGGGCTGATCGCTCCCGCTGGTCCACCAGCAGCAACAGGTGCAGCTGCACCAGCCACGGGCGGCGCTGGCACGGCAGCCGCCGTCGGTGCAGCGGTTGTCGTTGCCCAGGCGGTCGCCTCGCAGATCGCCGGCGCTTACCGCTCCGTTGGCGAGTCCGCCAAGGCCGCCTCCGAATCCCTGACCCGATTGGCCCGTAACGACAACCTCGACGGGCTGACTGTGGCTGTCGAACGCACCGGGCAGGCACTCGGCAAGATCCCCATCGTCGGCCAGGTCCTCGAAGCCCAGCTCGGCGCAGTCGCCACGGTGGTACGCTCGTTCTCGGACACCGTCGAGGGGTTTGTCGCGCGAGGCAGGGAGCTGGCCAGCTACAGTCCCGAGCTGTCGGCTGCTGGGGCCAGGGCTGAGGTCACTTCGACCATGAGCGATCTCCGCGAGGCGTCGGAGCTGGGGGATGGGTTGTCACGGTTGACCGATGCGCAGACCGACTTCAATACCGAGCTTCGAGAACTGCTGCTGCCGATCAAGAAGGCCTTGATCGAGATCCTCGTGCCGATCGTGGAGAAGGCGACCGATGCCGTGGAGATCATCCGCAACATCCTGGAGTTCTTCTACGGTCTCCGACAGAATCTGGAGTCACTCTTGAACGCACCATTTGCCGGTTCCCTGGAATCGATTGCCGAGAGCCTCAAGGGCAGCCTGTCGCTGCAGCGCGACACGGCGGCGCGCGAGATCGAGGAAGGCAAGCAGGATGCTCTGGAAGCCTTCTGGGCTGACATCGTTCAGGCCGCTCACCAGCCATTACGCCGACCGGGCCGGATTGGCCAGGTGCCCGGCGCTCCGATGATTCCCCCGATCGCCAACCCGTGAGCGGATAATGTCCGACCTGTCGAACTCACCCCTGGTCATCTCCTACGGCACAGCCGCCGGCACGTTCACGTTTCCCGTGGAAACTGAGACGCTCGACTTCCAGATGCGCCCGGTCTACGATTCCGCCGGTCGAACGGTCAAGTGGGTCGAGCACGTCCTTACCATCAAGACCTATCTGGGCAAGGTCAACCAGGCCCTGAGCGCGACCACCGATTCGGACATGGAGACTCTCAAGAAGATCCTGACCGCCGCCGGAGGAGAACTGAAATACCAGGGCGTCGGCATCGGCACCGGCTCGGCAATGTGGATCAACCCCGCTGGTGGTGGCGGCGTGCGCGATGTCAACTGGGGGCCACGCCCCCAACTGGTGCGCTGGCGACCACTGGGCCAGGTGGCGTGTGAGGTCATCTGGCAGGTGAGCTACTGCGTGCCCCTGTGCGATAGCGCCGCTTTCGAGGTCTATCCGCTGGAGTTCTGCTTCACCGTCGCCTACTCGATCGATCAGTCAGGGTACACGAAGCGCACCTACTCGGGTCATGTGTCGATCCCACAGACCCGGCTCACGCAGGGCACGCGCACCCTGACTGACCAGGCCGACCGGATGTACGAGTCGATCGCCATTCCTCTCGTGCCCAGCTTCCGACGCATTCCCGGTGATCGCTGGTTGTCAGAAGATAAATGCACTCTCAATTTCACCATCGTGGACGTCGAGGTTGGCCCGGACTTCTGCCCGCCTGGGGTGATCGACTGCAAGCTGAGCCACACGGTCAGCACAGGCAAGGTGTTCACGGGCAAGTTCCTCGGTGTGATTCAGGGTAGCTACGAGATTGATCGCGCTCTTGATCGCTCGTCGGCGATGCGCTATTTCCTCGCTTACGCGGACGCCCGGATGCGTCAGGCCAGGCGAACGCCCTACCGCGATCTGACCGGCAAGGTGACCGCGAACGTCGTCTGGCCGATCGCCCTGACGGCTTCACACCCGGAGGTCTACGGCCGTATCGGCGCGAGTTTTTCCCTGACCTACACCTTCATGTCCCGCCTCTCCGACCTGGTCGTCACCAGCGGATTGTGGGGGATCGTGCCCGAATCCGATTGGGTCACCTGGAGTAGTTCACTGCTGGAGTCAGCATTTCATCTGCGCGGCAATGCCCGGCAGGCGTTCGGGGCATCGATGGACGTGATCGTCGATCTCTGCGCCGTCAACAATGCCACGCTAACTGGCCAGCCGACGCTGGGGCGCCAGGAAGACCGGCAACTGGTGCCCGAGCTGATCCCCGAACAGCCGCCACCAGAAACAAGCTGGCTCCACTACGACGGCAAGGTCCGCATCGAACAGCGCGACTACAACTTGCATCTGAAGACCTTGCCCGAGAACCGAATCACTATATCCACGGCGCCAGGGCAGCTGCCTCTGCCGATCCCTCCCTCGCAGCCAATCCCGCCGCCAACCCAGGGAGAGGCAGGTGTGCGGCCGATTCCAGGGCTGGGCCTCGATCCGTCCCGCGTGGGCTCAATGGCCGTTTATCCGCCGGGTCCGCCAGACACTGTGACTCAGACCAAGGCCCAGCCGGACTATGAGGTCGTGCTCTATGGTGGCGCGATCCGGGCCGGCTACCCGATCACGCCTCCCGCTGTGATCTCCGTTGGCGGGCGATCAGTCGTGCCAGCCAATCAGGAGGGAGAAGGATTCGAGAACTGGATTCATGCGAGCTGGTTTGGCCTGCCAATCTATGCGTGTCGCTGGCAGCTTCGCTGGCGGATCATTGGCGCGCCCAATGGGAATGAACCGTTGCCGGTCCTCGATGATCCGCGACTACGATCGTGATCCGCCAGGAAGCGATCGCAGGATGCTGTCGATGCCTCTGGCGACACAGTAGCCGGCAATCACCCAGAATGCAGCGTCGGCTGAGGCTGCCGCGTGGGGGATAGCGCCTCTGCCTTCCTTGTCGCCAACGATCTTGATCAGCATGACGAGCGTGGTCCAGGCAATGCACGCGGCCCAGACGGCACAGCGACATGCCAGAATGATAACCGTGGCAGCTTTCCCCGGTCGCTTTCTGTTTGGTGGCAATGATGACTCGTCATCTGCCAACTCGTCGGAGGCGTCGAAGTACCGATGGCACCCAGTACAGAGTATGCAATCAGGCTCCTGGTCCGATCCCAACTGGTTCGATGCTCCGCAGTGATGGCACTGGACCTCCCAGGTTGCCCCGTGAGATGGCACCTGCATCTTCTTCCCACACCCAGGGCAGGTAGCGCGCTTGCCAGCGCGACTCTCAGGCGCAGAAAGCGATGCGGAGCAATGAGGGCAGACGAGAGGAATGGTCATGGCGATCGCACCTGAGCAACCATCGGGACAGGCGTTACAGCTTACCAATGCTGTCAACCGGAACTGGTGTTCACCAGGCAAATCCCACACCACGACGCCCTGCCTTCAGGTTCTTCAGGACAAATATCTGGATTTGCTATCTGTAGGGAAAGGAATCCGCCCCCTTTCTTTTAGTGTGTTCGATCGGACTGGTAGGCGCCGGTGTGTGGTTCATGTGGTTCTCTTCTTTCGCAAGCTCCGGCCGTACTTTAGCGCGGCGTTTTCGAGATCGGTGTTGGCTTCGCCCTGGGACGGGTAGCGTCTGAACCCTGTTCGAGCCTCTTCGCGAGACAGGTGATCCCAAATTGGATCACGAATGTGAGATATTCCCTCGGAGAGAGAGGGCACGCATTGCCACGAGTGCATCTGAGTGTGCCCACTAGAGCTTATCCAGTCAGCCGTGCCCCGATCCGTCAGCCGCACCCGCTCGATGGGGTGCGAATTGAACAGCGACTCGGCATGGCGCAGGAACTGTTCTTGCGGGAAGGCGATCTCACGAATAAAGCCACGCCAGAGGTAGAGCATGGGACGGTGCTCGCTGCCGTAGTCCGTCGCCTCCGCTGTGTCGCGCCACCACATCCAGATACCACCAGTGCGGTAGTCAACCCACTGCTGCACTCCGGCCGCTGTAAGATCGCTGCGAACATATGCCGCAGCCATTCTTTCAGCCAGCCGTTGCCGCTCCTGAGACTCGCCACTTGCATACTCCAGTGATGCCCGGATAAACTTCGCGCGTTCGTCGTCTCCCTGCTCCTCGCAAAGATCCGCGAAAGCCATCCGCGGCAAATCATCCTCTGGGCGATCGAGGATGGCAGCAAGCAGATCAGCACAGGTGGTCATAAGGCACCCCCGAGAGGAACGCGACCCGCCAGCGATCTGCCGTGATCCACGCAGACGCAAGAGAGGGCGTCCCGGGCAGCGGTCTGGCTGGGATGATTCTCCAGTCGCCGCCAATACTGGGGAGGGAATCTCCCCAGGTTTCCGACATAGTAAGTGTCGTTACCGCCGCTGGGATGGATCACGACATCTGTCAGGATCACCTCGGTGACGGGATGCGCCCGGAACAGGTCCACCGCCAGGGAAAAGAACTGTTCGGTGGACCAACTGACTCTCTCGACAAACCCGCGATGGAATTCCACGGCGGGGCACCCGCGCGAGTCCTGAAGCGACCAACGGTTCGATAAGACCACCATGTACGAGGTATCGCTCGATAGCATGGGCACCCATTGCCGCCAATGAGCCAGGAGCAACTCTCGGGCTCGCCCCTGTGGAGCCCTCCCCGGCCAGTCCGCTTCCGCCAGCGACAGCCGAATAAACTCAGCCATCGCCAAATCCCCTTCCTCCTCGCAGCAGTCGGCATAGGCCAGCCGATGCAGGTCGTCGTCTGGGTCGTCGAGAATCGCCTCAAGGATGGCTTCGCGGTTGGTCATGGCCTGATTCCATGCGGTCACGAATCGCGCAACAATCTCCTGGCTCGCTCGATCGCTGCTCTGTGTGGATCGCCCTCCACCAGGAGCAGCACATGATACAGCTCATCGCCGGACAGCGATCCGCCGCGCTCTCTGAGGAGTTCTTCCGCCCAGACGTGCTGGATGTTCTGGTCCCAGATCTGCTGCTCGTGCCTGGTTAGCCTGGAAGGGTCGATCCCATAAAAGCGGGCCAGCCGGCAGGCTAGTCGGGCGTTTTTTTTAGCTCGTCCATCAGCGTGTGGACCTGCTCGACGAGCTTCTGCGCCTTTCGGTGCGACAGCTCGGGCAGGCCCATCTCGGCGAACAGACGCACGAGCCCATCACAGTAGTCGGAGTCGCTGGCCGTCCGGTTCCGCTCGTGGAATTCAAAGATCCGGTTATTGAGCTTGTGAAGGTCCAGCCGGACCTCGCCACCGGAGACCTTGACGATGACGAAGCCGTCATCGTCGCCCAGATCGATCGTTTTGACTGGTTCAGGCATGGTGCTGTGGTTCTCCCCGTGCGCAGATCGCACTACCACGAAGACTGTACCGCTGTATATTACCAGTATGGGACCGCTTTCCTACCTGAAATCTCTGTTTGGCGTTTCTGACACCTCCGAGACGCCTCAAGCAGAGAAGCTGACACCCAGGGAGGCGACCCGGCTGTTGACCGAGGAGGTCACGGCCGGGTACAGGCCGACTTCCCCTCTGGCCAACTTCTACTCCGGTTCCGCTGGCACACCGAGCCTGGCACGCATGCTCGCCGACGTTGAGGCGATGCTGGTGCATCCGCGCGTCTCGACGACCCTGGATTACTACAAGGGAGGCATCGCCGGGGCGAAGTTCGTCTTGCAGGATGCCTCAAGCCCCGAGGTCGGCAAGTTCGCCCTGGCCGAACTGGAGACGTTCTGGCGGCGTGGCCGGCAGGCGGTACAGCGGTCGTATGAGTACGGCCGTGGCGGCTGTGAGATCGTCTACAGTCGCGAGGATGGGGCGATGCGCTTTGCCTCGGCGCATCCAGTAGCGCCTTTGGACTGTCGGGTATTGACACGAGGTTCGCACTATGCCGGCTTCCGACTGCGCGGATCACAGCCTCTGGGCGCGATCGATCTGTGGGGCGCCTCGGGCTGGATGCCCTGCAAGGGGCTCTGGTTCGCTCACAACCCACGCTACAGCCGCTGGTATGGCTGGCCACGGCTTTATGCCGCGTGGCGGCCGTGGAAGCGGCTGGCGGGCAAGGACGGCGCTGAGGAGACCGTTGACGGCGGAGTTTACCGCTTCGCCTTTGCGCCTCCCATTGGCCGCTACCCGGCTCAGGACGAGCGGGTCAAGGGACCGGACGGCTCCACGAGCCAGTGGTCCAACCGCGACAAGATGCGCGAGATGCTGGAACACATGAAGGCTGGCGGCGTCGTGGCCTTCTCCTCCCGCCGTGACGAGTCAGGCGGCTACGTCTGGGACGTGGACTGGCCGCAGGGCTCGCTCGAAGTCGGTGGCCTGCTCGTCTACACCGACAACCTGGAGAAGGCGATCAGCCTGGGGGTTGGTGTGCCACCAGAACTGATCGAGGCCTCCGAGGTTGGCTCGGGCTATTCCGGTCGGGCGATCCCCCTGGAGGTCTTCTACGCCGGCCA
>JBJACV010000041.1:0-16135 GCA_046604365.1 Nitrospira sp.
CAACGTGTCTGGCCGCTACATCTAGCTCGCGGCGAAGTCTCGGCTTCCCGCAAATGATGGGCGGCAGTGGCGAGGTGACCGAGGTGACCGAGCAGGTCGACCCGAGCCACCCCGGCACCCTATGGAGAATCTTCGCCATCGACGTGCCGGTCTGCGGCGTCCATCTGCCTTCGTCGACATCATCGAGGACCCGCCCGTCGTGCAGCACACCCTGTGGGTGATAGGCAGGTGATAGGCAGGTGATAGGCAGCACTACCCGCCTTTTCGCACGGGCCGGTCGACATAACGCCCGAAGTCGGACGTTCGAACGTGGACTGCCGTTTGCCACAGCGGATTTGGATTCAACTCAGGAACTGTCGAACTGGGCGTGGATTCCGTAGAGCTTGGGACCGGGGGATCAGGATGAAATGGCTCCCGGAAGCGGCCTCCATGACCTAGAATGCGCTCATGAGCGACACCACATTGCAAAGCAGACACCCCGAGCCGGTGCGCCAGTTTTCCGTCTTTACCGCCAACCGGCTCGGACGATTGCGCGATCTCGTGACGCAGTTTGCGGCGGAAGGATTGCACGTCCTCGCCATCACCGTGCTCGACACCACCGACAGCTCGATCATCCGGCTGGTCGTGAACGATCCCGACAAGGCCCGGCGCGTGCTCAACAGTCATGGATTTCCCTTCACGGAAAGCGATCTCGTCGTCGTGGAAGTGACCAATCCGGGCGAGCTGACCGGCTTGATGTCCGCCCTGCTCGAAGCGGAGCTGAACGTCCACTACCTCTACTCCTTCATTCCGCATCAGCATGGCAAGTCACTCGTCGCCCTGAGCATGGAAGACAACGAGATGGCCGAGCAGATTCTCAAGAAGCACCAGTTCACTGTCCTGCGGCAGTCGGACATTTCGCGATAGCCCGGACCTGCCGGCGCCTGAAGGCAGGGACCCAGCCAGTCTCTTTCAGCAATGCATGCTTGCGGAGCCGGCGTGGGATTCGGCAATCATGGTCTTCGGCGACGATCATTCATCGAATTCCCGTGCCCGACGCATTTCATCCCGGCCAGCGCTGGACCAGCGAGAGCGAGCCCGAGCTCGGTCTTGGCTCGGTCCTGCGCGTCACCGGCCGCACTGTGGTCATGGAATTTCCGGCCAGCGGCGAGACACGCGAGTACGCGGCGGACAATGCTCCGCTCCGACGGGTTCGCTTTCGTGCAGGGGATGTCGTGCGGAATCGCGACGGCGCCTCCCTCGCGGTGTCAACGGTCGCGCTCCAGGGCGGGCTGCTCTACTACCTCGGCGACGGGTTGAAATGGTGTGAAGCTGAGCTCAACGACAGTATCTCCTGCGACGAACCGGGCCGGCGTCTGCTCAATGGGCAGGTCGACGAACCGGGGACCTTCGACCTGCGGGTCAAGGCCCTGGTGTATCAGCATCGGAGGAGGAAATCGCCGGTTCGCGGATTCACGGGTGGGCGGATTGATTTGATTCCTCACCAGCTATACATCGCATCCGAAGTGGCCGGGCGGCTGGCGCCGCGGGTTCTGCTGGCCGACGAGGTTGGCCTGGGTAAAACGATCGAGGCGTGCCTGATATTGCACCGCCTCATCCTGACCGGCCGCGCCCGGCGGGTGCTGGTGCTGGTGCCTGATTCCCTGGTGCACCAATGGTTCATCGAGCTCATGCGGCGCTTCAACCTCTGGTTTCACATCTTCGACGAGGAACGTTGTGATGCCATCGAATCCGCCAACCCGGAAGTCAATCCCTTTCTCGACGACCAACTCATCCTCTCGAGCATCCATCTATTCGCCGAGAATGACCGCCGCTTGACCCAGGCCGTCCAAGCAGGCTGGGACATGGTGGTCGTCGACGAAGCGCACCACCTCGGCTGGTCCCCGGACGGGGTCAGTCAAGAGTATCGTGCTGTGGACGCGCTTGGCCGAATCTCCCCCGGTCTCCTCCTTTTGACCGCCACGCCCGAACAGCTCGGCATCGCCAGTCATTTCGCCCGGCTGCGTTTGTTGGATCCGGATCGGTTCTTTGACCTCGAGACGTTTGCGCAGGAAGCTGCGAGCTATCGCGACATCGCGCGCCTCTCCGACAAGCTCCTGGCCGGGACATGCCTGGATGCCGTCGAGATCACGCGGCTTTCGACCATTCTCCGGCAACCAGAAGACCATACCCGGTCGGAACTGGAGAAGATCGCCTGTCGCGACCAGCAAGCCCTCGACCGGGTCATCGACGCGCTGCTTGACCAGCATGGAACCGGTCGGGTCATGCTTCGGAACACCCGGCATACGGTCACGGGATTTCCATGTCGGGTCGCCCGGCTTGCGTCGCTCCAACTCCCGAGCGAAGCCAATCCGCAGTTCGAAAACCTGGCGTGCGAGTTCGAGGCTGACATCTCCTTTGGCGCGGCCGAGACCTTCGAACCTGATTTTGCCGAAGACCCGCGCGTGGACTGGCTCGCTGGGCTGCTTCGTCAACTGGAACGCGAGAAGGTGCTGCTCATTTGCCGGACGCAGCGTAAGGCGGAGGCCATCGAAGCCGCGTTGCGCCAGCGTTTGACGATTCCGATGGCCGTTTTCCACGAGGGCTTGCCGCTCGTGAAACGCGACCGGAATGCCGCTTGGTTTGCGGAAGAGGACGGCGCGCGCCTGCTCATCTGCTCCGAGATTGGGAGTGAAGGGCGGAATTTCCAGTTCGCCCATCACCTCGTGCTGTTTGATCTGCCACTCGATCCCGAATTGCTCGAACAACGTCTCGGGCGGCTCGATCGAATCGGCCAGCGTTCGGAGATTCAGATCCACGTCCCGTTCGTGAGCGGCAGTTCCCAGGAAGTGCTCGTGCGATGGTATCATGAGGGACTGAACTCCTTCGAAAGGAATCTCCAGGGCGGGCGCGCCCTCCTGGAGCAATTTGGAGAACGCGTTCGCGATCTGGCGCAGGACTTCCATGAGACGGAGGAAACCTCCCGCGCTGAACTCACCCGTCTCCTGGCCGAGACCAGGGCAGCGCGCGACGAATTGACGCGCCGGCTGGAGCAGGGCCGGGATCGCTTGCTCGAATTGAACTCCTTTCGGGCGCCAGCGGCGAAGTCTCTGGTCGAGGGCATCCAGCAACAGGACCAGGACCGGTCGCTCGACGAGTTCATGACCGCCATCTTCGACCACTACAATATTCACAGCGAGGAACTGACGCATCGGACCTTTCAGCTCGGTTCCGCGGGAGTCTTTGCGGACACCTTTCCCGGCCTTCCCGCGGAAGGGCTCACAGTCACGTGTGATCGGCAGCGCGCGTTGTCGCGGGAGGACGTGCAGTTTCTGACCTGGGATCATCCGTTGGTCACCGGAGCGCTGGACTTGTTGCTGGGTTCGGACAAGGGGACATGCAGCTTCGGACTGTGGACCGATGGAAAGGGCGAGGGGCTTTACCTCGAGGTCATTCACCTGCTGGAATGCGTTGCACCGCCGCGGCTGCATGTGGACCGCTTTCTTCCTCCCACGCCACTGCGAGTGGTCGTGGACCAGAACGGCGTCGAGGCCGGAGCACTCGTCACCAGCAAGGCGCTGGCTGGCCGAATCAAGCCGGCCAAACCCTTCGCCCTGCTCGATCAACCGGATCTGCACGATGCCATCCCGTCGTGGATCGAAAGCGCGGAAGCCCTCACCCGGCGCCATGTCAGCCGCTACGTGGAGGCCGCCCGAAAGACGATGCAGACTCAGCTCGATCATGAAGTTTCGCGATTGCGAGAATTGCAGAAGGTGAATCGCAGTGTCCGCCCGGAGGAAATCGAGCAATTGCTCGCGGAACAGCGGGAACTGGATCGCCACCTGACCGGTGCCCGGCTCAGGCTGGATGCGGTTCGTCTGATTCAACGGATGTGAAATCCTTGAGGAGCTGGCGGCAGGCCGCCGGTGAACGATGGAGGTGCGATGCAGGAGGTCCCAGCTTGGTCAAAAACGGGAACGGAAACCGGGCGAGATTCCTGGCCCCGGTCAGTGAGTCGGTACCGGCACACCCATCGCTGACAGAACATCGGCCACGGCGTTCACCAGCGCGGCCATGTCCTTCCCGAACAGCCGGCCGATGTTGCCGATTCGGAAGCAATCAACCTGGCTCAGCTTGCCCGGGTAAATTACGAATCCCTTCTCGGAGAGCCGGCGGTAAAACTCTTCGAATCGAAAAGCCGGATGAGCGGGATAGTGGAACGCGGTGATGACGGGCGCCTGCTTCCCCGCTGGAATGTAGGATCGAAAACCGAGCCGGGCCATTCCTTCGGCGATGACACGATGATTTGCAGAGTAACGTGCCAGCCTCCCGGCAACGCCGCCCTCCGCCTCCAGCTCGCGCAGCGCTTGATCGAACGCCAGCAGGGAATGCGTCGGCGGCGTGAATCGAAACTGTCCGGACTGTTCCAATCCCCGCCACTGCGCCAGCAGGTCCAGGCTCAGGCTGCGTGCAAATCCATCCGTGGAGAGCAGTGCCGTCCGGCGGGCGACGACGAACGCGAATCCCGGGATTCCTTCGATGCACTTGTTGGCCGATGAAATGAGGTAATCGATTTCGGCGCCCTTCATCTCGATGGGCAACGCACCAAAGCTGCTCATCGCATCGACGATGTAACTTCGGCCGGCCGCCTTTACGATCCGTCCGAACGCCTCGATCGGATTCAATACGCCCGTCGTCGTCTCACAATGAACGACGCCGACGTGAGTAATCTCGGGGTCGCTTCGCAGCTTCGTTTCCAGAGCTGCCGGATCCTGGGTTTCGTTCTCGGCACAGCGAATGGCTTCGACCGAGATCTTCAGTCGTCCTGCCATCTGCACCATTCGGTCGCCATAGGCACCGTTGACCAGCATGAGGATTTTTCCGTCCGGTGGAATGACGGAGGAAATCACCGACTCCACCCCGAACGTGCCGCTGCCCTGCATGGGAATCGCCTCAAATCCTTCCCCCTGACTGACCCCGGCAATTTGCAGCAACCGGTCGCGAATCGAACGAACCATGGCGATGAACTCGTCATCTCGCGAACCGAGATCCCGGAGCATGGCCTGCTTGACAGTCAGGCTCGTGGTCAGTGGGCCAGGCGTGAAGAGGAGTTTGTCGGGCGTCGCCATGGGGAGGTCAGTGCGCAGGTTGCCGCGAACGGAGGAAGGCCATGAAACGTTCCTTCACCTCGTGCGGTTTGACCGTGGGCCGCCCGAGGTTCTTGGGGGAACCGGGCCGGATGCGGACATGGACAAGTGTCGGTCCGGGACGACCGCGCGCCAGCCGAACTGCCTCCCGAACGTCCGCCGCCCGTTCCGCTGCGAAGGCGTTGCGGTAGTTTGTCGAGACGGCCACAGCGGCAAAATCGACGATGCCCGAGGCCGTGCGTTGTCCGCCGGTCGAGTCATGCGATTCGTTGTCGAGCAGGACGTGCAGCAGGTTCGGAGGCTGATAGCAACCGATCGTTGCGAAGTTGCCCATCTTCATCAGGGCTGCGCCGTCGCCATCGATGACGACCACCGGCTGTCCGGGCAGCGATTGGGCGACGCCGAATCCGATCGCCGAGGCCGTGCCCATGCCGCCGACCACATAAAGATGATTCGGCCGGTCCGCGATGGTGAAGAGCTCGCGTCCCGTCTTTCCGGTGGTTCCCAGAATCGCTTCGTCTCCGGCCAGCGAGTCGAGCAGTGCTTGCAGTGCCTCCGTGCGGATCATCCGCTCGCCCGCGGGTACCGACGGCCAGCGGCGCAGTTCGCACGGCACCGCTTGAGGCGTTTTCTCTCCCCGCAATTCGTGTTCGGCAATCGTGCCCTCGGACATGACCAGGGCGAAGGGCTTTGAGCGCTCCGCCATGCTGGCCTCGGCCCTGGCCATGGTCGGGGCGATCTCCTCCTCACACTTCGGAAACGGCAGCCACGGGATCTCCATCGTCTCCAGCAGCCGGTGGGTGATGTGCCCCATCAGCTCGTGCTGCGGCTCGTCCTTCACGCCCGGCTCACCGCGCCACGTTGTGATCAGCAGTGTGGGCACCTGGAAGGGAAAATTCAGCGACGTCAACGGATTGACCATGTTGCCGAGCCCGGAATTCTGGCACATCGTCACCGTCTTGCGCCCGGCGAGGAACGCGCCGAGCGTGATACCCACCGCCTCGCCTTCACTGGTTGCACCGACGTAATTCAGGGTCGGATCATCGATGACGTAATTGATGAACGGTTTCAGGAACGAGCAGGGCACGCCGGCGTATTGGGTGTAGCCGAGGGTGCGCAGGTGCTCGATGAAAGAGGCGGCGGGAATCATGCGGATTAGAAAGTCTGGGCCTGGGCCAGATCATCAAGGTTGTCCACGTCGAGCCAGTGGCCGGTAATGAACAGCACACGAATCTCGACGCCGCGATCGAGCAGGTGCCGGAACAAATCGGGGAATCGCAACGAGTCGAAGCCGGGGTCCTTCGCGAGTTCCCCCAGGGATTCCTGGACCAGCTTCGCGCCGCGCGGCGTGCATTTCACCAGCCCGATCCATTCGCCATTGATCCGCTCCTCCGGAAGACCGGCGCTCATGGCTTTCAAGGTCACCACATCCTCCGAGTACCGGAGCGTGAACGGCCGCGACGTTTCGACGTAATCGACCTGGCCGACCGCCTTGCGCTGACGCCAGCCGCTGTCGACCGCGATGACGATATCCCCGGCTTCACCCAGCAGGTTGCTGAGGATGTAACGGCGGAACAGAATGTCGCCGAAAGAGATGACCACATCTCCTTCAATCGCTGCCGCCGCCTTGTGGACCGATGCCAGTTCGGCGGTGGTGGCGAACTCGTCGTTGTCGATGAACTGCACGTCCGGTGCGGTGACCTCGTCCTTGGCAAAGCCGCGCACCACCACGACCTCCTTGATTCGCTCCTCGCGGAAGGTCGCCACCAGCTTGTGCAACAGCGGCACTCCGCCCACGGCGAGCATCGCTTTCGGGCGCGCTTTTGTCGCCTCGCCCAGTTCGCTGCCTTGGGAGGCGGCAAGGATGATGGCCCGGGTCTGCTCAGATTTGCGCGGCAGGTACCGTTCCTCCGCCTCCTGCAATTCCCCGGCCTTTTGCAGACGGAAAATCTCCTTCACCGACGCGATCTTGTCCTCGACGTTCAAGAGCGACCGCTCATTGAAGATGGTCCGCGTGACCTGCTGCATGGCGGTGATGGCCGCGCGACAGTTATGGTTGGCCCAAATGACGAGATTGATCCCGGCCTCCTCGAAAACCTCCACCGGCGTCGAGTAATACATCGTCGGCACAATAACGACCGGGCATCGGCCGGCCCAGGCGCGGGCAAAGGCCAGCACCTGGTCCGGCGTCTTTTTCTTGCTGTGAACGAGCAGCGCATCCGCACCCGCCGCATGGTATGCCTCGGCGCGACGCAGCATTTCATCGAGACCCCAGCCGGCGATGAATGCCTCCAAACGGGCCACGACACAGAAGTCCGGATCGCTCTGCGCGTCCTTCATCGACTTGATCTTGCCGGAGAATTCATCCAGGTCGGCCAGCGCCTGTTTTTCCCCGTCGATGAAGGAATTGGTCTTCGGGAAGAGCTTGTCTTCGATGCAAACCGCGGCGCACCCGCGCTGTTCGAGTTTCTGCACCAGCCGCCGGGCGTTGTTGAAGTTGCCGAAACCCGTGTCGCCATCCAGCAGGATGGGAATCCGCGTGGTGTCGGCCATGAATTCGACCACTTCGAGCACCTGCGTCCAGCTGGCCTCATTGTTGTCGCGGACACCGAGCGCGGCGGACATGGAGAGCCCGCTGGCCCAGATGCCCTTGAACCCGGCCTCCTCCACGATCCGGGCGCTGAGGCCGTTGTGGGCCTCCATGATGAACTCAAGCCGATCGGAGTGAAGCAGTTGCTTAAATTGTCTGGCCTTTGTCAGGTTCAAGGAGGCGGATTAAAGGCCCAGGCGCGGGGTGGCGCAACTGCGAATTTGCCCGTTTCCGACCGCCTTTCCTCTTGATGGCCGGCCGTCCCGCCTGCTAGGACCTGCCCTTCAATACGCGCTCCCGCGCATTGAGTTTATGACCATCACCGACACTCCTGACGCGCTGAACATCGAAGACCGGCTCGCTGACGCGGTCACCCGCCTCGACCTCGACGCCGCCCGCCGGAGGTATTACGAGCAGGATGAATTCATCGTGCTTGAGAACCTGGTTTCGCCCGGCATCATCGCCCGGTGGACCCGGGAACTGGAACACCTCAAGCCGCAAATTCACCGCAACTACATCCCCAAGCACAAGAAGGGCGGAAGTGTCGACTTTGATACCGTGGCGCAGCTCGCCCCGTCGATGACCGCGGTCTACCACAGCGCCGCCCTGCAACGGGCCTTCGGTCAGATCGCCGATGCCCCGATGAAGGAATGCCCGGACAGCGACCCGCATCGCTGCGCGCTCTACGCCTACACGGAGGCCGGCGATCACATCGGGTTCCACTACGACACGAGCTATTACAAGGATCGTCGCTGGACCGTGCTGGTCGGCTTCATCGACGAATCGTCCTCAAAACTCCTTTGCCATCTTCACACCCGGAACAAGGCGAAGACCGTTCAGAAGCTGGAGCTGAAGGTCGGACCAGGAACGGTCGTGCTTTTCAATGGCGACAAGCTCTGGAACGCCGTCAGTCCCACCGCGGAGGGCGAGCATCGCTACATCATCTCGATGCAGTACGTCACGAACGGCGACATGAATCCCTTCATGCGCTTTGTCTCGAACATGAAGGATTCGATCGCTTACTTCGGCTTGAAGAAGGTTTTCTTTGGCGGCGGTCGGTCCCGCGCCGCCCGGCCTTCATCCCGCCGATAGGCAGCCCCGGGGCCAGCCGCCAAACCGTTCTCTTGTGAAGATTCCCGCCGTGCTCTTCAGCCAGGCCGCCACGCCGGCGGTCGCAGGGCTCAGCACGTTGGAACGCCTCGTCGTTGCAGCTCATCGCGCCGGATGCAGTCCGATCCATGTCGTCGCATCCGGCCAACTCCCGGGATTCCGGCGCATGCCGGCGCTGGGCATCGCCGTTCAATCGGCCACGAAAATCCCGGCGCTGGAAGGACCCGTGTTCATCGCCTCAGACGAATGGTTGGTAACCACGCGGGATGTCGCAAAGCTCCTGGCCCGCCGCGGCCGTCTGCTGACGAATGGCCAGCCCCGACCGGTGGGTGTCGCCGAAAAACTCACCGGGGATATCCAGGCTGATCTACGCGACGCCCCGGCCATCGAACCGGAGGGGCTCGTCGCTCAAGTCACGGATTCCGCGTCGGCCAGGGCGGCCACGCGCGCGCTCTGGGCGTCGTTGACCAGTTCCGCGGACGGGCTCGTGGACCGCTATTTTAACCGGCCCGTCGGCCGCCTGTTCTCAAAGGTGCTGATTCACACGCCGGTTTCTCCCAACCAAATTTCCATTGTCGCCACCGTTCTCGGGGTGATCTCCGCGGTGCTCTTCGGAATTGGGACCAGCCCGACGGCGCTCCTCGGCGCCCTGTTGCTGCAATTGTCCGCCATCGTCGAGTGCGTTGACGGCGACGTCGCCCGGGCGGTGTTCAAGGAATCTCCGCTGGGCAAATGGCTGGACATCGTCGGGGATCAAGTCGTTCACATCAGCGTCTTTCTCGCCATAGGCATCGGGCTCTGGCGGGCCGGCGTGGACGCGCCCGTCCTGGCCCTGGCGGCCAGCGCCGGAGTCGGGGTGGTCATCTCGTTTGCGGTCGTGATGAGAGGACTGCTGAATCCTGAACTGCAAAAGAATACCGCCCTCCAGCGTCTCATCGATGCCACCACCAACCGGGATTTCTCCGTGCTCCTGCTGATTCTCGCGTGCGTCGACCGCCTGGCCTGGTTCCTGTGGCTTGCCGCGTTTGGCGTGCATGTCTTCTGGATGGTGGCGCTCTCCCTGCAATTCCGCCGCCGACCGCCAGCCTCCGCATGAAGCGGACCTTGAAGATCCTGTTGCTGCTTTTCGGCCTCGGCCTGTTCGGCTGGTTCGTTCACCGCGCCGGACCGGGCGCGATCCTTTCCACATTCGAACGCCTCGGCTGGTGGCTGCCGGTCGTCCTGCTTCCGTTCTTCATCGTCTACTGCTTCGACACCCTCGGCTGGCGCTTTGCCTTCGAGCCGTCCCGGCCGCGCCCGGGCTTCCTCACCTTGCTGCGAATCCGGTGGGCCGGCGAGGCGGTCAACAATCTCGTGCCCACCGGCTACGTCGGCGGCGAGGCGATCAAGGCGTGGCTGCTTCATCGCCGCGGCGTGGCGGCCGCCGCGGCGACGAGCAGCGTCGTCATCAGCAAGACCGTCCAGGTCGCAGCCCAGGTGGTATTCATCGCCATCGGCGCCGGGCTCGCGTTTTCCCTGCTTCCAGTGGGCTCGCCGGGACGCCGCGGCATGGCGATTGTCACCGGTCTCGCCGTGGTCGCCATCTTCCTGCTTTTCTGGATCCAAAGCCGCGGGCTCTTTCAGTTCGCCAATGCCGTCGCCACGCGCCTGCGCATTCGCTGGCTGGAGAACAAGCGTCAGGACCTCCGCGCCCTCGACGAGCGCATCTTCCGGTTCTACCGCACCCATCCGCGATCCTTCGCGGCCAGCGGTGCAGCGTATCTCACCGGCTGGATCTGCGATGCGCTGGAGGTCTTTCTCGTCTCCCACCTGCTCGGCTTCCCCATGGACTTCGGCACCGCCCTGGCCATCGAGAGTTTTATCACGGTGGCCAAGGCGCTTGGAATCGTCGTTCCGGGCGCGCTGGGCGTCCAGGAATCCGGCGTCTGGCTGCTGTTCAATCTCTTCGGCTACGCGGAATCCCAGGCGATCGCCTACGCCATCCTGCGGCGTGGTCGCGAGGTGGTTTACACCGCCATCGGCGCGCTCTTCCTTTACTCCGAGGGCGGTTCGCTACGCCGCGTGGCCGAGCAGGTTGAAGCCGACTCCCTCACTCCTCCATGAAAGCAATCATCTACGCCGCCGGCATCGGCAAACGCCTCGAAGGCCGGTTCGGACCCCGGCCCAAGCTGCTGCTCGAATTTGGCGGACGCAGCCTCCTCGACTGGCACATGCAACGGCTGAAGGAAATCGGCTGCCACGAGCTCGTCGTTGTCACCGGTTACCTTCGCGAAACACTCGAAGCGGAGGTTGCCCGCCTCGGCAAGATTCACGCGCTGCCCACGCGGACGCGGAACAATCCCGATTACACCGAAGGCAGCGTCCTGAGCTTCGCCGCCTCGATTCCGGAGCTCGAAGCTCAATCGGAGCCGCTGCTACTCATGGACGGCGACGTCCTGTATCCCGCCGCCATGCTGCGACAGCTGTGGAATTCGCCACACCGGACGGCGCTGCTGGTCGACCGCGAGTACTCGACCGCAGACGACGATCCGGTTCTGGTGCCAATGCGCAACGGACGGCCCTTCGACTTTCGCAAGAAATGGTCCGGTGAAGCCGATGCCGTCGGCGAATCGATCGGCTTCTTCAAGCTCGACCCGGCGGATCTGCCCCACCTGATCGAGGAAACCCAACGCCGCGTTGCCACTGGCGATCGGACTGCGTCCTACGACGACGTCCTGCGCGTCCTCGTCACGGAAGGCCGCTTCGGCGCGGAAGATGTCACCCGCCTGCCGTGGACAGAGATTGATTTCCCGGAAGACGCTGACCGCGCGGAAAGAGAAGTGCTGCCGGCGATAATGAGCCTGCCGACCGAATTGCGATAGAAAGCCCACCTAACGCGGCCCCAACCCATTTCGCAAAGCTACCTTGCCACCGAGTAAGACCAAGGGCACCATGGCCCTGTGGCTACGCAAAAGACCAGGGCCAAACACGACCGCGCTGCACGGATCTACCGTCAACTGGCGGGAGTCCGAGGCATGGACGACGCGGAACGCTGGCAGCACGCCCTGTTCTTCGCCATGTCTCCCCAGGAACGATGCCAGTTCAGTCTCACGACAGCCCGCTCGGCGCTTTCCTTGAGGCGCTCGAAGAAGAAGAGATAAAGTGCATCCTCATCGGAGCAATGGCGGCCATCGAGCAGGGCGCACCTTTGATGACGGTGAATTACGACCTCTGGGTGAACCTGCCCGAACGCCAGTATGTCCGACTGCTGTCCATCGTCCAGCGACAAGGCGGAACCGTTCGCGCCCGCACGCTATACGAACTTAGCGACGGCACACAGGTGAACGCTATTTTTCAACCTGATGGACTGCGGGCCTTTGATGTCGAGTGGAAGTACTCGCGATGGGGGGAGTTGGAGAACGTGCCAGTAAAGATACTGCCGTTGAGCAGAGTAATCGCCAGCAAACGCGCTGCAAACCGGGATAAGGACCTGGCTGTCCTGCCGATACTCAAGCGCACTTTGCGATTAGTGAAGGTGATAGGCAGCACTACCCGCCTTTTCGCACGGGCCGGTCGACATAACGCCCGAAGTCGGACGTCCGAACGTGGACTGCCGTTTGCCACAGCGTGGGATCCACGCCCGCAATCTCGACAAACAAATCGTGTAACGTCATTTCCGACGCGTCGAACTTCTTCAGGATGACGCCCGCCTTGAAACATGCCTCCAGGACGGCGTGCGGTTCGGCTCCAGGCTTCAATACGACGTCCCAAACCTTGGACGGCGCGACCGGCGGGGTCAAAGATTGCACGCCCGCGACCTTGGCGACGAAACTCAGATCGCCGTCCGCTTCGATTTTGATATGACGGGGCCGCGTCGCCCTTGCTTCGGCCAGCGTGCCGTCGAAAGCCTTGATGCCCTTGGTCATGATGAGAAGACGATCGCACAGCCGTTCCGCATGTTGCATCGTGTGCGTCGAAAACAGCACCGAACAGCCCCGCGCCGCTTGCTCGCGGATGACGTCTTCAAGAACCTTTTGGTTCAAAGGATCGAGGCCCGAGAACGGTTCGTCCAAAATCAAAAGATCGGGATCGTGCGCGATCGCGGCGGCAAGTTGAACCTTTTGCGCCATGCCCTTCGACAAGGACGAGATTTTCTTGCGCGCGAACTTTCCTAACTCGAACCGTTCGAGGATCGCCTTGGCCCGTTTGTGAGCCTCGAAATACGATAGTCCGCGCAGCATCGCGAAATAGGCGATCGACGATTGCGCCGACATATGTTTGTAGAGGCCGCGCTCTTCCGGCAGATAGCCGATGCGGTTCAAGCCTTCGCGCGCCCAAGGAACGCCGAACAAGGAAATCTGTCCGTGGTCAGGCGTCAGGATGCCCAGGATCATCCGGACAGAAGACGTCTTGCCAGCGCCGTTCGGTCCTAGGAATCCGAACACTTCTCCGGGCTGAACCTGAAAGCTCAGCGATTTGACGGCCTGAAAGGCGCCGTAGGACTTCGAGACGGAGTCGAGGGCGAGAACAGGCGGGCTGGACGTCATGGACACACGCAAAAAAACGGTCGCGGAACGCGAGACGAGGGAACCTATACGCTATCTTCGCCCAACGCCGCCTTAATGGCCAGCGCCGAGCGCAACGCGTGCGGATCATGGGTGCGGATATAGGCGACCCCGCGCTGAGCCGCAAAGAGCTCTGCCGCCAGGGTCGCAGGCCCGCTAGACATGGAATCGACGCTGGCCAGCCGCCGCAGAAACGATTTACGGGAAACCGAGATTAGGGTTGGCAATCCGTAAACCGACGTCAGACGCCCGATTTGGCGCAGAACGGTCAAAGAACATTCGGGATTGTCGCCCAAGAAAAAGCCCATGCCAGGGTCCAATATCAATCGCTCACGTGCGACGCCCGCCCGGACCAATGCATCGATCCGCGCATCGAAGAAACGGAACAGCCGGTCCCATATTCCATCCGGGGAAACTTGCGCGACTGTCGCTTTGCCACGGCCCTGAACCGAATGCATCACAATCAGGTGAGCGGAGGACTCAGCAAGCACGGAGTAGATCGAGGGATCCGCGAATCCCTGGATATCGTTGAGATACGCGACGCCTTGCCCCAGCGCCCAGCGCTGAACCGGCGTAGAGAATGTGTCCGCCGAAATCGCGACGCCCTGAGCATGCAAAGCCGCGACGACCGGCGCCATGCGCGCGATTTCGACATCTGGCGGAACGGCCTCGGCCATCGGATTGCTGGCGGCGGCGCCAAGGTCGATGACGTTGGCTCCATCAGAAACGAGTTTTTGCCCCTGCGCGATTGCGGCGGCTGGGTCGAGAAACCTGCCGCCGTCGGAAAACGAATCCGGCGTGACGTTGAGAATGCCAAAAATCTGAAGTCGCGATGCGATCACTGACAGACGAGCGTCGGCGATCCAGACACGTTTCCGCTCGCGTCGATCTGACCGGTCAATTTACAGACGGTCACGCCCTCGGGCAGAGCCTTCCGTTGTGTCTCGCTGTTTGAATAGCTGCAGACCATAGTGATGCCGCCTGGGTTACTGGGCGCGAATTGCCAGGTCAGATCGAGATTGCCGCCGGCGCTGGCGTCGTCGGGCGCTAATTCGATCATCTGTGATGGATCGCCGTCGAAGAACGAGACATACTTTACTTGAACAAGCGGATCGGGCGGCATCGGACACGACACCATGGCTTGCGCGGAACTCGCGGTGATCCCTACGACGGCAACTAGAATGGCAAATTTCATTTGAACCCTCCCCAGCACGATCCGGAAAGAGTGGCGTCGAAAGTCTGCGCTCGCAAGGGAAAGTTTGTTCACCGCGCTTATCCCCCCACCCAAATCATGGGTGGGAGGACGAGGATGCGCAAGCGTTACGCGTTCGTCTGAGGCTCGCCGTCGCCGCTGCGCGGGCGTGTCACCGGCACGGAGGGGCCGGCGGGCTTGATCACGACTTGCTCTTCGGCCGGCGCGACCCGGACGATCGAACGGCCCTCGATCAAGCCCTTCATCTCATCGCCCGTCAGCGTTTCGTGCTCCAGCAATGCCTTGGTAATCGCTTCCAGCTGGTCGCGATGCGTCGTGATGATGTCCTTGGCTGTGTTGTAGCCATAATCGATCAGCGCACGGATTTCGGCGTCGATTTGCTTAGCGGTCTCATCCGACATGTTCTGGGTGCGGCCGACCGAGTGACCCAAGAACACTTCCTCTTGGTTCTCCGCATAGGCCATAGGCCCGAGCTTGTCCGACATGCCCCAACGCGTGACCATCGCGCGCGCAAGACGGGTCGAATAGTCGATGTCTGAAATCGCGCCCGAGGTCACCTTCTCGTGCCCAAACACGACTTCCTCGGCGACACGGCCGCCGGCCGACACCGCCAAATTGGCCTTCATCTTGTCGCGTGCATAGGAATAGGTGTCGCGTTCCGGCAACCGCATGACCAAGCCCAACGCACGGCCACGGGGAATGATCGTCGCTTTGTGAATCGGATCCGACGCAGGCGAATGCAACGCGACGAGTGCGTGACCAGCCTCATGATAGGCCGTCAGCTTTTTCTCGTCCTCGGTCATCACCATGGACTTGCGCTCGGCGCCCATCATCACGCGGTCTTTTGCGTCTTCCAACTCTCGCATCGTCACGACGCGCTTGTTCCGCCGCGCCGCCAACAGCGCCGCTTCATTGACCAGGTTGGCCAAGTCAGCGCCCGAAAAGCCCGGCGTGCCGCGCGCGATCGTGCGCGGATCGACGTCGCCCGCCAACTGCACCTTTTTCAAATGCACTTTCAGAATCTTGATGCGGCCCTCGATGTCCGGATTGCCGACTGTGATCTGACGGTCGAACCGGCCCGGGCGCAGCAACGCAGGGTCCAACACGTCCGGACGGTTCGTCGCGGGTGATAGGCAGCACTACCCGCCTTTTCGCACGGGCCGGTCGACATAACGCCCGAAGTCGGACGTCCGAACGTGGACTGCCGTTTGCCACAGCATGGATTCCGATGCGAAGCCGGCCGCTTTCTCCGGCTGCCGCCATGCCGGCGGTCTTAATCGCATGGTCCAATAGATCGACACCGGCCGCGATCCGCTCGACGAAGTGGCGACCGGCCTCGGTTAGTCGGACACCTCGTGCATGGCGCTCGAACAGGAGGATGCCGAGGTCTTCCTCCAGTGCCTTCACGCGCGCGCTGACGCTGGATTGCGCCACGCCGAGCGCATTGGCGGCGTGGCGGAAGTTCAGATATTCGGCGACGGCGAGAGTGTGAACTAAGGTCATCATCGGCACTCGCCCCGAGAGGAGATGATGGCTCAACGGATTTAATCCG
>JBJACV010000042.1:0-15448 GCA_046604365.1 Nitrospira sp.
GGAGGAGCCAGCACGAATGTGATCGCGAATTGCGATGGCTTCGCAGATCCAGTCGTGAGCCAGCTTAGCCGGCTGGTGGTTCTCTGGCGTTTGACCGGGCCTGATGAGCGCGAACCATTGCTCTCGTGGCGAGCCAGCGTTAATCCGAAAGACGGGAGCTGCCCCGTCCCGCATCTCATTCCCGCTTTCAATGTCGAACGCGCGGGCATTCGCGATCGTGCCGGCCAGGCACGCACACTCTCCGGTATAGGTCGATCCGTCGATCCTCCCCGCAAAGATCGCGTCTCGCAGAGCTTCCAGCTCGCCGGGCATTTTCAAGACCTCAGCGATGAGGTCCTGGCGATACACCTCCAGGTCCGCGCCGGTCAGGCTCGCGTCGGTCAGGTTCGCGCCGGTCAGGTCCGCGCCGGTCAGGTTCGCGTCGGCCAGGTCCGCGTCGGTCAGGACCGCGCGGGCCAGGTGCGCGCGGGTCAGGTTCGCGCCGGTCAGGTCCGCGTCGGTCAGGTTCGCGCGGGCCAGGTACGCGCGGGTCAGGTTCGCGCCGGTCAGGTTCGCGTCGGCCAGGTCCGCGCCGGTCAGGCTCGCGTCGGCCAGGTCCGCGCCGGTCAGGTTCGCGCCGGTCAGGTTCGCGCCGGTCAGGACCGCGCGGGCCAGGTACGCGCCGGTCAGGTTCGCGCCGGTCAGGACCGCGAGGGCCAGGTACGCGCCGGTCAGGTTCGCGTCGGCCAGGTACGCGCCGGTCAGGTTCGCGTCGGCCAGGTACGCGCCGGTCAGGTTCGCGCCGGTCAGGTTCGCGCCGGTCAGGACCGCGCGGGTCAGGTCCGCGCGGACTCCACCTTCCCTGCCTGCCAGCCAGTCAGCGTGCAGTCGGAGGACTTCCGCCAGCTCTTCCTTTGTGCAGGTCTTCATGATCTCCCCTTCTCCTTTCAGGTTGGGTTGTGAGGGTTGTAGGGATTACTCCTACGGGATGAGGTTACTACGTAGTTTTTCCGTAGTCAAGATTATTCTACGTAGTTTTTCAGGTGGATTTACTCAATAACTACGATGTTTTGACGGATATACTTGTATTAGACCCCCTGGTAGCATTGCCTTACGGAGTTTCAACGAATGCCTCCCGTAGACGCATGTGGCCTGATGGCAAAGCGAAAGAAGCCCGATCAGCCAATCAGCCAGCCTGCATTTGAGCGGGTTGAGTTCCAGGCTCCGCCTGACTGGTTGCCGCAGCTCGACGCTGCTGCCCAGCAGCTCGGCCTGAGCCGTAGCGCGTACATTCGCATGGCCTGCAACCGGCAGATGGAAGCGGATCGACGAGCCAGAGGAGATCGCGACTAGCATTGCTCCTTCGCCTCCTCCAGGACGGCCAGCTTCTCCATCAAATCCTCCGCAGCCAGCTTGATCACCAGCCAGTCCTCCTCCTGATACCGGGTGCCTTTGCGCATCATGGCAATCGCCAGATTCAGCGTGACAAGACGCCTGGCCAGATCCTTTCTGAGACGTGACAGCCTGCGTTCCTGCGTCGATGGCGCCATCACGCCTCCTCGATTAGCTCTTGCCGATGCCAGCCCTGTCGAGGTCCAGCTCCGCCAGGCGATGGGCCTTCCGGGCTGCCCGGTTGGTGGGTGTGGCCCGTTTGGGTTTGGCCCGCCGGCCAGCCTCCAGCCGGGCAGCCTCGAACTCCTGCACCCATTCGGGCAGCGTCACATAGCCACCGGAAACCAGGACGGCTTGCAGGTGGATTGGATCGCCCCCAGGCGGCTGATACCCATGCGTGATCCACCGGCGCACCGTGGACAGATGCGGCGGGCTACCGCCCCGGCCACGCATCAGCATGGAGGCATCCTCGATCCCGATCAGTTGCGCCTGTTGCACCCTGGTAAGCGACTCGATCTTCACGGCGTTCTCTCCAGCGACTTTTTGACGTGCCGAAAGAATCATACCGTGGACTGTGCGAAAGTTCAGTACATTGTTGCAAGTATGTACCACACTTGAACATCGACACACATCGACGCACGTTCGGTGAACGTCAGGAAGCGTCAGTCAGGGAGGGAATAACCGCGCGGAATGTGGCGGCTGGAAATGAGCAGGCCGGACTTGACGAGACGGGCCAGGGCGTACTTGACGGTGGACTCACCGTGCAGGCATCCATTGGCAGCAAGTAGCGCCAGTACCTGCGGCGTGGTCAGTCGCGCGCGATGGGCCGCGGCGATCGCTGCCAGGATGTTCTCCTCGCAGGCAGTCCGCTCGGCCCGTTTTTTGCGCGTTCTGGGTTGCGCGCCAACAATGCGCACGATCACCCGGACCTTTTCGCCGGCGACCTCGACGGTGACCGGCTCGGCATCCTCAATTCTGGCCAGGATCTCCCTGGCCAGAGATTCGGCGATCTCGCGGCAGCTCATGGCGACTGACCCCGCTCCGACGTGCATCACGCTAATGTATGCGCGTTCAGATTGGCTGTCGGAATGTCGGATGAGTGCCAGTCGCTGAGAATCGTCCATTGTCCCGCGCGGACAAAATTCTTGTCCGCTTTTGTCCGCGCGGACAAAATTCTTGTCCGCTTTTGTCCGCGCGGACAAAATTCTTGTCCGCTTTTGTCCGCGTGGGACAATCACCCAAAGGCACGCACTGCCTCCGCGACCCGGTCCACCGCGTCCTCGGCATAGATCCTGGTGGTGTCGATCGAGCGGTGCCCCAGAAAGATCCTCGCCACTTCCCAACCATACTCCCTGGCGATCGCCGTGGCTGCCGTGTGCCTCAACTGGTGCGGATGCCAGTGAGCGAGCTGGTGCAGCTCACAGGCCCGGGCGATAGCCCGCGTGTAGGCGTGGCGGGTGTAATGCTCGCCTGGCTCCTGGGGCGACGGGAACACCCAGGAGCCGTCGGAGCTCTGGCGCTCGAGCACCTCGATCGCCTTTGGGCCGAGAAAGATCTGTCGCTGGTGGCCGTGATGGGCCGTCTTGTGGGTCGCTGGCCGGCGCACCCAGAGGTCCGGTCTGGTCCTGTCGATCTCGTCGTGCCTGAGTGTCACCGTCTCGCCAGGCCTGGCACCGGAGTAAAGCTGCACCCGGACCATGTCGGCCACGATCGCCGGCAGGTGGGGCAGTGTGCTCTCGACCAGGTCGATCTCCACGGGCAGGATCTTCCCAGGCTCGGGCAGGTCGATCTCGCCCTGACGCAGGCCAGTCACAGCGAGGACTGACTGGGCACTCTCAGCCGGCACGAGCTCCTCGGAGAGCGCCCAGCGCCAGCAGCGCTTGAGACAATCGACCAGCTGGTTGACATGCCGGCGGTTGTGGCCACGGCTGGCCAGCTCGACCCGGCAAGCCTTGAGCGCGCGCCCGCGGAACTCGCGGGCCTCCGTCTCGCCGAAGAGCCTCCGGGCCACACCGAGAGCTTTCCTGATGCGCCAGGCGTGTGACTTGCTGACGATCTCTTCGACGTGGCCATAGTAGGCAGCCAGCACGCTTGAGACCGTCAGCGACGGGTGGGGATCGACCCGGCGTTTCCGGCCGTTGGCAATCCACTCCGCCAGGAGCCGATCGTAGCGGTTCTTCGATTCTTCCGACCCGTAAACTCCGAGATAATGCCACTCACCTCCGAGCACCACAACGGCCTGACCGGAGCCCTTGTGGTGGCGATACTTGGGGACGCGCATGCTTGCCTTCCTGGCCGGAAAAGTGGGTAGACTACTCTTTTTCTCCGGCCGATTTTGCCTCTCGCTGTGGCTGGGACTCCGCTCTAAATAGCGACAGCTAAAAGGCTTGGGTCAGTACGCCCGGCAGGATTTGAACCTGCGACCCTCGGTTTAGGAAGCGTCTCGGAGAAAAGAGCAGCCCTCCAGAGCGTCAGAGCGACCGTCGCTCTAACGCACCAGATGGCACTGATTTAGCCGGATTTGATGTGCCGTGAAAGCGAACTTGTGTACACGTTGAAAAACACAGATGTGCAGTGGACGGGGGTATCTACTTCGATGGCAAAAAGAGTAGAAGTGAGTAGTCAGCTGCCCCAGAAACAGACAGGCGAGCCTGGACCATCCAGACTCGCCTGCTGCCTTCCCAGCGCGGCCAAGGAGATCGCAATCCGCGCACACCTGCTATTTCTTTTTGACCCGATACGCTGTGCCGTGCCCAGCCGCGATCAGCTCACGCCCCAGCGATTGTCCATCGGCCCAGATTTCGGCTAATACTCGCCCAAAGCTATCCGTTTTGTCCAGATGCGTGCGGATCGTCACGAGGTTATTCGCGCTGGCCAGCCAACGGATCACCCAGTTCTTCGCGCGTTGCCCATCGCACCGGGATTTCCCCGTCATCTCGGGAGCGTTGACGCCCAGCACGCGGACGCGCTTGCGGCACCAGGTGCGGAATCCCAGGTCAATGTCCACGTCGAGGGTATCGCCATCGACAACGTTGACCACCACGGCGTTTCTGACATAGTCTTCTACCGGCATCTCTAATCTCCCTTTTCCAACTTGAACGGGAACCCGGATTCCGCACGTCCTGCCAGCCGGCCCGGATCGAGTCGTACTGACCACTCAATCGGCGATGACTCGGTGTCGCCCTTGGCCCACTCGACGACTGAGAGTCGGCCATCCTCGATCTTCCACCTGCCTTCCCAGCGTCGCTGGCACTCGTAATAGCCGTCCCTGGCGAAGTGAGTCGAGTCGTAGACGACGCTGCCCCAGTGCATCCGCCAGGTGCCGACGACGCTGACTGGTTGAGGGGATTTCGGCCGATACGGTGGGACCGGCGCGAAAAGAGCAATCAGCAGGATCAATAACCGCATCAGGTGCCCTCCACGACTCCGGTTCCGCGCTGGCGTCTCACTGCCTTGAGCGCCTCCTCCGGCGAATCGAAGTAGGCGATGCTGCCAGGCACCAGCAGAATTCGGCCGACACGAAAAACTTTGTTGTCAGCTACCTCGTCGTGGAGATAGAGCCACACAAACCACTTGCCCGGCTTCACCGCTTTCTCTGGCAGATAAGCTGGATTGCCCGAGGGGTAGATCCGTGAGCCATCCGGCAGAGCGTACCAACCGTACTTGGGATCAGGTCGCGGCAGGTGCGTGAGCTTGGCCACGATCACGCGTCCACCGGCAGGTCCACGGCCAGATCGATCTCGGTGGCCTGCGGCAGGGCGATCACCAGCTCGACGGTGCCAAAGAGCATCGACTTGCCCTCGCCAAGGTCCGCGTCCGCGAGGGCCTGCACGCGGGCAATCCCTGGCATGGGGCCTGTGGTGATCTTGCACGACATGCCGTCTGGCGACGGCTCGAGCGCGACCAGGTCGCTATTGTCGGTGGACCATTTGGGCGGCCCGTCCACCGTGGCTGGCTTGCCGCGGTGGTCGCGGAACCCCTTGATGTGGACGGTCGTGGTTTGCTCGGTCAGAATGGCCTGGATCACGTCTGGATCTCCGGTAATGGTCTGAACGTTTGCATCATTGACATCCTTGCGGACAGAGGCATCCTGCGGAATGCCCAGGGCGAGGATCATGCGTCCTGGCAGGTGGCAGCAGGAGTAGACGTTGATCGTCACACTCACTTGAGACGCTCTCTCTTGATCTGTTTCCAGGTGCCGTCAGGCTGCAATTCCTCCGTGATCGCATCCCAGGCTCCTGGCTTTTCCCCTGGCTTTTCCGCTGGGGCCGTTACCGCGGGCGGCTTCTCCTTCTCGCCTCCCGGAAACAGACGGAAGGCGGCCACCAGGGCGATCGCCGAGGGCACCAGCGTCAGAAGGCCCAGAGCAATCAGCCCCTTCGCGCCGACACCGTAGTGATGCTGATTGGCCTCGATGTGCATGTCATCATCAGCGAGGTCTAGCGCCTTGTGCGCCGCCTTGAGGGCCAGGGCGTTCCGTTTCTCCTGATGCTTGCGGAAGTCTCCATACAGCGCGTCCTTGTCAATTCCGGTTGGGTGAGGCTCATTGGCCATCGGGGAAGCCCTCCAGCGTCCTGGCGAGCTGGGCGTCCGCCGCGATTGCTTCGCGGGCGAAATCCTCGCCCAGCTTGGCCAGGTCCAGGTATTGCAACGTGGCGAGCCGTCGCCAGTCCTCCGGCGTGATCGTCTCGCCACGCTCCACGCGGGCAATCAGTGCGGCCAGTCGATCAGGCAGTACCATGGGTTAGCTCGGGAGCTTGGCCAGGATGCGATCCTGCAACTTCTGCCGGACGTCGGCATTGGCCTCGAACGACTTGCCCAGCACGTCCACAGTCAGCGCCTGACTGCGGGCCATGATGGCATTCATGTTGACATCCACGGGCGCGTCGTTGGCCATTTGATGCTGCGCCTGCCGCGACTCGTCGGCGCTCTCTCGCGGGCCAAAGCCCAGAGTTGCCGGGGGAGTGTTTTCCATTGCGTCCGCCATTTTCCACCTCTCTCTCGATCACTGCTCTGCGGGTACAACGCGTATCCGCTGCCGGGAAATCTGCTGCTGCAATTCGATAATCCGCTTTTCCAGAATCGCAATCCTCGCGTCATCCGATCCTGCACTTCCTGGATCACCCTTGTCGCCCTTGGGGCCGGGAGGACCAGCAGGGCCAGGAGCCCCACGCTCGCCAGGAAGTCCCCTCTCCCCTGGCAAACCTCTCTGCCCTGCTGGTCCCTCCGGCCCTGGCACGCCTGGTCTGCTCTCCAGCGTCTTCAGCCGATCAAGGATCTGCTGTTGGCTGGCGATCAGTTGCGCCAGCTGGCTGGAGTAATCCGGCGCGGTTGGGGCTGGCACCGATGGCGGCTGCTGTGTGGCCGGCGGCATCGTCGGCGGCGCCGACGGCGGTGTTGGTTGCCTTGGCTGTGGCCTGAGCCAGAGTCTCGGGAAGCAGGTCTTGTAACAGAAGTCGTGACAGGTGGCCGTCGTGATGGCGCGACACTGGAAGTCGCCCTCGTGATGCACGACGATGCCGACGAGATAGCCCTTCTCATCAAACAGCCCGCCGCCGGAATCACCCGAGCGGATCAGCGCGGAGGCGTGGATGTACGCGCCTCTGGCCAGCGGGTCCACCACTCGCCCCGTCCGGACGTCCATCGGCGCTCTGCCATTCACGGCCGGGTAGCCGATCTTCCACACCATCACACCGCGTGACGGTGGCGTGCTGGCCAGCACTGCCACGGGCAGCGGCGTTTTCTCCAGCGGCGAATACTCAAAGAAGATGCAGGCCAGATCAGTCCGCGGATGATTGATGACACTCTGGGATCGATACACCCTACCATCAGGAAAAGTAATCTTCGTGATGTCGGAGCCGACCTCGACTGCCTTGCGCGTTGTCGCCTCGTAGATGTGTCGGGCGGTGAGAATCACGCCCTGGCCGTCCTTGGCGTAGACGCAAACGCCACTGCCACCAGCGCGGCCGGTGACAATCTGCACGACGTAGGCTGCGATCGTGCCCTCGGTCTTCTCGGGCGAATTGCTGCCCGCGTTGGGTGGTGGCGCGGGCTGATAGCCGGGAGCCTGCCAACTCTCGAATCCTGACGGTGGGCAACCGCCTGGTGGGCATTGAGCCAGCACGGCGCCTGAGAGCAACAGCAGCGTCAGGATGGATCGCATGGCATCAGTCCTGGTCGAAGATCGAAGCAACCGCCAGCACGAAGATCAGCACGGTAAAGCCCCACGCCCAGACCATCACACAGGCCACAGGCTCAGCGGCAGCAAGCAGGAACCGTTGCATGATGGCAGCATCCTTTTGGCATCAGTTGCGGCCCGAAGATCGCGCCGAGAGCAAAACTCGCCACCGCGATCGCCAGGACCAGCAGCACACTCTTGACCGTCTCCACGGTTAGACTCCTTTTCGCGTCTGATCCTCTAGCAGCGATCGCACGAAGCAATCTTTCGCCTCCAACAGTTTCCGCAATCCGGCAGCCTTTTCCGCCGTCTCTGGCAATGTTTCATCCATCTTTTGCGCCAACTCGGCGCACGACTTGGACGGCTCGCGCAGATGCTCTGGCAGATGCTCAAACTTGAAAAACTGCATCAATCGGTTAGCCATTACTACACCCTCTCCTGTTGTGGCGCGGCCTGGCAGGACTCCAGACGTGAGGAGAGTTGATCGCCTGCCTCGCTGGCCCGAACCTGTCCCAGCACCTTGGCTGCCTCCCAGGCCCGAGCGGTCTTCCGCAACTCCCGTGCGTGGTCCTGCAATCGCGTTTTCAGCCGACGACGGTCATCGTCGGTGAGCAGCCGCTCAATATCTCGCCCATCAACCCGGATCGTCGGCGCTCCAAGAAATGACAGGACCACCTGCACCCGGCCGCAGGTCAGCACGTCCTTCTCGCTGAACTCCTCCAGAGTCCACGTCCCGCTCCTGAGCAGTCGCGACAGCCCCTCCGCCAGCGGTGACATCGGCTTCAACGGCGGCTTGCGAAACGCCCACCTGACCGGGAACGTCACCACCCTGGTCGTCAGTGCCAGTGCCGGCCAGATCACCTTGACGAGCGTGACCAGCGCCAGCGTGACGTAGGCCAGGTACTGACCAATCTCGATGGTGGTCTGCCCGTTGTCAGTCCGCGCAAACTCGCGCGCTGCGGTCAGGATCGGTTCGACGTGCTCGATCATGCGATATAACCTCCCTTGTTACTCCCTCATCGACTGCTTTTCTCGATCTGAGCCAGCACTCTGGCGATCGGCTGCGTGATCTCGGTCCTGACCGACTGCATCTCGCGCTGGAACACCTCGACGATCCGCTCGTTTTCGTCCTTGCAGTGGGTGACGATCCGGTCCAGATCGAGACGGAATTCCTTGGCCAGGTCGCGGACCATGCCGTCCTTGCTCTCCATCAACTCCTTGAGCTGCTTATCCTTCGACGGGAGGTGAACGAAAAGGAGCCAGCCGAGAACGCCACCGAGAAGACCGGCGCCCACCCAGCCGGCACCGCCAGAGATCGGGTCGGCTGCCTGTGCGAAGACGCTGGCCATCGCAACAGCAGAAGTGAGAATTGCGGCAACCGCGATTGCACCGGCCAATCCGATCAGCGATCCAATGATTGTGTGAATCACTTCGTCTCTCTCCGGCCTTGAACACCAGTATACTACACTCTCCAGGGCGACAATGACAATCACAAATCAGCCCGCCTCTTCGCGCGACTGGTAATCCTCGCAGCCAGCACAGCAGGCCAGCTGATCGAATCGCTTGCCGATCGTGCATTCCCCGTGCTTTTCGCAGCCGTAGACTCGGTGCTTCTGCATCTTCGCTGCGCAGGTCTTGCACTCGCGAAGCTCGCCGGTTGGCTTGCCCAGATGGACGCAGAGAGACTTCCTGGCCGGCTGGGCTGAAACAGATGACGTCGTCGCCACGGCGGCCGCCGAGCGTGAGCGCTGCGCATGGGGGAGGCCTTTCTTGCGATCGCGCTTGCGTGCCCAGCTCTGGCGCATGCGCTGGGAGGCAGCCTCGTCGCAGGGGAACTTTTCCGTGCAGGTGTTGCTGCACAGCCTGAACGTGTAGTCGGTCTGCTGGATCTGGTAGCGATCACAGAAGCCAGGACCGGAACACTGACAGGGCGGCTCAAGAGGCAGCTCGGTCATGCGGCCCTCGTGACACGCGCGGTAATGGTGCCGATGCAGCAAGGCACGGTGTAGCTGCCCGTGCAGGGCTGAGAGCGCTGCTGGCCATCGAAGCTGCCAGGAGAGGGGTCGTCAGGCCCGTTGGGGCAGTCGTCACAGTCCACGGCGCAGTCGGCGGTAGTGAGGCTCCACGTCTGCGTCATATCATTCCACGTGTAGGTACAATCGTTGTCAGCACAGTCGAGGCCCGCCGATGGGTCGGACATGGTGATCTCAAATGTCTCGTCGAGCTCCTCCAGATCCTCATAGAGCACATTGATGCAGGCGCTCCCGGTGTTGGTCGCGCCACAGGTCACCGTCATGCACAACCTGACGGTGCCGGGGACCTCCTCGTCGAGCACACAGGTCATCTGCACGACAGCTGGAGCGGTGCAGCTGCCCACGGCCAGATTCTCCCAGACCGGCACCTCGGTCGAGCCGACAAAGGGAAAGCTCACCGTGTCGCTCAGGCAGGAGCAATCGCCCGCGCCTTCCACCGACAGGACCAGGCCGCACAGAGGCGCACACCTGGGAGGAGGAGGCTCGTAGCCCGGACAGTTTTCGAGGCCCACAACTGGCGTGCCGTCGGCAAGGAAATCGATGTGTCTGGCTCTGGTGACCGGGTGACAGTTGCCGGTGATCGTCAGATTGACGGCGGCTGCCTCGGTCGATTCCTCGGCAGGACAGCCGCAGCAGTCGTTGAGGGGAAGCTCGATAAAGTTGATGATGAGCGGGTTCAAACACTCCGGTTCGACATCCTGGCAGCCCTCGTTGCATCCTGACCAGGAGAGCCGAGCACTGACCGGGTCCAGCCCGCCACCAGAAAAGCAGAGCTCCAGGTAAAGCGAGCCGGAGCGAAGATCGAGCGTGCCGATCCACTTTCCATGCGTGGGGTCACAGGGGCAGGTTTCGTTTGGCGATTCGCCGCAGGCTGACCAGGAGCAGTCGATCTCTCCTCCTGAGGTGCCTCCCGAGGTTGGGCCACAGTAGGTCAGCCTGGCCACCTGATTGCGCGCGCTGCCGCAGTTCTGCACCTCCCAGGCCCGTGCGTGCAGCCGCAGCTCGACCCCGCCCGGGATGACATCATCCTCGACGCGCGGGCAGGGATAGGACTCATAGCAGCAGCGCGGGACGACGCCCACGATCGGGATACCGTCCGTGGTGAAATCGATCTGCCGACCACCAAGAAGATCATCCTCCAGGACTCCCGTCTCCAGGCAGAAGAGCGCGGGCAATTCGGCCACGATCGGCGTGCCGTTGGTGGTGAAGCCAATGTGTCGAGCCAGTCCGATTCGCTGGGGCATGAGATCAGTCCATCAGCACGGCGCGCATCTCCTGGCCGTCCTCGTTACTGCCGGTGTTCTGGTTGCGGAAACGGTGGAAGACGACCGAGCCGTCAGCATCCTCGCTGCCGGTGAAGATCACGAAGTCGGTCCAGGGGGAGTCGTTGAACCAGTAGTTACCGTCAAGGCCACGGAAGACGCGGACGCAGGCCAGCTTGGGGATGGTCGCGCCGGCGGGGGTGAAACTGATCCGGATCTCGATGTCATCGACATAAACGATCCGCTCAGCGCCTGCGCTGTTGGTGTAGCGCAGGGCCACGCCGAAATCGGCTGCGTTGACGTCCGCTGCTGTTAGGGCGACACCCCAGGTCGCTGGGCTGGCGGAATAGCTGCGGACGGAATCGGATGTCCCCAGAGCGCTGCCAGTGTGCTGGCTGGTGCCAGAGATCACGCCGCCCTTGACCAGTTTGACCTCGAGATCAGCCACGTCGGAACCGGACGCCTTCGCCTCGACGCGGGCCTCGACGTTGGTGATCGTGGACGCTGGGGGAATAACAAAACAGCCGCCAAGTGCCTTGAGGTAGTGTGTTGTCTGGCTGGCAGATAGTGTCGCCGTGGCGTAGGAATCGTTCGACGACGCGGCGTTGCTCGGGCTGCTCCAGGCCACATTGCCAGCGGCAGCATCGTCGGAGAAGGTTGTCAGCCGGCTGCTGCGTGGCGAGGTCGGCGGATAGACCGGAATGTCAATATCCCTGACATGCCGGATCGGCTCACAGATCGCATCGCCTGCGGTATAGTTGCAGCCATCCTCGGTGAGCCTGACTCCCGAGTACAGGATGCAGGTGTCGGAGTAATCCTTGGCGACCAGCTGCACCAGAAACGACGGCACCGTCGGCGGAATCCAGACGGGCGGAAACTCCGGCCTCGCCACGGGGCCAGTCCGCACGATCTCGGTCACCATGCCGCGGTAGGGATCTTGGCTGAGCCCCAGGTCGCAGAAGCGCATGCTCTGAACCTGCCGGCCAGGTCGTAGAGCAACGTCGGAGACCAGCGCCGGGTAGACCAGCCGCAGCCGATCGCTTTGGCTGTAGAGCTGGCGGTAATACTCGGTCGCCCTGGCCGTGGCCCTCGTGGACAGGTCGCTACTGTTGGTGATCGAGCCGGTGCCGTCCACCAGGGCACAAAGGTCATCCTGCAAGAGCACCAGCGTGCCCGCCTCCCAGCCCGAAGCGCCAGCCGTGGGATCAGCGACGTCGAGAGCATAGAAGGGGCTGACCCCACCGCGCTCGTGTGGCAGCCGGCGGAAGAGCACGCGGACCTTCTCGGGGATCGATCCCCGGATCGACCGCATGGCGTAGTTGTCCCAGTGGCGGTATTTCTCCCATTGCTGGAGGGCCGCCGTGAAGGCCGTGTCGGTTGCTCCAACCTCGACGATGGCAAAGGTGTCAGCCATCGGGTCGAAGACGAGCGCCATGCCCAGTCGGCCGAGGATCTCGACCAGGGCTTCCAGGCCCGGGCGTTGCCACAGCTCGATCTGGTCGGGCGTGCCCGATGGCGTGACCGGCAGGCCAGGGTAGCTGCCCAGCCGCGACGTGCCGATCAGATTCCACAGGTCCTCGACGAGTTGGCTCCAGGTAAAAGCTGTGCTGCCTCCCGAGAGGGTGTCAGTCAGGAGCGCACCGTTGCCGAGGTGGTGGCAGTTGTAGCCGACATCGACGACGACGCGGTTGATGAGATGACGCCGGTCGGCCACATGCACGAGGTAGGCCGACTCGTCCTGATCCCGTGCCCCTGGCGTCAGGCAGTCGGCCTTCAGGATCACCAGGTTCTTCAGGCGCACTTCCTGGGTCTCGGGTCCCATGCCCGGCTGCACGTCGCTGGAAAAGACCAGATCATAGGCGCCCGTGAAGTTGCCCTGCGAGTCGATCGCTCGCAGGGCCTGGCGCGACAGGAGAATCCAGCCCTCGCCAGCCCTCGCTCCCAGCCCGAAGTAGAAGTTGTTGGGCCGGCCAGTTGCTCGCGGTGAATTGTCCTCGCCGGTTGGCAGGTTCGCCCAGTCGGTTGGCAGGCCAGCACGAGCGCACTGCTCCAGGAGCGATCGCGGTTCGAGGCAGGGCTGGTAGTGGAAGGTGACAGGCACAGCTCACCTCCGGGGCAGTGCGGGCATCGGCACCCAGGCCGGACTCGCTGGCGGCTGGCCAGTCTCCAGCCAGCGCACCGCCTCGCGGATGCCGCGCCGGGCTGCCTGTTCGAGAGACAGCGGCGATCTCCCACATCTGCAATTAGGGTGCAACGGAGGCTTCAGCCGGTCCCAGGTCGGATCGTCGCGACGGAAGATCCCCGTTCCCTGGATGCCGGCTCGGCTGGCGATGGCGCACATATCCGAGAGTCGGCTGTCACGGATCGGCAATCTCTCCTCGTAGGGAAAGGCATCTCCCACCAGAGGGTGAGCCAGAATCTGGTCCATCCCAGCGGAGTAGCCCGACTGCACCGCAGTACGGAAGGTGGTCGATAGCGCCGCCTCGCTGATGACTGCGCGAGGCAGTTCCTCCGAAAACCGCTCCTGGAACTCGCGCTGCGATTGCCCCTCGGAGATCGCCTCGACGAGGAGAGATTGCAGCTTAGCTTTACCCTTGCTGGTCAGTTCGCCGGCGACGGCCAGGGCCTGCCGTCGTGCCTGAAACTGCATCGCCTCGACGTCACGGTAGCTGAGAAGTTTCCGGGCCTGTAAATCCCTGGCCGCCTCCTCGATGAGAGGCAGGCTGACGCCCGGACTCTCGCCAGCTGGAGCATCTCTGGGAACCACCGGCGGCGCCCCGCCCTGACCAGAGAGCTGGGTGACCAGCTCGCCGGCGACGGCGGGAGGCAGGGCGTCGAGGTAACTGGCCTGCCAGGCCGGAGGCAGGGCCTTGATCGTGGCCAGGTGCTGCGGCAGGGCGACTGGCTGGAGGGCGACAGGCGGTGACTGCTTTGGCAGCGACGGGGAGTCCGCTGGCAGCCTCTGCCCGACCTGTCGCCCCCCAGCCAGTGCCGCTGCCAGGATCGCCTCGCCGAGAATCGAGGCGAGTTCGCCGGCGAGGGTGTCCAGAACCAGGCCAGCGTCACCGAGGACCTGGGGCGAGGGCGCCTGGATCAAAGCCAGAAGACGCTCGATCGTGGCCTCGTGCAGACCGGCCAGGATCGGCCAGACGTCCTGCTCGATACTCTGGACCTCGTGGCCTCTGGATTCAGGCATTCGGCTTGTATCCTTTGACTCTGTCCCAGATCGCTCTGGCTTCCCCTTTCAGATCCGTCTCGGTTCGGCAAGCAATTACCGCGTCATGCAAGAGAGCTTTCTCTCTGTCAAGTCGATCCGAGTGCGCGACGACATCGTCTATGCTGGCGCCTTTTGGCGAGGGCTGAGAGAAGTACGGCGAGTTCAGAACTTGCGCCGCTTCCCGGGAGAATTCCGGTTCCATCTTGTCCATGACCGCTCCTAGTAAGAGTGCCTGTCCACGGCCAGGATTGATCGGTTGAGGATTACCATGTAACCCTCGTCCTTGACCTCGATGGCGTCGTAGTTTCGCAAGGCTGCGAATCGCCCTTCGTCGTTGGCGATATGCTTCAACGCATCATGCTGCTCGCTGGTAATCTCGCGATCGTACAGCCGCTGCCGAAGGTGATCTTTGTACTCCTCGGCCTCCTTCTTAATCTGCGCATGCGAGACGATTTTGGCGTCTGGTGGCAATGCCATCCGCAACACCGCACCGCCAGACGGTTCCTGTCGCCGACCAGCATACTTGTCGGCGATCCCCTTCGCCTTGACGATGCCGTTACTGAAGAACCCTTTCTTCGCATAGGCAACATAGGTGCCGTTGCCGTAGATGCCCAACCCGGAGAACATCTCGCCGGTACGAAACTGTTCGGCCTGCTCTGGCCTGGACACGCCGCGAAACAGCATCCGCCAGCCCTTCGCATGCAGCTGGTCGATCTGGTGTGAATCGACGACGTCAGGGGTTTCGTCACGCCCGGATTCTGAAAGGACGCCAGCCAGGAGATGATCGCTGTGGGGGACCACATCTCTGGGGATCTTGCCCGCCACGAATTGCTGCACCGTGGTCGATTTCTCTGGATGGTCAAACGACTTACCGCCTTTTGATCCGCTCCTTTCGGCCTGAGATTTGTTCCCATCATTATCAACCGTTTCTCCAGACGGCGCCCCGGCCTTCCCCTGGGAGCCGTCGCTCGACGAATGACTGCCCGACTTCCGGCCGAATCGCCCATCGTCAGCCCTGGGGTGATCCTCTTCCCGGAAGGTGCTGAATTGCACCGGCTGGCCAGGCGGACGGGTCGGCTGTTCGGGAGGATTCTGCGACTGCGACTGCTGGAGATTCTGCATCCGACTCTTGAGCAGGTCCTCGACGGTGATCCGAGCCCAGGAGCCAGAACCAAAATTGAACCGAAGAAGCGGCTCGCCGATCTGCCTGTACCAGACTTCCACCAGGGCGTCGGCGTTGTGCTGCTGGCCGGCGTAGAAGACCTCCAGGGGGATCGCCCGACCGGAATAGCCCGAGCCAACCTCGGAGGCCTCGATCAGTTCTGGTGGCACACCAACCCCCAGGCTGATCGCCTTCTCCAGGTTGTCGGTGTAGACGAGCAGGCCA
>JBJACV010000043.1:0-14674 GCA_046604365.1 Nitrospira sp.
ATCGAAGCCGCTCCCGTTACTCTTCATGACCATGTAGCGGTTGGGCGCTACGCTCAGATAGACGATATCAGCCTTCCCATCTCCATCGGCATCCATCACCCAATGCGAACTCCAACTGCTATTGGCATCGGCCCCCGTTGGGTAGTCTCTCCATGAAGCAGCAGGGGCAAATCCGTTCCCATTACTGAGCATCACCATATACTTGTATGGCGACGCACTCAGATAAATGAGATCTGTTCTCCCGTCTCCATTGACATCCGCAGACCATGAATGAGAACTAAGATTGTAGGCTGGTGCATAATCGGCCCAAACGGCTGGCTGGGCAAAGCTATTGTTAGCCTCGGGGGCAGCCAACGTGATCGGAGGTAAGGCATTTGTCCCGGTCACTACACCATTCGACGCATTTATAGCGGCATCACTCCCAAACTGTTGGACGGTAGCCAGAAGGGAACTCCCCGTGCTTCCACTTTGGTTGTATGTCAGCTGATAGGCCCGCACGAGTCTTGTCATTGCCAAATCCGACCAGACACTGATCGACCTCAGGCGCTTGGCTGTCGAAATTGCAAAATTGCTCGTATAAAGCGTCGACTTATCAGGCCTTGTGTCCTCCAAATAGAACTTCACTCTATTGGTCGGGGCGTCTGATCCGGTTCCTGCTCCGAACCCCGTGTAGTCAATGTAGTCAAGATAGCCTTGGCCTTGGTCTCCTGTGTAATAGACCTTCATGAAATTGCCATCGGTATCTCTGACTTCCTCTAGGCACCATTTGAAGATATTTCCTCCACTTTCCAAGCGGTAGGTTTTCCCAAACGTGTATTTAGTCCCTTTCGTGTCAGTTACTTCCCAGCCACCTGTGGTCAATTTCTTAATCCGCAGAAAGCTCCCTTCAATTTTAGTGCCGTAAGCCTCGCTTCCCGCAGGCGCTGGCATCTTAACCAGGTCCGCGGAAATACCATTCAGCCGGATGGTGTACACTTTTCCGTCGAGATCTTCTTGTGTACTCGGACCGTACAGCACACCCCATTTCGTTTGACGTTCAATCGTGCCCATCTCGAGCTTCCACCCTATGCCCAGCCAGCCATTACCCCCGCTGCTCACATAGCTCAACGCCAGATTCGGTTGCACGCCGTTACGCCCGAGCGGCACTTCAATCGGAATGCTGCCAGTCAAGGTCCCGGTAAAAAGATCCGGCTCCAGCGAGACGCTGATGCCTGTCAGTGGCACATCGCCGTCGTTCTCCTTTGCGTGAGAAGCGCTTATAGCTAACGGCGTATGGCTCAGGGCAAGAGCCAAGACGACGATGAGCAGACGATGCATGGGCAGCTCCTTTCCAGCAGGCCGTGAGACGTGAATGGTCAGGGGTGAGGTGAAGGCCCTACACCAGCTGATGGCATATGGCACGAACGATTTCATTGCGAATGTTGATTGACGCACAACACGTGACGAGCACGCACTTGCGAAACAGATTTCACGTTTCACGGATAATGCGTTCAGCATGGCGGCGGACTCTACGCTTTTTTCATGTGCATGCAATCCCGTCAAATGGGTATACCCATTTGGGGGGATACCCCCTAGCGGGAAGCTCGAAGTTCACTCTTCGATATTCAGATAAAACAGCAGATGACTCGAACGTATTGACGACCGTAGTTCGATCGCATTGAGATACAGGGAGATGGCAGACAAGCTCAGGAGGGACCTAGGGAAGTATTCTTTTTCAGTTCAATGCGGGCTTCAAGATTAGTAATACCTTCTCGCAACACAACGACGGTGGGGTCAATGGCGGCCACGAGAAATTTTCCGTCGAGCCGGTCTCCTCGTTGGAGAATATAGATCTCGGTGCCCTTACCGACAAACGCCTGCTGACGGCCATCGCGGTCCGCATACCCGAGATACCGGTACTGCGCCATCTGCTCACGGGCCTGCCTGGACAGCATCTCGTGCTGTTGGCGCGCGGCGATGGCGGCAAGTTCTTCGGGAGTGGGTCCTGCGGGAATCGGTGGTGGAACTGGAACGAGAGGAGGTGCCGGAGCCACAACGGGCGGCGGTGCCGGAACCGGCGGCGCGCTTCGCTTGACCACACTGATTTTCTTGGCGCTCTCCGGCGCAACGGCTCGGCCCATCGCAAAAATATTTTTCTGCGGACCCGCCGACGTTGCCTGCCCTTGGATCTTAAACGGCTTGAGCATCAGCCCATCCACACCCTGCTCTCCTGCCAACAGGGCGGCGGGTTTCTGGCCGCTCTGAAACCGCAACGGCACTTCTTGAGGCGGTTCTCCGTTCATCCATCGCATGACGAGCAGCATGGCCCAGAGCGCCGCACAGCCTGCGAACAGAAGATATTTTTCCCGTTGCCTCATGACATGTTGCCTCGTGGAGGACTGGGCCTGAGAAACGTCGCGACGGTCACGTTGAACACGACCGCATGCGACATAGCGTGGGCCGCTTTATCCGCTCTCGCGGCGTCGAGACTCTCGACCACCAGATAGGACTCTGCGGTTTCCAAGCGATGGATGAACCGATACATCGCCGCATAGTCCCCGATGACGCGAAATGACAGGGACGCTTTGACTGGCAACTGACCTTCCAACTTTTCCACGCGGTAATTCATACCTGGAATCGTCAGGTGCTCCGCTTTCCCTAGTTCAGAAATGGCCATGGCCAATGCCGCATACTCGTCTTGGGAAGGCAGCGCGCGCCAAAAGGCGTCCACCTGCTCCTGAGCCAATCTGGCCCTTTCAAACAAGGCACGTTGCGATCGACTCTGTTCCTGTTCCTGCGTTGCTTTTCGATAGGCGGCCTCCGCACGCTCAAAACGATCGTCCGCCGGTATCACCCACTCCACATAGGCCCCGACAAGCGCAGCGAGCGCCAACAAGGCGCAGACGCTCGACGGGACCAACGACCGCACCGCAGGCCTCGCCAGGTTGACCGAACGTACACGTTCCATTCCAGCGATCATAGACTCCTTTACAGCGGCGGGAGGTAGCGAACGGATAAGCGAAATTCGAGCCCGTCAGTGCCTCCCGCGTCGTTCTCGGTGCGCTCGTGGCGAGCCTCATGCCTATCGAGCACCGCATGGCGGAACGCCCGATGCGCATGCAGATGCGTGATGAACGCATTCACATCTTGAAGCCGGACGGCAGTTCCTTCCAACACAATTGCCGACTCTTGAAAATCGAGTTTGATGTTGACCAGCGCCACATGAGGCGGCAAGGTCGCTTCCAGATCACTCAGCAGCTTCGTCCACGAGAAGTTCCGCTTCTCTGACAGCTGATTGGCGAAGGCGACCTGCTCACGAATCATCGCCACCTGTTCTTGGCTGAAGGCCTGGCGATCCTGTCGCATCTGTTCTACGAACTCATTCGTCGCCCGTTCTATACGCGCCGTAGACCGTTCGTAGGCCGCCGCCGTTTCATCAACTGCCCGGCTGTTCCATCCCCACCACCCCACCACCACCAGCGCAGCAAGACAACCAGCGGTCAGCCCTCGTTGTATCCATTGCACAGCGCGCACTTCCGCAGGCGCGACCTCCAGATGCAATCGATGGAACGTGAGCGAGCCAGCCGCCGGCCGCCGCCACATCATCACACGCCGGAACGTCATAGATCGTCACACCACTTCTGTGCTTGCGAGTGCGCACCATCGGCCGATCGACATCGTGGTATCAGGCGGCCAGACCTGTCGGCCTTCAGGCCAGCCGTTTCGAACCTCAACCTGCCATCGCGGATGTCCGGCGGGAGTCCATAGGGCTCTGTCCTCAGCTTGGCCCTTCTGCTCGTCCATTCGTTCTCGCATGACATACAAGATGGCGGGACCGGTCCCGGATGGCCCATCGCCATGAGGACAGTCGTCATCGAAACATTGCAGGCTGGAAACAAGCTCCGCCCGCACATCGTCATGCTCCTTGACGCGCGTGCCGCGCAAAAACACCGGCACTCCTCCGCGACAAGCGACGAAGGTCAACCGGTCCGACGTCCGAAGCGCCCAGAAGTGTTCGGAGGCCGGAGCAACGGACATCCGGCATAGATCGAACGCGTGCAATGAGGAGAACCCTATCGAGACGGGTAGAAGCCCGGCCTGTTCGCACACCATGTGATACTGCCGCAGGATGGATGGTTTGACAGCAATCGCCATCACGTACGCGGTCACCGTACCGCCGTCCGTAGATCCCGCGGGATGCGGGGTACGCGCAGGGGCAGGATAGATCCGGTAGGCGATCTGCTCGTCCGTCAGCGCGCAACGCCGGTCATGCTGGAATCGCCATCGCACGAGGGTCTCACGCTCACGCTCGCCGGCGGGAAGGGACTCGAAGGGCAAGATCGCCACGGAGGCGCACCCGTCAGGCAGGCTGAGAGCCACCGTTCTTGTACGAGCTGAGCCAACCGCCGCCGCGAGGTCGCGCGCGAGTTCGTCCACATTCTCGACATTCACCTCCGTGCACGACGGGCGGAGCAGCCCGCTCCTGATGGGCCGCTCCTCTATGGAGCGGACCTTCGCGGGCCGTCTCCAAGCCCGCGTCACTCGCACCACTGTGATCCCATCCGGTCGAAGACACACCCCTGTGTCGGCGCGATGAGTCCGGAGCAGGTTCATACGTACCCGTTACCCGACGAACGTCATGCGATGGACTTCTTTCATCGTCGTCTCTCCCGCCAGCATCTTTTCGATACCAGCCTGACGCAAGGTCGTCATGCCGTTCGCCAGAGCCATTGCGCGAATTTCCGAAGGAGGCCGCCGCGCGAGAATCAATTCTTTGATCTCCTCGGTGACCGGCAGAAACTCTGTGATCGCCTGGCGCCCCCGATAGCCCAAACCATGGCAGGAGACACAGCCCTTGCCTTCGTAGAGAACCCGACCGGACACCAGCCCCGCATCAAACCCCAATTGTTCACACTGCGCCGGGCTCACCGAAACCGGCGTCTTACAGGATGGGCAAATGGTTCGAACCAGCCGTTGCGCCATGATGCAGTTCAAGGACGAGACAAAATTATAAGGTTCAATCCCCATGTTCACGAAACGGCCGATCACATCGAAGGCATTGTTGGCATGCACGGTCGAAAACACGAGATGCCCGGTCAGGGCGGACTGAATTGCGATCTGGGCAGTCTCGGCATCCCGAATTTCGCCCACCATGATCTTGTCCGGATCGTGACGCAGGATGGACCGCAAACCACGGGCGAAGGTGAGTCCTTTCTTTTCGTTGACCGGGATTTGTACCACTCCCTTCAACTGGTACTCCACCGGATCTTCGATCGTAATGATCTTGTCCTCTTTGGAGTTGACCTCGTTGAGCGCGGCATAAAGCGTCGTGGTCTTACCGCTCCCCGTCGGTCCGGTCACCAGGACCATGCCGTACGAGGCCGTGATCGCCCTCCGGAACCGCCGCAAATCCTCTTGCTTGAGGCCAAGCGCATTCAGATGGATTCCGCGCTGTCCGGAAGTGAATTCCTCTTTCGCCAGAATGCGGACCACGATGGATTCGCCGAATGCGCTGGGGAGGATAGAGACCCGGAAATCGATGGTGCGGCGCTGAAGCCTCAGCTTGAACCGGCCGTCTTGCGGAATGCGCCGCTCGGCGATATCCAGTTCGGACATGACCTTGATTCTGGATACCAGTGGATTGTGAAATCGAAGATCCAACGGCTCCATCGCCAGATAGAGCACGCCGTCGATGCGATACTTGATCTCGGTGACTCCATCGGCCGGCTCGATGTGGATATCGCTTGCCCGCTTCTCTAACGCATTCACGATCATCGTATCGATCAGCTGGACGATCGGACTCTGCTCGCTGTTCAGCTTATCGACCGAGAGGACCTCCTCCCCTTGCTCGGTCTCCTGAACCAGCAGCGGACGGAACTCATCGCTCACACGCGCGACCATCTGCGCGTTTCGTTCGCTTTCTTTTAGTGCCTCCAGAATCGCAGCCGGCGATACGATGACCGCTCGCCATTCCCGGCCAAGGAGTACATCCAACCGATCCAGCCGGTGAAGATCGTACGGATCGGCCACGCCCACGGTGAGCGTTACCCCGTCGTCTTCCAACGGGACAAACCGATACTCGCGCATCGTCTCCACGGAGATCGCAGCAAATTTCTCAAAGTCCACACGATATCCATCGAGACTGCGGTAGGGAACCGCACATTGTTCCGCCAGTATTTCTGCGAGCACGGATTCCGACAGCAGTTGCTCTTCCAGCAGGAGCGCCTGCAACCGGCGCTGAGAACTGCCCGCGCGACCCGACAGCTCAGCAGCCCGGCCCGCCGGAAACAGGCCTCGCTCCACCAATAGATCGGCCAACGGTTTCTGTCTGACGAATGTCGGCATCGGGAGTATCCTCGGAACGCGTCGTTCTGCGTTACTGTGCTGAGATCGGCAGCATCTGTCCCGTGCGCCGCTCATCGATGGGAAGAACCATGGGTTTCGACGGCCGAGGCCGATGATTCTTTCCAGCGGCGGACGTCGGTCTGGAAGACTCCTCGGACAGCGCCGTCGGAGAGAGCACCGCTTCCAATACCTGCTCCTTCAGCCGGTCCATTCGCTCCGTCAACGCATGAACTGTTGTCCGCAACTCGGACAGTTCACGTTCCTGCTTCGTTTGCTCAGCCTGCGCCCGCTCTGTTCGTAACCGATCGGTTTCTTCCTGCGCTGTGTCCACCGTCCGTTTCATCACCGTCAAGGCGTGATGCGAATCGGCATTCTCCCGCCGCAGATCTCCCACCGCCTTCCGTAATTCCTGCAACTCCGCGTCTTTCTTTGCCGCGGCAATCTTGCTTGCGGCGATTTCTACACGGGCAGCCGCCAACAACGCATCGCGATCGTCGATGACCCGCGTAATCCGTATCTTGCAGTCCTGCATGCCGGCTTCGTTCGTGGAGGGAACAGTCACACAGCCGCCGAGCAACCCCCCGGCAACCATGGCGCCCACCAGAATGCCGATCGCTCTGCCCCGCACGAATTCACCAGTGATTGTAGGGTGTGCCGTCCGATCCGACGAGCCTGCTTCCGCTATGGACATCTCCGACTCCCCCTTCCGGTTCCGCGGGAATTTCCTGCCAGGTCGCGCTCGATTTCGTTAGCGGATCGATCGGCAGCATGCGTAGATACCCAGCATTCACCACATCGCGCAGGCTCACGGGGTAGCCTCCCCGATCAGCCCGATACTGATCAATGACATCCCGCATGGTAAACAGCGTCCGCCTCAAGGCCGCTTCGCGCGCTTTCAGCACCGACTGCTCCCACAGAGGTTCAGCCAGCGTGGCCAGCGTGCCCACGATCGTGATCACGATCAAGAGTTCAAGAAGAGTGTAGCCGCCATCGCGCTGCATCTCGGCCCCTTTTACTTCACGTGCACCACCGCCTGCCGGATCGGCTCTTTCCCACTCTCACTCGCTGAACCGGCATCCGTAATCGCCCGTAAACTCAACTCGCTGTCTCCATGGACCTTGGCATGAAAGAACAGCATGGCCAGGACGGCTTCTCCCGCTCCTCCCGGCGTTTGTCTATTGACGGCAATCACGACTTGGCCGTCGGCGGCGCGGGCAGAAATCGATGCGGCGCCGGGGACGACACGGATAAATTCGATTGTCTGGGGGTCGTAACTGACTGTTAGGCCCGCCTCGCCTATCGTCTCAGCTTGTGACGTCACAAGGTCGAGACGAAATTCCTGTCCGACTGCGGCCGTCAGTTCTTCCGGATTCAGCGACAAGCCGCCCATCATTCGTGCCGGCATCTTTCGCGCGGACAGCGGTGCCTTTCCTGCCGCCTCGTCGTTCGTCCTGCGCCCTCCAGGTGACGGAGTGCCGGAGGTTGCAGCCGTGTCATCAGGTACCGACACCCCTTCCATTCCTGCACCGGCTTCTGCAGCCGGACGCACGGCACGGTCACCGGACAATCTTGAGGCCGGATACTTGACGGCCGATGGCCTGGGAGGAAAAAGCTGTTCTGTCGCATACGTGCTTTCAGTACCGGACCAGAAGGCTTGCTGGGCGATCGGTGGAGCCGTCATGCTCCGGACGATCCGAGGCGTAATGGTGAGCACGACCTCCGTCGCCACCCGATCAGTGGTGGTGGAGGTAAAGAGCTGGCCCAGCCAAGGGATATCTCCGATCAATGGAACGCTCGACCGATTCTTACGCTCTTCATCTTGAATCAAACCGGCCAAGACCACCGTCTCATCGTCCTTGAGCATCAGCACTGTTTCCGCCATCCTCGTTCCGAATTTGAACTGTTTGATCTCCGGACTCGCCTGCAACGTCACTTGGTCGCCCAACCTGGTCACTTCGACCTTGAGCTTGAGCGTCACTTCATCGACCAGATTGATGCTTGGTTCGACCGTGAGTTTCACGCCCGTATCTTTGAATTCGATGGAGGTCACGGTCGATGTCGTCGGTACGGCGCCTGTCGCCGCCTGCCCCGGTAGCACATTCGTAGTCGACAAGAGAATGGGTTGCTTGTCGCCGACGTTGATGCTTGCCGTCTTGTTGTTCAAGACACGAAGCTTGGGAGAAGCCAGCGTCTTGGCATCGGAATCCTGTTTGAAAAAATCGATCAGGACGCTCGACGGGATCAGGAACAGATAACTCCCGGCTCCCAGGGAGGTGAGCGCCTCGAAGGCCCAGGTCGTCGGCGCGGTGGAGATCCCGCCTGTCCCGCTCGGAGGGCGGAGCCCATAGCCGGCCTGCTTTGCGTAGTTAAGTCCATACTTAAGGCTTTTCGTTCGATTCACTTCCAGCACTTCCAAGTCAAGTTCCACTTCCGGTTCACGGCGATCGATCGCGAACAGCAGGCGCTCGGCCAATTGCAGTTTGGCCGGTTCATCCCGCACCACGATGGCGTTCACTTTGTCATCGACATAAATCTTCTTACTGTCAAGCAACGTCCGCACCAGATTCACGGCATCCTTAGCCTTGGCATTGGACAGATAAAACGTGCGCATCAACAAATCCTGATACTGTGCTTGCTTCTGCTGGTTTTTCGGCATCACCAGAATCGTATCGGCCGCCACCCGTTGAGCGATCAGGCCGTTGGTGTTCAAGATCAAGTCGAGCGCCTCGTCGAATGGCAAGTCCTTGATGAAGATGGTGATGGGATCGTCGCGTACTTCCTTATCGAAAATCACGTTGACACCGGCTGTCCGCGCGACGATTTCAAACACTTCCCGCAACTTGGCGTTTTGGAAGCGGAGGGTGATCGGCTCCGAACTGCCTCCGATCATTTTGGCGGCCCGCTGCTGCTTCGTGATTTCGGTGATCCCATCGGACGCACGGCTCAGGGATGAGTCCAATTCAATGGACCGTTCGAACGCAGCGAGAGCCTCCTCCAGACGCCCGAGTCCCTGCAACTTCTCACCGGTATGCATCTGATCACGCGCTTCTTTCAGGCGAAGCACCATGGCCATAGCGGCATGATGTTCGGGCTTCGACGGATCGAACCCGAGCGCCAGTTTGAATTCCCGGACCGCGTCTGGCAGCCGGTCTGCATCGAGAGCCCGGCGGCCCGCCTCATAATGTCCCTCGGCCGCCCGAGTCTTGGCCAGGCCCATCCGCGACTGAACGGTCTCTGAAAACGGCTCCTTTTTAGCCGCTTCCCGATAGGCGTCGACCGCCTTATCCCATTCGCCGTGCTCCGCATATCCGTCGGCCTTCCGCAGTTCCGGCGAAGCGCAGCTTGAGACGACGACAGCGACGAGCAGCAGAATAGCCCCCATCGTCTTATACCGGCTCGCGCCCCACAGCCTCATCCGATCACCTCTCCAGCCTACGATCACGGGAAAATCTACAGAATGAATCTCAACCCCACGATGGCAAGCCCACTCTCTGCGAATGGAAGCTCCCTCACCCATCGGACATCGGCAAGAGTGGGCGTTTGGATCCCTTGTGTCACGCTGGGAATCTGCACACGCCACACTTCGCCTGATACCGGACGCTCATCGACCAGCAGGCAGAGCCCTGCGCTGCTCACATTAAGGCTGAGTCCCATACGACTATGGAGCGTAAACTCTTCTCCGTCGATGTGATGCGCTGACGATTCGAAGACAATGGCTTGCAGAATCGGCACTCGATCCGAGCGAGGCTGTCGCGCATGAAAATCAATCCATCCCTCCCATTGGTCTGTCCCTGGTGTCATATCCGGATAACGGCGGCTTCTACACCCATACGCATCCCTTCACAATCCCCCCAAATTACTCCCCTCAAATGGGGGGATGGACAAAGTGTGTTAGGGAGACTACAAATCCACCGCTCTTGGCGCACCATCACAGATAGAATTATTAAGACTACGTCCATTTGGCACTATTCGAGTTACGCCATTTAGGGCAAACCTGATATTATTGGAGAGTTTCGACATGGAGGTTGCAAGCCATGCGCACGCCAGAGACGTTCTCGCTGCCACAGTCGCAAATTAGCCGCACGCGTGAATCGACAGGGCAACTCAATCCCGGCGTCATCCTTCTTTCATCCAGACACGAGTTACTCTACATCACGCCCACCGCCCAGCAGATATTGCGCCACATAAATGACAGTCTCTCTTCTCCAGACCGTCTCCCGGCCATCATTCGAGATCTATGCGGCACCATTGAGAAGGCCCGCCACCATTGTTCGTCACCAACAGAATGGGCGGCCGTGCAAATTCATCGCATAACACTGACGACTCATCATCGAATCGCGCTGGGCGGATTTATTATTCCCGAATGGAGCACTACTCCATCCCACAGATTGCTGATCGTACTTGAAATGCTCGTTACTGAAGTTTCTTCACACGGCACTAACACAACGCCGACACCTCCGCTGACCGCTCGACAAGAATCCGTAGCGCGCGGCCTGATGCGTGGGTTGACCAATAAAGAAATGGCGGCAGAACTCCGTCTCAGCACACATACCATCAAAGAATATGTCCGAGCGATCATGACGAAGGTCAAAGCCACCACCAGAGCCGGTGTGGTCGCCCGTTTAGTAGGCGCAGCGCAACCAGTCAACCAGGCTGAAGAGCCTGTTCCATCCGATCACCGCCCCACCCTTCACACATAGGCTGGAACGGCATAGTCGGAGACTATCTTGTCCGGACAACACGATCACTCAGCCATGCCTGAGCCTTCTCTCTCGTATATGGAGCCGGCACATCGCATGACACGTGTCACTTTCATCGGCGCCACATGCGCCGTCATTCTGTTGAACGGAATATCCATCCACGGAGGACCGCTCTATCAATGCCGTGAGGACTCCGGCGCCTTGACCTATACCGATAATACCGCACAGCTCGGACACTGCATTCCGCTTCAGTCCCTTCCTGTTCAGGTCATAAGCGCAGTTCCGTCGATCCCCTCGTACACTCCTCATCCTGCCACACCGCCATTTTCAGAACAGGTGACGGATTTTCCGATGGAGCCGCCTCCGGTCCCGGCTGTCACCATGCCGTCACACAATCTCAATAGCGCAGGCATGTCCCCGGAATCGGAAACGAACCTTTCTCCATCAGCATCAGGCGCTCAGCCCTGTCACCCCGGATTCAACCCGTTAAACCCACTTAGCGCTCCCCCCTGTCAGGTTCGTGAGCCATCACAGGCAACAACCCAAACGCCTCCCTTTCCAAACGACATGCTATCCCCTGCGCCGTAACCCATACGCAAAAAACCTTGCCGACGTGATCGACGGTGGGAGGGAGAGAACCGGCTTGGTCCGCATTATTCATGACAGTTCGTCGCGAAATCGCGGAGCCCGGAGAACCTGAGGCATACTCGTGCAGTACGTCGAAAGCCCGAGGGGCGAGCCCGTCGGCCACAGGCTTATCGGAACAGCGGATCAGTGATTGCAGCAGAAGTGTTCATGAATAATGCGGGCTAGTCTCAGACAAAGTCGCGCCGCTGGAAGATCACAATAGCGGCAAGCAGCAGGCAAGTCGTGTACGCAAGCGCATATCCCAGCACCAGAGTGAAATCCGAGACCGCCAGGGATTGGTGGTACGGCACTGCGCCCTTGAGATTGAAATACTCCAAATCCGGATAGAGATACGTGAACCCTTTGACCACAGTACGGGCGACGCCTTCGAGCTTATCCGCGAACGCCCGTACATACGTCACACTGTGCCCAATCACGTAGAACGCCAGTGTAAACATCGCGCTGAGCGTTGCCGTGGTGAACGTCGAGCAGAGCAGCGCCACACACATTACCACGTCCGTTTCGGCGTATATCAAGGCCACCGCTTGCCAGAGACTGAGCGTCACCGGCACATCCAGCATCATTAGCAGCAGGGTCAGCGGCACACTAAGCACCGCCAAATTGAGCGCCAGCGTCAGAGAGAGCCCTAGGTACTTGCCGATGATCAGCCGTGATCGCGGCACGGGCTTCGCCAAAATCAAATGAACCGTGCGGCGATCTATTTCACGTCCGAGAAGCCCGATCCCTAGAAATACCGCAATGATGGTACTGAAGAAATGAACAGCTCCAAGGCCCACATCGAGAATCACCCGATCGGGATCGCCGACGGTCAGCCGAGACAAGAGAGCAGAACTTGCAACCAACAACAGACCGCCGATCACTCCGCCATAGAGCAATTTGTCGCGCAGAGATTCTTGGACCGTCGTCCACGCAATGGCGCTTAGTCCTCTCACGCCACACCCTCTCTATGTTCTTCCACGACGTGGCAATACAGGTCTTCGAGGGCGGAAACATGGGCCGGACTCCCTTCCGAATGCGCAACGCGTACACCCCGACAACCTACATCTTCTCCTTCATTGCTCGGCTGCCTTTCAACCGTGGCCACTGCGGCAACACGACCGTGAGAGAGGATCGCCACCCGATCGCACAGCAATTCGACATCATGAAGCAGATGAGAGCTCATCACAATCGTTTTGCCCTTCTGACTCAGGCGCAATAGCACAGTTCGCATCTCGCGCCGTCCGATCGGATCCAGCCCGGACATCGGTTCATCCAGTAAGAGGAGGTCCGGGTCGTTGATCATGGCTTGGGCAATCGCCACCCGCTGCAACATCCCTTTGGAGAATGTCCGCAGCCTGCAATCGCGCACATCCTCCAATCCGACCAGTTCCAGCAACGCTCTGACTCGTTGGGCCAAATCGACGCCGTTCATCTCACAGAGTTGCCCGAAGAGCCTCAAACAACCTTCCGCCGTCAGATGATCATGGAGATAGGGCGCTTCCGGCAGAAACCCCACCCGCCTTCTCGCTTCCCACTCATAGGCGGGCCGATCGAAGATCTCAACCTGCCCTGCAGAAGGATGAATCAACCCCAGCGCCACCCGCATCGTCGTCGTCTTGCCCGCGCCGTTCTGACCCAACAAACCGAACGTCTCGCCTTGCCGAATATCAAGATTGATGCGATCGAGCACCGACACGGGACTGCTCCAGAGTCCTTTGGAAAATGACTTGCACAAGTCTACGGTTCGGAGCGCACTGGTCAACACAGTCATGGCAAGGCCGACGCACTGGTGAATGGTTGCATCTCATCCGGACGAAAGAGCCGAAGTCGGCGGGGGTGCGTCGAACTCCGCACTTGTCCTGTGTCCACATCCAGTTCATACGTTCCGCCGAACGGTTCCACGGGAATCCGATCGAGCAGACGCTCTTCCACAAGGGCCGAGAGCGCCGCGGGGTAGCGGCCATGCCGTTCCCAGTAACGGGCGACCGCTTGTTCGATCACGGCCAGATCACGCTCGATGAAGACTTCATCGCGCCGGCGATCCAGCGCCGCGATGACGATCGGATCGTTCGTGGACTGCCGCACCGACGCGAGCAATTGAAGAGCCAGGTCCGGATGCTTGGCCTCCGCGTAGAGCCGCGCCGCTAACTCCGGCACATAGCCGGGTCGTCCAGGAAGCTTGGCCGCCACCGCCATATAGTCAGCGGCAGCACGATAGTCATGCAGGTGAAAGAAGTGATTGAACCCCAACTGAAAGGCGAGGCGCCAGGCCTCAGGATTGGCCGCCAATCCTTTCTTGAGCAACCGATTACTCCATTCAACATGGCCGGCCAATTCGGCCAAGACAATCCCGCCGGCGTCATAGACATAAACATAATGCGGATCAAGCGTCGTGATGACATCGAGCGCATGATAGGCCCATTCGTAATCCGGCGGCGGCACCTCTTTCTGGCCCAGCACTTGAATTACTTGCAGCCACAGCACATCCGCGCCAAGCTGGTGATACCCCAGCAACGCCGCTTTGAGTACATCCCCACGGGGCAAGAGGCGCAGCTGTTCACGCATGTGCGCAACACCACCGATACGATGTTCCAATTCCTGCCGAATCCAGACAATCAGGCTCAACAACAAGCACAGCGAAATCCCGATCGTCAGCGCAGGCCGGACTCGGCTGCGGACTAGATACATACCAGAGGCACGCGCAGCCGTCGCCCCTGAAGGAATACGTGCCTGGGAACACAGTCGATCCGATTGGTCAGATGAAGCGGAGATCACACCTGCACTCCTGGCTCAAGCACACCGTGCCCGATTGAAGATCCTGCTAATAGACGTTCGGCGCGCAATCCACGACGTGACTCACCTCTGACACCATGAATCCACCGCGCCTCCCATCGCCATCGAGATCGCTGACCGCCTGCGCGAGAAATCCCGTTGTGGGCCCGGTCGCCGCGCCGGACGTGATCGGCGCCGGCCAGCCTGGGCAGCCGTTCGTCACTGGTCCAGGCGCCGCGGTGCGTGTCTGA
>JBJACV010000044.1:0-13380 GCA_046604365.1 Nitrospira sp.
CCATCCCTCGGGAATCGTCGACGAGGGCGCTCAGATCGGGGAGGGCTCTCGCATCTGGCACTTCGCCCACGTTTGCGCCGGGGCGCGCATCGGCAAGGGCGTGTCATTGGGCCAGAACGTGTTCGTCGGCAACAAGGTCGTGATCGGCGATCGCTGCAAGATCCAGAACAATGTGAGCGTCTACGACAATGTCACCCTCGAAGAAGGTGTGTTTTGTGGCCCAAGCATGGTGTTCACCAACGTCTACAATCCGCGCGCGCTCATAGAGCGCAAGGACGAATACCGTGACACCGTGGTCAAGAAGGGAGCCACTCTGGGTGCCAACTGCACAGTTGTATGCGGCGTCACGATCGGCGAGTACGCATTCATTGGAGCTGGAGCGCTCGTGAACAAGGACGTTCGTCCATATGCCTTGATGGTAGGAGTACCCGCAAGGCAGATCGGATGGATGAGCGAACATGGCGAGCCGATCCCGCTGCCCCTCGAGGGCTCGGGTGAGTATCGATGCCCTCACACCGCACAGCACTACAGGCTCGAGGGACGGACTCTGACGCGTGCCTAGATGACACGGACTTATCGGCGGAATGCAATGAGTATAGGCGGGAGTAGCGCTGCCATGCTCGGGTGTTCCCGTCCCTTTGACTAGCACGATTTCTTCGGACGACGCGCACGATTAGCAGCCTGGGCACTTTGCAGTGTAGGGCGCCATTAGTCACCGTAATGTAGGCTGACGATTCATGGCTAATGGATCTGGGATAGAGCGCAGCATTCTTCACTACTGGCGGGATGTCGCTTGGCAGTCGGCAGGAAGCAGTTTAGCCCAGCTAGTCGGTGTGGCGGGCCTCCCGATTTTGACGCGTCTCTATGCACCAGAAGAATTCGCGGTGCAGAGTCTGTTCATCCAAGTCGTCACCTACGTAACCGCCCTGGTCACTTGGCGTTTCGAGTACTTTGTCCAGTTACCAAAGCTGGACGACGAAACCCGCGCAATCAACGCACTCGTGTTCGCACTGGGCAGCGCAGCCGTCCTGACATTGACCCCATCTTTCTGGTTCTGTCGGGACTTTCTTGCTCGGCAATTGGGTAATCAGGATGTTGCCCAGTGGCTTTCCTTGGCACCTGCGACCGCGGTGTTGGTTTCCTGGGCGATTGCAGCACAAAACAACGCACAACGTGCCGGCGACTTCCGACTTTCGGGCATGTCCGAACTGGTGGGCAAACTATCGTATGTCGTCACCGGGATTTCCGGCGCTCTTATGCAGCTGGGGGTATTCGGGTTGATAATGACCACAGCCGTAGGCGCGGTAGGAAAATGTGCGTACCTACAACTCCAGCGTTTGAAAAAAGACAGGGTACCGGTCCGGGCTGATAGATTGGCGATGCGGCGTGTCGGCGCTCGCTATGGTCGCTTGGCTACAGCGACAGTGTTTTCACACCTTCTAACGACAACGGCGATCGCCGTGCCGCAGGTAGCAATGGCCCACCTATATGGCGGTTATGAGCTCGGACAGTTCGCGCTGGTCTTGGCGACCATCTATCTGCCCTCGGCACTTCTTGGCGCGGCTGTCGGACATGTCTATTACCAACGGGCGGCCAAACTGTGGGCAGAAGGTTCGCCGTTTTTCGGACTGTGGCGTACCACCGCGCGCCGGCTCCTCCTGATCGGCATTCCGGTGTACGGCTTGGTTGCACTCGTGTCGAGCGTAGCCTATCCGTTCGTCTTCGGTGCCCGATGGGGTCTAGCGGGTGAGTTCGCCACGTTGATGGCAATCGCGGCCTTTGCGTCGTTTGTAAGCTCGCCGATGGATCGTACCTGCTTGATAGTTGGCGCTGGACTTTATTCGATTCTCTGGAGCGCTTACCGTGCGGCGTCAACGGTGTTTGTCGTCTGGTTGGCATCGACCCTCAATTTCACCCCATTGGGATTCATCGTGGCGTTAGTGCTACAAATGTGCATTGCATTCGGCATCGATCTCTGGATGAGCTACCGATTCTCACAAGGTAGATTGGGTAAATTCGCAATTCGGTAGTCGCGGAAGCGTCGTGAAACTACTGCGCCACTTTTTCCGACACTTGGAGAGCCCGCCATGGCTCTTTGCACTGGCGCTAGTCTTTCGCGTCGCGTTAGAGATGTCCTACCAGGATTTCGTATTCCCGATATACGAGTATGCGGGGTTCTTGATGAATGAGAACCCGGTGAAATACGCAGAATCTTGGGTCTTGTACATTGGAATCCTTGTGCTGCTCCCAGCCAGGGCGCGAAGGCCATCGGATTACTTGATGTGTCTAGCCTTCTTCGCGTTCATGGCGCCGCTGCTGGTTTTCTACGGCTTGTCGGATGCGAGCCGATGGGTGCTGTACTTCGTGCTAGTCCAGTACGCACTTATGGGTCTGGTACGCCGAGGTCGTCAATTGCACTGTGGGGCGGTCAGTAATGGGCCATCAATGGCACTGGGAATATCGATCGCTGGAATCATTGTTGCCACGTCTTGGATGATCGCCTCGGTCGGTTCTTCTACCTTTAACCTCGACTTTGATGCCGTCTATGACTTTCGAGAGGTCACCACCGCGACGATTTACACCGGCTTCCTGGGCTACATTGTGGTATGGGCAACTACAGTTTGTGGCCCGTTCCTGCTCATGCTGGCTTTACGTCGCCGGCGCCATGTTTTCGCTTTAGGAGTGCTTTTCATACATGTGGTCTGGTTCGGCTTCACTTCCCACAAGGCAGTACTTTTCTACCCGGTACTGGTGATGTCACTCTACATCCTATTCAAGTATTCACGCGCCTTGTCGCTGATTCCGATTGGCATGACGCTGGTCGTGATGATGTCGCTAATCAACTACCTCGTAACTGATAGCCTGTTCCTCAGTGGAATGCTCGTGCGGCGTGTCTTCTTCGTGCCCTCACATTTGACATTTAGCTATTTCGAGTTCTTTGATCAGAATCCTTTCGTTTTCTGGTCAAATTCTCTCCTCTCTGGGTTCATTCGCGATCCCTACGGTGAAAGCGTAGCCACAGTAATCGGGTATTACGTAGCTAATGATCCGGGCCTTTGGGCCAATAACTCATTCTTCTCGACCGGTTATATGCATGCGGGCCTGCTCGGAGTTGTGATCTATGGCCTAACTGCGGGCGCTCTGCTGCGAATTGTGGATTCCATAGCGAACCGGGGTGTACCCACGTGGATGTCCTTGTCGGTAGTCATCGTGCCTTTCTACAGCCTTTTCACAAGTTCTGATCTCACGACCACACTCATGACCCACGGGCTCGGCTTCGCGCTGCTCATGCTGTACCTGCTGAGGCGACCTGGTGTTCCGGATGGATTCGAATTCCAAGCCATTGGAAACTCGGAAATTTCAACTCGTAATGAGCGCCTTGCCACAACCGCGCCCTCCCCGCATGCAATGCCTTGATGTGATGGATGGTGACGATGTTGTTGTCAACGGACGAAGTAGGCGGCAGGGGCTATTGCTTGGCGAATGACCTGCGTTCCGCGCAGCATCTCTCGTACGTTTCGTTAATGACCGCTTGCTGAGGACGCGCAGCCAGATGTGTGGAATTGCTGGAGGTTTTTGGCAAAGCGACCATGAAGTCGTTGAGGTGCAAATTTGCTCGGCTTTGAACACCATGCACCATCGTGGTCCTAATGACCGCGGACACGAGATTTCACGCGACGCGGAACGAACAGTAGCGCTCGGGCAGACCCGGCTCTCAATCATCGATCTCAGTTCCGGTGGACACCAACCGATGCTGAGCCCAGACAAGAGTCTTGCCATTGTCTTCAATGGCGAAATCTACAACTACAAGGAACTACGCAATCAGCTCCGTTCCCTAGGCCGAGAATTCCAGACCGAGTCAGATACGGAAGTGCTCCTCACTGCTTGGGTTCACTGGGGGCCGGCATGCTTGCCGCGGTTGAATGGCATGTTTGCATTCGTAGTGCACGACCGCGTGCGCCACAAGCTATATTGCGCTCGCGACGCATTCGGCATCAAGCCATTTTTCTATGAACAGAGTGACAGCGGGTTCGTATTTGCGTCGGAACAGCAGGCGCTTCGTGCACTTCGCTCTGGCACTCCTAAGCCAGATCTTCAGCGCGGCTACGACTACCTCGTGCACGGCGACTACGACAGTCAGGAGCGTACCTTCATTGAGGGAGTGAAGCATCTGCCCCCAGGAACGCTTCTGGAAGTTGCTTTGTGCTCGATGGAGCCTGCGAAACTAACCACATGGTGGCGAGCGCCCACTGCGAATACATTTCGATACTCGTTCGCAGACGCGGCCGAGGCTGTCAGGGACATGTTCCTGAGCAGCGTGAGATTGCATTTGCGCAGCGATGTTCCACTAGGTATCGCACTATCCGGTGGGCTGGACTCGTCTTCGGTGGTTTGCGCGGTGCGGCACATACATCCAGACATGCCAATCCGCACCTTTAGCTATATCGCCGATGATGATGAAATCTCGGAAGAAGCGTGGGTTGACTCAATCAATAATTCAGTACGCGCGACATCACACAAGATTCGGTTGACTGCGGGGGATTTTTCGCGTGACCTCGACAAGCTAATCTCCGTTCAAGGAGAGCCATTCGGCAGCACCAGTATCTACGCTCAGTATCGCGTCTTCCAGTTGGCAAAGGAAACTGGGACAACGGTTACATTAGATGGTCAGGGTGGAGACGAGCTTCTTGCCGGCTATAGCGGATACCCGGGCCAACGAATGCTGAGCCTGCTAGAGGGTCGGCACTACATCGGGATGCATCAGTTCGCAAGAGCTTGGGGAAAGTGGCCTGGTAGATCGTATCGGCGCGCCTACATGTATCTTGCGCGGGCCACATTTTCGGATGGCATTTACCGCGTTGCACGGAGGGCGTTGGGTCGGGACTTCGCGCCGGCGTGGCTCAGAACGGAGGTGCTAAATGAGATAGGAGTCAGGTTTCGTGAGGTTCGGACACCGTTGCTTCCTGAACTGAAGGGAAGACGGGTGGTTGAGCAACTCGCGTACAGCCTGCAGGTGCGCGGTCTGCCTCATCTTCTGCGACATGGCGACCGGAACTCGATGGCTTTTTCGATTGAAAGTCGCGTGCCCTTTCTCACCGTACCGATGGCAGAGTTGTTGCTGTCCATGCCCGAGCCTTACTTGATATCGAAGTCTGGTGAGACCAAGTGTGTTTTTAGAGCCGCCATGCGCGGAATCGTGCCCGACACCGTTCTGGACCGCCGCGACAAGATCGGATTTGCCACTCCCGAACGGCGATGGCTCTTGCAGTTGGCCCCTACGCTTCGCAAATGGCTCGAAGAGGCGGGTAGCATACCTTTCATCGATTGCAAGCAGCTCTTGATTGCGTTTGATCGCGTAATGGAAGGCAAGAAGGCCTTCGACTGGCAGGTTTGGCGGTGGGTAAACTACGTTCGCTGGTATGGAACGCAAGGATTTAATGGTTGACAGGATGAGAACGGCTGACATCGCGCCGGTAGGTTGATTCGCTCTCACCGAGGTCAAGTAGCATATAGCGCATTGATGACGAAGATTTTGCATATCTCGAACACAGAGATTTCTACTGACAGCCGAATCCGCAAGGAATTGGCAGCCTTAACACAATTGCTGAATGCAGTAGTCTCGGTCATCGGCGTGGCAGATCGAAGACCGAAAATTGAAATCAGCCTGGACGGAGTTCGATATCAGAGGCTTCGACTGGCCTGCCGCGGACTCACGCTATTGCCTCGCTCTTTACGCTACTTACTTGAGTTGATCGAGTTTACAATCAAGGCGGTGAGCGCTGGCAGGCGCACGAGTCCGGACGTTGTTCATTGTCATGACGCGTTCGCCCTGCCTGCTGGCTGGATTCTGAAGCGTTTGATGCCCTGCCGGCTGGTCTATGACGCACACGAGCTCGAATCGAGGAAGAACGCCCAGAATGCAATCCTGTCCTGCGCCACGCTTGGAATCGAGAAATTCTGCTGGCGGCAGGTGAATCTGCTGGTTTCTGTCAGCGACTCCATTATTGACTGGTACACGCAAAACCTTGGGACCAAACCAAGCGTGCTCGTGCTGAATTCGCCGGCCGTTGCGGAAAATCCCGCTCAGGAGTTCGGCGACCGGAATAGCAGAAACTACTTTCACGAGAAGTACCGAATTCCCGCCGGCCACTTGGTCTTCGTATACCTCGGGATCCTGGGCCCAGGTCGTGGCATCGAGATGTGCCTCGACGCCTTCGCAGCAGGACCCCAGGGCTCGCACGTCGTATTCGTCGGGTACGGACGCCTGGAGATGGCAATCGCCGCGTACGCCGAACGCCATCCCAATATCCACTTCCATCAGGCCGTGCCGCACGATCATGTCGTGCCCCTTGTGCGCAGCGCCGATTACGGCTTGTGCCTGGTGGAAAACGTCTCGCTGAGCGACTATCTCTGCCTGCCGAACAAGTTGTTCGAATACGCTTTCGCCCGTGTCCCGGTGCTGGCATCCGATTTTCCGGAGATCAGGCGGGTGGTCGAGGAATACTCGCTGGGCGTCTGCTGTGCCCCGAGCGCGGACCGCGTCCGCGCCGAGCTAGCCAGGCTCGCGGGGCGCCGCCCGGATCGGCCTACGTCGGACATCTCGGCATTGAGCTGGGACGCCCAAGCGGCCCGCTTGAGGGCGGCCTACCGCCGGGAACTGCTGGCAGCAGAGGGCGTTCCGGTGTCGGACGGCGCCAACATTTCCTCGCGATACTGACACGCTCTTTCCTTCCGATCACGGCTAAAATGTAGCCCATGTGCGGAATCTTCGGCATCGTCTCACACGAACCCGTGCGGCGGAGCGAACTGGATTCGCTCGCCCTCCATTGCGAGCAACGCGGCAAGGACTCGAGCGGGCTCTATTTCCTGGATCGGGGCAGATATGCCGTCCATCGTGCCTCGCGCGCGATCTCGGCACTGCTGCGCGAAATCGACCCGGGCGACAGCCCGTTCGTAATGGGGCACAGCCGCCTCGTCACCAACGGACTGGCCGACAACCAGCCGGTGTATCGCGACTCCGTCTGCGTGATCCACAACGGCATCGTGGTCAATCACGAGGCCCTCTGGGCACAGGTCGACATGGATCGCAGGCAGGAGATCGACACCGAGATCATCGCCGCCATCGCCGCCGACGTGATCGATAAGGGCGAGGGGGCCGAGTCAATCGCCGGCAAGGTGCTCGAGCGCTGCCGTGGACAGGTGGCCTGCGCGCTGGCCCTGCCAAGGCTGGGCAAGCTCTGCCTCTTTTCCAACAATGGAAGTCTGTACCTCGGCCGGAAGAACGGTGTCGTTTACTTCGCATCCGAGGGCTATCCACTCAGGCAGCTGGATTGCGAGTCCGTCGAGCAGGTTCGCGAGGCGGGGATCGTCATCGACATCCCGGACTCCAAGGACGAGCCCGCCATCAACGACATCGATGAACACGCAACGAATTTGATACCGGCGCTGGGCATGCACGAGGCCGAGGAGAAGATGCTGCAGTACGAGCGCCATCAGGTGCAGCGCTGCTCAAGGTGCATCCTTCCCGAGACGATGCCATACATCCGCTTCGATGCGCAGGGTGTCTGCAACTACTGCCACAACTACAAGCCGCGCAACAGGCCGCGGCCAACCGCCGAACTCTTCGAACTGGTCGAGCCTTACCGTCGCACCGGCGTCGAGGACTGCGTCGTCCCGTTCTCAGGCGGACGCGACAGTTGCTACAGCCTTCACCTGATCGTGAAGGAACTGAAAATGAAGCCGATCACCTACACCTACGACTGGGGGATGGTGACTGACCTGGGGCGGCGCAACATCAGCCGGATGTGCGGCCAGCTGGGCACCGAGAACATCGTGATCGCCGACGATATCGCCCTGAAGAGGCGCAATATCGCGCGCAACCTGGCGGCATGGTTGAAGTCCCCGCATCTAGGCATGGTCAGCATCCTGACCGCGGGCGACAAACACTTCTTCCGGCACATCGAGACCGTGAAGCGACAGACGGGCATTTCACTGAATCTATGGGGAGTAAACCCGCTGGAGGTGACGCACTTCAAGGCGGGCTTCCTGGGCGTGCCTCCGGATTTCGAGGAGGTGCGCGTGTATTCGCATGGCGCTATGAAGCAGCTGCGTTACCACTGGCTGCGTCTTGGCGCGATGCTGCAAAGCCCAGGTTACTTCAACAGCTCCCTGTGGGATACGCTGTCGGGGGAGTATTACCGCAGCTTTTACAAGAAGACGGACTACTACCACATCTACGACTATTGGCAGTGGGATGAGAAAAAGATCAATGAAACGCTCCTGAACGACTACGATTGGGAGCGTGCTCCGGACACCAACACCACCTGGCGCATCGGAGACGGGACCGCGGCTTTCTACAATTACATCTATTACACCGTGGCGGGTTTCACGGAGCACGACACTTTCCGCAGCAATCAGATCCGGGAAGGAGATCTGACGCGCAAAGAGGCGCTGGAACTGGTAGAGGACGAGAACCGTCCCAGATACCCGAATATCAAATGGTATTTGGACGCGATTGGCATGCCTTTCCCGGACGTGATTCGCACGATCAATGACATCCCCCGGCTATGCCACTGAAGAGCCGATGGGCAGCTGCATCTGGTACGTATCGAAATACGTCTCGCCACGCGGCATTGGCAGTGCGGATAGCCGCGGCTATCTGCTCATTCGGGAATTAGCGCAAGCGGCGGCCGAGTCGTGATCATCACCCTCGATTCGTCCAGCCTGCATGAATATCGCAACTGGGGTGGTCGCAAATTCTCCGGTGAGTCGATGGAGGCTACATGCTGAAGTTCGCCCTAATAGGCTGTGGCAGGATAGCCCAGCGACACGCGGAGCTGCTCGGTCATAAACATGTCGAGGGCGCAACGTTAGCCGCAGTCTGCGATAACGTCGCTGAGAAAGCCCATCGATTCGGTGGTGAATTTGACGTTCCGGCATTCACCGACATGCACGAAATGATGGAACGCGTACAGCCTAACGTCGCGGTCATTCTCACCGAGAGTGGCCTACATGCGGCGCACGTAATCGCGCTTGCTCCTTACGGCAAGCACATCGTTGTCGAGAAACCGATGGCACTAACGCTAGACGATGCCGATGAAATGATCCGTGCATGTGATCGACACGGCGTGCGGCTTTTCGTAGTAAAGCAAAACCGGTTCAACGTGCCCGTGGTGAAGTTGCGCGAGGCGCTCGACGCGGGCCGATTCGGCAAGCTCGTGCTGGGCACTGTGAGAGTCAGGTGGTGCCGTCGGCAGGAATACTACAAACAGGACGCATGGCGTGGCACCTGGGCACTTGACGGCGGTGTTCTGACGAATCAAGCAAGCCACCATATCGACCTGCTTGAGTGGATGATGGGCGACGTGCAATCTGTGTATGCCAAAGCCACTACGGCTCTTGTGGATATTGAAACGGAAGATACAGCCGTGGTCGTTCTGCAGTTCCGATCGGGCGCGCTGGGAGTTGTGGAAGCTACGACGGCAACGCGCCCGAAAGATCTTGAAGGTTCACTGTCCATTTTGGGCGAGCATGGGGCCGTGGAAATCGGTGGATTCGCGGTGAACGAGATGAAAGTATGGCAATTTGAGCATGCGGATCCATCTGATGCGGAGGTCCTCGCCAGATTTTCCGTCAACCCACCGAATGTATACGGGTTTGGCCACCAAGCGTACTACGAACACGTAGTGAACTGCATACTTCATGAGCAGCCGCAGCTCGTCGATGGCTTCGAAGGTCGCCGCAGCCTCGAACTGATTTCTGCGATTTATGAGTCTATAGAGACTGGCCGTGAGGTGCATATGCGCTTCGCGCCGAGAATGTGCCGCCTCGGCCAGAAGCAACGAGCAAGTTGACCGATGCGAGTACCATTTGTCGACCTAGCTGCCCAATACCAGGCTCATCGCGCGGAATTCGATGCAGCGCTCGCTGAGGTTATTGCGAGTAATGCATTCATTGGTGGCAAGCCCGTGATGCAGTTCGAGGCCGCCTATGCGCTCGCCTATGGAGTTCGTCACTGCATTGCATGTGGCAACGGCACAGATGCCATATACATCGTCCTAAGGATGCTCGACATCGGACCGGGAGATGAGGTTATAACGACGGCGGCAAGCTGGATCTCGACGTCAGAGACAATTTCGCAGACCGGTGCACGGCCCGTGTTTGTCGACGTCGACGCGCATTACTTGATCGACGTGGACAGAATTGAGCGTGCGATTACGCCGCGAACTCGCGCCGTAATACCGGTGCATCTGTACGGTCAGGCTGCGCCGATGGATGCCATTGCACAGTTGTGCTCACGACACGGCCTGCTTCTCGTGGAAGATTGCGCACAGGCGCACTTCGCTGAATGGAATGGGCGGCGCGTCGGCACATTCGGTCAGGCTGCGACCTTTAGCTTCTATCCCGGCAAGAATCTCGGCGCTTGGGGTGATGCTGGTGCCATTCTCACAAACGACGATCAGTTGGCACGAAGGTGCCGCCTATATGCAAATCACGGAGCACTCGTAAAGCACCAGCATGAAATCGAAGGGATTAACAGCCGTATGGATGGCATGCAGGCTGCGCTCTTACTTGCGAAGCTGCGCCACATCGATGCATGGACGCGTGCCCGGCAAAAGGTCGCGGCGGAGTATGGCAAGTTGTTGCACGGGATTGGTGATCTTGAGCTGCCGGCAGTGCGCGCTGGTGCTACGCACGTCTTCCATCTCTACGTGATTGCGACTTCGCGGCGTGACGCACTGAAAGCTTTCCTGGCGGCGCGGGACATCGAAACGGCTATTCACTACCCGACCGCGCTGCCACTGCTGCCGGCCTATCGACATCTTGAAATGTCATCTGCGGACATACCTCGCGCTGCCAAGAATCAGAGCCGAATCCTGTCGCTACCGATCTATCCAGAGATCGCGATCGATCAATTGCAACATGTCGCCGGCAGCATTCGCGAATTTTTCGCGACATAGTCGATAGGGATGCATGCGAATCGCCTACCTGCACCAGTACTTCGTTACGCCGGAGATGGCGGGTGGCACGCGGTCGTATCAGATGGCGCGGCGGCTAGTAGCAATGGGCCACGAAGTTCACATGATCACCAGTGATTTGCAGGCGCGTGTTCCGACCGGTTGCTGGCGTGAATCAGTGGAAGCAGGTATTCACGTGCATTGGGCGTCGGTGGCGTATGACAACACCATGGCTTATCGGGAACGAATGGCAGCGTTTCTCAGGTTTGCCTGGCACGCCGCCCGCAAGGCTCGCGCTCTGAGGGGTGACGTCGTATTCGCTACCAGTACGCCACTGACAATCGCGCTTCCTGCCGTATACGCAGCGCGAGTTACGCGTCGTCCCATGGTCTTTGAGGTGCGGGATTTGTGGCCTGCCGTGCCAATCGCAATTGGCGCCATTAGGCACCCGATTCTCAAGGCTGCAGCACGCTGGCTGGAGCACTTCGCTTACGCGAATGCTGATGAGGTTGTTGCGCTCGCTCCTGGCATGCGCGACGCGATCGTAGCAACAGGCTATCCCGCTAACCGCGTCACGGTAATTCCCAATGGATGTGACTTCGATGAGTTGATCGACGCGGGAAGCGGGCGGGCAATTCGAGCGAGGCACGAGTGGCTGCGTGAACGGCCCCTCCTCGTATTCGCGGGTACATTCGGGCTGGTAAACGGCATGAGCTATCTTGTGGAATTGGCAGCGCACCTCAGCCGGCTCGATCCCGAGATACGTGTCGTAGCCGTCGGGACTGGACGGGAGTTCGAGGCAACGCGTTTGCTGGCGCACAAACTCCAGATCCTGAATGGAACGTTGCACCTGATCGGTCAGCGTCCCAAGAAGGAAACGGCAGCGTGGGTGCAGGCGGCTGACATGACAATTGCGCTGTTTACGGGGCCGGAGATCGTGTGGCGCGATGCCGTGCAGAACAAGTTTTTCGATTCGCTCGCCGCAGGCAAACCGGTGGCAAGCAATTTCTCGGGTTGGCAGGCGAAAATCGCCGCAGAAGCTGGAGCGGGAATCATCTTGAGTCAGACTGATCACGAAGAGGCTGCGCGCGAGCTGGCACGCCGACTACGCGATCGTGAATGGCTCGCACGCGCGAGTGTGGCTGCGTTACGGTTGGCGCGCGGTCGCTTCGATCAAGATCAGCTCGCGGGAAGCCTCGCAGAAGTGCTTGAACGAACGCAGTTGCCGGCGCGTCGGTGATTGGCATCCAGCCCGAATGTACAGGCACTTCTTTAAGCGCATTTGTGACGTCGCTTGCAGCATGGCCGTCCTGGTGCTGGGCAGTCCGGTCATCATGGCCGCTGCGCTCGGTGTGCGCTTCACTTCGCCGGGCCCGGCACTCTTCACGCAGGAGCGGGTGGGCCGGGATGGGCGCAAGTTCCGCATCTACAAATTTCGGACAATGTACACGGACCCCGGTCGGGTCATTACGCAGACGCGCTCGGGAGACCCGGACGTCGTGCCGTTCGGTGGCTTCCTGAGACGCTGGAAGATCGACGAACTGCCCCAGATAATCAATGTGCTGAAGGGCGACATGAGCATGGTCGGGCCGAGGCCCTGTCTGTTGAGCACATACGAGGAGATGCCACAGTGGGCGCGGCGTCGCTTCAAGGTGAGGCCTGGAATCACCGGGCTCGCACAGGTCAACGGGAGCATCGCCTTGACTTGGGAGGAGCGGTGGCGGCATGACGTCCACTACGTAGATGAATGCACTTTCGGGATGGACGTCGGTATCGTGCTCAAGACGATCTGGGTGATTCTGCGCGGCGAGGACCGCTTCAGGAGGGTGCGTTGAGTGGCACGCATGGGAAGCGACACGTGAGCGGTTTGCTGGCCATCCTGGGCGCGAGTGGTCACGGCAGGGTGATCGCCGACATCGCGCTGGATTCCGGCTGGTCGGAGGTAGTCTTCTTCGACGACGAGTGGCCCCGGAAGGCGAGCTGCGGAGAATGGAAGGTCGCTGGCAATACCGACGCACTGATGGCTGCATTCGCAGCCTACCAAGGCGTTATCGTCGGCATCGGAAACTGTGGCGCCAGGGCGACCAAGCACTCCGCACTCCGGGGCCTCGAGGCGCCCCTGGTCTCCATCGTTCACCCGCGCGCCTGCGTCAGTTCCCGCGCCGAGCTGGGAACGGGCAGCGTACTGATGGCACAGGCGGTCGTGAACATCGGTGCCCGAATCGGCGAAGCGTGCGTCATCAATTCCGGCGCGACAGTGGATCACGACTGCGAGCTCGGTTTCGCCGTGCACGTCGCGCCCGGCGCACATCTGTCCGGCCATGTGACGGTTGGCGACCGAGCCTGGATCGGTGTGGGCGCGTGCGTGCGCCAGGGCTCCCGGATCGGCGCCGACGCGACGGTGGGAGCTGGCGCCGCGGTC
>JBJACV010000045.1:0-13370 GCA_046604365.1 Nitrospira sp.
GGCCGTTCAACAGTTCAGCATCATCCGCGTTCATGGCACCTCCTTTCCAGGCGCGCCACGCGGCCATCCACGCCGCGCCACGCGCGGTCACTGCCGGCCGCCGTCGTCGGCAGCCGGAAACGTCAGGTTCGGGTATCGGGAGTGACCGGGCCCGGGAAGGCCCGTGGGCGGGAGCGGTTGCTCCACTCGTCACAATGCCAATTCTATCAAAAAATTCGCCTTGCGGAATGGCCGCTTAGTCCTAGCCACATCAAGGTGCTAGCAATATGAAAGTGAAGATGCATGGCGCCACAGCTGTGTCACGTCTCTCCGGCAACCGCTTGACTACCTTGGGTGAGCCGCTGAAATACTGCGTCAGTCAAAGCATCGATGAGTGACTTATGACACTGGTGCCTGATGCCGCAAGCTATTCGTCGTGAATAATCGACTTTCTGCGACTCTTAACAATCTTCGCGACGCCTCTTGTGGACCTGATTTCCACATTTCCACGTTGCTTTTGAATTCCCACGTGGACCATGTCAAGCGCGCGCACCAAATCGTCCCGGAGGGCGCATTCCCAAACCGTTATGCAACGCCATCCCAACTTGTTGATGGCTCGCAAAGATCTTGCGTCACGCCGCCGGTTTGTGCGTATCTTCGTTGTCCAGAATCCCGTCCGGGATCCCGGAGTCTTGAAGTAACGGCAGCGGGAGTGCCCGTGCCAGAAGCAGCCCTGCACCTGGACTACGGCACGCCACTTCGGTAGAACAAGATCCGGCCGGCCGGGCAGGTCACGTGCGTTCAGACGGAACCGGAAACCGCGTTTCCACAGTGCACTTCGCACCTGTCTTTCCGGGTGCGTGTCCTTTCCCCGGATTCCGGACATCATCCAGGATCGGGTTCTGCGATCCACAACGTCAGCCATCCTGGTAAGCTTGCCTCATTACAGGAGCTTGCGCGAAGTGCCCCGAGCCCATACGGTTATCGATATTTTCGCGGGTCCAGGGGGCCTCAGCGAGGGCTTCTCTGGACTAATGTTGGGCAGCGGCCATCGACCGTTCCATCTCGGCGTATCTGCCGAGATGGAGGCTTCAGCACACGCCACCCTCTCGCTACGCGCCCTCTACCGCAAGAGTCTGAGCGATAATCAGGACACCTGTCGCGCCTACTGGAACCTAGTCACACTGCTCTCGGCGAATCCCTCCGCCAATCTTGCAGAAGCAGCAACGCATGCTGGTCTTGCGACTCAATTGGAGGAAGTCAGGCATGAGGCTCTACGGATCACGCTGGGCACGCGAGAGGGCAATCAAAGACTCAAGTCCCGGCTATTAACCATTTCGAAATCCGACCACGACGGTCTGGTCCTGATCGGCGGACCTCCCTGTCAAGCCTATTCCTTGGTCGGACGGGCCCGAAATCGGGGAATTCGTGGCTACCGGCCCGAGCATGACAGCCGACATTTCCTCTATGAGGAGTACCTTTCAATCCTTGGCGAGTTCCGACCCGATGTCTTTATCATGGAAAACGTCAAGGGAATTCTGTCCTCGAGAGTCGCTGGCACCCGGATGTTTGAGAGAATCCTTGACGACCTTCAACGACCTTCCGGTAAGCACGGGCCAAAATACGACCTCATACCGTTGGCACCAGAGGATGACCTCGGCGCTACCGAAAGCCTCTGGCCCTCGGTTCCTGATTTCGTCATACGCTCAGAACACTTCGGAATCCCACAGTCGCGTCATCGAGTAATTATCCTCGGGATTCGCCGCGGCGCTGTCCCATCCGCAGCTCTAGCTTCTGCCCGCCTTAGCCGTGCAACCTCTGTGATCAACGTCAAAGATGTACTCTCCGATCTTCCCAAGCTTCGCAGTGGCCTCAGTCGCTGCGATGACAGTGGCAGTAGCTGGGCAGATGTGATGGTGGAGCAGCAAGCCCGGCTCGTCAGAAGTCTCAGGAAGTCTGACCCAGACCTCGCTAATCTCGTGGGAGGCCAAACATTCAGTAGTCGACTTACACGATCATCAATCAGATACCGCCCCACAACAGATGGACCGGTGGCATTGCGGCAGCACTACCGAAATCGGCGACTGAAGATCCTTCCAAGTCACGCTACCCGAGGGCATATGAAAGAAGATCTGTGCCGCTATCTCTTTTGTGCCTCTTATGCAGCCCTATATGGAAGATCGCCTTCGAGTTCGGACTTTCCTGATGCTCTGAAGCCTTCACACAAGAGCTGGGATAAAGGACATTTTGCGGATCGTTTTCGCGTTCAGCTGGGCCGAGCTCCTGGCAATACGGTAACCAGCCATCTTGCCAAGGATGGGCACCACTTTATCCACTGGGATGCCGAACAATGCAGGAGCCTGACGGTACGTGAGGCGGCCCGCATCCAGACCTTTCCGGATGACTACCTGTTTCTGGGAAACCGAACTCAGCAGTACACGCAAGTCGGCAATGCAGTCCCGCCATTGTTGGCACGACAAATTGCTGCGGTCGTAGCCAAGCTTCTTGGTTAGCTCCCGCGACTGAGAGTATCGTCTCAGCCGAGCCGAAGATTGCTGACGGCTCGGTTGAATTCCTTCTCGATCAGGCCCATGAGCGCATCATCCGGTAGCACTGCCAGTACAAGGATCTCATTGCGCAAACGAATTCTCTTGACCGCCAGACGCATGACATTCTCCATCTTCTCGCGTCCAAGACGCTTTCCTGTTCGCACCCACGCTTCAGCAACAAGTCTTGCGAGCCGCGCATGCCCCCCAACCGCTGGCCGTTCCGTAATCTGCACAAGCGCATCTTCACTCAACGCATTCAACAATTCCCAGCGGGAATTTCCAGAATCCGGGCCGCGGTCAAGTGCCCGGCCGCGCAGCCAGAGCCGCTGAAAGACATTGCGCACGCCCCCAGCCAAACGATCTCTGGGTACCTGCTTGTTCTTCGGTGGAAAGCGCCAGAGAGCAACATCCGGTAGCAGCACGATCGCCATGAACGCCCAGAAATCGTTTCTGAGAGCTTCGCCTGACTCGAGAGCGGGATGCATGGCTAAAGTACGGGCAGCCACTGCATCGAAACGCGCCCTGCTGGATTGGTCACCACGCCCTGGGAATCCACAGTCCTTGGCGATCCTTGTGAGGCCGCTGTGAAGCTCGGCAATGACTTGCCGATCAACCTGCTGACCTCCAACCGCTCCATATCTGACAGCTTTCTGCTGGTCAGCAACAACTGGTGGTCGTCGACTGGCGTTCCCATCAACCGGGAGCTGACCAACCAGCCTTTCCAAGTGTGAGGGAACAAGTCGTGGCAGGAGAGCAACTGTCATGCGCCTTCCATTTCACCTACGTCGGCAACTGCAAGCATCGCAGCCCGCATACGACCCGGCTGGTATTCGAGACTCGATCGGATCGCCGTCAGGGACTCACCAGGCCATGCCTGGTTTATCCAGGTCATGACGGTTGAACCTATGGAGCCGGGCTCGCAGCTCTGCAGGTCTCCATACGCATCGATTTGACTGATGGCATTTTCGACAAGCTGGCTAATTACATCTGCGAGCATCGCCTGTATCAGATGTGAATCGCCAGAAGTAATTCTGTCGACGACGTCTTTCATGTCTTCATTGAGATACAACCTGACGGCACCATGGAGATCCCGGTTTGGATCTCCGGGATTCCATTGCAGGAACCATGGTGCCTTTGATGCAGCGGCTTGATTACCGAACATTGCAGTGAAACTAACGACTTCCATCGGGAATCTTGGCTCATCGCCTTCCAAGCGTACATCTACTTCATCTGCCCAAATCCGTGCACCGACTAACGTCGGGGAAAGCCGACCACATCTTGCTGGCGTCTCGGTGAGCGCGATATTTGTCGCGATCTGCAGACGCTGAGATAGCTGCCTACTGTCTGGTTCGAACTCGATAAGAACTTCCGGAGTGGACTTGCTTATCCGCATAGGTGCGAGATGAATCAATCTCTGCGGGATCGTACCGGGGCCCGTACCCGCCGTAACCAACACGCAAAGTGCCAGCTGCGGCGCAGGAATCTGCAGTTGCTCCGCTGCTACGTGCCAATTCACGGCCAGCTTCCGTTGAAAGCGGAGTCGTGAGTTGTAGGCCCAGTCGCTGATCCACATGTGCAACTCGTCAGCGGGCCGTCCGTCAACGCTGACGAGCCATGGATCCGAAGACACTGCGGCAGTGTCAAGTGTCCGGAATGGGTAGGCAGTACGTCTGACCATGATTCATTCACCCGTCAGCTGAGCCTTGACGGTCACGGCACAGTCCGAAGGCATGGCAACCCGTATCAGGAATACACCCTGTCGTCCTGCAAGCAGCGCAGTATCACCATGGGCAATAATCTCCCCGCCCTCTGTCGAGATCGACACGATTGCCGGTACTGGATCACCCTCCGTAGGTTGCGGCGGCAAAGACCCGCCTTCCAGGGCAAAAACCGCTTCGGCCTTTAGCGCCCGACCTTTCCATTTGCTGTCCTGCCTGATGTGGGCGGAGAAAACAGCGATTGCGCCATTTGAACCCTCTTCAAGTCTGAGAAACTCGGCTCGACTGACCGAATTTGGTCGACGGGCCCCGCCAGTTGGCTCCCTTGCCCGTCGCGGTCCTGCGCCCTCTCCCAGATCGCCTGCAAGAATGCGCCCGAGATGGCCAGACAGACGAGCCAATGGAGTGTCTGATCCATTTCTGGGTACACCGGGTGCGTCTCCAGCGGCGACTTCCTTTGCGGCCCTCTTGATCTCCTTTAGTGCCACGTTGACAAAGGTCTTTTCGCGTCCCTTCGGCAGTGAATCTGGAATCCAGTCATCGTGTGCCGGTGGCTCGGACGTCGCGAAGGCATGCTCAACTTCCTCGTCCGCATCGGCACGGAATACACCAGCCCATTCCAGCCGTTCGTCCGGGAGAGGATCCCCAGTCACGTAGCGCACGATGAGTTCGACTGGTCTCATCAGCGCAATATGCGAAGCACGCAGGGAGATCTCCGATTCCGTACTCACGACCGGGTTGCGTTTCGCGCGTAGACCTTTGACTATCGCAAGTACCCCAAGGTCCTTCTTGGGGCGCTCACAACGTATGAGGCGGGCGGTCGCCACGTCTTCGTTTCGTACAGCAGACATCGCACGGCAGAACAGATCCAGGGGTGGGTACTCCTCGGGCCGTGGTATGGCCAGTACCCGACCCTCGACCTCTACCCGGAAGCTGATCTGGCGCTCGGGCCCTACTTCATCCATCATCCGCGGCCAGAAATTCCACAACAACGCCTCGATAATCCTACGGCCGTCGCTCTGAAGATCATCACCTGAATCGGTCGGGTCGATGATCATGATCGATGTCCCCGTCCGTTTCCGATCCCGTCGCGGAAATCCGATAGCATCAGCCAGTACTTCTGCGGCGTCTCCTACTACCGGGTCCACATAGCCATCCCGGGTACGAACCCCCCACCAATGCCTTCCGGTATATCTCTTGGCGGTGTGATCTTCCCGGACCTCAAAACTTTCACCCAGATGGCAGGCCATCACCCGCCGGGAAACATCGCCCCGTTCTGGAGTTCTCGTATCCACCACAATTGTCGAAGCCTTGCTCGCCCGATAAAGAGCAATCTTGCCGTAACCGTAGGTGCCACCCGCATGAATGACGGTCCGATCAATACCTACATTGCGCAGGAAATCGATGAAGTCTGTACTTTCATTGTCCACCGGTATTCGGTCAGCTCGCGTTGGGCCTCCGAGCCCTGTCGATCCGAAATCGCAAATCTCCATTACTCGCGGACTGGTGGAACTGAGAAATTCACGTAGTGGATCTCGTGAACCAGGAGTCTCCGGCAGCTGATCGAAAACGCTTGTTCTCAATGCCTGTCGTTCGTCTCGCGATAGGGTGCGAAGCCGAAACCACACCTCGGGACCGACACCAAGTCGTGCGGCATCACAACTGTTCTGTACTGCCTCACGTACTGCGGTTTGCAGCATGTCGAGGGTTGGCGCACCGAGCAGCTTGCGAAGACCGCGGCCGCTGATGCTTCCAGTTGGTGCAAATGGCTCCGAATGCAGTCTCAATTTCGGGATAGACATGCCAGTAGTCCAGTCAGTACAAGTGCTGATTCCTTTGGCTCAATCAAGTTTGCGGCCGCACACGACAGATCGACTTCGTAATTGATTGATGTAATCCCTACAGGCACACCAGCTGGGCCGAATGTGTGCGGTACAAGTCTCGGAAAATCATTATCGACCAAGTAAATCGCCTCTCTCTCCAAGCGGAACATAGTTCGATTCCATTCAGGTCCATCCGGATCAGTGCAATCAACCGCCGACAGGCGATTGACAATTTCACGCGGCTCACTGGCCTTGCTCAGGACGGACGTAACCAGAGACCCAATCGATACGTCTCCACCATGAACTGGTTCCAAGACGAGATGAAGCAAATGCAAAACTCCGTCGACCGGTGGCACCAACTGATCAATGGCCGAAATAAAAATCCTCGTACTGCCGGTGCGGCTAGTTGACTTGACTTCTATGGCACGTTCACGAGCCCGGAAGTCGTGACGCTCGCCGAGTGGTCCCCGCCATGCCCGCCATGCATCTCGATCTGAGTTCAGCAGGCGATCCAGAAGCAGTAGTTCACCCAAGAGGCCGATCAATGTCTCGCTTCGAACCCGATGCTGCGCCGGCGCCAGAAGCAGCGATCGGAAATCCTCCAAAGTCGAGCGGCAGGCATCTACGCACGATGCTCCGCGCCGTATCCTGTCGAGCATCTCGTCGGCCACTTCGGCAAAGACCGGTTCCAGCTCTGCGGATAGGCAAATGAGATCGAGGAATCGCTGCGTCTTTGAACCTTCATCGTAAACAACGTCCCCAATATAAAGTGCCGGAGTAGTCAATAGCCTCGCTAGTTTTGCTCCATGCGGCAAGGGAAGAAGTATTCGGGGTTCATTCCCTGGTCCAAGCGCAAACCGCACAGGGCCGGCAGCAGTTTGAACACTTGTAGGTGAAGTCGGAATTTCCAGCCCGGCTGACGCATGTCCGCCGGCACGCAGGCTTGCCCAACGCTCACGGGCTTCAATGTCATCAACTGTCGCTTTGGGCGACACGCAGTTCCCTCTCTTCCTCATCAGTAACATCACGCGCATCTGGCTCGTCTGCGGCAGGCTGGCTGAGTACGACGCTGTAGTAGGTTCCGGCTCCTTCTTGCGGTCCGGGGAATACGATGCCGAACCCCAGCAAATCGCCGGCAGCATCGAGCGCAATTCTCGTCTCGCTCCCTGCTCGAGGCTGTGACGCTCGATCGATGGCGTACAGCAGGAGCAACGGTACGGCACCGACAACTGTCCGCCGTACGTCCTTAAGAGTGTCCCAAGAAGGCGCTTCGTCCGGCAGCTTGGGTCGTGGGACACAGTCAAACAAGATGTCACTCCTCGACATCAAAGCCTTGATATCGGCCAGATCTGCCGGTGGATCCTTCAGCTTTGATCGAGCTACAAGCCGGACTTTACCAACCCGTCCAAGGGACTCCGCCGACCATGGTCCGCGGTCCGGTTGGAAAACACCGATATTCCAGTAATCAAGATCCGCGCCATCAGCCTCGACGAATCCAAGAAGCGTCTCGCGGGACAACTCTCGATGCGTTGCGTTTACTTTGTAGGTCCTCAGGAATCGAACGACGCCTGCTTTGGGAACGCGCTTGAAAAGGATCTTGCTGGAGTCCTCCGATCGCTGTCCATGTTGCTGCGCTGCAGAGATCAAATCTGCGCCTGCTTGCCAATTCGCGGAGACAACATCTGTATCCCGGTGATCAAATCTGATCGTCTGGACGTGCTGTCCCAAGTAGCTGATGTCACACGGCCGGGCAGCGCGCATCTTGCTGGCAGCGGTAATTGCCATGCCCGGGATCGCCCGAATGCGAACCGCGAACTCCATGGGAGTAATCTTGCGGAGCGCGAACTCGGCAATCTCATCCCGTATCTCAGCCTCTATGCCAGCCAGTGATCGAAACTGCACCCGGAGCGCGTCCGGCATCCAGATTCGCGGCAAGTCCTCATATCCCTCCCGATAGCCAAACCATCTGCCCATCTGCAGTAGCGTGTCATACTGGTTCGTAGTCCGCAGGAAGTAGCTGACCATTAGCCCTTCTAGCGTTAGTCCGCGGGCGAGTACCGATCCGCCGACAACGATGTAAGTCTTGGGTTCACCTTCGTAGTTGATTCTATCGACGCTGACGCCGTTCTCTACTGGTGTTTCGAGCCTTGCAAGTACATCCGGCAAGTGATTAAAGATCTCATCAATTTCCACTCGCCGCTCGTCTGTAATATCTGCCGGCAATCTGTAGCCTTCGTACTCCCACTGTTTGCACAATCTTCGTGAGACACTGCTATTACGTATAAGCAAGTCGCCCTTTATCGAGTCAATCCATCCCTTTATCAGGGTCGCCAGGCGATCATGGACAACAACAAAGGCTGACGTATGAACCAGCATCGTCATGTGGCTGCCACTCTGTCCACGTGCGGAACGAACGGCACAGCAAACAAGAAACCAGAGAATTGCATCCTCGAGGCTTCGCGGCATTTCCGGCTGGAACTTGTCCCGAAGCGCACGTGACGGCGGCTGAAGCTTTGCCTCGTCCTCCTCCGGAACCTCCCGGATCATGTCCAATCCCTCCTCGTGAGGCGCCTCGTCATCGGCGTGAAGTGGAGGTCGGCCAAAAAGTCTTTCCGGACCGAAGTATCCTTCTGGAAGCGGCAGCGAACTGATGAAATCCCGGGGATATAGATCGTCGAGGTTTACTCCGTCCGGCTTGTACGGATTGATCAGCACATTGGCAAATGGAGTCGCCGTGTAGCCTACATACGAGACAGCAGGCAGCTGTGCCAATATCTCGCGTATGCTGGCGTTTATCTTGGTCATGTCAAATTCGCCGGATGCTGAATTGACACTCGCTTGGTCACACTCATCATCAATTACAAGCGTTCGCAGGTTACTCATTACTATTTTTGAGGTCGCTGCGAGTGTGGCTTGTAATTGGCGCAGGGGCCCGACGTTTTTCTTGATAACAGCTACCTGGGCACGATTCACATGATTCGTTAGTCCCCCGTGCGCTGGCTGACGGAAGTCCCCCTTGATGTCGTCAGTTGTAAGCCGAAACCAGGCTTCCGGCCATCTCTCGAATAGATCGCGCTGCAATCTACGTTGTGTTTGTTGACGAAGCTTGTCTGTAAGGCCAGCCAAAAGGATCACAAGGTTGTAACCGGCGTCAATCGCCTTGGCGATGACAGCTGTCATATTTGCTGTCTTCCCTGACTGCACGTACCCGACCACTAAGCCACGACAGGCAAATTCTGCCCTCGTGGGATCGTCTAGCAAGGAGACGACTTCGCTGGATGTCTGATCGATGCTCGAGACCGCAGGACCAGTCCACAGCCTGACAACTTTCAGGTAGGTGGCGACCGCTGGCCAGTGCCTGTCGTCGGCCTTTGGACCCGTATACCACTTCGGCCGGACGCGGACTATGGAGTGCTTACGAAGGACCTGTATGTTGTTGAGTGCGTCTTGGATAATCTTCGCGGCCAGCGCAAGATCTGCGTCAGCGTCAGCTCCTCCAGTGAATAGTTTTGGCAACGTCCTCCGGATGTTGTCGACGGCCGCATCAATGCTTCCGAAGTGCGGAAGAAAGACACGGATCAGATGTACGAACTGCTGGACCTGCGGGCTCGGCGCTTCCTGCGGCATGCTAGCGCTACCTTTTCACGGTCCGGCGCATTGAGCGAGATAACCGACCGCCCTGTCAAGCCAAGTCATATATTCCTTGCAGAGCTACCACAAAGAATGCTCGGCAGAGCGTGCGACCAACCTCTCAATTTGGCAAACCTCTACCGCTGAAACTACTTTCATGACGTCTAGCACCCGCGATAATTGGCGGTACCCAGCGCCGTTCGCTGCATGCTGCCATCAGGTATCCGTTTCACCCGGACAAAATCCAATGCGTGCCCAATGCTGACGCAGTGAGGGTAACGCGGGTTTGATCGCCCCAAGCGCTATCGCCTTTCCATCATACGGGGCAAGGTTCTCTTGAGCCCACGAGCTTTCAACGAGTTTCATGCTATTAACGGCCACGTGGTACCTGGCTGAGACGGTAAAGAGACCTGCTTCGAACGCGCGATCGTGAAAGAGGCAGAAGCAAAGCCCATTGGACGTGTCACCTCGAAGCTCTCTTGCATCAGACCAACGAGCGATGTGTGCCCCAACGAGAAAGCGATCCTCAGCGACGCGACATCCGGGAAAGCAGCACCGGCTCCCATAGTTCTGGCGCACATTGGCCGAGAACGCATCCTGTCCTAGTCTCGCACGCAATTGGGCGATCTGATCACCGGTTCGCACAGAAACTGAGACAGTGTTTTCCCGCGCAGAGCCGCCACCAAATCGAGGGCCAAAAATGATGCTGCCAAGTTCCTTGCCAAGCTCGGATAGGTAGGCCCCATTGAGACACTGGAGCCGGTCGGCCTGCACGACGAAAAAGATGTGTTCTTGTAGCCGACGTGGTCTGCGCTTGTTCATAAGAAAGAACTCACGCAGTCGCATGCTGCTCTCATCGAACACCTGACGGAGTGGAATCGGATCAAGGAATGGTACGAAGCCAGTAAGCGGTACCCGATAAAAAGAAGTCGCGTACGCCCACTGACCCGGAATGGGCGGGCGGTCCTGCGTGTGATAGCCGTCAGAATCCGCGATCGAGTACCCCACAAAAGCCGCGCGGGGATTCTTGCCTCTCAAGTGGAAGACGATGTCTCCCTTTCGAACACGCTTCAAAAGCTCCCAGAACGGCCACCTGCCCGAAGGATTCTTGTGCGTCGGTGACCACAGGCACTCAGTAAAAGACCAGCCGGACCCTCCGTGCGCGTGATCCCGGGACATCTCAAGCCACATATTTTCGTCTTCCATGAAGCCTAACGTCCACGTTGAGCGGTCGCCCACCTGCGCGACCTGTGCGCCGCAAGGGCAAGATGTTTCTGTACGCGAGCGACGAGTATGCTCGACGCTCTCCCGGCCCGCTTGGGCGCATAGTTAGATTGCACGTGCAATGCGTTCATGAGCTTCCACTCGACCGTCCAACCGGCGCAGTAGTGATAATGTGATTTGGTATTGCCCATTACTGGGGCGCGGCTTGTTCTTAATGGCGTTCCAAACCCTATCGCCTTGGCCATTGTAAATCTCAGTAAAGTCGCCATTGCTTTTGAGCTTGAGAACCAAGAGATACTCTGGGCGACATCGAAGAGCGACTCGAGAGCCTTGCGTTGCTTTCACTTCAATCTTGTGGCCGTCTTTAACGGCGTCAAAGCCGTGGGTGGATGCGGGCAAGAGCCGCAGTCCGTAGTAGTGTGCCGCGAGCGCCTCGCCGAGGCTGCCAATCATGTGGCCGTCGGGCGTGAAATGACGTCCAGGAAACATTGCCTCAAGTTCGGCGACTACCGAGTAGAGTCTCGCCATCAGGCTCGGAAATAACTCGACGTCCATAAGTGCAATCTAACGCCGCGCTTCAGCGGCGGGCAGCACGAGGACTGTCCGCTGGAAGCGCTGGTTAGGGCTCATTTCCTGATTCCCGTGAAGGGTTGTGACGTTCGAACTCGACACCCAGCATCTTGAACTTGGCGGCAAAAGGCAGGATTAGAAGAGCCACTGCAATGCCGGCGAGAATCAATTGTCTTGGGTTCAGCTGAAAGACCTCGGAAACGTCCAAAGCAAGCACCACCGCAGCGAGTAGAGATAGCCCGACGCACGTAAGTTGAAAAGTATCAACCGTGGACCGAACCGCAACGCTTCGAGCAACCTTGCGCCCAGTCTTGTCGCCTGATACGAGCGCGTCGTATGACGGGAACTCTGCGGGGGCAATATCCTTGGTATCCCCATCCGGGAGTACTTGTGCGACCTCGAACTGCCGCGCCAACGCGTTGAGCGGCGGAAAGAAAAGAAACAGTGGTATGTGCGGCTTTCCCAAAACGCGCCTGTAGTGAAGCAGTTGTGAGATAGCGGTTCGCAGCGCCTTGTGCTCTCGAGAACTCTTTACTTCAATTAGCGCAACGACCTCATTTCGCTGCGTATCGATGACTGCAAGGTCAGCGCGATAAATACGGCCATCGGGCGAAGGCCCGAGTCCGGCCTCCAATTGGAGTCCGGCCTTGGGATAGGCCTTTTCAGTAACGAGATAATCGTGGACGGCTATCTCGAACTCCCGTTCCTCCACGTGTCCCCCTAATGAGCCCTAACTAGAAGTTGTACGTCACCGCAGTTTCGGTACCCACAATCAACCCCGCCTCCAGCAGGTGCTCAACAGCCTGCTTGATCTCCTCCGCCGTCAGCTTCTTGTTGAAATGCGTCGCGAGATAATTTGTGAGCGTCGCTCGCTTCCTGGGCCGCTTGTTCTTCCCGGAGCGCCGCAGGAGGTCCGCCACTGCCTTCGCGTGTGGCGAGAGTTGCGGCTTGGGTGCAGGCGCCGGCCGCACCTGCCCATCGCGCCTGCACTTGAACCCGCGCGCCACCAGGTTCCGCACGAGGGGATCGAAACCCTTGTCGTTCGACAGGATGACGAACTCGGCTTTCGGGAGCTTGCAGATGCCCTCGCCCAGGTGGCAGGCGATATGAAAGTCGAGCGCATTGCTGCCGTTGCCGTCGATGCGCACCCATTCGAGGCGCGAGCCTAGCGCTTGCGCCTGCTGCACCAGCGCCGTCGGCAGCTTGGTCTGCAACTGGCCGACGAAGATCTTAATGCGCGCATTGGAGGGTACTTTGGCGAGGTCGAATTTCTGGACGTTCTCCAGATCCACGAGCAGCACCGATTCGGTCATTCTTATGGCTCCGCGGCCCGTTCGGCCCCCATCTACTAATACTGTCACGAGCCCCCCGAAAGTCGCACCCCGGCGACGTCAACGTCTCCCCCACCCCCGCGTTCTCTCCCCATACTCTCCATGTACCCTGGGAGCGAACCATGCCGTCCCTCGTCGCCAGAACATTATGTGAAACAACCACTTGGGCGCGGCTGCGCGCTCTCCTGGTAGCCCCCTTCCTCATTGCGCTCGCCACCCTCGCCGCCTGCGGCGGCGGCGGCGGCGACGGCCAGCCCCCGGTCGCCAATCCGGGCGCCTGCGATGCCAGTTCCTGCGGCACGCTGCTGATCGGCATGACCGACGCGGACGGGGACTTCCTCTCCTACTCCGTGGACGTGGTATCGCTCTCGCTCGAGCGCGCGAACGGCACGACGGTGCAGGCGTTGCCGACGCGCCAGCGCGTGGACTTCGCGGAGCTGGTGGACCTGACCGAGCTGGTCACGGCCGCGACCGTGCCGAACGGCAGCTACGTCGGCGCCGCGATCACGCTCGACTACGCGACCGCGGAGGTCAGCGTCGAGGTGA
>JBJACV010000046.1:0-13248 GCA_046604365.1 Nitrospira sp.
CCTCAGCGCGCCTTTGTGGCGAAAGGAGACTGTAAAAGCCTCCACGATATGGAAACGATTGGATCAGATCGTATGCGTGCAAGTGGTGGACACTTTGAGTAAAAGCGGGAGACCAGTTGCCAGACAGAGCGTGGTCAATCGAGCCTTGATCACCCTTTAATACACTGATGGTCGCAGCTGGAGCATGGACCGAAATGGATACACGTGTGTATCACTGTCGATATATGCATCGAGAGGATCAATATCGATGCAAAGTGGGTTTCTTGGAAATCGCGGCAGTTACCGATATGGTACGCGTGTTGCTCAGGAGAGTTGCTGAAATACCTGGGTGACAGAAGAACTTCATGGAGCGAGCGTACCACCCGCTTCAGTGACCACATCGAGAGGGGCTCGTGCGCCAGGCCACCCAGACAAAGGCTGACAGTACAGATGGCACCAGCGATAAGAGCATCCGTTCACATTCTTCCGTGCCCACGAGTACTCAGTAGTCAGCAATCATGACAACAACACGAAGGAGGACGGGACTGCCCTGGGTGCTCCCGATACTCCTGATGCACGTGATTGATGGTCCGTGTGAGGCGCGAGAAGTGGCGCTGGGCACGTGTTTACGACGAGGCCCTGGTCATTTGGCCAGCTTGAAACAGCGGGTCGTGTTTCGTCATAGTTCGAGGTCATAAGTAAGCCGAGTAGTCGTGAAGTACAGCGGTACGGTGTACGGTAATGAGGCAGTCAGGCGATCAGGACGCATGGGCGGAGCGGGCGCGCGCGGATGCCGGTCATGCCGTGGTTCAGATTCATCAATTGGCTGCGGTCTGCCTGAGCGGTGCGGAGTTGGCGCAACGCGCGATGGACGTGGCGGTGAACGTCTGTCGGTCCGTGGAGAGTGGGGTGTCGGATATTGTGCTGGCCCGCTGTTTTGTGACTGGTCAGGCTGAGGCCCTGGGTGTGTCAGGAGAACGGACTGCCCCACATCTGGTGCTCGTGGCCTCGGCTGGTGAGGCGGCGCAGTGGGCGGATGCGGTGTGCTCTGGTCGGCCTGGGGGAGTCCCCATGACGAGGCCTCAGTTTGTCACCCAATTCCCGATGCTGGCGGATCTGTTGGACCAGGTCCGTCTGGCCGCGAAGACCGGAGAGGGAGTGTTCCTACGCGACAGACAATCGGTGAGTCGCCGATGCACGGTGATGACGGATCCGATGGCGAAGGGACATCCCTACCTCGCGGAGTACGAGGACTTTGTCGATCGCTATGCGATTCGATCGGTTGTGGGGTGTAGTGGCGTATGCCCCGATGGCCAGGGTTGTGTCACCGTGTTTTGGATCCGTGCGTCGGCGTCCGAAGACATGGTGGAGTGCTTGCGCCTGTTGATAGAGGCACTGCATCTGGCATGGGGAACCATGACCGAGCGCCTCGCGCGTCCTGCCCGGCATGTGGACACGGCGAGGCTGGAGGAGTGGGTCGAGGTATATGGGAAAACGATTGACGCGCAGGGGCGCAGTCTCCGGAAGACCGAGGAACGGATGCACCAACTGGCGAAGCAGATTGTGACGGTGCAAGAGGGAGAACGAGCGCGGATTGCGCGGGAACTTCATGATCATGTGGTCAGCCGGCTGGCTGGCATTGGGTTCACGTTACACGCCGTGGTCCAGGTGCCGCCACAGACGAACGAGGAGCTGCTGGGGGCTCTGCGGGAGATTTTGGTGGAGATCGATGGCTTGGGGGCCTCGGCGCGCTCGCTGGCGTTTCGTCTTCATCCGGTGGTCTTGGACCGTCTGGGGCTCTCGTTGACGTTGCATCGGTTGATCGACGAGTGCGAACGGCAGAAGGGGTTACGCATCACTCGGTCTGTCTGTGAGCTGCGGCAGCCATTGGCGTCGCTGGTGGCCGCGGTGCTGTATCGCGTGGCGGAGGAAGCGTTGCAGAATATCGTGAAGCATGCGGGGGTGCAGGATTGTGTCGTCACCCTGGGTGTGCAGGAGGGCGAGCTGGAGTTGTGTGTGGCGGATCGGGGGCGTGGATTTGCCATGAGCCAGAGCAATGTGGGGAGTGCCGGGTTGGGGTTGCTCAGTATGGCGGAACGCGTGCGGCAGATTCATGGCCGTTTGGTGATTCAGAGTGCTCCGGGTGAAGGAACGATGGTGATCGTTCGGGTGGCCTTGCCGGATGGTGATGGTATTGGGAGGGGATGATGCGGGTCGCATTGTGCGATGACCATCAGATGATGATCGAAGGACAACGCCATGTGTTGGAGGCGATGGGGCATGACGTGGTGGTGACGGCGGGCAATGGACGCGACTTGCTCCGGCAGGTGCAGAACGGAGCGGTGGTAGATCTGGCGATTGTGGATATCAGCATGCCGGTCTTAAATGGGATGGATACCGTTTCGCAACTCGTGGCGCTGTCGCCGAAGACCAAGTGCATTGTGATGTCGATGTACGAGGATCCTGCACGGATTACCGAAGCGCTGCTGTCAGGAGCCAAAGGCTATCTGAGTAAAGCGACCGATCCGCAGGGTTTTAGCGAGGCAGTCCGGATGGTGACGGCTGGACAGTCGTATATCAGCCCTGGCTTGGGTTATGAAGTAGTCTTGCATGGTGGCAAGCACGTCGTTGGAGAACGGGTTATGTCGGCGCGTGAGCGGGAAGTGCTCCAGTTGATTGCTGAAGGATGTGGCGATAAGGAGGTTGCCCAAGAGCTCGGAATAACACCACGGACGGTACGATTCCATCGGGATGTCTTACGACGGGACTTTGGCTGTCCGACGACGGCTGACCTTGTGAAGTTGGCTATCCGCCATGGTTTGACAGAGTGTTGATAGAGGAAGCGGGGCGAGGTGGCTGGCAGTCAGCCGTTTGGCTGTGACATGCCGGAGCGCGCCGCGACCGTTGCGTTGTTGGATCAGAATCGCCACCCGCTTGGGCGTCATATTCACGATGTAACCAGGGATGCGATACCGGGCCTCCCCGGTTTTGGTCACGCGCGCAATCCAGAAAATCGCTTGCCCGATGGTAAATGGGTTGGAGCTCATTGTTTGATGCGCGGCGTATTGTAGTGTCCGCCCTCGATACATATTACGAATTGAGCTCCGTGGCAACCGGGACAATGGCCTTAAGGGAGACTGTTCAGATGGGCCATCATGTAGTGGGACTGCCGGTTACGCCGCGGCTTATGAGGTGAGGGTGAGTGGCATGATGATGTGTTTGAATTGGGTTGTGCGATCAGGGGTTGTCAGGACGCATGGTGTCTGAGGCGATTCCATGTATAGCTGACAGTGCTCTCCCGGCATGGTTTCTAGGGCATCGAGGAGATACTGCGCGTTGAATCCTGCCTTGAATGGCTGTGTCGAAGTTGGAGTTTCGAGAGTTTCGGTGGCTTCTCCTACATCGACGTTGTGTGCATGCAGAGTCAGATGATTGTCTGCAATGGACAGTTCCATCGGTTTGGTGTCTTTCCCTCCAATCACTGAGACTCGTCGAATCGAATCTTCCAAGACGGTTTTCGAAACAGTCAGTCGCGCCGTGGTCAGCGTGGGGATGATCCTGTCATAGGCCGGGTAACTGCCGTCGAGCAGCCGGCTTGTCAGGAGATAGTCGCCGATCTGAAAGCCTGCGAGGGATTGGTTGGCTCCGATGGCAATGAGGGGTGGTTCTTTATCCGGGATAAGTGTTTGCAGAACCTTCCCGGCTTTTTTCGGGATGAGGAGGTGCCGGGTGTCATGGTGGCGTGTGAGCCAGGTGCCAGTGTTTTGTTGTGTGATGACAAGGCGATGACCGTCTGTACCGACGATTTGGAGCGTTGGGGAGGGAGCGTTGGAAATGGTCAGCTTGATGGCGTTCAAGATGTAGCGGCCGTCCGCCTCGCCGACGGCTGGGAGAGTTTCCGTGAGTAGCTGTGACAAGTCCTTGGCGGGGAGGCTGAAGATGAAGGGATCAGGGAGCGGGGGGAGCGCTGGGTAGTCTTCAGCCTTCATGCCGTTGAATTTGGCCTTGGCTTTTCCAGAGGTGATGGTGATGTGGTGGTCGTCATCGATGGACCAGCGGATGGTGTCGGACGTGAGTTCTTTGATGAACTCATAGATTGGGGCGTCAGGAATGAGGAAGGCGCGTTCTTCCATGAGGGGAATGGGAAGGGTGCGTTGGAGACCGAGTTCGAGATCGGTCGCAGCGAGCCGAACCCCGGTGTGGCTTGTGGTGACGTGGATCATGGTAAGTGGCGCAGAGGCGTTTTTGCGGTCAAGAATGCTGTGCATGAGTTTGAGGGTCTGAAGCAGGGTGGTGCGTGGGAATTCAATGATCATGATGCTCCTTGTGTCAGTACGCTATTGGGATGGTGGTGGTTAACACTCAATAACAACGAAACGACCGTAGTTGGGGCCTGGAGTTAAATCGAAGGCTCGGATTTCAGGGACATACTGTTCGATGGTGCGGTGGTGTGTACGTTCTTCTGGTCCGTCTTTGGTCTGGACCAGATCGATGATCGGAGGGAGTTCTTTGGTGATTTTCCTCGCCCGTCCTTTGATGATCCATCGGAGGTTGTTGTGTTCGATGACGGTGTTGTTGTAGAGGCCGGCCGAGATGAGGCGAGTTAAGTGTCCCTTGCGAAGCGGCAGGAGGGGATTGATCACTTTATGTTGATCGAAGGTGAGCAGTTCTGTGATATGGCGATCTTGCCAGAGTCCATGGTCATGGGCTTCGGCATAGATGTCAGCCGGATCGATCCAGTCACTGGAAAAGGTGATTTCGCCTCGAATGAGTAGTGAAGGAATGGTGTAGCGAGGCGCAGTGTCGACCGGGAGAATGGGGAGGTTGTTCGTGCGCAAGAGGCGCCAGAGTTGACGTTTGACGGTTTCGGATGGGTTGGGGGTGCGAACCCGTTTCCCAATGAAGACGGTTTGGCGAAAAGCCTCATATTCTTCCGGTGGGAAGCGAAAGAGGCTGACTTCGCGGTAGTAAGTGCTGAGATAGTAGAGGACTTTTTCGGTGTATTGATGCTCTTGAATAATGTAGATCAGGAGCCCCTCTGGTTGCAGAGTCGGGGTCCAGCGTTTCAGCCAGAGATATTCCGTACGTTCGCCTTGTCCAGCGAAGTCATAGGGGGGATTGAGGAAGAGGCAGGAGAAGCTGTCTCGCGAGACCTCGCAGAGATGGGCGTCCGAGTGCAGGATGGTGGCCGGTGCCGTACGGCATTGAGCGGCGCGTTGTCGGTCGAGTTCGATTCCATAAGGGCTCAGGTTCCATGCTTGAGCGAGGTAGTGAAGGGGAATGCCGTTGCCGGCGCAGGGGTCGAGGAGTCGTCCTAGATGATGCGCGGGGTTGGCGATGAGGGAGCTGACAGAGGAGAGGATACGAGGTGGAGTCGGATAGAATCCGGAAATGCTTCTGCCGGCGATGTGCATGAAGTGTCTGTCCGTTAAAGGTGAAAGAGATGGTGTGTCCGGGTTGATCCCGATAATCCGTTATGCCGCTACTTGAGGAGCGGCCTCTGTGGTGGTGCGTAGGTAGGCCTGTAGCCATTCAATGATGGCCTCGGTCTGGGGATGGAATTCCCACGCCATGCAGTTATAGGTGTGGAGCGGGCGGACCCATTGGTGTTGCTGTGCAGCGGTCCAGAGCGGAGTCGCCCAATCTTTGAGAATGGGGCAAGAGAGGACTCGATCAAGGATGGCCACGAAGTTGAGCGGTGGCGTCTCGGCTCTGTGGTGTCGCTGCAGAATGTACGCTTTCGTGTCATGTTGAATGCCGACGGAGGTGCCGAGTTGAGGGAGCCAGAGCGCTGCGACAGCGCCAGAGGGGAGTCGTTTGTGTACGAACGTAAAGACGGAGTCCGCTTGTTTGGGCCAGTGGATGTCTCCGAGTCCGGTGATCTTGACGGTGAGCCCGATACTCAGCGCAGCTCGGAGGGCTTTGATGGCGTCTGGTTGTCCGGCGATGGACAGCATGCAGACTTCGTGTGTGTTAGGGGTGACCGCATAGGATTCGACAATGGCGTCGTATCCTTCTGTGGAGATGCGAATGAGGTTATCAGTGGTCATCGTGTTAGGCCGCAAAGAGGTTGAGTTGGATGTTGGCGTCATGGTTCCGCTTGCTGGTTTTGGTCGTTGGCTGAATCAATAGTGGCAGCTCAGGCGGTGTATCCTGGTACGTCTGCGCACTGACAGGCTCTGGAATGTCCGGCGTGTCGCTGGCCTGATCTTGTTGATAGTGCGTTGCCAGCTGGGCAAACATGGTTTCCGCGCTGAGGACCGAGGCGTTGCGATCCAGGACTTGTTTGACGAGCTGGGTCATCAGGTCATCTGGTTGCTGATATTGGTTGAGTCCTTCCGCGGTGAGATCCCCTTCGGTTTTGAGGCCTTCGTTGATGCCTGCGGCGACGAGTGCCCAGGCATGTTCTTGCACACTGCCTTTGTAGAGAAAGTAGTGCACATAGACCGGGCGGGTTTGCTTGATGCGCCACGAACGACGTGAGGCTTGGCGCACGAGGTACGTGGAGTAGTCGACTTCGATCCAGGCGATGGTGGGGTAGTCGAGTAAATCTAAACCGGTCGATACCAATTTGGGGTTGCAGATGAGGGCGTCGAGGCCTTTCTTGGTGTGATCGGTAATCCATTTCATGCGTCGTTCTGGGGTGACGGCGGAGGTCAGGATCAAACTGCGAAGGCCGGCGGCCTCAAAGAGTCGTTGCAGGCGTGTTGTGATGTCTTTGGTTTGCGTGTGGGTGCAGTAGACGAGCACGCGTCGTCCTTGTGCACGCTCGCGGAGAATGAGATCGATGAGGGCCTGTTCCTTGGGAAGCACGACGTCTTCTGGAAGCGGGTCTAACGTAAAGACGGGAACGCCGTCGCGATTGGTGATGGTTTCGCCTTGGGTGGCGCGATCTGGGTAAGCCAATAATGCTTGGACGAGGCTGCTGAAGAGATGTCCATCCTTGTTGCGTCGGGCAATGGGAATGAATTGGCGAGCCGCATTTTTGAGCCGTTCGTAGTTGTCGTGTAGTTGTGAAGAGAACTGGCATTCTTGCACGTGTTCTGTGTAGGGCGGGAGTGCGATACCAAGATCTCGTAACTGAAAGAAGGCTGTGTTGGAGACCAGGTGGGGAATGATCTGCGGGGAGATGCCGGGGCGTTCGCGAACGGTGACATGGACGCGCCGTTTGGATTCTTTGCCGACGAGCAGCACCCGGTGGATGTCTTCTTCGGTCGTGCGGGTTTCCCATGTGCCGTACAAGTCCACCCACCGTGGTTCGTCGGTGTGTTTGAAGGCGGCTTTGAGTGCCGGATTCATGCGCCACAAGATGTGAAAGATCGAGGTGGACTTTCCGGACGTCAGGGTGCCGGTGAGCGCGAGGGCGCGTCGACATTTTTGGACCAACAGGCCGAAGGCGAGCCCCTGGGCACTCCCAATCGATTTTTCTTCCTGCACTTCATCGACCAGGATGAGATCAAACAGTCGGGGATGCTTTTTCCCAAGGTAGTCGGCCAGGGCGACGCGCCGTGGGCCGTTGGGATCGTAGGTCCAGAGCGGGCTCTGACATGCGGTGCAGTGTGTTCCTGGCTTGAGGCTCCTGGGGGTTTGTGGGATGCCGTCCTTATCGTCGATGCGGATGCCGCACTGGGGGCAATGGAAATGATGAAAGGTACGTGTATCAATCCGGGTGACCTTGGGGTTGATGGCGCAACGCTTGGCGTAGCTGAGTTTTGCTCGCTCGCGACTGAGAATGCCGAAGAGCGGCCAGCGTCCGTCTGTCGGGAGGGTGGCGAACTGGAGCACATCGGTGATGCTCCGCAGAATGGCTGCATGGGCGCCCGGAAGGAGCGTCTGGATTTCGTCTTTCCATTTCCCGACCAAGTGGGGTGGGGCAAAGATCAGGGTCCGATGAGAGCGGAGCAGGGCGGCGACGGCGGTGCCAATGCGGGTCTTCCCGGTGCTCATTTCCGCTGAGCAAATGGCGCTGTTGTGGGTGTGGAACGCATGAGCCAGCGCGGTGGCCACGTTGGCTTGGGCCGGATAGAGGGGTTCGCCAAATTGCCGCAAGGTCGGACGCGCGGCCTCAAGGACTTCAGGGGTAAATTGCGGGGTGAGCTGATTGGCGGTGGTCGTGCAGAGTGCATCGGAGAAGGTTTCAAGAAAGTGCGCGAGCGGGACGGTGATCGGCGTGGCGTGTGACACACAGCCTCCTCATGGTCTGTACAAAGGGAATGTGGGACGGGTCAGTGCGTTACGGGCGATGGGTTGTCGGCGTATGGACTGTGCCCTGTCGTTCGAGTGCTTGGAGCGTGATGGGCATCGGATCGTGCAGGAGGAGCTTGTGGAGATCCTTGACCTTTGCGTGAGTATGGTGACGGACTTCGACGACGCGATGGCCAGCGTCTACTAACATCGTGCAGGCTTTGTGCTGCGCGGTTTGTCCAGGAGTCTGTCCGCGCTGTGGTTTCCGTTGGTCATTATCCAGAGCGAGGTAGACGGTCTTGGGCTGGAGTTGGCGGACGCATGGGAGTAGCTGGTCAATCAGGTTGATGGAATTCAGCGCGCAGAGAGAGAGCTGATGCTGGAGTAACTGGTTGCCGGCGAGGCAATCGAGCACGCTTTCGGTCACGAGTAATCCTGGCGAGGGACGTCGAATGACCCAGAGGGTTTTGGGCCCGAACGTCCGTCGTCGGTAGAGCTTGGGTTTGGTTGTTTCGTCGAGGGCCCGACATTCGAGGGCGGTCATCGTACGCGGATTGGCTGACGGTGTTGGGATGCCAAGAAATGGCAGTGTCACGCCGTCCGCATCGACGGTGATGTCGAGATACACGATGCCGAGTTCTTGTGGGAATGCCAGGTGACGGTGAAGGAAGTATTGATGGATCAGAAACGTGCGTTCGGGAGTCATAGCCTCGCGCCATCTGCAATACAGGCGCCTGATGTCGTGTGGTGTCAGGACCGGCGGCGCAAGGTCTTTGCGTACTGGCTGCGTGGATGCTGCCGCGCCGAGCAGGTCTTTGACGGCGGTTTGAAAATCGACTCGTTTTAAGCCCATCACAAGGTCAATGCCATCGCCATGGGTATCGCGAGCCCAGTCGATCCATTTCCAGGCGCCATCGACGTAGGACACGGTAAACGAGGGGTTACGGTCTTCCCGAAGCGGAGAATGAAACAGCGCTTTGTGGGGTTTGGCGTAGACCGGTTGGTGGCCAATGGCGCACAGGTAGCGGATGAGGTCGATTTGTCGAGCCTGCGTGACGAGCGTCTCATCTAATTTGGGCATAGGTTTATCAATAAGGGATTGGCCTGTTGCTGCGAATAGCGCAAGGCATAGCGGGAGAGCTTGTCGTGGAAATTGAGGAGCAAGGACTCCAGTTCGGTTTCGTTGAGCATCAGATGATCGACCAGCGGCAGATTCAGCAGTTGCCCGGCCAGTGAACATTGGGCGGCATAATTCAGTTGATCGTCAGTCGGGGTAAAGGCGCCTCGTCGAATCCGCGGGTGTGACGAGACGAGAATCAGTCGGTTCGCGCGTTGCGTGAAGGCGATCTTGAACACGTCCTGGGGTGTCGGTCCCAGGGGATGGAGTGGGGTATAGGGAAAGGAGTGCCGACCGACCGGGCTATGGTGTTGGTCGAGCGCAAGTAGGATCGTGTCGCCGGGCGGAATGTTGAGGCGAAGAGTCCTGAGATAGAGCAGGACGTCCTGGGGTCTTCTGATACGCGATTGGTGCGGCTACGATGTCAGGGCGACTGGGTGCATCATGGTCGGGGATCGTGGGGTTGTTGTCACGATCCCCTCTTCTTGTTTATTACGCTCCTCGGGTTAGAGATCGTCTTGGCTGGTGAGAATGCGCCTGGTGGCTTGTGGCACAACCAGGCTGGTGAGTTGAGCGCGAACGGACTGGAGGCTGGTTCGAATGATCTCTTGGTATTGAAGATCTTTTTTCAACCCTTTCGGGGTAATCCCGGCCAGGGTGTTCCTGAGTTGTGTGACGACCTTATCGAGTTCGCTGTCGTCGGTGACGTTCCGGCGGTCGAATGTCGTCAGGAACTCGGTCAGGTTGGTGAGGGCGGCGGCGCGCAGGGTCTTGGGGTGGCCATCGCTCTCGGAGGAGAGTGCGCCAAGAAGATGATCGACCAGCCCTTGCAGCATGTCGCGTAATCCTCCTCGGATTTCTTCGCCGTATCCTTTGAAGAGTTCGGCCATCTTTTCTCGTTCCCGCTGGGCGAGGGTGCGATCAACGTTCTGCAGGAATCCGGGTAGATCGAACGTTAGAAATTGGATATCGACGCGGAATTTGTCGCGGACTTCAGCCAATGTGGGATATTCCGTTTCGACGTACAAATCTTTCAGCCTGTCTTTGGCTTCCACCTTGCGTTCCAGGTAGACGCTGCAGAACGTGTCGATGAGCGTATGACGCTGCATTTGGTACTCGTCCAGGATGCGGTAGACCTCCATGAGATCCTTCGCGGCGATCAGCATCATGCCACGGCCGATCGTGGCTGGGAGCTTGAATTTTTCACAGTCACGCTTGACCCTGTCATCCAGGCGCGTGATGGCGCGATATTCTGGACAATCGATGATCCATTTGGTGCGTTTGACGAGGGTCTGGTCGGCTTTGGATTTGATGGCGACTTTGGTTTTGCGAGAGAAGCCGACTTTATGGATGGAGAGGGTCATGCACGCGGCTTTGGAGAACAATTGTTCACGCGTGAGGTCTTGAGTGGGGGGCATGGCCGTCGTGGTGGTCATAAAAATCTCCTCTCTGGGTATTACGAATTGTCGAGTGGGGGGGGGTTACGCTTGGCCTTCTTTGGCGGGTGCGATCGTCCGCATCCGTCGGCCAGTGGGGACGGGTTTGGTATCAATGGTGCGATCTTTGTTGAAGGGACCTGGATAGCTGGCACAGAGAAAGGCGTGGTGAGCCTGGTCGTAAAGGGACGCAATGCCCTCTTTGGCGCTGATCGCCACGGGAACAATGTAGTGTGCAGCCTCGGCGAGCGAGATATTGAGTCGCCAGGCGATATCGGCGCATTGGCGTATTTCGGCGCCGGTCCATTGCTCGTTGAGAAGCTTGCCCGGGTCTTCGGTGAGCTCGTATTTCCGTTGGTAGATCGTCCAAATGGCCTCCCGTTCCTCGCGCGATGGCAAGGGGAAGAGAAACGTGCCGAGGCGGAATCGGCGCCGGAGTTCCGGCGAAATCGCCTGCAGACTATTACAGGTGGCGAGAAATAAGGGGGCGTGGTTCGTGATCGTGCCGATGACTTTGAGTGCTTGACGCATATTGTGCTCGGAGGCCCCGACATTGGCGCTTTTGACGCCGCCCAGATCGAATTCGATCGTGGGGATGTCGGCTTCCTTGCCGGCGGCTTTGGACACCATGCTCTTACTGGTCCCCGGTAAGCCGACCATGATGATGCCAGTGGCATCTTCGTTCTGCATGAATTCCAAGAGCTGCTTGTGAATGTCTTGCGAGACGCCGGTGTTATCGCCGTGGGTGCTGTTTGCACCGGCGATCCCCTTTTCGAGCTCATCGAGGAACACGACGCCGCCGGGCTTAGCGCGGCCAGTGAGGATCTGCCGGAGAAATTGTTTGATGTGGGTCACCCCGCCAATATCGTCGAAGCGTTCGGCGCCTCGGTAGATTTTCAGCCCCGGCGTGTGTTCGATCGCTTGATACTTGTGCTCCCAGAGCTTGGGGAGGCAGATCCCTTTTGCCGTAAAAGACATGGCGATCGCTTGTTCGGCGGCGAAGGCGGACAGTCCATGGACCGCATCGACGGCGTGATCGAGTTGGTCGGGAGCGGGGTCGGGGATGGCGGCGTTGGTCTGTTTGGCGTTGTCGTACTGGAGCAAGATGATGTCGCGGAGCTGCTCGCGACCCGGCAGGGGATCGTCGAGAACGACGACGTCGTGCAGGAGTTCGACCGGGACTTTGAGATGAGGGGCGAGCAGGATTAGGGTGTTGCCGGTATTCTTGAAGTGGTCCCGGAGATGCCAGACGGCTTGCATGACAGCCGTGTCATGCAGAAAGCGATGGGCGTTATGGACGAAGAGCATGGTGTTCGAGGGCAGCTTTCTCGCGTGGGTCAGGGCGAAGGCGAGGTTTTTGATGCCTGCGGCGATCGATTGATCTTTGATCAAGGCGGTCTTCACTTGGTCGCTGACGAGGTGCGGTGGATGTGGAGAAAGTTGGTCTTCGGCGGCGGTTACGGTGAGGCCGTCGACGGTGTCCCACTGCAGCACGGCGTAGTCCTCATCGACCAGTTCGGCGGGGCGGACGGTGAGCAGACTCGCAATGGTCATTGCCGGATCGGGCGTAGTGATGGCGATCAGTGGCACGCTGGACTTGAGCGCTTTTCGGAAGCGATCGATGAGCGTGGAAGACATCAGAGGCTCCTTAGGTAAGAGTGGAATTATCAAGTACGAACGTTATGGGCGGTGCGGCGGCGTGGGAGGTGGACAGGCCCATAGGGGGATATGTCTTCAACAGGATGGTATTCCAATCAAACTTGGTTAAGAGGTTCGGTGTCGTGAGGGAGGTTTAGGCGGCCTCGGGTTGGACGCATTGATGAGATTGCGCAGCTGCTTTTTCAACCGAACGAATCCCACTTCGTCCTTCTTCTGATAAGCCATGTCGCAGCGATCGAGCATGGTGGCGATCATTTTGACGCGGGGCTCATGAGGGAGGATGTTCATTTTGATAGCCTCCCCGGCCTGAAGGCCGGAGATTCCTACTGCGCTACGCATGAGTAAGCTCCTGTGCAGTCGCTTCGACGGGTTCCTGCTTCCGACCGCCATTGCGGTTCGATCCACAGGCCATCCGGGCTGTTGCGCATCAAGCGCAACCCAGGCGAAGCGTCGCCCGTGTCCCGCCCTTCGTTTCGCAATAGTCGCATCCGGCGAGAGAGGATGTTGAGCGCGCCGACCACATCGACGTGTTCCTCGAAACCGAAGTTGGCACAAGCGAACTTCGCTTGCGTGGGCCGGTTCTCTGCCGACACGCATCCACAAACCGGACATGTCCGGCTTGTGTTCTAAGGACGCCTCTGGCGTCCGCGCTATCCTTCCCCGTCCTGAACGGCGGGGATTCCGTGCCGGGGAAAGATGGTGATCTCCTTATTTGATGTAGTAGGCGATCGCGCGCCACTTCTGATCCGATTCACGGGTCATAATGACGGTCTCGTTCATTTCTCCCTTTAGAGCAAAGGTTGTCCGATAGACCTTGAGTTCATAGGTGCCGGTGGGAATCCCTGGAATCTGATATTGGAATTCCTTCTTCAC
>JBJACV010000047.1:0-12767 GCA_046604365.1 Nitrospira sp.
GGTCAGCAGATAGCCCTCGAGCCATCCCTGGCAAGTATGCTCCGAGAGGATCTCGATCACGCGGCCGTCCGGGGCCAGGTATTCGTCCTCCGGGTCATGTTCTGCCATCCAGGCCCGATCGGTCACTTCGAACAGCGCGCCGAGTCGATTGGACGCGGTTTCATCCGGGCCCACCACCCTGAAGTTCCGTGATTCCTCATTGAGCTTCATGACGTCCCGCAAGTAAGCGCCCATGACGCGCGTTGCTTCGGCCACGGTTGCGCCTGGCTTCGCGACGCGTTCCGCAAATTCCCGATGATCGGGAAGCCGCAAGTCCTTGAGCAGCAGGCCGCCGTTCGCATGCGGGTTCGCGCCCATTCGTCGCGCGCCCTGCGGTGCAAGCGCGGCGATCACGGCGTTCGGCGCGCCATTCTGATCAAACAGCTCCCCCGGTCGATAACTCATCATCCACTGCTCGAGGGCCGCAAGATGGTCAGGGTTCGTAGCGATTTCGGCCAGCGGCACTTGGTGCGAGCGCCACGTGCCCTCGATCTTCCTGCCATCGACACGTTTCGGGCCAGTCCATCCTTTAGGTGTCTTGAGCACGATCATCGGCCAGCACGGACGGTTGACCTTCTTGCCCGCGCGGGCGCGCCGCTGAATGTCGCGAATGTCGGACAGCACAGCATCGAGCGCCACCAGCATCTGTCGATGCACCGCCTCCGGTTCGTCTCCCTCTACAAAGACGGGTCGGTGCCCAACGCCAGTCAACAGACTTTCAAGTTCTGCGCGCGGGATGCGTGCAAGCACGGTGGGATTCGCGATCTTGTAGCCATTCAGATGCAAAATCGGCAGCACTGCGCCGTCCGTCGCCGGGTTCAGGAATTTGTTCGAGTGCCAGGCCGCCGCCAGCGGCCCGGTCTCCGCCTCGCCGTCACCCACGACGCACGCGACGATGAGATCGGGGTTGTCGAATGCGGCGCCGTAGGCATGCGAGAGCGAATAGCCCAGTTCGCCACCCTCGTGGATGGAGCCCGGTGTCTCAGCCGTCGCATGGCTTCCGACGCCGCCGGGAAAAGAAAATTGCCTGAACAGTTGCCACATGCCTTGCGCATCCTGGGTGACATCCGGATACCGCTCGGAGTAACTTCCCTCAAGCCAGCTATTGGCGACTACCGCGGGCCCGCCGTGCCCCGGCCCTGCGATGAAAATCATGTTCAGATCATGCTGAATGATCAGCCGATTCAGATGCGCGTAGATGAAGTTGAGGCCGGGAGTTGTGCCCCAGTGACCGAGCAGGCGCGGCTTGATGTGCGCCGGAGTCAGCGGGTCGCGTAGCAGCGGGTTGTCGAGGAGGTAGATCTGCCCGACAGACAGATAATTGGCCGCCCGCCAGTATGCGTCGATTCCTTGGAGCAACTGGAGACTCGCGGTGTTCATCGCTGTGCCGCTCCGCCACCGTCGTCAAACAAGTCTGCGCTGGTCTGCGCGAGCAAGGGAGCGATGGAGATGGCATTGGAAACGTGCCTGATTGCGTCCGTGCTTACCACGCGCGCGGCACCCGCCGCGATCAATTGCTCGTAGGCATCCTGGGCGAATACCGCATGGATCGCCACGCAGACCGCTGCTCGCAGTCCCATCTGCCTGAGGTGTCCCAGAGTCTCAATCACCGTTCGTCCTGACGACACGATGTCATCGACGACAACCGGCGTATGTCCCTGAGCGGCCTCAAGGTCGGGCAGACTCACTTCGACGTCGCGATCGCCCCTGCGAGTCTTGCTCAATACCTGATGTGGCACGCCGGAACGTCGGGCGATGTCTGACACCCACTGTTCACTCTCGCTGTCTGGACCGATCACGATGGCATCTGGCACATTGTCGCGCAGCCAGTCGGCCACCAGCGGTGCCGTCGCCGCGCGCCGGGCGGGGATCCGGAACAGCGTCGCCAGGTCCGGATTACGGTGCAGATGCGGGTCTGCCGTCACCAACCACTCGAAGCTCTCCTCCAGGAATCGCGCGAACAACGGCGCGCTGACAGCCTCCCCAGGGTGGAATCGCTTGTCCTGCCGCATGTAGGCCAGGTAGGGCGCGATCAGCCCGACTCTTCGCGCGCCGAATTCATGTGCGGTTGCAGCGGCAAAACGCAATGCGAGCGCCATTTGGTCCGGTTGGTGCAGGCTGGCCACGATTGCAACGCTGGCATTCCCGATTTCCGGGTCAATTGCCACCAACGACTCGCCATCGGGGAAGTGCCGCCAGTCGAGGCGGCCGACGCGCGCCTGCAGCGACGAGGCCATGCGGTCCGCCAATTCCCGCTGCAATGGAAACGGCAGCAATACTCGCTTCATCATGACCGCCCCGTCTCCAGCCGCCGACAGAGCAGGTTGTAGACCAGGACGAACCCGCCGCCAAGGTAGAGGCCCCACAGCAAGCTCTCGATCAGGCCGAGGAAGAAGGCGCCGACGCTGAGCCACCGAAATCCCGGCAACAGCAGCTCAAGAAGTTGATGCATGTGCACACTTGACGGAGTCAGCAGACCAAAACCGACGCAGAGCAGGTAACTAATGGTCGTAAACAGGGAGCTGGCCCAAGCGGTAACTTTAAGCTTCAGCATGGTGGTCTCCTGGAATGGGTGATCCTCGATTCAGCAAATGTCCGACGCTGGCGACCCAGGCACAGAACTCATTGTCGCGCTCAGCCGCTTTGCTCGATGACGCAGATGTCCTCATGCGCCCTGGCGTACTCCATGGCGTATTCCAGTTCGCCGGGTGTCTGTGCATGAATTGTGAACAGCGGATCGCCGGCGTGGACTCGTTCACCGAGACGCAGCCGGTACTCAATGCCGGCTCCGGCGCTGGCCGGGGCGCCAGCCAGCTTGGCGATTTTTGCCAGGCGCCGATTATCGATGTCCCGCAGCACTCCCTCGCGTGTGGCGAGCACTGGTTGCGTATGAGGCGCCATGACAGGCTCGGTAAAACCGCCCTGGGCCTCGCAAATCGCCATGAATTTGCGCAGCCCGGCGCCGCTTTCGAGCAAGGAACGTGCCAAGACCTTGCCGCTGCCGGCTTTCGTTGCGGTTGCGCTGTCAAGCAAGGCGCCTGCCAGATCGAGTGCGCGTTCCCGCAGATCACCCGGTGCAGATTTGTCATTGCGAAGCACCTGAAGGACGTCGCGGGCCTCCAGGGCCGGACCGATGCCATTCCCCACCGGCTGACGGCCGTCCGTGCGCAATACCGCCAGGGTCAATCCCATTGCCCCTGCGGTACCTGACAGCCGCGCTTCAAGCGCGGCCGCTGCGACCGCAGAACGCACTTTTGCGGTCGGTCCAACCGGAATGTCGATGAGCACGTGAGTGGATCCAGCCGCGGCCTTCTTGGACAGCACGCTGGCGACGAGCTGCCCATCGCTGTCGAAATCCAGCGGGCGCTCAACCCGGATCAGCACGTCGTCAGCCGGGCTGAGCCGGACGTTGCCGCCCCAGACGATGCAACCCCCCTCCTGCTCGACGACCTTCCGCATGGCGGCCAAGTCCAGCGACACCGGCGCCATGACTTCCATCGTATCGGCAGTGCCGGCGGGTGAGGTGATCGCACGCGAAGAAGTCTTTGGAATCCGGTGGCCCGCCGCAGCCACGATGGCGACCACGATTGGAGTGGTGCGATTGCCTGGCAGCCCGCCTACGCAATGCTTGTCCAACACCTGCCCGATGCCCCAATCGATACGTTGACCGACAGACACCATGGCCCGGGCGAGACTCGTGGTTTCTTCCTGGTCAAGACGGTCACCCGCGCATGCCGTAACAAAGGCAGCAAGCTCAATGTCGGACAGGCGGCTGGCAACCGTGTCGCGCATCAAGCCGAGAAAGTCTGATTCACTGAGCCTTCCGCCAAATACCTTGACACGCAGCGCCGGTGCCGAGGCGGGGGGCTCCGGATGACTGAATGTTGCCCAGGCATCCGGAGCCGGATCGAGTGCCTCCCAGGCAGCGTCGGAAAGCGCGGCAACATCCACTTCCAACGAATTCCCGGTCATCACATTCAGCGTGGCAACCAACTCGCGGCCCCCACTATGAATCAGGACGCGAGTCAGGGCGGTAAATCCCTCGGAACGGCACACTGCGCAGTCGCGATGCATGTAGACGACAGGCTGCTGGTAGGTGTCGATCCCCGCCTGTATCAACCGCATGCGATTGTGCCCGTTGCTCATCGCGGTGTATCCAGCGTGATGCGTTCCAGATGCTCAGGCACCCGAACTGACCAGCCAAGCTCGTGCTTGATACGATTGCGCAGGGCGTCGGCCGCATCGGGCTCGCCGTGGGTGATGCAGGTGATGGACGGCTTTCGCCTGGCTCCACCCATCCATGTCAAAATTTCGTCTGCATCAGCATGCCCGGAGAAGCTTTCGAGTGTGACGACCTCCGCCCGGATCTCGATTTCATTGCCGAAGATTCGCAGGTGCGCGGCCCCACCCACCAACGCCGCGCCGCGCGTGCCGCCGGCCTGAAAGCCGGACAGCACTATCGCATTGCGATGATCCGGCGCAAATGCCGTCAGGTGGTGCAGCACGCGGCCACCACTCAACATGCCGCTCGCCGAAAGGATGATCATCGGCCCATGCCGCTGATTCAGTGCGATGGACTCGTCCACCGTGCGGACCATGGTGGCAAGCTCGTACATCGCCTCGCACTCGGCAGCGGTAACATGATGTTCTGCATGATGGCGGTGATAAAGATCGGTCGCCTTGATCGCCATGGGGCTGTTGAGAAAAACCGGGACGGCGGGTATCTCTCCTCGCTGGCGCAGGCGCGCAATATGCAGCATCACCCCTTGCGAGCGCCCAACGGCGAATGCCGGGATCAGGAGGACGCCGCCGCGCGCGGCGACCCGGCGGATCACCGGGGCCAGTTCGGCTTCCGCATCGATCTGGGCATGCTTGCGATTGCCATAAGTCGATTCGCACACCAGCACATCGGCCTGTTGCAACGGCTCTGGCGGCCGCATCAGCGGATCGTGGGTGCGGCCCAGATCGCCACTGAAATGCACGATCGTGCCTTGTATGTCCAGACTGATCTGAGCTGCGCCCAGCAGGTGCCCGGCGGGATGGAAACGGGCAGTAATTCCCTCGCCCAGAGCCACAGCCGCGCCAAAGTCATGAACTTCGAATCGCTCGAGTGCAGCTTCGGCATCGGCGACTGTGTAAAGCGGCGTCGGATCAGCGTGCCTGGAATAGCCCTTCTTTTTTGCGTATTTCGCGTCTTCTTCCAACAGGTGTCCGCTGTCCCGCAGCAACAGCCCGCACAGATCGCGGGTGGCCGGCGTGCAATGCACCTTGCCGCGGAATCCATTACGCACCAGTGCCGGAACATAGCCCGAGTGATCGAGATGTGCGTGGGTCAGCAACAGCGTGTCAATGCTGTCCGGCAGCACCGGAAAATCGGCGCGATTGCGCTCGCGCAACTGCTTGTAGCCCTGGAAGAGGCCGCAATCGACCAGGATACGCTTGCCGTCCGCCTCGACCAGGTACCGCGACCCGGTGACGGTGCCGGCGGCGCCCAGGAATTGCAGGGTCGATTTTACTTTTCGTGTCATCAGCGCCTCCTGCTACAGGAAACAATTGGAACGGACCGCGCAGGCCAGAAAATAATCATGAGAAACGCGAGTCACGAAATCTCCGACAAACGCATTGGATGACTATCGTCATCATTGGACGTCGCGTCCTGGAGCTTCAGGCGACGCAGCAACAGGGCGTTGACCGCCACGATTACGGAACTGCCGGACATCGACAGCGCCGCGATCTCGGGCGACAACACGAACGGATACAGCACGCCGGCTGCTATCGGGAAGGCAAGCACATTGTAACCAACGGCCCAACCGAGGTTCTGGTGCATCTTCCGCAACGTGCCTCGCGCGATCGCGATTGCGCGGACTGCGTCATATGGATCGCTGCGCATCAACACGATGTCCGCGCTGTCGATGGCAACGTCGGTGCCGGCACCGATCGCGAAACCGACGTCAGCCTGGGTCAGCGCCGGTGCATCGTTGATGCCATCGCCCACCATGCCCACGCGCTGACCTTGCGCTTGTAGCTTCTTGACCTCGTCCGCCTTTTCGCCAGGCAACACGTCGGCCAGCACGATGTCGATGCCAAGCTCGGCCGCCACCCGTTCTGCGGTGGGTCGATTGTCGCCAGTGATCATTGCTACCTTGACCTTGCGGGCATGCAGTGCGTCGATGGCAGAGCGCGAACTTGGTCGGATCGCATCGGCGATGGCGATCAGGCCGATCACTTCGTTGCCGAGAGCCACATAGATCACCGTGCGCCCCCCGCCCTGCAGGCGCGCCGCGTCCCGCTCAAGGAGACCGATGGAGACGCCGGAGTCATTCATCAGCAGACGATTTCCCAACAACACCCGGCGCCCATCGACCATTCCTCGGGCGCCGCGACCATCGATATTCGTAAACTCCTCGGCGCGTCGAGCGCTGGACCCCGCGCGTTCGACGATTGCGCGGGCCAATGGATGCTCGGAGTGCGCATCCACCGCAGCCGCCAACGTCAGCAGTTCGTCTTCGCTACGCCCAGCGGCCACTACGATCTCGACCACTTTCGGCTTGCCGACGGTCAGGGTGCCAGTCTTGTCAAAAATCACGACGTCGAGCCGCGCGCTTTGCTCGATCGCCTCCGCATGCTTGAAGAGGATTCCGTGTTTCGCGCCCATGCCGGTACCGATCATGACCGCCATGGGTGTCGCCAAACCCAGCGCGTCCGGGCACGCGATCACGAACACGGTGATCGTGAGTGTGACGGCGAACAACAGCGGTTGGCCGATCCACCAGAACCAGACAGCAAAAGTCGACAACCCGATTGCAATCGCTGCCAACACCAGCCATTGAGAGGCTCGGTCTGCGAGCAGTTGCGCGGGCGCCTTGGAATTCTGGGCTTCCTGGACCAACTTGATTATCTGGTTGAGTGCGGTCTCGGAGCCGACCTTGGTGGCCCGGTAAACAAAGGCGCCGCTCTTGTTGATTGCACCGCCGACCACCTGGCTACCGGGATCCTTGCGCACGGGCATCGATTCGCCGGTCAACATCGATTCGTCGACCTGGGAACTGCCCTCGATCACTTCGCCATCGACTGGCACTTTGGCGCCGGGTCGAACAATTACGACATCGCCGACGACGACATCAGCGGTCGCAACTTCCACTTCCGCGTCGCCCCGACGCACGAGGGCACGCGGTGGCGCCAGTTTGAGCAGGGATTTCATCGCATCGGACGCACCGGCGCGCGCGCGCATTTCCAGCCAGTGCCCGAGAAGTATGAAGATCAGCAGGACCGTAGTAGCCTCAAAAAAATCGGCCCCGCCGAAAACAAATGTGGCCCCGAGACTGAACAGGTAGCCGGTGCCTACGCTGAGCAGGACCAGAACCGCCATGTCGAAGACGCCGCGACGCAGGGAGCGCATGGCGGAAACAAAAAATGGCCACCCCGGATAAAGCAGCGCAGCGGAAGCAAGCAGAAACAGCCAGAACTGCTTGCCGAGCCCGAATGGAGTGGGCGGCGGTTCGAACAATCCCATCGGCGACCAGACAAACAACGGAACCCCGAAAATCAGCGCCAGAAGAAAACGTCGCCGCATGTCGCGGGCAGCGGCATGAAGGTCGCCGCCATGATGCATCCCTTCGTGGGCGTCGTGCTTGTCCAGGGCTGCCCTGTCCGAAGCGGCTACGCGGTGACCGGCGTGGTCGTGGGCAGCCGGTGCTGTGGTCATACGCTTGGCCACCACATCCGCCAAACCCGTGTCGCAAGAAAATCCTGCGGTCCGGATCGCCTCGGCGATGCGACCGGACGACAGCCTCGCTGGATCAAAGTCGACTCTCACCGTGCCTGCCGCAAAATTCGCTCTCGCGGCAGCAACGCCGTCAAGTTTCGCGATGGCGCGTTCCAGGGCCGTCGCGCAACCGGACGTACACATTTTTCCGACTGGCCATAGATGGGATCTCGTCTTTGAACTTGCGGCAGTCATTGCAACTCCCAATACGTCTGACATCCCTCGATCCCGAAAACCCTCAGCGGTGCCCCACAAGCTCCACACCAGCCCGTCATTGGCACAGGCCATTCACGAATCGATTTCGCTTTCAATCAGGCGACAGATCTCGTGGCCAGTCGGAACCCCGCCTCGCATTCGCCGCCATCTTCGCCGGGCGCGCGTCATCCGCCGGTGCATCTCTTGCAACTGGGCCAGTTCGACCCCGATCTGCGGCAGGCGTGCGTCCAGAACCGTCACGACCTTGCGGCAGGGCTCGACCCCTGCGGAAGCGTCGCGGATGAAATCCGCGATCTCGCGCAGCGTGAATCCCAGTCCTTGCGCCAAGCGGATAAAGCGCAGGCGGTTAAGTGCGCTCTGGTCAAACAATCGATATCCCCCGATATTGCATGTCGATGGGACCAACAACCCTATCCGACAGTAGTAACGCACAGCGTGGGCCGGTTCTCCGGCGGCGTCAGCAAGCCGTGAAACGGTCATTAGCTTGCCGGGAACTCGGACGTTGCGAGTCAACGTACGCCTGAGTTTCGGGTGGCTTCGTTTCACGGCTGCTAAAACATAGACCTACGCGCGACGCACAGGTCAAGTAGACGCCGGGCAACTTTCGAGCCATCTTCGTTGCCGCCCGCGGCCAAGCCGCTACTGCGCATCGTGGCCGCGCCCGCACACGCAACGCATGGAATGCCGCACGAAATCATCTGCTAGTGTCCATGGGTGCCGGGACCGCCTCCGGGTGGTTGGCCGGACGCGCCAGAATCGCCGTGTTTGTGTCCACGATGGTGAAACAGATGCAACAGCGGACACGCGGCCAGCAACAGGAACGGCAGGATGCCAATCAAGTGGGCCCGATGTTCCGTGAACAGGAAGTATGTGGCAATAAGGATGAAGCCGACGAATACGAGTCGGGAAACGGTACGGTAGCGATTGCCGCTGCTGTCGGACGAGTGTTCATGTTTCATCTGATTTCTCCTGCAAACCGCCTCCAGCGCTCACGGGGCGTGCGCTGACAAACATCGTGTCGATCGGCTGCAATGTCCATCGCAGGCTGAATCGATCCGTGACTGCGCCTCATCCTTGCGTCATTCGTGTCCATGCGACGCCGACACATGTGATCGATTCCGAAATCGGGGCGCGAACCGCGGTGTCTGCGCGGCGTAGTCTCGCCACTGCTGGCCGAAAGCCTGTTCTGCCCGCCTCTCTTCGATGTGCGCCAAGCGTACATACATGACCGTCAACACTGGGAACATGACCAGCGTGAGTATCGTCGGCCACTGCACCAGGAAGCCGAGCATGATCACGATGAATCCCGTGTACTGCGGATGCCGCAGGCGCGCGTAGATGCCCTGCGTCGCCAGCTGTCCCGCCTTTTGGGCGCGATACAGCACTGGCCATGCAGAGGCCAGCGCCCAGAAACCGGCGACCAGTAGTACATTGCTCAGGATGTGCAGCCAGTTGAAGTGGGCGTTGCCTCCGATACCGAAAATCGTGCTCCACAGGTGACCTGCGTCGTGCGACAGCAGGTCGAGACCGGGGGCGCGTGCCTGCAGCCAGCCTGACAGCAGAAAGATTGTGAGCGGAAAGCCGTACATTTCTACAAACAGCGCGACGATGAAAGCCGAGAAAGCGCCGAAACTGCGCCAGTCGCGCTTTGTCTGTGGCTTGAAAAAACTGAATGCAAAAATAATGAAGATTGCGGAATTCAGAATGACGAGCAACCAGAGACCATAAGCCGGCGCTGAGTGATTCATGACTTCCCTCCTTCGAATGCCACTGTTGGTCCAGAAGGCCGTAGGCCGCGGCACCCGACACACAAGTCAATAGCAATGCCTTTGCTCGCCTTTCGTACTGGCAGCATAGTCCCTGCCTTCGGCTTGACATTGATCCAGGTCAGCTTGTCCGTCGCCCACCGTGCATTTCTTAGGAGAATCCGGAATCCCGAGCTCGCCGCCCAGGTATGAGGTAAGTACGCCGTATCGGGGCCTCCTCAATAAGGCGCTCTCGCGTGGTGGCGCCCAAAATGATGTGGTTGCGCAGCGCAAACCGACGCGGTGGGCGATGACCGGCAGATCCGCCGCCGGTCCAGGCCGGACCGGCGAGCTGATTCCGGAACCGCCATCAATGAAGAAACGGGGCCGGCGCATCGCGCCGGCCCCGATTACCCCGCCTCTAGAAAGTGTAAGTTGCCTTCATGAAGAACCGCCTGCCAATCAGATCGTAGGTGAACGGATCGGTGTTCTGGTCGATCGGGTCCGTATAGTAGGGCGGATCCTTGTCGAACAGATTGTTGATGCCGCCGCGCAGAACAAGCTGGTCCGTGATCCGCATGCTGCCCTCCAGGTGATGATAGGTGACGCTGTCAACGCCCGGTGCGGTCGCGCCATTTCGCTGGAACTGGCTGTCGGCCTTGCCGATATAAGCAATGCGATAGGTGGCCCCCCATTTTTCCCTGTCCAGGTTCAGCGCGAACGTGGAGCGCCATTTCGTGTAGCTGCCATGCCCGCCCTCGCCGTTTGAAATGGTGCCCGCCCACTTGGTCGTGCTGGGCGCACCCTTGAACTTGATATCAAACTGGTCGAGATAGGAAGCATCCCAATCAATCGATACGTCGCTGTTCATCGCCCGGAATGCATACCGCGCGCCGAAATCCACGCCGCGCATTTTCTCCTTTGCCGCGTTGACGAGCGGAACCGCCAGAAATACGACATCTCCCGAGAACATGTCGCGGAAAATGTCATCGCAAGTCGGATTCGACTTGTTTGCCGAGTAATAACACTGCTCCAGGGCTGCCGACGGCGACACATTGCGAATCGAGTCGTCAATGTCGATCTGGTAGTAGTCGACGGTCAGCGTCAGACCGGCCACGCTCTGAGGTTCAAATACCAGGCCCGCCGTAAATGTATCGGCCTTTTCCGGTTCCAGATCCGGGTTCCCGGGGTAGTCCACCTCGACGAAAAGTTCGCTCTGCGTGAATCCGGCGCCGACATCGGCGGCACAGTTCGCCATCAGATTCCCGTCGCTGCTGGACTCCCACTGGTCGCAGGGGTCCACGAACGTCGTGAAGTTGATCTCCTCAGTCGTATACAACTCGCGGATGTTTGGCGTTCTTACCGACGTCGAGTAAGTCGACCGCAGTCGCACGCTGTCGGTGACCCGCCAGTCTCCGCCGATCTTGTACGTGAACTCGGAATCGAACTTGCTGTAGTCGGAGTACCGGGCCGCCACGTTCAGGTCGACCCGCGCGGCAAGCGGAAGAGTCGCTTCTGCGTACAACTCGGTCGAAGAAAGATCTGCGTCGATCGGGGCCGTACTGCCGCCGCCGCCGGAAAGCGTCGGCCGCGTATACGTCCTGCGGTACTTTCCCTCATCCTTGCGGTACTCGATGCCGGCGGCAAATCCCGCGGGCCGGCCGGATATCTCAAACAGGTCGCCGGCGATGTTCGCAACCAGGCTTGTCTGAACATTCTTGCCTTTCGTCGGAACTGTCGCATTGACGAATGCCAGCGCCTCCGCAGACGGATCATTGATGCCGAACCAGTCCACGCATTGCGTGCTGCTTGGTGCGGCACAATCCGCCTCCACCATCGTGGCGGCCAGGTTCAGGACGTCGATCGCATTGGTGAATCGTTCATCAGACTGGCTCTCGCCGTAGTTGGCCGACACGTCCCAGCTCCAGCCGCGTTCCATTTCTCCCTCGGCGCCGATCACCGTGCGGAAGAGCGACACGTCCTGCTTCCAGATTCGCGCGCCGAAGCCATCCTCGACCATGCGCCGGCGTAAAGTGAGGTCTTCGCCGGTCGGATTGTGCGGATAGGTGGCGGAAAAAAACCGGCCCGTGAAGGACGCAGGGCTTGCTTCGGTGTTGGAGCTGCGATCCGAGTACGTGCTTTCGGCGAACAGGCGGACATTGTCGGTCAGGTCAATGTATCCGTTGGCGCTGACATTGACGCGGTCGTACGGTGCGGTCAGATTGAAGAACTCCTGGAAATCGAATGCATGCAGCGCAAAGCTGTACGGCACGAAAGAATCGCCATCGCCGTTGGGATCCTGATTGAACTGGACATTGCCCATGGTCTCCGTGCTGCCCCTTCCACCAGCGGTGCTGGAGCTGCCGGAACAGAATTTCTCACCATCTTCTTCCTCGAAGAAGCACTCGGAGAACCCGCGGTCTTTCGAGCGGGCTTCATTTCGGTCGGTGTAATTGACGCTCACGAGGAATCCCTTGTCGTCGAGATCCCGGCCGAAGATGACATTGACCTCGCTGTTCTCCGCGTCGCCTTCCTCGGTCTCGCCATACGTCGCGTCAATCTGCAGTCCGTCAAATGACCGCCTCGTGATAATGTTGACAACGCCGGCTACGGCATCTGCACCATAGATCGCCGACGAACCATCGAGGAGGGTCTCGACTCGATCAATCGTGTTGACGGGGATGCTGTTGAGGTCGACCACGGAATTGGCGCCGGAACCGCCCGCGACAAACCGCCGGCCGTTGACCAGCACCAATGTCCGGTTCTGGCCCAGTCCGCGCAGATTCACGCTCGCCGTGCCGTATCCTTCCTTCGCCGACAGGTAGTTGGATTCGGCGCCCGCCTGGGCGCCGGCCGTGAACGGCGAGAATTTCAGCACCTGGTCGATCGACACTGCGCCGGTTTTTGCAAAATCGTCGGCGGTGATGACATTCACCTTGCCGATGCCGTCAATATCCAGGCGCTTGATCCGGCTGCCGGTCACCAGGACCTCCTCCATCGCA
>JBJACV010000048.1:0-12058 GCA_046604365.1 Nitrospira sp.
CAGCCCCAACAACGTGGTCACGCGTTCCCACCCACATAAACAATGGGCAGTCAGCAGTAACCCATCGCGTTCAAAGCTGAGTGAACTCCCCTGACAATGCGGACAGTGAATCTCAGAGTCACTGTTCGCACGGGAGAGATCTGGTGCCACGGATGAACCAACGTCAGTTTTCGCCGGCAGATGATAGCCATCACACCGCGAACACTGCACCGGTCCTGTAATCCATCGCACGCGACTCACGGCATCCTGCGCACGCTCCATCTCTGACAGGCGGACAGGAACCTGTAGCCCACAGAATGGAATGGCGCGTGCATGATCAATCCGTCGTGCTAATCGACCATCTTCCAATCCCACCACATATCCCCGAACCATTGGAGAGCTCCAAGACAGATTCGGCGAGTCGGGGAGATTGTCAAGGTCGTAGCGATTCTCTTCATAAGTCCGTTCGTTACGCAATTGGCGATTGCCAAATTCCTGTAACGCCATCTGATACGCACGCTCACGTAATCGCAGCCAGTTCGCCGGCGAAATACGAAAGCGCCCAGATTCCAGGAGATGGATAACCTGCTCTAATTGACCGTCATCCAATCGGTCGATTGGTTTCAAGGCAGTCAAACCTCGCTCCAACGGCAACCGATTGGTCCGAGACAGCCGAGCAGGAGCCAACGCAATCCGAAGATCGCGCAGGTTGGAATGATTCTGCGTGGAGTAATGCGTATGGATTGACGTAGTCATAAGACACATCCTTTCTTGGACACCTCAACTGGGTGCCAGTTATGAAATAGGTGAATAGAAATGAACTACCGAGAAGTACACCGACTGCGAGAGCAGTCAGGATGGAGACACAGGAAGATGGGCCAGAAACACAACGCTACTCCCCCTCATAATTCGCCAATGTGCGAGTCATGAGGAGCGAATAGAAGCGATGTTCATCACCAAGCCCGACAGCGCAGAGATCATGGAAGCGTAGCCAATGGCAGTATTGCTCTTCCTTGGACAACGCGGCCCATTCAGCTTCGAGTATCAGCGTATCGTTATCCTCGTCATAACGTTCAGACGCGACACGACTCGCTTCAATTCGCGCGCAGAACAGTAACGCCTCGCCACTGATTGGACCAAGCTTACAAGCCAATGAGACGACTGCATCAGCATAATCGTGCTCCAACTGTTCCGACGACACATTCGAGTCGATCGGAAGTTGTGCCTCAAGCTCATCCAATAATGTACGCACAGACACCTGTCGATCACCATCGGAACAGATCACCGACTCGGCCAGACCATATAGTTCCAGCCCTAGTCGTTCTCCATTTAGAGACACACGACGGATTTCCTCAAGACATGGCACATGTCCTCGGTGTAACCGATCACATGGATGTCTTGAATCCAACAGGGCCATGATAAACGTCGACTGTGATCGTAATTGCGCCTCAAATGTGGTGTTCATAACATTCCTTTCGATAGACGACCGGACAGCATTCCCACCAATAGCGGGTGCGAGATCCGATCTGACCAGTTAATTCATGGTTGAGTAAGCGGATTTGCGCATCGACGTCCAATTCACGGAACTTCATCTGCGCCAATCGCTCACGATGGGTGAGATAGACAGGCCGGACTCCATCATCATCCGATTCATAGACGACGTAGAGCATCTGCAGATCGACCGGCACAGCAATCAGCGACGCAATGGGGATCTCCACTACTCGCCAACACCGTGCACCATTCATCTCCTGCAGAATCATCTGATCACTGAGATAACGGTCAGCGACAGTTCGATCAGTACAGATCGCTTGAATCAATCCATCCCGATCCGAATGCACCGTTCCATCTATCACAGCATAGACCACGGCCCGTTCGACGATAGACGTCTTCATAACGACACTCCTTGTTATAAATTAAGTGAGAAAACGAGTTGGATAGGACCGCACTAGTCCAACTCCGAAGGCTGTGCTAGAGTAGTGGCAACAACCCGAGAGTCGACATGGTGAATCGGCCTTTATTGAAGGTGCAGCGACAACTCAATCGGTTCATCGACAGTCGCAAAGGCTTCTGGACGACGAACGCAACGTTTGTCGGAACAGATAGGTATTTGATGATTGGAGATCCGGCGAAGAAACTCTCAGCGATGTTGGCCAACTTGAAACGTCAGCATCGGTTCACACCGACACAAACCAAACAAGCTGATCGAATCACAGCCGCAATTGCTTCTTTATCTCGGCAGCCAGTTCGATCGAGGACACATCGCGCTGCGTCTTAACCACGAAATGATCCGCCCGTGATTTAATCCAACACGCCATCCCCGCATCAATCAATTGATCCAGACGAGCAAAGACATCGTCATAGACCAATTGAAACGCACGCGCAGAGACGTTTCCAGCATACAATTCGGCCAGCACCACTTCTCGCACTGGTTTGACTGATATTTTAACTTGCTCCATCACACACCTCCCTCTGCCATCGGAACCATACGGTTCGACAGCTTCATGAAATGAATACACCTCACCCACTCCGATTCGAATGAATCGGCCAAATGTTCTAGAGCACCGAGCAACGAGGCGCACGCAACGATTTCCACGAATCACAACGATTCGTCAGAAACCAGCACGCAAACATGTAGAGAACACAACAACGGGGAATGAAAAGAATAGAAGGGTATAACGCTGGAAGGACGTTCGCTCGATTCAGGTCATCGTGAACGCATCAGAATGGTTGGAACTCAAGAAGAGGAGAGACATCCGCAGACAGACGAAACCATTCAGCAGAGATGAATGAGAAAAGGAGAATTCGGCGAGTAAACAGCCTACCAGAAATGAATGACTAACGGCATGATAGCCGGTCCACCACACAAGCGCAAGCTCCTCATCTGCAAAAGCTTAGGTTTGATCTGACAGACGATGTAAGAGCGCACGTATATCGACAGGCAAGTTCCGGCCACGAACGGAAGTTCGGCGCCGAGATCGCATCGCCATAAAGCGGTCCTCAGCCCTACCGCATTAACGCTCAGCATCAGCGGCGGCGCGCAGCGCCGTCCGCTGCATGCTGTTGTTAGGCGCATGATCAGCAAGGACCGAGGATGCGCATCATCGGCCGCGTGGGGTCGAAGAACCTCCTCAAGGGAGACAGCACCGCCAGCGGTGCGCGTACCGAAAAAGTCTCCCATCGGCTGTTCTCGCTGACAGCATCGGCGTCCGCACCCCCGGCCCGCTGCGGAGCCGTAATAGCTATGGCCGGGCCCGACCATCGTGCTCAGCCTATCGATCGAGCCGTACACGAAGCCGCCGCGCTCGCTCGCGGAAGGCGGCTTCGCCACCTTCAAGGATGTCGCAGACGGCCTGGCGGATCGCGGCGTTTTCCAATCCGCCCGCCACATAGCTGATCGGCGGCAGGCCGCCTGACGGGTGCGGGCCGGCTTCCGCCACCAGGATCTGATCCGCGTCGGTGTTGATGACGAGATTGGCGTTGTGCGTCACCATGATCACCTGGCGCTTCGCCTTCGCGGCGATGAAGAGTGCGACCAACTCGTCGAAGACAGACTTCGGATCGAGGCTTTCCTCGGGCTGGTCGATGATCAGAGGCCGATCGTCTGAATCGTCGAGCGCAAGATAGAGCAGCAGCAGGACGATGCCCCGCGTGCCGGGCGATAGCTTGCGGATATCGACGCCGTCGTAGGAGATCTCGTAACGGACGGTGATGTGATCGGTGCCGAAGAGCCAGTGCGCGAACTGTTTCGACCAGGCCCGGGATTCGACCTGCTGCGTTGGTGCATAAGGCGCATGGGACAGCAGGTCCTTCAGGTATTTGGCCATGAAGGCTGTCATGGCGGCCTGAACCTCAGCCACAGAGCCTGTTTCCCACGCGGGCTTGAGCACCTCGGTCGCAGCGACGATCAGCGAGCCGCGGCCGTAGAAGGGTCCGGTCTTGCGCCGGTCGAGAAGTTCCTCCTCGGCAAACGAGCCCCATGTTTGGACGTCGGCGATCCTCCGAACCGAGAAGCTGAGCTTCTTGAGCGTGCCTGATGACGCCGCGAGCCGCGCCATCAGCGGCGCGTAAAGATCGGCCAGCGCGTTCTGCTCGTTGATGATCGCCTCGAAAACGCGGCCATAGGTGTCATCGCGCTCTGTCTGAAGGTCCTCCCGGCGGGCTGCGGCGCCTTGCGCATCGGTGAGCCGGATTTCGAGGGTCTGTAGCGCGGAATTCTCCTGCGCAATGCGGCTGGTCAGTGCTGCATATTGATCGCGGACGATCTTCTCGGCGCTGAACAGCGCTTCGAGGCGAGTCATTTCGGCGGTGATAGGCGCGAGCGGAAGTGTCGAGACATCAGCGTTGTCGGGGATCAGCGAGACGTTCGGAGCGCCGGGCGGCGACGGAACGCCGTTCAGCTTGCGGACCTCGCCATCGGCCCACGCGATGTAGGCCGCCAGGCTCTTGTCGACGTCGCCCTTGTAGATGAGCAGGAATTCGTCCCACTGCTGAGCGTTCAAGCCGCTGTTGCTATGTCGTGCCTGGGCTTGGCGGAGCAGCTCCGCGGCGCCCGTAGCGCGCATGCTGCGAACCTCGTCCTGCAGGGCGACGAAGGTGCGGCGCTGATTCCCGAAGGCCTGAATTGTGTTGCGAAGCTTCTGCGCCGCCTCGCTGAGCTGGGTGTGTCGGGCCACCTGTGCTTCAGTGCCCTTGACGACGAGCTTCGCGCGGTCGGCCGTGTAATCCGCGATCAGCTTCTTCTTCTGCCCGACCTGCGTTGCCAGGCTGGCGACAAGGCTCTCTTTTTCGAACTCAGTGGCGATGCGGTCCGAGATGTCGGAGATCGCCTCGGCTTCGCGCTCGCGCGCCTGCTGGAACCGTGAGGTCTGCTGGTCGCGCAGCTCGGCAAAATCGAGCGCCCATTCGCGATCGTCCTGTGAATGTGATTCAAAGATCACGCGCTCGATCTCGTTAACCAGGCCATCGGAGACACCTTTCGCCGAGCAAAGCTCCTCGACGAACTGCTGGGAAAGATACCGGGCACGCGGAAACGACATATGACCGTTGGCGTCGCTGCCATCGAGCGAGCGCGTGACCGTGGCGCCGCCGCCCCAGGTCAGTGTCGTCGTCGCGTCGCCGATGAGCCTGCGCGCCCGAGCCAGGAAGGATGGGCTGTTGTTCTCGTCCGCATCCCAGCCGGCGGGCGTGATCGCGTCGCAGCCAGCGGCGATCGCGTCGGCCAGGGCCGTCTTTCCCGATCCCCGCGCGCCGATGATGGCGACAAGGCCGGGGTTGAGAGGGATATCGGGCGTGGTGGCCCAATCCGCATCATCGATCCTGACGTGCGAGATGACCTGCGACGGCATGGCTGAACGTGGTGGCTGCTCGCCGACATAAGCGCGGCCCTCTGGGTCGATGCAGGCCTGACGGAGGGCATCGAACTCAAGGGCGCCCTTGATCCACGAGAAGCGATTGTCGACGGGCTGGCCCACGAATTTCTGGTTATGGGAGTCGCTGCCGTGGAGACAGGGTTTGCACCCGTCAAATCGCGCGCGCAGCTCATCGGTCGTCACGCTGCGCTGGCCGATCCAGAATTCGCGCTGCGCGGGACTGCTCGAGAAAATGATGTGGGCGAACTTCTCGATCTCCTGGCGGACGGTGGCGTCGGCGGCCTCGCGGACGCCAGACGTGCCATCTCCGGCGCCGCCGGCGACGGCGATCAGGATGTTGTTCTTCGCCCATTCGATTTCCTCGATGACCTTGCGCAGTTGGTGAAAGTTGACTTTGAACTGCGTCGCACCGTGTCGGAGCGCCGCGCCGTCATCGGCGATTTTAGGGTCGGCACGCTTGCCCAGCTTGATCAGCTCTTCGCGCGTGCAGTCGAAGCGGTCATTGAATGCGTGAAACTGCAGGCGTTTGAGGATGCGCTTCACCTCGGACAGGTGGTCGGGATCTTCGGGGCTGACCAGCAAGTGGACGTTCACGAAGCCAGACTTCGCGGCCACGTCGAGGCGCAGCTCAATGTTCGGGAAGAGCAGCATCACGCCGGGCAACCGGCCGGCGGCCTTATGCTTGAGGAATTCCTCGTAGGTATCGGTGACGTAATAGTCGGTGACGGCGATCGCCTCGATCTTCGGCGTTAGGCCTTCCAGCGCCGTAAGGTAGGGCCCCCAAGGATCGGCGGCACCGAACTGATTGTTGAGGATGGTGCCGGGCGCATGGATATGAGGCTCCCATCGGTGCCATTCCGAACCGCGACTGATCATGCGCATGCCTCGGTTCTCTGTTTGATCGTGTCCATCGGCCTTCTCATATCTTTGTGGGCTAACAATTTTTAGGCTGATCCGCATAAGAGCCGGATCTGCCAGTTTCTGTCCGTATAAGACGCCACTATGGTTCGTGAACAATACGCCATAACTGGTGCTGTTTCAATGAGTTACAACTGGGGGACCATGTATCACAGGTTCTTATGCGGATCGGTGTAAGCCCCCTTCTTGAGAATGTTCACATCCCTAGCCTAGTGCAAACGCCCACTAACCTCCCTGGGACGTTCTTGGGTAGAAACGGAGAACCTATCTACCGCAGAACGCAGGCGTTGAACGGCCGCCTTTCAATTCGGTGATCGACCGGTTTGGGTCGAGACTTGCCGGTCACCGAGCATGTGTTCTGACACTACCTGTCCGATCAAATCCAAATTTTTACACCTCATCGCGCCCCTCACTCGCCCCCCCATCTGTCTCTCCAAGACCCGCCCGAGCCATACTACCCCCACAGCCTCCGAGCCAAACCCAGCGCCGCGCCGACCAGGTCTCGCCTCGCTCCGCCTCCTATGACAGGCATCGTCTCGTCTGCAAGGCAGGCTCATCAATCAGGCGCTCGATGCGAGCGCAGGCTCAATGTTCAGTGATGACTGAATAGATAGGCCATAAGGAGGCTGCTATGCCGGAGACATTCCAGCGTGGGGTGTCCGTTCCCGCATCCTTGCACGACCTGATTCACTCACTCCGTAACGCCATTCGCGATGAACTCCACTGCCGACAAAGTACCAACCAAGGACGCCCCCTGAGCGTCCCTCTCCTCGACGGCCGGGTCCAAGGCCGATACGGCCGGCACCAACGCGTGACGTTCCGAACCACCACGTTTCCCCTCAGTGGCGCCTTGGATGACACCCAAGGCGAATTGATTATCGACGGGCAACCCCATCCCTGCGTGATCCTCGGCCTGTCGGTCGATCAACTCACCTTATCCTTGATCGCTGATCTGCAACCGGAGATTCCTCAAGCCCGACTCACTATCGATCGCATTCGTCTGTTGCTGGCTCTCGATAAGCGACTGGCAGCCATTCAAGCCCACCCACAGGACTATCTCACCGAACTCGCCTTGAAGTGTTTTACCCCGTCATCGCGCCCTACCCCTCTGGCCGATCGACTCGATATTGCCCCAGACCCATCCCTCAACCCGGAACAATTCACCGCCCTGGTCCGCGCGCTCACACATGACTTTCTCTATCTCTGGGGACCTCCCGGGACAGGGAAAACCCAGGTGATCGGCGCTGTCACACGCCTGGCCATGGAGCGTGGCGACCGCGTCTTGATTTGTTCCAACACCAATACCGCCGTAGACGAAGCTCTTGAGGCCGTGCTCCGAAGCACGCCCACAACGTCACCAGGTCAAATTGTCCGCTATGGACTGGCCGCCGACGATGCCCCTGCGCCATTACATGCCGTCACGATGGAACACCTCGCGGCTCAGGAGACCGCCGCATTGGCGCACACCTTGGCTCAGCTCCAACAACAGGCTGCCCCGATTCAAGAAGAAACAGCACGACTCGAATCCCTCCGACAGCTCCATGACGACCTTACCGCATCCGAAGAACATGCTCAGACTCTTCACGCCCAACTCGCGGCACTCCAGCATGACATCACCACCCTCCGCCAGGCACAGGACGACAGTCACGCCGCGGTTACACGATATACCGACGAACTCCACCAATATTGGACTGCCTCCCGGTGGCGACGGCTCTTTCTCCGACGTCAAAGCACCATTCAAGCCGATCTCTTTGATGCCCAACTCATCGAATCCGACTGTGCCGAAGATCTCCTCCAATTGACGGCCCAATTGGACACCCTCCAACAACGCATCACCGACACCCTCGAAGCCAAACGATTCCTTGCCCAACGCTTGACGTCCCAACTCGGTACCCGTTCCATCGCCGATCTGCCTCAGTTACTGGCCTCCCACCAAGCTCAGGCCATCCGCCTCCATCAGGACATCACCGAACTCCAACATCAAATCGCCACCGTCGAGCGAAGAATCCTCCAACACTGTACGGTGCTTGCCACCACGATCACGCGCACCTACACCGCCCCAGTCCTTGAACACGAACGGTTTGATCTCGTCATTATCGACGAGGGCTCAACCGCCACACCCCCAGCCCTCTTTGCCTCGCTCTGCCTCGCCCGCCGGCAAGTGTTGATCGTCGGCGATTTCTTTCAACTGTCCCCGATCGCAGAATCTCAGACCCTCACTGCCAAACAATGGCTGGCCACCGACATCTACGGCTTGACAGGCATCAAGAACGACAACGACCCACGAGTCGCCGCGTTAACCACGCAATATCGGATGCACCCCGACATCGCCACCCTGGCTGCCAAGCTGTATCAACGGGCCGGGCTGTCTTATCGCACTGATCGTCACATTCGTACCGCCCGGCAAACGATCGTCGAGCAATCCCCGGCGCCGGGAAAAGCCTTAGTCTTCGTCGATACCAGTGATGCGCAACCCTGGGTCGATAAGGACCATAAAGGATCGCCTTCCAACCACTACCATGCCACCGTGGCCGTAGCCCTGGCGCAGCAAGCCCTCCGTCTTCCATCCAGTACACAGCCGACGGTCAGCATCATTGCCCCGTACCGCAACCAGGTCCGACAGCTTCAGGATCTCATCAGTCAAGCCGACCTCAGCGATCGTGTACACGTCGGCACGATTCACAGTGTACAAGGGCAACAGAGTGACATCGTGATCTTTGATACCACCGTCACAGGGAATCTGACGAAAACCATGCTCGGCCGGTGTGAATCGGACCGTTCTCCCTCCAAACTCATCAACGTCGCGTTCACCCGTGCCAAAAGCAAACTCATCATCATTGGCCATCGGCCCTCCATCACCACACTGAGCAACCACCCCGATAGTTTGCTGTGGGAAGCCTTACAGACCACCGACCTCCAAGGGGGCGTCATGTTGTCACACGGTATTCTGCACCCTGTTCCCGTCGCCTCAGGATGGTCTACCCCACCGGAGCCACGGCCAACGCCCATCACGCCAGGACCTGTCCGCTCACGCGGAAACCGCCTCTACCTCATCCGGCGTAATCCGGGATCCGCGTAAGGACATCAAGGTCACACCTCACTCACCAGTCGGCGAACGTAATAGATGAACATGACCAAGGAATTCCTCGCACTGCTCACTCAAGATCCCCAGGCAGCCCAACGCCAGATCATGGAGGATCCCTCGTCCTCCTACTGGATAAAACAGGCCATCGTCGATCTCTGTCGTCGAGACCCCCTGGATGTCCTCTATGAAATGGACCTCCTCTTGAACCTTTTCGAAGCCATTAACGATCGACTCCTTGGGTTTACCCCCCACCCTCAGTCCCGTATCAGGCAGATCGTCACCGCCCCAGACAGCCAGCCTGACTCCGAGGAGCTCTTCGACCAATATCCCGGCGAAATCGAAATCGGTGGCATCCTCGATCGTCTGTTCCTGCCCGAATTCCTCACCACCCTCCAAGGCGCGTCGGTCTGTCTCGGTTGGAACTCTGACCTCTTTGCGCCCGATTCAGAGCAGCAACTCCTGCAAGCACTGGATCGCTCTCATCACTTGCACTTCTACAACAGTCTTGCACTGGAGGGGGAGTTTGATCTGCTCGAAACCTGGCTGGTCCAACATCAATTGCCATTCCGTCGTACGTCCAAAGGGTCCACCCTCTACCAAGCTGAACGCGTCGAATTCCGAAGAGGTCTCACCACACCTCAGTGCATGACGATCGATGGAAGCGGACAAGACCTGATTGCGCGCGACGAACTCCGAGCCGTCTATCGCTATCTCAAAGAAGGGCGACCGGACGATGCCACTGTACGGCTTGAACAAGTCATGGGCGTGTCCCTTCAACCGTTACCGCCATTCCAGATCGCCAACACCGTCCCTTGCGAACCCGGCACGATGATGCATCTCACCTCATAGCCTCTGACCGAATCCAGGCGGCTGCTGCATGCCGCCGCAGCTCGCTGTGTGAGCGCCTCGTCGATCACGACAACATAGGAGCTCCTTCATGCGTCGATCACAACCTCCCTCACGGTGGACCACCATCTCCACACAACCCATCGGACCGTCCGACAAGCACGAACGCTGGGAGATGTATCGCGGCGCCATCCCGGGCGAACCCCTGTGTTCGCTCGACATTCCCTGTAACGCCTATCAATATGCCTCCGCGACCATCACAGCGCTGGACGACACCGGATCAGACGACACCCGGTATCTTGCGACCGTCCACACTCCACGACCGGGCCTATCCCCTGATCTCCATACCTGTGAGTTTGAGACACTGGTAGCCGCTCAAGCCTGGGCTGAAGCCCACGCCGCCGTACCGGTACATCCGCTCCCCATCACCATTCAATGCGAAGAAGCGATTCGCCGACACTATCGGCCCCAGCTCGGCGAAGTTCTGATCTCAATTCGAGAACCTGGCACCCCACCTCTCGTGCCGGCCTACACCTTTCACGCCATCTTTCATCTCGCAGCGTGGGATATTCCCTATCGTATTCGTGATGCACACAGAGATTTACACCCGCTCAGACACGAGGAGGCAAAGGCCCTTCTGGACTTTATCCTGCAACAGCGCAATGCCATGACCAAACTCACTATCCACTGCCATGCGGGTGTCAGTAGGAGTCCGGCAGTGGCCATCGCTTTGGCTGAATGGCTCGACACCACCCCTCACATCTATGGCCTCATCAGCGCCTACCCACTCTTCAACCGTCAGCTCTACCGCACCCTCTGTCAGGTCGCCATGAATCACGGGCTCATACCGAGCTGAGCCTCATCACCCTAGAACGTAATAGCTAACCATCGGAACCGGCTACGAGAGGAATCTATGCATATGTCACTGACCTTTGCCGAGCGTCAGGCCGCTGAAGCCGCCTACCAAGGACGCCCGCTCGATCCACTCTGGCCCGGCTACGCCCAGCAGATCTATCACGGCATTTGGCAAGCCAAACACGGCATGGAATCTATCCCATCCTTCCCCAATTCCACCGACACATCCACACCACCCAGCACCCATTTTTCACAAGCCAGCGCCTTCGCCCATAAACCACTCCAGGTCTGGTTGATCACGTGCGCCGACCACGCCCGCATCCTACTCATCGTCCCTCATCATGCCGACACCAACTTTGCCCTCCACTTGGCGAAAACTGTTGCTCACGGCCAACCGTTTGTCATGCAACCCATTCAGCATGGGCATTTCCATATCCAATGGCCCGCCGGAACCACATTCCCAACGCTCTATAGCCACGACATCCGAGTGATGGACCAGAACGGTATGGTTCAAATCCCCAGTCGCTTGCCCCATCGTCCACCCAACACGACTGACACCGCGAAATTACCCAATCCGTAATACGCATTGGAGGCACTGTATGGAGCTCGGCAATCTCATCTTTGGACATAGCCGTGGCCAGTTCCCAGTTCCACGTGATGCGGGATGGGAGGAATGTTTTCGAGAACTCTTAGAAGCCATCGATGGTCCTGACTGTGACGGATATGGCACGGAATTCATCTGTGATGTCTTTGAAATCCATCGCTACCACTGGGGGGATTGTCCGTGTGGCTTTCAACAAGCTGAAGACACGTGGCTCGACACCCACCATCATACCGACCACTGTTACCAGCATCGGTTTACGGATGAGGTGACACACCACTCAGCCATCGCACTCCACCCTACGCCGGCAGGGCATCCCATCAGTTCTCCTGAACCCGCCGTCTCAGAGGCAACGACCGCTCATTGTACCTGCGGCTACGATGAGGCCTACGCCCAATGGGCGCA
>JBJACV010000049.1:0-11632 GCA_046604365.1 Nitrospira sp.
AGAGTCCTACAGGCTCGCATGCACCTCACTCGGGGCGGAAAAGGTTGAGGTCTTGCGTGCCGCTTTCAGGTCGCGATATGCGGCCTAACAATTCGTCCAAGCCGACGCCGCTTCGCGGCGCGGCTTAACTCAGGTGTTAGACGTCACATGACCAGCGCTACCGAAAAGTCTCGCCGTATGGCTCTTCGTCGAGACGCTGGAAACCGCAAGCCGACGCCCCCTAAACGGCCGAGGCTCGCTGGCAATTATCTAGTTGCTCACGCTTGCTTCACGTGTCGAAAAAGCTTCAAGGTTGCATCGCGTGAAGGCGTAGCTTCGGCTTGCCCGCAGTGTGCAGCACCAATGGTGTGGATGGGCCGTGCATTTGCCGCGCCCCCGAGCCGTAACACTGCGCAATGGCGCAAGCTCGAGGCATTGGTCCAGGCTGGCTTTCACTTCGGGCGATTTCGCGGTTATGTTTCTCCGACGCCACCCGCCAGGCTCACGGATGTGAAGCGGTTCCTGTTGGAGAACCCCAACCACCCGCTGAAGCGGCGTGACGTCTAACAACAAGCTGGAGCGGATTCGGATGGATAAAGTGCAACGCACGCGCCTAACGCTCGCTTCGCTCGCGCTGCGGCGCTTGCGTCCGGAAGGTTGGCAGCTCACCGCTCAGCTTGGGCGTTAGGTGACTGCAGAGTGGCGGCTCCCGGCCCCTCTGAGATCTTTGCTACGTTGACGCTATCGCCGTCAGCTGACGAGATTACGCTGAGAGCGATCAGCAGCGGCGCTTGGCGCGGCATCCTCGGCGTTGATGGGCAGAGCTTCTCATGCCGGTTCGAGCTCCCGCCCGACTCAAACCTAAAGCCAGGTAGAGTAATTGAGGTCGGGATTCAGTTTCTGGTTCCGAAGGATGCGCTTCCGCACTTTCCGGTCCGAACAAAGTTCACCGTCTGGGCAGAGCGCGAGGCTGGCATTGGTATAGTTAGTAGAGCGATGGCAGTCACCTAACAAGTCGCTGGAGCGGACTCGGATGGATAAAGTGCAACGCCTGCTTCCGACGCTCGCTGCGCTCGCGCCGGTGCGCTGGCGTCCAGAAGGGCGGCAGCTCGCCGCTCAGCTTGAGCGTTAGGCCTTTCGATGAATCCTCGTGCGGTGATCGGCGTTCTCGGCGGGATGCCTCCACTACTGGTCTGGCTAGCTTTGGGTCCTTCGCCGGCTGAAGATCCCAGTGGCTGGGGGCCGTGCGGGTTTCGCAGCGTGTTTCCTGTTCGAGACCCTCGACCAATACTAGGCTACTGCTTCGACTGCTATGAGTGCGTCGTCAACACACCACGAGCCGCTATGGCGGCGCTGTTCTTTGTCGTGATCTCGATGGTGTCGGGAGCAGCCACGATTCTGGTCGCGAGAACTCCTCGATACGTACTCGGAGGGTTTGCTCCACTACTGCTATTGCCGATGGTCCTCTCGATCATGGCGTGGAACCAAACCTTCAATGTGAGCAAAACCATTGGTCTCGGCGCGGCGATAATCAGTGGCTCAGTGCTCGCTGCGATTGCAGGCGCCTATGTCGCAGTGCGAAAGGCCTAACAACAAGCTGCAGCGCACACGCGGCGGTGGCTTCGGAGAGAGAAGATGGGTGAAGTCGGAAAGATAAAGTGCCTTCGCCGCGCGGCATCCATGCCGCGCTGCGCTGAGCTTGGGCGTTAGGTGCCAGTGGCAAGGCGCATAGCTTTTTGCCTAGCAGCCGCCTTTGTCGCAACGGTCGCGACAGCCTATCAATACAAGCCGAGCAATTGGACGTATATCGAATTCTCCGAAGAGACCGACATCGGCAGGGTGCACGTTACTGCCGCTGTAGACACGAGGGTGGACCCGGAGAAATTGTCCAAGCTAGAAATACGGGTAAATAGGCGCCGCATGAAGGTACCGCGAGAGCTGCTCGGTGTGGCCATCGATCCTCATTTGGACAAGATGTGGATACCTCAGCTTGATGGTGGTCTTTGCTTCTCTGGCGCTACAGGCGATGCAGTGGAGTGCCCACCGGATACCACGGCCGCTCTCTCGGTGCCATTTGGTCGGTGGTACGCGGAAACAGAAAGCCAAGATAGTTGCGCTCGCTCACAGCTGGTAGTCAGCTTCTCTGCAACGGAAATTCAGTCGGTGGTCAGTTTCCCTTGCATCGATGGAGTCGCAGAAAATCCGATTGAACTGTACAAGGTGAATGGCACCTAACAATTCGCTGGAGCGGACTCGTTATGGATAAAGTGCCTCGCCGGCGCTGGTTGCTCGCGAAGCTCGCAACTGCGCGCTGGCGTCCAGAAGGGCGGCAGCTCGCCGCTCAGCGAAGGCGTTAGGCGTCACAGAGACACGCATGTCGCCATTGCTCGACACTTTCTCTGTTCTTATCGCTATCTGGATAGTCGTGCTTGCTGCCGCCGGTTCCTTCTTCTACCTCAGCAAGAACGTTGGCCTGAAGCGAGTACTCTGGGCTCCATACTGTGTGCTGGTTGGAGCGCTATTCCTCGCGATTGCCTGGATACTTGAGTTCCCGGCCAATACGTTTGTCTTCTTGGTCCCGATAGTTGCCGTTTTTACGGTACTGAATGTCAGGTCGTTCCGATTCTGTGACGCGTGTGCAGCTCCCGTGATCGGTCGAAACGTGCTGGTCCCGCCATCAAGCTGCACAAAATGTGGCGCCGAGATATCTAGGTGACGCCTAACAACAAGCTGCAGCGCAAGCGCGGGGTAGCTTCGGAGAGGGCAGATGGGTGAAGTCAGAAAGATAAAGTGGCTTCGTTGTGTGGCATCCATGCCGCGCTGCGCTGAGCTTGGGCGTTAGGCCTCATTCGAGGCAACTGCCATGCCGGACGAACTGGATCCGAAAGCCGCGGACTACGTCACCTCGCTAGCCAAAGCTTCTCTTGGTGCAGTTCCCTTCGCAGGTTCCCTATTGGCCGAGCTCCCTGGGACAGTAATTCCAAAGCAAAGAATCGACCGCATTGCCGACTTCGCGCGACATTTGGAACAGCAGATACATGCTCTGAATCAATCGTCAGTGCGCGCAAGACTTAAGGACGAGAACTTCACGGACCTACTGGAAGAGGCCACGCGACATGCTGCACGAGCGGTGACGGAAGAGCGTCGCGCGTACTTGGCCTCCCTGATGGCAAGCGGGATCTCCGAAGAGAGAGTCTCGTTCATTGAATCCAAGCATTTGTTGCGGATACTCGGTGAGATCAACGACATCGAAGTGATCTGGCTTCGCTTCTACTTGTTACCCCAACTCGATGGGGATCATGAGTTTCGGGAAAAGCACGCAGCAGTGCTAGAACCCGTAGCAGCACATCTCGGTAGCGATCAGCCGACCATAGATCGCCAAGCCCTGCAGAGGAACTACCTACAACACTTAGAGTCCCTCGGCCTATTGGAGCAGCCGCTGCAAATAGATTTGAGGACTAAACAGCCTTCGGTCGATACATTTACCAAGGACTGGAAACGGCAGGGCCACAGAGTGACCACATTAGGTCGGTTACTGCTTCGCCATATTGGACTGTATGTATCCGGGAATGATGCCTAGCAATTCATTAGAACGGCGGGCGGTGATCGACAACGTGCACGTTCACTTGCGCGCCATCGCATGCCTAGTGCTTGCTTCCAGCTTTTCCGCAGTCGCAAGCGACAGCGCGATTGTCGGAAAGTGGGAAACACATGCTCGTGCCTTCCCGGGAATGGCGCCAGTCTCTATTACAGACGAGCACATCTCTATCGAGAGCTGTGTCAATGCCTCCTATTCGGCGGTGTCCGACGAGACGATCTCAAAGCACTGGCTCTGGACTGGTCGGGTACGTCGCCTCACCTTGAAGTTAACCGGTCCTGGGTGCGATGACCCAAATATGCCCTTTGACTACCTAAGGCTTGATATTCCGCTAGAAGACAACCCCGAGAACCAACTCCTCATTGGCTTTTGCGTCGAAAGAAGGGGCGAGGAACTATGGTTCGGCTGCTCCGGCATCTTTCATCGCCTCACGAAGATGTGACACCTAGTATCTCGCTTGAGCGGACGCTTGATCGGGAATGGCCGCGCCGAGAAATTGGCCTGCGGTCCGCCAATCTCAACCAATAGCGATACATATATGACCCGTCGTGCACTTTTCGCCTTCGCAGTTCTTCTCATTGTGGGCATTCGGCCGGCCTTTGCCGATTGGCCTATGGAATTCGTCAGGCTCACCTGTATTCCGGAAGCAAGATACTTTCGCGTCGAGTACATGCCAGTCAGTGGGCCCTCTGTATTGCTCGAATCGGAATTCGATGATGAAAAGCGAGCCAAGCGTCTATTGGCATGGGAGAAGGCCGGCTTCCACGAGCCGAGCAACCTCACATACGAATGCGCTTTGCCGGAATCGCTCTACAAGCTTACGGCCCACCAACCGCCGCCCAGCAACGGTGAGTGCGGAGGCGCTCCAAGCATTTCGCTAAGCCTGTTTCGAAATGGACAACCGATCCTTGAGAACGTCATCTTTGGCAACGATTGTTTTGGCGGGCCCACGGTGATTGGTGCAGAAATCACTGATGGGCTCGACGGCTGGGACACTCGCGCCTTGCGGCTTTGCCTGTCCCAACGGGGTGCTCCGCCACGAATGTGCGAATTTCTCAGTGAGACGTACGGGGACATTACAAAAGCAATCCCGATTACCCAACAGAAAGTTGCTCAGTATGTTGAAAAGCGCCGCTGAAGGTTCCGTGAGGCGTGCGCTCTGCCTTCCAGTGACGCGCACCTGAACTCAGGCCTTAGTCAGCTTTGTAGTGCCGCTTCTTAGAGACCTTATGCCGCAAAGACACTGGTGCTGGCGATGCCAGTTTGATGTCCCGATGCTGACAGACGCGGAATGGCAGGAGTTCGGTCCGTTTCTGACGGACATGACGGCGAAAATTCAGGCGTATCGCGAGAACACCGGCGCGACTCTAGTTGAAGCGCTGGAGTTGGGATTCGAGAAGCCGGCGTTGGCCAAGTATCAGGAAATGACCGGTTTCTCGGAATCGAACGTCAACGCACTCTGGCACCATCGCCTCTCAGACCACGGCCCGCCTTGCAGTTGCTGTGGCAAGCTGCTTCGAACGGCCAAGGCGAAACGATGTCTTGAATGCGGACTGGATACTGGTTGACTTCATTTTCTCGTATCTCCAACTTGGCTTGGCGCGAGCGTTGTTCGCCGTCGCCTCTGGAGAGCCAAGAGCATGGCCACGGCGCCCTGCCGTACCTGGGCGCTAGTAAGTGAGCAAGCGAGAATCGAATTTCGGACCGGCTACCGCCTTCGTGTACCTCGCTTGCTGTTCAGTGGGCGCGCTTTTTGGAGTCATCGCCGTCGCCTTGGGCATCGGTTTTATCGCCAAGGGCATTCTCACGGACGACATGTTTATGGCGGGCGGCGGCATATTCGTACTGTTAGTGATGCCGTGGGCATTCTTCTTCGCGGCGTCTGTGATCTCGATCATCCCAGGATCGGTAGCCGGAATAGCTTTCTTCTTGGTGCTCCGGTTTCTCCGAAGTTCCTTGTCCTATCGGCCCTTACTCTTGGCCCTTTCGCCAATCTGCGGCGCAGCCGGTGCTTACGCCGCGCTTTTCATGTGGAGCGGCTGGCACGTCCCACAACGGGGATTCTTGGCAATGGGATTGGCTATCGGTGTCTATGCTGGGGGAAGCGCCGGCACACTAATGCTGTACTTTGAACGGTTTTCGACACGTTACTCGCCGTATCGTTAGGCGGACCCCAAGAGACTAGCGGATTCTTTCGGACTCGGGGCGTCGCCATGTTTTGGTCCGTGGCGCGGCGATGCGATGTGCGGGTTGCGAGGGGGTCCGCGTTTTCCCGGCGCCAACAATGCGATCATCGGGTCAATGGAGGCTCACGTGCGAAGAACGAAGCCGGGCGATCGGGACGATGCGAAGCGCGCGGGATCGCGCATGCCGATGCAGCGCGATCGCTTGCGCTGGTCAGTCGTCCTTGTGGGCTGCTCGATTCTCGGTGCTCTGAGTGCCTGCGTGAACATGGATGCAGAACCGCCTGAGTCGCCTCCAAGTCCTCCGCCACCTCCAGCAGTTCAATTCAATGCGCAGGTCGTCACCGTCGATGGCAAGAAGTTCTGGGAACACAAGTACCTGGACCGACGCATTCGGGTTCCACTCAGCGATGGGCAAGTCAGCAGAAGCGACACCTACCCGTCCTGGTACGTACCGCTATCAACAGATTTGCCGACGCGGCCTCCGGAGAACGGGTATCGGATCGATCTCGGCATGGGTGTTCGGTTGAGAGAAGCGCAATTCTCGGAACCGCAGGACGCCACTTGGCTGCCTCTTCAGACCGCAGATCCGCTGCCATTGATTCCCGACGAAGTGTATCCGGAGTGGAATCTGATCTTTTTTCGGTCGCCAGTTGCTGTGGCCGGCGTCCGCACCGGGAAAGGTTACTGGGTACCAGCGGACCTTTCGTTCAGAACACAGGATGGTCGGCGGCTCGTGATCTACTGTACGCCCAACTACGCCAACGGCCCACAGACAATTCCCCACAGACTTGCCTGCAGCTTCCACGTAAAGATATCCGCACAGATTCTGATGGACGTGGATTTTCGCGGAACATTTCTGCCCGATTGGACGCGCGTTTACGAAGCGGCGATGAGCACGATCGAGCAACGCGTATCCCCGCTCGACGAATATAGCGCTCCAAACCCATAGGTTCTTCACGCGACGACGGCGCACATTGCGTTCGCGGCCGTGCATCACCTGAGTAGTTCAGCTCGCATTCCACGGACCGCCTGGCGCCCACCGTGAATCGCGCAAGCTCTGCGCATCGATGCCGGCGACGGGCATCAGAAAACGCTCGATCGCGACGGCGACCGATTCCAACGACGCCACATCGGCAGACTCACCGATCCTTCCCATGAATGCTCGCCACTGTCGGCGATGTACTTCCTCACCGTGGAACTCTGAAGTGAGAGCCTTTGGAACGCCTACCGGCAGATCCGTTCCCCGTTTCGCAAACGTGGACCGGATCGCTTTCGAAAGCGGAGCCGACTGAAACGTCAACGTGTTCGACAGAACCCAGATGTCGTAGAAGTCCTTCATGCGGCTGTTGCGCAGATCCAGCTCGACCATCGCATGAAACTTCTCGGCGATCGCAGCCTCGACCGGATACGCCCGAAGGCGCAATGCAGGGCCGTCCAGCAACACCGGGTACTCGATCCATTGCGGGCCTGGGTGCACCGCGTCGCCCACTCCGAAATCGATCTGGATGAATTGCTTGACGTTGTCCATCCGTGCCAGCAGCCGAACACGTGTTCCTGTGTACTCCGAGTCTTCCGCGATCGGCTCAACGATCAGCGTCGACGGATCGAATGTCACGCCGTCGTCCGCGTCGTCAACGGCCGTACAGGCGATGACAAACTGCTTCAGGCTGTCCGGATCTGCCGGACCGCGTCGCAACAGATCGATATCCATCGTCGGCCGCGCGCGCGGCACTCCCCAGACGCTGAGCATCAGAGCGCCTTTCAGCAGCACGGAATCGACCTCGGCTGAACGAGCCACCCTCGCAAGGAAACGCTCGATCATGTAGCGCGTCAGCACGTCGTTGAAGCTGAGCCCCCCGGCCGCAGCAACATTCCGCAGGCGTGCGAGCACTGACGCGACCACGTTGCGCGACTTGGTCATTGAACAGCTTCGAGGTATGGCCCCATGACCTTCGCCTGCCTCAGGATCTCTGCCATGCGAAGTATCTCGCGGTTGCTGAGCTTCTTGCGGGCACGCGCAAACCGCAGCGCTTCAACGGCCACGTCGAGACCGATGCGGTTGCGGTATCGAAAGCAGTCGACCAGGGTTCGAGCGACGCCGTAGACCCGCACAGTGGTGCCATCGATTGAATGGGACTCGATCCCCTCGTCGAAATGCTCAGCTGCGAATCGGTGCACGGTCACGGGCGGCGTGCGCAGACGCAGCCCGGAGTAGCTCCCGCGCGGAACGGCCACGTGTACGCGACGAGGGATCTGCGTGGTGATGCCGTGAAATGCCAGGGCGGACTCCAGACAGACGACTGCATCCGGTGCCTTGCGCGCAATCACGGCGAGATCCGGGTTACTGAACTCCTGGGCTCCCGCTGAGCGATACAGTCCCCGCGCCAGCCGCTCCAGACGTCCCTCTTGCAGCAGCCCGTACAGGGCAGCCGGGTGCACGCCCGCCGCCAGCGCTTCGCTGGTGCTCATCACGCCGCCGTGACGCCGAAAGACGGCCAGCGCTTCCCGAGTGTCGCGGGTCTGTTTCATGCGGATAATTATAGAGCCATTGCTACGTTATTGGCCCCTTTTTTATCCAAAGCAAGTCACGATTTGCCGCTGTGACCCGTGCCGTTTTCGGCGATTCATGGGAGGGCACTCGGACGCTTTTAGCCTCATGTTTCTACGAGAAATTCAGGCTTTCGGGAGCGTCCCCTGCCGAAAATTGTCCCACCAAAGCTCTGTCCGCAGGGCGGACTTGGTGGGCCAGAATTGGGACAGTGCGAGCCGATTTCGGCGGGAATGGCCGGGATTCGACGGGACACTAACCGCTTGATCCAGAAAGGAAAGTGGGTGTAACCTGTTGATCAGAAAACACCCCGTTTCGCTTTCACACGGCAGGGGTCACTGGTTCAATCCCAGTACCGCCCACCATCATTCCGCCGGCTTCTTGCCCAGGCCGGACGCGATCCGCGTGGCCTGCTCCACCGCCCGCGCCAGCACCGAGCGGATCCGCCCGTCCTCGAGCACCAGCAGCGCGCCGATCGTGCAGCCGGCGGGCGTCGTCACTTCGTCGCGCAGCGCCGCCGGGTGCGTGCCGGACTCGAGGACCATGGTGGCGGCGCCCTTCATGGTCTGGGCGATCAGCTCGAGCGCGACCTTGCGCGGCAGGCCGACGCCGACGCCGCCGTCCGCCAGCGCCTCCATCATCAGGAAGACGTAGGCGGGACCGCTCGCGCTGAGTCCGGTCACGGCATTGAAGCTCGACTCGTCGAGCTCGACGCAACGGCCGACCGCGGAGAAGAGCTTCATCGCCGTTTCCATGTGGCCCGCGCCGGCATGGGTGCCGCCGCACAGCGCCGTCATGCCCTCGCCGACGATGCAGGGCGTGTTCGGCATGGCGCGGATCACGGGATTTCCGGACGCGAGCGCCCCCTCGAGCTGCGCGAGCGTCACGCCCGCGGCGATCGAGACGACCAGCGTCGAGTCCTTCAGTCCCGCGGCACGGAGCTTGCCCAGCACGCCGCTCACCTGCGCGGGCTTGACGCAGATGAGCAGGACGTCGGTTCCGGTGAGGTTTTTCGAGAAGTCCGTGACCACTTTCAGGTCGAGTTCGCGGGCGGCCCGTTCGCGGTTGCGCTGGCTGCGGCTGGAGAGCCACAGCTGGTTCTTGCGCGCCCCGCCCCGCTGCACCAGCCCGCGCGCGAGCGCGCGGCCCATGACGCCGGCGCCGATCACGCCGACGACGACGTCGCCTGATATGGCGGGGCTGCCGGCGGGTTGCGACCTGTGTGCCATGGAATCTCCTTTTTCGGCTACCGTGAGCATATCTTGGCCCAGCCAGAGCCTGCGTGACGCCGGACCAGCTTCTGATCCTGCTGCCTGCCTTCTTCCTGCTCGCGGCCCTCTACACGAGTGTCGGCCATGCGGGTGCCTCGGGCTATCTGGCCGTCATGGCGCTGCTGGCGGTCGCGCCCGAAGCGATGCGGCCGACGGCGCTTGCCCTCAACATCCTGGTCGCCGGATTCACGACCTGGCGTTTCTGGGGGGCCGGTTATTTCTGCTGGCGGGCATTCTGGCCCTTCGTCCTGGGGTCGGCGCCGCTCGCGGCCCTCGGCGGTTCCCTGCGCCTGACGACGGGCCTCTATTACGTGCTGGCGGGCTGCGCCCTGGCACTGTCCGCCATCGTGCTCGCCTGGCGCGCCTGGGGCGGCCCGCAGGCTGAGAGGGCCGGCGAGCCGGCACGCATCCCGATCGTCCCCGCCATCGGCTCTGGAGCCGTCATCGGCCTGCTGTCGGGCCTGACCGGCACCGGGGGCGGCATATTCCTGTCGCCAATCGTGCTGCTGGCCGGCTGGGCCGGTCCCCGACACACCGGCGGCATATCGGCGCCATTCATCCTGGTCAATTCCAGCCTGGCCCTCGCCGCCGGGACCGCGACCTGGGCGGACCTGCCAGCAGAACTGCCCTGGCTGGTCGTCGCGGTCCTGGCCGGCGCCGTGACCGGCACCTGGCTCGGCCTGAAACGCTTTTCCACGCGCTGGCTGCTGGCCCTCATGGCGCTGGTGCTGGTCATCGCCGCAGCCAAGCTGATCCTGACTGCCTGAAGAGGGGTCGAAATAAATGGGACAGACACTATTTTGGCACTGCCAAAATAGTGTCTGTCCCATTTATTTCAGACGAACTGCTCGATCAGCTCGAGGAGCTCGGCGGTCTTCTCCTGCATGAAAGCGTGATCGCCGCGCGACTCGACGTTGAGCCGCAGCAGCGGCTCGGTGTTCGAGCTGCGCAGGTTGAAGCGCCAGCGCGGGTGTTCGACCGACAGCCCATCGACGGTCTCCACCTTGACGGACCCCGGCACGAAGCGCTCCCGCACGGCCCGCAGCGCACCCGGTACGTCGCCGATCTTGCGATTGATCTCCCCGCTGGCCGGGAACAGCGCGATCCGCTCGTTGACCAGTGCCGACAGCGGCTTGCCGGTGCGCGACAGGTGCTGGGCCAGGACCACCCACGGAATCATGCCACTGTCGCAATAGGAGAAATTCCGGAAGTAGTGGTGCGCACTCATCTCGCCGCCGTAGACGGCGTCAGCCTCGCGCATGCAGTGCTTCATGAACGCGTGGCCCGATTTGCACTGCACCGGCCGGCCGCCGTGCGCGCGCACGACCTGCTGCGTGTTCCAGGTCAGGCGCGGGTCATAGACGATCTTGGCTCCGGCCTCGCGCTCGAGGAAGGTCGTCGCCAGCAGCCCGACGACGTAGTAGCCCTCGATGTAGCGGCCGTTCTCGTCGAAGAAGAAGCAACGGTCGTAATCGCCGTCCCAGGCGATGCCGAAGTCGGCTTTCGCCAGCCGCACGGCGCGCGCCGTGACCTCGCGGTTCTCCTCGATCATCGGGTTTGGCACGCCGTTCGGGAAATTGCCGTCCGCATCGTGCTGGATCTTGGTGAACCGGAACGGCAAGCGGTCCTCGAGCAGGTCGAGCGCGGCACCGGCGCCGCCATTGCCCGCATTGCAGACGATCGACAGCGGCTTCAGCCTGTCGACGTCCGCGTAACCCAGCACATGGTCGCGCCACGACGGCAGGATCTCGAACGGCACGACCGTGCCGCGGATCGTCGCCGCGCCGAACACGCCCCTCTCCGCCAGCTGGCGGATCTCCTGCAGCCCCGAGTCGCCGCTGATCGGCCGCGACTGCTCGCGCACGAACTTGAGCCCGTTGTAGTCCGGCGGATTGTGGCTCGCCGTCACCATCACGCCGCCATCGAGGTTGAGCGAGAAGGTCGCGAAATACACGCACTCGGTGCCGCCCAGGCCGATGTCCACCACGTCCACACCGGCGTCGTTGAGCCCCCGGATCAGGGCCGTCGCGAGCTCGGCGCTCGACAGGCG
>JBJACV010000050.1:0-11320 GCA_046604365.1 Nitrospira sp.
AACGCTGGCTCGCCACGAGAGCAATGGTTCGCGCTCATCAGGCCCGGTCAAACGCCAGAGAACCACCAGCCGGCTAAGCTGGCTCACGACTGGATCTGCGAAGCCATCGCAATTCGCGATCACATTCGTGCTGGCTCCTCCTCTGTCAGGACTAGCGTTCCATGCCAAGGCTGACATTCACTGTCTGCATCAAGTGCCAGAACCCATGCCTGCCCCAACCGGACAGGCTTTGTGGCGTCTGCCGTTGCCGGGCTGTCCGGCAACGGCTTTCGGCTCACCAGCGCGGGGCGACTCTGTCGCAGATTCTCCAGCTGGGGTCGAGATCCACGCTGGTTGCCGACGACCCCGAACGAGAGGCGAGGATCTGCAAGTACACCGAACGGGCAGCGGCTGGACTGCCGCTGTTCCGTTGAACCCAACCCCGTCCGGCGGGCGTGTCATCTCCGTTCTGGAGAGGCCGAGCAACCACCCCGCCGGACGAATTTATCCACAAAGGAGATCGCATGACTGTACTGATGGCGTCTGACGAGATCACCGGGCTGATCGCCCGGATGCAGGAGAAGGTCAGGATTCACGAGGCCGAACGCGCTGCCCGTGAGCAGCAGATCGAGACCGACCGCCAGAAGCGGCTTTCGCTTCTGCGTCAGGTGGCCGAGCTGCTGAAGCCCGTCGAGGGCATGCCGTGCCAGACCAACTACGTCGATGGCATCATCGCCATCAGGCTGGATGAGACGCATCCGCCCCGGCTGATGGTGCAGATCCTCGACTCGGCAGGCATGGCCTATCGCTGCCTGATCCAGTTCGAGGTCGAGCGATCCAGGCAGGGCGATCTCGGCCTCTGCCGTACCTGGATGGCGAGCAGTGCGGAGATCAACGGGGCCGCGGTGCCCCTGACTGTCGAACGGGCGGCTGTGCTGGCCCTTCGCGAAATCAACGAGTGCCTTCCCTGACACTGACGCCCCGCCGGAGGTTCTTCACTTAACTGAAGACGAATATTTTTCCTCCGGCGGGGCACCGTACACGAGACGAATGCCATGACCACGTCAGGATACCCACTGTGGATGACGCACTACCTCCAGGGAGGAGCCAACCCCTGGAGCGTGCAGGACTCCAAGGGCAAAGTGATCTGCCACCTCCTCTCAGGCGACAGCGACGAGGTCCGCGACCTGGCCCGTCTGCTGTCTGCTGCGCCCGATCTCCTGGCCGCCGTCGAGGCGTGCCTGCATGCCTTCAGCGAGACGCCCGCTGCCACCGAGGCGCAGGTCTGGGCGCACAAGCAGTGCATTCTGGCCCGGTCACGCGCCCGGACACTGGCTCACTGCGCCTGGTGCCATGCGCTGCAGGAAGTCTTCGTCTCGCTGGAACAGTCCTGGTGCAGCAAGTGCGGGCACCGGGCCGGCGTGCCAAGAGAGCAATGCAACTGCCCTGCCTGCCCACGACCACAGGCAGCAGCGGCAACGTGACGACATGGGCAGTCGGTGTCGAGTCTGGCCAACCGGGCTTGCGGGTCCAGACGATCAGGGCCACCTGATCCTGCCCACTGAGACGAGGATCAAAGCAAGGAGACGCGATGCTCAGAGATGACCGGGATCAGAACTGGGACAAGAAGGCAGGAGGAGGCCCGCCCGCGCCCCTGGAGAACACGCACTTCTGCCCCATCTGTGGGACGGACTACCCCTACGCCCTCAAGGACTGCGGCTGTGGGGAGTGTTTCGCGAAGCTAGGAGTCAAGGTCACCCTCGAATCGTTCCAGGAATGGGAGAGGCAATGAGCCGGGCCTTCTTCTGCGCGGTTGTCGCGATGCTCGGCTGGTGGGCAGGGCTTGTGGTCCTGGCCATCGTGGCGCTGGTCCTGGCTGGCCTGTTCGCGGCCGGGTCAGGGCTGGTGCCAGAAGAAGATACGGGGAGTCAGCAATGAAATCGTGCAAGCAGGTCATGAACATGCTGCGGCAGGCAGCGGAACACCTGGAGTCGATCGACAAGGAGATCGCCAGGTACAGAGTCCAGATCGACGAGCTGGAACGCATCAAGGCCGTGCTGGAGAAGTTGCCGAAGCCAGCCAGTGCTGGCACTGTCCAGGCCAGTCACAGTAGTGGCGATTCGGCCAGATCGAGAAACGTGGGAAGCACCATCCACAGGGGTAAATCTCGCGAGGAGATCAAGGCTGAAGTGAAGGCTACCCGCGAGGCTGTTCTTCGGGCCGTGGCGACGATGGGACCGTCCAGGCCCAGAGAGATCGCCGAGAAGTGCGGCGCCCCGCTCAGCCGTGTTGAGAACATCCTTTGGCATGGCGACTGGTTCCAGAGTGAGGTCGATGGCTGGCACTTAACCAGCGATGGCCAACTGGCCTGGAATCAGTTGCGTGAGAGCCAGCTGGAGACAGCATCATGAGCGACTCCGACGACGTCGATCTGCTTTTGGCCATGATCGAGAGGCTGGCGTCAGCCCTGCGCCAGGAGAGGCAGAGACGAAAGATGGCAGAGTCGTTCCACGAGCCGCAAATCGGGCCGGTCGAATCGCCCCACTACGGCACTACAGCCGAAACACCTCCCTTTTAAGAGACCCAGAATGAACCCATTTGTCATCAAAGCCGGGGAAGCTGCGCCTGTATCCAGGCCAGCAAAGCGTCTGCACCAGGGCACCGCACAGCAGGAAGCACTGTGGCAGGAGCTGGCCTCGGACAGCAACCGAAATGTCCTGGTCGAGGCCAGGGCGGGCTCGGGCAAGAGCGCCTCGTGTCGTGAGGGCATGTGGCGCATGATCGAGCGACGGCCCGATCTGGCCGGCTCGATTCGCTACGCAGTTTTCTCCAAGCAGAACGCCGACGAGTTCCGCGAGGATTGCCCGCGTGGTGTCGAGGTCGGCACGGTGCATTCCTTCGGGTATGCCGTCCTGCAAAAACGACTCGGATCGCGGTTGGAAAAGAACAAGACGTACCTTCTCCTCGACGAGACACGCGAGGGCCGGAGCCTGCCGCGCTACATCCGCCGCTCGCTGGCGATGCTCGTCAGCTCGGCCAAGAATCAGGCCCTCGTGCCGGAAAGCGAGGGTCTGACCGGGCAGCTCGAGCAACTGCTCGTTCACTACGACATCAACGCCTGGGGGCGTGCTCGCTGGCTGGCCGGCGAGGCCGCAGAACTCCTGAAGAAATCAGTCCAGTGGAACGAGGTTGTTGATTTCGACGACATGATCTGGTTGCCAGGAATCCTGCAACTTCCCTTTCCGGCCTGCGAGGCACTATTCCTCGACGAGGTGCAGGACTGGAACCCGGCCCAGCATGCTCTGATCGAGCTACTGTGTCAGTCGGGACGAACCATCGCCGTGGGCGATCGCTGGCAGTCGATCTACGCCTTTCGCGGTGCCGACATTGATTCGATCCCTCGACTGGAAGCCCGGCTTGCAGCCCGACCAGGCGGGCTGGCCCAGATGCCATTGACCATCACCTGGCGCTGTCCCAGCCAGCATGTGAGTCTGGCACAGCAGTTCGTCCCGGACCTTCTGGCGCACCCTGAAGCGATCCGGGGCCACGTCGGCACAATGGCTGAGGACACCGCGCAAAAGGGGTATGCCTCTGGCGACATGGTCCTCTGCGCCACCAATGCCCCGCTCATCCGGTGCGCCTTGCGACTGATCTCCGAGAGCCGGCGTGCCCTGGTGCGTGGGCGGGCTGTGGGGGATCAGTTACTGGCCGTGGTGCGATCCGCCGGCGAGGCCCGCACCGTCTCGGAGATGGCGAAGAGGGTCAGCGACTGGGAGAGTCGGGAGCTTTTGCGCCTTTCCGATCTGGAGGGAGTCGAGGACCTGGTCGAGGGCGTCAAGGACCGGGCTGCCGGCGTGCAGGCTGTGCTGGCCACGGTCGATTCGCCGGCACAGCTCGAGGGAGCGATCGAGGCGTTGTTCTCCGACACGGCCGATTCCCGGCGCACCCCGACCTCGGTCATCTTCTCGACGATCCACCGGGCCAAGGGGCTGGAGGCCGACCGAGTCTGGCTGCTGGATGCGCCCTTGCGTGAGCCCAAACGCAGCTGGGAGATCCAGCAGCAGCAGAACCTGCACTATGTATCGCTGACGCGATCGAAAGAAACACTCAACTTTGTCGAGTGACCCGTTTGAACCCAGAGTAACCCATTTGGAGGTCTGTCATGAGTTGGACCAAGAAGTCTGTACCGCAACCGTCCGAATCGTTCGAGGTTCCCCCTGCCGGAAGTCACGGCGCGATCCTGGTGGCAATCATCGATCTGGGAACCCAGCGCGAGGATTACCAGGGCACGGAAAGCGAGAAGCATCAGGTCTACCTGTGCTGGGAGCTGACTGGCTGCCCGATGTCAGGGACCACCAACAATCATCTCATCGGTCGCAAGTACACTTTCTCGCTCCAGGAGAAAGCTGCCCTGCGACAGCTCATCAAGAGCTGGCGGGGCAAGGATCTGACCACCGGCGAGGAGTACGACATTCTGAAACTCCTGGGGCAGAAGTGCCTGCTATCGGTCTCGCACAAGGAGAACGGCGAGAAGGTCTACGCCCAGCTGGGCGGTATCTCGATGGTGCCCGCGGGCATGGTCGTGCAGCCGGCCAAGAGAAAGCCGGTCGCCCGGCACATCCTGGAGACGACACCGGCGCCCGACTGGCTGCCCTTCATCTACGGCGAGAAGATCGAGGAGGTTCTGGCGAGGGCGAAGGAGCTGAAGGAACTCAAAAAGCCCCACGCCGCGAATGGCGCTACTAGCGGCCTGGACGCCTTCGACGCTGCCATTCCTGCTCCTCCCGATTCCGAGATCCCCTTTTGATCTCACAACCGGAGTTGATCCGTGACGACACAGGCAGCAAGCTGGGGTCGAAAGGTGGCCATTGGTGGCGAGCATGTTCTCGACGCCATGATGGTCCGTCAGGCCGCCACGGTCCTTTTCGACCCTGGCTCTGCCGTGGAGTTGCGCAGCCTGCCCTCGGGGCAATCGATCGTCGTTTCCGGTGGCGACGTCGAGGGCATCGTCGCTGCGGTGTCGGACCTACCTTCTGGCATCGGGATCTACTGGTGTTTAAACCCCGTCTCGATTGCACCCGGTACACGCCGGGCTGCCAGGGTCGATGACGTCGTTTGCCGTCGCTGGCTCCTAATCGACATCGACCCGGTGTTGCCAGTCCACACCAACTCAACCACCCAGGAGAAGGAATCAGCCTTTGCCCTGGCTGGCAGTGTCAACGACTTCCTGACTGCTCGTGGCTGGCCAGGAGCCGTCGTGGTCGATTCAGGAAACGGTTACCACCTGCTCTTTCGGATCGACCTGCCCAACGATGGCGAGGCCCGGGCGCTGTGTCGCAGCGTGCTGCATGCCCTCGGTGATCGCTTCGACACCGAGCAAGCGAAGATCGATCGCTCGGTCTTCAATGCCTCCAGGATCTCCAAGCTGCCAGGCACCCAGGCGCGCAAGGGGCCACACTCCCCCGAGAGGCCACACCGACTGTGCCAGTTCTGGTATGTGCCGATTGCGCTCGAGGCGGTCACCAGAGACCAGCTGACCGAGCTCGTCCGCGAACTGAGCCAGGCCACGACTGAAACGGTTGTCGAGGCGCAGGAAGAACCGCCTGCCGATCGGGCCAAGGCAAGCAACAAGACGGCCGATCAGTTGTTCGGACCGCACTGGGAGGCCAGCGAGCAAGAAACGCACGCCGAGCCTGCCCCTGACGCCTCGACTGGTGACGAGGACGCCAGACTTGAGCCTCCTGCCCAGCCAGCCACGCCGACTAGGGCCTGGGGCATTCTCTACGCCACGACTTCTGCAATGGATGCGATCCAGCGTGCCTCGCGGTATGCGCAGAAATGCACGCCGGCGATCTCGGGGCAGAAGGGCCACGACCGGACCATGTCGGTGGCCCGTGGCGTGATCTGGGGATTTGCCCTGTCGGTGGAGGATGGCCTGCGGGTGCTGCTGGCGCACTACAACCCGCAGTGTCAGCCGCCCTGGTCGGAGAAGGAGTTACTGCACAAGTGCCAGGACGTTGACCGCACGGCCGACCCGAAGAGTCGGCCAAGGGGATACAAACTCCAGCAGGAGAGGGAGAAGGAACAGGCAGCCAGTGCGCGCGAGCGCGAGGCCAGCCAGGACGAGGCTGCCGTGCAGGAAGTGCAGATCTACACCCTGGCTGACGTCATGCTGATGTCGCTGCCAGCTCCCAGGTGGGCCGTGCCAGGCATCCTCTCTGAAGGGCTGTCGATCCTGGCTGGCAAGCCGAAACTCGGCAAGAGCTTCCTTGCTCTCAATCTCGGCATCACGCTGGCGGCTGGTGGGACCGCTCTGGGGTCAATTCCCGTCGAGGCGGGCGACGTGCTGTATCTGTCGCTGGAGGATCGCCTCAGACGAGTGCAGGACCGCGCAGGGAAGATCCTGGCCGGGCTGGGCGCGCTGGCCAACCAGCGGCTGCACATCGCCGTGGAGTGCCCCAGAATGGTCGATGGCGGGCTGGCTGTCATCGATCGCTGGGCTGCCAGGGCGGCTGCTCCCCGGCTGGTGATCGTCGATGTCTGGGCCAAGTTTCGCCCGCTGGCAAAGACCAACATTTCCGTCTACGACCAGGACTACGAGGCCGCAGCAGCGCTCAAGGCGATCGGCGACAGGACCGGCCTGTCGATCCTGATCCTGCACCACTGCAAGAAGGCAGCCGCCGAGGATGTCGTCGATGAGATCTCCGGTTCGCTGGGCCTGGCCGGTGCTGCCGATGGCGTGACGATCCTGACTCGTGCCAGAAGCGACAACGAGGCAACCCTGTTCATCTCCGGCCGTGACGTCGAGGAGAAGGAACTGGCCCTGGTCTTTGATCCCAAGAAATGCATCTGGACCAGCCAGGGGTCAGCTGAGGAGCGGACTCGTTCCAAGATCCGACTGGCCGTCCTTGGCATCTTCAAGAGCAACGGTGGGGCAGCGCTCTTTCCCAGCGAACTCTCCGAGATCATGGAAGGCAGCAATCCCGCCTCGGTCAAGAAGGAAGTATGGCGGATGTGGCAGGAAGGCATCCTGCGCAAGATCGGCAGCAAGTACGCCTGGCCAGGACCAGGCGATTCCCCGCCGGACGAGGAGGGATTTTGAGCGCTCTATACTGTATTGCCAACGAGCCACCGACAGTAGCTAAGTATTTGAAAAATAAAGACTTAGATGGGTGGCAAACACGGTGGCAGACGCGGTGGCAATGGCAAGAGTGCCCCCCCCAGAGAGAGAAAGAATGCCACGGTGGCAGGTGGCAGACGGTGGCAAACAGGATGCCTACACACAAGTGCAACAGAAATAAGGTCTTACGTCTAAAGGTGGCACGGTGGCAAAGTTTCACACACTGGCGAGACAGTCATGACTCCCTCAGACCTCCTGGCCTCCCTGCGATCTGTCGGCCTGACCATCCGCACGCTGCCCGATGGCCGGCTGGGAGTCGCGCCAGCGGATCTGCTCGACGACGAGGCGCGAGGTCTGATCCGCGAGCATCGTGACGCCTTGCTGGCCCTGGTCGCCTCTGAGGAGGAGCAGGCCAGATGGGACGAGTGGACCGATGCCCTCTGTGAGCGGGCCTGGCTGGACCCGCCCGGGTTTGGTGCTGGCCATGTCCTGATGCGCGAGAGCGTGATCCTGCGGCTGGAGGGCTTCCCGGTAGTGGCGGTCTCCAAGGAGGAGGCAGCAGCAATCCCGGAGGCCCGAGTCAGCAAACCAAAACGCAAGAGAGTCCAGGAGAAAACCACAGGAGGGCTGTTTAATGTCTGATCGCATCAGCAAGCACGCAAAAGACGGGCTGGGCGTGCTGTCAGTGGGGCAGGTGTCGCGAGAGCTGGGGATCGCACCCCGCACGGTGGCGCGACTGATCGACGAGGGCATCCTTCCTGGCTGGCGGATTCCCGGCATGCTCGATCGCCGGGTATCCCGGTCGGACCTGGAAGTCTTCGCCAGGCGAAACGGTATTCAACTGGAACCGGATCGGCTGACCCACCGCAAGGAGATTCTCCTCGTTGGCCTGCCAGGAGAGGTTGTGCAGGGCCTGCAAGCTCTGCCCCAGGTCTCAGACGGTCTCTGGGGCTTCACCGCGGCCATGTCCCTTTTCGACGCTGGCTGGCGGTTTGGTCGCGAGGGCTACTGTGCCCTGGTGATGTACAGCAATCGCGGCGCGATTGCCGACCTGGTCGACCAGCTTGGACGGCCAGGCTCGGCGCAGGGTGTCTCGCTCGTTGCCCTGGTGCCAGAGGATCAGAGTGCTATTCCGCCACTGGCAGGCGCCGTGGCCACACTGCAAAGCCCGATCAGGATCGAGGATCTGCAAGCAGCGATCCTGCAAGCCACCACACCGAAGCCATTGAAGAAAGGAGCGATCGATGAGTAACGACAACGGCTCTGCGGCCGAGGCCCTGGAATTCCGCGCCCGCATGCGCGAGGCTTACCGGCTCGTTCAACCCCTCACCGAGGAGGAAGATGCTGCCCGCTGTGCCTACCGGGCTGCGAAGGAGGCCCGCCAGAAAGCCCAGAGTGATCTGGAGAGGCTGATCCGTCAGGACATGACGCCACTGCCTCTCTTCGATCACATGCCCACGCTGGAGGAGACCCTGGAGGCCGAGGCTGATCTGGATGATGTCGAACAGGCCCGGCCGGGCCACTGCGACATCTGCCAGGCTCCGGTGTCGCAGCCAGGAGATGAGCGCTGTCCTCTGTGCATGACTGCCGAGACGCTGGGCAATGTGGTCGTCGAGGAGTCTGGCAAGGTCGCCAACTTCTGGCTTTACACTCGCCTTGATTCCGCTGGCCGGCGATCCTACGTCGGCACGGCCTCGGGCAACCAGCTCGGCAACTGGACCGAGACGGACGCTGCCGAATACTGGCCGAAGGATGGCGACATTGAGCAGGCTGTCCGGGCGGCCCGGCCGGACCTGAAACTAACACTCAAGGACTGGGCGATCGCTCAGGATGGCTCGATGGTGTCGTTGTACTTCGAGCCATTGCGGCAGCCCGAACCGCGCAAACCTCGAAAGAGGAAGGCAGGTGTCTGATGTCCTGTGCATGGAGTCCCGAGGAGGAGTCAATCCTCCAGGAGCTGATTGCTGAGTGGCGCGCTCGTCACGAGGCGATCTGGAATGGTGGGTCGTGCGAGGAGCCACCCACGGTGCCGGCTCCCACGGATACCAGGGCTGGCACGCCCGAGAGGGTGCTGGTGTATCAGCAACGAGCAGCTGCGGGGTATGCGGTCTTTCATCCCGATGACTTTCGACTGGGGGGGGGAGATAGCCACATGTGCAAAGAGCTGTGCGAACTCCGGGAGGATGGCGAGATGCAATCGTGCCAGGATTGCGGTTGCCTCATCTGCTGGGACGTCGAGGTTGGCGACGATGTGATTCAGCCAGCCTATGCGACGATGTCTGGCGATCTTTATTGTCGCGAATGCGGCCGGGGACATGACCGCGCCGAGATCGAGGCCGAGGAGGCCTACTACGACGAATTCGGAGGAGGCGAGGCAGGCGATGAGTAGATATGTGCATCTCGATGTGGAGAAGATTCTCCGCGAGACAGACAAGGCATTCTTGCTGCTTGTGGACGGCGAGGAAATCTGGATACCCAAGGGGCAAATTGCCAACCCGGATGATTACTCCGAGGGAGACATCAACTGCACCGTGTCGATTACCGAGTGGATCGCCAACCAGAAGGGGATTAACCTTTGACCAACAACAGTTGTGATCTGTGTAACCAGCAAAGCTCGGTCCTGCACGTTCGGGGACGCTGCCACATCACGGCGCCTCTGCGGGCTGAACTGGACTGCCAGCAAGGCATTCTGACTCTCTACTGCTACGTCCCGGAGTGCAACCGGGTCGTGGCGCGATTCCTGAATTGCAGCCTGGCGTGGGCGCCTTCAGGCGCCCACGCCAGTGATTCTGGCGTGGGCAAGCCATTTGACCCGATCCATCTGGGGATGTGATCCATGCGACAGGGCAAATGTCTGGGATGTGGCAAATGCGGCTGGGTCAACTGGTACATTCCGCCAAAGCCTGACAAGGCGAGCAAATTGCAGCACAAGCCGCAGGGTGAATACTGCGCCGATTGCTTCGACCTGCACAGCCTTGAGGCCCTTCGGCCGCCGAGAGCAACATCAGCGTCGAGAGATGACATCAGCCCCTGGCAAGAGAACGTCATCCGCGAATACGAGGATCGATATGGCGAGTAGGCCCATCCTCTCCGAGAAGCAATTCCAGGCTCAGGTAGTTGCGCTGGCCAACCTATTTGGTTGGCGCATCTTCCACACATTCGACAGCCGCCGCAGCGAGCCGGGATTCCCGGACCTGGTCATGGCCAGGAAGGGAAGAATCGTCTTCGCGGAACTCAAGGTCGGCAAGAACAAGCCGACCTTGAATCAGCTTCGCTGGCTGGCCGTGCTGGGCCTCTGCCCCGGAGTCATTGCCAGGTGCTGGTATCCCGAGGACTGGGACGAGATCGAGGCAGTCATCACAGGGAGGGGGAAGGGGAAGTGATGCGTGGTGATGCTCTACAGTTGTTCCCGTGCAATCTCGATGAGGCCAACGTCTTCGTCCTGCGGCATCATCGCCACCATGGCAAGGTAGTCGGTCACAAGTTTTCGCTCGCGTGCTGTTTTGCTGATGCGGTGGTCGGGGTCGCAATCGTTGGGCGTCCGGTGGCGCGAATGCTCGACGATGGGTTGACGCTGGAAGTGCTGCGAGTCGCAACGGATGGAACGAGGAATGCGTGCTCGTTTCTTTACGGCGCAGCGCGACGAGCGACCTTCGCTCTGGGGTACAAGCGACTTGTTACTTATGTTCTCGACTCTGAGCCGGGGGTATCGCTTCTCGCGGCGGGGTGGAAGTGTATTGGAGATGCCGGCGGTGGAACGTGGAGCCGGGAGGGGCGCACACGAGTGGATAAACATCCCACGCAATTGAAGATTCGGTGGGAGGTGGAGAAGACATGACTACGGACGAACGGATCGCTGCCCATGACGCACGCACAGAAGCCCTCAGCCGTGCCATCGAGGCATTGCCCGAGATCGCGCAGGAAATGGTCTACCGCTGGCGTGGACGCATCGAGATGGCAGGGCGGGCCTATCACGGCTCAGCCCTGCGATCCCTGGAGGAGTTCGTGGCCAGCATCACGGCGATTGTTGGCTCGACCCAGGGCGAGATCGAGAACTTGCAGGGGATTGTCCGATCGCTGGCTGATCGTGTGGCCACGCAATCGGAGGTGTTGACCAGAGCGGCAATGAGGAAGGAGAGCCATCATGGCCTGTCATGATTGCGGCAACGAGCCCGAGACCAGCCTGGAAGGCCAGCCACTGTGCATGGCCTGTGTGGAAAG
>JBJACV010000051.1:0-11272 GCA_046604365.1 Nitrospira sp.
GGACTGCCTGAATGCTGTCTAACTACGCGTTCGAGCGGGCCGTGAATTGTCGGTGGGTGGGCGCCGCGGGCGCCTCGGAAATTATCGCGCCCGCGGCGCCTGGCTACCGCCAGCGCGCGGCCGCTCAACGCGGACGTTAGGCGTCGCTATCCAAACCATGGCAGCTTCGCAAATTGACACGTTTGCAATTGAAGCGCGTGCTTTCTGCCAATGGGCGATTGGCGCAGACGAGTCCCCGATGACTCCCAGCTCGGCTCTCACGCGAATTTCACGCCTTTATGTTGCGGGGCTCCGATTGCCACATCCGTGGACTGACGGCCTATCAATTGAGAGCTCTGGGGTGGATCCTCCTGAAGGAACTCTCGATCTAGTCAAGTCGCGCGCCTCCCAGCTACCGTTGCAGATCTACTGGGAAATCTTTGATCCACTTGAAGATCCGCCCCAGGAACCGGTATGTGGCCACCTGACTGATGACATTGGTGACATCTATTTGGACATTAGCCGCGGCCTTGTTCTATACGATACTGGCCGCAAGGATGAAGCACAGTGGGAATGGTGCTTCAACTTTCGCAACCATTGGGGCGAACACGCAACTGGCGCGATACGCGCCTTGCACGCTCACCTTTCGCAGGAGGATCCCGATGGCCTGTCAAGCGACGCCTAACAATGCGATGCAGCGGTCGTCGCGCGTCGTCACGCCGCTTGCAGGGACCGGACGCGGCGCGTATAGGTTTCGAGCGGCAAGCGGCGCGCCGACTGCGCGCCGCCGCTGATCGCGGACGTTAGGCCTCATGGATTCCGATGACACGCGCAGCCTCATTGAACGCAATGCATCGGAACTTTTGCGTCTTCACGCGCGCGTTCACGAAACGGTCAAACTCCGTGGCCGCAGCCCCGCAGAAAAGCGTGTTTGGGAGCAGGCCTGTGCGGAGTTCCACGCTCGCTATGACGAACTCGCATTTCCGGGTGGCTACGGCGGCGCATTGGAACGCATTGTCGCGGGAGATCCAAATGCAATGGAGGCCGCCATCTGCTTTCTCGAGGTGCGGCCGTACTTCTTTCGCTCAGGGTACATGTTCAAGGACATCCTTAGGAAAGCACGACGCGCCCCGCTCTCTAGCGTCCAGGCCAACCGCCTTGCCGCAATCGAGCAGAAGCTCGACGCTTGGCGTGCTAGCAAAGAGAGCCATGAGGCCTAACTATGCGATGCAGCGGTCGTCGCGCGTCGGCACGCCGCTTGCAGGGACGGGTACCGGCGCGTATAGGTTGCGATCAGCAAGCGGCGCGCCGAGCGCGCGCCGCCGCTGATCGCGGACGTTAGGTGGCGCAAGCGAGATGCCTCGAAAGCTATACGCCGCCCGATTGCTTCACGTTTGTGTCGTGGACGACGGCAAGCCGAGGCGACGCAATCTTTGCGATGAGACCGTTAAGTTGCTTCGCGCTAGCTCAGACGAGGACGCTTGGAAGCAGGCTCTGAAGTTGGGTCGCGCTGCTCAACACGAGTACCGCAATTCACGCGGTCAGCTCGTCCGCTGGATCTTCGCCGAAGTGGCATCAGTGTCCAGGGTCCCGGTTGACCTCAATGGGGCCGAACTCTCCTCGCGGCTGCACGATCGGGTGTTTCCGAATCCCATTACGTCACGTTTCCGTTTCCATCCCGCCAAGCGGGAGCCAAAATGGACCTAGCTTTGGGGCTTGCGCCACCTAACTATGCGTTGGAGCGGCCCGTGAAAGGTCTGTGGGTGGGCGCCGCGGGCGCTCGGGAAAGCATAGCGCCCGCGGCGCCTGGCAACTGCCGGCGCGCGGCCGCTCAACGCGGACGTTAGAGGTCACCTAGAAGGCCGCAGTGCTTACGGATCCCAACATCATGGGCTTGGCGTACGACGCAGTTGGAATCCTTATTTTTGGCGTGCCTGCCCTTCTCGTTAACTCGATGCGAATCGCAAAGGAAGGCGGTACCACTTGGGATTACAACAAATACACGTTTCTGCGATTCATTGAACAAAAGTGGGATACATGCGTAGGGTCGGTGTTCCTAATGGCAGGCTTTTTGTTCCAGGCCATCGCAGCATTGGGTTGGCATTTCATTCGGCCCGTAGCCCTAGCTCTGTGGATTGCACTACCCGTTCTTGCTCTTGCTTACGTCTTTGCTCGTGGTCGTATTTTCGAAAGGCAGCTTAAGCACATAATGGCGATCGCGAAAAACCCAGGGTGACCTCTAACTATGCGTTGGAGCGGCCCGTGAAAAGCTTGAGCGAGCGCGCCGCAGGCGCGCAGAAGATTATCGCGCCTGCGGCGCGCCGGCCACGTTGTACCGCGGCCGCTCAACGCGGACGTTAGAAGTCACGATGTACGTGCGAGATCGCAATCTCCTTCGCACTCCGGCACTTAGGCTTAACGTGCTTGCTACCACCTTTAATGCATGGTGGTGCCTGTTTTGGTTTGTGGCACTCTCGATTGGCCTCCTGACGCTAGTGTCAGCTGATGTTGTGGACTCGTTTCGACCGGTGGTGAGCGGGCTCGCCCAGTTGCTCGGACTCTTGACACTTGTCGCTTGGCCAGCTTGGTTTGCATTTCGCCTGGGTGTCATCAAGTGTCCATGCTGTGGCGAACGGTTCGCAGCACAAAGGCTTGGATGGACTATTGAACGGCGCTGCAGCAGTTGCGGTTTTGACGTCCGCACGGTCAGTCGCCAAGGTGACTTCTAACTATGCGTTGGAGCGGCCGATGAGGGGTTCAAGCAAGCGCGCCGCAGGCGCGCGGACCATTTTCGCGCCTGCGGCGCGCTGGACGCGCAGTACCGCGGCCGCTCAACGCAAACGTTAGATCGCATGGGGCCCGTGACTCAGCTTCTGGTGGCAGCCGTGCTAACGACTGCCGAGTTCTGCGCCGAGCCATTCGACGGCGGCGTGGAGGAGCCACAGTTCTGTCGCGTCACATCGCCACTCGAGCTGTCTACGCCATTCTTTACGATTACAGTCGAACCGGACTTCCTGGTTGGCATTGATCGCGACGGGCGCCGGCTACGGATCCAATCGACATTGTGGCAAAGCCAGGATTATTTGCAGATCGAAGTTCTTGAGGATCCGGACAACTCACGATGGAGCATTTGCTCAAGGGTCGACATCCGGATAGACAGCGGCATTTCATGGCAAGACTGCCGCGCCTCCACAGACGCCTCATTTGTCCGCATTCTCATGGCGACCATGCCTAATCGATACGTGTTGATTGAATACGGGTACTCTTCACTCGGAGCTCCATCCGGGCCGGCTCTTGAACGAATGACACAATCAGTTAGCGTCCATGCGATCTAACTATGCGATGCAGCGGTCGTCGCGCGTCGGCACGCCGCTTGCAGGGACAGGTCCCGGCGCGGATAGGATGCGATCAGCAAGCGGCGCGCCAACTGCGCGCCGCCGCTGATCGCGGACGTTAGGCGTCGCCAGCAGGGCATCGTGATCCGACTCGTATCAATCTTGGCTGGACTACTAGTTGCCGCAACTTGCGAAGCTTCGCTGGATCTTAGCATCCCACTACCGTATGACAACCGCGAAGCCAAGGTGGAGCTATGGAGAGACTCAACCCTGGATTCGGACATTGAGGCGGATCGCGACTTCTATTGGAAACTAGAGGGTCGCTTAAGGAAATTGTCTGAGGACAGACTCATCGAACTCTTTGGTCCGCCTCTGCCTGAGGTGCCTCTCGGATATGCGCTGCCGATTCACCATCACATCGGCGTAGGCTTCTCCGGCTTGGGCTATCTCGGTAACGGAGGATCATACTTCCTAGAGGTGCCGTACTACGGTGGGATACTGGTCTTTCCTTTTGGCAACGGGAAGTCTGTTTCCAGCGTTGCCATCTATCTCAAGGTGGACTTGGGCTTCGTTCCCTTCCTTAGTCGTTCGGACTATCTGCGACGGCGTGGTTGGGAGCTCTTGCGAGGACAGATGCTGAAGTCCTATTTGAATGATGTACTTAGCAAGTGATCGCGACGCCTAACTATGCGATGCAGCGGTCGTCGCGCGTCGGCACGCCGCTTGCAGGGACGAGTTTCGGCGCGGACAGGTTGCGATCAGCAAGCGGCGCGCCGACTGCGCGCCGCCGCTGATCGCGGACGTTAGGCATCCGAGGGCAGCTCGTGATCACTACGCCCCAGCTGCTTCTATTCATTGCCGGGCTCGCCGGGATTGCCACTGTCGTGTCGATGTTCGCGATTCATTGCGCCAAACGCCGAGACTTGCGGCGTTTTTTGCTCGGCCTACTAGTCCTATGGTTCGCTGGCTCAACCCTATTCGCTTGGTACTTCCTGCCAGGGCAACCCCGGCCACTTGCGCCAATGGCATTCGTGTCTATCGTTCTGCTTCTACTCCCGGCGATCACCTACGCTATTGCGATAAGTGCGCTGGTCCGAAATGGCGCTACTGCGATCGTAGTTACTGCGGTTTCATTTGCGGCAACCGGCGTCGCATATCTTCTTTACGTTGCGACTGCGGTATTCGTTAGTTGCAAAGTGCTTCACTATGATTGCCTGTAACTACAGGCTCGGATGCCTAACTATGCGATGCAGCGGTCGTCGCGCGTCGGCACGCCGCTTGCAGGGACAGGCCCCGGCGCGGACAGGTTGCGATCAGCAAGCGGCGCGCCAAGCGCGCGCCGCCGCTGATCGCGGACGTTAGGTGTCACAGACGATGCGATGCATCACCGTCATGCTTCTCGGCCTGCTTGGATGTTCGGCTCAGGCAGAGACGGACGGTTGGATCTGGAAGGAACTCTCGGTTTCATCCGCTGGCTATGTCCTTCATCAAGGTACTGCTGAGTTTGAACGATCTGGCCAAGATCAAGTGGTCCGCCTGCTTGAGGACGGCGGCAAACCCTATGCCACACTCGAATTACGAAGCGTAGGTGATGTCTGGAAGGCGTCATTGCGCCGTGTTGGGGCCGAAGAAGCAATTGAGCTCGAAGGCCGCGTGTCTGAACGTGCTTCTTCTGAGAAGTGCAGATCAGAAAACACAGCGATGTTTCATGAAGCTTTCGTGTTGACGGATGGTTGGACTACCCTGCACTTGATGGTGGCTTACTGTGACACCTAACTATGCGATGCAGCGGTCGTCGCGCGTCGGCACGCCGCTTGCAGGGACGTGCACTAGCGAGGAAGGGTTGCGATCAGCAAGCGGCGCGCCGAGCGCGCGCCGCCGCTGATCGCGGACGTTAGGTCGCATCTCAGACTATGCAGTACCTTTGCCGGACACTGCTGATCACGCTTCTAACAGTTGCTACTTCAACGGTAGTCATGGCCCAAAATGAGCTTTCTCCGGATGCTAAAACACTGAAGGCGCTCGCTGAGGCAGGCTCCGATCTCGCAAAGCCCCACGACATTAATCATTGGCTGTACTTCTCCTCCGAATCTGACGCTCGAGCGGCGGCCGAAGAGCTTGACGCCACTGGATACACGATTGATTCGGTTGCGCTATCCCCGGACTCGAAACAGTGGCGTGTGCTGGCACTGAAGACTATCGTTCCGACACTTGCGGAAGTCGAAAGAACATCGGCTTACTTGGAGGATCTTGCACTACGCCATCGCGGAGACTACGACGGCTGGGAGACACAGGTCGAAAACTGATGCGACCTAACTATGCGATGCAGCGTTCGTCGCGCGTCGGCACGCCGCTTGCAAGAACTGCAAGCGGTTCCCAGGCGTTTCGTTCAGCAAGCCGCGCGCCGAGCGCGCGCCGCCGCTGATCGCGGACGTTGGGCATGAGCCAAGACGATGCTTGACGTGATCCAGCAAGTTCGGGCGGCGAACGGCGCAGGCTTCTACTACGTAGCGGTATTCTCTGCTTTAGCGCTTCCCGACATCTGCGCGGCTCTGGAATCGGTCAATGGGGAGGCATCAAAGGATAAGTACATCGTTTGGTTCAATACCCACGTGGCGCCGCAGTATCGTGGATTCCTCGATGGCGAGACCTGTTACTACTTCCGCTGTTCCATGCTGCACCAAGGCTCAACACGACATCCGCGCGGACGCTACTCACGGATCATCTTTGTTGAACCTGGCTCAGGATTCGTCCTTCATAACAACATCATGAACGACGCACTGAACATAGATGTTCGTATCTTTTGCGAGGATCTCTGCGAAGCTGCGGAGCGATGGTGGCACGCTGCCTCTGCTCAGCCGAATGTCCAAGCTAACCTACCCCGCTTTGTAGCCAGACACCCAAGAGGATTGGCCCCCTATATCGTGGGGTTGCCAGTAATTGGATAAGCTCATGCCCAACTATGCGATGCAGCGTTCGGCGCTTGTCGGCACGCCGCTTGCAGGGACAGGCCCCGGCGCGGATAGGTTGCGATCAGCAAGCGGCGCGCCGAGCGCGCGCCGCCGCTGATCGCGGACGTTAGACAGCGGACTATGCGATGAGCCATCTGAAACCTCGATCGATTTGGCTTGCTGGTCACGCTCGAATCTGGATTCTTGCTGTGGCCTGGGCGATTCCGATGTTTCTCATCATCTTCTCTTCTTACGGTGTTCGCTCCGCGCAGGATGCGCTTGTTTTCGCGGTCATTTGCGCTGGTGGCGGGTGGCTGTTTGCTTATCTGTGGTGGCTGTTCATAGACAAGGTTGTAAGAAGTCGCCTGGAACAGTATCTGCACAAATCCGCAAATAACCCTGGGCCGCGGCAATGAAGCCCATACTTTCCGCATCCAACCTCGCGATTGTCCGCCGTCTAACTATGCGTTGGAGCGGCCCGTGAGATGTTTGAGCGAGCGCGCCGCAGGCGCGCGGACAATTTTCGCGCCTGCGGCGCGCCGGACGCGCTGTACCGCGGCCGCTCAACGCGGACGTTAGACATGACCGACGCGAATAAGTACTCCGACCGGGCAGACGCCGTTGCGGATACGCTTCGGACATTCTTGATCGCTGTTCACACCGGCGGACTTGGAATCTTGTTCGCCGTTGCAGCCAGCTTGGCCGCGGAGTGCGTCAATCCGCGGTGGGCCGTTTGCCCTGCGCTGATCTTCTCGTTTGGGCTAGTTATTGCAGGTGCCAGCTTGCTACTGGCCAAGCACAAGGCTTTGAAACGCCGCGATGCAGCTCGGAAAGGCCACGCAATTCCTGATTTTGACGGATTCTTGGTACGCAACTTCACTTGGGACGCATTCAGTCTCCTAGTATTCGCAGCGGGCGTAATCGTCAGTTTGTGCCGACTTAGCCAGGTCGTCGTGGGTTGCAGCTAGGCCATGTCTAACTATGCGTTGGAGCGGCCCGTGAAAGGTTTGGCAGTGGGCGCCGCGGGCGCCTCGGAAATTATTGCGCCCGCGGCGCCTGGCAACCGCCGGCGCGCGGCCGCTCAACGCAGACGTTAGGCGGCGTCAATCGCTCATGGACCTGCTGCGCCAAACTATCTCGATGATGGGAATTCTTCTCCCATATGCGGTTCGCGTTCCACGTGGCGACGCCTGGGTGCAGCAGTACACTGATACGGGAATTGTTGGTTTCTTGTTCATCACTCTATTCAACGCCATTGCCGTCGGCGCACTTATCGGCATCAGCTACATGTTCAGGCGACCAGTGCCATTGCTAATCCCCTGCATCTTGGGTTTTGGCTTTCTCGGGTGGGCACACTACAACCTCGACCTTGCCTCAGATGCCCAAGCGTCGCTTGCCCTGATATTCATCCCAATCTACGCGCTGGCGCCAATCGCCGTGGGGGCGGCCATCGGCTACGCAATCGATCGCTGGTTAAGACGACATGACGCCGCCTAACAATGCGTTGGAGCGCCCCGTCAAAGGTCTGTGGGTGGGCGCCGCGGACGCCTCAGAAATTATCGCGCCCGCGGCGCCTGGCAATTGCCGGCGCGCGGCCGCTCAACGCGGACATTAGGCGTCTATCACATGGCATCTCCGGAACCGACCGAACAGCCGACCACGCGCACCAAGAAACGTATCGGTGGCTTTTTTCTCGTGCAGGAAGATGAGCATGCCATTACGTATGTACTAATTCCTTGGCTGCGGTGGGTCTATTTTCTGATACTTCTGTCTTGGGCAGTCGTAATCGTTTCGAAATCAACCATTGCGCTCGCGATTGTCGCAGTCCCTACAATTATCTATTTCGCGGTGGTTTGGTGGCCATCTCAACGGATCCTTGCCCAAATTCGTGCCGCCACTCGTGGCGGCTGGGTCGAATTCAAGGGCGGCCCATTGTCTCTGTCGAATCCTGCAACTTATCGGATCGCTAAGCTTGGACAGGCCAAGTCAGGAGACGCCTAACTATGCGATGCAGCGTTCGTCGCGCGTCGGCACGCCGCTTGCAGGGACAGGTACCGGCGCGAACAGGTTGCGATCAGCAAGCGGCGCGCCGAGCGCGCGCCGCCGCTGATCGCGGACGTTAGATGGCCACTTCAACTCGCAGTCGCTTCCTTGGAGTGGTCTATGGTCGCGCGGTAGTGCGACATCTTATTGCCGGCACTCTGCACGTCTCCGCAGGCGTTATTGTTGCGTTTGCTTACTGGACTAGACCAGGCGTAGCGTCGCTCGCGGGCGTATATGATCCCTACTACGGTCTTGGCATCCCAACCGACACCGTTACAGCTTGGTGGCCTTTCGTGCTGTCCTGGTTGGCGTTCACTATTCCGATGGTGATTCATCAACGGCGATTTGCCGTATGGTGCGTACTGTTCATGTGCGTCTCAGCGTTTGCAACGCTCCTTTACGCAGACCTGTTGCCGATCAGCGTGCCAGGCTCGCCTTTCGCTTGGTCGATTGCTATTGCCATCTTGTTGCTTGCGTTGATTGGCAGATGTGCATTCGAGCCACCACAACAGACTGAGTCGAAGTCATGAGCCATGGCCATCTAACTATGCGATGCAGCGGTCGTCGCGCGTCGGCACGCCGCTTGCAGGGATCGGCCCCGGCGCGGATGGGTTGCGATCCGCAAGCGGCGCGCCGAGCGCGCGCCGCCGCTGATCGCGGACGTTAGCTGGCAAGGAAAAGCCATGTGCCGATCATCATGGTTCTGCCTCGTAACACTCGCCACACTTATTTCGAGCCCTTGTCTTGGCTCCTCTGAGCTGGACAGCGGTCGCATTGCGGATGAATTCAGTGCCGGAGTTCTCGGATTCACCTGGGGAACGGATTTGGAGATAGTAGCGCGCGCGTTCCCAACAGGCACCGCATGGCCAGCCGTCTCTTACGGAAGAGACATAGCTGTCGAACGTTATTACGCTGTTGCCGACGACATGCCAATCTTGGGTGTAAGCCGCGAACGGCAACACACGCTTTTCGGCTTCGACCGTTCCAATCGCTTCGTGCAGGCAATTTTCGCAATGCCATATAGCTCCGAAAACGAATTGCGGTCCCGTGCTACTGCGGCTTTCGGAGCCTCTCACGGCTTCCGAATTGTAGGACTCCAGCGGCATACGTTCTGGGAACGCGACAACGGCATTGAGTTCCTGATCATCGAGATTCCACACGATACGCGACCTTCATTGTTTGTGAAGGTAACCCGGTACGCTAAGGCATTCGAGTGACTTGCCAGCTAACTATGCGATGCAGCGGTCGTCGCGCGTCGGCACGCCGCTTGCAGGGACAGGCCCCAGCGCGGACAGGTTGCGATCAGCAAGCGGCGCGCCGACTGCGCGCCGCCGCTGATCGCGGACGTTATACATCATGACGAGCGCCTCGAAGCGGCGGTTACTTGGCTGGGGCGTTACTTCCGTTGCCATTTCTGGCCTCGCGTTCGCTGCGGTTCCCTTCTTGAAAAGCTGGAACCCGAATCCGCGCGTAAGAGCAGCACTTCCTGTACATGAAGTCAAAGACATGGAGGCTGGAGAGCTTCGAAAGCTTGACTCCGGACTTTGGATTTATCGCCGCACCGAAGACGATCTTAGTGTGCTTGGTACCCATGACGAGTATTTGGCTGATCCTCGGTCTGAGAGGAGTTCACAGCCGGTAACCTTGACCAACCACTGGCGATCGGTACGGCCCGACTACTTCATCTTTTTTCCAGGCGCGCCGTACCGCGGCTGCGCCGTACAGTTCGTGGCGGCAAATACCCGCGACTATCCCGACTTTGCGGAGGGACGCGTCGTCACACGCTTGAATCATTTCTACGAACCCTGTGAAGGTCGAACCTTCGACGTTGCCGGGCGTGTATTCGCACGTGCGCACTGGCCTGAGGAGCACAATTTGAGGGTCCCAGACATCGAATGGGTGACTGAAACCAAGTTCGCCGTTAAGTAGTCATGACGTATAACTATGCGTTGGAGCGGTCCGTGAGAAGTTTAAGCGAGCGCGCCGCAGGCGCGCGGACCATTATCGCGCCTGCGGCGCGCCGGCCGGGCTGTACCGCGGCCGCTCAACGCGGACGTTAGATGGCCGTGGCTGTGACGTCACTTCTCCTCTGATTAGTGATGCCAGCGGCACCGATCACATTGCCAAAGGAAGCTCCGATGACCGCATATTTTTCGACTTGTGCGCTCATGAGTGTTTTTGTCTTGCCCGCCGCATTGGCGGAAGAGATTGAGCCGTCGGCAGCTTCGGATGTCTCGCTCGAATCAACCGCAGGCGAAGTTGACATTCACGACGTTATCGCGTCCTTGAGTCGTAGAACGAACAAGCGATTTGTCGTCGATCCTCGGGTTCGTGCACGCGTCACTTTGGTTGGTCTGGGTGCTCGTGACGTTACCTATCCGCTTTTCTTGACGATCCTTGGCGTACACGGATTCTCCGCCCATGAACGAGATGGAGTGATTGTTGTCGCTCCAGACGCAACTGATCGACAAATCGCGTCGCGGCTGCTGCCGGCCGACAACATTCGAGCACCGGATGGTGAGGTCGTTACGACGGTTGTGGCAGTCAAGAACATCAGCGCCGCGCAATTGGTGCCGATACTCCGGCCATTGATGCCGCAGTCAGCGCACCTGGCCGCTTTGATCGAACGTAATGCGTTGATTATTGTGGACCGCGCTGCCAACGTTCGCCGACTAGTCGCCATTGCAGAAGCGTTAGACAGGCTGCCGGCCATTGCAATTCCTGCGGCCACATCTGGCAACTCTAAAGATGAGTAGAACGCGGCCATCTAACTATGCGATGCAGCGGTCGTCGCGCGTCGACACGCCGCTTGCAGGGACAGGTACCGGCGCGGACAGGTTGCGATCAGCAAGCGGCGCGCCGAGCGCGCGCCGCCGCTGATCGCGGACGTTAGATCGCCGAGTCAGGTCGGCGCGATGATTCGGGCCAGGTCACGCCTAGAGGCACCAAGTGCGATGAGTGACC
>JBJACV010000052.1:0-11088 GCA_046604365.1 Nitrospira sp.
ACCCGAAGCAATGAAAGAGACCTTTTGCCGGTGTCACTTCGAGCGAGGGCGTTTTATCCGGATGCCATGGGAAAGGGCATGCAATGTTCACCCCCTTTCGCTTTTGCCCGGCGAGCTCCCCCAAATCGATCGCGGCCTTAATCGCTGCCGGGTCGTACATCGGCGCTCATTCCCCCTCGCTGGAAAAGCGCAAAAACGGCCGGTTGAACTGTAAGGGGATCGCCCCGGTTTTTCCGTTCCGGGCCTTCATGATGTGAAGTTTTAGATTCCAAACGTCGTCACTCCGGACACTTTGCCATGAGTCGTTTGGATTCGCGAGCGTGATCAACATAGCGTTGTCGACGTCGCTTTCTATGTCGCCGGCTTCTTTGAAGGCGGCCATATCGGCGAGGTGATCAGAGCGGCCGCCCTCGTCCGATCGATCGCGGCGGGCATAGCTCGCACGGTTGACCGAAGCGAGCTGAATTACCGCGACTCCCAAGCGGCGGGCGAGCGTCATCATTCGGTTTGAAAAGTCGGCGACTTGTACCCGAACATCATCACCGGCGGTCCCTCCGGATCTCGCGGCCGCACGGGCGGCGAGCTGCAAATAATCCACGATCACCAATGAGTTGTACGGCGTGAGGTTGGCGGCCTGGTCGGCGATCCCTGCGAACGTTTGGGCGCTGATAAGCTCGATTTCATCAAGGGTCGGCCGGTGCTGAGTGCAGTCCAACATGCCAATCCCGGACGTTTGCAAGGCGAGGTCAACGGCGAAGCGCTCGCGAAGCTCCGGAACGTTCACCCGGCCGCCCTGCAGGAGCTCATAGCGCATGCCGGCGACGTCGGCGAGCGCTCGCATTCTGATTTTTGCGGGATCGATCTCGTAGGACAGATAAAGGGCCCGGCCGCGGAGAGCGGAAACATGACGGGCGATCCTGCCCGCGAGAGCGCTTTTTCCAGTGCTCGGCGGCGCTCCGATTACGTAAACCTCGCCTGGCTGCCATCCACCGACTAAGAAATCATCAAGGGCCTTGAATGGGGTTGGCACTCCCAACGGAAGATTCCGGGCGCGGCGGTCGGCTCGATCTTCGAGAAATGCCCAAACGTCGGAACCGTCACCGTATACGGGCACTGGAAGCGGGCGGCCGGTTTGTCTTTGATCGCTCATTTGCTTTTGGATGATGAGCGGCGGGCGGGCCGTAAGGCTTGAGCCCGACCGTCTGTTAAAGATTCATAGAATCTAATTAGAGGCGTTTTTAGGTTCCCGAAGGTGGCAGTTTTTGGGTTATCTCTGGCAGTTTTTGGGTTAAAACGGCTCTCTAGGTGGCAGTTTTTGGGTTATCTTTTCGGGCTTTTGTGCGAGGTCGGCCCGGCTTTCGCGCGGTCGTCGATCGCTCCAGGGCGTGACCTATTCGGCGCTGTTGAATTCCGTCCGCCCGGCATGCCCGATCCCCCAAAAGGGTGATTTCTAACATGAGCTCGCCTAACCGTTCAGTGAATCCCGGGCGGCGCTCGATCGACGGAAGGCGAACCTCCATTATTTGGCGCTCTCGCAGGATTTCGGCCGCATCCTGGAGAGTCTTAATCACTCGGCGGGGCTCGGTGGCCAACCAGGCGACGACTCGCGCGTATCCGGTCACGTCGGCCGGCGCTGGGCCGCCTCTCTCCACCATTTCAAGGGCTTTCGCGATGGTGAGTTTTACGGCCGCTCCGGACTCGCTCGCCCCTCGGCGTCCCTGTTTACTCGCCATCATGCCGATGCTTTGGGCCCAATCTCCGCCCGGTTGACCGGCTGGAATCGCAGCGAGGTCGTTTAGGCTGCCGAGAGTGAAAAGGGCGCGAGGGTGTCGCTGGCACCATTGGGAAAGACTCGAGTGTTTGAAGGTGAACCCGGAAACCAAGTGGAAATCGTCGGCCTCATTGAATCCCGGGAGGCGGGCGTCTCTGGAATATCGCGTTTCAATGAACCAAACCGGGGATCTCGTGACTTCGTCGGCACCGTCCGGGATCGGAATGAAAAAACAGGCCATATCCCGAAACATACGGGCGAGCTGCTCGACTGCCTCGGCCCGTTGGGCGCTGGTCAGCTTTCGCCCGTAGGGCATAAGACCGGTCAACTCAGACACGGAGATTGCGACCCCTTCGGGCGGCGCGTCGACCAGGCGGCCGAAACAGTAGCGGCCCATGAGTATTTCAAGCTTCGAGCCCTTCAAGCTCCAAAGGCGATCGACCAGGGCTTTTTGCGCGGCCTCGCCTTCCGTGTCCCAGACGCTCAACTCCGGGATCCGTGGCTTATAGTGCCCGGGCTTGATTTGGTGCCTTCCGAGAGGGTGAACAATCACAATCCCGGCTTGATAGTCCTTTTCGATTTCGCCTTGCCGCAGCGCCATCGTATCGATCAGATGGAGCTCGGGCGAAGCACTAAAAGACACCGACCGCGGCGAGGATTCGGCCTTACTGGCTCGCGGCTTTCTGGCTCGATTGGGAGGATGATCGGCGGCGCTCGATCCGTCGGATTCCCGGGCGGTCAAACTGATTCCCAGGCGCTCATTCCGGGCGGTGAGTGCCGCGACAATCTCGGGCGTCAACATCCTTTCCTCGGAAACCTCGGCGTAGGTGCTCGCTTCCCGGGCCGCCCAAACCTTGAGCGATTCGATGAACGGCGCGGCATGGATGAACCAGAGCTCGAGCCCGTCGCCCACGTCCAAGGCGACATACACCCCCGGCATTTCTATGACGCCATCGGTGCATTGAAACAAGATCTTGTCAGCGATCGGAAGCGGCCGCCCCCCGATCCCCCCGTTTTCAAAGTAGCTTTTTACGGCCACAAAGTCCAGGGCACCCCCCGTGCCGTATTCGGCCTTCGAGTGCGCGAGCTTGACTGTAACCGGCGAGATTGGGCGATCGGCGGCGAGGTCGGCGAGGATGGCGGGAATGTTCATGGTTTCTCTCTCCGGAAGCGAGCCCAAAAACCGGGCCGAGAGGGCGCGGGAAGCGCTTTGGCGGTGAGTTGGGCATTTGTAGCGATCAGGGCGCGGGCTTCTTCTTCTCGCGACTGCAGACGGGCGCGAAGATCGGCGAGGGCCTCGTCTTTGGCGGCGTTCAGGGCCTCGAGCCCGGCGATTCGCTCGCGTAGTACTGCCGCACTCTCCCCCGTGGATCCTTCGGCGGGCGGTCCGTTGGCAGAGCTTCGATTTTCAATGAGGGCGGCGAGGCTTTCGGGATCAATCAACCACCGTTCACCCCCGCCCGCGGATGTGCTTTTAGTCGCGGCGAGCTTCCCGGATTCGATCCACCGGCGAACCGTCATCTGAGAGACTTTCGCGCGGCCGGCCGCTTCCGGGATTGTCATGTGATCGCTCATGAGTGGCTCGATTATTCCCGCTATTCCCGGGTGCTTTGAATGTAGGTTTCCAATTCTGCCGCCTTGATCCGGATTCGATCGCCAACGGGCCTATACACCGGGAAGGCGTTTTGCTTGATCAGCTTGTAGACCGTCGCCCGGCAAGCTCCCAACCTCCGGGCCGTCTCCGCGATCGTGAGATATTCACCTTTCGGGTGATCATGTTGATTTGAGTCTGTCGCTGTTATGTTCATGGCTTTTGAGTCTCGGCGGGCCGGTCCGTGATCAAACGGTGTCATAAACCTTTTCGCAAAATGTATATACGTGTTGACTCATGGAAACGGATGTTCATTGTATAATCGTTACACCGGTTAAAACCCTTGTAACGTGAGTAGACAACCATGAGTAAACATGAGCGATCAAAGACAGACGGCCCGAAGGTCAAAAAAACAGTTGCGTACGTCCGAGTTTCGACGGATGGACAGGAAAGCGACGGCAACGGCCTGGACGTTCAGCGGCAAGCCATCGTAGCGTATGCGGCCGCGCAGCTCGGCGGCGGCGTCGATGAGTGGTACTCGGACATTGAAAGCGGTGCCGCCTTCGAGCGGGAAGGGCTCGCAGCTCTCCGGGTTGCCGTCGCGGCCGGTGCCGTCGATCGAGTTTTGCTCTATCGAATGGATCGGCTCTCACGCGACGTGCTTTTGTCGGAATCGCTTCACCGTGAACTCTCGGCCCGGGCGGCGGTGGTGTCCGTTTCTGAGTCCTTCGGCGAGGGATTCACAGGTGATCTAATGCGGCATATCATGGCGGCGTTTGCCCACTATGAACGGGCGCTGATTGCAACCCGAACCAAAAGCGGCCGCAGGGCCTCGGTCAAGGCTCGGGGCTCATATGCCGGCGGCGGTGGTGTGCTCGGCTATCGGCCGAAAGGATCTCGGGGCAGTCCGGGCGGCGGCGAGCTGGTTATGATCGAGAGCGAGGCGGCCGCGGTGCGGCGAATCTTCGAGCTAGTCGACGACTCGGCCGAGCGCTCCCTTTCCTCGATCGCTGCCACGGTGAACGCGGAAGGGTTCCGAACGGCGAGGGGCGCGGAATTCTCCAAGGTCCAAGTTCATCGGGTGATCGGGCGGCGGGATTTCTACACGGGCGCCGGCGTCATCACCCGAACGGTGCTCGATACTCGGGGCGCTCATTCTCCGATCATCGGTGAAGCGGTCAAAACGGCCGCCTAGACAGCCGAAAGGGGCGATTTCAGAGGCGTTCCCGCCCCGATTCGCCCCCACTCGCCTTCCCTGTGCTTCCCTGCCATTTCAGACGCGATACCCGGCCCATATGAGGCACCCAGACACAAAAAAGCCCCCATCTCCCAAAGGGGGCTCTCTCCGAAAGGAAACGGGACGCCCTACCGGGTCGGCTGAACTTCGATGCTCAAAACATCGGAGCTCGCGCGGTGCTCAATAAAGGCCATGACTGGAAACTCGGGGCCTAGATCATTCCGGCCGCGCCAATAGTCGGCGGTGCTCTCCGCGATCCGGAAGATGCCGGCCGCGTCCTCGAGCTTCCCGCCGTTCCCCAGGTCGTTCGGCCAAACGGTCACGTTATGGTTAAAGCCATCCCAACCCGCCCCCGTCAATTGCACGGCGATTCCGGTAGGGCTGGAATCGAAGTCTTGGAAAACAACCTCCGTCCAATGATCCTCAACATCCGAAGGGCGCTGAGGGGAAAACGTTGCCGAGATATGAACCGCGTCCGGATTGAGCTTTAACACCTTGATCAACGTGTGCATAAGCGCATAGGCGGCCTTTGGTTCCTCGCAAAGATCGCGCTCGGGGCCGTCGATCGCGGCCGGGTCGGTCGGCACTAAGACGAGGCCCTTATACGTCAACTCGCTGAGGTTGGAGAGAGGGGCGGCGCTGGTTTGAATGCTGAGGGTGATAGTCATTTTCGGTTCCTTTTTGGGTTCAGCGGCCCGGGGTAGTGATCGCTCCCCCGGGCCTGGTCGTTTCTTAGATCAGATGGCCACAGTAGCGGGACCAAGCGATATCAATATCAAGGTCGGTCGGCTCGCCGTCGTACTCGGCGGCGGTGGTCGTTTGGTCGAGTTCGGTATTCTCAAGGGTGATAGTCATTGGTTCGTTTTCCTTTCGGGATTCGGGCTAGTGGTTCCGCCCTGGTGTTTTGGTTTGATCGCTCAAGTGCCGGGGCTTTTCTATGTCCGAATCTATATTTATTGTAGGCTCACTGTGCGCACACTGTCAAGTGCTAACCGGTATTTTTTTGAGTTTTTTTTGAGCACACAAAAAGCACACACTGTGCGCACAGTCTCCGGGTATGATTGCGGCCATCATGCCAAGCATTGATCAAGAACCGAAAGCGGTCAAGCGGAACCGGCCATCAATCCGCCTAACCCTCGCCCCTGCCACGTTCGAGCTCTTAAATGAAGCGGCCGACAGAGAGGGCTTGCCGGTTTCCCGCATCGTGGATCGGTGCATTCGGGAAGCTCTCGGCGCTCCCGCTGCCGGCGGAAAGAAAGCGAAGGGCGGCGGCGCTTGAAACTCCGAACCCGTCGCGATCGTGAAAGGCTCGATTATCTGAAAGCGGCCGCCGTCGATCGATTATTAACGGCGCTCGAAAACCGGGAAGAAGATGGGCACCAGGTGATCACGCTGTTTAAGGCGATCCAGGATGCCGAGGCGGCCCTAATGGATGCGTTTCTCTGGTCGACCGATCAGCGGCAAGCGTCCCGCCTCGCTCAATCGGTCATCGATGCGATCGGGGCCGAGCTCGCATGCCTTCCGGATGATTGCGAGCGCAAACCCAAGCCCTCCAGGGCGGAACGTTGGCGCGAGCTGGTCGACGCGGCCGAGCCATCGCGAAAGGTACCGGCTGAAGTCCTCGCCCGTGCTCATCAAGTCGCCGAGGATCTCGCGGCCGCCGATCGGTCACCCGACTAAAACCAGGGGGCGGGCTGCCGCCTGGCTCCCTGGTCACCCTTCCGGGCCGCCTCGATCGCTGGGCGGTCCCGGACTTCGCCCCCAAAGGGTGTTTTGCCGATGTCACTATCCCGGGCCGCCAAGGGTGTAGACAGTATCTACACCCTTCCGATGTACCCACCCGCCATTTTTTGGCTTTTGAACCTAAACCCTGTTTTTTGGCCTTTATTTGCCCGTTTCCGGCGTTTACCCCCTCTCCCGCGTGCTTAGTGTCGCCGAGTGCGTTTGCTTTGGGTCGCTGTTGCTCGGGGCCGCCCTGGCGCTCTCGTTTCCGTCCGGTGATTGCTTCCGAGATGATCCCAACGGTAAAACCGGCTTATGACGTTTGGGGAATGGTGCTTTAGGGTTGATCTGCAGCTAGAAAAAGACGGGCGCTTGCATCGGTCAAAGGATCTCGATATCATCGCACTGAAGCGGGCTTACTCGGCCGGCACGATCCCCGCCGATTTCGCGGCCGTTTCCGTTCCGGTTGCCCTTCCGATCTCGCCTCGGCCGAATTCTCCGCGAGCTCCCGGCATGATTTGGGGCATTCTCGCCGGTGCCGTCCTGGGCGTCCTCGCCTTTGCTTTCTATGTGTCGTCGATCGATGATCGGAATAATAACCCGGTCATCCCGGAAAGCCCGCCTTACGTGCCAAAGGTCGAACCGGCCTCGGCTGCCATCCGGGATTCAATGGAGAGCCCGGGCGAAGATCATATTTCACCGGTCGACATCTTCCCGGGAATCGAAGTGCGAGAGAAAACACTCCCGGCCGCGGTGGCTCGATTCGGTCAGCCGGCCGCTACAAGTCGGCAAGTGGAGACGGAAGATAAACGGATCCTTTGCACGTGGATCGATTCCGAAGGCGATCGGCTAACCCTTGGGTTCGTGAATGGGAAGCTAATCGAAAGGTTTTGAAACGATCGGGGCCTTTTACTTTGGGAAGTTGCCCGGGCTCGGACAGTCGGCCGAGCTGGTAGGGAAGGGTCCGAGCATTTTTCGGCCCCGATCGTTTGTTTTAGATGGAGATCCCACCCATGGCCATGGAGAGATTTTTTAAGCTACGGTCGTAGGCTTGCCAAGCATCCAAACCACGAACTATGTTTGCCTCGAGCCCGGCCGGTACAGCACGGCGGCCCGCGTCCGCCCCCCTGCCATAGAATCCATTTTCCAAGGTGTCTGTTAAGCGATTGATCGCGCGAGTGTTCTGGGCCTGGGAATTGATAACCTGGTCGGCCACCCCGCCGGCCGTCCGCCCCGCGGATTTCTGCCCGCCACTGCCAAACAACTCATCCCACTTCTTTTCAATCGGCCCAAAGAACGGATCCATTGCCGCCCCGCCGAATACCTTGTGAGGGTTGCCCGCTATATCGAACGGAATGTCTGCGATCGATCGGGCCTTCTTGCCATCGCCCGACTCATCCCCAAAAGTTGCCTTCCAGATTTTGGATTTCGTGATTCGGTCGATTACTTCGCCGAGGCGTACGCTGAACTGTGCCAAAAACTCATTGAGGGATCGAAGTTTTGAGTTCGCCGTCGGGAGTAACAACCTCGCGAAACTGCCAAAGATGGACTCTAGGTGATTCCAGCTCATTTGGAATTCAGTCATCAGCCGAATCCCGGCCGCTTCATCGGCCTTGCTTCGCTTTGGAACCGAGCTTTTGAGGCGATTCCATTGCGTGTCTTCGATAAGGCGAGCCTGGCCAACAACCGAAGGATCCAAACCGGCACGGGTGGCGAATGATCGGGCTTGAGATTCCGGAAGGCGACGGGCGTACTCGAGCGTTTTCATCCATTGATCGCCGGCGTTCTGATTGCCCCATGGGCCGCCGAAAGGCTGCCCGCCCGCTTGCATGATTGCCGCCTGTGCGACTGGGTTATTTTGCGCGGCGTCGTACCAGGATCTAGCGGTACCGGCTGCCTGTGAAGGGCTCATCCCAAAGGCGCTCGCGATCGCTGAGAGCTTGGCCATTTCCTCAGTCGACGAACCCGCCACAAATCGGGCGGCCGCGATTTCCTTTAGGTGAGTTGCCGCCCGAATCGCTGCCCCGGCGAGCGCTGAAATGGGACCGAGAACCCCGTGTAACGCGACTCCGAGAGAAAGGGCCGACCCGGCCGCCCCGCCGAGAGCTGAGGCAAGCTGCCCGCCCATTCCCGCGATCCGGAAGCCCGCCGAACCAACCCCGCCGACCGATGGCCCCGAAAAAAGAGAGGCGCGGCCGCCACCGATCCCACCGGCTCCGGGAAGCGATTTGCTAATGAGCTGCTGAACCGTTTGCATCACCCGGGTTCCCTCCATGGCGCTCGGAACCGCTCCGGATCCACTGAGGGCGGGAAGGGCTCGGCGTGTCTGATTCCCGTTTTTGGTGGATTCGTTCAGCCGGTCCTGTGCATCGGCCGCCCGTTCGAGCTGGTCAACGAACCTATCCATGAACTCAAGGCCATTAAAACCGCCGACTTGCAAATCAAGGCGCAACGTTTCGGACATCAGCCCTAAAGACGCTTGAGACAGCATCGAAGGGGCGAAGGTGGCAGTTTTTGGGCTTAACCCGTGGCGCTTGAACCCACTTCCCGGAAAAGGTGCCAATTCCACCGAAAAGCGCTCGGAATAAATGGCCTGTTTTTCCCGGTTCCCGTGAACCTGCCGCCCCCGGTGTTTTTCTCGATGTTTTTCAACTCGGCCCGCGCCAAAAATAGAGATTCTCGGAGTTTTTCTCAGACTCGCCTGAACCTGAGCGCTCGGAGTTTCGCTCGGAGTTCGAACGCGACGCGCGCGATTTGAACTCAAATGCTTTCGCTCCGCTCTCGAAAACGCGTGTTTATTGATTCGGATTTTCTCGGACTTTCTCTTAGGTTCGCGGGAACCTGCATTCTCGGACTTTCTCTCGGACTTATGCACCGACGCGCGCTAAATCAGAGATTCAAAAGCGCTTCGCGCACTTATCCGGATGGACTCAACCGAATCACCCAATTCTCTCGGACTTTCGAAGCCATAAAACCGACCGGGATTTCTCGGGATTTCCTTTAGGTTCGCGGGAACCTGCATTCTCGGGATTTCTCTCGGGATTAATAACCGTTCCGCGCAAATCAGAGATTCTTTAGCGCTTCGCGCAGCTTCCGAACCGGCTTGAAGTCGCGCGGGCACCGGTGGAAATCTCCGCGATTTCTCTCGGGATTAACGCTCTCCGGGCAATGACGCTCAATCCACCGATCGGCAAGCGGTCCACAGCTCCGAACCCTCGAGCAATTCCGGATACTCGGCCACCTTTCCGGTGGCCACGTCGACCAGGTCGCCGACGTGGCCCAACGGCTGTAACTCACACGGCCGCATGTAAACGCGCTTCCACTCCGCGGCGGCCTCGGTGCTCTCGACGGCGGCGTATTCGAACATCAGCCGGCGAATCTCTCGGCATGCTCTCTTTTGGCCCTCAGTGCCCGCCTGGCGCTCGAATCGATCGGCGAGAGTGATCAAACGTTCGGCCGCTCTCTCACGTCTGGCGATATCCTCGCTGTTCTCAGGGGAAAAGGGCAGGGCTTCGCCCACTCGCTGGGTTCCTTCGGCCGAGCTTTCCGCAAGAAGCGCAACGGAAGATGTGCCGCCTTCGGAACCGCGCTGCTCGATCATCGGGACGGCTTCGCCTTCCTTGGGGGCGCTCTCCGGATCCCCTTCGAAAAGGGCGAGGGGAACGCGTGACCGTCCCGGAATGTCCCGGACATTGACCGGCTTCGGGAGCTGGATCCTAATTTGCTTTTCCAAGGCCTCGGCATAGTCGGCGCACCCCTCGGGCGGGGCGCATTTGATCACCTCGAGCGTCCCGGCGCTTTCCGCTCTGAGGTACTCCGCGATCGCCTCGGCCGCCTGGTCGCCGGCGCGATCGGCATTGAGGCAAAGAAACACAGGGCGGGGCGTGTCTGGGTGCCCGGTGAACCATGAAAGGCGATGCTCGCCGATCTTTGTCCCGCCGAGCGCAAAAGCCCCCAAATAGCCCTCCTGGATGAGCGCGAGAGCATCGGGCACCCCCTCGCACAGATACAGGGCCCAATGATCAACCAGGGCGCGAGCGTTGAAATATCCTCCAAGGGCGCCATCTATTCCGAGAGACCGGGCCGAGGTTTTTACTGCTTTCGAAACGGGCCGCGTGATCACTTCGCCGTTTTCGCGATCGGTGAAGGTGTAGGTTTCCGGATGCGGTGGCACAGCTCGGCCGACGTGTTGGCGGATTTCCCCATCGGGAAGCGTGAGGGGGAAAGTCACCCGATCCGCCCCTTTCCAATTTCCCGCGAATCCAACCCCATAGGCCCGGCTTAGGTCTAGATCGAATCCACGTCCCGCCCAATAATCCCGCGCAGCTTTGGCCCGGTGAGAACTGAAGGCGGCGGCGTATCTCGCCTGTGTTTCCGCGAGGGCCTCGGCGGTGCCCGGCCGCGGTGCGGTGCTCTCGATCGACGACGCGACGGCCGCCCGGTGTTTTTCTACGGCGCTCGGCTTAGGCGGCCGTTTGGGCCGCTTCCGGGTTCCGTCTGGAGAAATGCCGGCATACTCGGCCGCAGCGGCGAGGGCTTGCTTAAATGCCTCGCCATCGTGCCGATCATAGGACTGCCCGAGAGTCAGGTACCCAAACCAATCAATCACGTCCCCTCGAGCTCCGCACCCGAAGCAATGAAAGAGACCTTTTGCCGGTGTCACTTCGAGCGAGGGCGTTTTATCCGGATGCCATGGGAAAGGGCATGCAATGTTCACCCCCTTTCGCTTTTGCCCGGCGAGCTCCCCCAAATCGATCGCGGCCTTAA
>JBJACV010000053.1:0-10814 GCA_046604365.1 Nitrospira sp.
CCATCGCCATCGAGATCGCTGACCGCCTGCGCGAGAAATCCCGTTGTGGGCCCGGTCGCCGCGCCGGACGTGATCGGCGCCGGCCAGCCTGGGCAGCCGTTCGTCACTGGTCCAGGCGCCGCGGTGCGTGTCTGACTGGCCACGAGATGATAGTTGTAGCGAACATGGCCTGACGGTGAGAATCCCACATCGCCGAACGTCCCCACTGCAGAAGCCGGTCCGCCGGTCACAGGATTCACGCACAACACACCAGGTGAGGTCTGCGCCGCTGCTGAAGGCCAAGGCACTTGCGCACCATTCGCGGGGATGATCCCGGGCCAGCCGCTGTTCTGAACCGATAAATAACAGGAGCGGTCTGCCGCAAAGGTCAGCTCCGCCGTCTTGATGCCGGCCAGGTTGGTCTTCGCCTCGATGGTCTTCGACTTGAGTTGATACGACAAGAAATTTGGAATGGCAATGGCCGCCAGAATCCCAATGATCGCGACGACGATCATCAGCTCGATAAGGGTGAAGCCTCGTTCGCTTCGATCACGCTGTGTCATACCGCGCCTCCTTCGCAAATCGTTTCGGATGGAAGAGGGAGATGATGAGCGGGAGGCTAGCGAAAACTGCGAGGCCCTACAATCCCGTCAAATGGGGGGATTAGGTTGAGATGAAGAGGAGCGACGCAACTTCAGACGCGCTTCGTCTACCACTCGTGATAATGCGTCCCATCAAGCGCCTTCGCCTCGTGGCGCGTCATGACATCGTAGAGATCCTCGCCACACCAATTCGATGGCTTCGGCGGATCCCTGTAGCAACGAAACAGCCAATCGGGCTTGCCGGTCAAGGGATCGTGTGGCAACGTACGCAGATACCGCCGCACAGTCGTCCCTTTGACCGTCGCTTCCTCCCCTGTCAGTTTCACACCGAGCAGCACGTCCACGGATTTGGGATAGCCATGGACACTCGAGACCTCTTTGCACGTCAGCTTATTCTTCATGCAGGCAGGACCTAGGAGAACCTCGCCGTCCCGGTTCCACTCCAATTTGAATGTGTCGATCGCCGATCGAAACATCCTCAGCTGTTGACGCAACTCGATTTCCTGCTGACGTTTGGCCGTGAGCGTGCTGAGCGGCATCGCAATCGACGCCAGGATCAGCACGATCGCCATCGTGATCAGAATCTCAAGCAGCGTCACCCCAGATTCTTTCCTGCACCTCTCGGTACGAACAGATATCGGGTGAATGGCCATGGCACCAATGGCCGGGCAGTCTAGACTTTTTATAGCTCAGCACAATCCCGTCAAATGGGGGGATCAGGCTGGAATGAAGAGGAGCAAGAAATTCTAGAAACGAGCACTACCGGCGCATGAGGTCTGCACTAACTAGCGCACTTCGCGATTGGCCTGGCGCAGGAAGGGAAGGCTGAATAGAAGAGTGTGCAGGATATGTTTTCGGACCGCTGGCGGAGAAGTGATCCGCACTCCTCCGCCTAGCCATTCAATCTTCACTGCACGAGACTTCTCATAAGTCAATATGCATGCCAGACCCCACTTTATCGAGGGGCCTCCTCATCATGGTTATAGCACCGCAACCACCGCTCCTGCGATCGTTGCGTTCGTAGCACACAGACTCCCGGTACATTTTATTTCCCCCCTGATCCTATAAATGACCCATACAGCTGCCTTTCTCGACCCTCTGGTTCAATCCTATTCATTGGCTTGTAAAAGCTGACACCCTGTCAATTGGACAAACTCTTCTTTTGACATGTGTAAGTTATGAGCCAGAGATCTCAGAGCGATTAGAGTTCTATCCACTCCCGTGGTATTTCCATGGGCACGCTCCAAGGCGAGTAGCTTAAGATGCATATCAAAAGCTACTCGCCAGTCGCCGTAAAGATAGAGAAAAGAAGCATACCCTCCAAGCCGGATAGAATCGTCGGGTTGATACTCAAGAGCCTTACGATAGTATTGCTCTGCGGTGTGAAACTCCCCTAGTTCCTCAAGACAGATCGCCAAATCATAAAAACAGAAACCATGTTCAAAATCCGGGGCTTCAGTGACAATCTTCAAAAATAGCTCTGAGGCACGCTTGTACTCTTCCTTGTTAAGGAATTCCCGAGCTTCACGCTCTAGAGCAATGAGATAATCAGTCGTGCACATCTGAAATCATCCTACTACTGCTTTGGGAAAACATGGATATTTAACCCCTGGTTCATTCGAGTGTCCCCTGGATAGCGATTCCGAAGCTCAAATGTCTCAATATTAACATGCGGTGGTAATCCATGGGGGTTCGTAATGTCGAACCGGACCTGCTTAGCCTTGTCCACCGACTGAAGAATCAAGTCGGAACCAGGTTGCCTTGGCTTGCTAGCCAGGAATTTATCTCCCAAGAACTTATGAAGTAGACTAACTATATCATCGAGTTTCGACCCAGCCGCAGCAGTGCTCAGTGAGAATAACGCCTTGCCCGTCAGCTTTGAAGGGAAGACATCGTCAAAACTGCAACAGAGAACATCACTACTAATAGCCGTATTCGCAGCGGTAGGAGTCGATATCACACTTGGCGGAGGTACAGTTCCGCCTCCGCCTCCGCCACCCCCACCACCGCCGCTGGACGGTGGGGGGGGGGATTCAAGATCTGCTGTACATAAAAATTGTACTCTGCGTATCGATCCCCACCTGGTTGATTCAGATAAGGCTCGATGCCCTGAATCCATAAAATACCATTGTAATAGAGGGAACTTAGAGCCTGATATTGAGCCTGGTTGATATTATTCGTTAGGAGGAGCCAGCCGAGATCATATGTGCTTACGGCGGATAAATAGGGTCAGGCATGCGTATTGACTTATTGTGAGTCTGACTGCACGGCGCGGCATACCTGTTTCTCTCGTTGTGCATCCCGGTGCGCCGCATAGGCCGCGGCGAGGCGGCTGATCATGGAGGGGTCGCGTTGCAGACGCTGCCCCAGCTCCACGGTCGTCAGCCCACTCCACGCTCGCGCCAGCCAGACCAGCATGGCGCGCGCTGGTACCACCGCGCGCTGCCGCCCCGGAGCGAGAAGCGCACGGGGCGTCACCCCATGAAGCGTCGCCACCGCGGTGAGCAACGTCCCAAACCCGACTCGACGAGGGGGCCGCTGGCTGGCGCGGGGGGCACCAGTCCGGCGATCCACTTCGTCCAGAAACCGTTCATCGCCCAATATCTGCTGCCCCATCGTCTCATAAAAACGCGCCTGATGGCCCTGCCGGAGGCCGTCCAACATGAAGCGGCGATAGGCTTGTCGAGCTGGTCCCTGCTGTCGATGGAACGCAGCCAACACCGTTGCGGTCCACACGTTCACCGGCGCCGCGCGTCCGAGATAGGCGCGATGACTGCTCCAGCGGTAGGTCCAGGGGCTTAGCGGCATGCGGATCCGGGCAGGATTGAGGTGCAGGTAGCGGACTAATTCCAGCAGATACGCCTCCCGATCACAGAGGATCGCCTGATAGCGGCCTTGAAAGACATGGCCCGTTTTATCGTACCGGCGATTGTAGTACTGGCTATAGGTGAATTGCAGGGTCTGCATCGTGCCGGATAAGGGTCGGGCGCCGGTTTCCAGCAGCAGATGGACGTGATTGGTCATGAGGACGTAAGCGTGCAGGGTGACCGCATCGCGCCGCCGATAGCGTTCCAAGCGGTCCAGATAGGCCGCGTAATCCTCGTCATCGTGAAAAATGGGTGCGCGACGGTTGCCGCGGGCGATGACGTGATAGAAACCGCCAGGGACGTCCAGCCGAGGCTTGCGTGCCATGCGAGAAGGCTACGCGCAGAGCCTCAATAAATCAATACTCATGCCTGACCCCACTTGTTCATATATGCGCTACACCGTAAAACGAATGCATTCTTCAGCACAGGACCGGATGTGGCGAGAAAACTACCTCAGGGCGCGCTTCGAGCAGCAGTGCCCATGCGGAGCAACCGGAGCAAAATGATTCCGGCACCGGGAGCCTTCCGAAAAAGACTCCCGGTACATTTATTTTTTCTTATCGATGGGCTTTGATGAAGGTGTACTTCTGTCGGGTAGGCTGCGATCGGCGCTGCTTCCATAGACCCTCTCAAGTTTCAACGATCACCCCAAAGATGGCCGTTAAAGCCTGGAAAGTCCAAATGTCAGTTGTCTCCACCAATCTCATCAAATAGATATGGGGCCCCCAGATCATTGCCAAGATCTACAATAAGCTCGCTCGGCAACTTCAGATTAGTCCCTAAATTAAGCATGCCCCCAGGAACTGACAGTCCCGTTCCTACGGCCCCAGTAAATGCACCGAGTTGGAAGCCTGCTCCAATACTCTTCCCCTTGATTACCGCCTCAAGCCCTCCAGAAAGTGACCCACCTGTCGCATTGCCAATTAGGCTTCCGAGAAACGCACTTCCTTTTCCCACAGCTCCGCCTGTAAGTCCTACTGCTTGTAGGGGTGTAGTAAAAGCTTCCCCAAGCGCAGGGCCAATGAGGTCACCGCCTATACCACCCCCGATTGCGCCCAGCGCACCCCCCATCAACACTGCCCGCGATGGATCTTCATCAGCTATCACTGATTTTGCAAGTCCCCCAACAGTTCCTACCAACGCTCCTTTTGCAATACCAGCTGAACAAGGAGGCCCACAAACAAAGGTGGCCACAGCTGCTCCGGTGATAAGATATCCGGCCCGGAGATAACCCGCGATACGAGTCTCCTGAAACTTCTCAACGTTGCGACCTGTAAGGTGGTCGATGGCCAATCCTGCATCGCCTAAAAAGAAAGCCCTTTCAAACGTCAAGAAGGCACGGTGAAGATTAAAAGAATACGTTTGACCGTTTCGGGCTTTTTGGATCGCCCTGCGAATTTCTTCTTCAGCCGCCCGCTTTGCAGCCTCAATCGCCAAATCCACTATTGGATTTCCCCCGAATCCAAATAATCCAATAAGCACGTCAATGAAATTGCCACTGGGATCGGTATACAAGAATGGATTGTTTCGCACATACGTATACCGATTGAAGTCTCGCGATTCCTTGGCACTGAGCACAATCGTATCCGCGCTGATGAAGCGGGCCAGAACTGGATCGTAGTATCGTGCCTCGTAGTAATAAAGTCCGGTGCTGGTATCTTTTTCTTTCCCCGTGTACTTGTACGGCACACTCACGGGTGTACCAGGGCTATCGGTTCTCACCTCGCCATATGGATAGTACGAAACGCTTTCGATGAGTGTGCCGCTGGGATCTGTGATCGTGCTGCTCGATCCTAAATGATCCGTATGGTAGTAGCAGGCGCCACCCGGGCTTTGGGTAGCGTTACAAATTTGCGCGGTCGGGCTATCTGGTATCACCGCGATGCGTTTCTTCCCGGCCCAGATATATCGGGAACAGCTGCCATTGTCACATTCGTACAGTTTGCTGACGTACAGTGTCGTCGTCGGGCCAGCGATCTTCTTCAGCCGACTACCACGACCGTCATATACAAAAGTCGTCTTGCCTAAAGCGGCACCGCAGGTGCCGGCGGCGGTCGCAATACAGGTTGGCTTATTCTCTGCGCTCCAGTCATAGACTCGACCACTCCCGCTCGTCAGGTTCCCGTTCGCATCGTACTGATAGGGCTGGCTGGTTGGCGGACAGGTCACACCTGTCGCCCCCGTGATACAGACCGCGTGCGGTCGAATGCCGTCTGTACGGTAGGCATAGTCCTGATTACTGGCCCCCAGCTGGGGATTCCTCGTCATATTTCCGATGGCATCGTAAGCATAATCGTAGAACCCATAGCTCCCCGTGGCACTATCGAGCCGATCCTGCTCGTCATAGGTGAGAGTTTGGCTGTTGGTTGGCGTGACATTGTCCGTGATCCCAATCACATTATTCGTATTGTCATAGCTATAGTTCAGGTGCTGCAAGACGTCGGCTTGAGCTTCAGACACGGCAATTCCTATGGCAGCACCGATCAATATCAAGGCACCCCCTGCCCAGCTCACTCGTGCCTGCCGTACTCCCACCATTGTAGTCATACATGCTCCCGCCGTTTGATAGGCTGTCCGCCACCACACTCCCTATGCCATCTGCACCATGAATTTCCATTCTGCCGACAACCTCATCGCTTGATCATGCAGGTGAGGACCAAGAAAGGGTCCATAACATTGTGGGTAGCACCGCCACCACTTGCATTGGTAGTGAAATCCGCCTCATAAACCTGAGGCACGTACTGTGCCCCCGCAAAAGACGTACCGGGGCAACCTTGACTTATGCACGGCCTGTTTCCCTGCACAGGATGGGTGTGTGATGGCATTTCTGTCGTGCTCAAAACATGATTCTCTTCCCCACCCGTCGTACCAAGGTTTCTGGCCGAAAGCCCAGTCCCGGTCCCTGCCATGACGACATTGCGTGAGCGACCATCAGGCAAGTTGAATGTGGTAGATCCATCTCCAGCCCCGAATGTGGTGCCGACCACTGCAAACAAGGCGGCGTCAGTCGTTCTGTTCTTGGCAGAACCGTCGCAGGCGTACCACCCACCCGGCGGCGTGGCAGCGGCGTAGAACATCACCGCTCCGCTCGGAACGATGTGATTATCTAATTTGTCCCAGTTGCTGTTGAGCGCATTGGTCCAACCAGGCTCGCCGTTATCAGGCTTGCACAATCCGTGATTCGACGTCGTTGTGCCGAGCGGAGTACAGACTGCCTCGGCTGTATCCGCCAAACTGGCCAGCGCAATCACAAATGAAAGCACTATGAATAAGATGCCACGATGTTCCCTAATCACGTACGTCATTATCGTCATCTCCTTTCCAAGACTGTTATTCGCCATATCGGCCCGTGCCATAAGCTAAGATTCCGTAGCCAGTCGATGGCGGTGGAGGCGCGAGGAACGTGGTTACGCTCACAGTCGCTGAATAGGCACTGACATTGTTCGCTCCATCGATGGCGCGAGCTCGATAGCTGTATGGCATGTTGGCCACAAGTCCAGTATCAGTAAACGATGTGAGCACCGTTATGGTGACGGGTGAGAAAGTTGAACAACCAGCGCCTTGGCACCGTTCGATCTGGTACTGTATGACGTTGGAAGCGTCGATTGAGGTGGTCCATGTTAGCGATATTTGTCCTGGGCCTTGAACCATGGCAAACAATCCAGCGGGAACTGTCGGTGCTATGGCATCAGTCGTGGTACCAGTCGCAATGGGGGAATAGATACTGAGATTGCCGGCCGCATCGGTCGCTCGCACGCGATACGAGTAGGAGTTCCCCTGAATCAGGGCAGTATTGTTAAAGGTGAGCGTCGCAGTTGTGGCAATCTGCACGAAGTTGCTACAACCAACGCCTTGGCACCGTTCGACTCGATAGCCTGTGACGCCAATGTTGTCCGTTGATGCAGTCCAGCCAAGATTGATCTGCGTATTACTTGCCACGGTTGCCGTCAACGATCCTGGTCCAGTGGGGGCACTGGCATCGGACGGTAGTGTCGTCGTCACGGTGATCGTGGCGGAATAGGCGCTGAGGTTGTTTGAATGATCGCTTGCCCTCACCCGAAATCGATAGGTAGTATTTGCGCTCAAACCACTATTGCTATACCCAGTCGCCGTTGCGGTTCCGATCTCACTAAAGTTGGTGCAAGCCGACCCCGCGCAACGCTCAATGCGGTATGTCATGAGGTACGAGTTGTCCACCGACTCCGTCCAACTGAGATTGATCTGTGTCGTGCTGACGACCATGGCCGTCAGCGATCCCGGAGCGCTAGGCGACGTCGTATCAGTGGTTACCGCGGTAGCTGACTGAGAATAGGCCCCGAGCTTATTGGAGGCATCAACTGCTCGCACACGATAGGTGTACGGATTTCCTTGTGCCAAGCCGATATCACTATGGATTAGAGTTCCGGAAGCTGCCGTTGCAATCTCTGCAAAATTACTGCACGCGATACCACTGCACCGCTCGATGCGATACCCAGTCACACCAGTATTGTCCATGGCCGCGGCCCAGTTCAGATCAATCCGGCTGGCACTAAACGCAGTGGCGACCAGAGTGGCAGGAGCTGTTGGCGCTGTCGAGCCAATGGTCTTGGTCGACTCAAGCCGGAAGGTATTTGGCTCGTAGACATTCGTGGTAACGACACCATTTCCATAGGTCTCCGTGGCTGCTTGCCCCATGGCATTATAGCCTGCGTAATGTACATACGTGGTTGCCCCCTCCATGACTTTCAATAACCAAGGACCTGTATAGAAATAGTCTGCAACCTTTGCCAAGCTCGGCGGATACTTGACCTTTACCAGACGGCCGAGGCCGTCGTAGCTGCTCTCAGTGGAATAAGTCGCCCCATTCACCACTTTATCTGTCCGTACGATCCGTCCAGTCGGATCATAGCGAAACGTCACGTTGCTAGCCGCGTCAATGAGCTGCTTGAGACGGCCGACCTGGTTGTGGGTTTTGACCGACGTTTCAAATAGATAACGAACATCCCCTGCACCATCAGCCTTTTGAACATTGAAATCCTTTTGCTTCCGTCGATTGAGCGCGTCGTACCGAAACCACAGGTTTTGATTCTTCGCATCCGTTTGCCTCACAAGATTACCGGCGACGTCGTACTGATAATTCCAGCAGGGCGCGGCATACCATGGATAGGTTGTGTTTGGAGACAATGCCGTAAGATCACCGCATTTCCCCATATCGGGATCGCTCATCGCGATTTTTCGGCTTAACGTGTCGTAGCGCATAGTCGTGATGTTCTGCTGCAGACTTCCATCGGTTACTTTGAGCAGATTGCCAAGTAGATCGTATTGATAGAGCGTGGTGGCGTATACCGAAACTCCGCTCAACGGTCCACAATTCGCCTGCGTGCCTGTGAACTCTTCGGTCTTGATCGTTCGGCCATAGACGTCTTTGGTTTGTCTTTTCCAATGCTGTTTGGGATCGATCGTGGTGGTTTCCCATCCGGAGTAACATAACTTGCTGATTGTTCCGTCGACGTTTCTAACCTGAGTAGCCCGACTGGCTGCGTCATAACTTGTTGTTCGGATATCCGGAGTGCCAGTCGCTTCAAAATAGGGCAACGTCGTTTTCCACTGTTGCCCTCGCAGATCATAGACAGTGTCGCTCCGAATCAATTCATTGCCTGGCCCCGTACTCTTCTTGGTAATCGTCCGGCCTAGTCCGTCGAAAAATGTCCAAGACGACAGATTTAGGCTGTTGATCGTGTGCAAATGTTGATGTGTCGCTGCGTTAGGGCCGACTCCTAACCCCCAATTTAGATAGGCCATTGTGGTCGTAAAAGTGCTCGGAGATCCGCTGAGATCAAGATAGGGAGTGATTACTTCTATCTTGCGGCCGAACTTGTCATACTTCGTTGTGATAATCTGATCATTGGCGTCCTTCACGCTCCTCACCTGCCCATAGAGACCGAAGTCGGCCCCCACACCATTCACGCCGTAGTACTCTGTTATTACAACTGCACCTAGGGGTTTTGATACCATCAAGGGGAACGTTTTTGTCGCAGAGTCATAGACGATCGTGGTTATCGTTCCCGCCGGATCGCCACTAGGACTCACCGTACAGATAATATTGCCGTAACTGTCATAGTCGGTTCCGTTGACAGGATTAGGTCCGCCATTGAGCCATCGCTCGACTCGCGTCAAATGCCCCTTGGTCGGAATCGACACGCCATTCGGTGTTGTACAGCTCCCACTTCCGTCATAAGACATCAACGACTCTGACAGCTTAGCTCCCGCTGTCCCGAGTCCAGCATAGATGGTCTCTCGAGTTGGAAACCCAATGAGCCAGTCGGTCGTATTGTTGCTGATTGCGCGATCGATCGTCTTCTCATCGCCACTGATCAGTGTCTCTCCATAATGCTGTTCCTGAAGCACATTGCCATAACCGTCATACAGATACGTCACCTTCGTTTCTTTCAGTGCATTATCGATCTTCGTGCTGACTTCTGAGACCGGCGTATACCATGGCGCCTGGTTTTCGCCATCCGCTCGGTAGATCGTCGTCCTTTCTGAAAATACCGTGTACGGTGGTTGTGCATCAGACACGGTGGTCTTATAAGGCCTCCCTGCTGTGTAGGCCACCTGTGCAGACTGCAAGTCACTCAGTGGGTCCGGCGTGTTACTGAGTCCCGTCCCTTGATGGAACCAGATATCCGTGGCCACCTGCTCACTATTGGGTCCCATTGGCCCGATTACCTTGGCATGCTGAAAACCACGGAAATCTCGATACTGAAAGTTAAAATAGCCACCGTCGTACAGATAGTCTGTTGTACTGTTACTGCCTAGACAGGTTCCAGCCGCGCTGCTCCAGTTGTCGCAAGAGGCCACTGCTGTCACAACATGGATGGGAAAAGGCAAGCTTGTCTGTGTCGTAGCTAGTTGTGGCGTTGGCGTATAGGTGAAGCGGGTAAAACCACCAATGCCGTTGATGGCACTGACTAGAAGGTCGAACGTGCTATTACTGGCCATGACCATGAACTTGTTCGGCGTGGTACTGAGATACACAAGATCGGCATTCCCGTCCCCCGTTACATCGATTGGCCAGAACTGACTCCAGCTGTCGACCGCGACATAATCCGCCCAAGTCACAGGTGAAGCAAAATTAGACCCTGTGCTCCGCATGACCATGTAGCGATTAGGTGCCACGCTCAGATAGACAATGTCGCTCCTTCCATCACCGTTCACATCAATTAGCCAATGCGAAGTCCAACTACTATTGGCATCGGCCCCCGTTGGATAGATCCCCCACGATACCGGCGCGGTGAAACTCGTACCGGTGCTGAGCATCACCATGTAGTTACGCGGCGTGGTACTACTGAGATAGACGAGATCCGTTCTTCCATCGCCATTGACG
>JBJACV010000054.1:0-10294 GCA_046604365.1 Nitrospira sp.
CAAGAAGGCGAGCTCGGCCTGTCGTTCGCGCATGTCGTCAGGGTAGTGGCGTTTGAGGGGTATCGCATAATGATCGAGCACGGCTTGGAGCCGAAGAGAGAGGGGAATCGCCTCGTCATTCAGTTGGGTAAGGACGTGTGCCAATTGGTGTAGGTCGTGTTGGGCAGCACTCGTATCGCGTCGAAGGACGTCTAATGGGCGCGGGGCCTGTTTGATGGTGGTGATGAGTTGCTCGGCTGTGGCCGGGCCAATACGGTCGATTAACAGTAAGAGCCGCTGCCAGGAGGTTCGATCGGTGGGCCGGCACGCAACCGTGAGATAGGCGATGAAGTCTTTGACGTGTGCGGTCTCCGTGAGTACGAGCCCCCCATATTTCATAAAGGGGAGACGGTGGCGGGAGAGGGCCGTTTCGAGATCGTAGGAATGGGCCGATGACCGAAAGAGAATGGCGATCCGGTGTAATCCGAGTCCGTGCTGCTGCATGACTCGGATTTGTTGAATGACATACGCGCTTTGTGTGGATTCATCGGGGCATTGAATGAGTTGGGGCCTGTGCTGTGATTCGCGTTGGGCGAGTAATGTTTTGGGATGCAGATGAGGCGCACCTTCGATCACTTTGTTGGCGAGATGCACGATGGGGGTGGAGCTGCGGTAGTTCCGGATGAGCGTGTGGACGGTGACGGTGGGGAAGTGGAACGCAAATTCTTGCATGTTGCGGACGTCTGCGGACCTAAACGCATAGATGGACTGTGCGTCATCGCCCACGACGAGAATGTTCTGGTGTGCGGCGCCCAAGTGGCGGACAAGTTCAGCTTGGAGACGTGTCGTGTCTTGGTATTCGTCGACCAGAATGGCGCGGTAGCGATGCGCCAGGCCGGCGGCATTGTGGGGGTGTTCCGTGAGTATCCGATGAACGAGGAGGAGGAGATCGTCGTAATCGAATCGCTGTTGGGCCCATTCGGTATCGCGAAAGAGGCGATGCAGGGTTTCGATCGGTGTGGTGTAGGCGCCGTAGTGGGGAAAATGTTGTTCGATCGTCTTCTCGATAGGGGTCATGCTGTTGGCGGCGTGCCCATAGATCGATTGGAGAGTGCGTTTGGAGGGGAATCCTTTGATGCCGGTGAGCCGTTGTTTGCTGGCTAACAGATGGAGCAGGCTGGCACTCTCAGCGTCATCGAGGATGGTGAAGCGTGGGTTCACGCCGATCGCGGAACCGTGCTTTTTCAGCCAGGTCGCGGCCTGACTGTGGAATGTCCCGCCATGGACTTTGAAGCGAGGGAGGGGTGTAATCTCTTGGACACGGCTGAGCATTTGCTGTGCCGCTTTCCGTGTAAACGTAATGAGGAGGATCTGATGTGGGTGGATGCCGGATGCGATGAGCCAAGCGGTGCGACGGACCAGGACTTTGGTTTTTCCGCTCCCGGCTCCGGCGATGACCAAGAGGGGGCCGAGCGGGGCACGGACCACGGCCAGTTGTTCAGGGTTGAGGGCAAGCGGGTCTGCAATGGTCGTCAGGACGTCCGGGGGAAGTCGTGGAAGAACACGCGGTTGTGGCTGGCGAGGCGCAGGAGTCTGGCCAAACATACCCAGTTGTTGCATACGCAGTGTGTACTTTCTCTGATGTAAATACGTTCCGGCGGGAAGTGGAGTCTTGACATCCTCCTCGGCCTGAAGGCCGGAGATTCCTACGGCGCTCAGGCGGCGCATTGAGCCGCCCCTGAGTCGCTTCGGTGGGGTCCTGCTGCTGGCGGCCTGACTGCACCGCTCACTTCACAGGCGATCCGGGCTGCGGTTTCCCGCCCGGCGGAAGCGTCCGCCGTGTCCTGCCCTTCGTCTCGCAATAGTCGCATCCTGCGAGAGATGATGTTGATCGCGCCGACCAGATCGGCGTGTTCCTTGAAACCGCATTCCACACACGCGAACCGGGCTTGGCTTTGCCGGTTGTCCGCCGAGACATGCCCACAAGCGGGACAGGTCAGACTGGTGTGCTGTGGCGGCACGGCGATGAGGTGGCCGCCGTTCCATGCCAACTTGTACTCCAGTTGGCGGCGAAACTCGCCCCAGCCTTGATCGAGGATGGACTTGTTCAGGCCGGACTTGGCCCGAACGTTTCTGCCCGGTCGCTCGGTTGTGCCTGCCGCCGACTTGGACATGTTCTTCACCCGCAAATCCTCGATACACACCATCGCGTGGTTGTTGCTGATCGCGGTCGAGGTCTTGTGCAGATAGTCGCGCCGGGCGTTGCCGATCCGGGTATGGATGCGCTGGATTCTGGCTTTGGCCTTCTTCCAGTTGTTGCTGAACTTGGACTTGCGGCTCATCGCCTGCTGTGCTTTGCGCAACGCAGTCTCATGCCGCTTGAAGCTGTTCTTCGGCGTGTAGAACGTCCCATCCGAGAGCGTGGCGAACCGAGCGATGCCCAGATCGATGCCGACCGCGCCGCCGTTGGGGACGGGCGGTTCGACCTCGCGCTCGGTCTGGATACTCACATACCACTTGCCGCCCGACAGGCTGACGGTGACATTGCGCAGTTCACCCAATACATTCCGACTGTTGCGGTATCTCAGCCAGCCGAGCTTGGGCAGGCAGATGCGGCTGTTGGCTTGATCGAGCCGGATTTGCTTGGGGTCGGGATAGCGGAAGCTGTCGGACTGGCCCTTCTTCTTGAAGCGCGGGAAGTCGGCCTGCTTGGCGAAAAAGTTGGAATAGGCGCGCTCCAGGTCTTTGAGCGCCTGTTGCTGCGTGTGTACCGGTCCCTCGGACAGCCACGGTGCGCTGCGCCCCGAAGGCAATGCAGCGCCGTTGCGCCATGCCGTGAGTTCCTTGCACAGCCCGGCGTAGCCGAGCTTCTTCTCGCCACGCTCGTAACGCGCCTTCTGCAAGTTCAGCGCCTCGTTGAACACGACCCGGCACGAGCCGGCGAAGCGGCGCATGAGCCGCTGCTGTGCGCCGGTCGGACGGAGCTCAAATGTATAGGCTTGCAATTGCTGCATAATGTGCGGCTCTCCCCTATCTATTACGAGACGAACTCGAACGGAGCGACATGGAGTCCTATGGACTCCGCGCTCTCCTCCCCGCCCTGAACGGCGGGGCTTGCCGCGTACCGGGTCAGTCCGATCATGGGCTGGGAGTGTCTATTTGTTCGGGGTTGTATCGTGTGGGCTTATTCCTTTGGCAATCGAGAGTAAGGGTCTTGGGTTGGCCTCATTCGGACTCTGTCCGAAGGCCGTATCAATGAGATGGCAGTGATGGGGCCGTTTGCTGTGCGGATGGGCATTGGGTTGGTAGTACCGGCAATGCGTACAAATTGGTTCATGGTTGAGCATCTGAGTGTGGATGCGCTCTTGGAGCAGAGAGGTGGTCAACTGATACAAATCTGTGTGGGTTGGTCCCTTGAGTTTGCGCAGTCCGATCAGCAAGTGGTGTGAGGTCCCTTTATTCTCGGCTGCCTTTGCCATCCCACTATTGGTGAGCAGGAGGTGTTTGGAAGTGGTAACCAGGAATCCCTGCTCTTTCAGCTGGATCAAGATGTGATTGAGAGGATCCTGATGGAGGCCTAGGTTTGTGGCGAGGTGCGCCACCGTTCGTTTCTTGATTGGCAGTTCCTTGATGGCGAGCAGGGTTTCAATCGCCAGAATGTCTTCGATCGGAGTCTGAGGAGCGGCTTCGGCGGCATAGAGTATGCCGAGCTTATGAAGGATCGTCGTAAGGTCTTGGATAACCGTCTGGTGCGAGCGGGTTGGGCTGACATGGGATACGGTAAAGTCCTCTGATAAGAATGAGGCACGCATCTACATCCCTCCCTAGTAGTGAGGGATCACATTGTAGCGAGAGTTCCGAAGAAAGCACCTGGCACTAGTGACAGTGGATCACTGTATTATTGACATCCTCCCCGGTCTGAAGGCCGAGAATTCCTGCTCAGACGGGTGATCTGTCAGGGTGGTTCGCACTTCGTCGCCGGGTGCCTCGTCGCGCGAGGCGACGAGGGCTTCTCCCAGCTCCATGCGCAGGTGCGGCCTGCCCGGCCGCCACAAGGTTCAGTGCCGCATTACGATCTCGGTCATGAGCCGCCCCACAGGTGGGACAGATCCAGGCCCGGACCGTCAAGGGCAATTTATCCAACACATGCCGGCACGCCGAGCATCGTTTGCTCGATGGGAAAAACCGATCGATTCTGATCACGGTCTTTCCGTACCGGGCCGCCTTGTCTTCGAGCAATCGGATGGCGGCACCGATCGCGGCATCACTCAACACGCGGGCGATGGCGTGGTTTTGGACCATCCCCCTGAGATTGAGGTCTTCGACGTAGAGCGTATCGAAGCGTTTGACGAGCAGGGTCGTCAGTTTCTGGAGCGTATCCTGTCTGGCGTTCCGAATCCGCTCATGGGCCACCGCCAGCCGGTGGCGTGCACGGGCTCGTCGTCGGCTACCCTTCTGGGCGCGACTGAGCCGTTGCTGGAGAACCCGGAGCGTGCGCTGTTGTCGTTCGGCATGGCGTGGGTTGTCAATCGTTTCCCCAGTGCTGAGTGTGGCCAAGTGCGTGACACCGAAATCAATGCCCACCGCCTGGCCGGACTTGGGCCACGAGACAGGGGCCACGTCGACCACCAGCGAGACAAAGTATTTGCCGGTGGTCGTCTTGATGATCCGCACTGATGAGGGGATATGGATGATGTCCCGGGTCCATCTCACCTTGAGCACGCCGAGCTTCGCGAGCGAGAGGGTCTTCGTCGAGGGTTTGAATGAAAAGCCGCGTTGAGTGTAGTTGGCCGACTGGCGGCGGCTCTTTTTCTTGAACTGCGGATAGGCGGCGCGTTTCTCAAAGAAGTTGGTGTAGGCGGTTTGCAGATCGCGGAGCGCCTGTTGGAGTGGGACACAACTGACCTCTTGCAGCCACACGGTGTCGGGCTGCCGTTTGAGGTGGGTCAGCCGCCGGTCGGTCTCTGCGTAGCCAAGCGTCTGTTGATGAACACGAAAGGCCTCGGAACGGAGGTGCAGGGCCCAGTTGTAGACATAGCGCACACAGCCGAACGTCCGGGCCAAGTGTTGGGCTTGAGTGGGTGTGGGATAGGCTCTAAAGGTCCAGCGGTGTGTCATCATAATCTATTACGGCCAGGGTGTGGCCTCGGGAGACCGGCTCTCCTCCCCGCCCTGAAGGAGGGGGCCTCTGCGCCGGGCTGCAGGGGTGATCAGGAACTTCTCGGTCTTGGGCGGCTTGGTTGTCTGCGTGGCTCCATTGTAAGAAGTAGAGGCAAACGATCACTGCCGATGTTGCTACGAAGAGCAGTGGAATGTCTTGAGACATCTCCTCAAAGGATGTGGAGAAATCAGGTAGTGAAGCATAGAGCATGAATCCTGAGACCAGGCTGGCAGCAATAGGTATGTGGTATGGATTAGGATTGGTGATACTGAGGCGGATCGGTTTCCGGTCATCGTTGAGCGATGTCGGCACTTCCCTGGGATGTAGCATTACGCCTCTTGCGCTTTGTTGCCAGATTGTTTTGATCCGCGTGGCTTGAGATGTCGGTTGAAGGGTATCAGTTCGCCGGCCGCGGAATGCAAGGTGTTGTCGAGATCGGCGAGTAGGGTACTGGCTTGTTCGATTTGGTCCTGGATGAGTTTCTCGTCCTCAGGCGCAAGCGGTTTGGCAGCGACGATTTGTGCTTTGATGGCCTCAATCATTCGGCTGATGGCCTCGAAGTTACTGATGATGATGTGGGGGTTTGCCAACCGTTGATTGGCATGTTGGACTTTCCGCTCTGCCTCGCGCGCATAGATCTGCGCGGCTTTCTTTTCCGCTTCTGCTGATTTGAGTTGTTCCTCCAGTACCTTGGCGTTCCGACAGGCTGTTTGGTGCTCGGTGCGGAGAGTCGTCATTTGATCAGTCAGCTTTTTGACTTGGTGTTCCAGGGCAACTTTATGCTGGCCAGCCTTCTTATCCGCTAATTCATCGATGTTGTGCCCCATCTGGTCGAGCTGTGCTTGGAGGGTAGCTTTTTCCTGTGTTACCGCATTGAGATCGGCTTCGAGTTGTTCTTTTGTGCGCTCACTAGAGGCTACTTGATTCGAAAGATCCTGAATGCGTTGATGGAGTGTGGTGGTCTCGCTTGCCGACGTCAGAGGAGTGCCGAATGCCGCTTGGATTTTGGCGTAGACTTCTTCTTGCTTTTGGGTTGAGGAATTTAACAAGGCCAACACATTGGCTGGGCCGAGGATCCGTGATAAGTCACCGTTTTGGTAGAGCGCCCGTAACGGATCGATAAGTTTCTTGGCGGCGTCAGTGAAAGCCATGCGGCCTTTCGCCAAAAGCGCGGTCCGCTCTTCGTCTGTCAGTTGTCGCCTGGTGGCATTGGCGGTGAGCGCTTCAATGCGCTGTTGTTCGGTAAAGATTTGTGTGCAGGGCACATCCATAAAGCCGAGTGCGATGGCATTCTTCCATCGATTGTACCCGTCAATCACGTCATAGGAGGCTTTGGCTTGAACGAATTCGACGATCAAGGGCTGTAAGATACAGCCAACGGCCGCAATGCTCGCACGGAGATCCCGGGCTTCGGCGGGGTTTAGTGGTCGACTGTAGTGCTCATATTTCGTATTCGCTGAGAGCCGACTAAGCGGAAGGCGGATGACAACGGGTTCTGTGTTCTGCATTGGACAGATCCTTTCCTTCTAGACCATCACAGAAATGAGTCAGGCGATCGAGTTCTTTTTGAGCCTGGGAGAGATAGGTTCTCAGTGTGTGTAGACAGAGGTTCATTGGGCTTGGTGACGCATAGTTCAGACAGTATTTCTGTGCGGTCGGTCGAACGGTTTCATTCAGATATCGCAGAGGGATGATCGTGGTCGCCCCTTCCGAGTCCCGATTCGTTGACATCGTTAGAAACCAGATAGATGGTGCCGGGGCGAGCATGTTTTTGATGGTGGAGGGAAGGAATTCTTTTGTGACCTTGCGCCATCGGTAGATGGTGGATTTACTAAAGAGGTGGCCCTGTTCGTCGAGGAGTGCTTTGAATTGGCCAATGGTCAGAAAGGCTTCTCCATGTGCGATGGTCTCTTGTGGTTGTCCTAAATCGATTGTGACCATGGGACGTGAGTGAACTAATGAGGCCATGTGCTCTGCCCTTACGCGATGGAGACGGATTCTTGGATGTAGACCATGGGAGCTGGTGTTTCGGGAACATCGTCATACTCGAGTGGCTCCGGTGTGAGGGCCGGATTCCGTCTGCGGGTCTTGAGCCCATATTTCTGGAAATGTTGTTGAAACAGTCGATAGCGTTTCATGGTCATTGTGGTCAGAAAGACTTCGCGGCGTGAATAGACGTCGACGACGTGTGAGGTTTCGCCCTGGGAGTCAGACGATTCGTGAGCCGGGGTATAGCCTGAAGGCGGCAGAAGGGCTGCTTCAGGGGTAAGTGTTTGCCGGGTTGACTGCGAGGGAGGCGGATCATAGATCGAGTATTCGCGGATGGCATACCCGTAGCCTGCAATCAGGTCCTGGACGCGCAAGAAGTTATTCCGTGGAACCGTGACGATAAGCGTTCCCGTTGGATCAAAAATATCGACGACCGTCTCTTCTCCTGTATGAATGGGATGCCACTCATTTGATGGCTGGAGTTGTGGTTCGTCGCATTCTCCGTTTGGCGCGTCATAGTAGACTAGTAGTGAGCGGATTCGTGTCGTGCAGTTTCGCGCTCTCGCGGCCGCTCGTCCTGACTTCTTATATTTACTCCAAGGAATGGTGACTCGTATGGCGTTATCTTGGCCGATGATGTCGACCACTTTATCGTCACCGTTGAAGCGGCCTTGAAAATGGCGGCTGATATGCCACGTTAAGTACGTTTTGAATTGCATCTTGATGGCACGTGCGTGAGCCCAACTGTTACAGGCGAGCCGGACACCGAAGAAAGCTTCTTGTTCAAGATCCTCGACGTCGTACATGCGGTCGAGATGGCGAAAGCGTTTGGCGACGTTCAAAATCACTGCGCGGTAGTCGACCATGATGCGGTAGAGGAATTCGTCGGACCCGAAGAGTAAGGAGTGGTCACATCCGCGTGGTGAGTTCATAGATCCTCCGCAAGGACACCCCTGACTTCAGTCAGGGGACGAATTGCGGGCTTGCGAAGCAAGCCCGTCACGTTGTTGTGAAAGTGATAGCCATAACCATCGCCGCGCTGGATGACGCGGCAATATTTCCAAGAAACCCCCTGAATGACAGTATCAGTCGTCTGAATATTGAAAGCGCCGGAAGCACGTACGGCAACACGTCCGACATAGCAGCCCATTTTCTTTCCAGCGGCCACGTTCGCTTTAACCAGATCCCCGGTTTGAAAGCCGTAAACAGCTTTCGTGCGCATCAAATAGCTGCGAGGAAACCCGTGCTTGGTCAAGCGAGTGCGCTGATAACTGCCGCGTCCTGCACACTGGACTGAAAGCGTCGGCATGGCCTTGCATTCGACGCCATCCACATCGCCGACGCACAACGCATCCAGCGCGTGGGTCTTGGGAATATTGAAGCGACGGCGATTGTACTTAGTGCGTCCACCGCTGCTGCAAGCGACTGGCAAACCCGTGTCCGTGAGCGCAGAAAACAGCGCCCAGCGCGCAGCATTGACGGCAGCGGCGTCTTTCAATGGCGCCTTGGCGTGGGCGAGGATGCGCGCCAGGCGCGCAGGGTCTTTCACAAACTGCTGAATGGGGAGGGCTCCTTTCTTCTGATTGCAGCACCGGCAAGCCAAGGTCAGGTTTGAAACACGGTCGGTTCCGCCCTGGCTTTTCGCAATGATATGCTCGATTTCCAAGGGAACCTCTTTCGCGTCGCAATAGGCGCATTGACGGCTCCATGCTTCAAGGAGATATTCCCGCACTTCGTAACCCGCCAGTTCGCCTTGCTGATATTCGATGCCGGCAATGTCGGGATTCTGCATGGCGTGGGTGTCGAAGCGCACCAGCTCTTGCTGTATTCCGGTTGCCGGCGCCCAGCGACGCAGGCGTTTCACCAAAGACACGGTGGCGTCAACACGGTGTTGCAGCGAAGGCGGCAACCATCCTTCCGGCTTGGTTCGGTTGTCAAAGCGCGCTTGGCGATGCCGCAGGTGTTGGCTTCTGCGCCGGCGCCTGAAGGCGCGACGCGCCGTAAGCGACTTGCTGATCTGCTTGCCGCGATGCACCAATTCCATCAGTGAAATGGCGCAGGCGATGTTGCGAATCTCGCTGTTGTCTTCGTCCGTTTCTTCCTTGATGCGAACAACTGCAACGCCTGTTGTTTTGCTGCCGGGATCAAGCTTGATTGCCACCGGCTGCAATGCACTTTCCGACTGGAGGCGATCCACCAATCGAATGACAAAGGGAACCACACGATGTACGCGCGCGCGGCCGCGCGATAAGAGCAGCCTCGCGCGTTTCTCGCTACAGGGCATCAGCGGCTTGCCTTGCTTGTCCAGCACGAAAACAGCCATCTTCTTTCTCCAAATTTGCCCTTACGGGCCTTGTGACGCGCCCCTTACGGGGCGTCTCCCCTCGGGAATGTGTACGCCCGGCTCCCTGTGCGGGTCGATCCGAACCTTCGCGGCTTTACCTTTCCGCAGCATGATCCAGACCTTGTAGAGCGGCGAACTGAGGAAGCATTCGCCGGTACGTCTTAACGACCTGTAGTACACGTAGCGGGTTGGTTACCGCTTTCCCTGGTCAATCTGGCTTTCCGGGATTGTTCCCTTCAAGCCCCCGACTTTAGTCGGGGGTAGTTGACGCGCGTGTCTCCTTTCCGTCATGAACAGCATCTGCAGTCAGTGCCGATTGGCGAAGCGGTGAAATTGTAGTGAAGGGATAGGAGTATTTCAAGAAGGTAATCAAATGTGCACAGGATACGGTGACACAGTGGGAGTGAATGGGTGTGGAGCGGCTCATCTCTTGTGTTTATGGGCGTAATAATCGTTGCAGCGTGATTACATCCATGTCATAGTGCGAGCAGCACTCTACTATTACGCTTCGGCGGTTATTCATGAACAATTCGGCAGGACCCGAGCGCGCACTGACCCCAGAAGCTCGGTTCGCGATGGTCATCACGGGTATTATCCGTGCTGCCGGATATCGTTCTCAGCGCGAGTTTGCCAAGGAATTGAAGGTGTCGCAGGGCTCTATTTGTAACTATTGCCGTCCAAATAGCGGTAAAAAGCCGGGGCAGGAGATGATTCGACGTATTGCCCAGTTCTGTGGACAGACGGCGGCGAAACGGACTGAATATGAACAAGCCATGTTACGGGCTCGAGCGCACTATGTCTTCCCGCGAATGACCGTGGAG
>JBJACV010000055.1:0-9669 GCA_046604365.1 Nitrospira sp.
CGTGAAGGAGTTCGACGGCGACCTCGGGCTCGTGATCGGCGCCGGCGGCGGCTCGCTGACGCTCTTCGACGCGATTCGCAAGCACGGCGGCAAGCCCGCCAACTACTGCGAGATCGGCGGCAACCCGAGCGTGAAGAAGGCCTGTGGCCTCACGAAGCTCATCCTGTCGAAGCCCGGCGTGAAGAAGATCGCCGTCATGATGAACGTCGTGTCGAACACCCGCGTCGACATCGTCGCCCGCGGCGTCATCAAAGGCTGCGTCGAGTCCGGCCGGAATCCCGCCGACACGATCGCGATCTTCCGCATTCCCGGCGCGTGGGAAGACGACGGCTTCAAGATCTTGAAGAAGTACGGCGTCGAGTACTGCGACCGCACCGTCTCGATGTACGAGGCCGCGGGGCGCGCCGTCGCCAAGATGCAGTGAGACGTCCGAAGCTTCAATCCCAAGAGTAGGCGCGTGTTGATAGTTGATAGTACTTTCTAGCTGCGTTTTCCCTCGGGCGAGTTGACAGTATTCCTCTTATCGGCCGTTCGCGCGTACCGCCGTTTGGCACAGCCGGCCCAGGCCGATCCGCACTACAAGCGCCCCGAGCCGGGCCTCCACCCGGTCATCTGGGAAATGTCGGCTTAGACTAATGGAGGAGGACATGCGTTACAGGCTGATGGTGGCACTGCCCGCAATATTTTTGCTTTTTGGTATGAACGGTTGTACCCGTGACCAAGATCGCAATGAATTCGTCGGCATATGGGAGATCGACAAGCCGCGAGCGCTAGCCGCAATGCTCGATCACCATCGCCGCGAACTGGGTGAGCCTGATCGAGATCAAGAGCACGAACTCGTGGCCCGGATGAAGGCTGCATGGGTTGAGTACAAATTCTTCCCCGATGGTCTCGCCATCGTATCGTACGTGATGCACGAGGATTCGACGGGATTCGAACACGGCACGTGGCGTCTCGATGGACATGAACTTGTCCTAGAGTTCAAAACCACGGCGCCAACAGCGGGCGAGCGGAGGCTCCAGATCACGGAGTCAGGGCTCTCGTGGATCAACCCCGCCGGCATTGCGTGGCCACTGATTCGAACGAGCACCGACCCGCGAAACGCATGAAAAAAGCGATCTTGCTGAGGGGGGCCCTGGAGCCCACCCGAACGAAGGTCGGGCCCAGATCAATCAGGCGTACGTCGACTTGCATCTAATGATGATTCCTGCCGACAAGCGGTGCCCGCTGCTCGCTTCTTTTTGCTTGACATACAGCCCGCGAAAATTGGCACCGCGCGAGGGCAGGCAAGCTGTTCTTGTCATCACGCGTTCGCTTGTTGCATGCGTAAATGAGTGCACCTCGCTATCATGGGTATGCGTACTGATGCTGCTGGCACTCTGGCTCACGGCCGGTACCGCTAGGGCTGCCAGTGGGCCATGTACCCCGGAAGCGCTGGATAGCTGCAAAAGTGCCTGCAGTTCAGGAGACGGTGATGCCTGCGCAGTGATCGCGAAGGCGTATGGCACTAGAAATGGAAGGCGCAACAAGGAGCGTGCTTACGAATTCGCGGAACGATCCTGCGATCTAGGGAATGCGCGCGGGTGTGGAATTCTCGGGGTGCTCCTCTACAAGGGCAGCGGTGTTGAACAAGACCAGGAAAGGGCCATGCGGGTCCTGACATCGAGCTGCGAAGGTGGGGTCACTGTCGTGTGCGAGGAATTAGAGAGGCTGCGGAACATGGCGGAATCAGCTCCCACGGACTGGGGCTCATGTTCATGCACGGGTCGGGCCCTGATCCCAAACATGTGCCTCTGCTCCAAAACGGATTGTGAGGCCTGGTGTACTCAGAACAACGCTGCTCCAGCCATTCATCTAGGGGGCCTTCCGCAATGCGCTTGGGTGGTCCGCGGCGGCGAATGTAGAGCCAAGTTCAAGGGCTCCGAGGCGAAGCCGAATCGACCTGCGCCCAAGCTGGACATCACAGTCTGTACGCGTGACTTCAGGGCAAACGGCACTCCATGGGATTCGGGCAGGTATCCCCAAAGACTCCCAGACTTAGAAATATGCCTTCGTGATGGTCGTGGCGAACCAACCTGTTCGCCTTCCAACTGCGTAAATTCCAACACCTGCGTCTTCCGTGACCTCTCAGCACCGAGAGCTGGACCTATTCGCATCACGATTCGGGACCGTGACGAGGAGCCGGCCTGCTTATGGGCGGGTGACTTGTCGGTTGATACCGAGTCGGCGGATTTCGCGGGGTCAGGGTTTTCTCGGAGCAAACTAAAGTTGGTGCTCCGATCGCAGTGCTGTTCCGGTCGCAAAATTTCGGCGACGTATGAGGGGCAGGTTGGAGGCCCAGCTAACGGATTGAGCGCTGGGGCCGTCGTAAGTCAGGGTTCGGCAACTTACAAGAATATCGTCATGGCTGGACCTCGCACGATTGATGCGCACGATGCGGAAGGAGACGTATTCCTCTTCCGATTCGCGGGGCAGGTCGCCTGGCACCAGGACTCGATCATCGTGGACTTTGTGGCCGGAAAGCTGCACGGAAGGGGTCGACCGACTCAGGACAATCAGGCCTCGCTTTTTGAGTCCCTTCAAGCGTGGGCCGCGAGCGCGACCCTGGCTGGCTCGGCACTCACGACCGAGGCCGGGACGCTGCGTGTCGTCCCCGGTTCAGCAACCAGCGAGCCGTGTCCCGTTGACTGTTGGGACCTTCCCCCGTGCGCACCTGGTTCAGTGCGTGATCCGCAAGCCTGCCGCTCCGCTGAGTGCCAAACGCCCCACGATGAGGTCGGAGACGGTGCTTTATGCGAACAAGGGAAGAAGTGTCGTGTCGGTGATGCGGGCGTATCGGTAGGTGAAGCTGAATCAAGCCCTCAAGAGGCGTGTCGTCCGCTGTACTCCAAGATCCCCCAAGGAAACCCTAACTACCAAACACTGGAGCGAGCCTGCAGACTTCGCTGGACAGATCCAGAATGCAGTGCGTGGGGTTTTGTGCGCAACCCAAAACCGGAGTGCAGGCCGGGATTCGGTCAAGCCCTTGACTGTCCAGGTTTCGGCCCGGGCTCGGGTCGGGAATAGATCACCTGTGGCAAAGGACTTTAGAACTCCGAACGTCCGATAGCGGGCAGCAGGTCAACTCGCTCGCGCGAAGCGGTCGGCAGAAACCATGATCACCTCCCAGGCGAGACAAGGAGTGCAGGTTGATCGCGTATCGGCCATGGATCAGTTCCGACTATGAGCGGTGAGTTTGTGTGGCGGGGGGGCAGTCGTGTTTTAATTTCAATTGGACCAACCCGCCATCACTCGAGCGTCCCTCGAGTCTGTGGGGCGGATTTCACCGCCCTCGGCTATACACGCACGGATCTCAAGGTGCAGGGGGCGCGCGAGAAAGTGCGTTGCATGGCGCGGCGCAACAAGGGGATGCATGATGACCACAGCTGCTCGACGGATCGAAAAGGAGAAGCCCGATGCGTGCCACGTCTGCGATGCTCTTCGTTGTCGCTCTTACAGCGGCCTGCACACCGCCTCCGTGGAGTACGCGTTTTTTGCGGATGGTCTCCCGATCGTCGCCCACCGGATGGACCCGGGATCGACGGGCTTCGAGCATGGTGCGTGGCTGGCGGAGCGGGCCGAGCTGATTTATCGAGTCCGACCAAGGTGGCGCGCGCATACTGGCGGTGGCAGGCGACCGACTGGTGTGGACCAACGACGCCGGGATCGAGTGGCCGTTGATGCGCGTGAGCACTGACTCACGCAGCGAGTGAGGTCCGGCTTGTCGCCGGTTCACACACTCCGCCCGCTCGCCGGCCGTCGGCCCGTCGTCTTGTCTCGGCGAAGGACGTCGAAGGCGAGCGCGTGCGCGCTGCTGATCGCGCTCGCGGTGCTCGGCGGGCACGCGATCGCACACGCGCAGCTCGGCGGGTACGATTCGATTCCCTACCTCGGCTTTGTGGCCGTCGATCTCGTGAAGCAGATCCGCGAGATCGACGCCGAGATCGCGGCTCGCCGTGGATATGGATCCGCCGCCGACGATCTGCGCGCGCGCCGCGCGGAGCTGCAGGGACATCTCGAATTCAACCTCGACATGTACAAGCCCCTGCTGTCCGCGTGTCTGCGGTCGCAAAGCCTGACGCCGTCCGATGCGCGGGGCCTGCTCGACCGTCAGACGCCGGCGATGTGCCTCTTCCAGCCGTTGATGTGCGTGTGCGGCGCTCCACGCGATCCGACGTTCGTCATCGGATCCGAGCATGAGTGGATCCCGGGCCGTGAGATGTGCGAGGAGCTCTTCGCGGAGAGGCGCGGGGTCGTCGTCGGCGTCGCCACCCTGGAGTATGCAGCCGTCGTGTGCCGCCGGCAGTTCGGGTGGCCCTCCACGGCGATCCAAGCCCTCGTCACCCGCAGCGTACACGGCATCTTGTTCTCGCGGCGGGACATCGCCGAGAGATTCGTGGAACTCATGCTCAGGGGCGGGCCGGATGCGAAACGGAAGCCGCTCTTCATCGTACCGCCGGATCGTGCCAAACCGCTGTACCCGGCGGCTGCCGACGGACTGGATCCTTACCTGATCTTCTCGACGCGAAGCATTTTGCTCGTCGAAGAAGCGCAAGCCGGAGGGGTCGAAGCCATCCTCCTGAGCGGCGCCCGTCGCATCGCAGCGGCGGGCCGCCCGTACACGTTCGATCAGGCGAAGGAAGCGGCTTTGGCGGAGCTCCAACGCTCCGGCGTGGAGCGACTCGACGCAGATGTTCGCGTGCCGGTCGACGATCGCGTGTCGGTGCCGATGTGGAAGGCCGCGAGTGCGGGACTCGTCGTGTACGCCGAGGAAGGGATCGTGGGTCCGGCCTTCGTCTGGGCTCGGAGCCCCGATCCGGTCGTCACGGCGACCAGTTTCGTCGCGGTGGAAAAGGAGATCCTGCGCCTCGGCGCTGAGAACCCGGCACTGCGGATCGCGCGCATCGTGATCGTGAGCCACGGGTGGAGTGAGCTCGCTGCGCGTGGCGGCGCGATCGGCTTCGCGGACTACTGGGCCGAACGGACGCGTGCGAGCCGGGTGCAGTCTCAGGTGCAGCGACTGGAAAGCGCCGTCGGACACTTCCTGGCGCAAAGCGTTGTGCTCGAGTTTCATGCCTGTCGCACCGGACGAGACGAGCGCTTCCTCGTGGCGGCCGCCCGAGGCATCTCGCCGGAACGGATGGTTCGTGTGCGAGGCTACGTGGGTATGACCAACGCGATGACGTTCGGGAAGGGCCGCAGCGTCGACTGCGATCGAAGCGGATGCTCAGGAGTGACAGGTGAGGACCCACTCCAATGGGTGAATCGTGAGGAGGCGCTCGGAGCCGCCGACGTCGTGTATTGCCGTTATGCGGGTCGCTGTCTGTCGGCGTTGCTGGAGGCGGTGGCAGAGGCAGAGGTGGACGCCAAGATCGCCGCGCGTTCCGAGTCCGAGGCCGCGCGGAGCGGTCCGACGCTCACGGCGACGACAATGCCAACAGAAGAAATCGAGTGGCTCCGCCGGAGAATGCCGTGGCGACATGCCAAGTTCTGGATCGCGCGTTCCGGGGACGCGTCGCGACGAATCCTGACCCCTCAAGGCGTACGCGACGGGCGCCCCGGAGAGACGGCCTTTCCCGTGGCGGAGGTTGCGTTCTGAAGGCGGTCCGGACCAGCCTCGTGCGCCGGCCAGGATCGCGCGCGCCATCTCGTTCAGATAGACGCCGGGGCCGGGCGGCGGTGGGAGGGGCGGTGTGAGTTGGGGGTTCTAGCGGGGCTTCGAGTGGCATAACGTTTAAAGTCGGGCATCGCGCGCATACAGCCGTTGGGCACAGCAAAACATTTAATCAAATCCGGTGCGAGATGAATGGTGCAGGCTTATCGCATGCCAGCCACAGATCACTCCTAGCTCCCAACTATGAGTTGGTTGTGTCTGGGGGTTCACGCCTAATGGGGGATAGCAGTGCTCGCAAAATCTACCTCCGTACTTGCAGCAGCTTTCGTCGCAATCCTGCTACCTATCAGTGCCTGCGAGCTGCCTTCCGGGAGCGTAACCCTTCCCTTGACGGGCGTTGCGATTCCCTTCCGGGAGCTGGAAAGGCTTGCCGATCTTCCCTGCGACCGCCTCATTGAGAGCCTTAGGGGAACCCCCGAAACGAGCGTGTTGATCGTTAGGGGCCTCGCCGCCTCCCCATATGATCAAATTGATATAACCAATCTGCGTCGTGCCAGCGACCATATAGCAGAACAGCACATGGCAGATGTCCTCAAGCGCGGTGACATAAAGACGGATCCGCTCACCGTTGCCGTGTCTATTGATCCCGATGGTGAAGACATGAGATATGCTCCGACGGAGCATCAATCGAAGTGTTTGATTCTCCTCTCCGAGCGAATTGCAACATACGACATTCTGCACGAGTACTCACATTGCCTTATCGGTACGGCGCAGCGTAGGCTCGGCATAGTCCCCAACACGAGCGCCGCGCCAAGCGCTCTGCCGAGTAACGTTGAAGCGCGCTACTCGTCCGTCATGTCGTTGCTAGACAAGGCGCTAACCAACATGGAAATCTCAGCATTTCATGAGGGCGACCTGGGTTACCTCTTTTTCACGGAGCGCAAGGGATTGCACCTTCCCGCTGGCGGCGTGCGCGCCCAGCGAATTTTGATGGAGGGCGCCATCCAAGTGATCAAGGAGAGATTGGAAGGTGCCGGAGCGGCGGCACGAGCGATGACCAACATCCGGGTGAGATTGCTCGATGGCTCTCCGGCCGTCGTGCATCGTGAGGAGGAGCAGTTCGAACGGCTGAAGTTGCGCCATGCCGAGCTGGTCGCCAGGTATGAGAAGTACGTTTCGCTGATTGGCGCGTTAGGCGGCGAGGTTAAGGACTGAAGCTGGTCGTGAGATCACGTATGCAGGGGACAGGAACGAAATTAAACCGCTTCGCAGGTCCCTGCGCGCGCGCCACGGGTCATTCGATCCCGGCGTAGGGTCAGATCGAGGTTGTCTTGGAGCCGCTCGACGATTGATGGTGTGACGAACGGCAGTAGGACTTGAGTGTCCGACGTTGGCGAATATGTCACCCTGCTCGAGCGAAAAGACTCCTAGAAACGACTATCAACTCGATGGGCTGGTCTCGGCGGACGGCACGAGCGGATGTTTCGTCACGACCCATCGGGCTGCGGTCGATGCGTATGTGATCGCAACGTATGGTCCGTAGCGACGGGGAATCGCCGATGTACTATCGACCGGGCAACCCGGACAAGAACGGGCTCAGGGCGGAGACCGTCGGCCGCACGACGGGCAGGGGATCACCTGGACGCTGATCGACGGACCTGCGTCAAAAACGCCTCCGCATCATGACCGTCAAGTCTTCGCTCTTACAGGGGCACGGCGCTTTAGGTCGTGCGCGTCACAAACGGTCGATTGCGACGCACGTAGTGAGGCCGGGATTTCTGAGATCGATAGGTAGCAGATGCTCCGCAGAGGTTCTGGATCGCGTCGAGCTTCCCAGATGCCAATGTAAAGTGATGCTGGTTTCGCATTTTGTTCGCGAAACTGTTCCATAATGGAGCAGCGAACGCGCAGTATTGAAGATATCCGCTGCATGCGCGCCCTGCACACCCAGATTGTTCTTCGGCGACGTCTCTGCGCCTTGACCGTTTGACTTCGACTCAGCTACCGCTCCCGGGCGGTCGTTGCTCCGACGCAGAGGAGGAGCCTCGACTCACGGCGCACTTCCCGCTTGTCTCGCAAGGTACGCTCGACTCCAGCAGCCAGTTAAGAACCGGAGAGTATCCCGATGTGCATCTACCAGTACCCGAAAGTACATGCTCCATTGCGCCTTGCGGCCTGTGCCATGTTCCTGGTCGCGTCGCTGGTCAATGCCGCGGTCGGTCACGCCGGCCTGAACGCCTGGACGAGCGGCGGACCGGAAGGCGGGGGCATCAACGCACTTGCGATCGACCCACTCGCGCCGAACACCCTGTACGTCGGCGGCGTCGGCGCGGTTTTCAAGAGCACGAACGGCGGATCGAGTTGGGCTCCCGCGAGCAACGGTATCTCCTTTTCGGACCGCTTCATGCTCATCGGTAGCCTTGCGGTTGATCCGATCACGCCGGGCGTCGCGTATGCAGGTTCTTCCAACGAGGTGTTCAAAACTACGGACGGCGGCGCGACGTGGGTGTCACTGAATGCCAACGGTGTTTTTGGTGGTACCACCGGCCCCGAGTTGATAGCACTTTCTAGCTGCGTTTTCCCTCGGGCGAGTTGACAGTATTCCTCTTATCGGCCGTTCGCGCGTACCGCCGTTTGGCACAGCATATTCGAGCAACATCAGATTGTTCTCACGACCGAGCAACCGGACTGCTCCCCTCCCACTGCGCCATACCAGATAGTCGGCCCCGCGCAGTTCATCAGCAATGTCTTCTATAGGTTTCAATCCTTTGACGATTGCAGGAGTCCCGTCTGGCAAAAAAACTTTCCAAACGAGGCTGGAAAAGGTGTCCGCAATGAGAACAGGTTGGGAAACGTGCCAATGAGCAGGAAAAACAGGCGGCATGAACATCAACCCCAAGTAAGAGGGTCCAATCGCAGATAGAAGGCAAGGCGTTCGCGGTCGGGGGCTTCGATCCCCAATACATTGAATAGGACAGCGAAGGCGCGCTCTGCTTCATCTGGCGCTGCCCAGTTCTCTTCGGCGTTAGCAATCATGAGTGCCAAATCGGCATAGCGATCTGCTGTTCCGAGCCGCCCAAGGTCGATCAGACCCGTGCATTGAAGAGTTTTAGGGTCCACCATGAAGTTCGGCATGCAGGGATCACCATGGCAAACAACCATATCGGTGCGCTCTTGGTCGAGCCGCACCGGTAGCTCTCGTTCGACACGAGCCAAAAGATCGAGCTGCGGCGTACTCTTGTCCTCGTCCGGTAAGAAGTCGGGATTGACGGCATTGCGGGACACCACATCAACGGCGCGTCCGAACATTCGCGACAGCCTGCGCTCAAACGGACATTGATCAACCGATAGGCTGTGAACAGCGCCAAGTTGCTGCCCCATTGACGGCCACGCTTTGAGCAAATCCGCTCCAGACAGATCAGCCGCCGGTACTCCCGGAATTGCCGTTATCACCAAGCATGCACCCTCCTGTTCCTCCTGCCAGTTGATCACCTCGGGGCAAGCCACACCTCGACCTTTGAGCCAAATGAGGCGGTCACGCTCTCCAGCGAGCTCACCGCGGCGGGAAGCAGGTGCGATTTTCGCGAAGGCATGCCCGTCACCACGTCGAAAAACAAAATCACCAGATTCTCCGCCTCTGACAGGCAACCAGTCAGAATGCGATTCACCAAAAAAAATATTAGTTCGATTCAATGGAGGTTCCTTCAGTTTTCTGATGAAGCGCGGAGGTGGCTCAACTTGCGAAAAGAAACGAGTTGCGACGTAAGTCCGAGAACATGCTTTCCATGGTCTCTGAGCTCGCCTTTGGGACCGACATATCGGTAGAGAGTGACGCGCTCGATGCCGAGTTCCTTGCAGAGATCGGAAACTGAAGTATCGCGCTGGGCCATGGCGGCTTGCGCGAGACGCACCTGAGCTTTGGTGAGCGCGAATTTTCGTCCGCCCTTGCGACCGCGCGCTCTCGCGGAGGCGAGACCCGCCATGGTGCGCTCTCGGATCAGATCCCGCTCGAACTC
>JBJACV010000056.1:0-9557 GCA_046604365.1 Nitrospira sp.
GTGGATGAACTTCTTTAACTTGATGTTTCACGGCACTTTGGCCCGGATCGGCGCCGCGCTGTGTCTGTTCTATTCGTTCTGGTACGGGACCTACAAGCAGAAGTTTGGACTCGCGGTGTTGTTCCTCGTCTTTACGACCTGCTTTGCGTATTTTGGGTCGGTGGCTCGCACGTTTGGACTATTGGGAGAATAACCGATGGAAGGTGGAGGGGGAGGGATTGCAGGGAAAGGGAATCCAGGGCCGCTGTTCCCTAGCACCACCCCACGGGCCAAACCGAAAAGCCTCCTCGAGGCGATCTCTGACATTGAGAAGCTGTCGGCGGTCGAACGGACGGGGATGGAGATCCCGCCCCATTTTCTCCTGCTGAACGAGAAGTTTGGGTATTTCGACGTCGGGTTGAAAGGGGCCTGGGCCGACATGTTGGTCAACATCATTTTCACCCCGATCAGTGTGGGGGTGATCGATCGCGTGATTCCGATCTTCGGCACGCATGATCCTACGGTGACCGATCAGGTCTTTTCTCTTCTCATTGGATTGAGCTACACCCTGGGCATCAATATTCTGTTGGCGTTTAACTTAGGCGCGTGCTATTTCGGCAAAGTGTGCCGCAATGCGATCTGGCAATTGTACGGCGGGTTTGTCACTGGCAGTATTCTCAAGATGCTCTTGATCTTCGTGGTGTTTCATTTCCTCTATTGGCGGATTACCCCGGACATCATTTCCAACGTGCTGACATCAACCTATTTTGTGGTTCATGGGATTTTCACCGTGGAACAATGGGATCATCTGTTCTACTTCCTGGTCGACTTTCGCAATCTGCTGTTTAAGTCCGGCATTTTCATTGTGATCAGTACGATGGTGTGTCTCACTCTTCCCGGGATATCCTTCCTGCTTGGCTCGCGACGGGCCCATCGTGAAGATGAAATGCGCCGGCAATATGACGCGATCTAAAGTGGATGGGAAATATGCTGAGACCCACTTCAGCGGGAGGCGTGGCGCTTTCTAACATGGCCGATCAACCTATGATGCGTTCTCACCGGCGGGTGTCGGTGTGTGCACCCATCACCTATCAGGTGGGGAACGAGGAAGGGGAGGGAACCGCATGGAACCTCTCCCGGTGTGGATGCCAATTCACCGGCAACCTCTCCTTACGGGAAGGGACATTCTTCTCGTTCACGCTTAGTCTGTCGACATCGGAACGGGTTTATGTGGCGGCCGCTTGCGTGTGTTGGACGGATGGAACAAACCATGGGGTTGAGTATCTCGTGATCGATGATGAATCGGTCGAGACACTGGCGGCTTTCATCGATCGTGAAGCAGCCGCTGTCAGGAATCGAGACGAATAACACCTGTGGCTATAGCATAGCGGTTCATTGCGCCGCTTCTTTGCCTTCGATACACTTCTCCGTCATGTGTGGACGGTATACCCAAACTGCGGCGCCGGACGTCATTATTGCACCGCCACAATGTGTGGGAGTGCTACGGGTGAATCATAAATTTGCCTCCTGAAAATACGTGATGCTTCGATGTTGCGTGCAATAACTGTCCGGTCATTGCACGTCAAGCGGCGATGGACTTAGCTTCCAAGCTTTCCTAGAATACGCCTCCCTGCGAGGTCCCCATGCCCCTCTCGTTTCGCTCTTATCGTGGTTTCCCCTGTGTAAGGCGCTGTGATGAGTATCTCTGGTATGTGCGTCAAACGACCGCTTTCGACCGAGGCTGTGTGAAAACTCTTACGCAGTTCGATTTTGCATGATTTCAGGGGTCCTCAGACCATTACCCGGCTCGAAATAATCGAATACAGGTCATTCTGAGAGGTCGATTTTCTTTGACGCCAATTCTTTTCGCGTTTTCACACAGCCTCGACCCAAAGCCGACGTCCACGACCGACCGCTATCAGGTGGTCCAATCGTATGATGGCACCATCGGGATCCCAGGGGTGTTAACTTCCCGAACATCCCCACTACACCCCCTGTCAAAATCCCCATCTGAAATGCCAGCCCAACGTTGGTCGATTTCTCAAGGAATTTGACTTATGCTGACGCTGTTCCAAAAAGAAATGATTCTGATTGTAATAGTCCGTCCTTCAGCCGGACAAAGGAGTTGAGCCAGAACCAGACACGCCGCACATCGTGGTTGGCGTGCACATAATGGAGGTGTGAGATGGCAACGCAGTCGAAGCTCATTCTGGTGACGGGTGCCACGGGACAACAGGGGGGAGCCGTCGCGACCGCGCTGTTGGCGAAAGGGCAGAAAGTTCGTGTGATGAGTAGAACCCCTGAGAAGGCCTCCGCACTTGCTAAAGCTGGTGCGGAAGTGGTCAAAGGGAATTTGACCAATCCCTCAGATTTGCAGGCGGTGCTCCGAGGCGTGCACGGGGTGTTTGCCATGTCTACCCCTTTCGAGGCAGGGATGGAGGCGGAGGTGCGCCAGGGGGTAATGCTGGCGGATGCCGCGAAGCAGGCTGGCATCACCCATTATGTCTATACGTCCGTCGGGAGTGCGCACCGCAACACGGGCATTCCACACTTTGAGAGTAAGTGGAAGGTGGAGCAGCACATCCGGCAGATTGGATTGCCGGCCACGATTCTGCGGCCCGTATGGTTTATGGAGAATTTCACCACCTTTGCGAAACCGTCTGTGCAAGGGGTCTTGTTGCTGCCCATGAAACCGGCTAGGAAGCTGGCGATGGTCGCGCTCAAGGATATCGGCGCGTTCGGTGCGGCCGCGTTCCTGCGTCCGAACGATTTTCTTGGACAGGCCATTGACTTGGCAGGAGATGACCTCACGATGCCTGAAGCTGCCGCACTGTTGACAAAGGCGATGGGCCGACCAATCCGCTTTCAGGAGTTCCAGATGGAGCAGGCCGAGGCGGCGATGGGTCATGACCTCGCCACGATGTTTCGGTGGTTCAACGAGGTTGGCTACGCGATCAATATGCCTGCGTTGAAACAGCAGTTCGGGATGCCGCTCACCACATTTGTAGAGTGGAGTAAGACGGTCGACTGGGCGAAAGTGTGAATGATAGACACCAAGCAAAGGATCAAAATTTCCCACAGAGTGCGGTCAGGACCGCAACTGGTAGTGTTCTAGGAGACTGAAATGACGATCGCCGCTGACCTCTTGCAACGACACTTCCAGACACTCGTCGAAGACAACATGCAATGGCAGACGCTGATCGCCGATGATATTTTGTGGGAACTTGCCTACGCGCCTGCCATCGGCCATCCAGCGCGACTATCGGGAAGGGAGGAGGTGGTGCGTCATGTCACCTGGTTCCTGAGAGCGGTGGAAAATTTCCGTTTCTTCGACCTCAAGGTGTATCCCTTCGCGGATCTGGAAGGGGCAGTCGCCGAAGTCAAGGCGGAGGGGCTCATCAAGCCGACAGGACGAGTCTATCACCAGGATTATGTGCTGTTCCTGCGTGCTAGAGGAGAAAAAATTGCGTTCCTACGCGAATATTTCGATCCTACGCGTGCGGCCAAGGCGCTCAATACGCCGATCCTCGATCTCGAACCTTAGTGAGAAACGCACCGACATACGTGATTAATTCAATCCTTACTTGCAACCCCCTATGATCCATAAACAGTTCTTTTAGACCCCTTTGATAGCTACTATTTAGCTTCAACTATATCCATAGAATGGCGTCTCGTTCTTCACAACGTTTTTGACGGGCTTCCAGACAGCCAGTCTTGTCTACCACTATCTTGTCATCAGTCGAGCGGCAGCCTCCGGCAAATCGCTGGTTGCCGCTCATGGTAAATCGGCAAGCAATCTCCTCACACCGACCGAGCCAGACCTCAGTGCGGGATCTTCGCGCCAAGCACGTCGACGTGCTCGATCTGTGGCGGTTCGGCAAGCAACTCGGACGCCTTGGCCATCAGTGCTGCCGCGATTGGGCCAGCCAAATGTGCCTTGCGGCCTGCATCATCAGCAAAGGCATCGAAGATGCCAAACGTCGCCGGTCCCAATCGCAGGGCAAACCAGATCGGCGTCGTGGTTTCCTGATTCGCCAAGGTGAGCCCGTTTTCAAGAAAGCGGGCGACATCCGCTTCTTTTCCTGGTTTGGCTTTCAATCGCACGAACAAAGCAACTTGCACCATGGTAGTCACTCCTATTTGAGGTTAAACCGCGTGAGTGAAATTGTAGGGATGAGTGACGATCTATTCTAGTGGCAGAAGTGACAATTATGGTACAGTTCTCGCCATGCGAATTTATGTGCTCGCTCTGAATGAAGTCTTCGACACCGGCTTAACTACGCTGCTCGACACGTTCGGAACGGCGAACGACTTGGCGGAATCCGCTGGAACACCTTCGACACGTTTCGATGTGACGGTCGTGGGTGTCCGTTCCCGCGTATACACCAGTCACGGGCTGTCTGTGCCTGTACGGTCGGCGGCACGACTTGCGCGCCCGGATGTCGCGCTTGTGCCGGCGCTCGGGGCGAAGATGCCGGACACATTGCGAATTGCGCTTGAACGGCGAGACATCACAGACGCGCAAACACTCCTTCGTCGCTGGTCTGGCAGCGGCGCGCTGGTGGGTGCTGCCTGCACGGGAACATTTGTCCTTGCTGGTACGTCGCTGCTCAACGGCCATCGTGCGACGACATCATGGTGGCTCGCCCCATTCTTTCGTGAACGGTACCCGCATGTCATACTCGACGACTCGCGAATGATCATGAGTTCATCTCGGTTCGTCACCGGCGGCGCAGCGCTGGCACACCTCGATCTGGCATTATGGCTGGTGCGTCGACGCAGTCCCGCGCTGGCGGCGCTGACTGCTCGCTACCTGCTGGTTGACCCACGGCCCTCGCAGGCGGCGTTCATGATTCCCGACCACCTTGCGCACTCAGACCCGCTCGTCGAACGGTTCGAGCGATGGGCACGGAGACAGCTCGCTGATGGTTTCTCGCTCAGCAAAGCGGCTCACGCAGCCGTGACAAGTGAACGCACCTTGGCGCGTCGCCTGCAATCCGTGCTGGGTAAGTCCCCGCTTGCTTATTTTCAGGATCTTCGCGTCGAGCGCGCGGTGCATCTGCTACAAACGAGTACGGCCAGTGTTGATCAGATTGCCGCTCAGGTTGGCTACGCAGACGGAGTGACGCTGCGCACACTCATTCGTCGTAAGATCGGCCGCGGCGTACGCGAGCTACGTGCACGCGACTGATCAAGCCCTTCCCGGAGAGTCGATTGTGCTCATTTTGTGCTCAACCCCATCTCACTCCAACTCATTCCAGCCTACTCAAGCCAAAGTGCGTTTTTTCTCCAACTCTTGGCTCTCATTGGCTCCAGTGAGTTCCAGTTGGCCTGAGTGGGTCTGAGTAGGCTGGAGGTGGATGTCGAAGGCGCTTTCCTAAACCACGGGTTGTACGGGCAAGTCTGTTCCAGAACCATCTGATTGCTGGACGGTGGCGAGGTCTTGGTCACATGAGTTCGAGAACATACAGAAAGACTTGTGGGCAGGTGTCGTGTGCACGGACACGCGTGCGAAGGATCTGTTCTACGATCCTCCTCCCACACCAGCAAACTCATCCCCAATCCAGCCAAGCGTCGCGCAAAGTGGGCACCATCTTTAATGAACGGCAGCTTTCCGGCGCGGAGCGTGCCGTAGCGACTGTCGCGAAGTGGCCGATGGCGATCCTCGACCCAAACCAGTCGATCACCGAATTGAAAAGCAGCCGTTTGCACCACCGGTGAGATAGGATATTGTTCACGATCATTGAAGGTGTGTTACTCGGATAGAAAATGGCAGGTCCGGCTCTTATGCGGATCGGCCTAAACATTGTTAGACGTCGTACAGAATGCGAAGCATAAACACGATTTCCGAATGGCGATGCCATGTGCTTCTGTTGGCTCTTGTCGCGTCAGCGATCTTGTTGCCATTACTTTCTGCGGGCGCCGAGGACTTGAAGACCGAGTTGGTCGAACGCATCACGAAAGAACAGGTTGCTACCTTATTCCCAAGCGCAGCCAAAGAAAATGTGCATACAAACTGGCCTCTTGTGCAGACGGAACTCCGGCAGTTTGGTCTCGGTGACAGTAAGGAAGTCGTCGTCTATGCGCTTGCCACCATTCGTGTCGAAACATCAAACTTCTCGCCGGACCCTGAGCGACCGAGTACCTATTCGAAGACGATCGATCAGCCAAGCTATGCCGGCATCCAAGCCCCGGGAACCGAACGCCCATTTGGCAAGTACGATTCGACCCTGACATTTCGCAAAGACGGAACACCGATCATCAACTTGCACTTGGGCAATTGCTACTACACCGGTATTGATGAAGAGCTGATGCGCTCTCGCCACGGAATGTTACCCCGGACTGAGTGTGAAGACGGAATTCTTTTCCGTGGTCGCGGTTTTGTCCAACTCACTGGCAGGTACAACTACGAGCAGATGCAGAAGCAGATCAAGGACAAAGTGAGCGTCGATATTGTCGAGAATCCTGACGAGGTAAGCAAGCCGGAAGTGGCAGCCAAGATATTGGCCGCGTACTTGTCAAACAACAGGGGCGAGATTGAGCAACTCTTGAACGGGAATAATTTAGCCTCAGCCCGGCGTATTGTGAACAAAGCAGCATTGGGACTGGACGTTTTCTCAACCGCCATCCACAAAGCGAAAATAATTGTTTCGACTGCGGAAAAAGGTGATTCAATGCCACCGTCCACGCCGACAGGCTTGTCTATTCAATAGCGGCTAAAATCCCCGATGCGTGCCGACGCCCAACCCCCGTCGCTCCAGCCGACGTGCTACGGCCTGCGGCCTCCGCACGCGGCTGAGCTCAAACGTTAATGCGATAGGACTGAGGACCGCTTTATTACGGTGCGATCTCGGCGCCGAACTTCCGTTCACAGTCGATCTCCAGCCGCCGCCATCCGACCCAAAGCCGACGTCCACGACCGACCGCTACCAGAAGGGGGGGGCTTACGCCGATCCGCATAAGAACCCGTGATGCATAGTCGATGGGCCGTCACTCATTGCACCACCGTCAATGATGGGATATTGTTCACGATCATTGAAGGTGTGTTACGCGGGTAGAAAATGACAGATCCGGCTCTTATGTGGCTCCATCTAAACATTGTCGGGCAGTAACTGGGAGCTAGCATCTAGCATGGGACGAGAAGACTACTTGTTTGCCGAAGGTGACCTGGACGCGACACTGCGAGCCCACCAAGGCACCATTGGTGCAAAGATTGACGCGATTCCTCGCGATCAGTTCATGAATGCACAACCCGAAGAGATCATCAACCATATTCTGTCTGCGATGACGGTTGACCCGTTGGTGATCTATGAGGATCGCGCGGAGATGGATCAGCGTGAAACGAAGATTGACGTTAGTGGGTGGCGTGACAGAAATCCGTTCGGCGACCATGGGCCGATCCATGTTGCTGGCGTCGCAGTATCTGTGTCGATCCCTTTCACTGGTGACTCGTCCTTGTGGAAATTAAAACCGAATCATTGGTCGTCAGTTTTCCCGCACGCCACAATTGTTAGTTCGCGTGGAGAGAATACTGGGCATGTCCAGATTGACATGGCGCAACCAACTGACGAGGCCCCGGAACGATTCAAAGCACGGTTAGATGAAGAGGTGAAGACCATTCGTTTCTACCTTCAGGCGCAAAAACAGCAAATTGAAGGGTTCAATGCTGGGCTTCGCGCACAAGTTCTTGCCGCAGTTGGAGCAAGGCGAGACCGGATTAAGAAACACGAAGGTTTACAGGACATCATGGGAATCCCCTTGAAGCGCAAAGAGGGGGTGCCAGCGTTCGCGCCCGTGAAGATTGCCAGGAAGCTTGTCCGTCCGTTGCCACCGGCCCCCAAGTCCGGATACAAACCGGAGCCTGGGATTACGGAAGAAGACTATTCGCACATCTTGTCGGTGATTCGGCACGAAGGTAGGACTTTCGAGACAACTCCGAAGACCTATGCCGTTCACGACGAAGAACAGCTTAGAGACATTCTCCTCGCGCATCTGAATGGCCACTATCAAGGTGACGCTACTGGCGAGGCGTTCCGACGAAGCGGCAAGACGGATATTCGCATCGAGGATGAGGCCCGAGCCGCATTCGTAGCTGAGTGCAAGATATGGAAGGGCCAGAAGGAATTGTCCCAGGCCATCGACCAACTTCTTGGCTATCTGACTTGGCGCGATTGCAAGGCCGCCATCGTAATATTCAACAAGCACAACGCGAAGTTCAGCGGGATCATCGATAGCGTACCTGGGGTCTTCGAAACTCATCCTCGGTTCAAGTGTGTGCGTGCGGCTGAAGGGGCGGGCGAGTGGCAGTTCGACATGACATCTCGTGAGGATGAAGGTCGACAGGTGCGTGTTCATGTGTTCGTCTTCAATCTCTTCGTGGCGTAGCCGCCCACCCCCCGTTCAACGCGCACGTGCCGCAGGCGGCGCGCCGGTTAACGGCACGTTACTGCGGCAGAGCTGAGGACCGCTTTATGGCGGTGCGATCTCGATGCCGAACCTCCGCACTTGGCCGGACAGAGACGAACCTCCACAATATTACTCCAAAATATTACTTGGACTGAGATCGCAATCCTGGCAGGATGCCGCAGGGGCTTGCAGTGCATCCCAAGATACGTGGCACCTTATACGGAAGCAGGCAATACACAGTTAAGCATCGTCAACAGAATGCGCGCATATCATTTAGCCACTGAGCATTGGGCCCTTGAGTCCATGAGGCTTCGCCGCCTTAAGCTGGCGACGCTCGAAGATATGAATGACCCATTTGAACTACTCGGCATTGAATACAAGACACCAGAAGATCGTGCGTTCTTCCAGGAGGAACTAAAGCCTGAGATGAATCGGACGATTGGTATCCTCTGCTTCAGTCGAAAATGGAACAATCCGGTTCTATGGAGCCACTATGCGGATAAACATCGCGGCCTATGTCTCGGGTTTGATATCCCAGACCAATGGGCTAAGAAAGTGACCTACGTTAAGCAACGACTTAAAGCTGCCATCGAGCACGACAACCCCTCGGACGACACGAATTCGCCTGGTTACAAACTTGTCACCACTAAATATTCCCACTGGAAATACGAGGACGAGGTCCGACTAATCTTTCCACTAGAACACGTCCAATGCGAGGGTTCAAATTATTTCGTGCCCTATAGCGACATACTATCGCTACAAGAAGTTGTCGTTGGACTACGAAGCAAAATCACCGATGAAAATCTGAAGGGCAGTTTGTCTCCCGAAGACCAAGAGGTCTCAATCATTCGAACCCGTCTCGCAACCCGTTCCTACAAAGTCCTCCGATCTTATGCCCGACGATAACACGAAGCCGCTTCCTAACCCCCTGGTGCACCGGACCGCCTTCGGCGGCCGGTGAACAGCCACGTTAATGCGACAGGGCGGAGGACCGCTTTATGGCGGTGCGATCTCGGCGCCGAACTTCCGCACTTGGCCGAATGCCGACGGTCGCAAAGTGGAGAGTCAGACGTTCTGTACAATAACCAGTCGGTCATTGCCCAGAAGCAGCTTTGGACTTCGATGTCTGGTTTTCATAGAATAGCCTCCCTGCGAGGCTACTGATGTGTGGA
>JBJACV010000057.1:0-9097 GCA_046604365.1 Nitrospira sp.
GGAGGGCAAGATTAAAGAAGACGGCACCATATCGGGCCGCTTCTGGAAATTGTTGTTGTCTGCACACTGGTTAGGTGGCCGGTTCCGGCACCATGGTTTTGAGGGGTCGCGTGCCGCGATTTCGCACAAAGCCTTGGCTTTGCTGGGTTTCGAGCGGCACCATAGGCCCATATCAGCCGTTTTTCGGTGGTTTTATCAGGAGTCGCGCCCATGAGCGCCGACGATGAAAACCGCTTCCGTCCGAAGCCGGGCCGTATCCGATCCGACACACCGAAGGCCGGCAAGACCAAGAGCTTTTTCACGCAGGTCAAGAAGATCACCCGGCAGCATCAGGCAGCAGCCTCCCGCGATCCTTCCATGCCGTCATCCGCTCGCCCGTCATCGCCGGGGCGGTCCCGTGCCGTGGTCGCCAGCGGCAAGGGCGTGAAGCGCGGCCGGGGCGCGAGCTTCGTGCGCGCTCGGAACATCTCCGGCCAATGGCATCATCGCCAGCCCGGCAGCCGCCGCGTGATCGTCAAGCAGCGCAGCGTTCGGGCCGCGTGGAAGGGCGGACGCGCCCGCGCGCATCTGCGCTATGTCCAGCGCGACGGCACGTCACGCGACGGCGAGCGGGGCCGGCTCTATTCGGCGACCGAGGACCGCGCCGATGGCGACGCCTTCCTTGATCGCGGCAAGGACGACCGCCACCAGTTCAGATTCATCGTCTCGCCCGAGGATGGCGCGGAGCTATCGGACCTCACGGCCTACACCCGCGATTTCATGAAGCAGGTGGAAGCCGACCTCGGCACGAAACTCGATTGGGTCGCCGTCAACCACTACAACACCGGCCATCCCCATGTGCATGTCATCGTCAACGGCCGCGACGAGATGGGCGAGGATCTAATCATCAATGGCGACTACCTCGCCAACGGCCTACGGGAGCGCGCCAGCGAGCTTGCCAGTCTGGAACTCGGCCCCGTCACCGAAATCGAGCAGACCCGCAAGCTGTCGGCCGAGATAGACCAGGACCGCTTCACCCGGATTGACCGCGCCATGGCCGAGGAAGCCGATGCCCGGTTCCTCGACCTGCGCCATGAACCGGCCGCACCGCGCCGCCAGTTCGAGCGCACCTTACGCCTGCGCCGTCTCGCCAAGCTGGAGAAGATGGGACTGGCGACCGAGCACGCGCCCGGCGTTTGGGAGTTGAGCAAGGACATGGAGCCGGCCCTGCGCGAGTTGGGCGAGCGCGGCGACATTATCCGCACCATGCAGAAGGCGCTCGGCCCGCAGGGAGGCGAACGCGATCCCATGAGCTTTCAAATCCATGACGGAGCGCCAGAGACACCCATCGTCGGCCGCGTCGTGGACAAGCACCTGTCGGACGAGCTGGGCGAGAACCTGACCATTGTGGTGGACGGGATCGACGGCAGGACGCACCACATCGCAGGCATCGCGCCCGAGCGGCTGGAGGACGCCCGCGTTTGCAGCGTCGTCCAGATCGGCCCGGCCGAGGCGACCGCCCGACCGTCCGAACGCGCCATTGCCGCCATCACCGAGGACGGCATCTATCGTCCGAGCCGCCATCTGGAGCAGGCGAAGTTCGAGGGCCGCGTTCCGGGCGGCGATTATGAGGGCTATGTCGATGCCCATGTCCGGCGACTGGAGGCATTGCGCCGCGCCGGGATCGTCGAGAGGATCGACGCCGACCAATGGCGCATCCCCGATGATCTGGTCAGCCGCGCCGCCGCCTATGACGCCGGCCGTGACCGGCAGGCCAGCGTTCGCATCCTTTCCCCGGTCGATCTAGGCAAGCAGATCGGATCGGACGGCACGACATGGCTGGACCGGCGATTGGTCCATGGCGAAACGGCCGACCTTGCGCCGGCCGGCTTCGGCCAGCAGGTGCGTGAGGCGATGGACCAGCGGCGCGAGCATCACATCGAACAGGGCGATGCCACCCGAGCACGGAACGGCCGCATCTTCTACCGGCGCAGCCTTCTCGCCACCTTGCGCGAGCGGGAGGTTGCCCGCATTGGCGCGGAGATGGCCGAGGGCAAGGGGTTGCCGTTCCGTGCCGCCACGGACGGCGAGAACGTCAGCGGCAAGTTCACCGGGACCGTTCAGCTATCGAGCGGCAAGTTCGCCGTGGTGGAAAAGAGCCATGAGTTCACGCTTGTCCCGTGGCGGCCGGTGATCGACCGCCAGCTCGGCCGCGAGATCACTGGCGTCGTGCAGGGCGGATCGGTGTCGTGGCAGTTGGGGCGAAGGCATGACCTTGGCCTTTAGCACATACGCGTGTTTCATCCGGTATCTATCATGCCCCGTGTATCTCACGCTGGATGCCGGCTATTGTAGGGGCCATCATTCAAGCGAGCAGTAGAAAAGAAGATATGCCGAGACCGAAACTTCATAGCGATGAGTTCATTCTAGATACCGCGCTAGGCATCCTTCTTCAGAAAGGTCCATCGGCCTTCACCCTCTCCGATGTTGCGGAAGCGGTCGGCATCTCGCGGGCTGCACTGATCCAGCGGTTCAAAGACAAGGCGACGCTGCATCTAAAGGTCATGGAGCGCAACACGCAGGAGGTGCGCGACTATTTCGCGGGTGCGAGTCCCGAAAAGGGCCTCGATCCGCTGTGGGCGATGCTCAAGGACCTCATCGCCGGTATGGGTGACGGTGCCGGAACGGAAGGCTACCTTCTTCTATTGTGGGGAGACGTTCAGGAGCCGTCGCTTCGCGCCCTTGCGGCGGAGCGGAACAGACTGGTCCTGAAAGCTATCGAGGCACGACTGCCCGCCGGGCCGCGCCCACCCGAGCATACCGCCGGCTTGATTCAGACGGTCATTCAGGGGTCTTGCATGCAATGGCTCGTTGAGCCGGAAGGCGAGCTAGCGGCTTTCATGACCAAGCGCACCCACATGCTTCTGTCCGTCCTCTATCCCGACCATGTGTTCGGGTAACACCATCTGGAGGGTTGTTTATAACAGTCGTGTCGGTTATTTATAAGGCATGCGCCACGGTATCGCCGGGCACGGAAACCCGGAACGACTATCATGCCTATACAAGAACCCAGCCCGTTGGGGGCCGAACGACAAAAAGCACTGCCTGCGCCAACCTTGGCGCTGAACCTCATGGCCGACGAGTTCGATGCGTTGAACGCGAGCAGCGGGCCGCAAATCGCCTATCGCGACCTGTTCTGCCCACACATGGACCTGCCGCGCGCCTTGCGGAACTGGTCAGAGGCTCGGGGCGTCCAGTTGCGGAGCCTTCGCAAAATCACGCATGAGCGCGGCGGTCGGTCGCAGAAGGTGCTTTTCGGCCTTCATGACGGTTATGCCGTTGAAAGCGTTCTGATCCGTCGTCACGACGGACACACCGCCTGTATTTCGTCACAGGTTGGATGTGCCTTCGCCTGCCAGTTCTGCGCTTCCGGCCAAGCCGGCCTCAAGCGCAACCTTTCGGCGGGCGAGATTGTCGAACAGGTCGTTCAACTCGGGCCGAAGGTCAACCGGATCGTGTTCATGGGCATCGGCGAGCCTTTGAACAACTACGAGCAGGTGATGAAGGCGATTCGTATCCTGCGCGACCGGCGAGGGATGAATTTTCCCACCACGGGAATCACGCTTTCGACCATCGGCATACCGAAGGCTCTAGCGCAATTGCGAGAAGAGCATCTGGCGATCAATCTGACTATATCGCTGCATGCGACGACGCAGGAAGTTCGCGACCGTCTCATCCCCGGATCGCGTAAGCACGACATCAAGGAGGTCATCGCGCGCGCTTCGTCATGGGCGGAACGGCACAACCGGATCGTCACCTTTGTCTATCTGGTCCTCCCCGGCATCAACGACACGCTTGCTGATGCGAAACGGCTTGCCGGTCTCATGAACAAGCGAAGGGCGCGTGTGAACCTTATGCGCTGGAATCCTGTCGATGGCATCGCGCTTGATCGAACCGGCGACCGCAGCCTCGGACTTTTCCGTGAAGTGCTGGATCGCGCCGGTGTGCCGGTCGTGGTGCGGGATACACAGGGGCGGGATATTTCGGCGGCATGCGGTCAGCTCTGGTTGCGCGATCTGCGCGGAATCCCGGTCGAAAAACGCGGAGCCACAAAAAAGGCCGCCTAGCGGGAGCATAGGATGCGGCGTTCGAAAAGACATGCGAACGATGCCTTCCGATCAAGTGAAACGCTGCTCGGGTCGCGCATACCTCTCTTGTCGCTGATCCAGACGCTTGCGGTCGCTGAATATCTCAACTTCCGCCACGCAGCGAACGCACTCGGGGTTGCACAATCCAGCGTCAGCGCCCGCGTGAAGGCGCTGGAAGAAGACCTTGGCATCCTCCTGTTCGAGCGTCGTGCGCGTGGCGTTCGGTTGACCGAAGCCGGACGCCACTTCGTCGAGCGGATCGCAGCCGGCGTCGATCAACTCGACCATGCGGTGAAGACCGCAGGCATGGCGGCGACGGGGGAATGGGGCCGCCTGCGCATCGGCGTCCATGCCTTGATTCCGCGCAGCTTCCTCGCCGATCTGATCGGGCAGTATCGGGAAAACCATCCCGGCATCGAGGTCGAAATCACCGAAGGCACGGCCCGCGATGCGGTCATGCAGCTTCGTGCCGACCGGCTGGACGTGGCGTTCGTCGCTGGCACACCAGAGCTGCCCGACTGCCATACACGGCCGGTCTGGACTGAATCGCTGGTAGCGGTGCTACCGGATAGGCATCGTCTTGCCGGGCAGCCGGCAATCACTTGGGCCGATCTGGTCGGCGAAACCTTCCTTGTCCGCTATGGTGGCACTGGCCCGCAGGTTCATGACCATATCGTGCTGCGCCTTGCCGGGCGCTGGCCCGCGCCTTCGATACTGCGCTTCGACGTAGGACGTGGCACGCTACTATCCATGGTCGGACAGGGATTCGGCATTACCATCGTCGGGGCAGCGACGGCACTGCTGCCGACTGCCGGCATCACCTTCCTGCCTTTCGCCGATGAGCCAGAGCCGGTTGCCTTTACCGCCGTCTGGTCGCCGTTCAATCGAAGCGCCGCGCTCCGTGATCTGCTCTCTCTCGCAAAAGAAATGGGTCGGCTGATCCGCGTCGACTGAACCTCTGCCGTTCCAGCCAACCGCCAAAGCAAGGCATAGGGGTTTCATACGGCCAAGAATGACGGGAACGTCAACAGCGGGGGATTGGGTGGCTACGAGCCAGCGATACGGCATTGCGAGGCAACAGCTGATCGTATAAGTGATAGCTAGTCAAATTTGTGATCGTGGAGTGGTCAGCATGGGAAATCCAAAGTCAGCAGACAAGTAAGCCGCAACAGCAAAATTGTTGTTGCGGCGCTCTGTAAGACCAATCCCATCTGATTGCTGATGTGCAGACGCCGCCCGAGATTTCTTAATCGAGCGGTTGACTTATCATGACCATCACACGCCCTGCATGGGCCTATACGCTGCCGGCAGCCCTACTGCTGATGGCTCCCTTCGACATCCTCGCTTCACTGGCGATGGATATTTATCTCCCCGTCGTTCCAGCGATGCCCGGCATCCTGAACACGACGCCCGCCATGATCCAACTCACGTTGAGCCTCTATATTGTGATGCTCGGTGTGGGCCAGGTGATTTTTGGTCCGCTCTCAGACCGCATCGGGCGACGGCCAATTCTACTTGCGGGCGCAACGGCTTTCGTCATTGCGTCTCTGGGAGCAGCTTGGTCTTCAACTGCACCAGCCTTTGTCGCTTTCCGTCTGCTTCAAGCAGTCGGCGCGTCGGCCATGCTGGTGGCGACGTTCGCGACGGTTCGCGACGTTTATGCCAGTCGTCCTGAGGGTGTCGTCATCTACGGCCTTTTCAGTTCGATGCTGGCGTTCGTACCTGCGCTCGGCCCTATCGCCGGAGCGTTGATCGGCGAGTTCTTGGGATGGCAGGCGATATTCATTGCTTTGGCTATACTGGCGATGCTCGCACTCCTAAATGCGGGTTTCAGGTGGCACGAAACCCGCCCTCTGGATCAAGCGAAGACGCGCCGATCTGTTTTGCCGATCTTCGCGAGTCCGGCTTTTTGGGTTTACACCATCGGCTTTAGCGCCGGTATGGGCACCTTCTTCGTCTTCTTCTCGACGGCTCCCCGTGTGCTCATAGGCCAAGCGGAATATTCCGAGATCGGATTCAGCTTTGCCTTCGCCACTGTCGCGCTTGTAATGATCGTGACAACTCGTTTCGCGAAGTCCTTTGTCACCAGATGGGGCATCGCGGGATGCGTAGCGCGTGGAATGGCGTTGCTCGTTTTCGGGGCGGTCCTGTTGGGGATCGGCGAACTCTTCGGTTCGCCGTCATTCCTCACCTTCATCGTGCCGATGTGGCTCATGGCGGTCGCCATTGTCTTCACTGTGTCCGTTACCGCGAACGGCGCTTTGGCAGAGTTCGACGACATCGCAGGATCAGCGGTCGCGTTCTACTTCTGCGTTCAAAGCCTGATAGTCAGCATTGTCGGGACATTGGCGGTGACGCTGTTAAACGGTGACACAGCGTGGCCGGTGATCTGTTACGCCACGGCGATGGCAGTGCTGGTGTCGTTGGGGCTGGCGCTCCTTCGGCTCCGTGGGACTGCCACCGAGAAGTCGCCAGTCGTCTAACCGACGACTGGTGGCAGGCCCGCTCCGATGCGGCGCACTAACCATCGAAACCTCGTGAATGGCGGTATCCTGTCTGGCAGGATACCGCTCATTTCCCTTGTTCAGTTCATCGCCGTCGCCGAGCATCTGAATTTTCGGCATGCGGCCAAGGCACTCGGCGTCAGCCAGTCGAGCGTCAGCGCGCGTGTGAAAGCGCTGGAGGATAACCTTGGTATCCTGCTGTTTGAGCGCCATGCGCGGGGCGTTCGGCTAACAGACGCAGGCAGGCACTTCATGGAGCGTGTCACGGCGGGTGTCGATCAACTCGATCACGCGGTGAAGACCGCCGGCATGACAGCTCAAGGAGAATGTGGCCGGCTTCGCATCGGCATCCATGCCTTGATCCCACGCAGCTTTCTCACGGAGCTGATCCGTCATTATCGGGAAGCCCATACCGGCATTGAGGTCGAGATAACCGAAGGCACGGCCCGCGATGCGGTGATGCAGCTTCGTGCTGACCAGCTCGACGTGGCGTTCGTCGCGGGCAAGCCCGAGATGCCCGACTGCCATACCCGACCGATCTGGACCGAACCGCTGGTGGTGGTGCTATCGGATGGGCATCGCCTCGCCGGGCAGTCCGCAATCACTTGGTCCGATCTGGTCGGCGAGACTTTCATTGTTCGCTATGGTGGCACCGGCCCGCAGGTCCATGACCATATCGTGCTGCGCCTTGCCGGGCGTTGGCCCGCACCGTCGATCCTGCGCTTTGATGTGGGGCGCGGCACGCTGCTATCTATGGTCGGACAAGGCTTCGGCATCACTATCGTCGGCGAGGCCACGTCATTATTGCCGACGACCGGCATCGTCTTCCTGCCCTTCCTCGATGAACCGGAGCCGGTTGCCTTTACAGCCGTCTGGTCGCCGTTCAATCGCAGCTCCGCACTGAAAAATCTACTCAACCTCGCAGGCAAAATGAAGCGTGACGGCGATTCGCCCAATCGTTTCCTAGATGGCACTCGACCGGCACGATAACGGCAAAGGCGACCCGTCCTATTTGCCGCCGATAGTATCCGGCAGCCCTCCGGCATCCTCTTTCCTGTTGCCCGTCCCGATTTTGCCTACTCTCTGATCGGCTCCGTCTTTTTTTGCCGACTGGAGCCTGTATGCGCGGAGGCCGAATCCTTTGGGGGCAGATTGGTGCCGTCTTCACCATCGTTCTGGTGATGGTGTGGGCAGCGACGCAATGGACGGCGTTCCGCCTCGGCTTCCAGCCGCAGCTTGGAGCACCATGGTTCGAGCTGGCGGGCCTGCCGGTCTATTATCCGCCCGCCTTCTTCTGGTGGTGGTTTTCGTTCGACGCCTACGCGCCCGCGATCTTCGTCGAGGGCGGCATCATCGCGGTATCGGGCGGCTTCCTCGCCATCGCCGCCGCCATCTTCATGTCGATCATCCGGGCGCGGGAAGCGCGCAACGTCGCCACCTATGGATCGGCGCGATGGGCCGAGGGCAAGGAAATCCATGCGGCCGGATTGCTCGGCCCCGATGGCGTCCTGCTCGGCCGATACGACCGGGACTATCTGCGCCATGATGGTCCTGAGCATGTCCTATGCTTCGCCCCGACGCGCAGCGGCAAAGGTGTCGGGCTGGTGGTGCCGACGCTGCTGACATGGCCGGCATCCGCCATCGTTCACGACATAAAGGGCGAGAACTGGACCCTGACAGCGGGCTTTCGCGCGAAGCATGGCCGTGTGCTGCTGTTCGATCCCACGAACGCCAGATCGTCCGCCTACAATCCGTTGCTCGAAGTCCGGCAAGGCGAATGGGAAGTCCGCGACGTGCAGAATATCGCGGATATTCTGGTCGATCCCGAAGGCAGTCTCGACAAGCGCAACCATTGGGAAAAGACCAGCCATAGCTTGCTGGTCGGCGCGATCCTGCATGTTCTCTATGCGGAGAAGGACAAGACCTTGGCGGGCGTCGCCAACTTCCTGTCCGATCCCCGCCGCCCGGTCGAGGCAACCTTGCGCGCGATGATGGACACGCCGCATCTCGGCGAAGCAGGCGCTCATCCCGTCATCGCGTCGTCCGCCCGCGAACTGTTGAACAAATCCGAGAACGAGCGGTCGGGCGTGCTCTCCACCGCCATGTCGTTTCTCGGCCTCTACCGCGATCCCGTGGTGGCGCGGGTGACGGCGCGGTGCGACTGGCGCATTGCCGACCTGGTCGGCAGCCGCCAGCCCGTCACGCTCTATCTGGTCGTGCCGCCATCCGACATAAACCGCACCAAGCCGCTCATTCGCCTGATCCTCAACCAGATCGGCCGCCGGCTGACAGAGGACCTGAAGGCAACCGACCGGCGGCATCGCGTGCTGCTCATGCTGGATGAATTCCCGGCGCTCGGCCGGCTCGATTTCTTCGAGTCCGCGCTCGCCTTCATGGCTGGCTACAAACTCAAGTCGTTCCTGATCGCGCAGTCGCTGAACCAGATCGAGAAGGCTTACGGCGCCA
>JBJACV010000058.1:0-8943 GCA_046604365.1 Nitrospira sp.
CCATCGCCATCGAGATCGCTGACCGCCTGCGCGAGAAATCCCGTTGTGGGCCCGGTCGCCGCGCCGGACGTGATCGGCGCCGGCCAGCCTGGGCAGCCGTTCGTCACTGGTCCAGGCGCCGCGGTGCGTGTCTGACTGGCCGCGAGATGATAGTTGTAGCGAACATGTCCCGATGGTGAGAATCCCACATCGCCGAACGTCCCCACCGCCGACGCTGGTCCGCCGGTCACAGGATTCACGCAGAGCGAACCCGGCGAAGGTTGCGCCGCCGCCGCAGGCCAGGGCACTTGCGCGCCGTTCGCGGGGATGATCCCGGGCCACCCGCTGTTCTGAACCGACAAATAACAAGAGCGGTCTGCCGCAAAGGTCAACTCCGCCGTCTTGATCCCGGCCAGGTTGGTCTTCGCCTCGATGGTCTTCGACTTGAGTTGATACGACAAGAAATTTGGAATGGCAATGGCCGCCAGAATCCCAATGATCGCGACGACGATCATCAGCTCGATAAGGGTGAAGCCGTATTCGTTCCGATTGTGCTCTGTCATGCTGCGCCTCCTTCATAAATCGATTCGGGTGAAGACAGGGAGTCGGCAATCGGAAGGCTAGCGAAAACTGCGAGGCCCTACAATCCCGTCAAATGGGGGGATTGGGTTGAGCAATATAATGAGTGAGGATAATTCAGAAGCGATCAGCGCGGCCGCATGACATGGACCGCGCATGGATCGAGTTCCGCATCAGCTAAGCAGTAGAACAATGAAAGAAACGGTGTTAAAGGATTTTCTTTCAGAGGAGGTTGGCGGAGGAACTGACCCTCTTTGACCCGTGGGTCAGTCATGTGCCAAGAAAAACTCCGGCTGATTCACACGTGTCTAATTTTTGGGGGACCACCTCAATCAGGCTCTGTACCGGAAACGATTTGAACCAGACTTGGTAGCCCGGCCCTAGATGTTTTGTCGTGCGCGCGCCAACTCTGCGTATGCGTGACCGTGACCCATCGCAGCACCTCAGACAGTTCACCATCCTGTCGCGGCTAGAGCAACAGATGTCAGTGGTTCGGCATGAGGCAATAGGCGGTGATCTGCTATCCTCGCCTGGGCCTGCGTTTCCGCAAGAATCTTTTCAAGCGCGGCGTAGTCCGTCAGCTCCTCAAACGGTGGTTACCACCCGACCCGACGGTTCAGGACATGATACACAAGGTCTCCAGCAACAAAGCGCGGGCGACGGGGCATCAGCTCTTCTAGTTAAACCCGAACGATCTTGCCAAGAAAAGACTCCCGACCCCTTTTCTTTGCTTGAATTAATCAGACCTTCCCTAGTTTGAACAGCAGTGATAATCCGTATAATTTCTTCGACACGGAAATCTACAATATGACCAGCTTTTCTCCTTAGACGTCAAAATCAATTTGTTGTGATCGACAATAACAAAGGGAGTACGTTCTTCACGAGGACAAGAAGGCTGGTTGCTGACAATGACATTATCCTCAACTTGGTACGTTAGAAATATCTTTTGTTCTTTGTCCGCACAGTGTATTGTGCAATCTAAATACCCACCTAGTCTAAACTCCAATATGATGGTTTCGTTATCATGATTGTTGGGCTCCGAAAGCCATTTCCCTAGCAATCTTAGGTCTTCTCGATCCGTCATGATTAATCGCATCCTCGGAGACGTTGAACATACTGCTTCACCCTGCTCGCTGAGGGATTTGCTGCCAATTTTCCCTCAAGTTCTTTCAAAACCATGCTGAAGGCAGTATCTTCTGCACTTGCCTTCAGTAATACAGACAAATTAATCAATCGCTGAAGGTCAGTCAAACCAGGAGATCTGCCTGACAACCATTCACTGCACAATTGCGCATCAGAAAGATGCCGTTCCAATGCCGGAATAGCTGTGGAATCTAAGTTGGCCTTTAGTTCACCGATAGGAGAATTATACGGTTCACCGGCCTGAACACTCCACCACTTATCTCCGTGCTCAGGCAACAGAAATCCTAGCCTTTCTCGCCAATGACAGGTTTCAATGGATGGTCTCTTAGTCATTAACTCCGGCGAAAAGAATTGCGTCAGCCTGCCTGAGCAAATTCCCAGATTGATGGTGAATATTACCCTATTGGCAGTGGTTTTTCTGCTCTTCTGAAATGCCAGCAAACCCCAGTTGTTACCTTGCCGAAGATAAAAGCAAGAGCCTTTACGTGAAAATCCTCTTTCTTTTAATAGAGAACCGATCTCCCTGAGCAATTCCTCGTACGCCTCTGAAGCTATCATAATATTATTTCTGCATTGTCTATCAACGATCTCTCACAACATTAACAGGATAACCGTTTTGGCGAAGCCATTCATCCTTTGCACGTTGTGCTGGAATATATGGGGAATTTCCGGTCTTCGTCTCAATCCCTCCTAATACCTTACCATCCTTACTGACTTCGAGGTCCATGACTCGTTTACCAAATGGTGTATTTTTAGTGACCTCTGTTTGAACCTGTCGACCTTCGTTTTTCATTAATTTAGCAATCAGGTCCCTGAACATGTCCCCCGCGATTTTATTTTTGGCAAGTTGCGCCGCTTTCAGGACGTTAAGAGCGCCTACCCCCGCCCCAAAAGGTGAGAAGTTCTCCATGTCTTGTTGTGCCTGCTCGAAGATGCTGTTTACGAATTGAGAATTTGTCGGTGCCGGCACTACCGGTTTTGGTGCGGGAGGAGTGGGAGTTGGTGTGGGCGTTGGCTGGAGCTTAGCAAGTTCCTTTTGATACTCTGCAATTCTGTTCCCGCCATAATTAAGGTTCGGGTCCGATGCACCAGGAAATAAGGTTAAAATGGGCCAAACGCCCGAAATGTTCAGTAGTTCAAATTCGAACTGTGAATTCCAGTTATAAAGAGGTACCAGCGCGTTATATTGACCTTGAGTAAGCGCACCCTGCGCAAGACGAACGTTGATATCCCACACGTTCAAACGGCCATCACGATTCCAATCCGTTAAAGTCTGTGTTATCCCAGGGATATTTCTGACCTGTTCAACTGTATAATTACCAGATGGATCTATATTGCCAGTGGGATTATTCCTCACGTAGCTGTAGCGATTGAAGTCCTGGGGATTTGCCGGCTCAGGAATGATGGTATCCGGGCTGATGAACCGACCGAGAATTGGATCGTAGTGGCGAGCCCCATAATCATACAGCCCCGTGCTGTTATCAAATTCTTGATCTGTAAACTTGTACGGCACATCCACGGAGGGGGCTGTGAAACTCTGATTGGTGCGAGTGCCGCCGAACGGATAGTAGGTGATCGCCTGGACCTTGGCGCCGGTGATGTCAGTGATGACGCTACTTGAGCCTAAATGATCCCCATGCCAATAGTGAATGGCACCGTTGCTCGCAATACTTGCGACCCGCTGGCTTCCTGCAAAGATAAAGCGGGTACAATTGGCATTGTCGCATTCATACAGTGAACTGATGTAGCGAGTGGTGGTGCTGCCCACAATCTTCTTCACCCGATTCGCATCCCCGTTATAGATGAATTGGGTCGTTTGCCCGCCATTTGTAATCGTCGCAGGCATATTGTCGGCATTGTAGGTAAGCGTCCGGTTCAATCCAGGACCTGTTGCCGACAGCAGGTTCCCATTGGGATCGTACGCATAGCTGTTCGCACCAGCTGTGGAAACGGCGTGAGGCCTTACGCTCGACGGACCACTCGTTGGATAGATGTACGTACCTACCTGGGTGTTCGAAAGAAGATCGCCGATCTCATCATAGCTATAGCTGAACGTGCTGTTGATACCACTGGCGCCATATGGGCCATTGGCCAAGGTGAGTCGATCCAGATCGTCGTAGGAAAAGTGCTGATCGCCGGCGTTGGTCGCGACAGTGTTGTCATAGATGTTCCAGACATTTCCGTTGACTTCATAGTCATACCGGAGATCTTGATAACAGTTCACCATCCTGTCACGGCTAGAGCAACAGATGTCAGTGATTCGGCATGAGGCAATAGGCGGTGATCTGCTATCCTCGCCTGGGCCTGCGCTTCCGCAAGAATCTTTTCAAGCGCGGCGTAGTCCGTCAGCTCCTCAAACGGTGGTTACCACCCGACCCGACGGTTCAGGACATGATACACAAGGTCTCCAGCAGCAACGCGCGGGCGACGGGGCATCAGCTCTTCTAGTTAAACCCGAACGATCCTGCCAAGAAAAGACTCCCGACCCCTTTTCGTTGCCTTGAGATGCACAACGGCCGGTGTGAATCCTGTATGGCTGGGCGCAGGAGAACAATGAACGGGAACGATGGTGGGGGAATTATTTATGCGGCCGCTGACGGAGGAGTGCTGCTCACTCCTCCGCCGAGCTGAATCATCTGCTCGTCACAAGGTCCACGCTGTGATGGAAAGCCCCTTTATCACCGCTCGTATCTAGAAAAGACTTCCGGTACATTTCCTTTTCCCTGTGGCCCCTGAAAGAGGCACACTCCCCTCTGTTCATTATTGTTCCTGCTCCGCAAACCACTCGCCCGTCCAACCAATTCCTGCATCCACAAACGTGCGAGTAGGAGCCTTGAAGTCCAGCTTACCCTGTTGGAGTAAATTGCGCCCCTTTCCCAAATGTATATCAAGCGCCGGACTGAATGTCTGTGTCATGACACCACCTAGAGCCCCACCCACAGCACCAAATCCAATCCCCATACCTATACTTCCAGGCGTTGCGCCGCTCGCACTAGCGTTGACCCCTCCGGAGGCTGCGCCTCCTACAACCGCACCTCCAGCATTAGCGATCCCGTTAGCAAGATCTACTCGTACGATGCCTACTAATTGTCTGAATAGAGCACCACTTGCAACATCCCCCACTGCACCTCCAATGGCCCCGCCTGCTGCACCATAGGCCCCCCCGCTCACCGTGGCGTGGAGAGGATCTCCTCCCGCATAGGCGGCTGACGCGAATCCTGACGCTGCCCCCACAAATCCGCCCACGAGCGCACCGAGCGCCGGGGCCGAACACCCGCCGCAGAAGGCGGCTCCAACTGCTAATCCTGCTACCATTGCTCCGGCCTCAATGTAGCGGCCCGTCTTGGTATTCTCAAACTTCGTCAGCTCGCGCAACCCCTGCGCCGGGAGCCGAGCCCCAGTGGCTTCCAGTGCTTTGGCACTCCCTGCGTAGAGTTGATGGCGAAGCTCTCGCAGCTGATCATATTGGTAGGTCAGACTAAACCACTTGCCCGGCTGGTTCGGGCGCTCGTACATGATCCGTGCCGTCATGGCGATCGGATGCGTCATGTAGAAGCCCGCTTCGAGTGCCTCCCCTACGCCCTCAAAAAAGTCCACGAAGTCATCGAAGAAATGTCCAGTAGGATCGGTATACCGCAACGGATTGTTTCGGACATAGGCATAGCGGTTGAGAGACTGCGGATCATATTGGCTCGGCACAATCGTATCCGGGCTAATGAATCTTGCGAGCGTGGGATCATAATAGCGGGCTTCGTAGTAATAGAGTCCGGTGCTGTCGAGTTCCTGGCCGGTGTATTTGTAGGGCACATCGACGGTGGGGGTACCGAAACTCTGATTCGTGCGGGTGCCGCCGTAGGGATAATAGGTGACTGCCTGGACCTTGGCCCCAGTACTGTCCGTGATCACACTGGAACTACCCAGATGATCCCCGTGCCAGTAGTGAATCGTCCCACTAGTCACAGCAATGGTGGCAATGCGGGTGCTCCCTGCCCAGATGAAGCGGGTGCAGTTCGCATTGTCACACTCGTAGAGTTTGCTGATATAGCGGGTAGTCGTACTCCCCACGATCTTCTTCACCCGTCCCCCATCGCCGTCATAGACGAACGTCGTGGTCGTACCGCCTTGCACCGTCGTCAGCGGCTTGTTCTCAAGGTTCCACGTATACGTCCGCCCGGCACCCGTGAGCAGATTGCCGTTGTGGTCATAGGCATAGGTGTTCCCCCCGGCTGCTGTGACCGCATGGGGCCGGACCACCCCCGCCCCACTGGTCGGATACGTATAGGCGCCGAGCTGTGAGTTATTGGTCAGATTGCCGATCTGGTTATAGGTGTAGGTGAGCGTCGCAGGGACCCCGCCTACCCCATAGGGCCCGTTAGCACTGGTGAGCCGGTCCTGCAGATCGTAGCCGAAGGCCTGATTGCCGTTAAGGGGATCCTGGATCAAATCCACATTGCCCTCAGCGGTGAAGGTATAGGTCAGGTCTTGGAGAACGGGATTCGTCCCCTTCTGGGTCTTGAGGGTACAGAGCTTGAAGGTATTGGCCGGCACGCAGGTACTGTGCGCCGGATCCGCATACGTATGGGTGGTCACCACGCCATTGCCATAGGTGATCGTTTGAGCCTGGCCGTGCGAGGTGTAGTTGGAATAGGCGGCATAAATGGTGGTGCCACTGCCCGCCTTATCTTGCACCTTCTCCAAGACCGGCCCAGTGTAGAGATACTCCACCGTTTTGGGGGTGACCGTCGGATAGGTTACTTCCTTCAACCTCCCCAAGCCATCATAGACACTGGTGGTGACATAGGTGGTGCCATCCAGCACTTTGGTGCTCTTGCTGATCCGCCCCAGCGCATCGTACTCGAAGGTGACGTTCGTCGCGACATCGGTCACTTGTTTCAAGCGGCCCTTGCGATTGAATGTCGTGACGGTATCGTCATACACATAGACCACATCGCCGCTGCCTTGCGCCTTTTGCGTGGTGAAATCTTTCTGCGTGCGCCGATTGAGCCCGTCGTACCGGAACCAGAGGTGTTGATCCTTGGCATCGGTCTGCCGAGTGAGATTCCCTGCCGCATCGTATTGATAATTCCAGCACGGAGCGGCATACCAGGGATACGTCGTATTCGGCGTCAGCGCGGTGAGATCCCCGCACGTAGTCGTCCCATTGGTGCTCATGTCGGGATCCGACATGGCGAGCTTCCGGCCAAGCGTGTCGTACCGCATGGTGGTGCGGTTGCCCAGGGCATCCACCACTTTGGTCAGATTGCCCAGAAGATCGTAGGTATAGGTCGTCGTCGCATAGACGCCGCCGGGATCGTCGGCAGGTATACAGCTCGTATAGACCGCGTTGTGCTCTTGAATGGTGATGACCCGGCCATACGCATCCTTCACCTCACGTTTCCGCGAGCCGCTGGCATCCACGGTCACGGTGACGAAGGGAGCGTAGCAGGTCTTGGTGGTGAGCGGCGTGCCGCCCAGGGTATCGGGATGGGTCACTTGGGTGACCCGGCCCAGCGCATCATAGGTCATGGTACGCCAGCGGCCGGTCACCGATTCGGTGGTTTTGAAATACGGGAGACTGGTCCGGAACACCTGCCCTCGCACATCGTACTGGGTCTCGGTGACCAAGGTGGTCCCGTTCGGGCCACTGGTCTCCTTCTTAAACGTGCGGCCTAATCCATCAAAGAAGGTGCTGGACGTGAGCACAGCCGGGAGGCTCACCCCACTCGTGCTCGTGCTGAGCTTTTGGGTGCCGATCAGTCCAAACTCAGCGAGGGTCGGATAGGTCACGGTAGTCACCAGCCCATCCGGCGCGGTGGTCTTGGTCTTGCGGCCCAGCGCGTCATACTCATGATTGACGACCTTGCCATTGAGATCGGTTACGCTTTTGACTGCTCCATAGAACCCGGTGCTGGTTGGAATCGCCTCACCGTTGATCCCATAGTAGGCGGTCGTGGTCACGTGGCCGAGCTGATTGGTTGCTGACAATACGAAGGTCTTCGTCGAATCATAGGTGAACATGGTCTTGTTGCCCAGCGGATCCCGGCTGCAGAGCAGGACTCCGGTGGTCGGATCGTATTCCGTCCCGCTTACAGGGTTGGTGCCGTCTTTTAACCACCGTTCGGTCTTGGTGAGCTTGCCCTTGGTGATAGTGGTGTTGCTCCCCGTCGGCGCAGCAGTGCAGGTGCCGGTGCCATCATAATAGAAGAGGGTTTCGGCGAGTTTATCCGCCGACGCGACGCTCAGCCCTTTGTAGTGGGTCTCACGGATGGGCAGACTCACGAGATAGTCGGTGGTGTTGAGCACGAAGGCCCGTTCCACGGTCTTCTCGTCGCCGGTGACGGTCAGATCGCCGTGGTGACTCTCCTGCTTTAGATTGCCATAGGCATCGTAGTCTGCCGCGGCGAACGTCACGCGTGTGGTCTTACAGGGGCCACCCTCGCAAACTGAGCTGTCGACTTGCGCCGGGGGCGTAAACCAGGGCGCGGTGGTATCAGCGCCGATGAGGTCCACGAGATAGGTGGTTTCAGTCTTGGCGAAGAGCAAACTGTCGCTCTTCCGTCGTACCTCAACCCGATAGGGCTGGCCCTTCATATACCCATTCGCCAAACCAGGATTCTCGGTGTCGATCGGATTAAGTTCGTTCCCCTGATGAAACCAAGTCGTGGTGACGGTCTTGTCGGCATCGCTTGCCCCTGGGCTGGTCACTGCCACGGTCTTGAAGCCCCGGAACTCTCGCTCTTCAATATGCAGAAAACCACCGGTATAGCTATAGGTCGTGGTCGAGGAATTGCCGTTGCACGTTGACGTGCCGCTGTTCCAGTTATCGCACGTGGTCAGGCTCGTCACGGTATCCACGGGATAGGGCAATTGCGGATGTGCAGGGGTGGGAGTCGTACTGTGCTGCGGCGAGGGGGTGTAGAACACCGTGGTCCGGCCCCCCAAGCCATTGTCAACCCCAACCACGAGCAGCGAGGATGCACCATTTGAGAGCGCCACATAATTCTCCCCTGTGGAGGCATAGTGACACTGTAGATCCGTTTTCCCATCCCCGTTAAAATCCCCATAACCCACACCACTGCTACCACACCAGGCCGGTGTCCACTGACTGCTAGTGAACGTGCCATCGCCAGTAGAGAGCGCCACGTAATTCTGACCTCCCGTGGCATAGTGACACTGCATATCCGTCTTTCCATCCCCATTGAAGTCACCATAGCCCACCACACCACTGCTACCACACCAGGC
>JBJACV010000059.1:0-8678 GCA_046604365.1 Nitrospira sp.
CCTAACGTCCGCGTTGAGCGGGCCGCGCACAGCGCGGCCGGCGCGCCGCAGGCGCTATAATTTTCTGCGCGCCTGCGGCGCGCTCGCTCAACGCTCTCACGGCCCGCTCCAACGCATAGTTAGACGGCAGCAAGTCATGTGGCCGAGTTATAGGCGCGAATGGATTCAATTTTCGGCAATCGGGCCGGCTCATCGTCGTAGCTGTACACCTCAAGACATGAAACGCGATCCGGTGACCCAAATACAATCACACCAATGCCTTTGCCATCCGGCGTGTCGGCAATTCCATCGGCGATGACTTGAAGAGGACTCGACTTACCCCAGCCTTTGAAGTTGACGGTATCGCAGCCACACTCACACCTTGAGACGACCTCGAGCTCGGCAACGGAAGCCCGCAAAGAGTCCGAGATTGGAACAGCCGCACACACGTCGAGCGTACGCAGAATAACCGCGAGTTCCTGCGGCGATATCGGCCGGGGCGTAATAGTAGGTCGCGTCATGCTGCCGTCTAACGTCCGCGTTGAGCGGCCAGCGACGAGCCTAGCCGGCGCGCCGCAGGCGCAAACTCTTCCGACGCGCCTGCGGCGCGCTCGCTCGAGCCTCTAATGGGCCGCTCCAACGCATAGTTAGGCGTCACTGCTTTTCCGAAGACAACGCTTGCTTGCAAACTAGTTGGCAACCTTGGTCCAGCCAACAGCTAAACCGTTCTCAACTTCCATGCCGACGCCTCTGGCACCAACCTTTCCATCGACGATCCACGACACGTTGTAGAAATCCCCGGTCTTTTCAATAACGAGATCGTATTCATCCGAGAATTCTCCATTCTCGAAGAAGTAGCGAACGTGGTAGCGCCCGGCAAAACCCTCCATGGGCCCTCCGGTTGCCTCCCCAGGGCCGCTGTAAGCATTAGCGTAGTTCCACCGCGCCTTCAGAGTGCCTGCCACATCGCTCTTCGTATACAGAACGAAGCCGACATTCACGAGCTCAGGCGCCTCTGTGGCCATCGAAGGTGGCGCGAAGCACGAGGCTAGAAGGAGCCCCGTCAGCAATGCTGCAGTCAGCGATGACCTAACCATAACGTTCCTTTACGAGTGCAACGAATTTCATGTGACGCCTAACGTCCGCGTTGAGCGGGCCGCGCGAAACCGTTCCAGCGCGCCGCAGGCGTAAAATCTCTCCGCGCGCCTGCGGCGCGCCACCCGCAAGCTTTCACGGCCCGCTCCAACGCATAGTTAGATGGCTCACTGGCCGGCTCCTAGCAACTCGGCGACTTCACCGATAGAACTCTGAGCAGGGGCGCAACGGCTACAGAGATTACTCCAAAGCTGCCCATCTACGACCTTGGCGTACACAAGGTAGGACTTTGCCGCTTCAAACGGATAGCCGCACATCGCCTCGTGCCAGAACGTCCGAACGACGACTGTGGAATCAAGAACTCCCTTAATCGGAGTTTCAACGGCCATAGAAGCAATTCGTTCGTCGGTGCCATAGTCGGGCTCGAAGCCAAATAGCGATTTCACTCTCAGCATGAAGTCTGAGTCGCCAGGTTTGGAGTGCCTTGTAACGGACAGAACCTTGCCAACAAAGACAGCGTCGACGGCTCGAGCTGCCTCAAGGGCAGGCGGTGGACGTGGGCAGTCGCACGCGACCGCGGACCCGATAGCTGCCACTGCCGAGAGCGGAACTAGAGCAAAGGCACGAAGCATGAGGAGAACTGAAGGCGCGACATCTCGAGCCATCTAACGTCCGCGTTGAGCGGGCCGCGCGAAACCGTTCCAGCGCGCCGCGAGCGTAAAATCTCTCCGCACGCGAGCGGCGCGCCACCCGCAAGCAATCACGGCCCGCTCCAACGCATAGTTAGGCGTCATTGGAAGTTATATCTCGACAATCTCCACCACCAGCAGATTCGACTGCGTCGCAATCTGGTACAGCGACCACAATTGTGCACTTCCCGTCAAGGGTAGCTATGTGGAAGTACCACGAGCGATCAGAGTGCTGGTACCTCTCAGCGCTTATGCGGAGATCTGAAATGTGCACTGGGCGAGTTCCGCCGCTAGTAAACGCACTTGCGGCATAAGCCTTCGCCATATCAACGGCTTCCGACTGCGGTCGCTGCACACCTGGACAACCGTCACAGCTGGCCAGCGCAAGGGCTGAGAGTGCAAGGGCGACCATGAAGACCTGCACGACAATGACGCCTAACGTCCGCGTTGAACGGGCCGCGCACAGCGCGGCCAGCGCGCCGCAGGCGCAAAATCTCTCCGCGCGCCTGCGGCGCGCCTCCCGCAAAGTTTCACGGACCGCTCCAACGCCTAGTTAGATGACAGCTCACTGCCAACCTCTCGTCACCGATTCAACGTGAACCAATTGGCCAAACATGCAAATGCTGACCATCTCTGGATCAGTAGCACGCAAGCGAACGCGAACCTTCAATCTATCGACCAAGAACTTCTTCGGGAGATCGATTGGTTGATATCTCCCCTGTGAAGTGTCTAACTGCCAACAGCCTGCGCCAACCTCTTGCCTGTCGCGCACAGTGGCATTGAGCGTGACTGGCTTATCGACTGGGACCGAAACCCTCTCAGAAGCCGTCTTCTCCGAAGAAGTGCAACCGCTGACGACAGACACAAAGGCTGCTACTGAGAACGCGCTAATGGTCAACATCCGTAATGGCCTGAAGGAGTGCATCTTGTTGCTGCCATCTAACGTCCGCGTTGAGCGGGCCGCGCGAAACCGCTCCAGCGCGCCGCGAGCGTAAAATATCTCGGCACGCGAGCGGCGCGCCACCCGCGACCCTTCCCGGCCCGCTCCAACGCATAGTTAGGCAACATCATGGTTGCTCGACTGGACAGAAGTACTCGTGATATCGGCTCTTGCCGAAGCGGATCTTGTAGCAGTCGCCTTCCCATACGAGTCGGAGATCGGCTTCCACGTCATCAGGAAAAGTGACCAGCAGAAACTCAGAAGTGTGTTCTACAACGCGATACGTCATCAGTGCTGGTTGAGTTTGATAATCGAACCCGGAACGGAGCTCGGTGCAGTTCCATTCGTGAACCATGTGTCCGAAGAAGTCAGCGCTAAGTGCGCTCATGGCCCGCGACGACATTGCGTTGTTTGCGGCGATGTCCGCGAGGGTCTTTGCCGCATCAGATTTCCATGTCCCTTGCAGGGGGCATTCTGCAGGTTCGCAGAGAGCTGATGCACTCAAGGTCAGAAGTAGCAGTGCCGCCAGAGCCTTCATGTTGCCTAACGTCCGCGTTGAGCGGGCCGCGCGCGGCGGTTCCAGCGCGCCGCAGGCGTAAAATCTCTCCGCGCGCCTGCGGCGCGCTCGCTCGACGCTCTCACGGACCGCTCCAACGCATAGTTGGGCATCATGACCCTGAGCAATGCCTCCAAGTGAAACGCCTAGTCAGGAGTTTGTAACGCGTGCTGAGACGCCAGGTCATAGTTGATGCCCATAAACTTGAGGTACCCGATCCCAGATTCACGAATGGTCCAGATGGCCGGCATTCCACGGATGGTTGCGAAACCAGTTACGTAGCAGGGCGACCATCGCAAATAGTGATGTCCCACGACGATGAACGAAGCGTTCAGGTATGAATCTACTTCCTCGATAGATAGCTTGAAGTCACACTTGATACGCGGGTCTTCCGGCTCACTGTTGCCGGATCCTTCGATGACAATGTCCGTGACTTCGCCAAGAGATGGACCTGCGGCATTTGCCGAGATCGACGCGAGTAGGGCCACTGCCGCGCACATCGCCGCCTTCATGATGCCCAACGTCCGCGTTGAGCGGGCCGCGCACAGCGCGGCCAGCGCGCCGCAGGCGCCATAATGTTCCGCGCGCCTGCGGCGCGCTTGCTCAACGCGGTCCCGGCCCGCTCCAACGCGTAGTTAGGTGGCATCTCGCGAAATCTGCCGAGCCAAGTCATAAGCGTGGCTGGTGATGCGTCTGAGTCGTTCGTTCACTTCCGCCTCGGCGTCAGGAGCGACAGGGTGGCCATTCTGGCGACATAAGACGATATCGCTCAATGAACTCATTCCGCCAAAATAGCCTAGGAATCGCGTTGCGCCATAGGCGTCACCTTGGCGCAGGAAGAAAAGGTCATCGTCAAGGCGGCGTGCCCAGGAAGTTTCGCCGTAGCGTTCGAGAATGTCCCGGAGATCGACCATTGCGAGTAAGAGGTCAGTGGTCACAGGATTGGATGCCACCTAACGTCCGCGTTGAGCGGGCCGCGCGACGCGCTGCCAGCGCGCCGCAGGCGCTACAATTTTCTGCGCGCCTGCGGCGCGCCTGCTCAACGCTTTCCCGGCCCGCTCCAACGCATAGTTAGGCATCGCCCATCTCGATTATCTCTCCGTCGACTCCTGACTCATTTGGATTGTGTACCAACACTTTTGCCGCTTCGATTGCAACGACGCACGCGTCTCTGCCAGGAGCCTGAGAAAACACAGTTTGGCTTAGTGCATCAAAAAACCGCTTCAGCAGGTTGTCGAGGTCGGTCCCAAACGGATTTGCGTCATGAAACTTGTCTTTAGCCAATTTGAATGTGACACGGACCAAAACAGGTCCGGTGACCTTGCGAAGGTTCGCCGTGGCCGCGACGATAGCATCAGTCCAAACCTTGCGTCCTTCGACGTTGCCTGTGGCCTTGATCTGGGGGAAGGGTACGCCGCGCACACGGATACGTTGGGACTTGATCATTGTGTGCGATGCCTAACGTCCGCGTTGAGCGGGCCGCGCGAAGCCGTTGCAGCGCGCCGCGAGCGTAAAATCTCTCCGCACGCGAGCGGCGCGCCACCCGCGACCCATCCCGGCCCGCTCCAACGCATAGTTAGGCGTCATTTCCTAAACTCGCCAGCATCATAAGTGAACCGCAAATGCTGTCGCGTCTCTTGGCTGTTTGCGCATGTGGTCAACGCGACACTGACGAGAATTGTGGGCGTTTCGCTCGCGTGCGTGTCACTAAACTCTGCAGAAACGATCTGTCCCGCCTCTGAGATGCCCTCCGCGCAGCCACCGTCCTCCATGTCCCAATTGACCTGAGTCAGATCAGAAACGCGTGGTTCGTCCGTTCGGTCAATCACCAAGGCGACGATGCGTGTGTAAGCGACGCCTCTGGGGGCATCCGGGAGTCCGTATCCGCCACTTTTGAGTAGAAGTACGTGCTCCCCCGAAGAAACTGTGCGTAGTGCAAGGAGCTCGATTTCTCCACCAACGAGCAGTTCCGTCGCTTCGGTGCGTAGGTGATGTATGAATAATCCGGAGCCAAGAATTGGTCCGCCGCCGCGGAACTGTAAGCAAGTTTCATCGGTTAAGCAGAAGTCTCCCATCGGAGGGGGTTCTGGGTGGACAAATTTCCGCAACTCATCCAAATCGTTCCTTTCCGCTGCATCTTGTGACCAGCCTGGAGCAGTATGGACTGTTAGTACGGCAGCTATAGCGGCCCTCCAAAGTGCTAACCCAGTTCGCATGACGCCTAACGTCCGCGTTGAGCGGGCCGCGCACAGCGCGGCCAGCGCGCCGCAGGCGCGACAATATTCGTCCGCGCGCCTGCGGCGCGCTTGCTCGACGCTCTCACGGACCGCTCCAACGCATAGTTAGGTGTCACTGCACCCTGGACGGCATTGCCACAACACGACTCACAGTCGTCGAGCCAAACAGGTGGCCACTTACTATCTTGCCAACAATTCTATCGTCGCGAATTGTACCTCTTAGCTCGGTGTAGTCATCGCACACTGGGGCATTCAGCTGAACTACCAGTCTTGTACCGTCAAATGTATAGGCAGGGTACAGGCCGTGATCTCCGTACCAACTCTCCAAGTGGAGTTGCTTGGCAGATAGTTCGTAAGGCTTTGCAAGTCGCCAGTCGCCAGTCGCCAGCGGTACAGGTCTTGGCTGGTTCATCCAAGAATTCCAGTTGAAAAGTGCCAGTCGTGATTCCGCGTGAATCGACAAGCATGACGTTCCAAGTTGATGGCACGGTCCAAATTGCAGTGTGATCGGCGGAGATCACGCGAGACGGCGCACATGCCGAACCAGCCAGGAGGAGCGTCGCAAGCAAGCCGGCAATGCGCAAAGTGACACCTAACGTCCGCGTTGAGCGGGCCGCGCACAGCGCGGCCAGCGCGCCGCAGGCGCTACAATGTTCTGCGCGCCTGCGGCGCGCTTGCTCAACGCTTTCCCGGCCCGCTCCAACGCATAGTTAGAGCTCATGTACCTGATGAACAGCACGGGCGTTTCTTTGCGTACGCATCAGCAACTGCCGCATCTGGTGCTACTCCCAGTTCACCGTTGCGGTACACACGCTCTAAGCGACTAATTGCCAAAGCATGATTGGATTCTGCCGCCGCTCGGTACCAATTGAGAGCCGCCTCGTAGTCAAGCGGCAGGTGACTGCCCGATTCGTGCTGCCAGCCCATCCAGAACTGTGCTTGGGCGTAACCCTTGTCTGCCGCGGCCTGGACGGCCTGAACCCCTTTGCCGGCGTCGTGAGCGAAACCGTTAGAGTCAAAATAGAAGAAAGAGACGAAGTACAGTGCTTCTGCGTCACCCGTGGCCGCTTCGGCTGCGCACAGGTGAAATACTGATTCGGAATCGAACTGACCCGATGTCAGCATAGGCGCGATCTTGGCCTCGCAGTCACTGCCCATTGCGACGGTTGCTACAAGCATGAGTGCCGCTGCCAATGCCGGTCGAAACATGAGCTCTAACGTCCGCGTTGAGCGGGCCGCGCGAGACCCTTGCAGCGCGCCGCAGGCGCTACAATTTTCTGCGCGCCTGCGGCGCGCCACCCGCGACGTTTCACGGCCCGCTCCAACGCATAGTTAGATCTCACCGGCATCTTGCGCTGGCACCACACCGTCGTAGTCCTTGATTCTCTTCTTATGGAAGCTGAATACGCCAGCTGATTGGACTGAGCCATCCGTCAGTATCACGCCGTCAGCGTTGAAACCGAATGACGATGGACAATCCTGCTCACATTCAAATTCGTACGTCAGCTGGATGTGGGCGAAACTCCATTGCGGGATATCCAAGTAGTCAAAGCGCTTGTAGATCATGTGGTCATCAATTCGCGTGAGACCGCTAGGCAATGGCAACGGGATATCAATTGGGCCCTTGCCGAAGTTGGACAGCCAGCGCGCCGAGTAGCCACCCTCCGTCGAAGAATTCCAACCCGGATACTGCATTCGGACGGCTATGTGCACTACGTGTGGACAGATCTGACCACTGGGCGTGTCCAAACACGGGACAGAGAAGGAGAAGCGTCTGCTGTCCCAAAGGGTTAGCTCTGCCTCCAACGCAATGACCCTACTAGCCGAGCTGCTAGCGTATACGGGGACTGCAGGAACTCCGAGCAATCCAATGGACGCCAACCTATCATCGGGAATGAACTCCAAGCTGCCAACATTTGGTTTGGACTCGAACACCAAGTAATTCTTGCCGTCCTCTGTTGACACGTATGCGTCAGACATTGTGAATGTTGAACAGGCGAGTGTTGCGCCAGCGATCGTCGCGATGCATAGGCAGCGTCGAACAGTCGAGGCAGGCGCGATTGGTTTCATGTGAGATCTAACGTCTGCGTTGAGCGGGCCGCGCGAGACCGTTCCAGCGCGCCGCAGGCGTAAAATCTCTCCGCGCGCCTGCGGCGCGCCACCCGCGACCTTTCACGGACCGCTCCAACGCATAGTTAGACGTCACTGAGTTCCATCCTCTTTGGGGCCAAGTCGCTCAACGTACTCGAGATTCCTGTAAGTCGAAGCCAGTCGGGACTTCAGGTCCTCACGTACGCGATCCGCCTTTTCTCGACCGCTTGCACCAAAGAATAAACCGTCAGGATACGCTTCGACCTTAAAGGAGACGGAGTTCTCTCCTAGGAATGCATACTTGAGGGACACGCCCTTACCGATGTAACGGGCACTGCTCGACGGGTTAGCACAGTCGTGGCAGTCAAGTTCGTGTTCTGCTGCGAGCTGAGAAACGGTCTTCGCAATCGATTCGTGATCGAAGTTCGTTGCGCCATCAATGTGTCGTACCTCGAAATCCTGACGTGTTGGGACTACTGAGGTCGCCATCAAACCTAGCGCCGTGAGTGCGACTACGGGTATCCGCAGCAGGCGACGCAATGGTTGCCCGGGCAAAGCGAAAGCGGCGGGGTTGGAAGTCACCATGGCGCATGCTGGAATGACGATTAGAGCTACTAGGTCGGTGTAATCAACTACTCTTCCGATTGGATAGGAGAGCTGTAAATTGATTGCGTCTATTGCCGGCTGCGATAGAGGACTCTTCCACCATACGAACCCAGTGATGATGACACCGCATACGAGACGCTGACACCTGGGGAATGCGGCCAGCAGCAGAAGGCTAAGGACGGAAATGCCTGCGAAATCCGAAAGCTTTCCTGATACGGGTCCCGGGTAGAACTGCTTGAACCATGTGTCATTGGCGAGGAGCACCAACAGGCTCACCAAGAATGGCCAAGTAGTGAGGATCCTGCGAAGGACTTGGAACATAGCGCTGTTGCCGTCGTGTGACGTCTAACGTCCGCGTTGAGCGGGCCGCGCGAAACCGTTCCAGCGCGCCGCGAGCGTAAAATCTCTCCGCACGCGAGCGGCGCGCCACCCGCGACCCATCGCGGCCCGCTCCAACGCATAGTTAGGCGTCATCACAGTTCTGA
>JBJACV010000060.1:0-8427 GCA_046604365.1 Nitrospira sp.
CGTTCCGGGCCCGGACCTCAATACGAATAAGGCCGTCTTGATCGGGCGCAGAGAGTCGGCGGAACGTTAACGCTTGGATGTCCGTCATGACGCCCAACGTCCGCGTTGAGCGGGCCGCGCGATGCGCGGCCAGCGCGCCGCGAGCGTAAAGTCTCTTCGCACGCGAGCGGCGCGCCACCCGCAACCCTTCACGGACCGCTCCAACGCATAGTTAGATGCCGTGAGAGTGGACCCAAAAGAAAACGCCATGTGGCGTACGCGCAAGCTAGCCACACCAAGAGCACGATGAGTGCGCCACCTTCCAGTGACTGAGCCACGCTTGTCCCGTTCAGTTCGGTAACGCTCACGAGCTCCGGATCCATGATCGCGCGCGGAACAATAATATAGCTGCGGCTTTCCCCGGAGGCACTGTCGGTGGCTCCGAAGTGGTGCCCGCCGCCTTCCACACCAACCAACAACGCAACTTCGCTCAAGCCCAGATCGAGTGCGCGAAGATCGTCGGCGCGAGGGTTCAGCAAGCCATGCGCGATGAGGATTGGGAATCCAAGGGCCATCATTGGTGCAAATACGTACACAAATACCCATCGAAGGATGCGCCCCAGGCTTTTCCACCACGGTTCGGTACGCCACCAACTCTCGATCACGGCATCTAACGTCCGCGTTGAGCGGGCCGCGCGACGCGCGGCCAGCGCGCCGCAGGCGCTACAATTGTCTGCGCGCCTGCGGCGCGCTCGCTCAACGCTTTCACGGCCCGCTCCAACGCATAGTTAGATGTCAGTCAGAGTTGATACCGGGCGATGTCTAGCGCGCCATGAAACACGCCAAGGATCTCTACGTCTCCGTCGTCGCGGACCAGATAGGCAATGCGATAATGACCATACAGAAGTACCCGCACGTGTCGGGCTGATGCCCAGTACCGCGCCCCGAGCTCTGGGAAGTCAGTTAGCGCCTGGGTACGCGCATAGATGCCATCGACCGTGTCCGCGGCAGCCCGTGGATTGTCTGCCGCAATGTAGTCGTAAATATCCCGGAGCCAGTTCTGCGCCTCGTCGGTCCAGGCTATTCGCGCCATGTGCGGATGCGCCTGCCCATCTCCTCGTTTGAAATGCTGCGACCCGCGTCCGCATCGGCGAGGCCACGCTGCACCATGACGTGAAAGGCCAACTCCCGAACTATTTCTTCAGGCGAGCTGTCGTCCGGCTGCTGCCGAATCAGCTGAGCAAGCTCATCCTTGGCTGTGGACATGGCTGCTACCTCCTGCTTGAGGGGCAGTGTGCCACAACGCAAAAGAGTGGCAAGACTGACATCTAACGTCCGCGTTGAGCGGGCCGCGCGCGGCGCCTGCCAGGCGCTGCGCGCGCTAAGCTTTCCGAGGCGCGCGCAGCGCCCACCCGCCAAGTTCTCACGGCCCGCTCCAACGCATAGTTAGGCATCACATCCTCGAAATAGACTTCCAGTGAGACGTCAGGCCGGCGTAGTAGCGTTCAGCGACCTCGATCATCGTCTGGACGGTGCGAATAGGTTCGACGCCTGGCCCGTTCCAGGCCTGCAAGCCGACAATATTCCACGACTCATCGCAGTGGAGAAGAAATAAGCCTGAGCCGTCATGGGGCTGGCAGATCGCGAGATGTGGGACCCGCCCGATGCGCTCGTCGCCTGAATACAGGTGCAGCCGCCCTGTGAAGTGAGCGGACTCAGGAACCTCTGCATAGGCAAGTAGATCGGCATCGACGAGCAAGCTTTCGGGCGGAGCCATGTGATGCCTAACGTCCGCGTTGAGCGGGCCGCGCGACGCGCGGCCGGCGCGCCGCAGGCGCTACAATCTTCCGCGCGCCTGCGGCGCGCTCGCTCAACGCTCTCACGGCCCGCTCCAACGCATAGTTAGACGTCACGTCAGTCGCTTGTTCCGAAAGACAGAAAGCTCGCTGATGCCGTGTCCCAGTAGATGACCCAGCTCGCACTTTCCGGCTTAAACACCCCAATGGCTGGATTTGCCAATGTCATTTCAAGTGGACCGCCATCTGGGCAGTCATAGCCCTTTCCACACAACGTCTGATAAGTGCCCGCAGATACCAATTCGATGCCAAGTCCGTCGATCCGCTGTTGATACAGCAGCTGATGCTCATTGGTGCCATCGTTCATCATCACCTGAAGCTCGAAACGGCCGGAGTCATGGGACCGCATGATTCGAGCTGCATCAGAGAAGCCATTACCATCAAAGTCGGCGATTACCTGGCTCTCGACGTTCGAGTGAGTGGCGCCATTCCAACTCGCGACAATCTCCGCGACCGTGGCAAGCCGCCACTCGTCCGCAGCACAGGGAGCGGAAAGTAGGGTGAACGCACAAGCTGTCGCTACCAGTCGCATGTGACGTCTAACGTCCGCGTTGAGCGGGCCGCGGGAAAACCTTCCAGCGCGCCGCAGGCGCAAACTCTTCCGACGCGCCTGCGGCGCGCCACCCGCAACCTGTCACGGCCCGCTCCAACGCATAGTTAGGCGGCATGTAATGCACAGTTGTCATCGGCCTTCGCGTGTTTGCCAGCGCCTTGGTTGATACTTCGGATCGTCCTCCGGGTTGACCACCCAGAACGATGTGCCTTTGTGCTCTCTATCCAAGTAGAAATGATGGTTGTGGTGCCGGATCGCATCGATGGCGGCCGCGGCGGTCGCTCTAGTTTCAGCTACGGGATGGTCCAACAACGACTTAAGGCTAGGTATGGCATCGTCACGGAGGCTATAGGCGAGAACCTCGCAAGCGTGCATCCGGACAGCTGCTGATCTGTCATGTAACCGCTCTCGTGCGGCTTCTACTACTCGCACATCTCGACGCGCAAGTGGAATCAGCCAAAACATGATGTGTATCCGCCCATTGGCATTGCGAATCCTTGTTAGTGCCTCGACGTAGAGCGGCACAAGCGCGCAAAGCCCATGCTCGCCATGTAACTTGGAGCCGTTGCTCGACGTTACCCAGGCGCGACGGTCATCAAGAGCGGCGACGACCTCCTCGATCGTTGGAGTATGAGCAGGCGTAATCCGCGCGGTCATGCCGCCTAACGTCCGCGTTGAGCGGGCCGCGCAGAGCGCGGCCAGCGCGCCGCAGGCGCCATAATGTTCCGCGCGCCTGCGGCGCGCACGCTCAACGCTCTCACGGCCCGCTCCAACGCATAGTTAGATCCACGTTACTCCGTAGACAGTCTCGTTGCCGCCTGATACTCATTTAGGCGCTGGTCAATGCCCTGACGTTCAGAATCGGACAGCTCACCCCTCAACAGTCGTGCACGAAACTGACCCTCTGACATTTCGACGACTATCACCCTCCGCGCTTCTTCCGGCTCATCCGTCGAAATGTTGAAAGGGATGCCCGCGACGACAACCTTGTAGTCATTTGCGGCGGGGACCACAGATGATCGCACGCACAGGATCCCGCCCGGCTTTTCAGTTACCTCAGTCGGAAGTGTGAACTCCTCCGCCGTGTTGGTTTGGGCAAGCACGCTGAAGCTTTCTAGCTCCTGGCGCTCGATGGTTCCGGCCTCCTTCTTTATCAAGGCGAAGCAACGACCTTCTTGCACAGCTTCATTGGAACCTGCCGTCAGGCTCAACGAGATAAGCAGAACAGAAACTACCGAGTGCTTCATCGTGGATCTAACGTCCGCGTTGAGCGGGCCGCGCGCGGCCGTTCCAGCGCGCCGCAGGCGCAAACTCTTCCGGCGCGCCTGCGGCGCGCTCGCTCAACGCTCTCACGGCCCGCTCCAACGCATAGTTAGACAACCTAGCGGTATACATCCTTGCGGTCGCCGACCTTGAAGATCGTGACCTCGCGACGATGATCGTCAACGAGGTACACCACGCGATAGTTGCCCTGGCGAATCCTGAAGCGATCGGCATAGCCCGCCAGTTTCTCGCACCCGTGCGGTCGGGGATCGTCCGCTAAGGCTTGGATGCGCTCGATGATGCGCCTTCGATCAGCTTTCGTCCCGAGCCGTTCAAGTTCCCGGCCGGCCGAGTTCTTGATCAGCAGCCTATAGGCGGCCACGGCGCTTCATGCCCCTGACGAAGCTCTCGAATGGGGTAGAGCGCTCCTGGCGCCGCTCGTCAAAAGCCTCGAGATCTTCCGCGTCCTCGGCCAGAGCAGCCTTGACCGCGTCATTGACCATGTCCGACACGGAGCGGTCATTAGCAGCGGCTCGTAGGCGCAGGGCCCGGTGCACGTCAGCCTCGAAGTAGACGGTTGCTCGTTTGGGTGCGGCCATGGCAGCAGTATGACGTTATGACGTCAAAACGTCAAATGAGTCGAAAACCAGGTTGTCTAACGTCCGCGTTGAGCGGGCCGCGCGATGCGCGGCCAGCGCGCCGCAGGCGTAAAATCTCTCCGCGCGCCTGCGGCGCGCCACCCGCATGCTTTCACGGCCCGCTCCAACGCGTAGTTAGACGCCATGGGTTGGTTAGTTGCCACCAAAGTAGACCAGAGAATGCCCACCACCAGACAACGGAGATAACCAAGCTAAAGAACTGTGAACTCCCAGCGAGCATGACTGCCGCGGCCGTTGCCAATGCACAGCCTGCTGAAAGGACTCCGGTGATCTTGCCAGGAATTGACGGCAGCAATAGCAATCGCAGCATAGCCCCGTAACTGGCAGCACCAATTGCGGATGCCAACGCGAAAGCGAATACACCAAGTCCGCCGACAAATAGCCCAATGAAGAAAACCGCCATACTCAATACGGCGCCAGCGCCAACAAACAGCAGCGAAGCGAGAATGTCGCGGGAAGGACGAAGAGCGCCAACAATGGTTAGTGCATGCAGCGCGCCGAAAGCAAAGTACTCGTAATCTGGAGGGACGCGGTATGGGCCGTGAAGTAGCTCTGCCAGTACCGCGGTTGCGATCGTTAGCAGCGTAAAGTGGCGGGCGAAGCCTATGCGAACCATGGCGTCTAACGTCCGCGTTGAGCGGGCCGCGCGAAGCCGTTCCAGCGCGCCGCGAGCGTAAAATCTCTCCCCACGCGAGCGGCGCGCCACCCGCGACCCATCCCGGCCCGCTCCAACGCATAGTTAGGTGTCACTAATGTCCGCCCAGAACTGCATCGCGTCGGTCGGAAGATTACCAGTCAATAGACGATAGTTTGCAATTGCCCTTTCTAGCATTTCCGCAGCGTCTGCTCGAAGATCAAAGCTAAGTTTGTCCTCACCGGCAAAGTGTTTCAGTTCATTGCGCGTTTGATTCAAATGCTCTCCAACCATTCGTTCAATGTCTTGATCAGGATGTGCGACCCGCTTAGTCAAAGTGACAATTGCATTCTTCAGCTGATCAAATGATGGCTCACGCCCGAGTTTGCGGAGCCGCTTCCCAAGTATCTCTTCCGCCGCTCCCGCTAGCGTCAGGGCAGAAAGGAAGTCACTTTCACGCCATAAACGGAGCGCGGTTAGTAATTGCCGCTCAGCAATATCCTCGGCCGAAAGCGAGGTAGTCGGCATCGTGACACCTAACGTCCGCGTTGAGCGGGCCGCGCGAAACGGTCCCAGCGCGCCGCAGGCGTAAAATCTCTCCGCGCGCCTGCGGCGCGCCACCCGCGATGCTTCACGGCCCGCTCCAACGCATAGTTAGACATCATGGCCGTCCGTATCGGGTTTATCGAACGGTTGCCCATCAAACGACGCGGCACAACTCCCGGAGGACGCTTCGACCTCGCATTTCAACATGAGCACTTCTGGGGCCGGGCCGTGAACGGAACTGAAGATTGATATCCAGTTTCCACTTGGATTGACGCAAACGGAAAGCTCGTCGGTAATGACGCCGATACCACCAACTTCTACCAAGCGAGTGAAGTGCACCTGGCCTTCCTGAGATGTCTGCGCGCTTTGAAACGGTCCTCGGCAGTTCTCTTGTGCGTGCAGACGAACATCTGCGCCTGAGAAGGGTTTGGCCTCACGAGACAGCACGATCGAAACCGTTTGTTGCCGTTGCTTGTCGCAACCCGCGATTCCAAATGCGAACGCTACGGCAAGGAGTAAGAACAGTTCACGCATGATGTCTAACGTCCGCGTTGAGCGGGCCGCGCGAAGACGTTCCAGCGCGCCGCGAGCGTAAAATCTCTCCGCACGCGAGCGGCGCGCCACCCGCGACCCATCCCGGCCCGCTCCAACGCATAGTTAGGCCGCAATGTCATTGGCCTTCTTGCGCAGCGTTCGCCAGCCCCAAACCCGAGTGACGTGGCCGACCCCCGAGTTCTGAATACCAGCAGCCATGCGTTCTAGGTGAGCTGGATCCAGCCGATCAAGTATGTTTCCGACGATCGGCGTGTCGTTCTCGCTGTAGCACTTGACATGCACCAACGCAGGATCGCCCAGAGTGACGTTTGGCGGCAACTCCGATAGTTGTGGGGTCGCGACGGTGAGTGCACCGAAAGCGCCGAAAAAGTAGAGGCGCTCACTGTCGCGCTTCCCAACATAGACAAACGGAACGTGCCGCCCGTCGTCGCGACGAATGAAACAGGTGTCACCGACATCGAGCCCCGCGTTGGATCTCGGGATCATTGCGGCCTAACGTCCGCGTTGAGCGGGCCGCGCGCTGCGCCTGCCAGGCGCTGCGCGCGCTAAGCTTTCCGAGGCGCGCGCAGCGCCCGCCCACCAAGCTTTCACGGCCCGCTCCAACGCATAGTTAGATGGCAGTCTCATGGTTGTTCGTACTTGATGCACCGAAGATGCGCCGGCAGTGGTGTCTCGGTTGGCAGCACTAGTGCTCCGGCAGGAGAGGATAAGGGCCTGGAGCGATCAAGGTAATGAAAGAAAAAACACCAGTGATCTGGTTTACCCGGAACCGGCATCTCATCGTATGGCACCTGCCAGTAGCTGCGGTCTCGACCCTCGACTGGTTGTGTAATTGCGCCCCAGTCAAGATCCGACTTGTAGCCTGACGCGTCCAGTTCAACTAGATGCACTGGCTCTGGCGCCTCGACTGGATGCAACCCAACGATGCGCAGACCGTTCATAGCTGCCATCTAACGTCCGCGTTGAGCGGGCCGCGCGAAACAGTTCCAGCGCGCCGCAGGCGTAAAATCTTTCCGCGCGCCTGCGGCGCGCCACCCGCAATCTTTCACGGACCGCTCCAACGCATAGTTAGATGGCACTCAGTCGTAGTAATAGCCCTTCTTCTCTAGGAACTGGCAAAACGAGTCAATAGCCCCTTTCACATCCTTTCCATTGCGGTGGGCAAGCTCGATCTGCCGATAGAAGAGGTGCCCTTCGACAAGACGAAGTGCGTTAGGCGGCTCAAACCACTCATAGGTTACGTTTGTGCCGTCGATAATGGACTGAAGAAACTTGGCCGCTGATAGCGCCTCTTCTTTCGAAAAGGCGGATTCCGGAATTGCAAGGTCATCTGGTTCGCGCGTCAAATGGGAGCAATATTCCGCGCTTTCGGCGGCCGAAGATGTCAAGGCGATCGCTATCGAAGCGACAAGAAAAGTAAACCGCATCACTCCTCCAAGTGCCATCTAACGTCCGCGTTGAGCGGGCCGCGCGAAACCGTTCCAGCGCGCCGCAGGCGTAAAATCTCTCCGCGCGCCTGCGGCGCGCCACCCGCAAGCTTTCACGGACCGCTCCAACGCATAGTTAGGCGCCGCGTCCTTGTGAACGTTTCTCTTTCACCCAGATCGCGAGTTGGTCAACGAAGCGCATAAGCAGCCAAACGCAAAGTAACGACACGACTACGAATGCTACAGCGAGCAATCGAGATGATAGCCAAATGACGGAAGCAACTGCGGCCAATAGCAAGAGCGATGCTGCTAGTTCCGCAAGAGCATGTATGACTTGGGCCTTCGGGGATCTCAGAAATCCGTAACTAGTCTCGCCAACGTGGAGGAGATACTCGTAGGTGCTCCCTAACATTACCCACAAGGGCAGCGCTATTGCCGCGCATGTCAGGGCCGAGACTAGTGGACCGGCCGACGGAGCGGATGGGGCTAAAAGCAGCACAATGGCCAAGCTAGCTCCCGCTCCCCCAAAGCAAAGATTTCGGCGAACGGTGACCTTTGTCTCCGTGATTACCTCATAGGCGGAGTAAGCGAGCTCTCGGGACTCATGTTCACCCATCGTGCGACTCCAGCACTAAGCGGCGCCTAACGTCTGCGTTGAGCGGGCCGCGCGACACGCGGCCAGCGCGCCGCAGGCGCTACAATCTTCCGCGCGCCTGCGGCGCGCCCGCTCAACGCTTTCACGGCCCGCTCCAACGCATAGTTAGGCAACCCGCCCATCATTGCGACCTTTGAGGCTCGCGTACCACTGGCCGGTAAAGAGAAAGCGCCAGAAATTGTAGAACTGCTCCGCGTAAAGGCGTCGTACAAAATCCCGCGGCCCGTTGAAAGGATGTACCTGTTGGCGCTCCAGGGAGTGACCGAAACCCTGAATTGCAATGGAAACGACAATGCACAC
>JBJACV010000061.1:0-7925 GCA_046604365.1 Nitrospira sp.
TCGCGCTCGATCAGGCCACGCTTCTCCAGCACTCGCCCAACGCGCTCGGCAATCCGCTGTACCAGGGACTGCAGCTCCGTGCCCGTCGGCGCCGGAACGTGGCGGAATATGGGCACATGCTCGCCATCAACCAGATATACGCCGTCGACAAAGATCATGTGGAAGTGCACGTTCAGGTTCAGCGCGGAACCGAACCGCTGGATCAGGGTTACAGCGCCAGTGTGGCCTGTGGTGCGAGTGAGGCCGGCCTTGTGGATGAGGTGCCGCGAGATCGTGCGATACACCACGCCCAATACCAACGTCAGCGCTTCCGGATTGATCGCCAGCAGAAATCGCAGCGCCATCGGCAGCGACAACACCCATTGCCGCAATGGGCACTCGGGCAGCACTTCATTCGCCAGCAGTGCGGCAGTCTCAGCCATGCGCCGCGCACCACACGAGGGACAGAACCCGCGCTTCTTGCAGCTGAAGGCCACCAGCTTCTCGGCGTGGCACTGCTCGCAGCGCACGCGCAGGAAACCCTCTTCCAGCCGCCCGCACTTCAGGTAGGCGTCAAACTCCTCCTGGACGTAGTCTGGCAGCGGCCTGCCGGCTGCGGCGCGCACATCGCAGAAAGTCGGAAAGTGCTGCTCGACGAGCTGGTACAGCAGCGTCGCTTCGGGCCGGTGGCGGGCGTAGCCCGGTGGATCGATGAATGGCGGCGAGCACGGTCGCCGCTGGCTGACGGCGACGGACATGGCGAGCGTCCCGGCAACAGGCGGGGACGCAACAGACTATGGCACCTTGCAGATCGACGCCTCGGGCAAACCCGGCGCGTTCGATCAGAAACGCCCACATCTACGGGGAAACTCGACGCCGCGGGGCACGACCTTTACCGTCACGCCTACCGACACACGTCGCCGCTTGAAGCCGATAAATGCCGAGATACTACGAAAGCTCTACGGCCCCTCTGGCGCTGCTCGCCAGAGACATGATATCGGCGCCGCAACGAGACGCTCTCCGAACCCGGTGACTGCGTCTCCATCGTGGAGGACCACGCCCAGCCGGAATGTTCTACCTGACGCCGCCGCCAGCTTGCGCAGTCCGGCAAAGTCTGCGGGGCGAACAGTCGCGGCCGCCTTGATCTCGAGGCCGACGACTCCCCCTGACTCGTCTTCGATCACTATATCCACTTCGTTCTTGTCCTTGTCGCGATAGTGGTAGAGAGCGATCGGCCGCTCGGAGACTGTCGCCAACTTCATCACCTCCGTGAACACGAAGGTCTCGAGCAGAACGCCCAGAACCGTGCGATCGCTGGCCACGCGCTCCGGCGTGACGCCGAGCAACGCTGCCAGCAGACCTGAATCGAGGAAGTGCATCTTGGGCGTCTTGAGCAGGCGGCTGAGCCGGTTGCTGTGCCAAGGCTCGAGTCGTCGAACCAGGAACAGCTGTTCAAGTACGCCCAGATACTTGCGGGCTGTCTTCTCGTCGAGGCCAATCTGGCCGCCGAGTTGCGTGAAATTGGTCAACTGACCGGAGTGTTGCGCGAGGACACGCAGCAATCGCGGCAGCACATCGAGTCTTTCGATCGACGCGATATCGCGTACATCCCGACGCACGATCGCAGCAATGTAATCGCGCGCCCAGTTGCGACGTCGCGCAGGATCGGCGCGCCGCAACATCTCCGGATAGCCCCCACGCAGGACCCGTTGCACCAGCTTCGCGCCTGCATCTGCCCCAGCCCCTTCCGGCGTCTTCCCCGCGAACGCCTGATCGATGAAGCGGCTTAGGGTTCGTTGCATTTCGGCTTGCGACAGCGGCAACAGGGTCACGACTTCCATGCGCCCGGCAAGGCTGTCGGACACGGTCGGTAACGCGAGGAGGTCGGCGGAGCCGGTGAGCAGGAACCGGCCGGGGCGCCGATCCTGGTCGACAGGCAGCTTGATCGCGCGAAGCAGTTCCGGTGCTCGCTGCACTTCATCCACGATGACGCGGTCGAGAGGACGCAGGAATCCCGCCGGGTCATCGCGCGCGGCGGCCAGGGCCGTCTCATCGTCCAGGCTGATGTACCGCCTCCCATCCGCGGCGAAGCCGCGCACCAGCGTGGTCTTGCCGCATTGGCGCGGGCCGTTGACCATCACCACGGGAGTATCCGCAAGCGCGATTGCCACCTGCCTGGTGGCATGGCGCGGAATGAGGGCATCGTCGGCTGGTGGCATGGCGTCAGTCGCAGATTCGGGCGTCGTCCAATCCGGATTGTATGTCCGTCCAATCCGGATTACAAAGCCGTCCATTCCGGAAGCAGCAGGATTCGACTAGGACTGGTAGCAATAATTACTGAACAGCAAATATTCGAACCAACAGGAGCCACCGTCCCCGAGCGCCTCCGGCCCGAACCGGGCGACACGCGATGAGACGCCGAGGCACCCCCGCCAGCCGGGAGGATCAGTGTCCGACCCTTGTCGGGGGATACGCCCTCGGCCCGGGTGACCGCGCCGGACTTCCGGGTTTGCCGAACCGCAATTTCAGTCACCGTGAGTGACTGAACTCGTCAGTCGGCAAACCTGCCTGGCGAGCCGCATCGGCGATCGCCACCAAACACTACGAATCTAGAGGTCCCGGCACGGTTGACGGTAAAAGGGAGGGCCTTGGAGCAAACGGATTTCTTTACCGTCAGATTTACCGTCAAAAGAATGTGCTGGGATCAAGTCCTTAGGGCGGCTTCCGCCAAGGACTTGCTTATCGATCAAGCCCTTGGCGAGCAACGTCTTCTCGGAGACGATTTCGATGCCCACATTCGCCGTGACGCTCTAACCAACTGATTCTGCAGAAAAATAGAGACCGCGCACGAGCCCCCTCACTCCCACTCAATTGTCTCCTACCTACCTAAGTGCTGATGATCATTGGACTTCTCAAAATGATCACCGCAATTGACCGTCGCGTCGACCGTCAAAACAAGGCGCTTGGAGATGACGGCCGGCGATAGATGGCGAAAGGGAAACGTTCAGAGTTTGTGTTGACAGTCGTCCACCTGGGTCAAAACGGGATCTCGTCGTCGGCGTCATTCTGACTCGCGCTCCCGCCTACTGCTGCGTTTACGCCCGGCGAACTCGCCTCCAGTTTGGCCGGCGGATTCAGGCCCCAAGCACAGACGACTTCGTCCAGCGGGAACGGATTCGTCTCCATCCGCCATTCGTGATACGGCGCAGCCGTCTGGCTGTAAGGGCCGGGTTGCGGCCCGTCGAATTGCACGCGCGCCGGAACATGGAACGCGCTCCCGAAGACAACAGCCTCGCCGGACGCCAGGATCGTGACCTGATCGAGAAGTCGTCGCGCCTGAATCGGAATGATGCGCTTGAAGTGGTCGATGTCGTCCGGATTCTGCAGCCGGTGCGAAATGAAGTTGGCGCACTGGCTGATTATCGTCTGGCTGATCTCGCTGGGCCGCTGGCTTGCGATAATGAGCGAAAGCCCGAACTTACGGCCCTCCTTCGCGATGCGCTCGAAGGCCAGACGGGAAAGAGTTTGCCCTCTCTGCTCATCGGCGCGCGGCGGGCGCGCGTAATTGTGCGCCTCCTCAAGAACAAGCACCCACGGATGCTTGTACCTTCGCGCCGCCGGCAAGTTCTCGCGCGTTTCGAGAAGGATGCGGCCGATGACCGTACAAGCATAGGGCAGGACTTCGTGGCTGAGCATCGAAAGGTCAATGATCGAGACGCGCGGCCCTTCCCGCTTGCCTAGGCCGAAGCGCCCCATCCAATCTTTCAGGGACGCGAAGCCCGTAGCGCTGGATTCGTAGTTGAGAAACGACTGCCAGCGCGGATCGTCCAGCCGCGTCTTGAGGCGAAGCTTGAGCGTGGTGAGGTGCGCCTCGATTCGCGTCACCTCCTCCCCGGGCGTCGCCGTATCAAGCAGCGTGGGATCAATCAGCCACTTCTTGGGGACATGAAGCGGGCTGTCCGCCGTCGTTGCGTTCAGCTGTGCTACGTCCAGATCCTGTGAGATCAGTCCCTTAAGACTTGCGATGACGGTCTCCGCAGCTGCCCTTATTTCGGCTTCGTTCTCGGGAGAATCCCAATCCAGACTGTTGCCGCTCGCATTGTACTGTGCGCTGTAAGGCGCAAGTTTGGCTTCAAGATCGGCAATGCCATTCACCTGCCGACGACCAATGTAGTCCTTCAATATCTTCAACTGCCGAAGACACGCGCGCTTATACGGTGCGCGTTGCGCATCCAGCGTCTGAAGGATGTTGTTGGCCTTCGTGACGGCGTGGCGCAGGAGGTTCGTCCCGCTGCCCGCGACATTCTCTTTGCCGGCCTTGGCAATGGCCCACCAGTCCTTCAGGACGGGTTCTTGCGTTTGCTCGGCAGCACTGAGCCACGCGCATATTTCCGCAGCGTTGAGAAACCAGAGGGGAATGCCGAACTCCTCGCCATTGAGATAGATGTGATCGGGCTTTCGTTCCAGACTCGGGTTTTCGGTGCCGAAGGCCCGGCCATATTCCCCGTTTATGTCGAGGATAAAGACGTGCGGTTCGTTTCCGGCGTCGCCCAGCGCGGACATGGCCTTCTGCACGAGGCTCGATACTGAGTAAGACTTTCCTGAACCTGTATTGCCGACGATAGCCAGAGGGCGCGAGAAGAGATCGTTGTAGGACGCCTTGACGATGTTGTTGGGCTGTCCGGTCGGGCAGCCGATCCTTAACTCGCAATCGAAGTCGTCGCCATCGTACCCGTCCGGTCTGTTGCGGCTCGGCGGCGTCTCAAAGACGGCCTTGAGAATTTCCGGCGCGCCGATCTCAGCCGCCGCGTCGAGCGTCGGCAAGACAGTGATGCCCGGAGAGAACAGCCCCTGCCCGTCTGTGACTTCGATGGTGCCAAGCAACTGCACGTTCGCGACGCGACGGGGCTTCATCAACTCTAGTGTCAGCTCATCGCCACCGCCCGGATCGTAGCTCTCCCGCGATTCAAGATCGGTGATGATTCCGATCACGAGTTGTCCCGCGCCAATCGAAAACGTCAGGTACGCATTGATCGCGATTGCTTTGTGGACGCCATCAAGTGTCGCGCGGGAGGCGGACTTGGTTTCCGGCAGGACTTCAACTTTGACGCGGAATCCCTGAACGGCAACGATGTGACCGACGACGCGCGGATTGTCCATGCTCACGTCCAAGGATCTTCGTCTGCGATCGCATCGCCTTTTCCCGCTCCCGTTCCGGTGGCGATCTGCTTTTCATAGCGGCGCAGGCGCAGGAAATCGTCAAGCCACTGTACGTCCGGCATGACGGATCTAGAAAAGTCATCGAACGTCGCGTTCTTGAACGGCGCCGCCGCGAACGCCGCCTCGGTCGGCGTCAGCACGAAGGCCCGCTTTCCCAAGTCCTTGTAGCGCCGGATACGTTCGATTGTCTTGCTATTCGGATCTGGCTCCACCACGAGCATAACCAGGGACGGGTTCATCAGCGCCGTCTCGATGATCCGCGTTACGTGATCATCGCCAAACCCATAGCCTAGAACGAGAAGAAACGTCTGCGGCGCGCTCAGCCTGATCTGGAACGACCGGAACAAGTGAGCGAATGGCATGCCCAACGTCTGCGCAAACTTGTTAGCTGTCGGCAGGATGCCCACAGACGGAATGGCTTCGCCGAGTTCGTCGAGCTTTGCAGCCTTTTCCTCCACGCTCGTCAATGCGAGATAGCTCTTGAAGGATTGCAGGTCGGGGTGGCGCGCGCGCAGTTCGTCGCCCCGGACTTGCCAGTGGATCGAGCCGTGCAGCTTGTAGAGGTGCACGAACTTGTCGAAGCGCCGGACGCGGCCTTCCGCGACCTCCCCGGGATAGTAGATATCCAGGCCATAGACGGACGGATCGAAGCGCGCGTCGGCCCGCCCGGTGAATCCGTCGAAATACTGGATGCCCAGCAGTTCCAGCGCCTGCTCGAACAGCGTGTCGTAGTTGAGGGTGAAAAGATGCGCGCGGCCAAGGTTGCTGTCGCGCGCGATTAACTTCGCGAGAAACGGCAGGTGGGGCGCGAGGTCGGCCGATCCCGACGCGGACGATGGCGATTCCGGCAGTGACAAGGCGCACTCTGCGAAGATGGCCTTGCCGATTCGTTCAGTCAGCACGGAAAGGTCGGCCTGCGAGGGATCGGCGGCTCCCTTCCACTTCACGCCGTTGAACGGGGAACCGGGCGCAGTTCCAAGATAGGAGGCGTTCACCAGAAACGAAAGCCAGTCCTCAAAGCCCGCTCTCGTCTTTTCGTCCACCTCCTGCCGGGCTTTGATGACTGCGGCAGCGCCCGCAGGAAAGTCGTTCGTTGCCATGACCGTCTCGAGCACGGCGGCCTCAAGGTTGGTCATGATCTTGCCGCCACTGGTGACGGACGTTCCTGCTCCACTAAGAACCACAAGGTTCTCCATGCGAAGCCATTCCGCGATCAGAGCTTGCAGCCGATGTTTGGCGTCCTTCGCGCCCCGGTCGGCCAGCAGGTCACTGACCTCTCCGCTATCCGACGGTCCGATGAGCCGATAACTGGTCGGCACTTGCGTTGGTGTATCGGTCATCGTGCTTGACTCCCCCTATTGGTTGGCCCCTCGGTAATGACGCGCCTTGCCACTTTATGGGCAAACAAAGAGCCCCATTGACGCCTGGGAACTTCTGTATTTGCAATCGGGCAAGCATTCCCCTCCACACTATCTGTGGCGACCTATGACCCAATCCGCCCGGTAGACGCCGACTCCGCCACCTTGATCAGTCGAGCCTCCTTCGGGTCATAGGCGAAGTTCGTAATGGAACCATCCTTGATGCGCTCCACCACCTCGTTCACGACGAAGAGCGGAACGAGAAACCATTCACGCGGCCTAACAGAATTGCCGAAGCGGTCCTTGACTTCGATGTCGAGTTGCGCCGGGTCGAAGACTCGGTGAATGAGGTTCTCCAGCTTCACGCGGTTGACGTTGTAGAGAACGTAAGTTGCGATGATTTCGACATCGGCCAGGAGGAACGTCGGGTCGAGCGCAGCATTCCCGATACGGGTCTCAACCTTCCCGCCCGTGACGCCAATCTTGTGCAATACATCCCTATTGGCTGCTACGACAGGATGGTCAGACTTGCTGCGAAGAACGTAGATAGTGCCGCTCGCGAGATCCTCGGCCTCGGGATCATCGCCGAAGAGCGGCCCCGCTGACGGATTGGTAATGAGCCGCGCGGCGGTGTCGCGGTGGAGGGCACGCTGAAACGAGCGCTGCAACACGTCGCTTTCGGTCGCGTTGTCATAGATGACGCGCAGGCGGCTGTCCTTGCGCTCGTACTGCGTCCGGATTTCGTCACCGACTTCGGCGATATAAGCAACCTGGCCGCCGACAATGAAGAACTCGCCGCTCTGAATCTCCGAGAGGCGGATTTCATCGAGCGACTTGAAGGAAAGCGTCTGGCGGATTCCTGATTTCAGTTCACGCTTGACCTGCTCGAAGAGCGGCTTGAACCTATCGAAATCCTCACAAGACTTGCGCTGTGCGATTTCCTCTGCGGCGCGCTTGTCGGCGCTTGTGCGGACATGGCGCAGAGTGGTGATGTCCTCGGTAGCATCAGTGCCCGCCAGTTCCGTCATGAGTTCATCATCGTCAATGGTGTCTTCGGGCGGCAAAGTGTTGGGCGTACCGGACAGCAAGCCTTGACGGTCAAGCAGTGCCAGCAACGTGCGGCAATCTTCAAGCGCACGCAGTCGGTCGAGGCGCACGGCATAGAGCCGTTCGAAGATGTCCTTGTCTTCGCCATGCATGGGCGCACGACCGTGCGTGTCTACGAAGCGCTGAATCTCCTCGAAGCCTGCGATGACGCGCTCGTCACGCGGCGAACGGCCCCCCGCCTTCTCCGGTTCGGCGAACTCGGCAAGTTCTTCGGCCAGTTCGTCGAGGTTGGGATCACTCATAGCGTCCCTCTTTCTTGAA
>JBJACV010000062.1:0-7786 GCA_046604365.1 Nitrospira sp.
CGGGATGGTTCTTTCGCAGCTTGTTGCGAACGCGCACGATCATTGGCAAGATGATCGCGGGTGGCACTGGGCGCGTGCTTCACACCCACAGAAACAGTTAAAGAAGATTCTCTGTTAGATAAGTTAGCGGTCGGATTCCGCTTTTCAGGCCAAAGCGTTAGCTGCGGTTCGTGCGCCTGATCTGCCGATAGTGGTGCGCCTGATCTGCCGATACCCCGTGCGCCTGATCTGCCGATGGCATTAACAGGGTTATCAACAGTGCCTGTTGATAGGTTTTCGGGGCGGATGCGCAGCAGCTCGCGGCCGTCTTCCCGCTCGATCTGGAGCAGGTAGCCGGGAAGTTGCTGGCGGGCCGCGATCCGGCGCAGGTCGAGCGCGAAGTCGGACGGCCGCGCGAGACTCCCGGATTTCTGGTGAAGGTGCGCGACCTCGAAAATCCAGCCGTGGCGCTGGTGCCCGGCGTGCTTTCTGGCGACGCGGTAAAGCCAACGCTCGATGCCGCCAGTCAGCCGGAAATAGGCCGGGTCGATTGTCAGGACCAGCGAGCGGTCGATGACGCTGTTGTAGAACCATTCGGGCAGGACGAACTCCATGCCCTCGACGCGGCCGGCGCGCGTCGTCATTTCCTCCCACTCGTTGATCCATGAGAATTGCCGGCGACGCCAATGCGGGCGGTTGCGGATGGTGGTGGCGATGACGGTCGATTGCAGCCGCGCCAGCGCGGCTTTCAGAAGCCGGTATTGGTGATTGCCGGTCGGCCGCCCGATGGCGCGCAACAGATGGTAGGGGGTGAAGCGGACAAAGCGCGACGTGGTTAGGCCGTTGTTCTCGGCCGCGACGATCTGCGAGGCCGCCCATATCAGCACATCGGCGTCCCATATGGTCGCCATGCCATGCTCGGGCATCCCGAACACCTGCACCTCTATGTCGGCGGCCTTGTAGAGAATCGGCTTGGTGCGCGGGGTCTTCGCCAGCGAGAAGAACGGCCGTTCCATCAAATCGCGCTGGTCACGCGGCGGCGCGTCGCCCGTTGCGACCACGAAAGGGTCCAGGCGGCTGCGCTCGCTGTCCTCGGCCGGCTGCGCGGGGTCGTGATCGTCCTCGCGCAGCATCTAGCAGTCGCCCCGTTCTTCGGGCGTAAGCGGACGCGCGGGAAAGACGGTGCCGGCGGTCTTGTCGCGGGTGGATTTGCGCTCGCCCGCCGCGCTCCAGTCTTCCAGATCGCGGACGGTATAGAGGACGCGCCCGCCGACCTTGCGATAGGTCGGGCCGGTGCCATAGGTGCGATGCTTCTCAAGGGTGCGGATGGATATCCCGAGGAAGCGGGCGGCTTCCTTGGTGCGCAGCAGGCGCGGCGGCAGGCCCGCAAGCGGGTTGGGCATGGATCACCTCCAGTCGGGATTGGGCTGCCGGGGGCGGCAGCGGACTGTGGCGAACCATGGCGGGGGATCGGCGGCGCGTAGCGTGCCGCATTTGCGCCTATGCGCTAACGGCACCCCCCTTCGGGGCGGCGCGCGTCCAATATGATGAGGGATTTCAGCGGCTCAACGCCTGCCATGCCGAATAGGCAAAGACATTTGCGCACGGTTCGGCTAGGAATGTAGGCGGAGCAGACGCGCTGCTCTGGGGCGTCGAAACCCCTCACGAATGGCTGGTGCTGGCCAGAACGGCACCAACTCCTTGACCTATGGTCGGGGAGCCTGTGGCGTATACAACAGGCTTTCCGAGCTAAAGGCCATGGGGCCGTTTCGTGACGGTTTCGAACTCCCCGATCACCAAGAGTCAGAGAGAATCGTTTGCGGGGGCGCACCGCAGACAAAAATCTCTCGGATACGGGGAATGACTATGCGGGTTCCCGTCGAACTCGATCCCGATGTGGACGACATCGCGCCGACAGGCGACAGCATAACCGTCTATGACGAACGGCATTTCGTGACGTATCTGCGCCTTCTCGATGCGAAGGCCGAAGATGCGGACTGGAAGGAGGTCGCGCGGATCGTGCTGCACCGCGATCCCGTCGCCGAGGAACTTCGGTCGCGCCGATGCTGGCAAAGTCATCTGGAGCGCGCGCAATGGCTGTCGCGTGAAGGCTATCGGAAGATTCTGGAGCAGGCGGTAGCCAACAAGGTATGAAGATCGGAGACAATTTCAGCTTGTTTCTTGTCGCAGATTTCGGGATTGTTGCGACAACTACCCGCAAGTAGATTTACGCAAGCTATGGATGAATATAGGCAAGCTATGGATGAATATAGGGAAGTAAACTGCGTGGCGATGCCAGTGCCGGCGGGTTTATCGGAAGAGGTGAAGGGATATTCGTGGGCGCGGAATAATGTCGGTGAGTCCGGGGGAGTGGTATATCGGCTCTACGGCAAGGCAGGTGCACCCGATCTCTTCCTGAAGCATGGTCGCGATACCGTTGCCAATGATCTCGTGGATGAGATGGTTAGACTGCGTTGGATGGCCAACCACATCGCGGTTCCCACCGTCACGCATTTCGTCAGCACTACCGACGAAGCCTGGCTCCTTATGACGGCCTTGGCAGGTGAAACCGCATATCAGGCTCTGGAAGCGCGTCCAGAGGAGAGAACGACCATTGTTGATGCGCTGGCGGACTTCCTTCGGACGCTACATGCAATTCCGATCAGCGAATGTCCATTTACCAGCGATCATAGCTATCGACTCGGACTGGCGCGCAAACGGATCGACGCCGGCTTGGTCGAAGAAGACGATTTCGATGAGGAACGCGAAGGCTGGACAGCAGAACAGGTTTGGCAGGAAATGCATCGACACCTGCCTTTCATGGCCGATCAGGTTGTCACACATGGGGACTTCTCGCTCGATAACCTTCTTATGGTGGATGGTGTGGTAATCGGCTGTATCGACGCAGGCCGTGTCGGTATTGCCGACCGCTACCAAGATTTGGCGATACTCTGGAACTGTCTCGGAGAGTTCGATGAGGCGTTACAGGACAGGTTTTTCGCCCGGTACGGCGTTCCTAAGCCAGATCCAAGCAAGCTGCTATTCCACCTGATGTTGGACGAGCTTTTTTGATATTAGACGACAGCTACCACGGCAAATGAAACACAGGCTGGCAGTGGCAGAACCACCAAACTCCGTCATTCTCGAAATTGCATCCCTTGCGAGATAGGGGGCGAGAAGCGTAAGTGCTATTTTTAACGGCCCCTATCGATCTGACCGGCAAATACCATCACCGTCACGCAATTTCTAAAATTCTCTAACAGATCGGCCGGTCTCGGAGAAGCAAGGGGTTTCCGTGTTGCATGTCATTGTCGTAAGTGGCACAAATTTGCGACACGATTTTCGACAGATAGGGCTCGCAGACGATTAACGCTTGCAGGGTTTGATCGGGTAATGAAGCAACAGGCGATAGCCGCCGCGCATCATCTTGATGCCATGCGCAACTAGGCGGCGGGCCTTGTTCTTGCGCGGGTCGTTCTCAAAATCCTCCTTCCTGCCGCGAAAGCCGAGCAGGACTTTGGCGATGGTGCGGTAGCTTTCGCCGCGGAACCGTGCGTCGAGCGCACGCAGGGACAGGATGTGCCATTGCCGGAGCTGGGCGGGGATCGCCCGGAAGTCGGGACCGGGCGCGCGGCCATTGAGGGACCGCCAGAATCGACGGACAGCGTGAGCGCGCAGCTCCAGAAAGGCGTCCATCGGTAGCGTGACGGCGTAAAATGCGGCGGTGTCCGGCACGGCCACGGGTAGCCAGAATTGATGCGCAACGCCGTCCGCCTGCCAGATGCCGTGCCAGCCATCGGCAGCGCGGCGCATATCGAGGCCGTCGAGATGCGCCAACGTCAGTACCGGTTCGGTGTCGTCGTCCTTGTGATTGACTGGCGACAACATCACGGCTTGCGGTTGAAGGCGCGGACTCCAGATCGGCGATTGCCGATCATGCGGCGCGTCGGGATCGCACGGGAAATCGCAAACCCCAGCGATGCGCGAACTCTTCGAGGTCGCGGGCAGCCGCCCCTGCGGTCAATGCGATGGTCCGGCAGTCCCGACGATATTCGTCGTTGCGGCGCAGGTATTCCCAAGCGAAACCAGCGGCAGGGATGTGCTTTGTGTGCCCGTATGCCGCCGGTGATCGCCAATCGATGTTGAGCATGGCGTCACCTCCCCGAGCCGGGATGCTGGGCAGCGCCCGGCAAGAAGAGGTTCAATCATCACTGGAAATATAGAAGCCGCTCAAAGCAGATACCTTGAGCGGCTAACCCGATCATTTTTGGTATTTTTGGCGACAGCCCGGCGACTCCGCGACGCCTGCCCGTATGAGGACGGACAGGCAGTCATGTTTTCACCTGTTGGAAAACACATGGACCTCGCCGTGCGCGGTCTCGATAGTGAACAGGTCGCCGCCCATCTCGGCGTCGCGCGCCATCCTCTCCCAATCGACATAGTAGCGCAGCGCTTCGGGGATCGTGACGCTCTCGGTGGTCAATTCCTCCATGTAGTCGGCGAGGCTGGCGAACTGACCATGATAGCAATCCTCCAACGTGGATTCGGCTTGGTCCATGTCGCCGCTGAACTGCTCCAGCAGGCCCGCGCCAAGTGCGCCATGCTCTGCGATGAAACTGGCCATCCGCGCCACGATGTCGATGCCGGCATATTCCGAGATGCTGACGCCCTCGAAGCCCTCGTAATCGTGAATGGCGTATTCCTCCGCGTCCTCGACAGGGGAACGGGCAAGCATCGCGGCAATCGCGCCCCTAATCTGGTCCGCGTCCTGATCCGCGTCGATCCAAGCGCCATGCAGATAGCCGTTGTTGTAGGCGGCAAGGCAAGCGACATAGATGCGGGGGGTACTGTCGGATACGTTGGTCATGTCTCTGATCCTCGGGTCTGAAGGTCAGCGAAGCGGAACGCCGCGCCTGACCTTCTGGCCGTCGCCGAGACTGGGGTAGCAACGAGCAAGGGCGGCCGGGGTGGAGGGGGATCACCCGGTCTGCACAAGCGAAGCGCGGAAGGCCGGGGATACCGCCCCGGACGGTTCCACTTACCTTGCTGGCGCGAGGGCAACGCCCTTAGTGACTATCTTGAAGTAGACGAGGCAAGCAGCCAGTTCGGCCAGAGCAAAGTCGAGATCGAGCGCGTTAACTGGATCAGGATGTAGCAACGCGCAGGACTGGAGACACTGGCATCCGGACCGCCGTTCCTTGTGGAATGATCTCTCTTGCGGATGTGTATCCATTGGGTACACTTCCCACATGACCAAAAAAGATGTCGGGTTGCGCATCAGGTTGGACCGGGATCTGCGGGACGAATTCGTCGCGGCGTGCCAAGTCCATGATCGCCCAGCGGCACAAGTGCTTCGAGAGTTCATGCGCGAGTACGTCCGCGAATGCATAGCGTCTTCCGCCGCCAGAGCTTCGCAGCGAGAAACGAGAGGGAAAGAAGAATGACATCGGCGAGCCTGTCCAGAGAAGGGCAAGACTTTAGCTCGACGGATGCGAGGGAGCTGGCATGAGCAATGTCAACGTCAGGCGGTTGGTCGAGAATATCCGTTCTGGCACCAATGTTTACACGCCGCTGGTGGAGTTAGTGGTAAACGCCATTCAGGCAATCGACCAAAAGGGCGTCAAGAATGGCCTGATCCAGATCGAAATCCTTCGAAGCGGACAGGCAGACATCATTGACCGTCTTGAGGATATCGACGGGTTTATCGTCAAGGACAACGGGGTCGGCTTTACAAAGAGCAACCGGGATTCATTTGATACCCTCTATACTGAACAGAAGATCGCCGATGGCGGTAAGGGGTTCGGCCGTTTCACCTGCCTCAAGTATTTCAACCATGTGAAGGTGACGAGCACCTTCGCCGTTGGCGATGCGTTTCACCATCGATCCTTCAGGATGGGCCTCGACAAGGATATCATCGTTGACGGGCAAACGTCCGCTTCAGAAAAGCGGGAGACCGGTACTGCCGTTGAGATTTCCGGCATTAAGTCGGTCAGATTCCCGGACAAGCGCCTTGAGACCGTCAGTCGTGTGATCGTCGAACGGCTGCTGCCGTATTTCGTGGATAAAGAGCGGGTGTGTCCGCGTATCGTGATCAGGGAGGCGAAGGAGCCGGCTGGCGGCGTCTCGCTCAACGATTATTTGGGTAAGGGGGACAGCCAGATCGTCGAGATGAGTGTCGAGCACGGCACCTTCACGCTCACGAGCAACGAAGAGGCCAAAGAGTTCCAGGTCCGCGTTTTCAAACTCTATGCTCCGAGGTCGGCCAAGAGCAAAGTCAGCCTAGTCGCGCACCGGCGCGAAGTGACTGACAACCCGCTTCAAACCTATATCCCTGAGTTTGCCGAAGAGTTCTATGACACCGGTCCCGAACAAGACCTGTCCAAAGGGCGCAACTTTGTCGTCAAGTCCTATGTCTTTAGCGACTACCTGAATGACAACGTATCTCTCGAAAGAGGCGAGTTCCGCTTTCAGACCGATAACGATCTGCTCAACGGCATTTCCCAAAGCGAGATAGAGCAGAGGGCCGCAGAAATCGCTCAGTCGGCAGTCGGTTCGGAAATTACCGAGCGGAAGAGGCGCAAGCAGGCGCGTATCGCCGACTATGTTTCGGCCGATGCACCCTGGCATCGGACGCTCGCGAATGAGGTCGATTTCGACGCCTTACCCATGCGGCCGTCCAATCAGGATATCGAGCTTCATCTTCAAAAAAAGAAATACGAAAAGGAAATCCGGACGCGGTCACAGGTCGCCGCACTGCTGAAATCGGAAAACTTCGATGAGCTAGGTGAAAAGATTAATCAGCTCATGGATAGCATTTCCGACACCAGCAAGAATGATCTCATCCACTACGTTTCCATGAGAAAGTGTGTTCTCGACCTATTCTCCAAGTCTCTGGAAATCGATGCCGGTGGAAAACACAAATCGGAAGGCGACGTGCATGACATCATCATGCGGCGCAAGAAGGACTCAGAAGACCTCGACTACGATGCGCATAATCTTTGGATGCTGGATGAACGACTGAATTTCTCGTCCTACGTTTCTTCCGACAAGCCGCTAAACAGAGCCAATGGCGACAGAACAGATATCACCATCTACAATCGGCGCGTGGCTTTTCGGGGGCAGAACGAGGCCAGCAATCCCATCACGATTTTCGAGTTCAAGAAGCCGCAGCGCGACAATTTTGCTGACCCTTCATCAAAGGAAGATCCGATTCAGCAGATCGTTCGCTATGTGAACCAAATTCGAGAGGGAAAGTTCAAGACTCCTACAGGACGAGACATTGTCGTCAACGGTACGACGCCATTCTACGGATACGTAGTTTGCGACCTCACCGCCAAGGTCAGAAAATGGCTTGAGTTCGAAAAAGATTTCACACCTATGCCTGACGGGCTTGGATGGTTTCGATGGTTCGGCAACAACAGTCTTTATATGGAGGTTTTAAGCTGGACTAAGCTTCTTCGGGACGCAGAGATGAGAAACAAGATATTCTTCAATAAGCTTGGAATAGACTGAACAAATTCGTACAAAAATTCGAAGGGGGGCTTATGGGAACGGCGAGCGACAGGGAAATCAAGGGCGCGTGGGTAATTCACCATGGTCGCAAGCTCGTTCTGGATGTGAACGGACCAGCGGAGTTTCCCGCTATCAACGAAGCAGCGAAAGCCGCTAGGGTCAGGACCCATTGATTTGAACTGACGGCTGTGATTCAGATGGGCGTATAGGAGCCCGACTGATGAGTAATTTGTTTTGGCTGACGGACGAGCAAATGGCTCGTCTTCAGCCCTATTTCCCCAAGAGCCATGGCCGC
>JBJACV010000063.1:0-7629 GCA_046604365.1 Nitrospira sp.
AAGGCCAAATGGTTGCTGGCCGACCGTGGCTATGATGCCGACTGGTATCGTGACGCTTTACAGGCGAAGGGGATCACTCCCTGCATTCCAGGTCGAAAATCCCGCAAGAAGACCATCAAATACGACAAACGCCGCTACAAACGGCGCAACCGGATCGAGATCATGTTCGGGCGTCTCAAAGACTGGCGGCGTGTCGCTACGCGTTACGACCGGTGCCCAATGGCCTTTCTCTCCGCCATCGCTCTCGCTGCGACCGTTATCTTCTGGCTATGAGCAATGAGTCCTGACCCTAGCCTCCTTACGAAACTTGGCCAGACAAACCAAGCTACTGTCACCAAGGTTGAAGCCCGCGCCATCGCTGTGGCCTCGGGCCTCGATCCCCGCTTGGAGCTGAACGGGCTTCTCCAAGTTCTTGAGCGTAAGCGCTTGATCGATCAGTCCAAGGAGGACATCTCTATTCTGGGCGTCACGACGCGCGGTTCGCTTGGGCACGCCACTGACATCTACAACGAGGCTGAGCCGAGCACCTACGAAGAAGCGTCAATCACCTTGGCGGAAGTCGCTTCGGAAGCGCCCATCCGGCGCGCCGATGTCTCTCAACGGATTGGCGATACGTACAAGCTCACGAATGCCCAGGTCGACGATTTTCTCGATCGCGCTGAGGGCATTGGGTTCGTCGATAAGGAGGGCGATGGCAACGACCGGTTGCTGTTCAACGGCAACCTTTTCCGCCGGTCGTCCGTCGCAAAAACCCAAAAGGTACTGACCTCGCTCGACGATGCCGAACAGCGTCTAATTAGCGAAATCTCCGAACAACTGTCGAAGAGCGGATGCTTGAGCGTACAGCACGTTGAGCACGTTCTGTCGAAGCCGCTCTTTGAAAAGCTGGTTGCGGCAGCCGTCTATGATCTCAACGAGGTCACGAACGAGCAGGGCAGCCATGTATACGTCACTGCACCAGCCGCCTTTCATAAGTTTGTCGATCCGATGGTGGATGATTGCTTCGACATGGCTAAATCGCTTGTGGCAGCGCTCACCTACGGCATGATTTCTCGACCATCCTCCCAAGGCAGGATCACGCAGCTTCCTGCACTTGTGAGCAAGCTGATATCCGGCCGTGAGGTTGGACCGACAACTTCTATCGGGCAAGACTATCGGGTTCTTGAGGTCAACGGCGTCGTTAAGCTCCGGCGAGACGCGAGTTATTCTAATCGCTACTATCTGCGGCTACTTAAGAGGGAGGTAGGCGAGCTTGCGTTGCAGGTACTCACGCAGGGTAATGCCTATGCCCAATCTCTAGCCGATCTGCCGAGCGCGCCCATGGCAGGATACGTCGGTCCCGAGGAAAGCCGAACATCAATTCGTAAGAACCAATCCCCGTTGAGCAAGCGAGCGACGCGGGACGTGCTTGAGGCCGTTCGCGGCGGGCGGGTGCTGTGATGAACGATAAAGTACAAACACCCAAAGGGGCCGTCTTGGAGGAGGTTCTGCGCGCCTACTTCTTGCGTGCTGGGTTCTTCGTCATTCGCGGGGTTCCGTTTCGTTTTGCGGATGAAGACCTCACTGACGTTGACCTTTGGTTATACGAGCGTCCAACCGGCACATCTCGCCGGGTGCAGATTTGCGACATCAAATACAAGCAACGTCCAAAGGCAGTTGAGCGCATTTTCTGGACAAGCGGACTGGCCGATGCGCTCGACGTTGATGGTGCATATGTTGCAACGACCGATAAGCGTAAAAATCTACGGTCCGTGGCAGAGAAGCTGGACCTTCAACTAATCGATGGCACAGACATTCAACGCATTCAGAACAGTCAGGCTGTTCTCTATCCGGAGCGAATGGGTGATGAGCAACTGATCGCCGAATTGCAGGCCGTGGATAAGAGCTTCCGAAACAAGAACCTTCAGGAGGCACGGTTTGATATACTGTCGTCTCTATCGGAGGGGTTTGGCGCTCCGTCCGCAGTCAGAGCTTTGGAAGGCTTCTCTCGGTTGGCCGCGGCCGCCGTTGCTTATCATCCGGATTCACAGGCTGCTCGCTCGGCTGGCCGCTTGGCCTACCTTGCTGGGGCCATCGCTTGCCAGAGCCTCGATTACGTAAGCGTCGGTGCGGCATTTCGGACAATAGACGAGAGGCGGGACTTGATCCTGAGGGCTGTGCGGCTGGGTGCATTGGGCAATGACGATGGGCAGCAGACGCTTCGCTTGGCTATGGCACTGGTCGAAAAATACGCGCCCGGTGGCAGGGGAACCGCTATGGCGGTAGAAGCCGGTTTAAAGCGGGATCTGGATCAAATCCCAGCCGAAATCGTCGCGGATCAAGCGGTACGGCTCCTCAAATCGGACCAGCTTTTCGTGACCGGGCGCGAGCTTGAAATGGCGAGCTACCACATCGCGCTGCCGACGTTTGATGGTCTCAGCGTCCAAACAAAATCGATGCTCGGAGCACTTCTCGACTATGCAAATGTCGATCGTCAACGATTCGCGAATGCATGGAAATCAACCTCTGGCGCAACTATCGCATCTGCCCAGGCGATGACTGAACAGGTCGAGAAGGATGCCTTGGAGCAACCCAACCTCTTCGGAAACGACGTGCGTCCACCGGGGACCTGAGACCAAGCCCAGGACGTTGATATAATAGTTGAACGACGGGGTCGGGGACACATGGGTAACCCACAAAATTTCAGCATCGACGTTCCTCGCAGATGCCAGATACTTCTTGAACAGCTTTGGCCTTTAGTCTCGAACAAATCCGATGGACGGATTCTTCCGTTGAACGCATCATTCCTCTTGGCGCTCTCAACGCCAATGGTGAATTTGCCCATCGAGAGGATATGGAAGCCGCAAAAGGGCAGAGCGGTCGGCCATCTCAATGATGCCGTTCTCGACGCCACATTAGCAAGAGCGGTAAAGGCGGATATCGGTGAGAGCGCTGTCGCCAAGGCACCATTCTATAACGTAGGCGCGTGGCGATATCATTATTTGCCAAAGGACGCGGCACTACCAGATCTTTCCAAGCAAGGTCTGCCGATGGACATTCAACAAGCTCTTGCCGCAGACCTCGCGCTAACCGCCGCCGGCGCGTTAGCCACGGAAACATTCTGCAGCATTCTGCGTAACGGGTTGGCGCACGGAGGCGTCCTATACCTCGATAGCCAAGGCCAAACGACGGAAGGGGCGCCAGTTACGAGGTTCTGCTTTGTTAGTACAAAGCAGAAAGATCGTGCCGTCGTGGGCCTCCATTTTCTTCAGATCACGATGAAAGATTATCGCGCTTTCCTCGGAAATTGGGTCGACTGGCTTCATGGAGCTGCTGCCAAGCCTATTCCGGCGAAGGCAAAATAATGGTGGCGTACTATTTGGCGAGGTTCGCGATTTTTCTAATATCTATTGAATAAATTCAGATCATGATGCGATAAAAGGAATCAATCAGCAGTATAGCTGAAGAAGGGGGAATTATGGCCGACGACGCGCCAGCACCGCGTGACATTCATCTGCTGACAATCGACGCCCTGCTCGCCGATCTGGTCGGTGGGCGTGCCGTGGCTCTCGGCGGTGGCGATGAACTCGCGATGGCTTCGGATGACGCGCGGGCGGTCCTCGACTGGTATCGGCAAAATCATGGCAGATGGCAGGCAAATCTGTCGGCCGGAGATACCGAGGCGATCATAGACATGATCGGCACGCCTCCGCCGACGATCGAAGCATCGGCCGAGGACGGTGGTAGCCGCGCCATCAAGACTTTGCGTCTGGTGAAGGTCGAGGCGCACCGCTTCGCGGGGTTACACGCCTATGGCCGACCAAGCGCCCCGCCGGCATCTTTCGTATTTGAACCGGGAAAGCCCGTGACGCTGCTGGAAGGCGTGAACGGTTCGGGCAAGACCTCGATCGCCAATGCGATTGTCTGGTGCCTGACCGGCCACCTGATCCGGTCGCAGCGGCCGCCAGAAGAGGGGCCGCTGGATTTTGCATGTGAGATTTTGCGTGACGATGGCGCGACCACGACGCACCCTATGTCGGCGATCACCCCGTTGCCGCCCAAATCGGCCGAGCTTCCCGCGGATGGCCAGCCGATCCCCGCAGATAGCTGGGTCGAACTGACATTTTTGGATTCGACTGGCACCCCATTGCCACCGCTACGTCGTTCACAAATCCGCACGACTCGCGGCAAGATTAACGAAACGCCTCCTGATCTGGGCGCTACGGGCATCGATCCTATCGCATGGCGGATCGCTACGATCATGCCCGCATTGCTGCCGTTCCTTTCGGTCGGTTCGACATCTCAGCTGGGCGAAGCGGTGGCACGACTGACTGGTCTGGCTGACCTCGTGGACCTCGCGCGGCACGCCGAAAAGATGGCCGGTCGTCTTGCCAAGACCGCGACGCCCGAGCTTGAAAAGCAGAGAGTGGAGATCGCGGGCCGCTATCAGCAAGCGGCCGACGACCTCGCCGCAATCCTCACCGAAACACCGAGTATCGCATTTGAAGGAGACCGGCCGACGGTAGATGCCGAAGGCGCACAAGAACGAATCGCTGAAATCGCGAAGCATTTCGTCGAACTCAAAGCCAAGGCATTGAGCGAAGCGCAAGAGGTGCTCGGTACAGGGTTTGACGCGGAGAACAAGCAGGCCCGCGACGATCTTGAAGCCAGCATTCGCCCGGCAATCGAAGGGCTAAAGGTCATCGGCGAATTGCCGTCGATTACCCGCCTTTCCGCGCTGAAGGTGGACGCTGCCGAGACCGCCAAAGTCGTTGAATTGCTGGCGCAGGTGGAGGCTGAAGCCGCGACGCTGTCGACGTTGGCTGCCGATCCCGATCGGGCGCGTCGTGCCCAACTCTATGCCAAGGTATCGGCGTGGATGCACGATCATGACCATATCGACGACGGCACTTGCCCCGTTTGCGTCGGTCAACTTCACGGCGCGTGCGATCCGGTGACAGGGGTGCCCGTAACCGATCATCTCGTCGAGGCAGCACGCGACCGGGAGGTGATTGCGCGGACGATCGCCGAATGGTCGGCGCATTGGTGCGGGCGCCTCCTTCAGGAACTGCCGCCGGCGATAAGTGGCGAAGTGCGCCATGACCTGCCCACCTCTCCTGCCGCGCTGCTTCGGGCTGGTTTGGCTGACGATCTTTTTGCAACGGAACCGTTCCGCGGCACCTTGGGGACGTTACGCACTGATGCCGTTGCGTTGATCGACGCACGGCTTGCCGCACTTCCAGAATTTCAGGAACCGGCTGGTCGATCGCTGCCCGCCGCTTTGCAGGCAGGCTCTGCCCGGCTGCAACAGATGATCGATCGCATCGTGCGTGCATTGGCTTTCGCTGAATGGCGGGAGCAGAACGGGATGGCGCTGACAGCCTTTGTGCACACGGTGCGACGCGGCGGCGATGGGGATGCAGACGCAGATCGGGCGATCGGCAGGCGCTTGACCTCGCTTCTTCGGATCGTGGAAGGCGTCGCCCCGCTCAATTCAGCGAGCGAACAGGTGCGCCGAATGGAAGCCGCGCGCAAAGACTGTGACGCCAAAAAAGACCGTATCGCGGCTTGCGCGCGGGCGGTCACGGCGCTCAACCTTCTCGTTCCGCTCGGCGGTTTGGCGCAGACGCAGGTCGACACGCTGCGCCGCAAACTCCACAATCGGTCTGAATACTGGCGCCGCGCGATCTATCGCAATGCCACGACCTTTGCGCCCGACCTCATCGGTACGGACATGAATGCGCGAGGTGTGCTGGACCTCAAGGTCGGCCGCGAGGGCGTCACCGCGCCAGCGCAGCACATTTCCAACGCCTCCGCTCTGCGCGGTGCACTGTTCGGCTTCTTTCTCGCTTTCCGGGAGCATGTGCTTGCAACGCGTGGCGGGCTTTCGCTGCTCATTCTCGACGATCCGCAGGAATTGCTCGATCACGACAACCGTCAGAGACTGGCGCATGGGCTTGCCGCAGTTGCCGAGGCAGGCGCCCAACTGCTCATCACCACCCACGATCGCCGTTTCGCCCGTTCAGTCGTTGCGGAGAATCGTATGGCCGATCGTGTCCAGCATCTCTCTGTTCACGCGGTCAACAGCGTCCATCCGACCCTGAGCTTGTCGCCGACCATCGAGGAGGTCGACCGGCTCCGGCAGGCATTCATCAACAATCCGGATTCAGCGGTCGCGGCACAGGATTATGCATCTAACCTGCGCGTCTTTATCGAAGCACGTCTAGGCGATCTGTTCGATGATTTGGCGGAGCCGGCCCACGCGACATCGACGCAGGCGCTCACCCTCTTCCCTCTGCTTGATCGACTGCGCGCGCTGATAACCAATGGCGGCGGCGAGTTGTTCTCCAATCCGGTCCTGCGGCGTTTCGTCGGTGACCCTGGGCTAGTCGATGGGGCGGATCCACGACGCGTCCTCAACAAGGCCCATCACAGCGAACGGGCATCCATCACGTATGTCGATGTGAAAGACGTCGAACCGGCATTCGTTCGACTGCGGACCGCGATCGAGAAGGTGCACGAGCAGTTCCGATTGCATCGTTGGCGTGAACCGCTGGCGCCGACCGATGCCTCGGAGACCAACGTCGTGTCTCTGCCAACGATGGCGCGACCTACATTTTCGGTGCCGATCTGCCCCGACATTGCAGCCTTCTCCCGCTCGGTACCGGCCGGCGGCTCCCAGGACATGGCCACCGAACAACTCAACGGCGAATGGTTCGACGGAAAGGCTTTGTTCTACGTTCGAGGCGAGACACTGGGCTTCGCAGTTCCATCCGGCGCGGTCGCAATCGTCGAGGCGGAAGCCTATCCCGGCCGCGACCGAAACCTCGTGATTGCTCGGCATCAGGGTAACGTGCTGGCGCGGCGGCTGCTCAAGGCACCCGGCTCACTTGGTATTTCACTCGCGACGCAAACGCCTGATCCCCGAATCCCGCGCCCGACGATGACCTATGACGAGAGTAAGGTTCGACTGTTTCGCATCGTTGGCGCGATTTTCACCGATATGGCTCCGCCATCCGGTGGTGGCGAAGCGACGGCAATCGACATGGTGCAGGAACTCGGTCGGATCGAGGTCGCTTACCGGATCCGCGAAGACAGCGCCGTGCCCCTTGCATTACCCGGCCAGATCATTCTGGGCGGTGCGGAACTGACCCCAAGCGAACTCGACGCATGGGAAGGGAAACTCGTCGCCGTTACGCTCGACGACGGGACAAGCATCTTTAAGCGCGTTGGCGCAAGCCTTTCTGGCAGCCTCGCTCACCTCCGCCAGTTCGAGACGATCGGCGGCCTTGGGTCGTCGATGGTGGTTGCCACCGAGGTATTGGACGGTGCCGCCAGCGCGCCGGCGATGGTTTCTGCGCGCCGGGTTTTGGGCGTGCTCTATGACCAGACTTGAAAGCTGATATCTTCTGGTACTTCCTTTGATTTTCAATGCCTTATGTCAAGAGTGAAAGCGTCTGAATACCCGCGCAATGTCCGGGGTGCATTTAGAGAGCTATAGCGTAGACATAGTTCTCATCATCACCCGGCGGGGCGCGCCATTTCCTCTCGTGTGCAGAGGAGCGGCATGACATTCGCGATCAAGGCCGAAATCCGCGATCCGCGGGCCAAGCGTTTCACGTTCGGCAAGCAGAAGACGATGTATGGCGG
>JBJACV010000064.1:0-7398 GCA_046604365.1 Nitrospira sp.
ACCACAAACGGGGTCATCAAAGCTAACGGGGAAGCCGTCATGGGTGCCGGCCTTGCCAAAGCCGCTGCCCAACGGTACCCGGATCTTCCACGCGTTCTTGGCCAAGCGCTCCGTCACTCCGGCAACCACCCATATGCCTTTCTCTCCACACGCATCATTACCTTTCCCACCAAACGCCACTGGCAACATCCAGCCGATCTCGAACTCATCATCGCCAGCATGAAGTCGGTCGCCCACCTGATCGAGCAACACAACATGTCACGGGTGTACCTCCCACGGGTCGGTTGTGGCCTGGGGCAACTGTCCTGGCGGGATGTCCGCACGGCGATCGCTCCGTACGTCACATCACGCTGTGTCTTTGTGACCTCACTCTTGGAGACACCATGAACGTCTTCTCGCTCGGTAGTTGGCCGACCCTCCGTGATTCCCTTAACATTCCAGCCATCCCTGCTGTTTTGCTCCAGGACACATGGAAGCGCTCGCCTTTGAAGCCCCAGTAGGCGCACTCCTCCGGTAACCCAATCCCTTCTTCTTCGAAAAGAGCAGCATCGACCCACTTCGTGGGTAGTGAACTTTGTCTATGACATCTTCCATCACGAAGGGAGAACCTATGACCGCATCCGACATTGCCACTTCGCTGATCCCCGCCCTACGCGGACAAGGATTCAACGCCGTCCGTCACCCTGAACCCACACCAAACGGCTACGGACATAAGATCACGCTATTCGAGCAGGCTGGTCCCGCCCTCGGCACTCTCGTCATCTATGCCGGCAAGAACGGCCCTCGCTATACGACTAACGAACTTCGGAACCTCACCCCCCAGATCCAAGCTCGTCTCGCTCAAGCCTGGACGGACAGTGGATTACTTCTCACAAATGCCACGACGCCTCACCATTCCAGCTCAGTTCCTACGCCCGTATCTCCACCCAATACGGTCGAGCTCTGGGTCGATGGCGCCTGCCTGCAACACCCAGACGGTCTCAAATTCGGCTGGGCCTGCGTGATCCGAGAAAATGAGAATGAAGTGTATCGCCACAGCAGTAGTCAGATCCCCGCCCATGCAGCCGACCACAGAAACGTTGCTGCGGAACTACAAGCGGTCCTCCATGGACTCGAAGAATGCCGGCGCCGTGGCTATCACACCATCACCGTCTACTATGACTACACCGGAATCGAAGCATGGGCCACAGGACAATGGCGGGCCAATACACCAGCTACTCAAGCCTATGCCGCATATACCCACACCTATTCGTCAACCATCAAGTGGCACAAAGTGACGGCACATTCCGGCGTCCTCATGAATGACCTCGTAGACTCGTTAGCAACTGCTGCCGCTCGTTCTGCACCACTCGTCTGGAAAACATTTCCAACTCAATGAGCCCTCAGGAGAGAACGATGGCCACCACCTCTGTCTCTCCTGTTTACGTGGCATTGGGCTCCTCCTCACCAGAAAGAATATCCATGTCACTGTCTAGCGCTCCGCTCAATGTCGACACAGCACTCCCATTTCATGCGCCCAGTAATGAGGAACTCTCCCGTGCAATCGCCCGAATCATTCCAGCAGAGCAATGGCGTGCCGTCATGGAAGGGCATCCGTACACCGAGTTTGAAATCAATGACGAATTTCTTGGATTCATGACGACCTATTGGCACTTGGCGCAACTCATACCCACGCATTGGACAGTTGTCGACCTGGGCTGCGGCTACAATCCCCAGGCATGGCTGTTCCATCTCACGGGGCATCACCGCTTTATCAGCGTCGATTCCTTTCCCAACATCGTCCGCTTTCACACCCCAACCTCCACGCACTGCACCATGACGATCGGAGACTTCATCACCCAACACGGCCACACGCTCAATCTCAAAGAAACGTTTGCCATCTGTTCCTACTGCCCGATGTGGGGCGAAGGCTCTACGGCACAACTCCGCGCGTTCTTTCCAAACCTGTACGTGTACTACCCCCATCAGACATCACGGCCGGTCACGCTCCCACGCCTGCATCATCAAGTCGACTGACCGCCGATTCGATTCCACTCACTGTACGGAGGAGTATCTATGCGTCTGCCTCTTGTCTGGCTCCTGACCTGTTACTTCATAATCTGGGGCCTCTTTCCAAGCTCCGCTGCCACGCAGGACCCCTTAACCCTCTCAACCACACCTACAGCCTGGACGCATTGTCTCCACCAGCACGCTCAAGAACTGGATCTTCACCCGGCACTTCTCCGCGCCCTCATCTATGCAGAGAGTCGCAATCACCCGTTCGCGATCGGATGGACCGATGAGACAGGATCCCGGCACAGTCAATTTCCACCGACTGAACAAGCTGCACATCGGCTCATGCAGACCCTGAAACAGCGTGGTCAACAGTTTGATGCAGGTCTTGGGCAAATCTCCTCGACCAATCATGGAACCATTGCTGACATACTCGGCATTCAACCGGAGCAACTCTTCGAACCGTGCCGTAATCTCACCGCGGCCAGCCATATTCTGCATGAACAAATCCTCCGTCATGGAAAAACATGGCAAGCTCTTGCTGGCTATAACGGGTCGGTCGGAAGCACGAAGTATATTGCGATTGTCCATGGACATCTTTGTCGACAAACTCCCGACCTCTGCCGTAATTCAAGCCTTCTGTGGTCTCTGCCCTCGCCTGATACGCCCTTACTGTCTGCCACTGCCTTTGAGGCCTCGATTTACGAGAATACGTCCGATGATGCCGGCCCAGATCTGTCCTTCGCAGACCTGACGCCATCACGCATCCCACATCGAGCAGCCACGCTCTCCAACCCGGACCCGATCAATGACATCGTCCATATCGGACACACACTCCCCAGTCCGTCCACGATGATGACGCTCGGAGTCCAGATCCTCCTCCCCTTGCTGTTCCTGATCTCGCTCCTCATCGTATGCACGTATGTCATTCGCACGATACTCTGGTCCTATCAGCTCGTTCGTGACAGTGTCCGGGCCCTCCACCGTCCATCTCCGCTTGCCCTTCGTCGAACATCGTCGGACTACGAACGAGGACGATCCCCGCTCTCAGTCCACCGTTCGCAGCATCAGGACGAATCACTCCAGAGACCCGCTGCGCGGGTAGCCTGACAGCTTCATGATCCTGTCGTTGAAAGGAGTGTGCATGAGGCGTCAACCCATTCAGTGTGACACCCCGTTGAGTCTGGCCATCGCCCTTCTCGGCAGCGCTCGTTCGTCCATGATCCACGGAACTCTTGGCGCCTATTCCGCATCCCGTCAAACGATCCACTTTACCAATCTCAACTCCGGAGACATTGCGGACATCGTGATCGCCCGAGCGGCCACGGCCGCTAGTTCATGCACCTTGACGATTCTTTCGGTGACCACGCCACGCATGAGGCGTCGGATCACCACCATTGTGCGAGCCTTCGTGCGCGAGACACAGGCTCCACTCAATATTGATCTCGCGTTACAGGCCGCGTAAGTCACGACCTGTGTTCATCACTGACTCATCACGAGTCACTTTAGGAGGTGTCCCATGTCAGAAGAATCATCCAGCAACCCGCAGTCCAGCTCGAAACCCTGGAACGACAAGAACCAGTTTGTGTGCCGGGCCAGAATCGGGAACAAGCCCGAGATACGGAGCACACGAAAGAAGCCCGTGGTCAGCTGCACGTTGTACATCAAGAGTGAGTACGACGATGACAAGGGCAAACGCGTCACCAAGACGACTCGTGTCCCGCTCACGATGTTCGGAGACAAGGCGATGACGTTCGCCAATGAAGTCAACAAGGGCGATTACGTCGAAGTTGAAGGCCGGCTCCAGGAGAATGCCTGGGAAAGCACCGAAGGTCAGAAACGGACCCGCTTGGAGCTGATCGCGTCCAAGTATCAGGTGGTTCAGCGGAAGGGCGAACAACGCCAGGCCGCGTAACATCTGTCGGCTACGGGGGGCCGTCACGCTCCTCGTAGCCTCCGTTCTCACACGATCGCTGTACCAGGATGATCTCCTGGCCCCCTGAGACGGCAGGTAATATCGAGAATACCGTCCACCCTCTGGTACGCAGGGACGATCGCGTACCACTCACTGAATCGATCACCCAGCTCAACACCGACGAAAGGTAGGCTTAGAAGCAGCCATCCTCTAAGGAGTCGGGCCGATTCGGCGCTGCTGGCTGGTCATTGTAATGGCCAGTGCCCCTGACCAGAACGATCTCACCATGTATGAGCAGGGAAAGAGGAGCGGGGCTGATGATGGAAGCGACTGTGTCGCTGACTGTCACCGAACGAGATCGATCACGCCGTTTAGCGTCACAGCACATCATTGGCGTTGAGCGTTTTTCAGATCTGCAACTCTACCCATTCTCTAACCATTCCTTGAGGAGGTGTTGATGACGTCCTATCCTGCTCTCATCATCCCGGCGATCGGTTTGGGCGCTGTGTTGGTTGTGATCATGACCGTCGTGCTGGTCCCTTGGCTCCAACGGTCCAGAGATCTCCGCACTCGACAGCGGCCGCTCAACCTGGATTTGTCCGCTGCCTCTCATCCCATCAGAGAAAATTACCGACGTCCGACCTCCTCTGCCCGTTAACTCAGCTTCACATAACTCCCCACGTCCCGTTGCCGCACCACCTTATCCCGTGAGAGGCCCGCTCTGCGGGCAGGATGCGTGTGGGGGCAGTCTCACACGTCACAGCCTCGGAGGTTCATCATGCACCTACTATTCATCCTAGCCTTGCTGCTGATTATCAGCCAACCCGTCTTAGCTGAACCGAGCGAGCCATCACATCTCATCCACAGCGACAAGGCGACGACTCCCGTCATTGTCCTGCAAGCAAAAGGATGGTCGATAGGATACTCGGCTCAGGAATCCCTCTCCTGTGATCTCGCCACGACACGAGCCAAACGGCAATTGGCTAATGCCATTGCGTTTGCCAAAGCCGAACAGTTTGTGACAGCCCAGGACTTGATGCTGGCCACGCTACGACCAGCGCAACGCATTTGGGAAAATGGGCAGTGTGTGATTTATCTGGAACTCTCCGTCCCGATTCAACAGAAGCCCCTGTTTTTCCGTGTCGAGCATCATCCCAATTAACGTTCTGGCCAGCCGCGGTTGATCTCGCGGCTTCCTCGATGAGAGTTCAGGCGGCTAGCTGTTGTCGAACAGACCTGAACAGTGATGACCGGAGGGAGGGCAGGTTAGGTGTGCCCCGGCCTCAACACCGGGTTACTGGTGTGAAGGGGAGCCTGCCCTCATCGAGGACCCATTCACTCGGATCGTGTGAGATCATCATGCGTCACTCCCGGAAGCCCACCCCCAATCACAGCCATGCCCGGAAACAACGACGTGGGCGCCGACGTACCGGGATTCTTTGGGAGTACACCGGTGATGGCCAATACCCACTCGATCGAATCAAAGGCCTGACCAAGCGCTATTGGCGGCGATGGAGTCGACGCGCCACTCGCCACCACCTTCAGCAATCTCTTGCCCACTCCTAATCAGGCTCGCGTTGCTCGCAGGGTACGTCGCCAGTGACACTTCATACTCTAATCCATCATGTCTTGGAGGATGCCCCATGCAACGATTCCATATGTCAGCCCACGCACAGGCCAAGCTCCGTGAGTTGTCCCATCACTCGCTCGATGATTTGGCCAAACGCCGATCTGTCCAGCGTGAACGTATCGCCGTACGTGACGCAGAATCCCGAGCCGCCTTACGAACCGCCCTGCAGCAGACATCAGTCCACAGGCTGGCTTAGCTCAACTCCTAGAGCCATCGCCTTGTAAGCGATCGATGACCGTTCAAGTCGGTCAGTCAGCTCCACACCGTCTTGGAAGGATGGCCGCTCCGCCCTCGCATGCTGCGAGGACTCCGCGGCCGGATCACACGCCCGACACCACATATGTCGATTGAAGGGGGCGCCGACTCAGCACCGTCTTCAGAGATTGGAGGAGGTGACTCCTAGCTGGGCCGCCGTTTGCGACGGGCACTCCGCAACAGATCGGGCCTCAGACACACTCTGGCGCCTGATCTGCCCTCGCAATTTGGCATCAGTCGAAATCTTGGTGGTTACTCGCCTGGCTGATGTGATTACCGACGTAGAGGGAGACGCCGCTTCACCCACACGATGCGTGGGTTCGCGGCGGGACTCAAAGCAGTAGCGCCTTCATCAGACTGTCTGATGTCAGATAATGCCGTGCTTCTGAGATTATGAGGAGGATGGTCGTTAGCGTGGATGCCTCTATCGTCGCTGGATCGTTCACCAGTCCGTGACAGAGTGGCGGCTTCGTGCTCACTCTGTTCGCACTTCGCCGCCAGAAGGGACTCGCTGGATAAATCGAAATGGCCAAGGCCCTACCAACACTCCTTCCATTCCCAATTCTGCCTTCCACGATTCCACTTTTGTTCCATCTCGTGAGATTGGACCATAGAACACCATCTCCTCCCCTTCAGATTCATACCGATGTCCAATCTCAAACCGTCGCCCATCACACACCCCGACCCCCATCACCTGCGTCAACAAGGCTGGCCGTAAATGCAGTTTACCTGCCTCCTCTTCCGGCAGCACACCCGACACAATGACCCCAACTGCCACTCCACCCAGTCGCTGAGCTTCTTGTATATAATGCTCCAATAACCCCGTCCACTTTTCTCTCTGGACAGTCAGGGTTTCACAATTTTCCCCCAGAAAGAGAATAACCTCGACTTCACGACCCTGACCAACCAACACTCCCCCTTCGCCAGACACACACATCGCAATTTGCCGTTGATGTTGGACACGGGCTCGGTAACACACGGCCGACCATCGATGTTCGACATTCATACATCCACTCCTACTCGACAACTTCTTACCAGTTACCCAGGCAACCGCATACCTGCCACTTCCGTCTGAATCCGCATCAGAATTCCCGCCACCGCACAGACCAATCCCAGTCCCATCAGGAGCTGGTCTAACCGTCCATAGACCGGATATCGACCCAACACCCATCGGACTTTCGACGGCCACCACAAGAACACTCCCCCACTTAATCCATCTAACACCACATGCGTGCCAACCCCCACCAAGATTGCCACAATCATCATCGGTGCCATCTCACAGACTAACCCAACCACCCCAGCCAGGGGAATTAACATCAATGAGTGACTGAGCGTCCGATGTCCCACGAGGTACTTAATCCACCACGACAGAAACCAGAACCGTTGTCCGATCACTGACCAAGGTTCATCAATATCCGGCGCTAATCCAGCCAATGCAGCCGTGAGAGTCAGAAGGGGATCGCCCTGGAAGAGGAGGGCGGACAGACCCGCTGGCACCATGGCATGGGTACGGCCTGACATCTCAGCAGTCCTCCATCATGTCGGCTAACTCTGCTCGTTCGTGTCGTTTCTGTATGCGCCGCTTCACGATTTGCGCCCGTTTCCA
>JBJACV010000065.1:0-7336 GCA_046604365.1 Nitrospira sp.
GACGCGGTCGCCGCCTGCGGCGGTCTTCGATCCTTGACCGCTCCGCGCGCCGTGTTGGGGAGCGCCCAGCAGGCAATCCCGCCTGCGCAGTCTGGAGATTTCCCATGACCACACGGCAGCGCATCGTTCGTTCCCTCAACACTCGTTCGGCCTCCGGCGCCATTGGCGTCGCCGAGGCGAAGTTCAGCACGGGTTGGTCGTCGGCGACCGGCACCCTGATCAGTGACGACACCCTCGTGGAGACGGCCCTCAAGCTCATCTCGACGAAGCTGGTGCGGGGCGATCGGCTGGAGAGTCCGAGGGCCACCCGGCAGTACCTGAGCCTGCGGTTCGCCAGTCTGGAGCACGAGGTCTTCTGCTGCCTGTGGCTCGACAACCGTCATCGGGTGATTGCCTGTGACGAGCTGTTCCGCGGGACCATCGACGGTGCCAGCGTCCACCCCCGGGAGGTGGTCAAGCAGGCGCTGGTGCAGAACGCCGCGGCGGTCATTCTGGCGCACAACCACCCGTCCGGCGTGGCCGAGCCCAGCCAGGCGGATGAGCTGATCACGCAGCGTCTGAAGGATGCCCTGGCCATCGTGGACATCCGCGTTCTGGACCACCTGATCGTTGCCGGCGACCAGGTGGTGTCGCTCGCGGAGCGCGGGGTGCTGTAGCCCGAGTGAGCGGGGAGGGGCGGCGGTTGTCGCTCCTCCCTGCTGATGCTTTCGTTCCGACGTGGCGAGGTCGCCGGTGCAGACGAGGAGGCGTGGAGGCGGGGACAGCGGACGCGAGGGGCCGCAGATTTGCGGCGAGGTTAGGGGGTCATTTCGCTTGAAACGCAGGATAGCCTGCGGCTTAGCGTTGGGACACATTGTGGCCCATGAGTTGTACGGAAGTCGTAAAGGCGCGCGTGACTGCAGAGACGAAGCGAGAGATCGCGGACGCTGCGGCACGTGAAAATCTGACCGAGTCGGCCTGGCTGAAGCGCCTGCTCATCCGCGAGATGCAGGCGGCTCGTGATCCGGCCAGAACACAGGCTGCGCCACGTCGGGTCGAGGGAGTCCGGCGCCACGGCGCACACCGTGGCGGACCCTGTGAGCGCCCCATCCTGATCCGGCTGCGGACTGAGGATCGCCTGCTCCTGGACGCACGCGCTGAGGCGCGAGGGATGCGCCCAGCGACCTACGTGGCGGTGCTGACCCGGAGCCATCTTCGCCGTCTGGCGCCGTTGCCAAAGGACGAAATGCAGGCGCTCCGGCGCAGCATCGGTGAGCTGGCGGCCATCGGCCGGAACCTCAACCAGATCGCCAAGGCAGCCAATGACGGCGGGCGCGTTCCAGGTTCTGCGCGCGAGGAGTTCCGGGCAATGCTCCGGGTCTGCGAGGCGCTGCGGGACAACACGAAGGCCCTGCTGAAAGCGAACCTCATGAGCTGGGAGAGCGGGCATGGCGAAGACGTTTAGGCTTCCCAAGGAGGAGCCGCTGCTCAACATCGCGAGCTACGCGCGGGGAGGCCCGCGGGCGGCAGACCGGCTCACACCATCGCAGATCGAGCAGATCCGCCTGACCGTAAATCGCGCGCCGGAGGCGGTCGTGAAAGTACTGCCCCGGAGCAGCAACGACCTGAAGGCCGTCGGCAAGCACATCGACTACATCGGTCGGCGGGGGAACCTGGAGCTGGAGGGCGACGACGGAGAGCCGCTACAGGGGCGCGTCGCCGATGCGCTGCTTAAGGACTGGGATCTCGACGTTGATGACGTGCGGCGGCAAGGGAGTCTCGCCGCTGCCAGCAAGCGGACTCCCCCGAAGCTGGTCCACAAACTGATGTTCTCGATGCCGCCCGGCACGCCGCCGCGGAAGGTGCTCTCCGCGGTACGCAACTTCGCGCGTGAGGAATTCTATGGGCAGCATCGGTACGCAATGGTGCTGCACACAGACGAGCCGCACCCGCATGTTCATCTCGTCCTCAAGGCCGTGAGCGAGCAGGGCGTACGTTTGAACATCAAGAAGGCGACCCTGCGGCACTGGCGGTCACAGTTCGCGAGTCACCTTCGGGGGCTGGGCGTGGCAGCAAATGCTACTGAGCGCGCGGTGCGTGGCGAGAGTCGCAGCGCCAACAAAGATGGAATCTACCGTGCGGCCCTGCGGGGTGATTCCAAATACATGCGCGCGAAGGCCGACGCGGTGGCCAAAGGCACATTTGTGAGTGGCGCTGCCCGACCCGAACCGGGGAAGAGGACGTTACTCGAAACGCGGGATTCAGTACTGCTGGGCTGGCACTCCGTCGCGAACAAATTAGCTTCGCAAGGGGACCGAAAGTTGGCTGCCGAGGTTGTCGACTTCGTAGCTGGGCTGGCGCCGCCATTAACGGCGCAGGAACGGATTGCAAGGGCTCTGCAGGACTTCGTGCCGCCGTCCCAGCGGTTGAGCAGAGTACGTTAACCGGCAATTTCGATTGAAAATGTGTATCCAATGGATCTACACTCTGTTCGATGGGAGTCAAAGACACGGGCGTTCGCATCCGGGTTGAGAAAAGGCTACGGGACGAGTTCCTCGAAACCTGCCGTCGCCAGGACAAGCCAGCCGCTCAGGTGCTTCGTGAGTTCATGCGCGAATACGTGGCCGAGCACGGCGACGCCGCCGCAGAGCCGCGCCGGAAGGCCCCCGATACGCCAGACGGGGCGAAGCGTTGAACGCGGTAGAGATTGAACAGGCCATCACCGACCTTGCGGAACAACCGTTCGACCGCACGAACTTCCCTTTTGCGTTTCTCGAAGCCTTCGGCAACAAGGACGCAACCATCAAGCGCCTGCGCGCGGGCGCGACAAACAAGTCGGACCTCGGCGGCGTCCTTCAGACCAATCACATTCATATCCTGACCTGCGACGCGGGCCAGGTTTCACAAACGCTCGCGGCGCTCAAGGCGAGCCCCGCGACCGCCAAGGCAAAAGCAAGATTCATCCTCGCCACTGACGGCATCGACTTCGAGGCTGAGGAATTGACGGGCGGTGAACCGCCCGTCGCCTGCGCGTTTAGGGACTTTCCCGACCACTTCGGCTACTTCCTGCCGCTGGCGGGCATCACGACCGTCCATGAAATCGCCGAAAACGCATTCGACATTCGCGCGACGAGCCGCCTCAATCGGCTCTACGTTCAGCTTCTGAAAGACAACCCCGACTGGGGCACGTCCGAACGCCGCCACGACATGAACCAATTCATGGCGCGGCTCATCTTCTGCTTCTTCGCAGAAGACACCGACATCTTCGTCGGAAAGCGATTATTCACCGACACAATCGCGAAGATGAGCGCGACGGACTTCTCCATCACGCACGAGATCATCGGCACGCTGTTCCGCGCCATGAACACCAGCCCGGCAGAGCGTGACGCCTCCGACCTGCCCCGCTGGGCGAATGCCTTTCCCTATGTGAACGGCGGGCTCTTCTCCGGCAGCATGGACGTGCCGAGATTTACCAAGATTGCCCGCGCCTATCTTCTCAATATTGGCAATCTCGACTGGACGCTGATTAACCCCGACATCTTCGGCTCGATGATTCAGGCTGTCGCGGAAGACGAGGAACGCGGCGCGCTCGGAATGCACTATACGAGCGTCCCGAACATCTTGAAGGTGCTCAATCCGCTCTTCCTCGACGACTTGCGCGCGAAGCTCGCCGAGGCGGGAGACAACCCGCGCACGTTGCTCAATCTGCGCAAGCGCATGGCGAAGATACGTGTATTCGACCCCGCATGCGGCTCGGGGAATTTCCTTGTAATCGCTTACAAGGAAATGCGGGCTATTGAGGCGGAGATCAACGAGCGCCGCGGCGAGAAAGACCTACGCAGCGAAATACCGCTCACGAACTTTCGCGGCATCGAGCTGCGCGACTTTCCGGCGGAGATTGCGCGTCTCGCTCTCGTCATCGCCGAGTATCAATGCGACGTGCGATATCGCGGGCAGAAGCTGGCGCTTGCGGAGTTTCTTCCGCTGCGCGCGGAGAATTGGATTACTTGCGGGAACGCGCTGCGCTTGGACTGGCTCAGCGTTTGTCCGCCGACGGGAACGGCGGTCAAGTTCCAAGCCGACGACCTTTTCCACAAGCCGCTCAATCAATCTGAGATTGACTTCGAGAATGCTGGCGGCGAGACCTACATCTGCGGTAACCCTCCCTATCTTGGCTCGAAGTGGCAATCGAAAGAGCACAAAGCTGACCTTGAAGCCATCTTCGACAAGCGGGTCAAGAGCTGGAAGTCATTGGACTACGTCGCAGGTTGGTTTCTCAAAGCCGCCGACTACGGCCAGCACACCAGCACCGTCGCAGCGCTCGTCGCCACCAACTCCATCTGCCAAGGCCAACAGGTCTCTATCCTCTGGCCCGAAATCTTCAAAACTGGACATGAGATAGCCTTCGCCTATACGAGCTTCAAGTGGACCAACCTTGCGAGCTATAACGCTGGCGTAACCGTAGTCATTGTCGGTCTGTCAAACCACCCGGGAAAGCTGCGCCGCCTCTTCTCCGTTCCCGACGATGGAGAGGCCATCGTCAAAGATGTTGAGAACATCAACGGATATCTCGTTCCGAGCGCCAACATCGAAGTCCACCCTGTATCCAGAGTGCCAGACGAGCGCGCAACCATGCAGTTCGGAAACCATACCTACTATGGCGTGGACCTGCTCATCGGACGTGCCGAGGCAGCAAGCATGCTTGCCGACTGGCCGTCCGCCTCTCGCTTTCTGAGACCCTTCTTAGGCTCGCAGGAAGTAGTGTCTGGATTACCCCGCAAATGCCTCTGGATAGCAGATAACGAGGTCGCTGCTGCCGTAGCCATCAGACCCATCGCGGAGCGCCTGGAAAAGATTTCTGCCGCCCGCACCAAGCAGACCACAGATAAGGGTGCGCAGAAGCTAGCTAAAACTCCTCACAAGTTTCGTGAGCAGTTCGTTGCAGAACGACACGTTGTCGTTATGCCGGCGATTTCGTCGGAGAATAGGGCCTATCTACCTGTCTCTGTTGTTGACGCGACCCACATTGTTGGACACAAGTGCTATGCGCTGTACGACGCGCCGTTGTGGAACGTATCGCTGCTAGCTTCTCGCCTGCATTGGGTTTGGATCGGTTCTGTATGTGTTCGGCTCGAACTTCGCTTCTCCTACTCCAATACGCTTGGCTGGAATACATTTCCCGTACCCATATTGACGGACAAGAACAAGGCCGACCTTACGCGTTGCGCTGAAGACATCCTGTTGGCACGTGAACATCATTTCCCAGCGACGATTGCTGACTTGTACGAGAAGATGCCTGATGACTTGCGTCATGCACACGAGCGCAACGACGAGGTGCTGGAGCGCATCTATATCGGTCGGCGGTTTAAGAACGATACCGAGAGACTCGAGAAGTTGTTCGAGCTGTACACGAAGATGACTGCATCAGCCGCTGGGGCTGGCAAGAAGTCGAAAAAAGGAACCCGCGCATGACCGACAACACGAAGACCGTCCCTTCGATTTCTGTGTCGTATGCAGGGAGCGGGGCCTCCACCAAATCGAATGCGCTCGGCATGAGGCCGATGCAAGAACGCGCCTACGAGCGTCGTGGCGAACAGTACCTGCTCATAAAATCGCCTCCCGCATCGGGCAAGAGCCGCGCGCTCATGTTTATCGCGCTCGACAAATTGCACAACCAGGGCTTGAAGCAGGCGATCATCGTCGTGCCGGAGAAGTCCATCGGCGCGAGCTTCCATGACGAACCCCTGACCAAGTATGGCTTTTGGGCGGACTGGCATGTCGAGCCCAAGTGGAATCTCTGCGACGCGCCCGGCAACGACAATGGAGGCAAGGTCAATTCCCTTGGCGCGTTCCTCGACAGCGCCGACAAGGTGCTTGTATGCACCCATGCGACTTTCCGCTTCGCGGTCGAGAAGTTCGGGGTTGCGAAGTTCGATGGCCGCGTGATTGCGGTGGACGAGTTCCACCACGTATCGGCGGACGAGGACAACGTGCTTGGTCGTCACCTCGGCCAGCTTATCGCCCGCGACAAGGCGCATATCGTTGCCATGACGGGTTCGTACTTCAGGGGCGACGCGGAAGCGGTGCTCGCGCCGCATGACGAGTCGAAGTTCGATACCGTCACCTTCACGTACTACGAGCAGCTCAACGGGTATGAGTTCCTCAAGCAGCTCGACATCGGGTACTTCTTCTATTCCGGTTCCTACATCCGCAAGGAAGGTCCGGATGAAAAGACGATATTCGACGTTCTGGACCCGAACGAGAAGACCATCATCCATATCCCGAACGTCAACGCACGCGAAAGCACGAAGGACAAGATCCGCGAGGTGGACGAAATCCTGGGCGGCCTTGGCACCTGGGAAGGCACCGACCCCGCGACCGGATTCCAGCTCGTCAAGACGCCTGCCGGAAAGACGCTTCGCATCGCCGACCTTGTCGACGATGACCCGAACAAGCGAGACCGCGTGTCAGCGGCGCTGAAAGACCCCGCCCAGAAAACCAACCGCGACCATGTGGACATCATCATCGCGCTCGGCATGGCGAAGGAAGGCTTCGACTGGATTTGGTGCGAACACGCGCTCACTGTCGGCTATCGCTCCAGCCTGACGGAAATTGTCCAGATTATCGGACGCGCCACGCGCGACGCGCCGGGCAAGCTCCGCGCGCGCTTTACCAATCTCATTGCCGAGCCGGATGCGTCCGAAGATGCTGTCACGGAAGCCGTGAACGATACGCTCAAGGCGATTGCCGCAAGCCTGCTCATGGAGCAGGTGCTGGCACCCCGCTTCGAGTTCAGACCCAAACGTGCGGACAATGGCCCGACGCCCGGTTTCGACTACGGAGCGGACGGCTACAAGCCGGGGGAATGCAATATCGGCTTCAACCTCCAGACCGGCCAGATTGACATCGAAATCAAAGGAGTTGCCGAGCCGAAGAGCAAGGAAGCCACGCGCATCTGTCTGGAAGACCTGAACGAGGTCATCGCCGCCTTCGTGCAGGACAAGACCGCCCTTGAGCGCGGTCTGTTCGACGAAGAGCTGGTGCCCGAGGAACTGACCCAAGTCCGCATGGGGAAGATCATCAAGGACAAGTATCCCGAGCTTGACGAAGAAGACCAAGAAGCCGTGCGCCAGCATGCTATCGCCGCGCTCAACCTGACGCAGCAAGCCAAGCAGTTCGCCTCGGGTGGCGACAATTCGGAACCTTCCGCGAACACCGCCCTTATCGACGGGGTACGCCGCTATGTCTTGCACGTGCGCGAACTCGACATCGACCTTATCGACCGCATCAATCCGTTCGGCGAAGCCTACGCCATCCTCGCCAAGACCATGAGCGAGGACAGCCTGAGACAGGTCGC
>JBJACV010000066.1:0-7029 GCA_046604365.1 Nitrospira sp.
CTTTACCCTCGGTCACACACACATCACTCGAGCGTCTCATGTCGAACCGACCTCAAGCAACACATGGATGGCCGATCTTGGACCGACCCAAGGACCCATCCTGGGCCCGTTCCAGACCCGATCCGAGGCGATAACCGCCGAACATGACTGGCTCATCGAGAATTGGCTGAGAACGACTTACTAAAGTAACTACACCTGCAGATCTGCTACCTGAATACTAACCCACCCTGGCCGTAATAGAACAAGAGACCACACCACGCAATCACCAGTGACGCTTCACTTGCGCTCCAATGCTCCCACCACACCTCACGAGATCACAATGACATGCCGATCTCGATCACAATGCTCATTACCAATGGGGTCCCGATCAGACTCCGCATCCACCCCACTATCACGGAGCGAACTCAGCGTGCCCCATTATGACCTCGATTTCTCCGACCCAATCGGCCCTTGCCGGAGTGACCATTCTTCGTTATCATAATCAAATGGATCCTGGATCCCTCTTGATCCAACTCCTCTTAGTCCAACGCTTAGCCCAAGGCCCTGGGCATATCCAAAAAGTGTGCGCTAAGACAGCCGACCCCGTCGCCTGCTACGATGAATGGCGTACCACCCGCGATCTCGGCGATGCCGTGATGATGGGAAATTGGAACGTGCCCCCTTATAAACCTGGATCGTTCTACCACTACCAGGATCCTGAACCATTACCCCCAGCCGTTCGTCCAACCTGCGAAAGCCGCTCGACTCCTCCGCAAGCTTGTTATTAACGTAGTGCGGCTCCTCGACACGGACACATACCGATCCCCGAGATCCTCCTCTTGGCATCGACGCCATCTCACGATTCATCCATTCCGTTTCACCTAATTTGAAAGGAGACTACAATGGCAGGATTCAACAAGACCGTGCTCATGGGCAATCTCACCAGGAACCCTGAATTACGATTCAGTCCATCTGGGACGCCTATCGCATCGTTTGGGCTTGGAATCAATCGTCGCTGGAAACAAGGAGAGGAACTAAAAGAAGAAGTCACCTTTATCGACATAGTCGTGTTTGGAAAACAAGCTGAACATTGCGGGCAATATCTGACAAAAGGAAACAGTGTGATCGTGGAGGGACGGATCCAACAGCGGCGCTGGGAAACTGAAGACGGTCAGAAACGAAGCAAACATGAAGTCGTGGCCCAAAGTGTGACATTCCTGCCCAAAGAAACCCACCAACCAGAATCACACCCCGCCGAAGAACACGAACAGGATGAAATCCCAGCTTAGTTCCTTTCTTGGTATGGGTAGAGCGAGAACCCAGTGAGACGCAGTTACCTTCGCAGCCCACTCTGCACCGCAGTTTCCAATACCTGATGGTGCAAGGTTCCGTAATACCCTATAGCAACCCACACTACGGGCCTATATGCAAAGCCAAGTCTTCCATAAACAAACCATTGTTTTCACGCTGCTCCACTCGAGGAACACGTACGCGATAGGTGCCAGCGGCACCTTTTGCTTGCCATACCTACGGAAACTGCACGCAGGTGATATCGATATTCCCATCGAGACTCTAATTGGAATCCCCATCCCTAATGATGGCGAACTCTTTAAATGGTCAGGCTCCGTCTATGTCGAATACGAGGGGCAGGATCTCCTGACACCGAATCGCCTAGAATGGTCTGGATCCATCAGTAAAATCGAACCGACCGTGATCGGACACTACCTTCTGTCCACAGACGACACCATGGGGCCCATCGACCCCACCGCCACCGGATCCACACCCACATTCCCCTCCCACTGAGCTACTCCGTTCTACTTATGCATTCCTCCTACCCTACGAGGTTCCCATGCGTCCGCAACTCCGGCTTCTTCCGGTATTATTTGTCATCCCAAGAAAGTCATCAGACGAACAGACTGTTGCTACCGTCCAAGCCAACGTCGCCAGCCAAGAGATGGTCATTCAGCGCAACTTCCTCCAACGCCTCATCCAATCAACGACCAATTGGGTTCGCGACACCCGCCCGGGACAGCGCGCATGGGTCGACAGCCAAAATGACCTCAACATCGGTGACCTCCATCACTATGAACATGCACCAAGTCTCAAACAACGTCTCGTTACTCAAGGAATTCACGACCTTTCCATACGCCTATTCAACAATACCTCCGTCGAACAGTGGGAATACGACACCATCCTCGTCGACCCCGCACTACTGTAACCTAAAAAATAGTTTTCACGAGCCATGGCGAGGGGATCAGTACCCAATCCCCTTCAAAAACATCAACATCCATCAACGATTTGACCTACAGATCAGCCCTTCCCCATCCCCTTTCAGCAGAACGTAATAGGTTGTACCGACATCTACCTGCTGGGAGATGAACACGAAGATGGGGAACGACACAGAGACAGGAAATCAGAACGGAACAGGCCCCCACCCAACCGAGGGGTCCCCAATCACCGTCGACCATATCCGCGATCTGCTGGCTGAATTGGAATGGTTCTACACCCGGGATTGGCCGAACATTGCTAGCGATCGCAAAGTCGCACAAGCCCTGAGTCGACGATCCACCCGCGCCGCCCTCTATGCCGAGGACATCCGGACCGATATCCTCATTCGAATCCAAGGAACCAACATCGGGACTGTCCCAGCCCCCGATGCCACCCCCATCGCTGCCCCCTCCCAACCGACCCAAGAACTACTCATCCCCACCACGGAACCTCCAGAACAGGATGACCCTCCCTCCGTCACCACAATTCCGCTCAGCGTAGACCGAGTCGAAATCTTCGATTTCGGGACACCGCATGAGCATGAACATCCCCTTTATAAAGATCACAATGTCATGCACTTCTGTGCAGCCTTTTACCATGAAGAAGAATTCATTTTTGCCCGCGCACACCTCCAACTCTTACTCACGCCTGCGGGCATTCTGAATTGGTTAGCCGGCGCCAGGTCCGTCCCCATCGACCGTAACTTTCTCCCGCTGCCCTACCTCCCCGGAGGCGAACTGTTCAATATCCTCGGGCGCGGCATCACCCAACTCATCTATGCCAACCAAACTGAACTCAAACTGCGAATGAAGCAAGGACACCGATTCCCCTTAGACTACAAACTGACCGCAATGGTGATCCCAACCACGCCAGAACCCGGTGGCCACATCACAGTCAGGCAGCCAGAACGTCAACGCCCACTGTGGGTCAAAGCCTAAAGACTCAACTAGGATCATTAGTCCGCGCATTCCCCCTGCTAGGCGCAGGGATGCGAAGTATCCTCAGTGCCTGAGCACAACGCCAGGAGGGGGACAAGTGGACGGTATGGTCACGGTCCCCGCGTGAATCGAGACCCTCTGATCTCCCCTCACCCTCCCGCCTCGTTCCCCATCCCTTGCGCTTCCTGCATACCTCCGTCCAGACAAAGAGATTCGGCCAGGCGCTCCGCGCAGTCAGTCCTCCAGGATGATCTTCGTCAGGCAAGGAGGACATCATGAAAGACGAAAACTACTGCACGCTCGGCGGACGCATTACTCATCCACCAGGCATTTATTCGGCCAGGAACCAAGGCTGGCTCCTCTCCTTCTCCATCGCGGTCCATCTGTTGCACAGTAAAACGCCGCTCTTTATGGAGATCAAAGTCCCAGGAACGACAGACCAGGCCAAACTTCATGCATTCGCCGAACGTCTGCCTGTCGGCCGCAAGGTCACGGTGCACAACGCCGAACTGCAAAGCAAAACCTGGATCGATCCGGCGACCCAAACAGAGAAAGTCAGTTACCACCTCTTTTGCCGTCTCGATCAGATTTATCTGCATGAATTGCCGGCTGCAGGCACGGGCCGGGCAGCCGCATAACAACCAAGAATCGCGATCATTTCATTCGAATACACAGGAAAGGTCTACCCCCATGATTTGCCTCAACCAATATCGTGAGCCGATCGATCTCGAGGACAGCCCATTTCGCATGCCGACCACCGTCATTCTGGAACCCCATGACAAAGAAGACGTGGTCTACGACAAGCTCTCGGCGCGCTATGCGAAGCTCATCGAGCAATGGCAAGAAGAAGAACGCGACCGGTTCTATAAACGGGAAACCCGCTACGAGAACGATCACGAAGAACCCGCATTTCCCATCCTCATTTGCCGATGGGAGCAGTCCAAACGGGTGAAACCAGAGGTCGTCTTGTTGGACGGCCGGCGTGCCGTACTCCTCGATTCCAACCGCATTCAAACGCAATGCGGCATCCAAGTAATCATGTCGCTCGAACTCGCCCAAGGACTACGAAGACAACCCGGCCATACACGCTTCTGCCCCTCGTGCAAAGGGAAACATCTCCCTCCACTTTCCGCGACATCGCTGAAACTCACACCCGTCAGTTCCACCATTCCCTGTACGAAATGTCAGGCCGACTTACGAAGCGCGAGTTACTGGGACGACTCCGACACCCTCGTCTGCCGGCATTGCGCCCAACGCTATGCACGGCCACTCCACGGACTGACCTCGACCGAGACGTCTGCCAACGAATCCGCGATATCCGACTGGGTCCTCTCCAGTCAGCCCACCGCGGATCTCCCTGTAGACAGTAGCGACTCGGAATCTCGCGCTGGCTCCCAAGACCCGGATGACCACGAGGATCTGGAGATCGAGCAGGATCCCGGACAGGACCCTGAGGACCTCGGCCTCACCACCGAAGAACCCAGAGACCCCTCCATGTACGACGATCCGGTCACAATGAGCGAAGTGCCGGAAACAACCCCTCTCAATCTCGACGAACTTCACCAAGTCCTCCAGCTCGTTCAACACCCGGAGGCTCGGCATGCGAGCACGAACCATCCCATCATTGTCCAGCAGCTCATTGCTCTGGCTGAGCATCGAATGACTGATGAAGCGAGCGACCAGGAATTCCAAGAAACCTTCAGGGCTGTCGTCTCCGAAGAGATCTCGCACCTCAGCGATCTCTTGCACGAACCAGCCTATCAGCTCTTTCAGATGTCTCGTTCCCCAATGAGACAAACCTTGTTGGACCGCGCGTTACAAGCAAAGGATAATCCCACGACCCGGATGGCCGTCTGGGCCGCCGCGGGTCGACTCCTCAAGGAATGCAACCTCCCCTGGCTGAATCACTTCAGCCTGTCTCCACAAGATCTTCCTAAGAGCAAAGACGAACGCATTCATCACTTTCTCACCCTGCACGCGGAAGACAAAGCCCGCGTGCAACCAATCGTCGATTGGTTGCTCAGTCTCGGCCCGGAGGATTTATCTATCCTGGCAGGTGACCCGGAATCCACGCATCCCTTTCTCCATCACCCGGATCCATCGGTCTTTGAAACGACCGACAGCCTCATGACCGGGCTGATTGCCTATCTGGCTAACGATCTTCAACGGTTCCGGGAGAAGAAGGCCGGCTGTCGCTTCAAAGCCTCCGACCATGGACTGGCTGTCGAAAGCCTGCATGCCATTGCGATCCAACGCGGGCTCATGCCCACCCCGCCGGCTACCACAGTGTCACCCGCAGCGTAACCCACGTTCAAAGCGGCTCTAGGGTCGCCACGGCTCATGTTTCACTCATTCCCAGGAGGCTCCATCCTGATCTAAGCCAACAATCATCATCTCAGCACACCAACACGCACTCATCACCCATCAAGGAGTTATCATCATGCTCGACAAGAATACTGTTACCCTCATTGGCCGTTTGACCGGAAATCCCGATCTGCGAACGATCACCGTCAATGAAGAGCCAGCCTCCGTCCGCAATTTCAGCGTTGCGGTCAACGGCATTCGGAAGAAAGGCCGTACGGATCAACCCGTGGAATTCATTCCCATCAGTGTCTTCGGGAAACGGGCTGAGGCCTGTGCCGCCAACCTCACCAAGGGGAAAATGGTGTCCATCGAAGGCGCCCTGCATTTCTCCAAACGCAAGGTCGGTGACAAAACCGTTCCGGTGGGAGAAGTCCGGGCCCACCGCGTCGATTGGCTCACAGAGAAACTGCCGGCGCCGGCACTCTCAGCGGCCCCTTAATCCCTCAGGGGAATGAAGGCAAAAAAAAGGGAACCAGCGTGTCCCGAATACGATCGACCATCGTCTAATCGTCATTCATGAACAACACGGTTCCCTTTTCCACTGTCAGAGGGATGATCCGGGCCTGACATTCATCAGTAACCCAGATCATCCTCCGACCCTCATATCACCTTACGCAACAGCCGTCAGTTGGACTGCTGTCCGAAAGGCCGTTTCGCTCACTCCAAACTGACGCGACAATAAACGCACGCCAGCGGATTCAGAACGAAACTTCAAGACCCGCTCCCGACACGACCGCATCCAAGACCTGATCTTGATATACACGGGCGGTAAGGAGCTTTCTTCGGTCCCTTCTGGTAAGAATTGGCGAAGTTCCTCATCAGAACTCTTCACCAACCACGACACAAACTCCTGTTGCTGTTGCGTCGACATCCGACCACAGCCTTGAGTTAAGGTCGCGGCAACCGTCCATACCAGACCAAGACGTTCACATGACACGGCAGACGTCTCATCCAGCATGGTCGACGGCACCAATTCTCCACGCATTGTGCAATCCAAGAGCAACCGACGCAAATCGCGATGCTCATAGGACGACCAGAATTGCACCATTTCTCGAGTCAGCAACGCCTCCAGATCGATCTCCGGATCGTCCAGTTCAGGCGTAGAAGACATGGATTCTGAGTCAGACAATGATTCAGCGCCTTCGCTCATTCCCACCAAAGTCTCCACCAAATCACCTGTCTCACTCTCGACCAATTCCTCTTCTGACCCTTCATGCACAGCCTCAGTCTCAACCACGCCATCCCATGACATCGGCAGAAGACTCTCGTCTTCATCCACTACATCACGGATCGGCGCAGCCAAGAGACTCTGTGTATTCTTCTCAATCATGTCCGGATCCAGCCCCAACAACGTGGTCACGCGTTCCCACCCACATAAACAATGGGCAGTCAGCAGTAACCCATCGCGTTCAAAGCTGAGTGAACTCCCCTGACAATGCGGACAGTGAATCTCAGAGTCACTGTTCGCACGGGAGAGATC
>JBJACV010000067.1:0-7021 GCA_046604365.1 Nitrospira sp.
CAATCGGAAGAAGCTACTGGCGATGATCCCGCTGTCTGAGCGCACGATCTTCAACATGGAGCAGCGCGGGGAGTTTCCGCGCCGGATCGCACTCACCAGCCGAAACGTCGCCTGGGACTTGGCCGAGGTCGAGGAATGGATAGAGGCGCGGAAGTCGTCGGGCACTCAGGCCATGCGCCCTGGCTTCACTCCGTCTGCCGTGGCCGGCGGCTCTGCTGCCCCTTTTAGCGGCTAAAACGCTGCGCCCCTCAAGTGTCAATGAAACCCGAGGCCATGCCTCGATGCTCAGGCGGCGCTGCCTAACCTGCCTTCGTCTGGTTTACACCTTCGGCCGTCTCAGCGTCCATTCGTCGATCATGTCCGCCCAGTCCTGCAACATCGCCGTGCGCTGCTCGCGGTACTCGGCCTTGTTGTAGACGGCCCTGACGCCTCTCTGCTCGTGTGCCAGGCACTTCTCGATCCAGTCCGTGTTGTAGCCGGCTTCATGCAACAACGTGCTGGCCGTGCGCCGCAAGTCATGTGGCCCGAACTTGGCGAGCGACCGCCCCTCCTTCTGCGCCAGCCGATACGTCAGCGTCAGCACCTGGTTGAGCGTGGCGCTGCTCATGGGTAAGTCCGAGTCATACCGCGACGGAAGCACGTAGTCCGATCCCCCTGCGAAGGTTTTCAGGGCAATGAAGATGTCCAGCGCCTGCCGGGACAGGAACACCAGGTGCGGATTGCGCCGCTTCATCCGCTCCTTCGGGATCGTCCAAAGCGCGTCGCTGAAATTGATCTCGCTCCATGTCGCGTTAGTCAGCTCGCTCTTGCGCACCATCGTCAACAGCAGCAGCTTGGCCGCCGCCCGAATGGATGGCGCTGTGCCGATGCGCTCCATGTACTGGTACATCAGGCCGATCTCGTCGGGCGTCAGCGCACGGTCGCGCGGCTCGAACTTGGCAATGGTCGTCGGGCGCACCAGCTCGGCCGGGTTCTCGACCTTCTGGCCGCGCTCGATGGCCCAGCGAAAGACCTGGAGCACCACCTCGCGGACATGCACGGCTGTCGCCGGCGCGCCGCGCTCGACGATGGCATCGGTCAGCGCGCGCAAGTCTTCGTGGGTGATCTCCACCAGCTTCTGATTGCCGAACTTCGGCTTCAGCTCGCGCTCGTAGACCGAGCGGCGCATGTCGCGGGTGGAGTCGGCCATCTGGTAGCCGCGCAGCCACTTTTCCGCCCAGGCCCCGAACGTCTCCGCGTCCTTGACGCGGGCCTTGTCCCGCGCCTTTTCCTTGGCCGGTGACTTCCCGGCCGCGACCATCTTCTTGGCCTCGCCCAACCGCTCGCGGGCTTCCGCCAAGGTGATGCCGCCGACACCGTAGCGGCCGAAGGTGACGGTCTCCTGCCTACCGTGGATCGAGTAGTTGTAGCGGAACGAGATCGCTCCGGCGGCCGTGACGGCTACATAGAGGCCGTCACGGTCATTCACCTTGTAGAGCTTGTCCTTCGGCTTGAGGTTGCGCAGCTTGGTATCGGTCAACATGGTTCTCGCCCTGATTCAGCTCAAATACCATGATCAGAAAACCGGCCCATCCTGGCGTAAAACAACAATTAAATCATCGTCTTACACAAATTCGATACCATGAACATCCGCAAGGTGGTTGCATGGTATTGGCGACTTCTCATGGCATAGAAGCATTCAATGCCATCCATCATGCCATGAAAAAACGGTGCTTGGCGATGCCAAATGTTGCCAGGCGGTGCTGAACGAAATCACAAAAAAGCCCGCAGTGACGCGGGCTTAGGTGTGTTTTAGTGCTACTAGATGCCAGCCAGTGCCAGACGCCGGATCACTCCCACTCAATTGTCTCCTACCTACCTAAGTGCCGATGATCATTGGACTTCTCAGAATGATCACAGCAATTGACCGTCGAGTCGACCGTCAAAACAAGGTGCTTGAAGATGACGGCCGGCGATAGATGACGAAAGACTTCTGGCACAGATCGAACTTCTTCGTCGGAAGCAACGAGCGCCGCTGATGCAAACAGAGAGCGAGAGTGCCTCGCGAAACACCAGAGGGCCCCTTGGTTCATCAGAGACGAACAGGCAGCGTTACCTTTGGCTGGATAGGTACGAGTGTCTTCGCATAAGCACGAAGGATCTCGTTGTAAACATCCTCGTTCTTTGGTGCCTCCACAGAAATGATCAGTGCATACCGGATTTTCTCCGCGCTCGATGTCGGCCCCCCTCCTTCGCGCGCGTTGTAATGAATGTCGAACACGGGATTTTCGAGACTGCTTCCACGCATTGACTTGTTACCGTGCAGAACGGTTTCCCATTTACCCAAGTCCGAACGTCTCTCTTCCTCTGTTGCGTACTTCTTCATGTCAAAGAAGCCCTTCGTATCTGCGTTTGTTTTACCGGACTTCACCTTCTTATCGCTGGGCCGAAACACGACCTCCAGACCGGCCCGAGTGTACGCGACTGCGTCCTGTGGGTCGGTCGGCGAGGCATAGCAAAATGTTGCCTTCAGACGAATATTGCCTTTAAGGCCACCTGCAGGAAGTGGCAGAGCCGCTCGAAGATACTTACCGGGCTTCAACTCACCCTGATAGACCACCCGTGCAACGCCCGCCGGGCAAGTAATGATGTCCATCAGGTCCTCTGGAACCTTTCCCCAGCCGACTTCCGTCTTGTCATGAGATGACGGGTCAGCCGCGTGCACAAGCAGGGCTTTGATGGCCAGCGGCGTTAGATCCGCTCCGAGAACCGCGCGCACTCCGACGGCAGAGCGCAACAAGTATGGCGACGCAAAGCTAGTACCCAACTGCGGCACAACAGAGGGCTTTGCGCCTTCCGCGAGCACGTGAAAGTACTTGGAGCTATTTGCGTCCCCTCCGAACGCCATGAGATCAGGCTTCACCACCCCGGGACTGCGACCAGGACCGATGGCGCTGTATGCGGCACGCGCCCAAACCGCATCGACGTTGTCGGCTGCGCCAACGGACAGTGCGTTTACACAGTCCGAGGGGACCTGCACGCGCGCATTGCCGACCGCCTTATCCAACTCGCCGTTGTTGCCCACGGCCACAGTCATCAGAGTGTCGCCATCGCTGAGCAAATCGTCTATTACTGACGTCCATGCATGAACGTCAGCGTCTTCGATAGGCAAATCCGGTCCTAAACTAAGATTGATGAACTGGTACTGGCGAGAAAGAAGAACCTCTTCGACAAATCCCAACGTGCGATAGAGCTCCAGAGGGTCTTCGGACTCCGACTCTCGATCCAGGACTCGCAAATGATCAACGTATGAGTACGGGCGCGCCGCGCTGCTGTTTGGAGTGATCGGCCCAAATAGGAATGCCGATGTCACACCCAAGCCGTGCGCCAGGCCACCGGGGTCATCCGCGGCTTTGTCATCGAGCACTCGATAGGTTCGCACCCACGCCGCAATGCTGTGCAACTTCGGTAGCCCGCCATCAAGGATGGCCACCTTTGGCTCAGAGGATAGAGGCTGCTCTGCCGGCAAGCTACACGCGACCGTCACACCCGCCGATCGCTGCGCAGGGCGCATACCGCGCAGCTTCGGCATGGGCCGTATTACGCGAACGAATGAGAACTCGGCAAGGCGTCTGATACTTTCGTGCTTACCTTCGACTGGGAGAAACCAAATGTTCCCAGCACCAAACGCCAACTCCGCATGCACCGTCACGCCGACGTCAACGGCATATTTTGAGAATGCACGCTGCACAACCTGATTGTTGTCACCAGGAAGCAGATGAATTCCAACTTCGAAATAGCGATCCTTACCCTTCCCTAGGGAAACGATACGATCCTTCGGCTCATAAGCCGAGAACCGCTCGATGTGTGAAAGATCCTTAGCTTCGCTTGAGCCTCCCTCCACTTGTCCCGCCCACTCCTTAAGCTGGCGAAATGCTTGGCGCTTGCCAACTACGAACAGCTCGGTTGTATTCGACTCACGTGGCGGCCCCTTCTTGGACCAAGCCGTTGGAGTGAGCTTTACCGCCCTGCTGCCAACGGATTCTAGTCCGGCGCTGCGCAGCATGGCCGCAGGAAAAAAAGAGCGCGCGATGTAACTAGGATTGAGCGTAAGTCGAGCTACGCCCAAATCATTCGGACATGCACTCGCCGGCAGGCTATCCAGCATGGATGCTGTTTCGGCAAACTGCGGGATTAAGCGACTCTTAGCTTGCTGCAGCGTATACACCTCGGCCTTGTCCATCCCGCGCTTCGGACCCTTAATTTCATGGGTCAGTAGCTCACCCCGCCCAATAAGGAAGTTTGTCTGGCTCATGCGTCACGCCTAGCTTTCTTGGGGACCGCCATCGACTCGGGGGTCGTGTATTTGCGGATGGTGTCTCGACTCACTCCGGTAATGTCGGAGATGCTGTGCTGGGATAGGCGAGTCTGCTTCGCAAGCAAGACTGCCATATCAATGCGACCCGGACGATCCAGCGAAAGAGCGCGCGCCTTTACGAATTCTTCTATCAAGTCTGCATCTGGCGTTGTCCCCAACGCTATCGCTCGGCGAAAACGCTGAATCTCACGCTCGATGCCACTGAACGACTGGCCGCGAAACGCAAACGTAAGAACATCCATCCATCGAGCGAACAGGGCGAAGTCTGGTCCGAGAAACCGCTTGATCGCATCTTTGATCGCCGCAGCTTCCGGGAGCTTGAACTCAACTATTAGATCGAATCGACGCCACAGCGCGGAGTCGATTAGCTCAGGATGGTTGGTAGCCGCCAGGAGCAATCCAGTTGCTGGCCACTCGTCAACCTCTTGCAGAATCACGGTCACCAGCCGCTTCAGCTCACCAACGTCAGTGTCATCGCTTCGACGCTTCGCGATTGCGTCTATCTCATCGAGCAGCAGAACACATGGGCTGCGCTTTGCAAAATCTAGCGCCGTGCGCAAGTTGCTCCCGCTTCTCCCGAGCAGACTGCTCATCACCGCCGTCAGATCGAGGACATACAGCGGCACACCTAGCCGGGCCGCCAACCACCGCGCAGTGAGCGTCTTACCTACACCTGGCGGGCCAACAAATATCGCGGAGCGCGTTGGCACCAATCCCAAAGACGCGAGACGCTCAACCTGCTTTCGCTCTTGAACTAGCTGTCCGAGAGACTCTTCCAGCTCGGCCGATAAGAGCGGCGCCTCCCGATCCGCGGAGTCTCGAAACACCTTAAGCAATGACAGACGAGACTCATCATCCACCGGCAGCACCTGATCCGGCTGGGAGGGTGTGGCTGCCCTTCGCAGGGGCGTGCCATTCCGATGGGGCTTTGAGCGAAGGAACAGATCTACTTGCTCAGCAAGTTCCGGCTCGGTGCTGCGGTACTTTCTTACAAGTCTCGCGGCAAACAGACGAACGTCCTCCGTTTGCTCGGCAAGCGCCAGCCGAACAATTTGGGCTAAATCTGCTCTTAGTCCAGTCAACTCGCCCATATCATTCGTAACCCACTGTTCTATCGACCCTTTTTCGACCGCCGCTTTTGGACTATTTGCAGTATCTCACACTTGCGACTGGCCTGAGAAGGTAGGTATAGGGGGCCGCTAACCCCAGATACCCAGTCGCACGGCAGAAGCGACCCGGGCTGCTCAGCAACACCCGGAAAATGGGTTCTGCTCAGTGGAGGCGCACCGGATCGCGGCGGAACTCCACGTACGAGAAGAAAGCCTGCCCCAATCTCGCTGAGGCGACGCCGACTGCGCCACGATCGTCTCCCGCCACTCACGGACGCCAACCGCTACCTTGGCACCAGACGCATTTGGTGGCCGAGAATGCCCCCCCCTGGAGCGGCTAAGGCATCAAGCCCTAACTAGCCGCGCCGCACTCGGGTCGTAAACGAAATCCTTTATCGTCCCGTCCTTAATTCGGTCCACAGCTTCGTTCACGACGAAGAGCGGCACCAGAAACCACTCGCGCGGTCGGACGGGATTCCCGAATCGATCCTTGATTTCGATGTCGAGCTGCGCGGCGTCGAATACGCGGTGAATCAGGTTCTCCAGCTTTACGCGGTTGATGTTGTAGAGAACATAAGTGGCGATAATTTCGACATCGGCCAGGAGGAACGTCGCGTCGAGCGCGGCATTCGCGATGCGGGTTTCGACCTTGCCTCCGGTGACACCAATCTTGTGTAGGACATTCCGGTTCGCGGCAACAACGGGATTGTCTGACTTGCTGCGCAGCACGTAGATAGTGCCGCTTGCGAGATCCTCGGTTTCGGGCTCGTCGCCAAAGAGCGGCCCTGCTGACGGGTTGGTGATGAGGCGGGCGGCGGTGTCGCGGTGGAGGGCGCGCTGAAACGAGCGCTGCAACACGTCGCTTTCGGTCGCGTTGTCATAGATGACGCGCAGGCGGCTGTCCTTGCGCTCGTACTGCGTCCGGATTTCATCACCGACTTCGGCGATATAGGCAACCTGGCCGCCGACGATGAAGAACTCGCCGCTCTGAATTTCCGAGAGGCGGATTTCATCGAGCGACTTGAAGGGAAGCGTCTGGCGAATGCCTGATTTCAGTTCACGCTTGACCTGCTCGAAGAGCGGCTTGAACCTGTCGAAATTCTCACAAGACTTGCGCTGTGCGATTTCATCTGCGGCGCGCTTGTCGGCGCTTGTGCGGACATGGCGCAGAGTGGTTATGTCCTCGGTACGATCAGTGCCCGCGAGTTCCGCCATGAGTTCATCATCGTCAATGGTGTCTTCGGGCGGCAAAGTGTTGGGCGTACCGGACAGCAAGCCTTGACGGTCAAGCGGTGCCAGCAACGTGCGGCAATCTTCGAGCGCACGCAGTCGGTCGAAGCGCACGGCATAGAGCCGTTCGAAGATGTCCTTGTCTTCGCCATGCATGGGCGCACGACCGTGCGTGTCTACGAAACGCTGAATCTCCTCGAAGCCTGCGATGACGCGCTCGTCACGCGGCGAACGGCCCCCCGCCTTCTCCGGTTCGGCGAACTCGGCAAGTTCTTCGGCCAGTTCGTCGAGGTTGGGATCACTCATAGCGTCCCTCTTTCTTGAA
>JBJACV010000068.1:0-6791 GCA_046604365.1 Nitrospira sp.
CGGGCAGCAACAGTGCGATCGACAGCAGGCCTGCGTGCAGCCTCATGCCCGGATTGTAAGCCGTTGACACACCGGTGCATCTGGTCGAGAATTCGCGGCCTTCGCGTGGGGCCATAGCTCAGCTGGGAGAGCGCTTGCATGGCATGCAAGAGGTCGACGGTTCGATCCCGTCTGGCTCCACCATCGTTCGCAGTCCCCATCGTCTAGAGGCCTAGGACACCGCCCTTTCACGGCGGCAACCGGGGTTCGAATCCCCGTGGGGACGCCACTTGTTTTCAAGCCTTTTACGTCTTTTGGCATCTCCGCAGTCCCTAGTTTAGGTATGCGTTAGGTAGGTGCCCATTTGCACGCGCTGTAAAGGCCATCCGTACAGCGCGGCACATGGCTGCCAGCCCGCCCATAGGCAGCAACCCCGGCCCCCAAATCAGCTCCTGTGGCCTCCCAAAAGAGTCCAGGTGCCGCGTGGTGGGTTGGGTGCTGCCCTGTGCAGGTGCAGCGGCAGCGCTACTGGCCGCCCCACCCCGCAATGTGGCTGTGCGGCGCTTAGTACAGCCGCAAGTTGGGTGAAACTGCCATGTAGTAACTGGCGGACGCGACGGCAACCGGCATGTCGATTCGCAATGGCCGTGGCCGTGGCGCGTCGTGAAGATTGTGCAGGAGCCCCGGTTGCTCCAGCGCGCTTGCGGAATATTCGTTGAACCAAACAGTCTGATGCATCAACTCAATGCCGGTTACGAGCCCGGCGACTCCAATAACGGTCCACTTATTCATTCTTCAGATAGATGCCTCCTGTCGCAAAAGAGCGCAAAACGCGCCGGTAGTTCCAAGCTGCTATCTTACGCTTTCTCGAGCGCTTCGCCGCATGGACGCATTATTCGCCGATCGCTAGGCGCACGTATGTCCGAAAAACCAGACTCGGCCACTTCGCGGAAGCCGCAAAAGAACCCTGACATCGCTGGGATATTCGAGCTCCTGTGGAGCAACTCATTTGCTGAATCATGGTTTCGATGGGTTGAGTGGCTCCTAGTAACATCCGGTCTCTACGCGCTTGGCAAATTCGCCGACTCTCCTCTGTTAGAGCTGATGGCATATGTGTCCGGTGCGATCACGTTTTGGTACGCCCTCCATAAGCTTGACTCAACATTTTCGCGCCTTGCTAGGCTTACGCGAAGTCTCCGAGTTTGGCTTCAAATCGCCGCGTCGCTAGTACTGCTAGTTGTGATGGCTTTTTGCGCAATTCTGGTCTATCAGGCGCTGGGGACCGTACTTTCGTCGACAATTGCCGATTGAACTAGTGACAAGAAACAAATGAATACAAAGAACTCGCAAGCGCCCCTCGATATTCCGGTCGAGATGCCCATCATTGGCAAGATCTCCGGTAGCGCGCCGATTGTCGTCATTGGGCCAAACGGAGCGGGCAAGTCCCGCCTAATGCGCAAGGTGACTCCCGCGCGCCAGTTTGTTTCGGCGCAGCGAAGAACCTATCTCAATGAAAGGTTGCAGTCCTACGCAACGAAGCAATCGACAAACGAGTTCAATAGTTACCTAAACAGTGCACACAGCACGCCGTGGGAGTTCTCAAACGAAATCGACAGTCTTTTCTCGCGAATCCTCACCGAGCACTACTCCGCTCTTTACAAGAACAATCAAGCTGCAACAAAGGGAGCGGGCGCGAAGGCGTTTGTTTCTGATACCACGCTCGTGAAGCTCGAACAATTCTGGGAATCCGTATTTGTGAGTCGTAAGCTTTCGTTCGAAGACTTCACGCCGTCTGCATATTCGACAGCTGACGAAAAGGGTAGTGCGTACCCCGCGCGCGCGATGAGCGACGGTGAACGTGCGTGCCTGTATCTAGCAGCACGAATCATGACGGCTGAGCCTGGCTACATCGTAATCGACGAGCCCGAACTGCATATGCACAAGAAGCTCGCCGTCGACTACTGGAATACGCTTGAGGCGATGCGTCCGGACCTCCGATTTGTATACATTACGCATGATCTACATTTTGCAATTTCGCGTAAGGCACCGATCATTGTTGTTGTCCGTGATGAGCAGACAGTGGAAGTCGTGGAACCGGATGCTGTGGCAAGTGATTTGGCCGAGGTGTTGTTGGGCGCTGCGACGCTTGCGATTAACGCCAAGCGAATCATTTTCTTTGAAGGTGTCAGCGGAAAAGGCGTTGCGCACGCACTGTTGATGAAGTGGATTGTTGGCGGCGACACGTCTGCAATTGGAGTTGGGAGTCGCGACCAAGTTATTGCCGCCGGGACTTCATTCAGCACTCTCGGTGTCATCAAGAATGCCGCCGTGATCAGTCTGGTTGATCGGGATCATGGGCCGGAAGAAATGCTATCGACAATGAAGCCCCCTGCTCAGGTCCTGCAGCTTCACGAGATCGAAAGCGTGTTCGCATTGCCGGACGTGGTTCGCGCTGTCGCCAAGCACTTAGCGAACGCGAAGCTCGATCCATGGCAGGAATTTCTTGTACGTGCCAGACAGGCAATGGAGGAAGGGATGCCGAAGGCTGTTGCGCAGCGGGTGCGCGCGCGATTTGATTACTTGCTACATAACTCATTCACCGGAACCCTTACCGGTCCAACGGTCGAGCTAACAAAGGCCGCCCATTCGAATGCTGTGCAGTCTCTCGGTTTGGAAAAGAAGATTCCCGCGCTCTTCGACAATGAGGAGGCGTACATTCGCGCAGAAATGAAGAAGGATGATCACAGCATCCTGGTGGTTCTTTCCGGTAAGCGGGCTCTCGCTGTGGCGGCGGAGACGCTTAGCGTCCCCGTAAGCACCTATACCGACGTCGTCCTGGATGCCATTGGTGACTCAAAGCATCCACATCACAATGCGATTGTGAATGCGCTTGCTCCGTACTTGCCACCGCGAGCTTGAGTGGATGTGGGCAGTCGTCGGACGGGCCCGTCGCGGGTAGGAAGTGGATATGTCGACGCTTACGTTCGCCGAGAAACTGTCTTTTGTCGCGATCCTGATTTCAGTCGCGAGTTTCTTTGTTGCTGCGCGGTCAGCATTCCTAGACCGTACTCGACTAAAGGTATCGAGCGTGTTCCACGAATCTGACGAGTGGGGACCGGCTCAAATAGTTGTCACAATCATCAACAGGGGGCGTCGGCCGGCCATCCTCCGTCTATTCGGAGGTACGGATGCAAATGGTATTGGCAGCGGGTTGTTCTTTGACCACGAGAAGGGTGGCCTTCGACTGGCTGAAAATGAGCGTCACGAGCGAATTGTCAAGCGAGATGACACGGTTACATTCGATCCGAACGATGCCGACCTGCTCTACGAAACACTTTGGGTTGAAGACTCTTTGGGCGTGCGACACGACGTGCCGAACTCCCGGGAATACATCAAGAAACTGTGGGCTGATTGAGGTGCCTGCCGCGAACTGATTTTGTGTTATGGCTGAACAAGAAAATAACTGGTATGCACAAATTGGATCGCCTCTTGGGGGCATAGCCGCACTAATCGCTTTTGTTGGAGTGATGCTCGCAGCGTGCAATGAGGCGGGTTGGGTTATTGGGAGTGCTCTTGGGTGGATTCCTGCTGGAATCGCAGCTGCAATCACCTATGTGCTCTTTCGTTGGCTGTGGATCGTATTTGTTATCGCGGGCTTCTACCTCTACGACTACGTGCAAGGGTTGTAATCAAGAGTGCCCGTCGCGGGTCGGAGGTACTTATGACCCCACGGGCTCTGACAATCCGCTGCTCGAACGGACGCGAGGGCGCTCACTAGTTCACGACGCGCGGATATCCGGCTCGCGAGGGATCAATGAGCATCAAACAAGGCTGGTCGACGCGCTGCCACGCATCCTGCTCGCAATGCTCGGCCGCCAAACAGCAGATCAAGGCCGCGATAGTGGACGAGTTCGCGGCGACCGAGAGTGACAGCGCCGTTGTGATAGGCATGGGGATGTATTCCCTGCTAGCCGCGCCAATGATTGACGCCCTGATTGATAGTCGAACACCGTGGCAGTGTGCGGAGCTGCTGTATCGTCTGGAGACGGGGGAACTTGACACCGAATCGCTCTTCGAGCCGCAGGCCGAAGCGGAACAGGAATAAGCGAAGCCATTCGATGCCGCCAAAGCTGCGACTTGATACGCGGATCACGAACAGAGGTATCACACTTAAGATTACCGGCCAGGAACGTGCTCGACTAGAGCCAGCGCCAAACACACCACAGTCGCGACCGCGCGGCTTCTATGTGTACGGCCATAAGAAAGCGGATGGGACCATTTTCTATATTGGTAAGGGCACGGATCGGCGCGCTTGGTCCGAGGATCGGCACCCGACATGGCACCGCTACGTTGAGAAACATCTCCGAGGGCAGTATTCGGTTGTGATTCTGAAAGACAACTTGACTGAGGCCGAAGCTGAGGAACTTGAATCCGAATGGATAGCTCAAGAGAGCGAGACTTTGGTCAATTGGATCAACTTTGGCCGGAAGATCGACTTTGAGAGGAATCGCCAACTTCACGGGCTTAGAGATGCTAATCGTGCATTGATCGATGAAGCGAAAGCCACTGAGTCGACTGACCTTGAGAAAGCGGCAGCGATGTACATTGAAGCCATAGCGGCTTCAGGCGCATACGCAAATTGGGATGACGAGGCTGGACTTGTTGGTCAGCTACTCAGGGAGGAACGAGAGGAAGTGGGCCTCAGTGGAGAGCACACAGCGATTAATCGCCTGACAATGAGTCTGGTCAAGCTCGGGCGTGCCGAGGACGCGAAGTTTCACGCTGCCTGCTACTTTGAGAAGTACGTTGCGGATCGCAAGCTTGCTACTTACGCGAATATTAGTCGCCGCATTGAAAAAGCACTTGCGAAGTCGCGCCGAATCAGCGCCAAGAAGTCAAAGCAAGGGCGAGAAAAGTGAATCATCCTATTGCGGAAGGTGCTCGAACGAGGGCCATTGTTGCCGCGTCGATTTGCTCGCTGCTCATTGGCTGCACATCCAGTGACGAGGGAGTGGCTGCGGCCGATTCCGAAACGGGCGAGCTAGTCGGTGAGGTCTTCATCGTTACGCGCGGCGGCCCAAGCATCAAGCTCGGCCTCGTTACAGTTGTCGCGATTTCCGAGACAGACATGAAGGCCCATATCGAGGCGCGAAGAGCCGAGGCTAAGAAGTTGGCAAATGCTCTGATTCCGCAACTTGAGGCTGCAAGAACTGCCGTTGAGGCGGCAGAAAATGCGGTCAATCAGGCCGGTAAGGAAGCGGACATAGCAGCCGAACGAGCGAAGCAAGAATACCTGGCGTGCCTTGGTACGACAGCCACGCGCGGGGAATGCCGTGCGGCGACCCCGACACGCGAGCAAATTAGAAACGAAATGCTGCTGTGGCGGAAGCGCGAGGTTAAGGCGCGCGAGACCGATCTCGCCAAGTTGATAGCGGAGGGCGACGTTCTTACGTCGAGTGCGTTCTACTCGACCAATCTGCCACCAGGAATTGCGACAGCGAAAACTAACGCGGACGGACTCTTCACGCTGAATCTGCCTCGTAACGGCAAGATTGCGCTGGCAGCACGCGCCTCGCGGCAACTGCTTGGGGAAGTCGAACACTACTACTGGCTTGTATGGGTCTCACTCGATGGTGCATCGAGCAAGCGAGTTCTGCTGAGCAACGACAATTTGACGACAGTTGAGTCACCGGAGTCTGTCATCAAGTTGCCGAGGTAAGCCTATTCCATGGACACACAATTGTTGGAACAGCGCAGCGCATTATTTCGCCAGCGCCGCCTTCTGATTGTCGCGAGCATCGCCGTTATGGCGTTCTATTGGCTCGATGTCGAGATCAAGGACGAGGCGGTATTCAGCGGCTTCGGCTTCAAGATTACCAATACTGATCGACTTCCTTTGCTGCTGTGGGGTGTATGGATTTGGGCGGCTTGGCGCTACTGGCAACGTGCCTATGAATTGCTATCGGCGCTTCGCGACGAACTTGCCGAGGACGTATTCGCGGAGGACATGAGAATCCCACTCGCGCACGCCAAGAAGTATGGAAACGAATTGGCGGCGGCGGGGCGGATTGATGACGAACTGCCTAAGACGGCGCGCATCGACGGCAAGGTGAACGTAGATCGCCCCGATCCCGAGGAGGTGAAAGCCAATGAGAGGCTCGGCATCAGGGTCGACCATTTTCGCGGTTTCATGTTGACGAAGAGCGGCGGCAGGAGGTACCCGCTCAAGGCCAGTTTCGTATGGGATGCGGGCGTAAAGTTTGGAACGCTAGACGAGCAAGCGTTCACCATGGAGGTTAGCGCCGCTCGCGCAAGGTGGTTCAGGGCGCGGGCGTGGTTCTACGCCCTGTTGAATTTGCCCGCCTTTAGCGAGCACTTCGCTCCATTCCTCATAGCCCTACCGCCGCTCTGCCTCGGCATTCGTGAGCTTGCGTTGCTAATCTTGCCCAAAAGCGGCGGGTGAAGAGGGGCCGCGAGACGCTCTTGTTCCGATGCATTGGCCGGAGGTGCTACGATGGCATCTGAGGCGGCCTGGACCGATCAGTCACTTAGATGCGCCTTGGCGTCCCCCGTCGAATCCCCGTGGGGACGCCAGCTCAGCGCCGCACGCCGTAGACGTGGTCGCAGACGCCGAGTCTCGGGTCGTCGGTCCGCGCCACCACTTCGAATCCGGCCGCCTGCAGCAAGCGCTGGACCTCGAGGCGCGTGCGGAACCGCTCGCCATCGCCGCGGTCGGCCCGGAAATCGTGGCAAGCCACTGCAACGAGCCGCGTGCGACCGAGCAGCGCCGCTGCGCCGCGCAGTGCGGCGAC
>JBJACV010000069.1:0-6758 GCA_046604365.1 Nitrospira sp.
CGGCGACGTTTTCGGCGTAGCGTCCCTTGGTGGTCCAGATGGCCTGGCGAAGGGTGTCGATGGCTTCGAAGCGTGTGCCTCGGCGGGCCGCGCGGGTGCCGAGGCACTCGCCGGTGCAGTGATCGACGACGATGAAGACGGACGCGGCGTTGTCTCGGTCGTGGCGTGGGGGGAGACGATCGGTGCCACTTTCTGAGGCCGACACTCGGGCGAAGCTCATCGACCCCGCGATTCATGCGCGCGGCTGGACCGAGGAATTCATCTGCCGCGAACAGACGCTCGGCACGGATCCCATCAATGTCAACGCGCGGCCGGGTCGGGTCGCCCGCCCTTCGCAGCGGCTTGCGGGCCGGATACGCCGTGAGCACGGTTCCATCGTTGAGCGTGGTCACCGAGTAGAAGGTCGGACGCCTTCGAGGCTTGCGCATGTGGAGCTAAGGCCGGTGCAGAAAGAGTCTGCACTGAAGTTTCGCCGCTTCGCATCGGACATGCGCAGCCGCCGCCAGTCTCGCCCCGTTTCGTCGCCCACTATCGCCGCCCCGACGCATTCACGCGCGCCGGGGCGGTGGTGCATATGCCGCGAGCATGCATTCGTGAAATCGTGATCGAACTCGAACGGCACCATTGCATTCGAGACGTCGCACGATTACGCTCCTCTGCGGGATCAAGTCGCATTTGACCTGCGGGGGCGCGGGGCGCGATCACTGCATCATCGACGCGCGAGATCGCCCGAACGTGATCACTGAGTTTAGATACGAAAGTCGTGTCTCGAGACTTGCGGATTGCCGCACAGCGCTCTAGCCTTGGCTTTGGGAACAAGTCGCTTTGAACCTGCCGGGCGCGGGTGGTTATCTGTTTGCTACGAGCACCCCGAGACTGAGATTGAAGTGCGCTGCAGTAATCCAGTTCACGCGGACGATTCAGATTGACAGTACCGAAGCTGGCAGTAATGTACACTAGAGGTCTTTCCGTCTTCTCCAGCGCGATTGGGGGCAGCATTCTGATGAAAGGTTGGCGATGGCGTCCGGGCTGTGCACGCACGCGTTCAGCCGGCGATGACATTCGCGTCTCGAATGCTCTCGTCTTGGCCCGGACCGTAGTAGTGTTAGGGCTGACGGTGTGCCCCCTATCTGAGGGAGCGGTGGTTGCAAATTCCGGAACTCCGACGCCAACTACCTCGTCGTCGCATTGTCGCTCTCAAACCAGCGTACTCATTCAGGACAAGTGGGCACTCGAGTTTCGAGGATTTCGAGCAGAGTTTGACGCAATACTTTCCAACGCAGACTTGGTTGAGATTCTGCGATCAGATTTCGACCACAGTGCTGCATCGTGTCGAGAACCGGAGCCGGGTAGGCGATGGCATACGTGGCTCGACGGAGAAGTCTGGGGAATCGGAAGCACGGAATGTGCGGCCGTCTGGTATCAACCGACATTCGCGAACTTGGACCCGAGTTGGGCTCGGTTCAGTCGTCCAAGTCCCTACGATATCAAGTATCCGCACAGCAGCCGGATCTGCGGATTCACAGAGCAATTTGGCTGGGAGGGATTCTGCAGCCACGCCGTTGAGATCAGATCGGTTGCCGAAGTAGATAACGTCCTCTTCTGGGCCGAGAAGAACGCGATTCAGAAACTCCGAGACTTCTCGCTCGTACCTCAAGAAGCGTTTGACCGAATGGCAGCCAATCTGGCACGCCGACAGGGTGGCAAGCACGTCACCCTAGTTGAGGCGGACTCACCTAAGGGTATTCACCTTCGTGTATTCGACGGCCCGGCATCAAGTGGCGTCGATCTTGTGTTCGCTAGGAACGAGACAGATGCTACGGCCAGCAGCGACCAAACAGTACGTTGGGTGTTGGCTGTCCGCAACAAGCGCGACAGCACTACTGTTGTGGAGGCATTCGAAACACGAGTAGTTCACTCAGGTGATCGAAAGATACCTAGCGCCCCTGCAGAATTGCCTGAGATCTACTCCATGGTGGATCGAATTGAGCTCGCGGGGTTTCGCGACTTCACTGGCGGAGAGCTTTGGTTGGACAAACCTTCATCAATGATCAGTGGCAGAGGGATTTCGAGCGTTACGTTAGCGTTCACTCGGCACCCCTTTGTGTCTACTAGCGCGCTCGTTGTTGCGGTGTTAGGATTGGTCTACTTCGCACTGAAACATCAGCAAGTAAGGCAGACGAGCGGTAGGTCCGTCATGCCCATCGATGATTCAGTTTCGAGGGGCTCTCGATGAGTGAGTATCTAGTTTAGAGCGTCAGTTATCAAGAAGTAGGCGAATAGTAGTAGCCGCCAACTCGCGTTCAGGGTTTCTTAACGACCGAATCTTCCAATCAACAAGGAGTCAACGATGAACAAGCAATTTGGCCTTGGTCTCAGGACGGCGATTGTGCGAACGGCCAGGGCTTTGACGGTCGGAGTTCTGGCTGCGGTGGGAATGGCGTGCCTTGACTACCACTATACAGGAAGCTGCACAACATCTACGCCACCCGGAACACTAACGTGCTCTTTTACCCACAACGGACTCCAGGTTCTGTGTAGCCCGCAACCGGCGAAGTATCGCATTGTGCCCGGGCCAATTCATGGATGTACAACAGCGGCGCCGGGCGTCCATGGCTACACGGAGTGTGAGAATGATGTCACGTATCCGCTTCTGTACACCTACGAGTGCGATCCGGCTGGAGGATGCGTCCCGAAGCAGGTCGGTGATCCAGTTCCGCAGACGGACGTGCCGTGCGCGACGAAGGTGCCTGGCGGATACCCGTGTCCCTGACCGCAATTCGCACGCTCGGTAACTAGCGATCGTGCATCTTGACACTTGCCGCTAGCTCGGAATGTGTCGAGGGCATAGATCGGCTCTTTGGCACGAGATATCTGCAAAAAGACACGGAAGATAGGAGGCACACCTATGCGTCCATTCGCGGCAATCGCGCAAGTTGTGCAAGTAGTAGCAATTGTGATCTCTCTAGCAATCGGAGTCGGGTGCCTTGACTGGCACATCACGGGATCATGTACAACGTCCACGCCTCCAGGGCTACTTACGTGCAGTTACACTCCACCTGGAGGTGGCCTCGCGGTCCTTTGTGACCCACAGCCGCCAAGGTACCGGGTTGTCGCCGCGAGCATTTACAGCTGCTCGGAAGCCGATCCAGGAGTACAAGGTTGGACGGAGTGTTTCAACTCGACCGTCTACCTTTTGATCTATCGCTACAAGTGCTCGGGTGTCGATTGCATCCCCGTCCAGGACGGCAATCCGATTCAAGATCTTAACGTCCCTTGTACTTCAAAGACTATAGGACTCTTCCATTGCCCGTGACGTTTCGACGCCCATGAATGACGGATACGCAACTTCGGTCGTTTGGGGGTACACTTGCGGGCGATTGGAGTGCTGGCTATGCGCACCAGTGGGTGCCGCACTGGTGCTGGCTTCGGCAGCCAAATTCATTGCAGTTGACCAGTTGGCGGCCGTTCTCGCTTTGGTGGAACTGCCTCGGTTGGTCATCGTCATCCTTTGCGGTTTGATCCCGGGGCTAGAATTCGCTGTCGGCGCTGCGCTTTTATTGGGCTGGCGATCGCGCGCTCTCATGAGTTGCGCTGTGGCCACGATCGGGTTGTTCATCGCATTTCTTGTGCTTCTCATCATGGTAGATCCCAGTGCGAAGTGCAGCTGCTTCGGCCGATTGCTAGATCACTGGAGCCTCGGCGGGCTACCCTATGCCATCGCGCGAAACTGCGTCTTTCTATTGTTGCTCGCGGTCCCGACGTTGCGAGCATTTCGCACCAAAGCGCGCTATGAAGTGGACTCAACCGGGTGCCAAAGGGCCGTGCGCCAGTCAGGAGAAGTAACGAGATGACCGGAGTTGCAGCAATCGTCGCGGTCAAGATTGGGGGAGCGTTACTCGGTGCGAGTCTCTCTCTCTACCCTCAGGCCGCGCTAGCGCAGAATGGTCTACGGACGTCTGTACCATGGTACGTCGGACTGGAGAGGCCTCTACAGTCTTCAATCAATGACGATGTCATTCGGAAGGCAACAGAACAATTGGGACTCTCTGAGGAGCAGCAGCTGGCACTGCGCTCACGAATGGCGGAGCACGAGTCTCGGTTCGCATCTCTGATTGCAGAGTGGGCGCCGCGCGTCAAGCAGTTTGAGGACAAGGAAGACGAAATCGAGCTCGGCAGCTCTGATGAGTGGATGGTGAAGATCGAACGAGAGAAGGGGCTTCGAGGCGCTGCGGACTCTCAGTCCCAACTGGACGCTCAGGTGATTGGTGAGATTCGGGCACTATTGCGGCACGACCAAGAGCAGAAGTGGTATCTCTTCGTCGCCGCTTACGACGCTATCCGTTGGCCCTCGTTTCCTGGGCGATTTGTGGACGAAGGGGTCAACGTATCGGAAACCTTGTCCCAGTGGAGAGAGTTGGCGGACCAAGCAGGAGACCCCTTGAATGCTTGGTCGGCGCTTGAGCGGGAACACGCACAGCAGATCTGCGAACTTCGACAACGGCTCGCGGACGAATTGATTCGAACCGAGCGGACAATACACTCAGAGAATGTTGACCGAATGCGTGTTGAAGACGGCCAAGTCATGATTGATAGGCCATCAGATGCGCTGCTTCGCAAGATTCGAGATCGAACGAAGCGGCAAATGGAATTGCACGAGAAGATTGCGAGAGTTAATAGAGCAAGCGTGACTCGTGCTATATCGCTGATGCCGCTATCAGCACAGCGCAGGGCGTCGCTTCGATACCTGCAACGGGCGACTCGGAGTTCACAACTTCGTGATGCGGTAGAGGTGTGCGAACTGGCGGAACAAGCATTGCCAGCAATACCCGAGGAGTCAAGGCCATTGGTGATCCAAGAAGTAAGTGCACTTGAGGAGCGAGCATTGGCAATCTCTGAATCCTTGCGTAAGCTTTTGGATGCGAGGACAAAGACGACAGCCTTGACGCCCGAATTGACATCTGAAGTCAATCGACTTGGGGACGAGATCGCTGAGCGAGAGCGCGAAGTAGGCGCGGTCGCACTTGGGACAGCAACAGCCATTGAGAGTTACATACCCTTGGAACGGCGTGCCAATCTGAAGCGACCCCGAGTGCTTGCAGACGACGCAGCTCAAAGCAAGAAGACTGGCGCGCCCTGAGGGCGGACACTCTGTTGAGGAAATCGTGATCGCAGTTTATAGAGCTGTGTTGTCGTCGGCCTGTGTTGCATGCGCGGTGATTCTGTTTGTATCACTGATCTGCTTTCGACTGGGCGCCGTGAATGTCGCAGAAGAGTGTGTATTGGGTGTTAACGTTGAAACGAAAGCGTTTCAGGTGCAATCCGGAGCTCCCTATGTGACGTATTCGGGGTCAGGACTGTTTGCGCGACCCGGAACGAGCCGACTTGCCGCGACCCTATTCGGGCTTTGCGTCCCAATGGGATTACTTGTGCTACTCGTTGGAATGTGGGCGTACTGGGTTCGGAGCGATCGCATGTCCCAAGGGAGGTGTCAGTGGTGTGGCTACAGAATTGGCGATGAAGTCCGATGCACGGAGTGTGGAAGGCGAGCGGGCTCGAGGGGTATTAGCGAGTTGTGACACGCGATCCACTTGCGTAGTGGTCGTCGCGTTGTCCGAGAACCCCAGTCGCCGAGGGGACATTGAGTACACTTGATGTCCTTCTTCCTACGCCGCCGATGCGTTTATGGCCCTGTGCGCAAAGAAAGACTCGCGTTGTAGCGATGGAGTCCGCGACCCGTGCGGGACTCCTAGGTCTGGCTCCACCGCCAACCATCCGAGACCGTCCGCAACCAGTACGGTTCCCTCTACTTCTCGAAACGGCCCCCAACTCGCGGGGCCAAACGGTTAACGATGAACGCCTCGGCCAACCAGCCGGGGCGTTCGCGTTTCCAACGCGAGGAATTGCAAGGTGTTGCGCGAAGGGGAGGCGCGGGTAGGCTGGTCCCCATCGTGGTCGAGAGACCGGTGTCGCGCCCGTTCCGGTTATGGAGAGACCCCGCTTTGCCTCAAAGTCTCGCGAGTCATAACCGGGAGGGGTCTGAACGAGCCGTACGTTTGCCCCAGCATCTCGCCCACCACTCGCGCCGCCCCGGTGACGCCACAGTCAGCGGGGCGGTGGTGCATATGCGGAGAGCGCATGCGTCTGTGAAGTCCTGATCGAACTCGAAACTGGGCATTGCGTGCGCGATCGAACATCACTACGCTCGGCCCCGGGAACACGTCGCTTTGAACTCGCCGGGTGCGGGGCGCGGTGGTCGTGTCAACTATTGAGCTATCACCTGTGGAGAAATCGGAGAAAACTCCAAGATTCGCAACCCAGTAGTCCGCGCATGAACGAGAATGGCGCGCAATCGGCCAACGTGGTCGGGTATCGCCTTTACCTTCGGGAGGTCACACATGAGTGACGTCAAGTTGTGGAGATTCGCGGTCGTTCATGCAATGCTCGGTTGCCTGCTATCCGCAATGGTGCCCCGCGCGTCTCATGCGGAACCGGCGTCAATTCCAGACCCTCCAGTAGGTGGCCCCGGCGGAACGGTCGGATACGTTGTTGTCAATGTCCCACTCTCCAACGCGACGCGGCTCACGAATGGTCAACTGACAGGCGAACAGTGGACGGTGTTGATGAACTCCGTTCTTCCTTCGGGCGCCATAGCGACCGTGCCAAACTTCGATGAACTGGTGCTCAATGCACAGGTTACCGACGGCTACTTCCCTCCTCCCGTTGGACCGGACGGCAAGCAAGTTCCTCCGCCGATC
>JBJACV010000070.1:0-6645 GCA_046604365.1 Nitrospira sp.
AGCGCGAGCGGTCCCGCCTACGTCTTCCTGATGATGGAGGCGCTGGCGGACGGCGGCGTCGGCGTCGGCCTGCCGCGCAAGGTCGCACTCGAACTGATCGCGCAGACCATGAAGGGCGCCGCCACCATGGTCCTCGAATCCGGCACGCACCCGGCAGCGCTGCGCGACGAGGTGACGACGCCCGCCGGCTGCACGATCGGCGCGCTGCTCGTGCTCGAGGACGGGCGGATCCGCTCGGTGCTGGCGCGGGCGGTGGAACAGGCCACGCGGATCGCGTCCGGCCTGGGCAAGAAGCCGGCGGAATGATGGTGGGCGGTACTGGGATTGAACCAGTGACCCCTGCCGTGTGAAAGCAATAACGGCGTTTTTTCTCGTCTACCGCTGTCCCGTAAATCCATGATTGCCCCGGAAATGCGTGTATAGACGTCCTGGAGTGTACAGCATAGACTTTCCGTATGACGTCCGTACGGCAACAGTCTGACTCGCTTGACGCGGTACGGACGCCCGTACGGAAACCCCTGCCGACCGAGCATCGACGTTCCAGTGAAATCCACAAGGTCGGCGTGCGCAAGGCCCTCAGGCCGCGCAGGGAGCCTTATTGGGGGCCGCCGCTTGCGAGGGGTCGCTATGTCGGCTTCCGGAAAATCGCCGACGGGAAGGGCTCCTGGATTGCGCGGGCGCGCGAGGAAGACGGACACCAGCGTTACAAGTCCCTCGGCATCGCGACGCCGGCGCTTGGATACGACGCCGCCTGCAAGGAAGCCCGGCGCTGGTTCGCAGACCTCGAGGCCGGCGTCTCGGACGAGGCGATTACGGTGGCCCAAGCCTGCCGCGAGTACGTGGACGACCGCCGTCGCGAGAAAGGCACGAGCTCGGCCCGGGATGCCGAAATGCGATTCGCGCGCACGGTATACGACACGGAACTCGGGCGTCGGCCGCTTTCGAAAGTCCGTACGAATCACATACTGGCCTGGCGCGACAGCCTGCCACTTGCGAAGCCATCCGCAAACCGGACGCTGACGACCCTTAAAGCTGCGCTTAACCTGGCCGTACGACGGCGCCGCGTTTCGGCGATCGCCGCCCGGGAATGGGATGACGCGAGGCCATTCCGTGCGGCCGGCAAGCGTCGCGATTTATTCCTGGACCTGAAGCAGCGGCGCGCGTTGCTCGCAGCTGCTGGCGATGGCGCGCTACGCGACCTGCTTGAAGCCGCGATGTTAACCGGCGCTCGGGCAGGCGAGCTTGTCAATGCAACCCGTGTCCAGTTCGACGTGCGCACCGGTTCGATGACCTTCATCGGCAAGACGGGAACGCGGACGGTTCCGCTTGGGCCGCTGGCGGTCACGTTGTTCAAGCGGCTAGCGCGCGACAAACTGCCTGCCGCGCGACTACTGACCCGCGATGACGGCAAGTCCTGGGCGCATTCGGACTGGGATGAGCTTGTGCGCGAGGCCGCGGCGGCTGCCAAGCTACCGAGCGGGACCTGCCTCTACACGCTGCGGCATTCGTTCATCACGCAGGCGCTCACGGACGGCATGGCAACACTCGATGTCGCGCGGCTGGTCGGCACGTCGATAGGCATGATCGAAAAGCATTACGGTCATTTGGTCGCGAGTGCGGCCAGGGAACGCCTGGCACAGGTCCGACTTCTCTAGGATGCGACAGACGGCTGTATAGGAACACTGCCTTACCGTCGGCGTCAGCGCCTAAGCTGACTCCTCGATTTCGCCAAGCCCATCTGTGTCTAGTGCTGCGTCCCGACCAATAGTCTCACCGAAAAGTGAAATATTTTTTGCCCGATTGATAAGAAAGTACCGCAAGAGCATCCTCGCGCAGGTGCAGTCGATGCGGATAATTGCGCGGGCACCAAGACGCCGCGCTTGGAATGCCAGGTCCGCGCACAAGGCCATGCGAGCCAAATGGGCGTAGGATTGTTTCGGGGTCTGTAAGGTGCAGATTCGTTACCGGAGGTGGCGTATGCGCAAGTACATGGCGTTCGTCATGTTGGCGGCCTCTTTCCTGGCGTGGGCCGGTGATGAACCGGCGGCCGCAGCAAGACTGCTAAGGGCGCAGGACCTACCAATTGAGGTCGACCCCGAAGCGCTTCAGCGACAATACAGCGCGCTGCAAGCAATGCGACTGGATTCAGTTGAGTATTCGCGTCTCGGTTCGGTCAAGCGTATTAGTGGAGACATCGGCGTCGTGCTGTCGTCCCATGCAACGGACCTGAAGCCGGGAGATTCGGGCGATGCAATTCTCGAACTATTCAAAGATGTGCTACTAGCTGACGGGACCGAAACGCTCAAGGTGACTCGCAACGACGCCATGAGTTATGGCAATAACACTTCAATACGCACTTTGCGATTCTCGCAAGAAATACGTGGGATACCCGTATTGAACAGTTTCGTCGGCATCAGCATCGACGACACGACAAAGCGCGTGTTCAAGTTCGGTGCGCTCTTCGTTCCCGATCACGGTCTAGATCGCACGCCAAAGTTGTCGGCAACGCAGGCGGAACAGATCGTGCCTGGCGTTCTTTCAGCGATGAGGGAAACTGGCACGGCAGAAGTGGAAATCATCGAAGGAACGCATCTCGCTTACTACTTCAACGTGGCAGAAGTTACGCCGCCGAAACTTGTTTGGGTGGTCCGGATGCGACTTGAAGGCGTGCCGTGGGCATATTACGTGGATGCTATGACCGGTGTGATAGTGGATCGCGTACCGGAGTCTCACGGCCTCACGCGCCGCGTTTACAATGCCAACAGTAGCGTACCGCCGCCGCAGATACCTAACGGGTTGCCAGCCGCTTTGTCTCAAAGCCAGATAAATGCGGACGTGTGGGCGCTAGAAGCTTGGAACGCTGTATTGACTGCTGACTCGAAACTTCGCCAGCGCTTCCCATTGCCGTCAGGAAACTTCCCTACAGAGACTAGGCAGGTAGTTCGATACTCGCACCCTTCGCCGACCGCAAGCCATTACTGGATCGATGACAAAGACTACATCTCTTATTCGCCGCCGGGCGTATTGTCGGGTGTCAATGTGAACTCTGCTACGTCGGCGCCGGATATTACCTACCACGAATATGCACATGGCATTGCCAAGCGAACGTTTTTGTACGGCACAGATACTTTCAATTACGAAAGTGGCGCCCTTCATGAAGGCTTTGCGGATATCGCGGCCTCTGCCGTGGACATCGCAAATTCCGGCATATCTCCTGCATCGTGGCGCATTGGGGAAGGTTGGTTCGTGTCTTCCTCGGCGGGTACGAGGTCGATGGCGGACCCGGTTTTGGATTCATACCCGTATGCGTCCAACGATTGGTATCCGCTCCGCGCATGGTCTATAAGTGGTCAGCATTTCAACTCGACGATCTTCTCGCATGCATACTACTTGTCTATCGTCGGAGGATTGAATGCAGGTTGGGCCAAGTCGTACATTCCGGAGATTACGGTTCCCGCACTTGACCCTATCGCGGCGACAGCCGAACAACGTGCTAGGGAAATTTTCGTGGCCGCGGCTTTTGACATCGATGTATCTGTCAATCCGACGTTCTTGACAATGAAGAATACAGCAATGTTTCATGCGAACCTCTTGCATGGAGCTGCGGCACAGACTTCGATTGAAAAAGCGTTTGAGGCAGTTGGAGTCGGGTATCAGTGCACCGCGGAACCAGCAACGGCTCCCAGTTTTGTCCTTGAAGATCTAATGTGCGACGGTCGCTTCGTCCTGAACTGGCCGGACATGCCTGGAGTCAATAGGTATGTTGCGCAGATTGCTCCGCAAGTCTATGGCTGGAGCTTTGGTCAGATTGCGGTGGACGGCGACTTAAATCAGTGTATGCCTCACATCGCTACTCCTTCGATGCTCAGAATGCGAGCCTGCAACAACTGTGGATGTGGGCCCTGGAGTCAAACGGCATACATGTATGACTGGCCAGGACAGTGCCCGTAGGCCGACTGTTTGTCGTCGAGCGGCGAGGGTACCGCAACGTGGCAGCCGCGCCCAGTTCAGTCACCGCACCACGTCGTCGCCGCGTTTGATTTCGGATCGCTTACGGCAGTGAACTGCACGGTCACCAGACAGTTGGTGAGAAGCTGGAGATCGGTCAAATCTCCAACCGCGTTGTGCGGTGAACGCATTCGCAAATGGTTCTGACGTCAGCGCGCTTGGGACACTCCTGCACTTATGCGATGTCGGCGCCCTTGTTGAGCGCGTTGGTGGCGGCTGTCGCGCGAGTTGAAGCGTTCGACGGTGATACCGGCGAGCTTCGCATGGGTCTCAGCATTTAGTAGACGCCTGAGCGGATTTCATCTCTGTCGGAGCAATGACCGCAGCGCCCTCCAGAAGCGCTGCCGACGAAGCTGCTTGCTTTTGTCACCAGTACTTCCGTGTATCTGAGCAAACGCGCCAAGTATGAACCATGCCGCTGTCGCCAAACGGAGCGTAGAGTGCCCGGCAGCGCAAGCGAAGGGCGCACTTACGAGTCGCTGCGCGACTCAGTGCGCCCGGAGGCCGGCGTTACCGCCTTGCCCCCGGGGCCCCCAGCCCAGGCCGCGCCGATACCGACCGCATCGAATGCGGCGCGGCGGGACGGGGAGAGACCGGGTGCTACAGCCCGCCGCTGGCGGTCCGGGTCCTCGGTCCCGAAGAGCGCAGAGCAGGACGAGGAGCGCGTGTCGTCGTGGCGATCTACCACCTGTCCGTCAAGCCGGTATCGCGCGGGGCGGGTCGCAGTGCGACCGCCGCCGCGGCCTACCGCGCGGCCGAGCGGATCCTGGACCATACGACCGGACAGGTGTTCGACTACACGCGTAAGTGCGGCGTCGAGCATGCTGAGATCGTGCTGCCGATGGAGGCTGCGAAGCGCGACATCAACTGGGCTCGGGACCGGCAGCAGCTATGGAACGCGGCCGAGCTTGCAGAGAAGCGCAACGATGCACGGGTGGCGCGCGAGTACGAGGTTGCGCTGCCACGGGAGCTGACGAAGGCGCAGCGGCTGGATCTTACGCGGGCGTTCAGCCAGGAACTCGCGAACCGCTACGGCTGTGCGGTGGACTTTGCCCTCCACGAGCCGCACCGGCAGGGGGATGAGCGGAACTTCCATGCCCATATCCTGACGACGACCCGCCAGATCGAGGCGAGCGGCCTCGGCGCCAAGACCTCGATCGAATGGTCCGACACTGACCGGGCGAAGCGGGGACTCGGCTCCGGCAAGGAGGAGATCGCCGAAATCCGCGAGCGCTGGGCGGTGCTCACCAACGAGAAACTACAGGCCCTCGGCCACGAGGCACGGGTCGATCACCGGAGCCTGGAAGCCCAAGGCATCGAGCTGGAACCCACCGTCCATCTGGGTCCAGCGGTGAGCGGCATGGAGCGCCGCGGGATCGCGACCGAGGTCGGAGAGCGGATCAAGGCCGAGATACAGGCGCGGCTCGAACTCGCCGCCGAGATCGGGCGGCTGCAGCGTGAGATCGAGCAAGTCAATCGCTCAATCATTGAACTGTCGACCGACATCCGGGCCGCGCTCGCGGCACGTAGATTCGGCCAGAGCCAGGGGGCAGCCATGCGATGGCATGGCGAGCCTCGGCAAACGAACGAACAGCTACGTGAGGCTGCGCGCGAGCAATGGCTTGAGTACCGCGCGCAACAGGCGGCCAAGGGCATGGATGTGCGCCAGGAAAAGGACGTTGATGCGATCCCTGACCGGCAGCAGCGTCACAAGATACCGGACGACGACTTCTCTCTGTAGAGCCGTGCGTCGCAGATGTTATGCAGCAGAATTGATGTCAAGCTGGAGTCAGGCGTCCGATTTCCGGGCAGTTTGACCACCCTGCTGTGGTCTGAAACGATACCGCATGGACTTTGAGATCCTGGGTGACCTGACAGGCGTTGAAACCATCGCCACGGGGTCCGGGATCCGTGAAGTAAGCCGTTTACGCAAGCACTACGGCCGTGGACGATGGCGCAAACGCAAGGGCTACGCCGAAGTTCGCCTGGCCAGTGGCGAGATCGTGACAGCTGAACTTCACTGGTACGAAGCCACTGGCATGGGCAGACACGAGTTCAAGATCAAGCGCTTCCTTTAGGAGGCACAGACATATGGCAACACCGGCAAGACTGCTCTACATCTGTCTGGACAATTCCGGCTATGAGGCGTCGCTCGAACGCCGCAAGATTTACATCGCGGTGCCCGACGCCAAGGCCGAGAAGCTCGGGCAATTGCGCATCATCGACGAATCGGGGGACGACTACCTCTATCCCGCGAAACGTTTCGTGGCCGCGGATCTACCGCAATCAATTCGAAAGGCCGTATTGCACGCTGCATAGCGATGCAGCACTTGGCAGTGGCTGCGTCTCAGGCCGGTCTAGTGGGCAACGCGCGATGTCTCACAATTGGATTTAGGTTTCCGTACCGCTGTCCGTACGGGGAACCACAGTTTCTAAAAAAGAACGTAACCTGTTGATTATAATGGTGGGCGGTACTGGGATTGAACCAGTGACCCCTGCCGTGTGAAAGCAGTGCTCTACCGCTGAGCTAACCGCCCGTTCGGGGCCGCGATTCTAAGGGCCGCTGCCCACGAGGGTCAACGCGATACAATCGCGCGCTCCATGACAGTCCGCACCCGATTCGCCCCCAGCCCGACC
>JBJACV010000071.1:0-6559 GCA_046604365.1 Nitrospira sp.
CTTCAAGACAGGCATGAAATGGGTGTGAACCTCCCTCCACCTGCGTGCGCATAGTCTGCTTCTCTCCTTTTGCCACACCAAGCGCCGGGATGCTCACCACAATCACAATGGTGCCAAACACCAGCCACCATCGCATCTCGCGCTCCCTCATGTTCCGAACTCTTTGGCCTAAGCCACAGCCGGAAGCATTACCTGTACCGGCAGTGGCTTCGCAGCTATCACCGGAAGACCTTCCACGACACGCCACCGTACCGCGGTCCCTCGAACGGTAATACTTTTCATCGACATCCCCTTAGCCGAAACTGTTTCCACTTGGAAATCGAGTCCCATGATAGCCGTTGGATTTCCATACTTCTCATATGCCATGTCACTGAGCTCACGGAGGGCAGGGAGAATCAGATAATTCTGCACCGGCTTATCGTAGCTCCGGACTCCGCCCCCGATAAAATCTCGCACCCGTGCCATGATGTCCCGCAACCAGCCCATCCCCTGCGTTTTATGAACAAAGACCAAGCCTAAGGGTTCACAGAGTTGCGGTTCATTGTTGATGCTATAAATTCCAGACTCCCCGAGGGTGAACATGGGTAAATAGGGTCGGTCCTCTGACAGCATCGTGCCCTCCTCTTTTCTCAGCAGCCTGGCGCGCCCGGATTCATAGCACAGGCTTTTTGACGCAACGATTCCGCGACGGCGGCTTGATCATAGTTTGTGGTGATCGACGAGAAGTATTCTGTGAAATCCATCGTCTGGAAGTTCAGCGCTGCGAATTCGTTCAACGTAAACCCATCACAATCGGGGGCATCGGGTGTCCCGAAATTCTGCCCCAACTGCGGTTTCCCTTGTTCCTGGATAATCCGTGCTAATTTTGAGCGGAAGGTACAATACACATCAGCCCGGCGCGCGCAAATCTGAGCAAACCCCACACTCCACCACTCAATACAATGGTTCCCGACCAAGACCACCTGCTGCGCCCGCTTATCACCAGCCAATGATATTTCCACATCGGTACACGTCCCCAACATTCGATCGGGATCGTCCGCACAACAATCGATAATCAAGGTTCCCAACGTGGAATACGAGCAGGCCTTCGGTGTACCTGTGAAAATCCGTAATTGATCCTTATCGAAATCATCCTGCACCGCTTGGACCATCGCCAACATTGTCGCGGCAATCTGGAAGTTCTGATTCGGCGGGGTGCTCGTATCCATGCAAAACGGGACATAACTCCCTGGCGCGCCACAGGAGGTGCATTGTTGCACCACAGTTTGTTGCGCACAGACGGTGCCACCTCCACACTGCACCGTCACCGAGTAGGTATCGCATCCGCCCGGGATGGGGGTAGTACAGGTGGAGGCCACATCAAAGCACCCCGCCTGCAACAACGGGGCACAGGTGTCCGTTGTCAAACTCGAAAAGCCCCATTGTTCTTCACGTACCCATGCCCCACTCGCCGGCGCCACCGTTGGCGGGAGAAGCGTCTGGACGGTCCCGTCACTGAGCGTCACCGTTCGGGGGGCATCATCAAGAACCACGGAGGACATCCGTACCCACCCGGACGCACGAACTCCGGCGCACTGATCGTTGATCACGTCTTTCCGAATGACCCACGACTTTCTCCAACTCGTAGCTTGAACGCTCCCTGATTGCGCTCCTGACGCTCCACACACAATGGCGAGCACCTGGCCGGATGAAATCGAGAACGAGGTCCCACCACATTGCCCACCAATCGACACATTGACACTGAAGTTGACGAGGACAATTTGCTCATCGGGATCAAGCGTGGGTGGCGTGAAAGAAAAGCTGGCAAAGGTCCGCCAACCGATCCCCCCGCAATTTTGGCCAACCGCTCCACTGGGAGCAGTGCCCAACCACTGCATGACATAACTGTCCGGGGACGGATTCAGAACCCGGACATACATATAATGATCGACACAGAACCCAGCCGCCCCGCCCGGGCCTCCCGTGATCGGGACTTCCCGGATGCTATTCGTCACCTGAATCTGACAGGTCAGTTGACCACTCCCTGGTCGAGTACACGTCTGAGTCGACGGCGGAGCTTGTGTCCAGGACACACAAATCGTCACATCCGTACAGGTGTTGACGTTGGGATTCGGCGTGATCGAACTGGCAGTCGTATTCGCCGTGGTAACCGGCGCGCTCGTCGATAGGTTATAGCCTCCCGCATCCACGCCCATTTGTTGCACGCGTGTCGCGTTTGGATCAGTTGCCGCTGCATTGCCGGCCGCAGCATTTAAGCCCGAGACATCACCTGTGTCGGAATAGTACCCAGAGGCAGATGAACCGGCGCAGGAGGCATCCATACACCCCGAGGTCCCACCATACTGTGGCACCGCCCCCTGTCGGCCGCTCACCGTCCCTCGATCCAGCGCGCCGGTCGACTGGATATTCCCCATCGCACAGCGAGCTTTCTGCAGGGGATCGGTAATCCCGCTACAAGATCCTTGAGCAAGAGCAGTCCCTGTGACCGGGACGATTCCAGCCATGACGAACATCGCCGTCAGAATGTGCCGCACCATCACCATCCGCCTCTCCGCCTGCTCGTTTAGCCTTGCCGCTATGGTTTCTCTCCGACACCCGCTGTCTGTGACGCGGTTTGCACGGGCTTCTTCCACCCAATCTTTTCCTTCGCCCAATCCGTCCATGACTGCTTCGTCGTCGGTTTTACTTCTCCTGCCGAGGGCGTCAGAAGCGGTGATTGTCCACCACTATCCGTCACTTGTGCCGATGTGGTTGGAGCAGGTATCACCTCATCGGGCTTGACCGGGACGGCTCCCGAGACAGCACCCTGCTTTGAACCAGTCACAACACCCTCTGTGCCCGTCGCCGGAGCAGAGGGAACAATAGGAGCTTGAGATACCGTTGGGGGGACAACTACAGAAGAATTCTCCCCCACACCTCCCGTAACAGGAGAACTACCTGTAGTCACCGGGGCAGGCGTCACAGGCGATGGCTCCGATTTCGCACTAATGGCTATCGATGGCGGCACCACCGTCGGAGCCTGCCCGAGTTTCTGCTCCAATGCCCGCTCAACAGCCCCTTTCCCCTTCCCTTTTCCCTCCGATTCAGAGCCAACTTCATGTGTCTTGGCATCAGTCGTCTCAGCCGGCCGAGAGAGTTTGGCCACCGCCTGCGCCTGCTTCCGCAACACTTCGACCTTCGCGCCCAATCCCGAGATCGTTCCATTCATCGCTTGTTGCTGTTCGCTCATTGTGCGAAGCAACTCCAACGTTTCTTGAGCCTGGCCTGTGAATTTGCCAAACTCCACCCGCTGAAGAGCCAATTCCTGACTCACGGTAGTCAGCCGAGCTTGGAGCGCTTTCATATCCACCAAGGCCTGTTGAACCGTTGACTCCAAGCCTGTGACACGAAGCGAGTGCTGCGAGTAGGCTCGACGCAACGCTTGCACATCAGACGACAAACCGTCCCGTTCAATATCCTGTTCTGTTTTCACGTACCGTAAATGCTCGTTCTGCTCCACCTGTTGATCGTACGCGGATTTGGACACACACCCGCTCAAGGCCCCAGCACACAGAATCCCCGTCATGATGATCTTCATAGCTACCTGCATAGCCTCCTCCTTACAAAGTTCAGGGTGCTCCCGCCCCCTATGTAGACGCTCTTTGATGCACAACTTTCGGCCGGCCATTACTCGTACCTGTTGACCCGATCGTGACGTCATCCTTCGACGTGATTTCGACCTCAGTCTCAATCTTTGCCACTCGAGGCTTTTGAGGCTCACGGAGTTCACGCGGCTCGTAATAATCCACGTCCACCGTCCCACACACTCCACGCACCACCCGATCTAACTCCCGCACCAACCGGAGCGCTTCGGAGAGCCGCGAGTCGCTCCGGAGCTGCTCCATGCTGATCGTGCGCAACACAACCAAGACGCGATCGATGCGAATGATCTGTTCAACCACTGCACGGACTTCGTCCGTTTGAGGGACCACCACATGTGCACGTGGGTCAGCGACCATCCGTTTCCGTTCATCCAGAGATTCGCCTAACGCCGGCGTGAGCAACACGAGCTCGCCCCCAGAAGCCCGGAGCCATTCGGCCGCTTGCTTAGTCCACGTTTGAATAGGTTCGAGGAGTGCTAAAACTTCCGCTACAGTACGAGTGACGCACAGATCTCGCCGTAACCGCGGGATCGCCTTATTGAGTGGGTACACCATGCGAATGAGAATGCGCCCTTCAAACGATCGCGGCAGCACGATGAGACTGCCATATTGCTGCAGGAGATCCTTGTTGAGCGCGATCCGTTCCTCGGGCGTTTTCTTTTTGCGTTTGGCGTTGGCGTCAGCCCCATTGTGGTGTTTCGGTGAACCGGAACTCTGTGGTGACTGATTATTCATTGTCCCTCCTATAAGCTGGCCAACCGAATCGAAAACCCGGTAACTCGGCCTGCGACGGCCACATTCAAGCCAGCCTTCCCAAGAAATCGTGGCATCACTGCTGCCGAGACACGAACCTCAGCCTCATGGGCACGACGGTCGACCGTGATTCCTTTCACCTCACCAAGGGGAGCCGGCAACAACGCTTGTTTGATAAATTCTTCGGGGGATGCACTGTAGAGCACCAAACACGGACGTAACCGCGAATAGGATCCAAACTCTCGCAAATACGGCAGGCATAACCTGATGGGGTCATCTCCCGTCGGTGATCCCACAGCAATCTTGACGAACTCCGCATGCTGAACTGTCCCCACCGCCTTCACATCCACACGCCCCTCCGCGATCACCGGGGCAAACAACAGTTCAGCGACGCGGCGAATAAAATGGCCCGATCGTTGGGAGACAATCGGATACGGTCCCTCCACGGATTTAATGCAGGCATAAAACCGGTCTCCAACCCGGTAAGGGCCATCCGCACAGACCCGAGGCAGCACCGCCATCCGGTCCGTGCCTCCTATCAACGTCAAATAGCCAGGCTTGTCAGGATTTGCTTTGACCACCTGGCCCAACACAAAATGACCGACCTTATCGAACGCCATACTTAGTATTACGCTCGCGAAGTTGAAGGCCCCTATCGGCGCTTCCGATCAAGCTCCTCTTGAAACATCTTTCGGCACAGACTCAACGGTAGGAAAACCGTATCGACATGACGGGCGGGAACCACCACTTTCACCAAATATCGCCCTTCGTACTCCGCCGTCACCGTACTGACTTGATACCCTTTACCCCGCAGTGCATTGACGAACTCTTCCGGACCGGACCACTTCGGGAGGTCGCTGACCTCACCCACTATTGAAAACACCTCCCCACACCCCCCCATCCCGGAGGCCACCATCCACCGCTCCGGTCCCAACGGTGACTGTGCCCACACCGGAATCGCCCAGATCCCCCACAAGATCGTGATCCCTACCATCAGTGTCCGTATCAGCATTGCCCCACCATCCCTTGGATTCCCTTGCGACCGCCCTGCTTCTCTGGCATACACAGTCTTATTACGATCTCTCGCGTAATAGAGCTCTGATGCCACACAGACTGCGCTACAAGTGGTCTCTCCTCGCCTGGCTCACCCTCCTCACCGGATGCGCCAATTCGTACTTTGTGCCTATGGAGCTTGCCCCTTCGCACATCGAACGCACCCCGGCCGGGACAGAACCAGCAAGCCGGCCGAGTCTGCACGTGATCACCCACTCTGATGGATTGGGATGGCAAGTCTCAGCGACCCAAGAATGGATCGACCGAGAGCACGTCACGGAACAGGAATATTGGAAGGGCTGGGTCTATGCACCAGCAAAGAATTCAGCAGCCCAGGTCGGGTACACCGCTGGCACCGTCCTTACCTGCCCGGGCAGCATTCTCGCTCACGTCTTTATCAGGATGATTCGGGTGGTCGGACTATTGGATCAAGCGGAACCCACGTGGCACTACATTAAAGGGCTCTGTGTCGCGCCACTGCTAGGCTTGGATCCTACGACCCCACACTGGCAGACCCAACCAGGACCCACACATGACGTCACACGCGTCTCCCAACGAGTCATTCGTCCACTCACCGACGGACGTCTCCAACTCCGCTGGATGCATAAGCAGTTCGATCCGGTCGGAACAGAATATGTGATCACCAAGATGTCCCCAACACTCGATATCCGGTTACGCGAGGTCGCGGCCGTCCTTCTCCGGACCCATCAGCCCGATATCCTCCGCCAAGGCCAATTGGAGATCACCCTCCATACCACTGACGGACTCACCATCACGACCCCCATTTCAATCAGCCCCTCCACGCTAAAAACGGCCCTTGAATCTGATCTGATCCGCAGACCTGCTTCAGACTGGCCAACATCGCTTCGGATTCGCCTGGAGACCCAGGACCCTGCGCTAACATCACTGACCCAAACCCTCCTCACTGAACTGGGTTTACCCAGCGTTACCCGCGGAACCACTGCCACCTCGCTATATGCAGCTCAAAACCAGGAGGTTTCACCGCTGTTCCAAGAAGGGACCTCTAATTCCATCGGCCATTGGACCGGAGCCACTGTACTCCTCTCCCTTACGAGCACGCGCATGACCGAAACCACACACTTACTTGTGGC
>JBJACV010000072.1:0-6448 GCA_046604365.1 Nitrospira sp.
GGAGCACATCGCCAACGGGCTTAATGTCCGAGAGGCCGCTACACGGCTCAAGGTGAGCAAGACGGCCCTGTACACCGCGCTGCAATCCACCAGTGCAGCCGACTCCTGATATTCCGTGCAGTCGTCTTCTGAAAATGACACTTTTCTTTGGAGCTGGGCGCTTCGCAAAAACGACCGTTTTTGCAACTCTTGCGCGAGTGGCGAACTCGGTCACAACCTGGTCGTTTCAATCCACGCCGGCCGAGCTGGCCGGCGACACCCTTCAAGCCTGCTGCTTGCCGAGGGCCTTTTCGATCTTTTTGTCGGTCTTGTACTGGCTCAGGGAATACACCGCCCAAATCGTCGCGGGTAGCCAGCCAATGACCGTAATTTGCAGCACCAGGCACAGGATTCCGCTGATCGGGCGGCCAATCGTGAAGAAGGTAAGCCAGGGGAGGAACAGGGCAATAATCAGACGCATAGGGAGCCTTTCAGGTTGTTGAAATCGAGAGCCAAGCCCTCGCCGCGTAGATCGCCGGCCAGGGCCTCGCGCAACGTGATCCAGTCGCGCTTGCTTGAGGTTTTGAAGGCCGCGATTGCCGCCACCGCGCCCTTGTAAATTACGGCCTTAAACCACTCGGTATGCCCGTAAGCACCGAACGGCACGCAGTCGGGCCGCGTGGTTTTGGCATCGTGGAAGAAACTCTTAGCCATCTTCTCGGCGGCCTTGGCTGTTTCCTTGTCGCCGGCGAAGTTGATTCCGACGCTTCTATCCAGGTCGAAACCGTTAAGGCTGGAATCGTGCGAGAAGCGGAAGGCCCGCCGTGTCCAGTCACCGGAAACACCGATCTTGAGCTTGTGGCTTTCCGCGTGCACCAGGACATAGACCCGGTACAGCGGCACGTTGACCGGGGCGAAGATGCGGGCAGGCACCTTGACCCGGTAACGCTTCAAGAGCGCCGAAACGAAGATGCGACAGCCGGGATATTTCTCGCTGTACCGGGCGGCGCTGCCTTCCACCTTGGCGGCCCCGATTTGTTCGACCAGGTAGAGCAGCCGGCGGGCGTCCATATCGTTCTCAACGTGGACGCCGTAATGGTGGGCCGGCAACTCGGGAAGAAACGGGCTTACCTCAATCATGGAGCTTGGCAAGCCTCACTTGGCGTACAAACGCATTTCCCGCCGCCGCTGGGGCACATGCGCGCCGGCGCTGCCGGCCAGCCCTTTTGTTCATCCGGGGCGCGGGCAACTTCATCCAGAAAGTCGGCATCGCCGGGATCGAGGCGATCCAGGAACATCAACGGGTGTTCCGGCTGGTCACAGAGCTGCGCCAGTGCCATAGCCTCAACCTCGTTGATCGGGGTATCGAACGCCGGGCATTCCGTGCAGAAGCTGAAAACCTGGTCAAGCAGGTTTTCGGGGAAACCCGAACCCCGTGCTGCGCGCACAAGCCAGACCTGTTCCGGCGCACTCAGCGCGGCGCGCTCTTCCGGCTCAAGATCGGTCGGCACAAGGGCTGCCTCGATCCCGTTTCTTTCCCAGCCAATCGCTTCGCGCTGTAGGGCTTCCAGATCGTCCGAGAAGAGAGCTTCGCCCGGTTGCAGGCCGAGGGCCTTGTGATCGCCGGTGAAGAAGCTAGAGCAGACGATGGCGCTGTATCTCGGGGCGAACTCGAAGCGCGCATAGTTGGCGTAAGACGCCCGGCTGGTGAAGGTGTGGCGGATAACTTTGCTCATGGCCGGCATCCTCAGTATCTCGGGACGTAGAACAATTCCACGTCCACGCGCTAGTTGATGTACCGCCCTTCTGGCGTCGAGTTGTCGGCCGCGTAGTCGGCCGCCGACACGTAGTTAATCATGATCTTGAGCGGCGACACGCCGCGAGCCACCAACCAGGCGCGAGCAGACACCGCACGCGCAAGCGCCAGGGCCTCATCCTTGGCGCTGGCCTTGTTGGTGCTGGTGCGGCCGCTGATCGTCACCATCGACGCATCGCGCACGTCTTGCAGCAATTCGAGCTGCGCATCCGTAGGCCGGAATGCCGCGCTGTTGTCCGCGAAGGACACGGAAACCATTGTCGAAATCGGCTCGCCATAGCTGACGGCTTGAGCAACCGGGCCTTTCGCAAACGCGGCTTGCGAAAGGGTCAGGGACGCCAGGAAAAGAACGGTGAAAAGCGACTTGGGCATGGTGGGAACTCCAATCAGAAGAAGAGGTAGCCGGCTTTGCTCATCGGAATGCGGATCAGCCAGAGCGCGGCCAGGTGAAGGGGGTAATAGGCATAGAACGCCCAGCGCAGGCGAGGCATAGGCAGATCGAGGCGAGACACAACCAGGAGCAACGGGAGCGCGGCCAGCGCCCACCAATTGCTGTTGATGAACCACAGCGCCGAGCAGGCAAGCAGACCCAGCAGCAGCGGCAACACAGAAGGGCGTTTGCAGTACCACCAGACGGCGAGGCCGAAGGCGACGGCGGGCCACCAGTATTCAACCGAGCTTCCGCCGACCAGGAACACAGCGACAGCCCCGGCCATGTTGGCCGGGCCGCCCTTCTCTACCAGGTAGAGCGTGCCGGTCACGACCAAGAGCGTGAACATCACATTGAGCGGCCACCATCCGGCCAGCAGGCCGCCCAGGGCAATGAACGGCACCGAGGCCAGCGCGCCGAAGATCGCCAGGCGCTTCATGGTGCGCAGGTACGCGCCACTTTCCAGCGTGCCCGGTCGGGCGAGGTTGTACGCCAGGACGAAAACGAAGATCGGCAGGCACAGCCGGCCCGCCTCAAACAATCCCGGAATGGTCGCGTTGAAAAGGTACTTATTGACGTGATCGCCGGTCATCGCGGCCAAGCCGATCCACTTCAACGCTTCGATAGTGCCATCGGACACGCGCAGGGCCTTCATGCAGCCACCCCACGGAACATAGGACGCCGCCGGCGCTCGCCGCGTCGATCCTGGATGTTCTCTGACACCGTAGCGGCCTGGAACTGCACTAGGGCGGTTTTCAGCGTTTCCGAAATACGGGGATCGGCTACCGCTGCCGTGCAGAGCTGCGCTTGCACAAAAACGAGCTGCCGCTTCACCGTGTCATTGCCCACGGTACGGCCTCGATTGAGGTTTGAAACGATCATCAACGCATCACGGCGAAGGCGGTAGATGACAGCGCGCGCAAGCGGATCGCCCTCGTTGAGCTTGTGAGCTTCGCCAGGGTTGATAGACTTCTTGCCAGCCATTAAATCGACTCCTTGCAGTCGGGGATGGTTAGGCGGGCTTGGTGTTCGCAGCACCGAGGCCCGCCGCCTTCATTTGGGCTTACCGCTTCGTTCGGCGTAAGCCCGAAGCACCAGAAAGACGATGTAGAGGCCCGGCAGGGACAGCACAAACGCGAGTGGCTTGCCGATCCAGTCAGGCATTGACCACAGCACAAGGCCGAGCAAGAAAATCGGGCCAAGGCCCAGGATGAGCAAATCTTTCTGGCTTCTCGCCTGCGATTCCGCCCACTTGCAATACGCGCTAATCACGCCGACGAAACCGAGCGTGTAGCGATTCATGAAGTCAAAGAACTTGTCCATTTTTAGCCGCTAAATCCGTTGCCAGCGCCCGTTACCGGGGCTGGCTGTCCTGGTGCGTGTTGAAAGAGATTTGCCGGGGCACATAGGCCGCTGGCGCTGCTGCCTGCACCTTTACCGGCTTCGCCGCCGGTGCGGCCGCCGGTGCCGCTTGTGCTGGGCTTTGTTGGGCAACCACCGCCGGGGCGGTCGGTTGTGAGGGGCTGGCCCCTGCCTTTGTCACATCGAGCGTGACGAAATGCGTTTCAAGCCAGTTGGCCCACTTGAGCGCCCTGCGCATCAAGTCGGCGCGATAAACCGTGTTAGACAACAGCGATGAAGATGCGGCCTACAGGTGCGCTGTGGTTCAGTTACGCCTTTGCCACAACCCTCTTTCTCATTGGGGTCTACGCCATCTACTTCACGGCCGCGTACTCGGCATCGACCAGTTCCTTTGCAGCATTGCGTCAAATGATCGCCGTTACCGCGTTCGCCGTGGTACTTGCAGCTGCTATATTCGCCGCGGGCGCATGGCTAATGCGCTGCAGTCCGACACCATTGCGGGCGACCATTGCCGGGTCGCTTGTGGCGCTTGTCACGACCTACATCAACTATCCAATCATGTTCCTGCGCATTCCCGCGGAACATTCCGGTTGGGTCAGCGCCCTTGCAGTTGGGCTCGCATGTTTCTTCGCCGCAAGGCTTGCCTCAATCGGTTCTCCACCCAAGGAGGGTGCTGTTGTCTAACTATGCGATGCAGCGGTCGTTAGTTTCCGTGAGAATCGTTGCCTCAATTGCCCTGGCATTCATGGTCACGATTTGTATCGCCGCCATTCCGGCTAGTAACGGCTACCCATTCCGCCAGGGGAACATTCAACTTGAACCACTAGGTGAGGGCGAACTCGAGTACGGTTGCGGATGCACATTTAGCGTGCCAGTCGGAGAGAAAGGCGTCGGCCAATTCCTGCTCCAATGGCTGTACGAAGCGAAAGCAAAGCTGCGAATCAACGGATCGCTCCATCAGTTGACGCTAACGCATGTGGAACCAGATGCTGAGATCTCACCACCGACCATAGGAAGTAGAAAGCACTTCAGACTGATGGACGATAACCTTAAGGTGAGTGTCGAATGCACGACCTACTTCGTGTGCCCTCCTGAGAGTGAAGAGTGCGAATCGACCGGCTTTGAGGGCTATATGGAAGTTGATACCGGCGGCGAGAAGGCACGATTTCCTGTACGGGGCGGATGTGGATGCTAAGACGGAATCTAACTAGGCGATGCAGCGTTCGTCGCGAGTCGTCACGCCGCCGCTGATCGCGGACGTTGGGCAACATGGACAAATCGGATCCACTGTGGCTCATCGTCGGCATCCTCGCGGCGGTTGCTTTCGTGAGTTTCTTCGTCTTGCGGTTCGTCGCATCTCGGCTGCTGACCTACCTGAAAGTAGCGCTGTTCTCGCAGACTGAGATACGAATCCGATCCTCACTTTCTCTGTCAGATGTCGAGCATCGACTTCACAATGCGATTCCGCGCTGGATGCTATCGACTCCCTTCAAGAAATCTGTGGTTGGTCAATCAGGCGATGGCCGGCTTAACGTGTCTCTCTATAGGCCTCTCCTGAGTAGCCCATTCTCGCCTAGGTTTGTGGGCAAGGTAATGGCAGCAGATGGCCAGACTTGGATTGTTGGGCATTTTCGTCTCGGCAGGTATGTGCAGTGGTTCATGACATTCTGGTTTGGGTTACTAGGACTTATCGGGGGCGTGAGCCTTCCGATCGGACTCCTGATGGCTACGTTGGGAGATGAGTCGGGATTATTTTTCTCGTTGGGTCCGCTCGTAATGCTAGCTTTCGGCATAGGTTTCATCAAAATTGGACAATGGATGTCCCGCGAAGATCAGAATCATATTGAGGCTCGTATCACCGAGATTTCAGGTGGTGTTGTTGCCTAACAATGCGATGCAGCAGTCGTCGCGCGTCGGCACGCTCAACGCGGACGTTAGGTATTGCTAGGAGTGGACACGTTGCAGATCGCGCGCCGGGCAGTCGCCGAAATTGCCGCTCGCTTTCCCAACCTCAGCATGGTCGAGAATCCAAAGGACCCGGTTGAGCTCAGCATCACCCTTCCCATCCAGCCGGGATTGAAACAGAAGGTCTGGCTATGCCTACAGAACAATGATGAATTGCACTTTTCGGTTGGAAACTTCTGGCTTGAGTGGTTCCCTTGCACAGACCCCTCTCGCGTAAGCGCCTACGTCGATGCAGTGTGTGGCTATCTTTCCGGAGAATACCGCGTGCTGGAGCACTATCGAGGCAAAAGGTGCGTGAAGGCTGAACTGCAATGCCCGGTCGCGGCCAGCTGGAGAACGATCGGCACATGGTCACGCCTCTGGCTGCCCATCCCTTGGGGCAAGTCGTTCAATGAGGTACGCAATGCCTAACTACGAGTTGGAGCGGTCCGTGAAGAGCCGGAGCGAGCGCGGCGCCGCTGATCGCAGACGTTAAATCGCAAGCTCGCCCATGGACAGGCTCGTAGTTGACGACTCCTCATCGGATCAACGGCTTGCTCTTGCGCAGGAGCTACTGGAGTCGTGTCGCTGTGCGGTTGTCTTGGATGGGGTCGCAACCCTCTGGCCCAGCCGTACCCACATCGAGTGTGCCGTAGCAATTCCGGCACCATTCACACCGAAGTGCGAAGAGGAGTACAAGGTGCTGGTAGAGAATGCCGCGCGTGCCCTTCAATCCTCGAACCTGGCCGCCTGCCTCCCGAACCGGCCACTGCGCTGGCTGGTGGTCGATGACTATGGCACTGGGTCGGTGGAGTTATGGCGTGCAATCTAACTAAGCGATGCAGCAATCATCAGGCCAATCGATGAAACGCTGCGGTACCGGCCTTGCAATTGGCGTCTGTGTCCTATTGATTGCA
>JBJACV010000073.1:0-6321 GCA_046604365.1 Nitrospira sp.
ACCCGCCACGAACGCCCTCGACGCCGCGGTCGCGAGCGGCGCCATCGCCCTGCTCACGAACGCCGAACTGCGGTCCGAGCTCGCCACCTGGCGCCGGCTGCTGAACGATGCCAACGAGGACGAGATCGAGGTCCGCAGAATTACCAACGAGCAGATCGTGCCCCTGCTGTCGCAGTCGCTGAATCTTCGTCCTTACTTCGACGGCCTGCTCGCCTGGTCCGGGGGCGACGCCCACTTTTCGGGCCGCCGGGTCGAGACGGAGATGAGCAGCGTCGCCAATGAGCAGACGCAGGTCGCGGCATCGATGGAACTCACCGGCGCGCTGGCGATGCGCAAGTTCTATGCCGAGTTCTCGGCGGCCGACCTGCAGGACCTGCTCGAGTCGCTGGACCGATCGGTCGTGCTGATCGAGAAGCAGCTCGAGCAGTAGCGCGTCACGCGCCGCTCGCTACTCTCGCGAAACTCGGGAAGTGGTGGCCAGGGGCGTCCCAGAAGCCTCTTAATGGTGGGCTAATGAATCCCCGGCTTCCACTCGCTGACGCGATTCTTGCCTTCTGAGATCTGCGCGGGTGTCATCAACTCAGCCAACGCATCTCGTTCCTTGATGCTTCTGTCACGCGTTGGCGTGTCTTTTGCGTTCGCGACAGCCAACTCATACCACATATAGGCTTGAACGCAGTCCTGCGGAACACCCAATCCGGCTGCATACATGAAGCCAAGGTTGATTTGCGACGTTGGGTGATATTGGTCGGCTGCTTTGCGATACCACATGATCGCCGCCACATAGTCCTGCGATACACCACCGAGTCCGTACCTGTACATGTTGCCAACGTTGTTCTGGGAAATCGCGAGGCCTTGCGCCGCAGCTTCACGAAACCACCTTAGAGCCTTGGCGTCATCCTTCGGCACACCCTGCCCATCGCGGTACAAGACCCCGAGATTGTGCTGCGCCATTGCCTCACCTTGCTCGGCGGCTTTGCGATACCACACTGCGGCCTTGGCATAGTCCTGTGGCACGCCCTTGCCTTGGGAGTACATTTCCCCAAGGACCCGCTGTGCGTACGCAACGCCTTGATCAGCAGCTTTGCTGAGCCACTTGGCAGCCTCAGAATCGTCCTGGGTTACGCCCCAACCGTTGCTGTACATACCGGCAAGGTTGCTTTGCGATTTTGCGTCGCCTTGCTCTGCTGCCGCACGGAACCATTTGGCCGCCTCGGTCAAGTCAGGCGACACTCCCTCACCGCTGAAATACATGTAACCGAGATTGCGTTGCGCGTCTGGGTCGCCCTCCATGGCAAGTGTGCGGAACAGCGCGATTGCATTCGCAAAGTCGCCACGCTTGTAGATCGCGACTGCTTCGGAAAGGCGATCGGCTTCCAACCCGCCAGTGGAAACGCAAGCAGTAAATGCGCACGTCACTACCAATAGTGCAAGCGACGCCCTGACTGCGGTTCTCATCGCGGACCCCCACGACACGCCGTTCGCTTCGCGGGAAGATATGGTGGCCAGGGGCGGAATCGAACCACCGACACGCGGATTTTCAGTAGCAGACACAGTTGCCCCAGGCGGTCCTAAGTCCAAGACACGGTAGCGCTTTTCTGTCGGCGGTAGCGCCCTCCCCACCCGACCGAACCTATTCCGAGCCCCCGACACGAGTTCCGGCACCGGGCGGCCCGCCGCCCATGTGGATCAACGCCTTAGTGTTGCCGACACCGAACTTTTCCCGAACTGCCTCGCTCGACGCTGCTTTCTGGTGCGGTTTGGATGATAAACGGAAAGAAATGACTTAAAACATCACGTTAGTTTGAAGCCCTATTGGGGTTAGGCCATATGGGAAGTGACGGTAAAGATCTCCGCTGCGCATCGAGCGGTTCGTCTTGAAGGCCGCAATACTTGCCCCCTCCTATGAACTCCAACTCGACCCAATCGGGAATCGGGAGCCGAAATTCATGAATACCCGCCAGCATCCTGTGGAGTATGCGTTTGAACTAATGGGAGCACAGCGCTTTAGAGATGCTCTGAACATTCTGAGTACGCATATTCGGAAGACCTCGCAGGACTGGAACGCGCATCATCTGGCCGGACAATGCCACCGATTCCTGGGCGAGTTTCAGAAAGCGATCGAGCACCTTTCCGAGGCGAATCGTCTATATCCAAACCATCCCCCTAACCTTCTCGCATTAGGGATTGCATACCAACTCACAGAGCGCTGGGCGCAGTCGGTGGCCATGCTAAAGGAAGCCATTGAGCTTGACCCCGACTTCAATTCCGCCTTCAACAGTTTGGCCCTAACGCAAAAGAAGATGGGGGCGCTTGACGCGGCCCTAAATAGCTATGAACTCGGGGCCAAGGCTCTGTTACGACGGATCGTCAAATCCATGACAAACAATCGGCGCAATTCCATCGCTAGCTACAACAGCGTTAATGGGGAACTGTGGTTAACCTACGCTTTCGACGCGACGCTACACTTTGCAGTGTTGAGTGACGTCAATCGAGTGGCATATCCGACAGACGATGCCGCTGCAGAAGAAGAGCGGACGCTCACACATGAAGGCTTGTATTGGGTAGACACGATCGACAAAGACGTAGGGCTCGTTCGTTACTTCCTGCCCAACTACTTCAACACCTTGCGTGAAATACTCAAGTCAACACCTGACTATGCCAATCTCATTGGAAATCGAGGCGTTGTGCTCGACTTAATGAAACGGCACGAGGACGCACAAGTTCACTTCGCCGAAGCGCAGGAATTCATGCCATGAGTACCAGCAACACGTGTAATTGCACCAATTGAAGCGTGAGCAGATGCCTGCCGATCGCGCTTAACTCAGCAGGTAACTAAGCCTCATTTTGCGTCATAGGCCGGAAGCCATCGATCTCATACTCGAGACTCGAGGCTAGGTGAGTATTTATGAGCTAATCGCTCCAAAGTAGTAAGAATCTGCGTTACTTGTAACTTTATTCAGGTCCGCTATGGCGAAGCCAAACTTGTCCAAGTTTCAGGAAGTTCTTGAGGCACTTCAGCACGCGCAGACAATGGGCGCCGTCGCAATCGCCAATGATCCAGATTTAGATGATAGCCCGGATGAACAGGACTGCTATCCCCGAGGAATTCAACTCTTTCTACAGCGCGGCGATCTGCGGTGGTCTTCCCTTAGATTTCTCGCTAAGCACTTGGATTGGGTCCGCTTGGAGGGGACTCCTCTTCGTTTGCACGTCTTGCCTCCTCAACCTATCCGACGCCGCTTGACTGAGGTTCGCTTCCTTGACGCGGTGGCTGAGAGTCTCAAGGGCAGTGGCATCGACTGCACCACAGATATCAATTATCGCTGAAACGTCTATTGCGGGGAGGCGCCGCCCCATTCACCAATGAGTTACTTGCAGTGCATCGTGTCGAAATGCACTGTGAGCTGCGTACCGCTTACATCTCCCACCGGTATCCATTCAAAGTTTCTTATGGAATAGGCGTTTCCGTTATCTGCCTTTACCCACTCATCAACTCCCAATGCTGCATTCTTCACATCGCCATCAACGGTAGATCCCTGGGGAGATACGTACTTCCGGCCCTCGACTAGGACCTTGCATTCTCCTCTGGCGATAGCCTCCTTCGAAGACTGGCTGTCATAGAACTTCGAGTTTGCTGCTTTGGGAAATGACTCATTGAACTGGCTAGGTGTCATTGACATAGCAATACAGCCGGCCAGGAATACAGACCCCGATAAGGCGAGGCCACAGGAAAGTCGTTGCATTGTCATCCCCTTCAGAAATATCGTACAACAACCTTCCAGTTCAACGCCCATTGACGGTGACGCCCCGACCGAGACCGCGCCAATGCCGATACCAAAGAGCCGATCCGCCTTGATGGAGTATCTCGGCGCGAAGCAGCGCAACGTTGTTTGGAGCTGGTGCGCCGTGAATGAGGAAGAGCGAAAGGTCTACTTCAGCGTCTGGCTCCACACGCACGCCAAGCGAGATGGCAAGCGCGCGAGTTACATCATCCAGGAGCCCTTCTGGGGCGTCGACAAGGTCACCGGATCACGATCTCCGGCCCGCAACGACCACGACGAAAAGCTCGCTTTGGTTTTTGACCATGGCTACGAGGCGTTTGGATACTTCATCGAAGCCAAAGACACGAAGGCGGAAACGAAACAGATCGAGGAAACCAAGACCTCCTTTATTTTCTCCTTCGAGCTTGAGAGGCTTCCAGACGGAACGATCCTGGGCTACCCGATCACCCGCATTGGGATCAACTAGCTACATCCTGTTCGAACATAGGCTTGCCGGGTCATTCGGTATGACTAACTCTGGGAGGGACGATCAATCCTAACCAATCAGGTTGATCTCGCAGCCATCGACGAGTTGCTGTCACTACTCCCGGAGATGGAATCGTGGCGAGGGCCATTCGGAAGCTGGTCAGAACCAGAACCGTCAAGCGGCGGTTCGATTGCTATGGGCTACTTCGAGCAGGATGAGCGACTCGAACGGTATCGCTCAGCCATGCAGCGGGAATTCTGGAATGTCCTTAAGCATCCAGATTATCAACTTCAGGAAACCTACAACGCCATCAAGTCTGGTGCAGACTTCTCAGCCGCAAGCCTAGATCAGATTCGATTTGCTCTCTTTGCCACTGTCTGCGTGGACAAATGGGTAGAAGGCGGCCTGGCTGAGTTGTTCGATTACAACCGAGTCGTGCCGCTCATTCAACGTCTTCGTGTACTGAGACAGCGCTACTAGCGATAGCACCCTTGGCCTCGATTGCGACCGCTGGCTTTCCGTGGTCTGCACGCATAGTAGTAGGTTTGCTCAAGGCAGCAGCTAGCGTAATCTCTAGCCCTATATCGCCTCGTGCAGCAACCGCAACCAAGCTTATCTAGGGGATGAGTATGGTCACCACAGGCAGCATAACCCCACCTTCGAGGTTTTGTACAAGCTGCGGGGTCCATGCGCTACCTGGTGATAGGTACTGCAACGCGTGTGGCGCGGCTCTACGCCCAACGGGTGAATCAAGTTCTACGGAGGCTGGTGACCATACAAGCGCTACTCCTGAGGAGCAAGATAGGCCGCATCCAAAAAGTAGTAACGGCTCTGCAAGCCATCAGTGGGGAGAAGTTCTTGAGAGAGTCGCTGACAAGATTGGTAAGGTTCTTGCGGCCGCTTTCTGTATTTGGATCGCCATATTCGTTGTTACGCTGGTAGCTTTTCCAGACAGCGCAGAGTCCGTTCTTAATTTTCCGGGCTTACACTGGAAATCTGCGGGGATCTTTCTGTTGATACTAATCGCAGGGTGGTCCGTCCTCGAAACACTAGACATGCCTGCGTGGGAAAACTTGGTAAACGGTTCATACGGACTAACTAAGACGTTTTGGCTTTTCTATTTCCTACCAACACTAGCATTCGGCGTAGCTATCCAAGAGATTGCGAGCAACCCAGTAGCGATTCTGCTTGCCGTGATCGGGACTACTTGGCAGCTACTTTGCATTATCGGAGTGTGGAATGCGGCAAATCGCTATCGCGGATCGGTCGCCTTTGCTTTGCTTGCTAAGGGGTTTGTCGTTATTTTCGCAATTCTCTCAATACTTAGTGCGATCGCGGCTATCCCCTACCTTGCTGCGTACTTGAATAGATTCGCCTGATGGAACGCTACTCAACCACTCAACACTATTTGCCTTCGAGCACCAACGCGGGCTTGCTGTACTGCCGATAGCCTAGAGCGCTGACGGGCACGATCTTGTCGCCCGCAATTTGATACTGCTGCTTGTGAAACAGCTTGTTTCCATGTTTGTCAGTTTGAATGACCCGCCCGTCAGTCCTGATCGACAATGACGGCTTGTGATACTGGATGTTCCCGTTCTTGTCCGTCTGATGGATGCGCACCTCATCGGCGTGCGCGGGGACGGCGAATAGTGCCAAGCATGCGACCAGTGCACGAATCATGTTTCGATCCTCCGTTGTTTCGGTGGGTTTTCGTCGAGGTGCTCGAGCGATGTTTCTGGATCGACACTGAACGGTGTCTGAATTCGTTCGAGCGGGGCTCAGATGGTCGGCGTTTCTGCGCTTCCGTCATATCCCTCAATGAACTTCGCCAATAGTTCCTGCCTGGTCTTTGGATGGACGTTAAGACTGTTGAATTAATGACGTCCCGGGGACGGCACGGCTGAAGCTGCGGCGACGACAAGCCGTGTAGCCGCCCAGGAAGGAAGCGACGAGCGTGCTGTGAAGTCACGACGGAGCGCCCCGCAGTGCCGCCGGGGTGCGGGCCATCAGGAGGGCCATCCCCACAGCGCGACTGCCCCAGAGCGGCCCACTCCGGGGCCAGGCCGAGAT
>JBJACV010000074.1:0-5985 GCA_046604365.1 Nitrospira sp.
GCTCGAATCGCAGGGCTCGGTGATGCGCGGACGTTTCCGCGGAAACGTCGAGGAGTGGTGCGACCGGCGGTTGCTGCTGCGCATCCACCGCTACACCCGTGACCGCAAGCGCAGCGAGATCCAGCCCGTGCCGCCCGCGCAGTTCATGCGCTTCCTGTTCCGCTGGCAGCGCGTGGCGATGGAAGGCCAGGACGACCGCCGCGAGGGCGAGGCCGGGCTGCTCGCCGTGCTGCAGCAGCTCGAAGGCTTCGCCGCGCCCGCTGCCGCCTGGGAGCAGGACATCCTGCCGCTGCGCGTGAAGCACTACGTGCCCGGCGACCTCGACAAGCTCTGCGCCGCCGGGCGCATCGCCTGGTACCGGCCCTATGAATCGAGCGGCAGCGAGATCTCGCCCGCCGCGAGCCCGGTGCGCTCCACGCCGATCGCGCTGGTGGAACGCGACGCGCTCGCGCACTGGCAGCGGCATGCCGCGGATCCCGAGTCCGTGGACGGCCTCTCGCATCGCGGGCGCAAGATCCTGGAAAGCCTGCGCCAGCACGGCGCCTCGTTCTTCAGCGACCTCGTGCACGACACGGGCTTGTTGAGGAGCGAGGTCGAACAGGGCCTCGGCGAGCTGGTCAGCCGCGGGCGGGTGAGTTCGGATTCATTCGCCGGGTTGCGTGCTTTGATTACCTCCCGCAAGCGGCGCGAGCGGCTGCGCCGGTACCGGCGGCCGCTGACCGACGTGGACGATGCCGGGCGCTGGAGCCTGCCGCGGCGAGCACGTGCTGCGGAGAATGCCGAAGCGTTAGGCAATCCGGCAGCCGACCACAGTGCGCGGGTGCTGCTGCGACGCTATGGCGTCGTGTTCCGGAAGCTGCTCGAGCGGGAGACGGGCCTGCCGCCCTGGCGGGAGCTGTTCTACGTGTATCGGCGCATGGAGGCGCGGGGGGAGATCAGAGGCGGAAGGTTTGTCAGCGGGTTTGCGGGGGAGCAGTTTGCGTTATCAGATGCGACGGATTCTCTCCAGAAGGTGGCACACGATTTCGCGATTGACGTGGTTTCGATTGCCGCGTCCGATCCGTTGAGCTTGGTAGGTATTGTCACGTCTGGAGTCCGCGTGCCTTCGATTTCCAGCAATCGCGCGGCGCTTGTGCGGGGCACCGTCGTAGCAGTCCAGGCTGGCGGCAAAGTGCTGTTTCTAAAGGAACTGGACAAAAAAACGCAGTGGCAGATCCAGAATCGACTAGTTCGCACACAAGGCATAGCTGCGAGTCAACACGCTCCTGAACCAAGGCATTAGCATTACTCGTAATTTTGCGATACGGATTTCGTAGGAACTGATGACTGAGCCTAGTGATCTTGTTGAGATCAATCCACAGTTGGCTGCCACGGTGCCGGTGGCGGCGAATGTTGTAGCGGGTATTCCTATCCCGCCAGTCAAGGTCTTGCAGGTACTGTCAGCTGAGGACTGGGAGCAATTTATTGAAGAATGGCTCACTTATTTTAAAACCAATGGAACCTACAGCTCGATCAAGCGAACGTCCGGTTCCGGTGATCTTGGGTTGGATATAGTCGCTTTCACATCCATCAACGGATTCTCGGAGCCTTGGGACAGTTTCCAGGCCAAACATTACGACCATGCTCTGTATCCCAGCGACCTATACCCCGAGATTGGAAAGATTGTCTTTCATACTTTTAAGAAGACTCCTCCATTCAATCAGAGCTGCCGTACGCCACGTCGCCATGTCTTTGTTGCTCCTTATGGAGTCGGAATTGCCGCAAGTCGCCTGCTTAAGGATCCGATTCGACTGCGGGAAGAAATTCGAAGCAAATGGGACAGCCACTGTCGGCCCGTAATTGGCACTGGCCCGCACACCGCACTAGTCGGTAGCTTGCTCTCATACTTCGATGCATTCGATTTCGCAATTTTCGATGAGCGCACCTCAGTCGAACTCATCGAAGACCATAGCAAGACAGTCTTCTACGCCCCAAGATTCGGTGGTGGTTTTCCGACTAGAGAAGATCCGGTGGAACCTCCGGACGTGCCAGCGGAATCTGAGAGTCTCTATCTACGTAAATTGCTCGACGCTTACGGTGATTCGCTTGGCAAAGCTATAAAGGTACTAGAGGACCTAGTGGCTTTTCCGGATCTCGTTACTCACTACCGCCGGCAACGCGTTAGATTCTACTGCGCAGAATCCCTGCGAAACTTTGCACGGGATCGGACTCCCCCAAGGACTTTTGACTCGTTGCAGGACGATGTATACAACGGCGTCATTGACGTCTGCGACGCTGACTATTCCGATGGTCTCGTGCGACTTCGTATGACAATGACGGCCGCAGCACAAACCAATATAAGTGGGAATGCGCTCTCTAGCGTCACGAAAGTTGCTGATAAGCAGGGTATTTGCCATCAGCTTGCCAACGACGACCGACTGACGTGGAAAAAAATCTGATGAGCACGAGAGTGAGTGCTTTCAATAGCGCTCTTGAAACTGGCGTTCGCGCTCTTGCAGTTTTGGAGGCCTGCTATCCAAGTGCGCACGATCTTAGTCGGCTGACCCAATACGACTACCTTGTAGTGCATTCAGGCGACGCAAACGGTCCCCCAAGTCTGCATCCGCCGCTTCCGTTGAGATCAGGGGAGTTGCTGGTACGCCGTGGTGTCGTCGAAGCTGGGTTGCAATTGATGATAAGTCGATCACTCGCATGTCGAAAGATGCATCCGGAAGGAATCTTGTATTGCGCTGACGAAACGGCAACTCCGTTCTTCAGTTCGATCAAGTCCCCTTATATAACTACGCTTAGGCAACGCGCCAAGTGGGTCGCTGCTACTTTCGACATTGTATCGGCAGAACAGCTCGACTCAATAATTGGTCATGTCCTTGAAGCATGGACCATAGAGTTCCAACCGATCGAGCCCACAATTCAGCCTGGACTACTTCAGTGAGCAATCTGACACTTAGATACCTCGGCTATTTTGGTCCAAACAGGCAGCCGGCTGACATTCAATTCGCTCCAGGCCTAAATGTGATTTGTGGGGCATCTGAGACCGGAAAGTCCTTCATTGTCGAGAGCATTGATTTCATGTTGGGACAAGAAGAGCCGGTACGTGACATTCCCGAACGCCTCGGCTATGACCGCATTCGGATGGCGCTAGAGAGCACCGGGTCGCCCCCATTAACAGTTGATCGCAGTGTCGAAGGAGGCGACTTCAGGGCCTTCACCACTCTACTTGCACGTGAATCACCAAGAGTGGAAGCCAAGACACTGCGTTGGCGACACAGTGCGGCGCGAAGTGACACACTTTCGTTCAGTCTGCTTGAACGTATTGGCATGTCATCTCATTTGCTTCGCAAGAATGCCTCTGGTCAAACTCGCTCCCTGAGTTTTCGCGACCTGGCTCGTCTATGCGTTGTCACCGAACAGGAGATTCAGACACGACTTTCCCCGCTCTTGTCTGGCCAATACACAACAGCCACTAGCGAGTACGCGGCATTTAAGCTTCTCCTAACCGGCACTGACGACAGCGCATTGGTTGCGGTTAAAGAAACCTCTCGCCAGCGCGAGCAAGATGTCGGAAAGATTGAACTTCTCGACGAACTTATCTCCGATTTGCAAGGGGAGATTGATGAGTATGGCGCTTCGAAAGACGAGTTGAATGAGCAACTGGTACGGCTCGAGCAATCAATTGGGGCACGAAATGAAGCTCTTGCCAACGTTCAAGAGCGACTGGATTCAACACTTGGGCGTCGTGGTGCATTGGCGCGTGAGATAAGGAATGGAGAAGCAAGAATCATTGAAATTGATGAACTTACGAGCCGATTTAAGCTACTTGATCAACACTACGAAACTGACATAGGCCGACTCGCGGCCATCGTAGAGTCAGGGTCATTGTTTCTGCACCTTGAGCAGCGGCGCTGCCCGTTGTGCGGCGCGATGCCAAGTGATCAGCATTTGGAATCGGATTGCGAGGGCAATGCTGCTGCAGTTGTGGAATCGGCCAATGCTGAAGTGATAAAGATTCAGCGTCTTCGTCGGGAGCTTGGGGACACAGTTGATTCATTGAACGCCGAACGAACTGCATTGCTAGATTCCCTGTCGCGTTTCGCTACTGACTACAAGCTGGTCGATAAGGAGCTTAATGAGATTGTATCCCCAGCTGTATCTGAGCATAGAACCTCATACAACAGCCTAGTTTCTAAGCGCGCAGATGTCTTGTTTCTATTGGAGAAGATCGGCCGTATTGAGCGATTGCAGGCGCAGAGAATCGAGCTCGATACCGAATATCAGCAGACGGCGAACGGCACCAGTGCATCGCGCACACAGGTGCCGAAACGGGCATTAGACGATTTTGCTCAAACAATCGAGCGGATTCTTCAGGAGTGGCATTTTCCGAATGCAGTGCGGGTTTTCTTTGACGAAACTAAGCGTGATATTCAGATCGACGGCAAGGACCGAGGGAGCACTGGTAAAGGACTTCGTGCGATTACGCATGCTGCGGTCATAGTGGGCCTGATGGAGTATTGTCGCGAGCGGAACTTGCCGCATCCGGGCTTTGTTGTGCTTGATTCCCCGCTGCTCGCGTATTGGAAACCTGAGGGTGATGAGGATGATCTTCGAGGAACTGACTTGAAGGATATGTTCTATCGATACTTGATGGGTTTAGATAGGTCGTGTCAGATAATAGTCATGGAGAACGAACACCCACCGGATTCTGTGCTTGCTAACAGCAACGTAATTGTTTTTACGAAAAATCCGCATCACGGACGCTATGGGTTTTTCCCTGTTAGCGCATAAACTTATTGTCAATTCTTGATTGATCGGCAACGCATCGGCGCTAGCGGGCGTATTGGCTGCCGCAGCCGACGACTTTCGATCCGCAGCCCATCAAGAGATTGCTTGACTAGCCTCACAATCTAACAAGTTACAAGGGTATCGCCGCACCGGAAATGACGGTGAGGTCGCGTGGTCGGTAATTGAGCATTCTGTCCGACTAACAACTCCGATGATTTTGCCATTCTTGATGAACTGGTCCCGCACGGATACCCAAGACTGATGATCGATGGGGTCTGGAAATGCTCTGTTAATTCAACGTCACGTCAACCCACCGCCCGCCGCGTTAAGCGCCAAGTGGCCGCGAGCTCCGGAACCTGACCATTGCCCCACCCCGCCGTCACCGCCGCCAACCGCTTCGGCTTGGGCGCTCGCTCAGGCGAGCTGGCGGCCGCGAGCGGCGACGCGCAGCCCTGTCTCTCGACGCAGATAACCGGCTCCTGTCTCCGACCCCCCTGAAATCGAGGCTTTGCCCTCCTCGGCCTAGGTCTTCGCCGTCCACGCCTAGGTCATCGTCGAGCGCCGCGACGCCCGCAAGAAGGCTGAATCGGAGGCCGAGCAGGCCAAGCGCATTAAGGCGAACATCCGGAAGGTAGTCTAGGCGCGCAAGCCCGTCGCCACGGCCACTGACCTGCTGTTCCGCGAGCGGCTGGTGCATTTCTGCGCCAATCACTTTGCCGTGTCGGCCGACAAGCCGCAGGTGATCGCGCTCGCCGGCACGCGCGAGAACGAGGTGATCCGCCAGTTGGGTAGCGCTGTCGTCTCCGACGTTATTCCGTAACGCGTTACGCTGCAACGCGCCTGGAGGGCCACCCCGCCGGCGCGGCTGGACAATCCGCGTTTCTGGCGACAAAGTGCGCTGACATCAGGGGGGCACGCTCATGCTGAATCGTCGCCGGTTCGTCCAATCCTCGGTGGCTGCTGCGGTTGCATACGCGCTGCCAACGCCAAGGCTGTACGCGCTCGACCAGGCGGCCTCGCAGGCCGCGGGCGGCCTGGCCGCAGTGAAGCTTGACGGTTCGGCGACGGTCATCGAGCAGGCGGCGGTCGCGGAACTGAAGGCGAGCCTGCGCGGGCCGCTGTTGCTGGCCGGCGACCCGGGCTACGACTCGGCGCGGCGCATCCTGCACCCGCAGTTCAACAAGTATCCGGCACTCGTCGTACAGC
>JBJACV010000075.1:0-5888 GCA_046604365.1 Nitrospira sp.
CGAACCGGCGCATTTCCTCCGGTACGCGCGCGGACGGCAGCGCCTCGAAGTGCACCTTACGTTTGTAATCGGGACCAGAGACCACCTGCATGGGCTCGTCATGGGCCCGGTAGCTTCCGATGCGGCCCAGCGTTCTGCTGCGTGTGCGTCCGAGTGATCTCAGTGAGCTTGCGGCCGACCGCGCCTACGAATTCGCATCGTCATCCTGCGCTCGCTTCGGCGGTCGCTACGGACGCAGACTCTGGCAAGGGTGGTCTGCCCCAATTTATCCCGCTGATTCACCGCAGCGGGCAAGTTGTAGGTAATGGCTATTTTAGCTATTATTGCCCTGGCCCTACCCTCCTTCAGGAGCAGCCCATGAAAACCATGCAGGCCACCGATGCCAAGAATCGCTTTGGCGAATTGCTCGAAGAGGCGATCAGCGGTCCCGTCGTCATCCAGAAGAACGGGCGCGACGTGGCAGTCCTGATGTCCAAAGCTGAATTCGACCAGCGCTACCGCACCCAGCCGAACAAGCAACTGGTCGAGCGCTACCATGAAGAAAGCATTGAACGCTTCAAGCCGCTCTACGCCGCTTTGGCCAAGTAGGTCTCTGCCGACACGGGCCTCGCCGTGGATGTCTATTATCTCGACATGGAAGATGTGCTGTCCCTGCACCGGCGCCAACTGGAAGCCTTTGGCGGTGCGCCGGGAATCCGCGACGCTGGCTTGATTGAAGCCGCGCTGGCGCGGCCGCAGTCCGGCTACTACAAGGACCGGATCGAAGAGGCCGCCGCGCTGTGGGAAAGCCTGACGATGAATCACGGTTTCATCGATGGCAACAAGCGCGTGGGCTTTGCCGCAACCTACGTTTTTCTCCGGATCAACGGCGTGACTCTCAACGCCTCGGTGAAAACCACGCTGAAGTTCGTCATCGGCAACCTGGAGGCGGGCACCTTTACCAAGGACGTGCTGGAAGCGTGGCTACGCAAGCACACGAAAGCAGAGTCGGAATAAATGCGGCCAGACCACAGCTAATTCGCATACGCTGCGCCAGCGAGGATAAGCGGCTAAGGAAAAACTACAGGAATACGCCCTCAGCGGAATAGCGGGGCAACTCCCAAGCTGCCCAAGGTCGCGACGCCGACCGTGGCCTCGGCCGTCACGACGTCACCCGCGCGCGCGATCGACATTGGCTTCGACTGATCGGCCAAGAAGCCGCCGTCCTCTTCGTTGCGCAGCCGATTCATGGGCCTGCCGCCCGGCGCCGTCAGCTGCCGGTGCGTGCGGTAAGGATCGACGTTCGCATAAAGCTCATCGAGGAGCTCGTTCGGGAAATAGAGCTGCGTCGTCAGGACTTTGTTCTCGTGAAACACTTTGACGTGCACGTGCGTTGCTCGCGCAACGTTACGGCCGATTTCCCAACCCGGCACAATGCTGTCGAATTCCACCTGTCCGCTTGCGCCGGTGACTTGGTGGCCTCTCATGAACGTCTGACCGATGGTGTCCTGCACCTGCAAGTCTGGCCCGACATTGGAGTACAACCCGTCGGCATCGGCATGCCACACGTCGACAACTGCGTTCGACAACGGCGCGCAAGCATCCCCGGGACGAAGCGCGTTCGCCACGGTGATGCGCAGCTTGAGCGGCACTCCGCTGCGGCCTTCGGCAAGCGCGCTGCGGCGCAGCGAGCTGATGTAGTAGTAAGGCCCGTCGTTCGACTCCGGCGTCCTGATGCAGGTGAACTGACCGGCACTTCTTTGCGCTGCGAGGCCGTCGATGACGGCTCCATTAATCGGCTCTTTGCCGTCGCGAACCGATTGCGCGACTCCGATCCCTACGCCGGCCAGTTGTGCTGCCGCAAGCGTGGCGGTCGTCGTGATGAGCCGGCGTCTGTCGCAGTTCATGTCTTATACCCCGTGGTGATCGAGTAGTAACTCGCCGTCTGCCGCTGACACCGATCTCCGGTCCCGGCCCATCACGGCATTACGGCAGCACTGTCACGCGCGACCTTCGGCCAGGCGCGCCCAAGTTGCTCGCGCAGCAATCGCTTCAGCCCGTCACACAGCGGTGTTGCCAGCGCGGCAAATACGGCGATCGACAAGGTCACGAATGCGATGCCGTAGGCCGATGCATTTTCCCAGGGATTGATCGCCGCCAGAAAGAATGTCAAAGGGCGATGCATCGCATAGAGCGGAAAGGTCATGGCACCGAGGAAGCGGATTATCGCCATCGTCCCCGGCGCTGCAGTGCTGGTGCCGGCCAGCATTTTGTATGACGCGACAAGATGCACGGCAACCGCCACCGCAACTGCATAGTCCTGCGCGAGGTTGCGGTTGAGTTCAGCGCGTGCCCACGGAAACTGCAGACCGAAATTCATGTCCGGCGTATTGGGCAGCCAGTACGGGATCAGCAGGATGGCAAACACGGACAGTACCCACCAAACTGATGCGAGTGGCAGTTTGCGCGCCAACACCTTGCGATTGGCAAACAGTAAGAATCCGAGTCCCCACAGTGGCGCCATCGCGACGATTGTGCGGCCGAATACCGCCACCAGCACCAGAGTCAGCACTATCGCCAAGCCCGGCCGCATAAACAGCAGCACCGCGGCCAACAGGTAATAGGCTGCCTCGAAACTGAGCGACCACCACGGACCATTGCTGCCGGGGCCAACACCGTGAAAGCCGAAGATCTGGAACTCGTTGATCAGGAAGAACGAGCTCACATAACCAAGCGGAGTCATCGGCTCGGGCGAGACGACACGTGTCGCGTACAAGGCGGGATCGATCGCGCTACCCCAGTAATCGAGCAACAAGGTCAGCGCAATGGCGGGCGCGACGACTGAATAGAGTCGCGACAGACGGCTGATCGTATAGCTGCGCAGGTTGTTCTCGCGGGTTGCAACGACATAGGCAATCACATAGCCCGACAGCACGAAGAACACCGTGACTGCTGCAGCGCCGTAGAGCCCGAGCGCCGAGACTGGCGCGCCTTCTGCGATGAAAGGATCCATCGTGATGTGATTGAGGTACACCGCAACGGCAGCGACGAACCGCAATACATCGAGATAAAGTGAATAGCTCGGCGGAATATCGGCCTTGTCAGTCATCCCATGCTCCTTTCGAGCAATCACGCCACCGGAATCCCCTGCGGAATCTTGAACAGGCCGGTGGGGTCGTAAGCGGCCTTAACGCGTACCAGCCGGTCGAAATTGGCGCCGTAATAGGCGCGTTGCCAGTCGGCCAGGTCCGGATCGATGTAATTGACGAAGGCGCCGCCACTGGAGTGCGGCCGCATCGCAAGGCCGAAATCCCGCATCCAGGTGCTACCACGGGTGTCGATTTCGGCGCCGGCATTTTCCGACCATGCCACCAGGTACTGGCAACTGAAGAGCGCATTGCGATGCACGAAGGCGGTGTCGGCGGGCGCAACCCGCGGGATCGCGCCGCCGAAGGCATCGAGCAGGATGCTGCCTCTATTGATTCCCGGCAGGGTTCCGGCAAGTTCGATGTGACGCTGGATGGTGCCAATGGCGTCGTCGGACAGAGGCCTGTCAAAAAAAGCGGACGTGCCTTTGTAAGTGCCGCGGCCCAACGTGCCTTGCCCCGCGTTCAGGTTGAGATGGCATTCCGGCACGGTCACGAGCGGACAGCCGGCCAGCGAGAGCATGGCGTGCAGCCCGTCCTGGGTTTGCACGGTGCGCCGGGGCGCGGTACCGATCGGCGCCAGCAGGCCCGCCAGCAAGGGTTCGAGCTCGGCTTCACTGCCCAGGAACACGATCGTACTGCGCACCGGCAAGCCTTTGTCCGTGGGGCTGGACGCGATCCGGCAATTCGACCATAGCGCGTCGGGCGCCTTGGGTCCCCAGGCCTGCCACGCCTTCAGCACCTTGGGCATCTCGGCCCAGTCCCACTCAAGCGCCATGGTCGTGATGCTCTTGAGCGGATGGGTTTGAAAGCGGAATGAGGTGGCGATGCCGAAATTGCCGCCGCCGCCACCGCGGCAGGCCCAGAACAGCTCGGGATGGCGCTGCGCATCGCAGGTCAGGATCTCGCCCGCCGCGGTGACAATTTCGACTTCACGCATGTTGTCGCAGGCCATGCCGTAAGCCCGGCCCAGCATGCTGATGCCGCCGCCCAGGGCGAAGCCGGCGATGCCGACCGTAGGGCAAGACCCGCCGGGCAAGGTTCGCCCCTGTGCCGCCAGCCCGTCATAGACGTCGATCAATTGGGCGCCGGCGCCGATGGTCACCAAAGGTCCATTGGCATTGCGTGGGTCGCCGGCATCGAGGCGCAACTGATTCATCGGGCCGACATCGATCACTAGGCCGGGCCCGGTGGACCAGCCGGCATAGCTGTGCGCGCCCGAGCGCGGGTGAATGGCGATGCCGTTGCGCCGGGCAAAATCGACACAAGCCTTTACGTCTTGAGCCGTTCTGCAGCGCGCCACCGCGGCGGGACGGATATGGTCGAAGCGGGTCTGGTAAAGCTTGCGGGCATTTTCGAACGTGGCGGCGTCGGGGAGCAAAAGCTCGCCCTGCAAACTGTCCTGGAGACGTGACCAATTGCCGGCAGTCCCGTCTGTCGAAGCGCAGCCCGCAATCCAGGGCGCGGCCATGCTACCGATTACGAAGTCGCGCCTTTTCACAGTGTCTTCAGTGCTGTTCAGGGTATAGGAGGTGCATAGCGTCTGATTCTCAGCGACTAAACCCTACTTCACCAACACCAAACGCCCAAACGCCGACGGTGTATGGAATGACCGATTATTCGGAGTCTGCCAGGCCACATACTTCCGAGCTTCCGCTGGACCATCCTGAATCCGGAAAGCATTGATCCGCATCTCCGTCCCCACCTTCACAGCCGCCGCCTTCCCAGGCTCTTCATACAAAGCCTTCAGCGGAATCTTCATCTCCCCAAACCAGATCTTCTTCTCCTGGTCGATCCGGGCCTTCACCGTAAACCCGCTGTTCCAAAGCCAACCGCCCTCGGGCTTCGGATTGGCTCTATCGATATCCAGATCTACCCACTCCCCCTGGGGAGAAACCTGCAACTCCCGATACCGCCCGATATTCTCAAAATCCGTCCCAATGAACGTCTCCGCCACATCCCACTCCCAAAGCTTGTTCGTCTCCGCATCCACAAACGGCGAAGGCTTCAGATACAGCCTTTCAAACGAACAAACAAACAAGAGGTAAAGGTGATCCTGTGTCCACCGCGACCGAATCTCCATTCGGTGCCCGGCAACCGGCTTCCCGAATCGGTCATTCTCCGCCACCACCGGCGCGACATCCTTCCACTGCGAAGCCTCAGGGTCCGCCGAAAGCGCAAACTCCACCGAAGAAAAGTGGCTCTCCAGCCTCCCCTCACTCTGGGCCTGCGCCGCCATCTGACCCATCACCAAAATCGCCAGCACCACCACCCGTTTCATTGACATGCTTCCCCTCCTCTCGCCTCTAATGAAGAATTGGGCACATGCTGGGGCTTCCGGATCGACTCTTCGATCTGTTTCAACCGCGCAGGACTCAGGCGGATATTCTTGGCCAGTTCAATATCGGGTCGTGGCGGCGGATAGGAACTTTGAACGGCCCATTCGCGTCGATGCAAGGGCGCACAAGAGCCATTGTGTCGAATCCGCCGCCCTCGCGCGATCGTGAGCTGGCCTGCACACCTGACGTCGGCGCAGATTTCACCCGGGCCGCCCCGCCGATGCACTGCCTTCGGCGCGTCGTAGTCCTTGCGCTTGCGCTCGATGGTGTAAGAGCGCAATCGAAGTCGGTTGGCCGAGCGATTGTGCCAACGCCTTTTCCGAGAGCGCGCGGCCGATGCGCCCGTTGCCGTCTTCGAACGGATGAATGCACTCGAAGTAGAGATGTGAGTGGGCGGCGCGCGTGAGCGCCGGTAAGGCATTAC
>JBJACV010000076.1:0-5409 GCA_046604365.1 Nitrospira sp.
GCCTTGCAGAGGCGTACCGCCTCCGCCTTGAATTCCCGATTGAACGACCTCCGCTTGCGACGCTGCTTCTCTCGATCCATGGGACACTCCTTGGAGACATTCTCCATATCCGGGGTGTCCACCGAATCGGGGCAAGCTCAGACCGTGTAGAGGATTCGGAAGTCGCCCACGCGAATCCGATACCCGTCCTCCGTGCCGGCGAGTTTCAGTGAGCCACTTGGTCGCGGGTTGTCCGCAAGAGCGTGGATGCGCTGAAGAACGCGTTGCCGATCCTTGTTCTGATCAATACGGTCGAGGTCTTTCGAGGCTGCCTCAGTGAGGCGGACGTCATACTTTGCCACGACGCCTCAGTGACTTGACGACCTCTGCAAGTGGAATGCCCGGATCATTGCGGTGCTTTCTGATGAGAGCGATGTCATGCGCGCCCTCGTCAGCGAGCGCACGTTCCATCGTGTCATTGACTACCTCCGACACGGACTGATCAAGCGAGGCAGCACGCAACCGAAGTGCGCGGTGAACACGTGGGTTGAAGTAGATGGTGGCTCGGCGAGCGACAGGCATGTACGGATTCTAGCGACAGATCGCTTTGACGTCAAGTCGTCTGCGAGAGCTACGGGCTGATCCAGCGGATTCCGTCTAACGATGAACTCAGCTGCAGAGGCCCGCTCCGCGATCTCCAGATCGCGGGCGGGGACCTGCGTCGCCAGTCTACTGGCGACGCACCATTCAACGCGACGACATGCGGCTCCGGAACCGCGGCCGACTCGCCGCCGGCGTGGGCCTCTGTCAGCTCGAGCGATCGTTAGACCCCGATCCAATTCGATACACCCGACCCAGCTGCGCGAGCGGAATCGTGCGAAGTAGTTCCGGGACTAGCGGCAGGAGCTCGCGCCGTCGGTTGGTGCGCGCCTCGCGGACGAAGACCAAGAGCCCGGAGGCGGCGATGTTCTGTTGAAACTCGACGTTGCGATCCGTGGTAACGAATCCCTCAAGAGTCTGTTCACGCATGCGCGACAGAAGCGCGCCGTTGACGAGCGACTGCCATCCTAGATCGGCAACGTGAGAAACCTGATGGCCCGTGATGTCCCGGCGCAGTGAGCGCGGAACGCACTCGTCAAGCAGCAGCCGCACGTTCCTCAATCACGGCACGTGCGAACTCGAGCGCGGCAACCGCCTGGTCACGAGTGACAGAAGGGAAGTCGTCAAGGAACTCGTCGAGGGAGTCTCCGCCCTCGAGGTAGTCCATGAGGTTCTTGAGTGGCACGCGGGTGCCGACAAAGACCGGCACTCCGCCGAGGATCTCTGGATGGCTGTGGACGATCTTGTCGAGGCTCAATTGCGACTCCGGTTCTGTGGCTCAGCATAGGCGCGCCTCGAACGATCGCCAAGTGCTGCGTTCACACGACGTTGGATCGTGGGTCTAACGATGAGCTCAGCTGCAGAGGCCCGCTCCGCGATCTCCAGATCGCGGGGCGGGACTTGCGTCGCCAGTCTACTGGCGACGCGCCGCTCGCAGCGAACTCATACGGCTGCCTTGTGACCGTCGCCCGTGGCGACGGTCGTCGCGGGCCATTGTCAGCTCGAGCGCCTCGTTAGGCAGGCCCATTCGTACGAGTCTCAACATCATCAGTCGACTCTTGGGAGTCGGCTGGCGCCCCCCAAATCCACCAAATCAGTGGGCCCATCCAGAAGCTTCCGAGGCAGCCTGGGTCCAAGAGCGCAACCGCGAAGCCCGTACAAGTTGTGACGAAGTTGGATAATCCTAGCGAGACCGACAATCCGATCTGGAATGGGAAGACAAGGAGCGCCCCGAAGATTGGAATTGAAGAGTGAAATCGGCGCGTGCGTACGCTCTGCACCACGAAGCCCCAATTGAGAACAATCACCACGAGCCCGAGCGCGGCGAAGAGTCCAGATGAAGTCAGTCGCATCCACGATGTGGGAAGGGCAAAGCTCGCCACCGAAAGTACTACGAGGACGACTGGAACGAGTTCGCTGAGTGACTCAGCGAGCGAGCCAAGAAGTGTTCTCAAGGCGCGCATGTCAATGGGCTCTGCCTAACGATGAGCTCAGCTGCAATGGCCCGCTCCGCGATCTCCAGATCGCGGGGCGGGACTTGCGTCGCCAGTCTACTGGCGACGCACCATTCAACGCGATGACATGCGGCTCCGGAACCGTGGCCAGCTCACCGCCGGTCGTGGGCCTCTGTCAGCTCGAGCGATCGTTAGGGGGGAGGCACAATATGAGTGACCTCGACCAGCGGCTCACCTGCACTGAGGAGCTCGACCACGCGAGGCCAGGCCGAAGCAAAGATCATGCGAAGCGCACGATTCGACGTGTTTCCCACCGTGACCCAGATGACTCGAGGTGGTGGTCCGAATCGGGCGAGGAACGCGGGGAAGTCGGAGTCCTTGGAGACGACAATGACATCCGCTGCGCGCGCGAGCTGCCAGACCTTGGGATCAGCGGCGCGACCGAGTTCCATGTTAAACACGTGAGTGGCGGACTCGACCCCCGCCTGCTGCGATAGCCAAGCAGCAAGTCCCGGCGGGAGCTGAGCGTCAACCCAGAGTTTCACGCGGCAATGACTGGATGTGAGAGCCGGCGACTCGCGTAATGAAGCGCCGCCGCGATGTCGGCCTCCTCGAGGTAGGGGTAATCAGCGAGGATTTCGCTGAACGTGTTCCCAGCCGCAAGCAGGTCGAGAATGTCTGTGACGCGAATCCGCATGCCGCGAATGCACGGGCGTCCGCCGCATTGAGCAGGATCGATGGTGATTCGGTCGGCGAGTTCAGTCATGGCGTGACTCAGAGTGCGAAGTGTAGCACTGCACCGAGCCCGGGAGAACGATGCGAAAGCGTGCCTCTCCTCCTAACGATGAGCTCAGCTGCAGAGGCCCGCTCCGCGATCTCCAGATCGCGGGGCGGGACTTGCGTCGCCAGTCTACTGGCGACGCATCGCTGAGCCCGACGACACACGGCTCTGGAGGCTCTCGACGACCCACCGGTCGTCGAGGGCCTCTGTCAGCTGAACGATCGTTAGGAGGCCCATCCCATGAACGAGTCGAGTGTCCACCGTCCGAATCGGTACTCTTGCGGCATGCGGCGCTGGAAACTGGGTATGTGGATCTGTGCTGTGGCAGCCGCAATGTGCGCTACGGCCGAAGTCGCCAGTGGTTGGTGGTGGACGACATGGATCTGGTCGTCCGGTTACGGAATTGGCTGTTCATACGGCAAGGTGGCTCTGTTCTACTTTGCGCCGGAACTTGGAGTGACGCTCGGTGGCAGTCTCTCTGGTCCAGGAATCGAGAATCTCTCGCGAACTGACACCTCTCCAATGTGGGAGTGGTGGTTTCAGTTCGACAAGACTCGTCGGTGGTGGCGGGTGCAGGTCCCGTTGTGGGCTCCAGCAGCCCTATTGGCGCTCGTATCTGTTCTGTGCGCAGCACGCGCGCGGAGACTAAGGCGCGCTAGGGCTGGTCAGGCATGTGCAAGCTGCGGGCATTTGCGGGAGAGCAGCTCCGCGGCACTCCGATGTCCGGAGTGCGGCAGGAGCTACAGGTCCTCCTAACGGCAAGCTGAGCTGCAGAGGCCCGCTCCGCGATCTCCAGATCGCGGGGCGGGACTTGCGTCGCCAGTCTACTGGCGACGCACCATTCAACGCGACGACATGCGGCTCCGGAAGCATCGCTCGAGCGACGGTGGTCGCGGGCCTCTGTCAGCTCGAGCGATCGTTAGGAGGAGGGCGACGTCACGGCAGCTCGCCGGCAGTTGAACACCGTCAGCAGCGCGCAGAGAAAGGACAGGAGACATGACGAATAGAGCGCGAGCGGCCGAAATGCAGACAGTGGCCCGTACACCTCACTGTAAGTACCCGACTTGGACGCAACCGCCGCCGAGATGCAGTCCTGCCAAGCGCGGTCTACCCACAAATACGACGCCCACGCCGCTGCAGTCAGAAACAGGAGCAGTAGTGAGAGAGCAAGGCGCAAGAAGTCGTGGCGACAGTGAGAGAATGTCGGCGAACGGTTGTATCCGACCGATGGGTCGTTCGAGCGGAGCGCACGAATGAACTCGCGTTCCTTGGTGCGGACCTCAGCGTCGGTCGCGGTTTCAGATTCCCAGAGGATCTCGCGCCGAATTGTGAAATCGCGGCGCTGCTCGCGCGTGAAGTCTGCTGCAACGAGACTGTGATCCGCACTGCCGAAGTAGTTGATGCTGTCCGTGAGATCCATTCCAACGTAGATCTTGCCGTTCGGGTAGGTCAGCTTGTAGATGATCTTCATGTCAGCAAGAGGCAGATCAGTGCAGCCGTGGTCGCCCTTCCTCCTAACGATGAGCTCAGCTGCAGAGGCCCGCTCCGCGATCTCCAGATCGCGGGGCGGGACTTGCGTCGCCAGTCTACTGGCGACGCACCGTTGAACGCGACGACATGCGGCTCCGGAACCATGGCCAGCTCACCGCCGGTCGTGGGCCTCTGTCAGCTCGAGCGATCGTTAGAAAGCCCCGGGCAACAATCACGCAGCGCGAAGTGGTGCGAACTCCGCACGCTTGACTGTCGGTATGCCGAGTTTCTTGAGTACTCGGTTCAATGCGGCAAGTGAAACAATCTCAGGGTCGGTGATCTCAACGCCGATGGGCTTGCCAGCGCGATTGAAATCGACAACCAGGCCTGGAGCAGCAACTTGGGTGCGGGCACTCCGTTCGCCAGGCTTGCGCGGGAGGTAGAGGTACGCCGCGAGCGGCCGACCCTTGTGAAAAGTGACCTCGATGAAGGGCTGTCGCATGGAAAGTGTCAGTCGACCTCGAAGGCAGTGACGACGACGAGGATTCTACTCTCGAAATCAGGCTCGACGATCACTTTCCAGGAAGCACGATCATGGGTGGTCTCGGCAACCCAGCGGCCTTGGACGGAGCCGGCCTGGATGTCCGTGGCGTCAGCAAGCATGCGACGGATGTCGAGCTCGGTGAACCCGCGATCACTCATGCGTTCCTCGAGATGCCCGGTGAACTTGAGTTCCCACTCGAGCCATTCAGGCCAAGAACGACGAATCATGCGCGCGAGTCCTTGCGTTCAAGAAGGTCAATCGACGGTACTTGACGCACACGCTGCCCGGGGTCTTTCTAACGGCAAGCTGAGCTGCAGAGGCCCGCTCCGCGACCTCCAGATCGCGGGGCGGGACTTGCGTCGCCAGTTTACTCGCGACGCACCAGCCAGCGCGCCGACTGGGTCGGTGCACGGTTTCCTGAGACACCCGTTTGGGACTCGAGGACACAATGCCCGACATCAGGAAGAAGCCACGACAGAGATCATCCTCCGCGGCCGCGGACAGTGATCGCCGACAGGACAAGGGGCGATGGGCGAGCGGACGCAAGGCCGAGATCGTCCTTAGTGTCCTCCGCGGCGAAA
>JBJACV010000077.1:0-5269 GCA_046604365.1 Nitrospira sp.
ACCAGTGACTCGAGCTCTCGCGGTGCAATCGCGAACATCTGAAGCAGCCGAGCCTCGCCCGCCTTCGGAGTACGGAGTCCTTGCTCCCAACTCTGCAGCGTCTTCTTGGGGACGTTCAAATAGGACGCAAACACCGCCTGGGACATCCCGGCCTTCTTCCGGATCGCGGTGACCTTGGCCTTTGAAAGCGTCGGCGCAGGCGCAGGGAGCGTCGTCGTGTTCAGCCTGAGTTCGCCGCGGGCGTGCGCGATCCCGTCCTTGAGACCCGCGCGAATCTGGTCGAACACGCTCATGCTCTCGTAGTCTTTGCCGCCCTTCATCGCCGCCTCCACTTCGTCGATCTCGCGGGACGTGAACTTGCCGCGGCCAGCGCTCGAAGTTGCTTCGCGTACTCGCACAGCACCTTGATTTCAGCCCTGCTCAAGTCGTCCGCTTCGTCCTTTCCGTACACAGTGACCAGGTCAATCCGTCCAACCTCGGGTGTGTGAAGGTAGATCACGCGAACGCCTCCTCGCTTGCCTTGACCTCGGCTCTCGTCGCTCCATCGCAACTTGCGGAGGAGTCCACACCCCGACATGGGATCGCCTGCGGAGGGGTTCTCCAGAAGAAGATTCTGAAGGGCGCGTAGCGACTCGTCATCGAGTCGTGCGTGCCACCGAGCGGTGAACGGCCGGGTCTCTACGAAGGTCAGTCTCATTGTACGACACCGTAGGACACAGTCAAGCCGCCCGCGATGCTATCCGCGCCAGCGTGCCGAGTCTGAAATCGATCTCAATCTCCGACTCCGACGGTGTCGGACACCGAAGTCGTCGAATCGACGTGGGTTGGAGCGACGACTCTCTTTCCGGGCGCATCGGTGGTCTCGTCAACCACTCCACCCCCGGAGTTCGTGTCGAACTTGGTGAACTCCCTGGTCAAGACTCGTTTGAACGCGCTCTCAGTCTACTTGCGACCGCGAGGCCGCGGCAGCGGTGTTGCAATGACCCTCGATTGTCCCGTGATTCAAGCGATGCCGGCGGTTAACAGGGCGCGAGCGCGAGGTCGTAAGTCGCGCCAGACCAGCCTGTGAATGCCCGCCAGCGTTCGCTCGGAGCAGGCATCCTCATTCGCTCGCAGCGCTCGCGCGCTGTCAACCAGATCGATTCGAGTTCGGGCCGCCCCGCGCGCCGCGCCATGGCTGGCAGCGGGCAATCGCACTTCGCGGTTCCCCCGACCCTTCTGTCCCCGAGATGCCGCGAGACGAGCCGGCGAGCAGCGCCCGGAGTGGCGAAGGCGGCACATCGCCAGCAGATCGAGCCCTCCAGCGGTGGTCAAACACTCTGCTCCGCTCCGATCCGGGAAGGAAGCTGCATGCCGAACCCGTTCCGCCGACTGGTGGAAGTGCTCGCACGCTCCAAGCAGAGCGATCTGCGGCAGCAGGTCCACTTTCTCAAGGCGGAGAACGAGATCCTGCGAGCCCGGCTTCCCAAGGCGATCCGCACGACCGCCCAGGAGCGGGCCCGGCTCTTGAAGCTGGCGCGACCGCTCGGCGACGCAGTCAAGGAGCTCATCAGCATCGTCACGCCCGCGACCTTCGCCCGGTGGAAGCGAGAGCTGCGTCCACCCCTGGTGCGGAAGGGTCGCGATGCCGCGCGACGGAAGCCAGGCAGGCCGTGGACCGCTGCAGAGTTCCGCAGGTTGATCCTGCGGCTCGCGCGCGAGAACGGTTGGGGCTCCACGAGAATTCTCGGCGAGCTGCGGAAGCTCGGCATCAGAAAGGTCTCGCGCACGACAGTCATCAACCTGCTGCGAGAGCACGGACTGCCGACTGGACCGGAGCGTGGCGAAGGAATTTGGGCGGAGTTCCTCAAGGCTCACGCGAAGACCCTCTGGGCTTGCGACTTCGTCTCGAAGCGGATCGTGACGCCGCGCGGACTCCGATTTGCGTTCGTGCTCGTGTTCATCCATATCAGCAGCCGCAAGGTCTACGCGAGCCGAGCGTCGCTCGCTCCCGATCCTCAGTGGACGGCGAACGAAGTCGCTGCATTTCGTGTGATCGTGAGTGAAGCGGAGGAGTGGCCGGAACTGCTCGTGCGCGACCGCGACGGGAAGTTCGGCGGCGACTTCGAGGAGGAGATCGGTGACGAGGCCATCCACTCGGTGACGCTTCCGCTCGGCGCTCCCCATCTCAACGCTCATGTCGAGCGATTCATCCAGACGCTCGAGGTCGAGTGCCTCGACAAGTTCGTCGTGCTCGTACTCAGACACCTGGACCACCTCGTCTCCGAGTTCGTCCAGCACTACAACCAGGAGCGCCCGCACTCAGGCATCGGCGACCGCACTCCAAGTGGACCGTCGCCGCCGGACGAAGTCGAACCGGCAACCTTGGGCGAGGTCGGGTGCCGTGAGCGTCTCGGCGGCGTGCTGAAGCACTACTTTCGGCGCGCTGCGTAACGGGCGATCCGTGCGAGAACACGCGTTCTGCAGCCGAGATTCGACGATTCGTCAGGGCGATAGTTTTTGACCCCGACGGTGATGCGCGAACCAGGGTCAACCATTCACTTTTCGGCCGAGATCTTGCGATTCGACCGAGCGCGAATATCTGACCCCGACGCGCCTCCTCTTTCATAGTAATCTACACTTACAACTTGACTCTGTCGGCTCCCAAGACGCTACACTCCAGATTCCAAATACGAAAAACGGCGCGTGCTCAGGCGCTAGTCTGTTTATAACCTCACAGCAAGCGGCCCCGTGTCCGGCGTCTGAAAAGAGATGGTATCGATTGAGTAAATGGCCGAAGTCTCGCCGGAGATCGTTAAACCCAAGCCTCGAAGAGGGGACGGAGTTTGCAAGCCCGCTCTGCAAAAATCGGTCAGCCACATCGAACCCTAAGAACGACCAAGATGGGACCGGAGATGCAGGACTTGCGGTGCCAAGTGCGCCTTGCCACAACGACTCGACCAGGGAACTCGCGTCAGTGCGAAGAAGCGCACTGGCTATGACTGTGAAGGGCCCCGAGGTCCAAGTCCATCGATCTTCTAGATGCTTCATAAGCAAGAGCAGATTCTCCCATTGGTTTTGAATGGGGCCCACCCAAACGGGTCGTGTAAGTTCCGTCCCAAGATCATAGATGGACTTCCAGACCATTACGTCGACGGAGAACGGCTGTGCGATATCGTCTCGCAACGGTGAAATCGAACGAGGCGACGGGTCTCGTTGGTCGGCTTTCAGTTGCCGCGCGTCAAAGCCAATCATTGAGTACAGGTCCAGTTTATCAGTAACTCCGCTCACAATGGTCTGGTACAAGTGCGTCATTAGATTGGATTTCCCGATTGGTCTAGGCATCCGCCAAACAAGCGGTCGCGATAGCAGATGCAAGTCGAGGGATTCTGGTTGTAGACGAAGTAGTGCCAATGGCCATGTGGACACCCATGCTGGTTTGGGACCATATGAATCTGGGGCTCCGGTAGTGGCGGATATCCAAGCTCCTCACACGACTTGCACCGCTCGCCAGGCTTGGGTGGATCAGGATTGCGCCATGGCCTGGCCAGCTTTTCTTGCTCTCGTTGGAGTTCCCTGATCTTGAGCCTTACCCGAATGTTTTCTTCACAAAGAATGACGACTGGTGCCCACAACAGGCCGCGCCCAAGTCCACGCAAGCCGCGCTTCCACCAGCTGGGCGAGGGCGCTGTCGGTGTCCTCAGTCTCTCAAGCGCTCTAAGTCGCTCAAGTTCGAACGGAGGCGCTATCGGCTCTCGTATCGGTATGAGGACTGGGGCAAGCGCCGGAGCGAACGGAGGCGGGTCCGTCAGTGGAGGGAACGGAGGCGGGTCCGTCGGAATGTATGGGAAGTCTGGCTTGTCTGGTTCAGTTGGAAACCAAGGCAAGGGTTGATCAGTCGCCGGATCCATCGGGAACATATCAGGGGGTAGCATCCCCGACGGATCAGATCTGTTGGCAGGTGCTCCGAATGCGTATAGCGTTAAGGACAGTCCCCCGGTATAACCCAAAGGATCCCTTTCTGCCCATCTTGCTAGATTTGGTAGATATGTTCTATTTCTAACTAAGTAGTTAGTCTGGGTGAACACATACCCATCCCATCCGATCGAGTTGTCAGGCCCCCCCGACGTCACGTCACTGATTTTTCCAGATCCGGCGGCAGTCGGCTCCCAGAAACCCAAGAGGTCTCCCATATCCGACCCGTCGATCATGCCGTCACGGTCCAGATCGGCCTCTGCCAGATAGCCAGACGACGTAATCGGCTCTTCCCAAACGCCGAGAAGGGTTCCGGTCTCGCTTCCATTCGCCTTACCGTCGCCATCCATGTCCGCGCCGAAGTGGTGTCTCGCTTGGCCGTAAGAGTCATAGCTCACCCGCTCAACAACTTGGGCGTCGAGATTCAGGAGCGCTACGCTTGAGAACATCGCGTCGGTGACGTGGAACCACGTCCCTTCGTTCGTGCCGCCGTAGGTTCCGTCGTTGTCGATATCGGCACGGTGCATGACGCAGTCGTCAATGTATCGTAGCCCCCAGAAGTACTGGACTCGCTTGTTCAGTCCTGCTGACCCAATGTAGTCGCTGTCGACACGCTCTTCGAGGAGTTGCCAGTTCGCCGAGTACGCAAAGGTGCGCTCTTCGTCCAAGTCGTTGTCCGCGTCCGTGTCCTCCTGCTTGAGCGTACGCCATGAGAGGCCATTGTATTCCTGCTTGAGGCGGTAGTAGGAACCAATCTTGACTCCCACGAGGCGGTTCCAGAGGTCATGAATGTAGTAGACATTCGTTCCGCCGTCAGGCGTGTCCTGGGCGAGATTGCCCACCGCATCGTACGAGTAGTCGTGCTCTGGGTCTGAGGGCGGCACACGCTCCGTTAGTTCATTCACGGAGTTATGCGTTCGTTCTTCTGGATCGGGAGTCGTATTCGCGACCGTCCACGTCCGCGCCTCGAGCCAGTTGCCCAGCAGGTCGAGCCCCCAAGACTGCGTGCCCACGCCGTTGGGCGACCCGCCACCGAGGCCTGCGGTTGTATTCCGTTTCGCTTCGGCGAGTCGGTTCAACCCATCGTTAGAGTACGCGCGACTGAACGCCCAGGCATTTCGGCCCTTCGCGCGGTCGTCATGGGCGAATGTCCGATTCCCGTTGTAGTCGTAGCCGTATTTAGTTCGACTCGGACAGTGCTCAGGAGTCGGCCGCAAGTTCGTTGCCCGTTGCTCCATTGGCATTTTCTGGTTCGGGAGTCGGTCCGACACCGCGTCGGCGCCGCGGAAGCACGGCCGGGAGGGCAGATTGGCCG
>JBJACV010000078.1:0-4873 GCA_046604365.1 Nitrospira sp.
CTCGACGACCGGTGGGTCGTCGAGAGCCTCCGGAGCCGTGTGTCTTCGCGCTCATCGGTGCGTCGCCAGTAGAATGGCGACGCAAGTCCCGCGCCGCGATCTGGAGATCGCGGAGCGGGCCTCTGCAGCTGAGCTCATCGTTAGGCAGATGCGCACAACGACAGTAATGTTCGCCTGCGCCTGCGGCCTGCTTACAACCATCGGCATCTCGTGGGCGTGTGAGCTCTACTTCGTTTGGGGCAAGGCGGGGCCCGCGTTCCTGACCTCCTTCGTACCACACCATTGGTACGGACCGATACCGCCTACATGGCCCGCCGTACCACGAGGCGGCACTCTCGGTTCTTCACTTGGAATCACGCACACTGTACTCACGACTCAGGTGCTCTCGAGTCGCATCGGTGATCCGCCTCCCGCGCCCCAACCGGCCTGTATACAGGTGGTGATTGAGACCGGATTCCCCTTCCGTGCCCTCCGATCTGAATTCAGCTACGACAGCGACACCAACGATTCATGGTCATGGCGGCAAGGACTTCACCGACGTGCGCAGGGGATCTTTGCTGATCCTTCAACGTCCATCTCCCTTCCGCTCGTCCCATGCTGGCCCGGCCTGCTGCTGGATACCGGTTTCTACACCTTCCTATTCCTGATCTGGCCCATGTCTCGGAGATGGAATCGCCGTCGACACGGACGTTGCACTCGGTGTGGCTACCAGCTCGAGCGCTCGTCGATCGTCTGCCCAGAGTGCGCACTGCCTAACGAGGCGCTCCAGCTGACAATGGCCCGGGACGGGCGGTGAGTCGGCGACGGTTCCGGAGCCGCACGTCAGTGTCTTCAACGGTGCGTCGCCAGTAGACTGGCGACGCAAGCCCCGGCCCGCGATCTGGAGATCGCGGACCGGGCCATTGCAGCTGAGCTCATCGTTAGCCGGAAGTGGATCAATGAGAACGTTCCTCGGACCGCTTCTTCTACTCGCCCTTGCCGGGTTCCTGCTGAACGCGATCGTCCTTCTGATTCTTGCCGGCATCGGTTCAGAGCTTGACCATACGCGATTCGGAATGCGACCCGTCGGCGGTGTACATTGGTCGATCTCAGTTACTCCCTCAGTCTCCGGTGATGTTGTCGGTTGGACCGAGCGCTCCGTCGCAAAACAGGGTGCCGGCGGAATGGCAGGACCCAATCCACAGGAACTCCTCCCATCCTGGCTCTCTGAACCCGCACCAACGGACGCGGACTTCGGAGATGCTTTGGAACGACAACGCATGTTTCTTGCGGTGGGGCTGCCATTTCGCACGGCCTGGTGCGATGCCTACACACTGACAGTGAATCCTGACGGCACACGCAACACGCCTGTCGCACGAGGCGGCATTCGGCTTCCCTACGGCCAGCTTCACACCTCGTATGTCGGGATGCAGCCCGCCACACTTCCTCTTCGACCCATTTGGCTCGGACTCGCCCTCAATACGCTCTTCTACACCTGCGTCCTCGGAGTCGTTGCGTGGCTCATTCATAGTCTCCGTGCGCTCCGGCGATTTCGGCGGGGCGTGTGCCCGCGCTGCAGGTACGCGCTTCACGGGAACTACTCTCACGGTTGTTCCGAGTGCGGATGGCAGCCGATTCCTGGATCCACTCCGGCTAACGATCGCTCGAGCTGACAGAGGCCCGCGACCGGCGGCGAGTCGGCCGCAGTTCCGGAGCCGCACTTCAGCGCGCTGGCTGGTGCGTCGCCAGTAGACTGGCGACGCAAGTCCCGGCCCGCGGTCTGGCGACCGCGGAGCGGGCCTCTGCAGCTCAGCTTGCCGTTAGGCGGATTGATGCCGAGCCGCATTCCCATCCGTAGACTTGCGCGCCTTGCCAGACCCAATGTCACGGAAGTGATTGCGATCGCGCTTGCCGCTGTCGCGCTCACAGTAGTAGTTCCTGAGCTCGTTCAGTATCTTGACTGGAGGCTGTGTCACCATGGCTGGCCGACGCCCTTCAGGCACTTTCCTGTCACGGGACAGGACGGCCTCGCAATTGGCTTCGGCAACCGCTACTGGGCCTCATCCACCGTAACCGTTGGGTATTTGCAGCTAGATAGAATGTGGGTCGAGGCTGACCCCCGGGCTGCTCCATCGTGGGCTCACCTTGAGGTTCCGGACTCGTTTGCGGCCGAAACGACACACGCGACGGGCTGGCCGTTTCTCTGGATTGCGCATTCAGAATCGTTCAACGACATTACCGGTGCCAGGGCCTTCGGCCGACCGTTTCTGATTGCCTCGGGAGTTGCTCTCAATCTCCTCGTTTATGTTGCCCTTGGATTGCTCGCGCTGCAAGGCTGGCAGTGGGTCCAGTACGCGAGAGGCCGCAGGCGGCGCGCTCGGGGCTGTTGCCCCTCGTGCGCTTACCCTCTCCGCAACGCAGCTGACGGGCCCTGTCCAGAGTGTGGATGCGCCGCTCACTTGGCGTCACTCACCGCCTAACGAGGCGCTCCAGCTGACAATGGCCCCTCGACGACCGTCGAGGGGCGGCAGTTCCGGAGCCGTATGTCAAGGTGCTCAGCAGCGCGTCGACAGTAGACTGTCGACGCGAGCCCCGGCCTCGCGGCTGAGCCGCGAGTCACGGGGCCATTGCAGCTGAGCTCATCGTTAGACAGAAGCGAGGCGATTTGCATGAACCGCACGTTGCGCTGTTCGCTCCCGTTGGCCTTCGTTGCATCTGCCCTCGTTTCATGCGCCCCTCGTCCGTTCGTCGTTGAGGTCCGCGACGACGCTACGAAAGCGGCCGTTGCCGGCGCGGAAGTCACGGTTGTATTCGTATACAACTTTCGTCTGGGCCAACCGCCAGAACGGATCTCCGGCCGTACCGACGTGCTTGGTACATGCACACTTCAGCTCGTGATGCACGAGCCCAACTTTGACATTGAGATCGTTCCGCCTGGCGGTGGCACCTACTGGTCCCCGTTTGGTCCGGGTGCGCCACCCCGAGACGCTGAGGGATGGCTATTGCCGTGGTTTCGACCCCCGGGTCCGAGTGCCCCGCAGGTTCAGATTCGCGCATGGTTTGCAGATACCGACAAACGGGAGCCGCCATGATCTCGCTCTGTCTAACGAGGCGCTCGAGCTGACAGAGGCCCTCGACGACCGGTGGGTCGTCGAGAGCCTCCAAGGCAGCCGATCGACAAACAGTCAGCTCGAGCGGCGTGTGTAGACTGGCGACGCGTGTCCCACTCCGCGATCTGGAGATCGCGGAGCGGGGCCTCTGCAGCTCAGCTCATCGTTAGATGGGTGGACCACATCTCGTCAAACGTACATTGCTCTCTGCGCTCATCGGCGCCCTTGTCGCCGTCGTCATTGCGTTTGCCTCCGCCGTCTGGTCACCCATCACTTCTTTCGTGGAGCTGCCCGGCGCTTCTTGGCCCGGGTCAACCCCCGACAACTGGCCTCACTCTCCAAGCGGAGTGTGGTGCCAGAGCGGATTCGGGATTCGGCTTACGCAGGCCTATGGTGGCGGCCTGTTGACCACTCCATCCGATGCGGGCGGACAACCCATCCTCACCGAATGCACTCAATGCACCATCGAGGCCGGCTGGCCATTCTCAGCGTTTCGTTCCGCGCAGTCTCTCGCGACGCCGATGTCGGTCGGAACGGCCCCGATCTTGTTCTACTTTCCAAGGCTTGGAATGGGCATTCCAGATTCACTGCGACCGAATCCTCACGGACTCGGAGCAATTCCAACTGAGCCCACCTGGCCTGGTGCGCTTGCCAACACGGGAGCCTTCGGCGCCGTCGCCTTCTTCGTGTGGTGCTCTTTTCTCGCAGCTCATCGGTGGTGGCTCCGGTCTCACGGTCGCTGCGTCAGGTGCGGCTACTCACTCGCAGCGAGTTCGTCCCATTGTCCGGAGTGTGGTCCACCATCTAACGATCGCTCGAGCTGCCAGAGGCCCACGATCGGCGGTGAGTCGGCCACGGTTCCGGAGCCGCATGTCGGCGCGTTGAATGGTGCGTCGCCAGTAGACTGGCGACGCAAGGCCCGGCCCGCGATCTGGGGATCGCGGAGCGGGCCTCTGCAGCTCAGCTTGCCGTTAGCCGGAACCGCTAGCACTTTCGGATGTCCCAATCTCACACTCGCTTCGGCCATCACTGAACGCAGGTCGCGTACTTCGTGCAGCGTTTGACTTCGTACCCTGGCCCGGGCTCCTGGCGTTTGCATGGTTTCTTTACTTCAGTTCATCGCTCGACAGCGGCAGCGTCGGCCCCTTCATGGTCGGGATCGGCTTTCTCGCGTGCGGCTTCTGTAGTTTTCTCCTGTTCATTCTCTGTCGCCGCAAGCGTCGGCGCGCCCATCGAGACCTACGCCTGTGCGCCTACTGCTCATATCAGGTACTCACTTCACAGGGGGACAGTCTTCCGGACCGCTGTCCCGAGTGCGGTGCCGTTGACTGGCAGAGAATCGACTTCCCTCCTGCGGATGGATGCCTCCCTGTCCTTGCCGTCTTCGTTCACCTCGCCGTTGGGACGGGACTTACCTTGGCCGGACTCGCACTGATTTTTTGCGGGACCGCACTCGTCGCCATTTTCAGCCGAGCATGGGGCCCATAGAGCCATGCCTCCCGCCGTACCGGTTTCGTGCTCGACGCGGTCCGGCTAACGATCGCTCGAGCTGACAGAGGCCCACAAGCGGCGGCGAGTCGGCGACGGTTCCGGAGCCGCATGTCTTCGCGTTGACTGGTGCGTCGCCAGTAGACTGGCGACGCAAGGCCCGGCCCGCGATCTGGAGATCGCGGAGCGGGCCTCTGCAGCTCAGCTTGCCGTTAGCCGGAACCGCTAGCACTTTCGGATGTCCCAATCTCACACTCGCTTCGGCCATCACTGAACGCAGGTCGCGTACTTCGTGC
>JBJACV010000079.1:0-4811 GCA_046604365.1 Nitrospira sp.
GGCGAACAGGCCTCGGCCGCCGACACCGTGGCAGGGGAGTGTTAGGAAGCGGTTAACCTTGCGCTTGTAGCCGCGACGGCAGTTGGTCTAAGCACCACAGCATGGATGGGTGGCCGAGTGGTTTAAGGCACCGGTCTTGAAAACCGGCGTGGGTTCACGCTCACCGGGGGTTCGAATCCCTCCCCATCCGCCACCTCGGTATAAAACCGGGAACGCCGATTTCCGCCGTTTTCCCTCCCTTAGTGGCTACCAGCGTCCTCAACAGGGTGCTTTTGCTGCCTTTGATGTAGATTGCGTCGTCCGCGACCTCGACGTGCTGGGCGAAGGCCCGGACGTGTTCCCGCCGATAGCCGCCCTTTCCAAGCCGGAGTCGGGTGCGGGCTTCACTCGCCAGTTCCCGCACGGCTGCCCCTGTGAGGCCCTGATGGGCCGAGCTTTTCAGCATGGCCTCGGTTCTTTCGGCGTCGGCGCGTGCCTGATCCCGTAGCGCGGTAAGGCCCGCTATCCGCTCGCCGAGGGCGGCTTCGGCCGGGTCGAGCGAACCAGCCTCGATAGCGTCGTAAAGCCGCTTGAGGCGCATGTCGGCCTCGGCCGCGCGCTGGTTCAGCTCTGCAATGTGCTGGCTGCGCCGCTCGACGCTCTCCTGCCGGCGGTCGAGCAGCGAGGCGAGCACATCTTCGATCCTCTCGGGGTCCAGCACCCTTTCCTCGATATGGCTGACCACTATGCGATCGAGCTTGTCCATGGGGATCGCGCGGCCTTTGCAGCCGGTCTCGCCCTGCCGCGCCCGGATCGAGCAGGCATAATAGCGATAACGGCCGTTCTTGCCGGTGCGCAGCGTCATCGCACCTCCGCAATTGCCGCAATGGCAAATGCCGGTCAGCAGATTTGGGCCGCTGACCACGCGCGGCGGCGTCACCTTCGGATTATTGACCTGCAAGCGCCTCTGCACCGCCTCGAAGGTCTCAAGGTCGATCAGCGGTGGCACCGCGACGGTGACGATTTCCTCCTCGGGCTTCACGTCACCCTTTTTGGAACGGCGATTGAACCGATGCTCGCCGATATAGGTGCGCCGGGTCAGGATACGGTGGAGCTGGCCGATGCCCCAACGCCCGCCGCTGCGGGTGAACATGTGGTTCCTGTTGAGGTAGCTGACGATGTTCTTGACGCCCATGGGGCCGGACGTGCCGTCGCCTTCCGTTGCAAGGCGGAAGATCAGCCGCACGGTGTCGGCGTGCAGCGGGTCGATTTCCAGCTTCTTCTTCATCTTCGCGCCGCGCTGCTCGGCATCGACGACGCGGTAGCCGATGGGCGGAAGCGAACCGTTCCAGAAGCCTTGGCGGGCGTTCTCCTTCAAGGCGCGCAGGACGTGCTTGGCGTTCTCCTTCGACTGGTATTCGTCGAACAGCGCCATGATCTGCCGCATCATGACGTGCATGGGGTCGTCGCCCATTTCCTGTGTGATGGACACCAGCCGGACGCCATTCTTGGCGAGCTTCCTGACGTTGAACTCCAGCTCGAAGTGATCGCGGAAGAAACGCGAGAAGCTGTGAACCACCACCAGGTCGAACGGCGCGGGCTTGCTGGTGCCGGCCTCGATCATCCGTTGGAACTCGGGGCGACGGTCGTTGGTCGCCGATGCTCCGGCCTCGACGAAGGTTTCGACAAGCTGGTAGCCGCGCGAAGCGCAATAGGCTTCGCCCTGTTTGCGCTGGTCGGGGATCGACACGTCATGCTCGGCCTGCCGGGCGGTCGAGACGCGCAGATAGAGCGCGGCGCGCAGGGCGACGTGTGGGGACTGAATGCTCATCATTGGCCTCCTTTCGCCGCGCGGCGTTCGAGCAAGGGCAACGCCAGCTCCACGCGATCATGCAGCACCTTGGGCACGAGCTTCTGGCCCTCGCCGGGGTCCATGCGGATCAGGCCGTAGCGCGCCATTTTCTTGAGGGTTCGGGACAGGTTGGGCTTCGCCCGCCCCGTGATCCGCGACAGTTCCTCCAGCGAGCCGGGCGACTGCTCGTCGATGACGCGCAGCAGCTCGCGGTTCCCGCTGGAAAGGAGCTGCGCGAAGGATTCCATGGATGTGAACCACACCTTCGGATCGTCGGCCGCCGGCTTTTCTTCGCCGCGCGCGATCCGCATGGTGCGGGCCTTCATCTCATCGTAGCCGGCAATCCCGACTTTCAATGTGGTCATAGCACGCCTCGCTCCTTCAACACCGCGTCCACCGCCTGCCAGAAGTCGGCCAGCAGCGTGGCCGCATCCTCGTAGGCGTAAGGCTTCACGGTCTGGAGACGGTGCCGATGGTCCATCGGCCCGCCACGCCTGCCCCGGCCGACCGGATGGGCGTTGTCGAAGCCGACCAGCCGCTCGCCCGAAGGCCCGTGAAGCGTGAGCGAGTAATCGAGGCCGTGCGGCTTCTCCGGCGAGACCGGAACGCGGGTGACGACGAACTTTACCCAATGGCCGCTCTCGGGATCGACAACGAGCACCTGACCGTCGAGGTCCAGAAGCGTGTCGAGGCTCGGGTCACGATCCTCGCTCATGACTTACTGTTATCATCAGAGGATAACGATTTCAAGCCCTGATTGTCAGGATCGTCGATGGGGCCGAACAGCCGGTCGAGCACGTCGCCGAAATACCGCTCGAAGATTTGCAGTTCTTCCTCGGTGACCGGCACCTTCTCGGGCCAGTCGTCGAAGACAGGCAACGACTCCACATCGACGATGCGAAGCGGCGACCTTCGGCGCTCCCGCCCGTCCGACGTGGGTTCGTCGGCATAGTCGAAAAGATCGTCGGGAAGTGTCTCGGGAACCGGCTGTCGCGGTCGCCCTTTGCGGGCGCGGCGGCGCTCTGCGCACATGGAATCCTCCTTGGCTCTGGTGGATTCCGGGGCACTCACGGTCCCGGAATTAAGCGAACCATGGAGGGCAGTCGGCGGCCTGTAGCGTGCCGCATTTGCGCCTATGCGCTGGCGGCACCCCTGCGTCAGTTGCAGAGACACTAGCGGATAACCAGCAACATCCGGGGCCGCGTTGCGGCCCCGGATGCCTCTTGGCTTAGAACGTCAGCCTACATGCCTGACGGATGGCGATCTGGACCGGCGATGGAGGTAGCGCCGGATCAAACTCGTCCTTCGGCAGCAGCGGCGGCTGTGCCATGAAACGCGGCTGCTCCCCTCGATGAGGTTGCGCCGCATGGACGATGAATGGGTGACATAGGTAGACGGTGCCCGCCGCACCTGTTGCCAACGCAACATCGCAACCTTCCGTAGAGGCGTAGCCATTCTCGGAAAGTTGCCTGAGTGTCGCGCCTGCATTGCCGTAGGGCAGCAACTCACGTGCAATCGCCGCATGTGACCCTTTTCGTATTTTCGTAGGCGCGTCATTGGGACCAACATCCGAAAACAGAAACAGCATCAACAAGGCGCGTCCGCTACTCTTAACGTTGGCCCGCCACTCCATGAAATCTGGATTGTCGGTGCCAAAGCTCACGTCCACATGCCAGCCGTCGTCACCGGGAGATTCTGGTGACGGAAAGCGGATGGGAAAGGTTCCAACACCTTTGGGGGCAAGCCATCGGCCTTCCCCAACGAGTTGGTCGTAGGCTTTGTGCAGTTGCGGCGTGTTAGCAGCTTCGATGAAGGGGGGCGACGACTTGAACCCCACTCGAACAACGGGTTGAGTCCAGTTTTCAGGTTCGTCCGGTGACAGACCTATATCCGCCCACAACTCGTCCCTCCCTTGCTTTGCAAGGTTGGCGCTGAAGGCATTTTCGATTTTGACAAACCCATCGTCAATGAAGCTCTGGACCTGACCAGAAGTCAGGCCGACATGCTTAGATTTAGGCATTACAAACACATTCTCCGTTCGGCCTCCGCGTCAGCAGGGCCGTCTTAATCTGAACGGCGCAGGTGCGCCGGCACGACTTTCAGTCGTTCAGATCAGCGGGAAGAATGTGGAAATGAACATCATGGGTGTAACGTATGCTCCGTAGCGGATGGTTTCAAGGGCGCATGACGAAGCACATGCCGCGTCGCAGGATGCTTGATGGTTAGCATATCCCCGTCATGGAAAACAGGTAGCTGCGTACAATTTTTTGCTCTTGCCACGCACATATACCAACTCAAGCTCATGTTTTTATGGTCTGTCCTGCTTCCCGCCGTGCCTTTGCGAAACCGCGATCCGTGGCGATGAACCGCTCCAGCATGGGCACGATCAGCCTGACGGGATCGGCGGCGGACTGGCCGCTCTCGCGGGCCAGCACCTCGGCATAGGCGACCAGATCGCGGTGAAGCGGCGCGGGCAGCTCTACCGTCACCTTGACGGGCTTGTCGTCGGGCAGCGGGCCGAGTTTCAGCTTGGTCATTGTCAACCTCCTGCCGGCTCGAACACAAGGTCGCGGGTGACGATGATCCTGACCGGGAAGCCGGGCCGGATGGTGAGCGTCGGCGCGACCTGCAACTGGCGCTGAACGATCTGCTGGCCCGCCTGATTGACGGTATCCTGCGCACCGTCGCGGATGGCCCGGATAAGCCGGTCCTCGTCGCTGGTCGCCAACTCCGTCCCGACCGCGAGCAGCGTGGACAGTCCGGCCGCCTTCATCAGATCCCACCAATGATAATCGACGCCATCCTCAAGGCCGGCGTAACCGCTGGCGTCCGCGCCCGGCAGGCGCTCAAGGACGATGGAACGGCCGCCCGGCAGGATCAGGCGATTCCAGACCAGCAACACGCGACGCTGGCCGAAGGTCACGCCGTCATTGTATTGGCCGATGATGCGGGTGCCTTGCGGGATCAGCAGCAGCGAGCC
>JBJACV010000080.1:0-4594 GCA_046604365.1 Nitrospira sp.
AGCATAACTTCTCCCGTGGACTGCTCCGTCCCGGGCTCGATGCTGCGCAACTCGAGTGACGACATGAAACACCCTCCTGAAAACCAGGGGGTGGGGAAAATCCACTGCCCTCAACCGGGGATAATTACGTGCCCGGTGACACGCTGCGCGCGCTAAGCTTTCCGAGGCGCGCGCAGCGCCCACCCGCCAAGCTCTCACGGCCCGCTCCAACGCATAGTTAGATCTCACGACGTCTTCCAGTGGGTGAGTCTGCGCAATTGGTAAAGCATGCTTGAACCTTTCTGCTTATTGGAAAGTTGAATGCGCGAGTCGTGACGAAAGATGCCAAGGAGGAGTGCCTCGAGCTCACGAATTTCGTCTTTCAAAATGTTGTCATGTACCTCAAAGAGAGAGAAGTGGGTCCAGCCGCGCTTCTTTGCAGCATGACTCTTAAGGCGACCGCGGATCCCACCGCCGCCACTCGGGGAGATGCCAGCAACGCCGATGTAGCGAACTTCGAAATCGGAGTTGCGCTTGCGGTATAGGACGTAAAGTCCGCGGGTATTCCGCGGCACTTGGCGCCAACTGGCTTTTGGCTCATAGCGCTTCCAGCGCTTGATCGTGCGAAGTGGCGCCTGGCGAGGCATACGATTCGTGAGATCTAACGTCCGCGTTGAGTGGGCCGCGCGCGGCCGATCCAGCGCGCCGCGAGCGTAAAATCTCTCCGCACGCGAGCGGCGCGCCACCCGCGACCTGTCCCGGCCCGCTCCAACGCATAGTTAGGCAACCCGCCCATCATTGCGCCGCTTGAAGCTCAAGTACCACTGGCCGGTGAAGAGAAAGCGCCAAAAATTGTAAAACTGCTCTGCGTAAAGGCGTCGTAGAAAATCACGCCACCCAGTAAATGGAGGTACCTGCTGCCCTTCCAGAGAGTGACCGAAACCCTGAATCGCAACGGAAACGAAGATGCACAAGACCCCAGCGACTGCGAGCCAACCTGATGCGAGGGCCCCTCCGAGCACAAGTGCGTGTCCAAGGACAAAGAGAGGCACGGCAACGATGTGTATGGCTAGATTCTTGGGGTTTCTGTGGACCGGAGGAGTTTCGCGCCACGCCCACGCGACAAGCTCTGAGAAAGACATGGCGCTTCGGTTTTCGGAATCTGCCTGTGACATCCCCACCGTCCTCATCCGGGTTGCCTAACGTCCGCGATCAGCGGCGGCGCGCAGTCGGCGCGCCGCTTGCTGGCCAAAGCCTTTGGGTGCCGCTTGCAGTCCCTGCAAGCGGCGTGACGACGCGCGACGACCGCTGCATCGCATAGTTAGGCCACATGCCATCGACGATCTCGGCAAGGTCTCCGGATCCTTCGCATAGTTCCCCGACGTCGAGTGGCAGATCGCGGCCGATTGTTCCTCCATGCTCAAGGAGCATCACTTCCAGTCGCATCAATTTGGCAGTCCGCAAGTTGAACAGCAGTCGAAAGCCGGGTGCCTCGTCGCGCACGGTATAGCCGGGATCGAGAAACATGACGTTGAGATAGTAGGGAAGTCGCTCTTCGGAGTGATACCACGACGCTGAAATGGCTATGTCATTCAGGCTCTTGCTATTGAGGACGCGAGTCAGACACTCGGGAAGTTGTGTGCGGTTCTTGCCGAGAGAAAGCACAACCGAAGAAATAGGCGGAGTCCAACCAGCCTGGTTTGATGCCGTAGCGAAGGAAACTTGCAGCTTGGCGGAGCCGTATTCGACCGGAAGGCCCACCAAGCTGCCGTCACGGTCGATGGTGATCACCCTGTCTTGATGAGCGCTACCAGTCTGGCCAAAAAACACGACCGTAAGGACGAGAATGTAGCGGCTGACTTGCATGTGGCCTAACGTCCGCGTTGAGCGGCCGCCCGAGAGCCCGGCCAGCGCGCCGCAGGCGCGATAATCGTCCGCGCGCCTGCGGCGCGCTCGCTCCAGCTTTTCACGGGCCGCTCCAACGCCTAGTTAGGCCACTTCACCCGCAATCAGGGCTCGCACTTCGGCGTCTCATAGGGTGCCGGTGTCAAAAAGGTCACCTCTGAGCCACAAACGCGATAGGTAAAAGAACGCTCCGAATCCGCCGGTGCGGTCGTGCGGGCCTCGTGGAGCACCTTGTAGGTACCGCCATCTTCGCGAAGTAACCGCACGATCGTGACGTCGTCAATGCCGTCGTCGCGTGGAGCGCTCAGTTCCAGGCGCAGGCCGGATGGTAGATCGAGGAACCGAACGTGACCGGCCTCAACAGGCTGGATAAACGCCTCGCTGGTCAGTTGGTCGGACTGAATTTCCCCGGAGAACCGGAAAGTTGGTGGTGAGCTAGCCACGGCAGTGGCTGACACGGCGGATATGACGCAGAGGGCCAGTACAGATTTCATCGAGATCCCTCCAAGTGTTGCCTAGATGTTCATCGAAGGATCGAAGTGGCCTAACGTTCGCGTTGAGCGGGCCGCGCGCGGCGCTTGCCAGGCGCCGCGGGCGCTAAACTTTCCCAGGCGCCCGCGGCGCCCACCCGCCAAGCTATCACGGCCCGCTCCAACGCATAGTTAGGTTGCGCAAGCCCCAAAGCTAGGTCCATTTTGGCTCTCGCTTCGTTGGATAGAAACGGGAACGTAACGTAATGGGCTTCGGAAACACCCGATCATGGAGGCGAGAGGATACTTCGGCACCGTGCTGGTCGGTAGGCACCCGAGAAATGGCCGCCACTTCTGCGAAGAGCCAGCGGACGCGCTCACCGCGCGAATTGCGGTACTCGTGCTGAGCGGCACGCCCCAACTTCAAAGCCAGCCTCCAGGCTTCCTCGTCAGAGCGGGCACGCAGCAACTTGACGGTCTCGTCGCAAAGATTGCGACGTCTGGGCTTGCCGTCGCCTACGACGCAAACGTGCAGCATGCGGGCGGCGTATAGCTTCGTGGGCATCTCGCTTGCGCCACCTAACGTCCGCGTTGAGCGGGCCGCGCGCGGCGCCTGCCAGGCGCTGCGCGCGCTAAGCTTTCCGAGGCGCGCGCAGCGCCCACCCGCCAACCTTTCACGGCCCGCTCCAACGCATAGTTAGACAACGCCTCGCAACTACGACTTGTCGCCATCACCACCGGCATTGCGTTCAAAGCTGCGAATTCGCTCCCGAGTAACGATGTATAGAACGCCTACCTCATCCATGCTTAGAGAATTAGGGTCACTCGCATAGCGCTGGCGCAACACTTCAATCTCCGCGTCGGACATCGCGGCCCGACGTCGCTCGGCATGAAGTTTCCAGTCGTCGTCTCCCAACCGCGTCATTTCCTCTGGCGTTGTCTAACGTCCGCGTTGAGCGGGCCGCGCGAAGCCCTTGCAGCGCGCCGCGAGCGCAAAATCTCTCCGCACGCGAGCGGCGCGCCACCCGCGACCCATCCCGGGCCGCTCCAACGCATAGTTAGGCGCCGATTGCACGCCGTACCCCTTCCACTTGTCTGATTACCGACTCGACGGAAATATCGAAGCCTGACAACTCAGGGCCGCTCAGATTTACGCCAACAACTCTCTGCTTGTTGCGAAGTATGGGGACGAGCACGTCTTTGAAGGAAGCCCATGACATTTGTCTGGGCTCGAAGCCGCCTAAGAGCTTCGGGTTCAGCTTGCGTAGGCGCTTGATTCGTGACTCAGAAGACCAAAGAGGAAACGAAACCTTGCCGTTGTCCAGGTCAAATTCGAGAGCTGTTCCCGCGGAATTTTCCGCGAACCAAAGCGTTCCGTTTCTAGCAACCTCTTCGTAGAACTTATACGCTTGGGATCCCGCGTTGCTCATGTCGGCGCCTAACGTCCGCGTTGAGCGGGCCGCGCGCGGCGCCTGCCAGGCGCTGCGCGCGCTATGCTTTCCGAGGCGCGCGCAGCGCCCACCCGCCAAGTTCTCACGGCCCGCTCCAACGCCTAGTTAGGCGGCACTTCCTTGCTCCGTCCGCCAAGTGCGAACAAGGTAGATTCCAAAAGCCACTGAGATCCCAGTGACCAGGCAGGCGAACTTCAAGGCGACAAGAGCACTGGGAAGCGAAAATGAGGTCGCCGACCAGAAAAGGACTGCGGCGCCAGGAATCGAGCCTACAAGTGCGACGGTAGCTAGGTTGATCAAGCCGCGAGCCTCTATGAACGTGTAGACGGGGGCGATGAGAAGTGCAACCGCACCAACAGTGTAAAGGTACGCGAACAGCGCGATCCAGGCACCACCCACGAACGTAGCCTGCAGGGAGGTGGCTGTATCTGGGGTTGCGCTGCCGGAAGTACTCAGATCAATCGCGACAAATACCACTGCGAACAGAAGGGAGAAGCCTACTAACGCGACCTGAGCTGCTATCTCAACCCGGAGCAAACGCTGAAGGAAGGTCAAAGTGCCGCCTAACGTCTGCGTTGAGCGGGCCGCGCGACGCGCGGCCAGCGCGCCGCAGGCGCTATAATTTAGTGCGCGCCTGCGGCGCGCTCGCTCAACGCTCTCACGGCCCGCTCCAACGCATAGTTAGGCAACCCGCCCATCTTTGCGACCTTTGAGGCTCAAGTACCACTGGCCGGTAAGAGAAAGCGCCAGAAATTGTAGAACTGCTCCGCGTAAAGGCGTCGTACAAAA
>JBJACV010000081.1:0-4444 GCA_046604365.1 Nitrospira sp.
ACAAAATTCAGGCTTTTGGCCTTGTTCATCCCGTAGAACTCTTGCGGCGGCAGGAAGCGGACGCGCTGGAGGTTATCGCCAAGCTGCCGCCCTTCGCCGTTGACCCAAGTGTGGGCAAAGACCCCGACATCCCCGGCCTTGTTGCTGAAATATTCCGCCGTGGTGTCGTCATTGACCGAGAGAATTTGCACCGTCCCGGCATTGGCAACAAAGGTTTCCCACGATTTTTCATAGTCGCGCTTAATCTGGTTCACGTCCTGATAGACCGACCAAATCCGCACGTTGTAGCCGCGCAGCGTGGCGGCGGAAGTTTCGATAACTTCCATGCCGCGCAGCTTGCCCTGTTCATCGAGAATGACCAGCACGGAATCGCGTTCATTCATCGGTGACGCGGCGAGGGTATCGAGACAGGCTTGCACCAGCAGCCGCGCAAAGCGGAAATAGGTCTGCATCTCGGCGGGCGGAATCATCAGGTAGATGGTGCAGCGTTCCTTTCGCAGATCCGAAAAATCAAAATCGGATTTGCTCAGGAACGCCTGCAAGGCCGGGTCATTCAGAAACGAAAGCTGCCCCTTGGCCGTGCTGATGATGCTGGCAAACTCTTTGCCGCCTTCAAGGATGAATTCAGCGTTATTGACGACGACCGGCAGCTTGCACCACTTGAGCGCCGCGGCGACGTAATCGGCCAAGCCCTGTTTCAGCAGGATAGGCTGGCCGCTGGCATCGAGGGCGGGCTTGTCGCCGTCCATCTGGTAGCGGCTTGCGTGGGGCAGGCTCAGCAAATCCATGACGCGGGGCAGATGGTTTGTGCCGGCGCGTTGTTCATCGGCACTGGTGGCGACAATCGCCATCAGGCAGGAGACGACATCGCGGGCGCGGCTCGACCAATGCGGTTCCTTGCCTTCGGACACGATCAGAGCATTGGCAAGGCCGCTGATACGCTGGCCGAATTTGGGATGCTTGCCGTCCGCGAGCGCGGCCAGCGGGTTGTAATAGTTGGTCATGGGCTGCACGAAGCCCAATTCCTCACCGAACAGGTTGAAGGGGTTCAGGCAGATGATGCGCTGTCCCATTTCGCGTTCGCGGTAGGCATGCGTGACCCACCAGTTTTCGCCCTTGATGTCGTTGACGAACACGCTTTCCTGATTGAGCAACAGCGTCGGCATGATTGCGGCGGCGTTCTTCCCGGCTCCGGCGCTGCCAATCGTCAGGATGTTGGTTTCGCCGGAGAAGCCGACCGCGAATTGAGACCCCGGAACACCGAAGGGAAGACCCGCGCCGTTAGGGAAATCCTCCGTCATCTTGCCCGCCTGCCATTCCGTGTTGACGGCGCGGCCGAGCCAGACGACTTTGCGCCAACGATCATCGAAGGCACCGAGCAGCAGCTTGTGTTGCGCCAGCTCTTCGAGATAGGCGAAGCCGTTTTCGCCTAGTGACGTGACCGACCGGGACAGTTCCCGCAGCGGCAAATTCTGTTCAGCCATAGTGACTTTCTCCAAGGCCGCTTGCGCGGTCGGTCATCGGATAGAGCCTTGGCTAACGTAGAAGTAACCGGCGCTGCGCGGCTTTATCGCGCTGCGTCCGAGTTGACTGCCGGGTTGGGCGGCAACGCTTCGATAGAGCGAAGGATTGCCCGCACTATTGCCTCCCTTTTGAAAAGGTCATCCATCCTGTTTGGCGTATCAATATTCAGTGCGAAGAATACGGGGCCAGTCGGCCACTCAACCCATCCTACCCACCAACCCATGCGGCCTTCCCAGCCCGTCTTTGCGCGCAGTATCCAGTTGCGACCGGCTTCCACAATCATGAGGTCCTTGACCAAGCGCTGATGTTCTACCCGAAAGGGCAACTCGTTATGATAGAGCTTCCTGAGAAATGCAATCTGTTCTTGTGCCGCGATAGCAAGATTGCCATCTATCCAGTAATCGCCATTACTTGTCGAAGGATCGGCGTTGCCATAGTCGATTTGCTTCAAATAGCGTCGAGCCTTGTCTTCACCGATCTCTTTTGCAAATAGCTCATAAATCCAGACAGTAGAATTCCGCATTGCTGATCGCAAGTCTTGGTCTTGGTTGTGAGCTGCAAAGCTTCTTTTGATGCCGTCCCATCGGAAAACTTGAAACTCATCACGTGCAGCGCCTGCGTCAAGTGCAAAAAGTGTATGTGGAATCTTGAATGTCGAGGCCGGCGAGTAGCGTTTCTCTGACCGCACCTGATCAAAAACCAATATGACACGATCTGTTTGGCGTTCGTCTGCCACAACTATCGTGCCTTTGGCTTGAAATTCGCTGAAAAACTTCCGCCAGTCAGAACGTTCGCGCATGCCTTCTTGTGCATGCGCGAACGTGCCAAAAACAAAAGTGGAGAAAAGTATTGCGAAGATTCGGATTGCCATTAAGTTTTCCTTGACGCCCAACGACCAAGCTGTGCGGCGCAAACGAAGCGCAGCGTAGTTTGCGTCCGAACGAGCGCCTTGTTATGCGTATTTGCCAATAACTTCATGGCCATACGAATTGTCAATAGAGCAAAGCCAATCACCACTTGGTGATTTATTAAATACGTAAGTTGCTTTGCGCCCTGTGGAAGGGAAGTTAGGACCGGATATAACCGTGTTTGCCAACACCAAAGCCGTATCACCAGACTCAAGAACCTCCATGCCATTTTGCTCCACTTGTAACCCGTTTTTGAAATATGTTGCTATGGCTTCAAACGCTTTACGAATTTGAACTTTGCCGACTGCGTTTCGGCCTGGCTCAACAACTAATATCGCATCATCAGTGTAAATACCCATGAGTAACTCAAAATCTTCAGCAACAATAGCTTTGTCAGCCTTCTCGATTTGAAGCTCTACGGGATGACGGTTCATTTGTTCAATTCTCCTTTACGCATAACTTGTCGCCTATGTGGTCTTGGTGCCGTTAGACGCGCCAGCTTTCAGCCAGTCCGCCAGTAATTCCTTGTCGCGTTCATTGGTCAAAGCCGAGCGCAGCGCCTTGCGAACCGCATCAGCGAAAGCCGCATCATGACCGCAATGCGCCATGACCGCCCCGCCGAGGACGATTTTGCGCCGTGTATCCAGCTTGCGGGACGCCGCGCTTTCGCGGGCTGCCAAGTCCCTTAGCTGGGCATCGAGCGCCTTACGTTTTTCCAGCAGCGCCGCTTTGCGTTCAGCCGTTGACCGTGCCATTCAATCTCACTTTTAGGAAGGCGTGGCACCTGTCACCAAGCACCACGCCCACAGGCTTTTATCACCCTTGACGTGGCTAGAACTTGCGGAACTCGCCACGCGCCATAATTGTATCATGGCATAGCCGGTTGTGTCTAGCTTTGGAATGCAACTTCGCGCTATCATCCTTGCTGAAACTTGCGTTTCCCCCCTTGGGGGGACGGAAGGGGGGGCGGTTGGGTATGCACCAGCGCCAGAAGGAGCAGCCGGACGTGACGAGCAGCGGTTTTTCTGGACTGAACGAAGTGAAGGTAAGCGCACTTATGCAAACTCCGTTTGCGTGCGGCCTGCGGCGCGGGCGGTTGAGCAACCGCCGCCGCTTCGGCTCTCATCGCCCCGAACCGGAAGAAGCGCCGCAGCGCAGCGGCAGGCCGCAGCTTGCGCGCTTGGGCGACTACGGGCTTGCCATCCGGCAAACCCTTCGCGCCCAGAAAGGCTAGGAAGCACAAGCCGCTATGCCCGCCACCGCGTTTCGTCTTAGCGTTGAAGTCATAAGCCGCAGCACCGGCATGAGCAGCGTTGCCAAGGCGGCTTACATCACGCGCAACAAGATGACCGACGAGCGCACCGGCATGAGCTACGACTTCACCCGGCGCGGCGGGCTTGAGGCCGTGCTACATGCCCAGTTGAAGGACGCGCCGGAATGGTCACGGGACATCGGGCAGGCGTGGAACGCCATCGAAGCCGTGGAGAACCGCAAGAACTCGCAGACCGCCAAGATGATTGACGGGCTGGCCTTCCCGCACGGGATTGACGCCGAAGCCCGCAGGCGGATGCTCACGGATTTCATGCGCGAGCAATTCGGGCGCAAGGGGTTCCTGTGGACGGCAGCCATCCACACGCCCGACAAGGACGGCGACGAGCGGAACTATCACGCGCACGTCATGTGGAACGAGCGGCCTTTGTCGGCGGATGGATTCGCCAAGACCAAAGACCGCGAGGCCACCAGCTTTGAGACCCGCGAGGCGGCGCTTGTCGCGATGCGGGAGCGTTGGGCGGCGCTCTCAGCCAAGCAGCTTGAACGGGCGGGCTTGCCGCTTGAGGCCGAACGCTGGCGACACGCGCACCTGAAATTGCCGGAGCAGGAACAGCTTGCACGGGCGCGGGGGGATACCGAATTTGCCGAGCGCCTAGCCGACCGTGAGCCAACCAAGCATCTAGGCCGCGCCACTGTCGCCTTGGAGCGCAAGGGCATCCGAACCGAGCGCGGCGACGCAT
>JBJACV010000082.1:0-4360 GCA_046604365.1 Nitrospira sp.
ACGACGCGTATCCCATCACAGTGCCAGTCGGCCCAACCGCGGAGCGTAACGCGGCAACGACCGTCTCCGCTCCTCCTTCGACCGGACCAATCGCTTTAAGTGAGGCATGCACCATCAACAGGTCACCGGTTTGGACTCCGAGTTTTCGAATTGCCTCCGTTATTGCCTTCCGCGTATGCATCGCGATATCTCCTCTAAACTGCAAAACACTATACCTATCGAGATATCACTCTACCTGGGGTCGGAACAAGGTCTGTTCAAAATCCTGCGCTAAGGTCGAACGGACCGTGACCCCTCGTCTCGAACCCGCATAATGGTCTGCCGGCTGGTCGCGAATTTCCTTGCTATCGCCGAAACGCTCATGCCCGTCGCGAGATCGTTGCGGACACCCTGCTTCTGTTCATCGCTGAGCGTGAAGGGTCGGCCGAGGGTCTTGCCTTCCGACTTGGCGCGCTTGAGACCGGATTGCGTCCGCTCGATCAGCAAATCCCGCTCGAATTGGGCGACGGCATTGAGCACATTCATGGTCATGGTGCCGGCCGAGCCGGTGAGGTCGGCGCCGCCGAGCGCGAGGCAATAGACCCTCACGCCCATTTCGGCCAGTGTTCTGACGGTGGTGCTGACGTCGATCGCATCACGTCCCAGGCGGTCGAGCTTTGTCACGATCAGAATGTCGCCGGATTCCAGCTTGTCCATGAGTCGGGAAAAGCCGCGGCGTTGCGCGATGGCGGTGCTGCCGGAAACCGTCTCGGTGACGATCCGGCGCGGTTCGACCTGGAAGCCGGCGGCTTCGATTTCCTGAATCTGGTTCTCGGTCGTCTGGCCGGTCGTGGAGACGCGGACATAGGCGAAGGTGCGTGGCATGAGGGCAATTTTGTCCGAATAGGCTGTCCAAAATATCGCCTCTGTTCATAAATTTGTCAAGATAATTTGTGGACAGGGTGTTTTACCCCTGTACGCAAACGTCCGTTTCCGGACAGAGGTTTGGCCACCAGCGCATATTGTAAGGAGTAAGAACGGTGGCCCGGCGGACGCTTCTCAAGCCTCATGATCGACAAGAGCTTGTCGGTATTCCAACTGACGAAGACAGTCTGATCCGTCATTATTCCCTGTCCCCGGCAGATCGACTCGAAATCGAGGTTCGCCGTCGCGAGCATAACCGGCTGGGATTTGCGCTGCAGCTCTGCCTGATGCGTTATCCCGGCCGTGCGCTTATTGCCAACGAAGCCCTTCCCATGCCGATGCTCAACCATGTTGCTGAGCAAGTCGGAGCCGACCCGGCGTCATTCGAATTGTATGCTCGCCGCGAAGAAACACGCATGAACCACGTCGCGCGCCTGTTGGGCTATCTCGAAATGAGAAGCCCGACAGGCGAGGATCGACGCGCGGCGCTCCTGGCAGCTATCGAAACAGCTTCAACGACCGACAAGGGAGCGGTGATCGCAAACGCAATCATCACCATGTATCGGGAGCGCCGGGTTCTGCTGCCGGTGGTGACCATGATCGAGCGCATGGGGTTGGCAGCGCGCGCAATCGCCCGCCGCCGTGCCGAGGCCGCGCTGATCTCGGATCTCGATCCGGACAAGCTCGAAGCCCTCGATGCCCTGCTGGACGTTGATCCTGCAATAGGTCAGACGCGCTTTCACTGGCTGCGTTCCGCGCCCGATGCACCGGGAGCGGGGAATTTGGTCGGTTTGACGGAGCGTATCATGTTCCTGCGTTCGCTCGGGATCGATCCACGCTTACAGGCCCGCATCCCCTCCGGACGATGGGACCAGATGGTCCGGGAAGGTGATGCAGCACCGGCCTGGCTCGCCGGCGAATTTGGCGCCAGCCGCCGGCGTGCGACGATCGTGGTGCAGATTATCAAGCTCGGCCAGAAGCTCACCGACGATGCAATGACCATGTTCATCAAGCTGATGGGCCGGCTGTTCTCCCAGGCGAACAACCGGAGAAAGCAGCGTCACATGAACGCCCGCATGGAAACGTCCAAGGCGCTGCGACTGTTCCTCGACACGATCGTTGCCTTGCAGGCCGCCAATGATGCCGATGAAGATGCGATCGAGACGGTAAACCGGCAAGTCGGCTGGCATCGGCTGCTGCAGATCAAGCCCGGTCTCGAGGCGATGGTGGAGAGCGCCAACGCTTCGCCGCTGGTGCTGGCGGCCGAGCAACATGGAAACATCCGCAAGTTTGCCGGCGCTTTCCTTCAGGCATTCACGTTCCGCTCGCGCCGTCGGCACGATCCGCTGCTTGCGGCGGTCGCGACCCTGAAAATGCTTTATGTGGAGGGACGCCGTGTTCTGCCGGATCGCGTGCCGGTCGGCCATCTGGGTGCGAACGAAAGGAAACTGGTCTTCGAGGATGGCAAGCCGGATCGGCGGCTTTATGAAATCGCCACCTTCGCTCATTTACGGGACCGGCTGCATTCGCGCGATGTGTGGGTCGAGGGGAGCCGGTCATTCCGGCCGATAGACGAAGATCTCATGCCGAAGCCAACCTTTGTCGCCCTGAGGGGGCAAGATCAGCTTGGCCTCGGTGTCCAGACCGACTGCGCTGCCTGGCTCGCGGACGTCCGGGAGATGATGGACGTCAACCTCAAACGGCTGGCCTGGCGCGCCCGTTTCGGCAAGCTCGATGGCGTCAGGATGGAAAACGGCACGCTGATCGTGACGCCGCATACCAGCGATGCTCCCGCCGCGGCGGAAGCCATCAATGCCGAAATCACGGAGATGTATCCTCTGGTCGAGGTGCCCGATCTCCTGCGGGAAGTGCATGAGTGGACCGGGTTTGCCGACCAGTTCACTCATGTCCGGACGGGAGATGCGCCGCAAAACATCGCCGCCATGCTGGCCGGCGTGCTTGCCGATGGCACGAATCTCGGCCCGAAACGCATGGCTGGGGCGTCGAAGGGGATCAGCGCCCACCAGATCGGCTGGATGCGCAGCTTCCATGCCCGCTCCGAAACCTATCGGGCCGCGCAGGCCTGCGTCACCGATGCCCATACCCGCCATCCGCATGCGCAAATTTGGGGCGACGGAACGACAGCCTCATCCGATGGGCAATTCTTCCGCGCCAGTGACCGGGCCGCAAGGCGCAGCGACATCAACCTGCATTATGGCAGCGAGCCGGGCTCGAAGTTCTACAGCGGGCTTTCCGACCAATACGGCTATTACAGCATCCTGCCGATCAGCCCGACCGAAAGCGAGGCCGTCTATGTGCTCGACGGCCTGTTCGACCACGACACGGTTCTGGAGATCGAAGAGCTGTTCACCGATACCGGCGGCGCCAGCGATCATGTTTTTGCGCTGTTCTGCCTGATCGGCAAGCGCTTCGCGCCGCGCCTTCGCAATATCAAGGACCGGAAACTGCACACCTTCGAGAAGGCCGATATCTATCCGGCGCTGGCAAATCATATCGGCGTGCCGATCAACACCGCCCTCATCATGGACCATTGGGACGAACTCCTGCGCCTTGCCGCGTCGATCACGACGCGCACCGTCGCGCCGTCGGCGATCCTCAAGAAGTTCTCCGCATCGTCGAAATCCAGCGATCTCGCCAAAGCGTTGCGCGAACTCGGCCGCATCGAGCGCACCCTGTTCATGATCGAGTGGTATTCCAGCCCGGCACTGCGTCGGCGTTGCCAGGCCGGGCTCAACAAGGGCGAGGCCGCTCACAAGCTCAAACGCGCCGTCTTTTTCCATGAGCGCGGCGAGATCCGTGATCGCTCCTTTGACAGCCAGGCCTTCCGAGCTTCCGGTCTCAACCTGGTGGTCAGCGCCATCGTCCATTGGAACACCGTCTACCTCAGCCGGGCAACGGCTCATCTGCGCCAGCAAGGCCGAAATATCCCCGACGAGTTGCTGAAACACGTCTCGCCCCTCAGTTGGGAGCACATAAATCTCACCGGCATCTATTCATGGGACACCGAGCAGCAGATGTCCGAAGGCTTCAGGCCCTTGCGACTTGCCAGAAAAATCCTCCGCGCCGCGTGATGTTCAGGGTCCGTTCGAGCTTAGCGCAGGATTTTGAACAGACCTTGTTCTGCCCCCTACCTCTCGCTGCTTGACCGAGGTGGAGGACCGTCGCCGTTGGTGGCTTTTTGGCCAAGCGTTTATCCGCGTCGTCTCGCCGCCCGCTCCGCCTCCGCGCGAATAGCAAGCAGCGAAGGACCAAGAAGCTCACGCGCATGAGCGACCGTTTCGGCGGATGCCGTGTTTAGGGTCAGGACCCATTGATTTGAACTGACGGCTGTGATTCAGATGGGCGTATAGGAGCCCGACTGATGAGTAATTTGTTTTGGCTGACGGACGAGCAAATGGCTCGTCTTCAGCCCTATTTCCCCAAGAGCCATGGCCGC
>JBJACV010000083.1:0-4342 GCA_046604365.1 Nitrospira sp.
CGTGATCGGCGTGGACGGCCTGCGCGTCGTGGACTCCTCGATCATGCCGTCGATCACCACAGGCAACCTGAATGCGCCGACGATCATGCTGGCGGAGAAGCTGGCGGATCAGATCCTCGGAAAGCCGCTGCTGGCGGCGGCTGCGGAGCCATACTTCGTGGCGCCGGAATGGTGGGCAGCGCAGCGGTAAGGCGCCTCAGTAAGTCAGGCACTTACGCTCGTCCAGGTGATTGAAAGGCCGAAATGGCGTAAAACACTGCGTCATTTAATGACATCCAATTGGACGTTAGACGACAGTAATGGGCGCCCCATTCAAATTGCTGACAGTGGCCATGGCTCGAGCGGTCGCGCAGGCCCATGCCGACGCCGGTTTGCAGCAGTTCAACACGTTGCAGGCAGTTGCTGCTAAATCAAGGAATGAGCCGCAGTCGGCCAGCTACGTGGAACACGTGCATCACGCAGTCCCTGCCGCGACATCCCTCGCCTTCGCTGCAGAGTTGTTCCTGAAGGTGGTTCACTTTCAGAGTTTCCACATCTACCCGCATGAACACGATCTTGTGAAGATATACCAGTCCCTACCAGCCGCAAGCCGTGATTCTCTAGGAACGACTTATGGCGAGATGTATCGGCGCGACCTGCCTATGAATGTTGTGCATTTCGCGCTTGCCGCAGGTCATGACTCAGCCTCAATCCCAGCGGCTGCGGCGCCAGACCTTCCCACAATTGATCTTGCACTGTCGCACCTTCGAGATGTGTTTACGTCCTGGCGTTATATCTACGAAACCATGGAAGCGCCTACCAGTTCGGGCATCCATTTCAAGGCCCTGTTGTGCCTAATTGATGCATTGCATGTTCAGATTGACGCACACAAGGGAGGTGGCCGTGTTGAGTTTGGCGCACCTAAGTTCCGTGATAGTACTGTCGTCTAACAATGCGATGCAGCGGTCGGCCCTTGTCGTCACGCCGCTTGCAGGAACTGCAAGCAGCTCCCGGAGGCTTCGATCAGCAAGCGGCGCACCGACTACGTGCCGCCGCTGATCGCAAACGTTATGCGCTAACAGACGTTCGCGTGCGGGTCGAGCAGCGCAAGCGCTTTCTGTTGCCGCGGCGCGGTACGCTTTACTGACAGCTCTAGAGGACTAATGATGATGGGCACCAAAAGATCCCTCGGACAAGCGATCGACGAAGTCATATCGGCCCTCGAGCCACTCGAAGAGGCTGCTCGCCTGACAGCCATACGCGCCGCTTGCGCGCATCTTGGACTACAAGATGCAACGATTTCGTCCCCGCCGAATCCCGCACAACCCCAACCGCAGGCAGCCACTACGCAAAGTCCGGCGCCTGCTGCGAGTCTTGCTGTAGCTGGACAAGACATCCGATCGTTCAAAGAACAGAAACAACCGAGCAATGCGATAGAGATGGCATGCATCGTCGCGTACTACCTCGACTCTCTCGCCGCGCCCCCTGAACGCGCGTCAGACGTCACTAAGGCCCAGCTAGAAAAGTACTTCAAGCAAGCGAATTTCAAGCTCCCCAAGCGCATGGACCAAGTGCTCATCGATGCTAAGGCCGCGGGGTATTTGGACTCCGTTTCTCGAGGTCGCTATAAGTTGAATCCCGTTGGTCACAATCTGGTCGTCCACAATCTTCCTCGAAAAAAGACTGCGTAACTCGAAATGCTCGAGCTGATTCGAGCTCTGGGCCAGCGTGCAAACGGACTTCGCAGATCCGTCAAATCACTTGACTCTCCGCAAGTCCGCCGTGCTTCGGATCGCGATGAGGCTAGAGCGATAGTTGATTCGTACTTCCGAGAGTTGCGCGAGCAACTTCGAATTGGTGGGCTCCGCGGTGACGTTATACAAGCACTAGACGAAGCAATGCATGCTCTCCTGGAGACATCGCGCAAGCTGAGTGCGAAGGGAACATACGAGAACGTCCTCAAATCCGTTGGCGCTACTATCGCCATTGCAGAGAAATTGGCGCTATCAACCCAGAGTCTCTCCGCGTCCCGCCCATTCGAGCCAACCGACGCATCCATCGTGCGAACGCTGGCGCGAGTTCTACCTTCTGCGGCACGAGCGTACGAACAAGCGCTTCGGGATCTGGCAGGTCCCGAGCGGCTTTCGTGGCGAGGTCCCGCGACGGATCTTCGTGAGAGCCTAAGGGAAACGCTCGATCATCTTGCGCCGGACGCCGATGTGGCGTCAGAAAAGGGATTCAAGCTTGAAAAGGATCAACGCGGTCCAACGATGAAGCAAAAGGTCCGATATATCCTAAGGAAACGAGGGATCTCCAATTCGTTGAGCATGACTCCAGAACAGTCTGTGGAGGCGGTCGACGAGATCGTGGGTGGCTTCGTACGCTCCGTCTATACTCGGTCAAGCATCTCGACGCATACTCCTACAGAGAGGTCGGAAGTCCTCCGCATTCACACATACGTTCGTGCGGCTCTTTGCGAACTCCTAGAGATTCATCCGGGAGCGTAGGGATCCTTGAAGACAACACGCGGCTGGAGCGCGCCTCCCGCGTATCGCGGCCGCGCATAACGGCCGGTTGCAGAGGACAGTTGTAAACAAAAGTGCCAAGGCACGTACGGCAGCGCGCCGCCGCTGATCCTGGGCGTTAGATGCTCAAGGAGCACTGATGAGATTGTCTACAGCATTTCTGAAGACGTTTGGCGCTCCTGACACTCCGAAATTCGGTGCTGATTTGCCAGCGCTGACGGAGTTGCTCGGGACAGTGCCACCAACAGACAGGGCGCGGTCAGTCCTAATTACGCATGTGCTCGACACGGCAGTCGCATACGTGGAAGCCGTTCACTCCGTATTTCCGGTCGCGCGAGTCGTGGCGATTCCCTATTCGGCCTCTTCCACCGCTGTGCAATCCCTGAGGTCCAAAGGGTTCACGGTTGTTGTGCCGACGTCCATTCCCGACACGTTTGTTGAATCCGAACGCCAAGTGATGGAAGCGCTGAAGGAGGCGGCGACTCCACTGCTGGTTCAGGAGGTGGGCGGCTATCTCGCGAAGGCATCGGCCCGACTAGCTGCGTTCCCTCACTTCTTGGGCGTCGTGGAGGATACGAACAACGGCCATTGGTTGTACGAAAGCACGGGTCCACACCCGATTCCTGTCTTATCGATGGCGCAGAGCCCGCTCAAGGCGGTTGAGGACTCTATCATCGGAGATGCGGTGCTGTTCAGCGTTGAGAGGATATTGCGTGAGGAGTTCGCTGCGATCTGTCAGGGTTTACACAGTGCAGTCATTGGGTTCGGCAAAATCGGCCGGTCAGCGGCCGTCGCGCTCAAGGGCAGAGAGGCGGTCGTTTCGATTTACGACATCGATCCGGCCAAGGACATGACCGCCAAGGTTGAGGGGTTCTATCCGAGGCCACTACATGATTTGCTACCAGAAAGCGACTTGGTGGTCGGATGCACAGGTCAGACCTCGATTCGCTTGGTAGACATGCCTTTCATCAAAGATGGCGCGATTCTTGTCAGTGCAAGTTCGAAGGCCGTGGAGTTTGCATTGGCAGATTTCGAGGGCGCGTGCACGCTGGAGAAGTTCTCAAACGTTGTGTGGAGGTTCACGCAGCCAAACAACAAACGGTTCTTTCTGCTACTTCAAGGAACTCCGGTCAATTTCCGGGACGGCAGTATTCTGGGAACTATTCTTGACATGATCTACTGCGAGCTATTCTTGTGCATGCGCGAGGTAGCAGGGAAGCGGGCATCGATTGGCTTGTCCAAGTCTCCAGGCCCAATTCAGGACGAAGTGGCGAAAGCGTGGCTGAGGGCACACTCCGAGGACTTCCGAAAAGCCATCGACGACAAAATTTGGGACTATCCCGAGAGCCTAAAACTTGGACTTCCGAAACCTTAGTCTGCATCTATCAACGAGTTGCAGCGGTCGGTCCGCTGCGCGGCCCGCCGCTGAACCGGAACGTTAGATCACAACTTTTGAAGCCTTAGCACGCAATGAAGAATACGCTAGTTCTCATCGCACTCGCGCTCGTAGGCTGGTTCGCGTACACGCGCGCGGTTGGACCTCCAACGCCTGAGTCACTTGCGCCCACGATCTCTGGGGCTGATGAAGTCACTGACCAACTCGCTACGGACGCTACCTCCCAGTTCAATTGCGACGGCCGCACGCGCTGTTCCCAAATGACCTCCTGTGAAGAGGCGGAGTTTTTCCTGCGCAACTGCCCAAATGTTGAGATGGACGGCAACAACGACGGTGAGCCATGCGAGAGTCAGTGGTGCGGCAATTCGCAGTGACCGGCTGCGATCGAACTATGTGACGCAGCGGTCGTCGCGCGTCGGCACGCCGCTTGCAGATCGCGGAC
>JBJACV010000084.1:0-4306 GCA_046604365.1 Nitrospira sp.
GCGATCACGAGCGCCGGGATCGTGATCGATGACGGGGACGCAACTTCCACGAAGTCAGGCGTCGGGCCGCAATGGCGCAGGGTCGAATCGCCGTCCGACAGGAGCCGCCGCCAGCGATGAAATGTGCTCGGCGAGACCCCGTGGATCCGACAGAACTCGGCGATGCTCACACCGCTCCGAGCCTGGTCCCTGAACATGCGCTTCCAACGCCGTCGATCATCTTGCATCCGGCAAGTCTGACCAACGCGCGTCGACGATGAAAGACGGGATTCGCGGGACGCTCACATTATGTACGACGACATGCCCGAGGCGACACACTGCCCCTCGCTCAGGTGATGGAACTCCAAAGAATACGGGCGTGAGGCATGAGTTACAACAGCATCCGTAATTACGTTGCCTCCGTGACTCACCTCGAAATCGCTGTCGGAATAGGACAAGTCAGCCAGATGCGAGCGCACCAGTGCGCAAAGAGCCTGGTTGATGACCTTGTGTCGTTTCGTTGACATTCCTTGGATCACCGAATAGGCTCTGGCTGTCGAGTCCCGGTGGCCGCCTTTCTTGCCTGAGGTGAATTCCGGGATCGGCTCACCTTTGAGAAACCGGTAAAGTTCGGACGCCTCTATGATGCGCTTTGCGTTACCCTTGTCTGCTCTGGCACCTTGCTCTGCTGCCGCCTTTACCAGTGTCGTGTCAGAGTAATGCAGGCAGGAGTGGACGACCGCACTCGCGGTCATGGTGACCAGTCGAGCGTCAAACAAGGAAATGATGTAACCGAGATGGTGATCAGGGGACTTGTTGCGTTCTGTCCACCACTTGCCCGCTTCAGAGCGAGGAGAGTGACGCAGAAGCGGTTCCGCATTGAGCGCCTGTGTGCCGCGCCGGATTCGATTGGCCTCGCCGACTACGTCACCGCTTGAGGTAATCACGAAGACGATTTGCGGAAGGCGCTTGATGACGCGGGTCTTTGTCAGACGCTCGGCAATGGTCTTCCCGATCAGTGTGAGGAAGTCGCCAATCGTGGGCGCCCTAGCGCTGGCAGAGGCAATGAATTCGCGAGCAATTCCGACGTCCTCGTAGGATTTGCCAAACTGCAAGAGGAGCCGGTCGAGGACGGTCGGCCACTCTGCAGAGGGGGGGCCCGCGATTGTGACATCAGATTCGGGCGGTGCCATATTGGCGCCGCCAACAGTGTCGGCAATTGTCCTCAGATTACGATGCCAAGCAGTGTCCGTTGTCGGCCAACAGAATAGAAGGTCCGGACGAGCGCGTAGCAGCTGGTTCAACGAGGAAAGGAGTTGCTTGACGCCAACACTATCGTCGGAGACCTCGCGGCCATCGAAGAGCACTGGGGTAGACTTGGCTGTATCCGCGGCCGGCAGGTTCGTGCCTAGCCAAGTCGAGACGTCGCGGAACGGCACTTCGGGGGGAATCCTGAGGACCGGTGCAAAGTCGTCCGGCATGTGAACGGTAGTCGAATGAATGGCGGTTGTCTTGCCAATGCCGGTCTGCCCGAGGATGAAGCAGAGTAGTCCGCCGCGCTGAACGCGCGCCCGATCGCGCAACGCATTCAACGCGCGAAGATCGTGATCGATCGGAAGTATCAGGGGCCGAATCTCCTGCCCAAACGTTTCCTGGAGAGACTCGAACCGGTTCGGAATGTTGACGTCGGCTTCGGCGGGCATCGGACCATCGTACTGAGCCGACGACACGCGGACCGCCCGGCTAACGATGAGCTCAGCTGCAGAGGCCCGCTCCGCGATCTCCAGATCGCGGGGCGGGACTTGCGTCGCCAGTCTACTGGCGACGCACCAGCCAGCGCGCCGACATGCGGCTCCGGAACTACGGCCGACTCACCGCCGGCCGTGGGCCTCTGTCAGCTCGAGCGATCGTTAGGTTGCTCAGGCGTCGCATCTCAGAGGAGCGACTTGACGATATGTCGAATCTGACATAGACTGCGGCGATGGGGAATCAGCCGGCGCCAGGGAGGGTGCTCCGATGGCTGCACGGGGCGATCAAGACCCCGCCATTCAGCTCGGAAGCGCGGAGAGAGGCAGGCGGATTCCTGCGAGCCTTGCAGGACGGCGACATGGTGTCGATGCCGCACTCGCGACCGATGCCGTCGATCGGCTCACGGTGCCACGAGCTGAGGGTTCGGGACGTCGGTGGCTCGTGGCGAGTGATCTACCGGATCGATCCGGACGAGATTGTGATTGTGGAAGTGTTCAGGAAGAAGACGCAGAAGACGCCACAGCAGGTGATCGAGACATGCAAGGACAGGCTGCGGCGTTTTGACGCGGCGTGAGGTGAGCCAATGAAGAAATCAGCACGAGAACGACGACTCGCGGCGATGGGGTGGCGGACCGGGACGGTGAAGGAGTTTCTCAATTTGACGGACGAAGAGTCCGCCTACGTGGAACTCAAGCACCAGCTCGCGAAGGCGCTGCGCACTGAGCGCACGCGACAAGGGATGACGCAGTCGAGCCTGGCCAAGTTGCTCAAGTCGAGTCAGTCACGAGTGGCACGCATGGAGGCAGGGGACCGCACCGTGTCAATCGACCTGCTGGTGCGATCGCATCTGCGGCTCGGCACAGCCACGCCCGCACTTGTGCGCGCCGTTCGCGCCAGCGCCTGAGGCAACCTAACGGCAAGCTGAGCTGCAGAGGCCCGCTCCGCGATCTCCAGATCGCGGGCCGGGCCTTGCGTCGCCAGTCTACTGGCGACGCACCAGTCAACGCGCCGACATGCGGCTCCAGAACCGTGGCTGACTCGCCGCCGGTCGTGGGCCTCTGTCAGCTCGAGCGATCGTTAGGCACCACTGTGCAGTACCCGCGCTCGAGCGGAGCCGCACTCCGGACAAGCGGTCGATCCACCGAGCTGATGTCCACACGCCGCGCACAAGCCGCCAGCGCGCCTCACGCGACGACGGACTTGGCCGACGACGAAAGTTCCGGCGATGAAGAGAGACGCGTAGATCGCAGTGTTTGATGCGAACCCGATCCATGCAGCACGGAGCGGGATGCGCTTCAATTGTGAAGGGTCACGAAGCGGAATCCAGGATGGAACTGGACTCGCCAGATTCGCGGGGACGCTGTAGTAGGCAACAAGTGGTGCGGAGTAGTCAACGATCTCTGTATAGACAACTTCCAGCGCGGTGAACGGCCACCCGGCGCGATAGGTTTCCTGCGCGTAGAGAAGGCCCTTGCGGCCTCCGCGTACTTGATCGCTGTTGGCGCCGGCAACTCTGGACGAGCCGAACGCCTTGCTGAGGTACCTGATCTCGCAGTCCCTAGGCCAGTCGGCCGGTGGAACCGAGGGCCAAGAGGCTCGATACGGTGCTGGGTCGGCCGGGCCACGAACCCAAATCACACAGCCCACAGCGACGATCAATGTGAGAAGTGCGCCAACACCAGCCGGAAGAAGAAGCCAGCGAATCAAGTGCCGCACAGTGTGTGCCTAACGTTGAGCTGAGCTGCAGAGGCCCGCTCCGCGGTCGCCAGACCGCGGGCCGGGCCTTGCGTCGCCAGTCTACTGGCGACGCACCATTCAACGCGATGACATGCGGCTCCGGAACCGTCGCCAGCTCACCGCCGGTCGTGGGCCTCTGTCAGCTCGAGCGATCGTTAGGTTGCGTGGCGCCCCGCGCGGCACGCTAGAAGGGGAGCTCCATGAAGAAACCGAAGACCTGTTGAAGCGATTCTGACCGCTGAAGCGGCAGGCGCGACGCCTGAACGGTTCCCCAGCCTGATAGCCACAGTGTCAGAGCCAGGAGGGCAACCGCAGCAATGCGCTGAACAGCAAGACTCCAGCGGCGAACGAAAGTCCGGCAGCCGAGGGCGACTATGAAAAGGAAGGCAATCGCAAGCGGGAAGAGTCCAAGCGGTGCGAACCAATACCTGATGGGACCGTCGACGGGCCAGCCTGCCGCGCGCGCGTCAAGATAGAGCGGAAGTAGCAGCGCAAGAAGCGCTGCCAGGCACGCCGCGGTGACAGGGACCCCGATACGCCAAAGCCGGGTCAGCACAGGAGTGGACGAAACTGAGAGCGCTATGGCATGCCCGCACTCGGGACACGTCGCTGAGGCAATCGCGGTGAGCTGATACTTGCAATGGGGACAACGCAGCCGAGCGGACGCAAGAACCGCGGTGATTGCGGCAGAGTCGGTGAGAGAGATCGCAGTCATGATTGTGTGGGCCTCCAGACCCTCGATGAGCGTCAGTCGCCGTCCGCCAACCTAACGGCAAGCTGAGCTGCAGAGGCCCGCTCCGCGATCTCCAGATCGCGGGGCGGGACTTGCGTCGCCAGTCTA
>JBJACV010000085.1:0-4289 GCA_046604365.1 Nitrospira sp.
CTTCTGGTATGACTGATGTCTAACTATGCGTTGGAGCGGGCCGTGAAAGGTTGGCGGGTGGGCGCTGCGCGCGCCTGGGAAAGTTTAGCGCGCGCAGCGCCTGGCAGGCGCAGCGCGCGGCCCGCTCAACGCGGACGTTAGACGGCGTGATTTCACGTGAGCAGCGAAGCAAAAGCACGCAAACTCTATGAGGAGCGGGTAGTAGACGACGCGCTCGCCCGACTAGCGAAACAGGTCGACTCAAACAATCTGCCATTCTCGGAGGATGAGTTGAAGACCCTGGCTAAACGATGCCGAGAGTCGTTTAGAAATCCGGAAAGGCGGCGAGAACGACTGGACAGATACAAAGCTCATCTCGCGAAGACCTATGAAGCCGATCTTGTTGCAAGCATTTCGTCCGCGCTAGAGGCCATCAACAATGCAATCGGGTACGAGGAGAAGTGACACGCCGTCTAACTATGCGTTGGAGCGGGCCGTGACAGCGTTGAGCGCGCGCGCCGCAGGCGCGTCGGAACAGTTTGCGCCTGCGGCGCGCTGGCCGCGCGTCGCGCGGCCCGCTCAACGCGGACGTTAGATGGCTGCACAGAATGACCGCTAGCCGATTGATCCTCGCTCTTGTACTCGGTGGCTGGATGCTATCCATGGCATTGGTTCTGGTCTCTTTGATCCAGCTCCAACAATCGTTTCGCCGACTCCACGACTGTCACCGCACAACCTGGGATGCGCTCGGGCAACCACACATACGTAGCTGGAATAGAGGCCTCTACCCAGCAAGGAAGTTTCTTTGGTCTCCGGAGTGCCAAACCCTTGGTGACCCATGGCTTACGCGTCGAGCCCGGAGCGCCTACTATCTTGGAGTGGCTGGTGCTTCCCTGTTCTTGGTACTCGTTGCCTCGCTGGTAGTTGGTTCAGCTATGAATGCATGGGCAGCCATCTAACTATGCGTTGGAGCGGGCCGTGAAAACTTGCGGGTGGCGCGCCGCTCGCGTGTGGAGAGATTCTACGCTCGCGGCGCGCTGCAATGGTTTCGCGCGGCCCGCTCAACGCGGACGTTAGATGTCAGCCACCAACCTATATGCAATCATCTTCTTGCTCAGTTGGGTAGCAGCAGCAATCGCTGATGCGACACTCGTTACGTCTGGGCAAAGCCAAATGGTTGTCGATGCCACTCACATCGTCGTTTTGAGCATTATTCTGTTCGTGTGGGCGTGGACAGACGCCTCTCGGCACGGAGCGCGACTCTCTAAAGCGCAGGGGGTCTGTATGGTTTTGTTTGGAATTCCGGCCGTCCCATTCTATTTGTGGCGCGCCAGGCCAGTTGAGAAGCGGTGGAGATGGATTGTGAAAGGTCTGATTGTTTTCGGTCTCATGGTGACCATTGCAGTTCTTGGCACGGCCATTCCGGTGCATGCTGACATCTAACTATGCGTTGGAGCGGGCCGGGATGGCGTGCGGGTGGCGCGCCGCTCGCGTGCGGAGAGATTTTACGCTCGCGGCGCGCTGCAAGGGCTTCGCGCGGCCCGCTCAACGCGGACGTTAGGCATCAGTTTGCCAATCAATGCGTCACTGTCTGATATCTCGCAGGATCTTCGTGCATACGGCGAAGACGAGATTGCGGCCTGGGTGCTTTCTCTCAACTCGGAGCAGCACGCTCGACTTGGCGAATTGGCGTGGGAGATTGTCATCCACCGAAACCAAACCAGTCTTCTTGCTCTGGCATTGGCGCTTGCTGCCGTTGAACTTCACGATGGTGCTGCCCGAACGCTGAAACGTAAGCGCAGACTCATGAAAGTGTATGACGAGCCACCCTTAAAGGTTCACTGATGCCTAACTATGCGTTGGAGCGGTCCGTGAGAGCTTGCGGGTGGCGCGCCGCCGGCGCGCCGGAACAGTTTGCGCCTGCGGCGCGCTGGAACGGCCGCGCGCGGCCCGCTCAACGCGGACGTTAGGCAACATGAAGACATTCGCAGTAGTCGCCCTCCTCACTTTCAGTGGACCGGCATTCTGTAACGCCGCGGGCTGCCCATTGCAGGGAACCTGGAAATCCGACGCGCCTAGGACACTTGCAGACATTGCTGCTAATGACGCCATGTCGCCGCCCGCAATGAGCGCTCTTAGCGCCGACTTCTTTGGGCACATGGTCCACGAATGGACCTGCACAGAGCTTCGCGCTGGATTTGACCGTGATCCGCGCCCTGAGCCGATGACGTATCAGGTCACGGAACAGACCGCAGAGTCCCTATTGGTAACCTTTCCTGACGACATCGAACTTGATCTTCGACTCGTCTGGGAGGGAGACTGCTACAAGCTTCGCTTCGCTGAGCGGAAGTATCACGAGTATTTCTGTCCGGTGGACTCCCGCTGATGTTGCCTAACTATGCGTTGGAGCGGGCCGTGACAGCTTGCGGCTGGCGCGCCGCAGGCGCGCAGAGAGATTTTACGCCTGCGGCGCGCTGGAAAGTTCTCGCGCGGCCCGCTCAACGCGGACGTTAGATCGCAATGAAGGGTTTCCCGCTAGTCCTTACTGTCGTTCTCGCAGTTGCCTTGGCTGTGGTGCTCGGCTTCTGGTTAGGGTTCCGCCAAGGCTGGCAGATGGGCCTCATGATTGAGGCCGCTCCTCGTGGCGTCGTCGGGATGCAGCTCGGACGCCGAATCGACGCCGGCCATGGAGATGAGGCGAAGTACTATTTCGAGTCGCAAGTCGATGCAGGCCTCATGTTTTGGCATGACGTTTCTGCTTCACGACTCGCGCCTTACCTGAATCGTCTGACTGGTGATGACGTCTACCCCGAGTATGAAAAGTACATTCGGCGACTCGCCGAGTATCGGAAGTCACACTCCTCCCCTCTGTGGGACGCCGCAATGACTGCCGAGGTCGATTCAAACCTGGCGGCTTACGATCCCGCTTTGGCGGAGGAAATGGCTGCGGCCGGCCGTGAAGCCAAGAGCGCGATGGACAAGGTTGTCTCAGAATATGCACCCTGAGGGTTGCGATCTAACTATGCGTTGGAGCGGGCCGTGAGAGCGTTGAGCAAGCGCGCCGCAGGCGCGTCGGAAGAGTTTGCGCCTGCGGCGCGCTGGCCGCGCTGTGCGCGGCCCGCTCAACGCGGACGTTAGGCGTGTCATGAGCCGGCTTCAGAGATTCCTTCCAATCTCGGCGGTCTTAATGCTGGTAGCCTGTTCTGAGTTTCGACAGTTTGAGGATCCGGTGTCTGTCATTGCTCACTGCACCCAGGACGTCCGCATTCACGGGTCATGGTCGCTACTGGCAGCAGAGCCATCAAACGCTCGATCTCTTCGCCACGCATCTCGTCCAGACGCTACTGGCGATTTTTCGCAGCCATTTCCAGGGGAGCAGGAACGTTGGCTAGTCTCGCCTAGCGGTGACATCATCTTGTGCGAGCTCGGAACTTCCAACGGCTGCGGCCGTTCTATCTCCTACTTCCCAGCTCGTAGTGAAGACATTGACAACAATCGCTCTGGTCTAACCGTCTGTGCAGATGGAAAGTAACCTTCGTGGGAGACACGCCTAACTATGCGTTGGAGCGGGCCGGGTTGGGTCGCGGGTGGCGCGCCGCTCGCGTGCAGAGAGATTTTACGCTCGCGGCGCGCTGGAACGGTCGCGCGCGGCCCGCTCAACGCGGACGTTAGGCGTCATGATGACGTCGCGACTTTCTGCAGCGCTGCTCCTGGCTTGGCCATTCACCGCGGGTGCGGCCGAAACGATCCTGGAGCAGCTGGAACGAAGCCGCGCGCTCTGGGACTCCTTGTCCATTGTCAGCTATCAGTACACCATCGACTTCGAAGGCCCATATGCTGCTCTGGACCTTCCACCAATGGACGTGACTGTTAAGGACAATGTGCTGGACTCTGCATCTCAGAAGGTTGCCCCGCATCGCTTTCTCGAATGCGTCTTCCCCTCGTCAAAACCGGAGCTCTGTGATCGCGGCGACGAGACGGCGACGGCGCAGACGATTCCGCAGCTGTTCGACTCTCTTTCTTCCTTCGTTGCATCGCTGCCGGACGACGTGGACCTGGATAAGCATCTTGTGCTGACATTCGACGTCAAGTACGGCTTCCCAAAGCGCTTCTCCTATTGGGATCCGCGAGTGTCGGACAGCGGCGGTGGATTCTCGATAAATCGGTTCTCAGAACTGTGATGACGCCTAACTATGCGTTGGAGCGGGCCGCGATGGGTCGCGGGTGGCGCGCCGCTCGCGTGCGGAGAGATTTTACGCTCGCGGCGCGCTGGAACGGTTTCGCGCGGCCCGCTCAACGCGGACGTTAGA
>JBJACV010000086.1:0-4274 GCA_046604365.1 Nitrospira sp.
AGAGCTTCGGCTCCTTGAAAACGGAAGAGAAGACAGAACGCCAGTGCGGGCAGTTCAGTCGGGGGAGGCCTTGCGCCTCTGAGACGAACTGCTTGTCAATTCTGTTGTCGGAATACCCTTCCGGCAACAAACAAATGTAATCAGTCAGATCACGAGGGTGCCGGTCATTCCAACCGGTCCTTGTGCTTGACAACACTCGATCGTCGACAAGGGCAACCGCCCGAAGCGACGACACGTTTTTGTTGGAGAGTTTGATCCTGGCTCAGGACGAACGCTGGCGGCGTGCTTAACACATGCAAGTCGAACGAGGTCCATTGCGAGCTTGCTCAAGAGAAGACCTAGTGGCGAACGGGTGCGTAACACGTGAGAAACCTGCCCCAGACTTGGGAATAACAGTCGGAAACGACTGCTAATACCGAATACCTTCGTAGCGTCGCATGGCGCATCGAAGAAAGCTTTTGCGGTTTGGGAGGGTCTCGCGGCCTATCAGCTAGTTGGTGAGGTAACGGCTCACCAAGGCATCGACGGGTAGCTGGTCTGAGAGGATGATCAGCCACACTGGGACTGAGACACGGCCCAGACTCCTACGGGAGGCAGCAGTGGGGAATATTGCACAATGGGCGAAAGCCTGATGCAGCAACGCCGCGTGCGGGAAGAAGGCCCTAGGGTTGTAAACCGCTTTCAGCAGGGAAGAAACTGACGGTACCTGCAGAAGAAGGTGCGGCCAACTACGTGCCAGCAGCCGCGGTGACACGTAGGCACCAAGCGTTGTCCGGATTTATTGGGCGTAAAGAGCTCGTAGGCGGTTCAGTAAGTCGGGTGTGAAAACTCTGGGCTCAACCCAGAGACGCCACCCGATACTGCTGTGACTTGAGTACGGTAGGGGAGTGGGGAATTCCTGGTGTAGCGGTGAAATGCGCAGATATCAGGAGGAACACCAGTGGCGAAGGCGCCACTCTGGGCCGTAACTGACGCTGAGGAGCGAAAGCGTGGGTAGCAAACAGGATTAGATACCCTGGTAGTCCACGCCGTAAACGTTGGGCACTAGGTGTGGGTCTCAACCAACGAGATCCGCGCCGTCGCTAACGCATTAAGTGCCCCGCCTGGGGAGTACGGTCGCAAGACTAAAACTCAAAGGAATTGACGGGGGCCCGCACAAGCAGCGGAGCGTGTTGCTTAATTCGATGCAACGCGAAGAACCTTACCTGGGTTTGACATGTCGGGAAAAGCTCTAGAGATAGGGTGTCCTTCGGGGCCCGACACAGGTGGTGCATGGCTGTCGTCAGCTCGTGTCGTGAGATGTTGGGTTAAGTCCCGCAACGAGCGCAACCCTTATCCTGTGTTGCCAGCATTTAGTTGGGGACTCGCAGGAGACTGCCGGGGTCAACTCGGAGGAAGGTGGGGATGACGTCAAGTCATCATGCCCCTTATGCCCAGGGCTGCAAACACGCTACAATGGCCGGTACAGAGGGCTGCAATCCCGCGAGGGTGAGCGAATCCCACAAAGCCGGTCTCAGTTCGGATTGGAGGCTGCAACTCGCCTCCATGAAGCCGGAGTTGCTAGTAATCCCGGATCAGCACGCCGGGGTGAATACGTTCCCGGGCCTTGTACACACCGCCCGTCACACCACGAAAGTCGGTAACACCCGAAGCCGGTGGCCCAACCCGTAAGGGAGGGAGCCGTCGAAGGTGGGATCGGTGATTGGGGTGAAGTCGTAACAAGGTAGCCGTACCGGAAGGTGCGGCTGGATCACCTCCTTTCTAAGGAGTGCTTCTCGACTGAAGATCGTCATTCGTACGGTCCAGTTCGAGACACACCTGTTGGTGCACTGGTGGGCTGTCAGCCATCCGACCTCGAGGTCGTTAGGGATTCGGTCCCTCCCTCGAGCGATGATCGCCGACAGTTACCGTCTTCTCTTCCGTTTTGAGGGAGTGGAAACACGCTCTCATCGACGCCGCTGCGTCGAGCCCGCCGGCTGGCGGTGTTCCGCAAGCGTCACGTCGCCCCTTGAGAACTGCAGAGCAAGCACGAGCATCTTGTTCTTTCAATTAATTTTGAACGATCGAAAAGAATTTCCAAGCTACAAAGAGCCAACGGTGGATGCCTTGGCGCCAAGAACCGATGAAGGACGTGAGTGACTGCGAAAAGCTCCGGGAAGCCGTCTACTAGGCGTTATATCCGGAGATGTCCGAATGGGGAAACCCGGCACTCGTCATGGAGTGTCACCCTGGTCTGAATACATAGGGCCAGAGGAGGGAACGACGGGAATTGAAACATCTGAGTACCGTCAGGAAAGGAAAGCAACCGCGACACCCTTAGTAGCGGCGAGCGAAGAGGGTAGAGACTAAACCGTGTCAGTGCCAAGCCTGGTGGCGTTGCTGACGTGGGGTCGTGGGACCAATAGTGTGAGCACCAGATCACACACGGAGTTACCAAGCTGCTGTGTAGGAGAACACACCTGGAAAGGTGGACCATAGTGGGTAACAGTCCCGTATCTAAAACGCACGCAGCCTCCGATTGTCATCCCAAGTAGCGCCGGGACCGAGCAAACCGGCGTGAATCTGCGGGGACCACCCCGTAAGTCTAAGTATTCCTTGGCGACCGATAGTGAACCAGTACCGTGAGGGAAAGGTGAAAAGTACCCCGGGAGGGGAGTGAAATAGTACCTGAAACCGTTGGTTTACAAGCAGTTAGAGAGTCGTCACCTTCGGGTGGCCTCGATAGCGTGCCTTTTGAAGAATGAGCCTGCGAGTTACGGTATGTGGCAAGGTTAACCAGTGATGGGGAGCCGAAGCGAAAGCGAGTCTGAATAGGGCGTTGAGTCGCATGCTGTAGACCCGAAGCCAAGTGATCTATGCATGGCCAGGTTGAAGCGGAGGTAAGACTCCGTGGAGGACCGAACCCACGTCAGTTGAAAATGGCGGGGATGAGCTGTGTATAGGGGTGAAAGGCTAATCAAACTTGGCGATAGCTGGTTCTCCTCGAAATGCATCTAGGTGCAGCGTTGCGTGTTCAGTATTGGAGGTAGAGCACTGATTAGGCTAGGGGGCCCACAAGCTTACCGAACTTAGTCAAACTCCGAATGCCAGTACTCCAGAGCGCAGCAGTGAGTCCACGGGGGATGAGCTTCGTTGGACGAAAGGGAAACAGCCCAGACCATCAGCTAAGGCCCCAAATTCTGAACTGAGTGGAAAACGATGTGGGATTGCTTAGACAGCCAGGAGGTTGGCTTAGAAGCAGCCACCCTTGAAAGAGTGCGTAATAGCTCACTGGTCGAGTGATCCTGCGCGGACAATGTAACGGGGCTAAGTTCAGAGCCGAAGCTATGGATTCGTACGTAAGTACGAGTGGTAGAGGAGCGTCGATATTGCTGCGAAGCCGGCCCGGAAGGGACCTGTGGAGCGATATCGAGTGAGAATGCAGGCATGAGTAGCGAGAGAGGGGTGAGAAACCCCTCCGCCGTAAGCCCAAGGGTTCCTGGGGAAGGCTAATCCTCCCAGGGTAAGTCGGGAGCTAAGGCGAGGCCGAAAGGCGTAGTCGATGCACAACTGGTTAATATTCCAGTACCACCGTGTTCGCGCCAGGTCCAAGAGTGGCGACGTCGGGGCTGTTCCTTCGGGAACGATCTGACCGAGCTGCTGGCGGATAGCTGAAGGGGGACGCAGGAGGGTAGGTGAACCGGGGCGATGGTAGTCCCCGGGTAAGCGTGTAGGCGGATCCCGATGAGAGTTGGGGTCGTAACGCTGAGACGTGATGCCGAGACACAAGTCGAAGTCACTAATCCCATGCTGCCAAGAAAAGCCCAGCAGTGAGTTGGCACGGTGCCCGTACCCCAAACCGACACAGGTGGGCGGGTAGAGAATACCAAGGCGATCGGGAGAACTATGGTTAAGGAACTCGGCAAATTACCTCCGTAACTTCGGGAGAAGGAGGACCCTTTTTGGTGATGATCTTCGCGATCTAAGCTGAGGAGGGTGGCACAGACCAGGGGGTAGCGACTGTTTACCAAAAACACAGCAGCGTGCGAAGCCGCAAGGCGCTGTATACGCTGTGACGCCTGCCCAATGCTGGAAGGTCACGGGGAACGGTTAGCTGCAAAGCGAAGCTGTGAACCTAAGCCCCAGTGAATGGCGGCCGTAACTATAACGGTCCTAAGGTAGCGAAATTCCTTGTCGGGTAAGTTCCGACCTGCACGAATGGCGTAACGACTTCCCCGCTGTCTCAACCATAGACCCGGCGAAATTGAAGTACGAGTAAAGATGCTCGTTAGCTG
>JBJACV010000087.1:0-4215 GCA_046604365.1 Nitrospira sp.
CGCAACGCGCTGGCCCGCGCCGTGTTCTTCAACCGCCTGGGTGAAATCCGCGACCGCAGTTTCGAGCAGCAACGCTATCGCGCTTCCGGCCTCAACTTGGTGACGGCGGCCATAGTGTTGTGGAATACGGTCTATCTGGAGCGGGCCGCGAACGCCTTGCGTGGCCATGGCCAGACCGTCGATGACGGGCTGTTGCAGTACCTTTCGCCGCTCGGCTGGGAGCACATCAACCTGACCGGCGATTACCTCTGGCGCAGCAGCGCCAAGATCGGCCCGGGCAAGTTCAGGCCATTGCGACCGTTGCAACCGGCTTAGCGTGCTTTATTTTCCGTTTTCTGAGGCGACCCCTTTTTGGCCCGCATCGTGCGTGGCGGATGGCCTACGCCCGGCAAACGGGGCAAAACAGCCCTTTAGAGCGTTTTTGGCCGCCTGGATAGGGGAATACGTCGGCGGAGGCGTAAACGGCCCGCCACGGCCCGGAAAACGCGGCCAGCGGGGCAAGCGTTGTCGGTATTCCTGGGGTCGTCTCAGAAAACGGAAAATAAAGCACGCTAAGTGTGCACTGAGGCGGGAACGCTCATTGCAACGCCTTTGCTAAGGCTGATCCGATTCTGGACACCGCCTGGTTGCTTGCCGACATAGACGCTGCGGTTTGGGTGATGTAGATCGCCACAATGACGGCTGAACGCTTGGGCGGCCAGACAACGGCGATTATGGAACGTGATCCGTGACCACCTGCTCCCGACTTGTCCGCAATTTGCCAATCCCTCGGCAAGCCAGCGCGTAGCAAGGCATCGGCAACTTGATCCCCGAGCATCCATTGTGTCAGTTCGTTCCGAGCCGGAGCGGAGAGGACACCGTCGAGCAACAGTGTTTGCAGGCTCCGCGCTGCCGCAATTGGCGTTGTCGTGTCGCGTGCATCCCCCGGCGTGGCCTCGTTGAGTTCGGGTTCTCGCCGATCCAGGCGTGTCTTATCGTCACCGATAGACCGCATGAACGCGGTGAATGTCCGTGCCCCGCCGATTGCATCCAACGCCAAATTGGCCGCTGTGTTGTCACTGATACTGACGGCGGCCCTGCACAGCTCACGCAGGGTCAGCGTGCCGCCAGGTGGCACCCTTTCCGTCACGGGTGAGTATGTGACCAGCGCTGTGCGCTCGATCGGTATCGCCTGCTCCAGGTTCAGCTTGTGGCGGTCGGCCTGGGCCAGAACGGCCGCGCAGGAAAAGGCTTTATGCGTGCTGTTCAGCGGGAAGCGTTCGTCGCCACGATGCTGCCACGTCAGGCCGGAATCCGTATCGATCACCGCCACTCCGACCCTAGCCTGAAGCGTGGTCTCCTCTTGGGTTACAGCGAGGTCGAGGATTCCCGTATCCATGGCATATGCGGATGTGCAGATGAGGCCAACACATCCGAGTATCGCCACAGGGACAGAGAGAAAATGACATTGAAATTTCATAAGCATTAGATTTGTAGCGACGCCGGCACCCAGCGATACAGCGTCGGAATCGACACGCCGAGGTTCTTGGCCACGTCCCGCGGCGGCACGCCGCTAGCCAGCAGTTTCTTGGCCGACTCGATCTTACTGTCGGTCATCTTCGGCTTGCGGCCCCCTTTGCGGCCGAGTTGCTTGGCAACCGCCAGTCCGGCACGGGTGCGCTCGACGGTCAGCTCACGTTCCATCTCGGCAAGGCTGGCCATGACGTGGAAGAAGAAGCGCCCGGACGGCGTGCCGGTGTCGATGGAGTCGGTGAGGCTCCTGAACTGGACGCCTTGCTTGTGCAGCTCGCCGACCAGATCGACAAGTTGCTTGACCGAGCGGCCCAGCCGGTCGAGCTTCCAGACGACCAAGGTGTCGCCCTCACGCAGCATTTCGAGCGTTTTGCCCAAGCCCGGACGGTCTGCCCGTGTGCCGCTCACCTTATCCTCGAAGACCTTTTGGCATCCGGCCTTGGCCAAGGCTTCACGTTGCAGCTCAAGGTTCTGATCCTGCGTGGAAACGCGCGCATAACCGATTAGCATGGCTTGCCTTTTGCCCGGTCGATGCGTTCCTGCACCACCTGCATGGCTTCTTCGTGGGGGTAAGCCTTGACGGCGGGGTCGTTGGCATCCAGGCGCACGGCTGGCAGTTGCTTGAGCAATTCCGGTAGCCATTGCTGTACCGTCTCCCACACTACATCGAGGTTGATGTCGAAATAGCCGTGGGCCATGCGATTGCGCATATTGCGCATGCTGCGCCACGGCACGTCGGCATGCGCCTGGGTGAACTCGGCGTAGCCATCCATCACCTTCGTCGCAGCCTCGCCGATGACGATAAGGCTCATGATGACGGCCTGCTGGGTGCACTTGTCGGCCAAGAAGTCGTCCCTGGCCATCCCTTCCACGAAGCTGCGTGCATCGGTTGCGGCCTGCTGGATGTGGTCGAGGTAATCGGGCAGACGGTTCTCGCTCATACCGGCTGCGCCTCCGCGAGCACCTTGGCCCGGAACTTTGGCGGCAGGTCGCCAGGGGTCAGCAAATCGACGTCCACGCCGAGCAGCGATTTCAGTTCTTCTTCCAAATCGCCCAAGTCCAACAACGTGGCACCAGGCAAGGCATCGACCAGCAGGTCGAGGTCGCTGCCATCCCGGTCGGTGCCATGCAGAACCGAACCGAATACGCGCGGGTTCGCGGTGCGGAAGCGGCCTACTGCTTCACGCACCGCGCTTCGCTTCATGTCAAGCACAACGGACGGTCGCATGGGCATCCTTTCTTATCGAAACTCGTTGAGATGATATGCAATCAAGAATAGAATTTCAAGAACCATTTTCGAGAATCGCAATGCCTTGATTTCGCGTGCCGCGCCGGGCGCTTTGGCGGGCTTGTCACAAACCTACGTTTTCAAGAAGAAGGAAACCGCATGCCCCGCCGTTCGATCCTGTCCGCCGCCGAGCGCGAAAGCCTACTGGCGTTGCCGGACACCAAGGATGAGTTGATCCGTCACTACACGTTCAGCGAAAGCGACCTGTCCATCATCCGGCAGCGGCGCGGCCCGGCCAACCGGCTAGGCTTCGCCGTGCAGCTCTGCTACCTGCGCTTTCCTGGCGTCATCCTTGGCGTCGATGAGCCGCCGTTCCCGCCCTTGCTGAGACTGGTCGCCAACCAGCTCAAGGTCGGCGTCGAAAGCTGGGACGAGTACGGCCAGCGGGAACAGACCCGGCGCGAGCACCTGGTCGAGCTGCAAACGGTGTTCGGCTTCCAGTCCTTCACCATGAGCCACTACCGGCAGGCCGTCCAGTTGCTGACCGAGCTGGCCATGCAGACCGACAAGGGCATCGTGCTGGCCAGCGCCTTGATCGAGCATCTGCGGCGGCAGTCGGTCATTCTGCCTGCCCTCAACGCCGTCGAGCGGGCGAGCGCCGAGGCGATCACTCGCGCCAACCGGCGCATCTACGATGCCTTGGCCGAACCGCTGTCGGATGCGCATCGCCGCCGCCTCGACGATCTGCTCAAGCGCCGGGACAACGGCAAGACGACCTGGCTGGCCTGGCTGCGCCAGTCACCCGTCAAGCCCAATTCGCGGCATATGCTGGAGCACATCGGACGCCTAAAGGGGTGGCAGGCGCTCGACCTGCCTTCCGGCATCGAGCGATCGGTGCACCAGAACCGCCTGCTCAAAATCGCCCGTGAGGGTGGCCAGATGACGCCCACCGATCTGGCCAAGTTCGAGCCGCAGCGGCGCTACGCCACCCTGGTGGCGCTCGCCATCGAGGGCATGGCGACCGTCACCGACGAAATCATCGACCTGCACGACCGCATCCTGGGCAAGCTGTTCAACGCCGCCAAGAACAAGCATCAGCTGTGCCAAACGGCGGTACGCGCGAACGGCCGATAAGAGGAATACTGTCAACTCGCCCGAGGGAAAACGCAGCTAGAAAGTGCTATCAACTCACCCGATCGTCGGCCGTTTCCTCAAGCAATGCCAGTAACTGTTCCCGGATCGGTATGGGCAAGCGACCGGCAATCCGCGTCTCGATTTGCCGCTCAGCATCGACCAGAGCCGTGGCGCAAAGCCGCTCGATCGTGGATGTCGCGGGAAGAACCGTGCGGGTGCGTCGGCACTCGGTCACGAAGCTACGGGCAATGTCCTCGTTCGACACCGCCAGTTCGGCTTCCCGGAACAGCCAGTCCTTCAGCTCGCGTGCTCCACGTCCGGAGAAGGTGCGGAACCCATAG
>JBJACV010000088.1:0-4188 GCA_046604365.1 Nitrospira sp.
CTTCATGGTCGCAATCTCCATTCGATGAAAGAAAGGCAATGCCTTGACCAAGCTCGCGCTTGCCCACGGCAAGGTTTCATCGAAGAGCTACGCCACTAGCTAATCGGTATCGCCCTTGGCACTGAGGCCCGGGCTTCGGTGATTCTGTTCTCGGCCCTTACGGGGTGTCCCTGGCCTTATGCGTTCTCCCAAGAGTTGATAACGCCCAGGCTGGCGGCCTGGAAGGGGCTTGTGTCGCGTGCAGCACACGGTAATTTAGCTGCTAAAACTCTCAAGGTTCGGCCCTCGGCTGCACCACCGACTTCATGAGCCGGCTCATTTCGTCCTGGGTGGCCTCGATCCGACCCAGCAGGGCAAGGATCGTGGCATCGCCGAACCGGGCTGTGCGCGGATCGTCGGTCAGCCATAGCTTGAGCAATCCGCCCAGCCGGCCAAGGTCGCCATTCACTCGCACCAACTCGCGCACATAGTGATAGTCCATGACACCCCTGACCTGGTAGCCCTGGCCTACGTCGCGCAGGTAGCGCGCCATGCTGATTCCCGCCATCTTGGCGTTCGCCTCAATCAGTTCGCGTTCTTCTGGAAGGCAGTACACCTTGATCGGTGGGCTGCCCTTCCTGGTGATTCGATTCTCGTCGCCCATTTGTCCTCCAACCGGCGGTAGCCGGCAGCCTCGCAGAGCAGGATGCCCGTTGAGCGCCCCGCGCGAATAAGGGACAGTGAAGAAGGACAACCGGCTTGCCGGTGGGCCTACTTCACACATCCTGCCCGCCTTACGGCGTTGTTTTTGTCTCGTATGACTCATCGAATTTCGCGCTGTAACCGCACCATTGCTTCGCAACAGCGCGCCAGCAGCGAGAAAACCAACGGAAATTGCCAACGTCCGTGTGCTTGCAGCGATCCAAGAGGCCGGTAACAGCGTTTCAGCCATGCGCTTGCAGCGATTGAGCATGGGACTTTGCTCACTTCGTGCCCTGACCCGTGGAGCCAGGCGGCGCATTGGTGATGTGCTGGCGAACGTATTTCAGGAACGTCTCATAGCGGAAAGGGATTCGCCCAATCTCGCGCATGTGCTCCCAGATGATCTTGAGCGCGTAGCCGGCCTCCATCGCTTCCTTCACGTCCGCGCGCGCCGCCATGAAAGCGGCCAGGTAGTCCCTGCGCTTTATCTGCGAGGTCTGCTGCTGATGAGCGAGCCGTGCGGCCAGCTCGTCTGGATAGCTGCTTTCTGTCGTCGCCATGTCCGTAAACCTCCGTTATCAACTGAACTACTCCGAAGGTTACGGAGTGCCCGCCTACACAACATTCCAATAATTGGCCGAAACGGTTGACATGGAGCCGATGACACTGGCACGCGCATCGAAATAGGGATGGCAGCCCATTCGGCACGGAAGGTTGAACGCCAAGAGGGAGGCCGAGAGAATCCCCCGCCGCTCGGCCCCTCAAGTGTCAAAGAGTGGATCACATCGTCAGAGGCGGCGATGCGAGCTCGAGCGCCGGCGGCCGCCATCGTCGGAACTGACGATGGGGCCCTCGGTGCATCGTCGGATGTGGCGATGGTCGACCGTGGCCCGGACATGGCCAGCCTCGCCGGAAATGGCGATGCTGCAGCTCGACGTGTGCGCGAAAGAAGGGCCGGCCTCATGACGTGACCGGGAATGGATTTGAACTGTTGTATGTTGTAGCGCGCTACAACATACAACATACAACATACAACACCTGCCTATTGACACTTGAGGGGCGCAGCGTTTTAGCCGCTAAAAGAACCGCCCGGAGCTGCCCCCCCTTCTGGCGTACAACTCAACGGCCGAAGGCCGACCATCGGCAAGCGGCAAGGGCTTGGCGTCGCCCTAAAGGGCGGCGGCAAGCACCGCGCCTAGTGGATGATCTTGGAAGATCATGGATGGAATTTGCGAACTAGCCGCAAGCCCGCGCCGTTGCTGTGTTTTCCGGTTTGAGACGGGGAACGTTGCTACGGGTGAAGGGGAACATTGCTACGGAGTTTGGGGAACGTTACTACGGGCTTCGGCCTGCCAATTTCCCACTTCCCTGCCGCATACTCGCTGACCTTCCAGCCCACGGTGGCAAGCTCGGCCAGAGCCTTGCGGGCCTTCTGGCGGCGCTTCTTCATGGCCTCGGCGTTCGCCTCGTCCGGCCAGACGTAGCCAGAAAGGGTATCGAGTTCCACGCGCCCGGCTTTGCCGGGATCGATCCAGCCGCATAGCCGTTGGTGAATCAGGCGGGCCGGGTCGGTTTGTAGCGCCCGCACCTCGGCCATCTCGATGCGGGTATACGGGCGCCTCCCAAGAATCGCCTCCGCAATCTGGGGATTCAGCGCGACGAACAACCGCCCGTCCTCCTCATTGAAGGCGTAGCTCATCAGGTGAAAAGACCTTTGCCTGCTTCCCTTGCTGACTACCACCGTCACGTTTGCCATGCGCAGCAAGCTCGCCTTGATCGCCCTGATATTGTCGCCGCCATCGGTCAAGCCGATTTCGCCTAGCAGGCTGGTCATACTCTCTCTCACGACCAGCGCATCCTGCCCTACCGCGTCGAACTTCGGCTCAAGGAATAGACGGAGTTGCTTCGGCAAGTCCGCTGTTGGCTCTGGCGTCAGGATGATGCCCTTCGGTCCTCCAAGAGCCACAAGACCTTGCAGCAGCCGCATGTCATCAGCACCAAGAGGCTCGAAGCCGACGAACCGCGCTTGTTCATTTTCGGCGTAGTGATACGTCACATCGAGCTTGAGCCTCTTCCGTTCGCCGCGCTTGAGACTGCGGAACAAGCCGGGGACCAAGCAGTGCATTGGATCGTGCCTGGCATGGGTGAGGTCAAAAGCCATCGCCTCGCCTCCGACCATCACGTCTTTCCTCATTCCTGCTGGCCTCATACAGCTCCACCGGCACCAGCACGCCGCCGGCGTGCCGCATGTACCAGCGATCAAGCGGCGTGGCGTCGTAGTTCTGCTTGCTGACGCCGAAACGCACGAAGTAGCCGCGCCGCTCATCGCCGATGGGCTGCCGGTCATGGGCGCGGTCGCTGAGGCGCTTCGCCTCGTCCTCGGTCATGCGGGCGACGTAACCGCACCACCTGGCGTTGTCGATCAGCGCGGACGCGCCACGCGCGGCCTGCTGCTGGTCGGTCTGCCCTTCGCGGGCGCTGCCCTTGCTGACGTGGTGCAGGTAGAGCACGGATGCACCCGTGGTGGCAGCAACGTGCTCCAGTACGGCCACGAGGTGGGCCATGTTGCCGTTGCTGTTCTCATCGAGAGTGTGAATGCGGCTCAGGGTGTCCAGCACGATCAGCCGCGCCCCGGCACCGTCCTCAATAACGCGGCGCAAGTGGGCCTTTTTCATGATGTCCAGGCGCTTGCCCATGATCGGCTCAAGCGCGAGGTTCTCCGCGATGGCTTGACGAGCCGCGTGCCCGAGGTGCTGGCCGATGGCATGAATGCGCCGCACAAGCGCGGGCGGTGGGTCTTCCCCGGCCAGATAGACCACGCGCCCGGTGTGCGCGGGAGCAAGTCCCACGAGGTCGCCGCCGGCCACGCTGCATGCGATGCTCATGGCCGCTTCCAGCGCCCAGAAGCTCTTGCCAGTGGCCCCTGGGGCGACGAGCGCGCCGACGGTTCCCGCGAGGAAGCCCGGCCATATGAAGTCCAGCACCGGCGGTTCATGCTCGAACGCCGCCAGTACATCAATCGCCATGACTCAGTTCCCCGTTCCGTACAGGGACTCGTCGCTCAATGCCTCGGCGATCTGCGAGGTTCGGAAGTAGACCCGCCGGCCGATCTTCAACCGAGCCTTGTTGATCCGCTGCGTCCACTCGTTCGTCGCGCGCAGGCTGATCCGCAATCCATCAGGCGATCGATCCAGGACAGAGGCGAGCTGCGCCATGCTCAGCAGCGGGCCAAAGCGTTGCAGCAGCGTGTCTTCTATCGTCATTGCGTAAACCTCCGTTATCAACTGAATTGCAACGAAGGTTAGGCGCTATTGGGGGTTGCCTACATCTTATTAGTTGTCCAAAATGGTTGACATGAAGAACGATCCAACCATTGTCATCTGGGAAGGCTGCGATCCCACTGTCTCGGAAGCCATCGAGCAGTTTGAGGATCGCTGGCGGCCGTATTCCGCCTCCTCGCGGCGCTACCCCATCGTTGGGCTGATACAGGAACTCATTGACCCCGCC
>JBJACV010000089.1:0-3988 GCA_046604365.1 Nitrospira sp.
CGTCACAACCGGCGCAGGCAATGATCTGGAGCGTGCCACGGATCTGGCGCGCAAGATGGTGTGTGAATGGGGCATGAGCGAGAAATTGGGGCCGTTGACATTCGGACAGCAGGGGAGCCCCGTGTTCTTGGGCCGTGACGTTTCAGCCAGGCGAGAGGTCAGCGATCAGATGGCGCAGGAGATCGATTCCGAGATCAAGCGCGTGGTGATGGAGAATTACGAACGGACCAAGCGTACGTTATCGGAGCACATGGCCGGCTTGAAGGCGCTAGCTGAGGCGCTGATAGAGAAAGAAGTGCTGGACGGGTTGGATGTCGACCAGATTCTCATGCAGTCGTCAGCACAGCCTGCCGGCTAAAGCCGGTAATCACGCAGGAAAAGGTGTCGCCCTTCCCCGATACATTTCGCCTGCGATTCTGGGAACGTCCGGCAGGAGGAATCGATCCAGATGGGCGATCCTCAGACCGGCTTGGGCGATGAGCCGGTCGATTGGCCGGTTCAGGTGACAGCCGCAGCCGATAACATTCTGAATGGGATTCAACCGATCCTGCCAAGCGGCGATGGTTCGATCGTCGCTCCGGCCATGTTCGAGAAACAGCAACGTGCCTTCCGGCTTGAGGACGCGTGCGATCTCCCGCAAGGCCTGTATCGGGTCAGGAATCGTACAGAGTGTCCAGGTGCTGACGACCATATCGAACTGCCGATTGGGATAGGGTAGGACCTCGGCCGTGATCTGCGTGGTTCGGACAGGAAAAGAGACCATCGCGACTCGCTCGCTGACCCTGCGGGGGAGAAGATCAGCGGGATCCACGGCGGAGAGGTGTGAGACACTCGCAGGATAGTGAGCCAAATTGAGCCCGGTCCCGAAGCCGATTTCCAAGACCTCCCCGCGCGCGTTTTGCAGCAGATCAGCCCGTAGCCGCTGAAAAGCCTGGCCGCTCATTACCCAATCCATCAGTCGAGGGAAAATATGCCGACCGTAGAGTCCCATTGCGGCGCCTAGTATAGCAAAGCCTGGAAAGGCCGGGATGGCGGCTGGTCCATCAGCTCGCGCAACCAGCGGACGCGTCGCATCCGCCTTGACTGCTCGACAGGATGACATTCGATCATGTCCCGGCATGCTGCCCACACCGCGGTCAGAATTCTCTCTGAACGGCGCTCGTCATGCCTCTACCCTTGCGCTCGGCAATTCTTGTGGCAGATAATCACCAATCGTGTAGGGTGAGACCATGCGTATGTACGGACCAACGGCGCGCGTCACAATAGGCCTATCCGTTCTAATGGTCGTTTTCTCACTCCTGTCCTTCCATCTCCACTCTGAGAGAGATGGATCCCACAAGATCATATCTATCGGTCCAGTGCTTCCGGCGGTGCGTGCCCTGCCTGCATCACTCCCTGTTGAAGTGACCAACGCGAGCTCTCTTCTTGGGGAAGGCGGTCGCGCTCTGGCGGCCGATACCTCCGACCCCCGGCAGGGGGACCCCCTCGCCAGGCGCTTGTTGCGTATGGCGCTGCTGATGGCGTTGGTTGGCATCCCGATGTGGTATTTTTTTCAGCACCTCGATCGGGACGAGGAGCTGAAGCGGTTGAATGCAGGATTGCAGGCTCGCACAGAGGAACTCGCGGCGGTGAACGAATCGCTCGTGGTGGAGGTGTCGGAACGGATGCGCACCGAGCAGTCGCTCGAAGCCAGCCGTGGGGATCTGCGCCAACTTGCCGCGCAACTTATCCGTGTACAAGAAGAGGAGCGGCAACGCATCGCGCGCGATCTGCACGATGACATCAATCAACGCCTGGCGCTCCTGACGATCGATGTCGAAGCCTTGGAGCGGCAACTTTCGACGGCCCCCACTCACACCCTCAGAGCCGTACGGGCTATTGAGGATCGGGTCATTGAGCTCTCCGATGATGTTCGTCATTTGGCTCATCAACTTCATCCATCCATTCTGAACGATTTGGGTCTGTCTATCGCCCTGCAGCGCCTTGTCGATGACTTTACGGCCCGAACCGGGGTGAAGAGCGATTTTATCGACCAGGATTCTCTGAAAATACGGGATCAACAAATCGCGACCTGCCTGTATCGCGTTGCACAAGAGAGTTTGATGAACGTCTCCCGTCATGCCAAGGCAAAACAGGTACGGATTGAACTTGCACGATTGCGAGATGGACTTCGGCTCATGGTCAGCGACGATGGAGTTGGATTCGATAGGGATCGCCAGCGTGACAAACGGGAGCGCCTCGGCCTCTTGAGTATGAAGGAACGTGTTGCGCTCGTCGGCGGAATGCTGGATATTGAATCGGCGGAAGGACAGGGGACGCGTGTCTGCGCCTGGGTCCCGCTTGAAAAGCAGGGATGAATATGAGCAAACCACGTGTGTTACTGGCGGACGATCACACGTTGGTGTTGGCGGGATTCAAGAAATTATTAGAGGACCATTGTGAGGTGGTCGGCGCCGCTGAAGACGGGCGCGCCCTGCTGGAGGCCGCGCAACAATTGCAGCCGGATGTGATCGCCTTAGACATTTCCATGCCGCACCTCAATGGTATCGATGCGGCGCATCAACTACGGAAGACGGTACCGGAGGCAAAGCTGATTTTCATCACCATGCATGCCGATCCGGCCTATGTGAGCCAAGCCTTTAAGGCCGGCGCGTCCGGCTACCTGCTCAAACGTTCAGCCGGTTCCGAGCTTGTGCAGGCAATTGAAGCCGTGATGAAGGGAGATTACTACGTGACCTCCCTCATTGCCAAAGATCTGGTCCATTCTGCGCTGGATGAGACGCATCAGCCGATCATCCAGACCAATCGGCTGACGGCTCGTCAGCGGGAGATCCTGCAATTGGTGGCGGAAGGACTTGCGGTGAAAGAAATCGCCGCCACGCTCGCTATCTCTCCCAAAACGGTTGAGTACCATAAGTCAAAGCTGATGGAACAGCTTGATCTGCACACCACGGCCGAGTTGACGAAATACGCACTCACCCACGGGTTCATTCCATCCGAGTAATCGTCTGTGCGGTTGCTCTCTGCGTCTGTCCGGCTGGGCGCATCCCCGTCATCTTCCTGCTCGACATGAGGGAACTCCCTAGTACCGCGCAACGAATCATATCGGTAAGGTTTGTAACAGGATAAGGCTGTGGGGTGGGATTGGGCATCAGGCCTGACGGCCAACGGTTTTTGGGCGGACGGAACGCGGTAGGCCACCAGTGCGAACGCGGAGGAGTAAGGATCATGGCGAAATTTCTTCACGTGACGAGGGTGCTCATTCTTCTCGCAGCATTCTTCCCCAGTATGGCCGGTGCACATGGAAAGGTGGCACTTGAGGAAGATCCGTGTGTCCGCCGTGTCGGTGGCAACCTGGTGCATTTCAATGCCTACCAGCCGCAATACGAAGTGAAGGGGCAATACTGCACGGAAATTCCAGAGGAAGGCGATACCTTCCTGGTTCTCGATCTCCTGGATCCAGGGCTACGTGATCGACCGGTTGAGGTACGTGTGGTGCGGGGGAGCAGCGAGTCAACCGAGGATGAGACGGTGGCGTATTGGCCCCCGGCCATCCATCCGGACGGAGTGGTCCGGGGCGAAGCCAATCTGAGCAAGGGGTTCTATAAACTGATCATCACCGCGCAGGGATTCAGCCCTTCTCATTACCTCTTGCGGGTACAGCAGATCGACTACGGGAAGATAACACGTCATGCGGTCTGGCCGCTGACGATCCTTCTCCTGCTTGTGGTGATTCTTTATGAACTTTCAAAATCAAAAAGATTCTGGAAATGGCGGGTCTCAAGCCATTCGTAGGATGCGGAGGTTTATCTAACAAGGAGGTGCCGTGATGGCAGCATCAACTGACCGGGGCTACGATATCTCGCAGTGGTACGATTCCAAGCCGGTGAAGATCGGCTGGTTTGCGATGCTGGCGATCGGGGTGTTTTGGGTATTGTACCAGCGGGCGTTTGGGTACTCGCACGGGCTGGATTCGATGACGCCGGAA
>JBJACV010000090.1:0-3987 GCA_046604365.1 Nitrospira sp.
CGAAGTCGATGGTGTACTGATAGCTGACAATGGACAAGGAGTCCCAGAGCGCGCGGCTTCGTTCCAGCTGCTCCAGGATCGTTTCGGCCGCACCCGCGGTGAATGGCCAAGCCAGGAGCAGCGCCGCAGAAAGTCGCGACGTCATCATGACGCCTAACGTCCGCGTTGAGCGGGCCGCGCGAGTCCGCACCAGCGCGCCGCGAGCGTAAAATCTCTCTCCACGCGAGCGGCGCGCCACCCGCAAGCTTTCACGGCCCGCTCCAACGCCTAGTTAGGCAGCCAACAATCATGGCCTGATCTCGATAGCTGTGCCGTCGGGAACCACCCGCCAGATCTCCTCAATCTCGCGATTTGTAACCGCGATGCAGCCAACCGTCCAGTCAGAAAGAAGGTGCAGGCGGCCAACGAGGCCAGCCCCGTTCGGCAGGCCATGAATCATGATGAGATCGCCCGGGGAGATGCCTTGGGCGGCTGCGGCAGCTACCTGATCTGGGCGGGGATACGAAATGTGCAAGGCGCGGTGATAGGAGCTATCCGGCTTGCGGTAATCGATGGTGTAGCCACCTTCTGGGGTGCGCTTGTCACCTTGCTGCTGCTTCGCCCCGACAGGCTCACGGCCCAGCGACACCGGATACGAGCGGATGAGAATGTTGCCTTTGTAGAGCTCCAGCTTGCGATCGGCCTTTAGAACCACGACGCGATCAGCGATGGTGCCTTCCGGCAAGGGGTCACTTGGCCAATTCGCCCAGACGCCTGTGACAACGATGACGCCGACCACCCCGAAGATCAACGCCGTTTTCATGGCTGCCTAACGTCCGCGTTGAGCGGGCCGGGCGCAGCCCGAACCACGCGCCGCAGGCGCGATAATCTTCCGCGCGCCTGCGGCGCGCGTGCTCCAACCCATCACGGACCGCTCCAACGCATAGTTAGGTGCCGCACACTCAAGCATGAATGCTCTCCAGAAACTCCTCAAACGCCGGTCTTAGCGTTGAAACGTCCTCTTGGTCGGAGCGCAATGAGCACATCGCTATTTGGGAGCCAAGTTCCAAGCGAAAGTAGCTGTCAATGCTGTGGCTTCGCGTTAACCACCAGGAGCGAATTACGAGTTTCACGGTAGTGCCCAAGACTTCGCCGCCCTGATGCCGCGCTTTTTCTATTGAGCTGTGGGGACCATCAACGACCTTAAAGCCAACCGGGAGTGCTTCGGCGAACTGCCTAACCTGCTTCTGAATGTACTTGTCGAGCGGTGGCGCCTGCTCAGCCCTGTATAGATCGACCATGCACGCCCCATGAGTTGGCGGGCCCAGCGTGATCCCCCTTACCGTTTCGTTCAGATCATCTTCCGAGACCACCCAGCCGTCTGGGACCGTAAAGTGGATGCCTTGAAGCGAATAGTAGGATGGCAAGTCTGCGGCACCTAACGTCCGCGTTGAGCGGGCCGCGCACAGCGCGGCCGGCGCGCCGCAGGCGCTATACTTTTCTGCGCGCCTGCGGCGCGCTTGCTCAACGCTCTCACGGCCCGCTCCAACGCATAGTTAGATCGCAGAGCCATCATAGTAGCGACGTACTCTATCCGATGTCCGGAGGCACTCGTCCAGGACAAGGAGACCGCTGTGCAATAGACGGGTATTACGAGCGGGCTCATCGTGAAGGCCTGCGTTGTACTTGCCACCGTGAAAGAGATTATTGCGGACCCGTCGAACCAGACTGAGAAGTAATGCGACTTCCCCGTCTTGCTCATTCGGAAGTTGACCGCTCCACGCCAACTGCCCGTTGACCAGCACCTGTTTGTGCGGAGGATTGGTCAGGAAGAAATCGCACGCGTCATCTAGTTCGGGCGAGTGCACACGATCAAAATCGGCAGTGATGTCTCGCGCAAAGTCAGTCCAATTGGGATCTACGCGCGTTTCGTTACCTACGGCATAGCCCGCGGCCTTTAAGGCGAACTCAAATCGAGAGAACCGGAGAAAGAAGTTCAAGAGCAGTTCGCGGTCCATTCCAAGGTCGTCGAAATAAGTCACTGCCTGCTTCTCTGCGATCTAACGTCCGCGTTGAGCGGGCCGCGCGAAGCCCTTGCAGCGCGCCGCAGGCGTAAAATCTCTCTGCGCGCCTGCGGCGCGCCACCCGCAAGCTTTCACGGACCGCTCCAACGCATAGTTAGGCCACGCTACCGTGAGTACTGGACCACCGCGGTCCAAGCTTACTCTTGGGAACATGGTGAAGGAACAAGGCGATAAGAGGCTCCACCTCACGTGCTAGGGCTACAAAGTGCCATTGCTTGTCTTCGTGATTGATACCAATCCTGCGGTAGCTCAAGTGCACGATTTCCTTAGCGGCACGCTTGCGACCACGAACAAGAGTCTCGGACATCGCGGGAAGCGCAGCCTCCCATTCGCTTGGGTTCTCAAAGAAATCTGAGGCGACAACGTCGTCTGGATTAAGACTCTTGGGTGGATACAGAAAATCGACAATCGCTCTTAGATGAACTGCCCATGACTCCACCAGGGCATTGTGCATCCACCCTGGTTGGGTCGCCCCTTGAGCAAGACCTTGGGTTAGTTCTCGAAACATCCAGTACTCGTAGCAAAGATGATCAGAGGCGGCTTTGAGAACCTCGTCTGAACGGCGCTTGCGAGGCATTGATCGGCGTGGCCTAACGTCCGCGTTGAGCGGGCCGCGCACAGCGCGGCCAGCGCGCCGCAGGCGCTACAATCTTCTGCGCGCCTGCGGCGCGCTTGCTCAACGCTCTCACGGCCCGCTCCAACGCATAGTTAGATCGCATGAAGCCATTAAGCAGATCTGCGCCTGCGTTTGGCCTTTGGTCGCGGCAGTTGGGTGACTCCCCAGGCAAGGCCAGCCGCAGCAAGGCCCCATAGGTGGATTCTGGCACGGGGTGGGGCGCCTTCGCGTGATGGCACGAACATGAGAACGCCCATCAACGTAACAGCCAGGATCATCACAACGACACCGAGAGCTGTGTCAGGCTCACCGTCCTTCAACTCCCGGAAACCGATGTCTTCTATCCTCGTCTTCGCGACGAGCAGATACAAACCTCCAATGAGAACTGCGGCGAGTACAAGAACTTTTAGCATGCGATCTAACGTCCGCGTTGAGCGGGCCGCGCGAGGCCGTCGCAGCGCGCCGCGAGCGTAAAATCTCTCTGCACGCGAGCGGCGCGCCAACCGCATTCTTTCACGGCCCGCTCCAACGCATAGTTAGACCACCACACCACGAGTGCGCGCAAAGAGCTCGCCCAGGCTTAGCGATTCCTTCCAGCAATTGTTAAGTCTCAGTCCGTAGTTTTCGAACAGGAGCTTGTCCAAAGTCTCGAGCTCTAACGCATCCGGCCACCCTGGGGGATTAAAGGCCCGGTAAATCTCGAAGATGCGATCGGTAGGAGCAAAGCGAAGCATTCGTACTCGCGGCATAGCGAAGGCATCCATGAACAGTTTGAGAAACTTACGAATCTCCTCATTGGAGGCAGTTGGGAACGTACGACGCCAGGCGCGACCTTCGCAGCGGCGCGCCCAGAATGCACCCAAACTATCGTGTGCGCGCGGCCCGATGAAATAGAGCCCAACCGCAGCCACAACAAGAAAGATCGGTATCAGGAAGTACTGCGGGTCCATATGTGGTGGTCTAACGTCCGCGTTGAGCGGGCCGCGGTACACCCGAACCAGGCGCCGCGGGCGCTAAGATTTCCCAGGCGCCCGCGGCGCCCACCGCCAAACCTTTCACGGCCCGCTCCAACGCATAGTTAGATGTCAGTCAGAGTTGATACCGGGCGATGTCCAGCGCGCCATGAAACACGCCAAGGATCTCTACGTCTCCGTCGTCGCGGACCAGATAGGCAATGCGGTAATGACCATACAGAAGTACCCGCACGTGTCGGGCTGATGCCCAGTACCGCGCCCCGAGCTCTGGGAAGTCAGTTAGCGCCTGGGTACGCGCATAGATGCCATCGACCGTGTCCGCGGCAGCCCGTAG
>JBJACV010000091.1:0-3973 GCA_046604365.1 Nitrospira sp.
ACCTCGATGGTGTCGCCGTCAAGGACGGAAGTAACGGGACCTGAAATCTCGGCTGCTGCGCATACAATTGAACCAAGCGCAAGAACAGTAAGACCAAATGTGGCTCTGCAAGCGAAGAACAGAGCCACAGCTCGATAATTTCTGGCAGACATTAGGTTAGGGCTTTGGCCATATACCATCCAAGGCGGCATTCAGCACTGCTTCCATTTGCTCCGATAAATCCCTCAAGGTCGCAATATATTCGCTTTGCCGAGTGGGGGGGATTCGCTCGAAAAGATTCCAAGTTTTTGCGAGACTCTGGGCAAACTCGCGATGAATAATGCTCTCTCGGGGAAATGATGAAGGGTCAGAGGTCCTAGGATGATGATAGCGATCGAGGTAGTGAGCGTATGTCGGTTTTGTGTTCTCAAGGTTTAGGCTGAATATTGCTTTCTCAAGATGGTAGAGGATCGGACCTTCTGGACTTGTCCGGTGAGGCCACTTATATAACAGCACTGCGGCCAGAGCAGCTCCATATGGAATCAGCTCATACCTGGTTTCTCTGGCCAGTTCCTCTGTCATTGGCCGTCCACGAAAGAATCCGTCCCCCACATGCATCCTAATATACAATTTGCCCAGTTCATTAGATGACGACTTGAGAATGTCCCCCAGAACTGTTCCAAGCGCGAAGGCAACTCTCTTTTCATACTCGGAACTATCTTCCTCTGGTCCCATGACAGTTTCCTCTAGAGTCAACGGCCCTAGAACATTCTTACTTCTGCTTCGCCACAACGTGCTCCTTGATCTTGTCATACGTCGCTTGTGGGACAACTTTCTTCTGCACCAGTTCATCCTCCCGCTTGTACGGTCGGCCCTTGATGATCTTCTCGGAATAAGCATCACCAATCCCGGGCAGCGCCTTGAGTTGGTCTGCCGTGGCCATGTTGAGGTCGATGGGTTCAGCGGCGTGAAGGATCGAGGGTGTCGTTTCAGTCAAGGGGAAGACAGGAACCACACCGAAGAGCAATGCGATCACCACGAACCCAATCGCCCATTTCTTTACCACTGAGAACATGAAAGCCTCCTTGCTAATGTGTGGTCCCTTTCGCCAATCGCTGGCCCATCTCGATAATCCGCCCCAGCCGTTCGAGGAGATTCGTAGCCTGGCGGGAAGATAGCCCGTGCTGATTGAGCACGGCGAGCAGGTCGTCAATGATCTGCTCTTCGGTTTGGGAAAGCACATACGGCTCAGGAAACGCGGTTTCGGGGATCGTGGCGCGGGGATTCTTCTTCCGAAAGTCAGCGATGATGTCGAACAAGTCTTGCTTGCTACAGAGCCCTTTCCGTTCTAACAGTTCCACAATTGCCGCAATCTCCCACATATTGGAGATCGTCGCTTCCTCGATCGACATGGACTCGCGTTTGGGGCGGTGCTGATCGCTCATGCCGATTAGGCCTTCACTATGGGAAGGTCATCCCAGCTCGTGGTGTAGGCCGGTGAGCGGTGACGAAACTGCGTCCGCCACGCCTTCGTGATTCCGTTGGAGGCATAATGCAGCGTGCCAGACCCAAACCGGTTATTGATCGAATCCAGCGCCGTCATCAACTTCTTCGATCGCGCCCGATCGTGTTGGTCGAACAGGTCCGTCTGCACCTGGCTCGCTGGAACCAGTCCCGTCAACATGATCCCGACCTTCTTGTAGAGGAACCCCTTGCGGTAGATCGTCCGTATGCCCTCTATCGCAGACCGAATCAGTTCAGGCGTACTGTCCGTAGCCACCGGGAGCTTGCGCGTCAGGGCATTGTAATACTGCGGAGTATCCTGGAATGGATTCGTGTGCAGAAACACGGTCAGCACGGTGGCGGCCAGGTGCTCCGCCCGCAGCTTCTCCGCCGCGCACGTCGTGTAGCTCGACCCCGCTTCCTCCATCTCCGCCAGCGTGCCCACCATCGTTCCGAAGGCCCGCGAGCAGGTGATCCCTTGCTTGGGCACTGGGCACTGTTCCACGTCCAGGCAGGACATCCCGCGCAGTTCCATCACCAGGCGCAGTCCGACAACGCCCATGTGCGTGCGGATAAACTGGTCATCCGCCTGGCGCAGCTGAAGGGCCGTGGTAATGCCGTGCTGGGTAAGGAACCGAGCATAGTTGGGACCAATGCCCCAGACATCTTCAACGGCAATCCGACTGAGCAGGGCGTCTCGATCTGGACAGGCGCGCAGATCAACCACGCTGCCGGCATCGGGAGTGCGCTTCGCGATTCTGGTGGCGATCTTCGCCAGGACTTTCGTCTCCGCAATCCCCACCGATACCGGGATGCCGGTCCAGCGTTTCACTGTGGCGCGGATGACACGTCCATAGTCCGTGAGGTTTCGCGAGGCGAAACCGGATAACCCCAGAAACGCTTCGTCGATTGAGTACCTCTCCAGATCCGGACAGAATTGTTCGAGGCACGCCATCACGCGCTGTGACATATCCCCGTAGAGCGCGTAGTTCGATGAGAAGACCTGGACGTCGTGCGCGTCAAGAAGCGGGCGAATCTGAAACTCCGGCACCCCCATCCCGATGCCCAGGGCCTTCGCTTCGTTCGAGCGAGCCACGACACAGCCGTCATTGTTGGACAGGACGACAACCGGCTGACGCTCGAGCTTGGGGTTAAACACTCGTTCGCAGGATGCGTAGAAGTTGTTGCAATCGACGAGGGCCAAGACTGGAGACATCGGACCCTACAGCGCGTGAATGACGTTGGTGACGACGCCCCAGATTTCAAACTCTTGCTGCGGTTGAACCTCGATCGGCTGGTAGTTTCGGTTCTCCGGGAGCAGGCGCACTGCGGTGCCCCGTTTGGAGAGACGTTTCACGGTGAGTTCGCCATCCAGCGCCGCGACGATCACATTGCCATCGACCGCTTCAAGGGACCGATCCACAACCAATAAGTCCCCCGTATGAATGCCGGCACCGAGCATCGAGTCTCCGGACACGCGCACAAAGAAAGTCGCGGCGGGGTGCTTAATCAGGTGCCGGTTGAGATCCAGTTTGCCTTCGAGATAATCATCGGCCGGCGACGGGAAGCCAGCCGGCAGGCGGCCCAGGAACACGGGGAGCTTGTAGCGGGTGGAGAGATCAGGCGCGTAGACGGCATCGATGTGCATGACAGTTCCTCAGAGCCAGGAAGGGCTGTAGTCTACTCCCTAGGCCTGGGCTGGCTCAAGACAGGCGGGAGCGTTGTGCCGCGGGTTGTTGACCAGGGTACTGACTGGATAGGCCTGAAGTTCGGTACTGGGATACGGACGCAGCAAGGCCTTCAGCGAATCGGCGGGTGTGGTGTGATCGAGCCATGGGATATACGAGGCAGGCGCAAGGATCACTGGCATCCGATTGTGAATTGGCGCCATCAGGTCATTGGGCTCCGTGGTAATAATTGCGCAGGTCTCGATCGGCTCGCCTTCAGCGGGTTTCCAATGTTCCCATAGCCCCGCAAAGGCAAACGGCCGCTTGTCCTTTCGACCAATCCAGATGGGCTGTTTTCGCTCACCCAACCTTTGCCACTCATAGAACCCGTCGGCAATGACCAGGCATCGCCGCTTCTTGAATGCAGATCGAAAGGCGGGTTTCTCGGCCACGGTCTCACCCTTGGCGTTGATACACTGGTTGCCGATCTTGGCATCCTTGGCCCAAGAAGGAATCAGGCCCCAGCGAAGCAAGACGCAATCACGTTTCACAGACTCAGGATTGAGACGAACGACCGCCACACGTTGCGTTGGGGAGATGTTGTAGTTGGGCTTGAACAGCGGGGGATCGTCAACCTGAAACTGTTCCGCGATGACTTCCAGGGTAGCCGTCTGGGTGAAGCGTCCACACATCAGTAGCCTCGCAGGGAGGCTATTCTATGAAAACCAGACATCGAAGTCCAAAGCTGCTTCTGGGCAATGACCGACTGGTTATTGTACAGAACGTCTGACTCTCCACTTTGCGACCGTCGGCATTCGGCCAAG
>JBJACV010000092.1:0-3742 GCA_046604365.1 Nitrospira sp.
GGCACTGTTGCAAATAGTCGGTGGTGATAAACTTATCATCCCCTTTTGCTGATGGAGCTGCACATGAACCCATTCAAAGGCCGGCATTTTCAGCGTGACATCATTCTGTGGGCCGTACGCTGGTACTGCAAATACGGCATCAGTTACCGTGAGCTGCAGGAGATGCTGGCTGAACGCGGAGTGAATGTCGATCACTCCACGATTTACCGCTGGGTTCAGCGTTATGCGCCTGAAATGGAAAAACGGCTGCGCTGGTACTGGCGTAACCCTTCCGATCTTTGCCCGTGGCACATGGATGAAACCTACGTGAAGGTCAATGGCCGCTGGGCGTATCTGTACCGGGCCGTCGACAGCCGGGGCCGCACTGTCGATTTTTATCTCTCCTCCCGTCGTAACAGCAAAGCTGCATACCGGTTTCTGGGTAAAATCCTCAACAACGTGAAGAAGTGGCAGATCCCGCGATTCATCAACACGGATAAAGCGCCCGCCTATGGTCGCGCGCTTGCTCTGCTCAAACGCGAAGGCCGGTGCCCGTCTGACGTTGAACACCGACAGATTAAGTACCGGAACAACGTGATTGAATGCGATCATGGCAAACTGAAACGGATAATCGGCGCCACGCTGGGATTTAAATCCATGAAGACGGCTTACGCCACCATCAAAGGTATTGAGGTGATGCGTGCACTACGCAAAGGCCAGGCCTCAGCATTTTATTATGGTGATCCCCTGGGCGAAATGCGCCTGGTAAGCAGAGTTTTTGAAATGTAAGGCCTTTGAATAAGACAAAAGGCTGCCTCATCGCTAACTTTGCAACAGTGCCCCTGCGTGCGCTGCTGCCATGTCCACTACCTGACGCCGGTGATGGTGATGGCCTCGCCGGAGCGGGAATTTCTTAACCTCGACGAATTTAGACGATCGGCGGGCGAGGGGATGTCGTGGCAAGGTCCGCCTTGCGCTGCTCCGCAAGGGCGACACCAGCGGGTTCGTCGGCGGCCACGCCTAGCGCGACCGCAACCAAGCGTCGAAAAAGTATACGCTCGTCACCCGCCGTCTCCTGTGCTGAGAGTCTCAGGCCGATCGGCCGGCAGGGCTCAATGTCAGCAAACGCGTGATGAGCGGTGGCCTTCAACAGTGATAAGGCGGCACCAGAGAAAAATCACTCAGGGTCAATGCCAGCGCTTCGTTAATACAGATGTAGGTGTTCCACAGGGTAGCCAGCAGCATCCTGCGATGCAGATCCGGAACATAATGGTGCAGGGCGCTGACTTCCGGTGCCAGCAGATATTTTGGCAGTTTGCCTTGGATCAGAGCCATCTGACGCAGGGCTAGTGCAGCCGGATAGTCAATAGCTACCGGCAGCGGTGCGGACTGTTGTAACTCAGAATAAGAAATGAGGCCGCTCATGGCGTTGACTCTCAGTCATAGTATCGTGGTATCACCGGTTGGTTCCACTCTCTGTTGCGGGCAACTTCAGCAGCACGTAGGGGACTTCCGCGTTTCCAGACTTTACGAAACACGGAAACCGAAGACCATTCATGTTGTTGCTCAGGTCGCAGACGTTTTGCAGCAGCAGTCGCTTCACGTTCGCTCGCGTATCGGTGATTCATTCTGCTAACCAGTAAGGCAACCCCGCCAGCCTAGCCGGGTCCTCAACGACAGGAGCACGATCATGCGCACCCGTGGCCAGGACCCAACGCTGCCCGAGATGCGCCGCGTGCGGCTGCTGGAGATGGCGGACGCGATGGATATGTTCTGCCAAGGGTTGGTTTGCGCATTCACAGTTCTCCGCAAGAATTGATTGGCTCCAATTCTTGGAGTGGTGAATCCGTTAGCGAGGTGCCGCCGGCTTCCATTCAGGTCGAGGTGGCCCGGCTCCATGCACCGCGACGCAACGCGGGGAGGCAGACAAGGTATAGGGCGGCGCCTACAATCCATGCCAACCCGTTCCATGTGCTCGCCGAGGCGGCATAAATCGCCGTGACGATCAGCGGTCCAATGATCGAAGTTAGGCTGGTAAGAGCCGCGAGCGATCCTTGAAGCTGTCCCTGATGGTCGTCATCTACCTGCCTGGACAGCATGGCCTGCAACGCGGGCATCCCGATGCCGCCGGAAGCGAGAAGAATCATAATGGGGAAGGCCATCCAGCCTCGCGTCGCGAACGCCAGCAAGACGTAGCCCAGCGCGTCGGCCGCCATGCCGGCGATAATGGCCTGCTTCTCGCCGAAACGTTTGGTGGCGGGACCAGTGACGAAGGCTTGAGCGAGGGCGTGCAAGATTCCGAATACCGCAAGCGACAGGCCGATCATCGTCGCGCTCCAGCGAAAGCGGTCCTCGCCGAAAATGACCCAGAGCGCTGCCGGCACCTGTCCTACGAGTTGCATGATAAAGAAGACAGTCATAAGTGCGGCGACGATAGTCATGCCCCGCGCCCACCGGAAGGAGCTGACTGGGTTGAAGGCTCTCAAGGGCATCGGTCGACGCTCTCCCTTATGCGACTCCTGCATTAGGAAGCAGCCCAGTAGTAGGTTGAGGCCGTTGAGCACCGCCGCCGCAAGGAATGGTGCATGCAAGGAGATGGCGCCCAACAGTCCCCCGGCCACGGGGCCTGCCACCATACCCACGCCGAAACAAGCGCTCATGAGCCCGAAGTGGCGAGCCCGATCTTCCCCATCGGTGATGTCGGCGATATAGGCGCCAGCAACCGCACCTGTGGCGCCGGTGATGCCGGCCACGATGCGTCCGGCGTAGAGGATCCACAGGACGGGTGTGGTCGCCATGATCGCGTAGTCGATAGTGGCTCCAAGTAGCGAAGCGAGCAGGACTGGGCGGCGGCCAAAGCGGTCGGACAGTGCTCCGAGAACGGGTGCGCATAGAAATTGCATCAACGCATATAGCGCTAGCAGCACGCCATAGTGACTGGCGATGCTGTCGGAATGGACGATATCCCGCAAGAGGCCCGGCAGTACCGGCATAACCAAGCCTATGCCTACAGCATCCAGGGTGACGGTGCCGAGGATGACGATGAGCGCATTGTTAGATTTCATACACGGTGCCTGACTGCGTTAGCAATTTAACTGTGATAAACTACCGCATTAAAGCTTATCGATGATAAGCTGTCAAACATGAGAATTCGCGAATGAACAAGCTCCAACGCGAGGCCGTGATCCGAACCGCGCTCGAACTGCTTAACGACGTGGGCATGGAAGGTCTAACGACGCGCCGACTGGCTGAGCGCCTCGGGGTGCAACAGCCAGCGCTCTACTGGCATTTCAAGAACAAGCGTGCGTTGCTCGACGCACTTGCCGAAGCCATGCTGACGATAAATCACACGCATTCGACGCCAAGGGATGACGACGACTGGCGTTCGTTCCTGAAGGGCAATGCATGCAGTTTTCGACGGGCGTTGCTCGCTTATCGCGATGGCGCGCGTATTCATGCCGGGACGCGGCCAGCCGCGCCGCAGATGGAAAAAGCCGACGCGCAGCTTCGCTTCCTTTGCGATGCTGGCTTTTCGGCAGGTGACGCGACCTATGCGTTGATGGCAATCAGCTACTTCACCGTCGGCGCTGTTCTTGAGCAGCAAGCTAGCGAGGCAGACGCCGAGGAGCGGGGCGAAGATCAGTTGACCACCTCAGCGTCTACGATGCCGGCGCGCCTACAGAGCGCGATGAAAATCGTCTACGAAGGCGGTCCGGACGCGGCATTCGAGCGAGGCCTGGCTCTCATCATCGGCGGTCTTGAA
>JBJACV010000093.1:0-3732 GCA_046604365.1 Nitrospira sp.
GATGCCTAACGTCCGCGATCAGCGGCGGCGCGCGCTCGGCGCGCTGCTTGCTGATCGCAACCTGTCCGCGCCGGTACCTGTCCCTGCAAGCGGCGTGCCGACGCGCGACGACCGCTGCATCGCATAGTTAGGTGGCAGCTCATGAAATCTTGCGTCCCATGGCAGTTCCGTCGTGCTTCTCAAGGAGCCACAATGATAGGCCGATGGGAGAAAGCCCAGGCGGCGCATTGCGGCCCGAACGATTGACGTACTCCAATAGGCCGAGTCGGGCTCGGTCCAAGGCAGCGCGAAAATCGGCATCGAGACGAAACTCCTCGCCCCGAGGGAGGATGTCGACCCTAACACCGTCTTCGACTTCGGAAATGACAGCGCACGTGGAATCCGCGTCCGCGGGGCATTCGGAATCGACTACTTCTGCTTCAGTCCGGCAATGGGTGGAGTTGCCAAAGTAACTGACGGTGAAGCGACTCACGGCTGCCACCTAACGTCCGCGATCAGCGGCGGCGCGCAGTCGGCGCGCCGCTTGCTGATCGCAACCTGTCCTCGCCGGCGCCTGTCCTTGCAAGCGGCGTGCCGACGCGCGACGACCGCTGCATCGCCTAGTTAGGTGGCGAATCATGCTTGCCTTCTGCGGCTTCAACTCTCTCGCAATTGGTTGAATCTGACGAAGTGAGTTCACGACAAGCCAGCGGATGTCCCACCGCGCCTTCGTCGGCACCACAGCACTCTTGCCAAGGATGATCAGCTTCCCGCCTCAACTTGTATCTCTCACCAGAAGCGAACCAGACATAGTCAATGCGCTTCGCAAAGGTTGCACGGCCTGTCTCTGAGACTGACAGGACGTCCTCCTTGATACCCAAGGTGACAGTTCGTTCGTTCAACTCGCAAGTGTACGAAAAGGTCCTGTCAATTGACTCAAAAACCTTCGTGTAGGTCTGCTCAGTGCTGGCTATGCCATCTGGATTCGACACTAGAAACGTATCCAACTCCTCATTCCACAGAATGAAGGGGATGACCTCGATCAAGTCGCTTGTCCTATCACAGACTACGGTGATCGCGCGCAGCCCTTGGTCGGCTCCTGCAACGCCGCTTGCTACAGCCAAGACAGCGACACTGCCCTGCAATACGCTTCGCGCTTGACAGCGGCCTCGCATTTTCGCCACCTAACGTCCGCGATCAGCGGCGGCGCGCGCTCGGCGCGCCGCTTGCTGATCGCAACCTGTCCGCGCCGGAGCTCGTCCCTGCAAGCGGCGTGCCGACGCGCGACGACCGCTGCATCGCATAGTTAGATGTCACTTCCAGATGGATCGTAGTTGGCATCTACGATTTCGATTGTGTAGCGATCGAATGCCGGTAGGGTGCTATCGCGACAACCTGCGCAAGAAATCTCGAAGTTGCGGACCTGATCGGGACCAATGGAACCGTCAAGACTATCGGTGCACTTCCCTACAAAGTTGCCATCGCTATCGAAGAGCTCAACTATCAGGCGCACATAGTTCCACCTGTCCGAACCGCTATTGACGATTTGTCCAATGAAGGCCGAGTTGTCGTTAACTGCCTTGGGTCGATGGGACTTGATAGAAAGCTTCGCGTCTGAACTGTAGGACTTGTGCCCTGACATCCCAAAATCCATTTCTTCCATCTCTGACATGGCCCAGCGAGTCTGGAGGTACATGACCAAGCCCACTGTCAGGCCGGCGCCAATACCTAGAAGAATGCCTTCGCCAATCTTTGTCAGAAGACGCTTCAACATTTGAGTAATGCTCCCAAGTGACATCTAACGTCCGCGATCAGCGGCGGCGCGCGCTCGGCGCGCCGCTTGCTGATCGCAACCTGTGTTCGCCAGGGCCTGTCCCTGCAAGCGGCGTGCCGACGCGCGACGAACGCTGCATCGCATTGTTAGGCGTCACGTTGGCCATCCTAGTCGAAAAACATTGGGTGCACTTCGGTAACAATCGAGTCATTGTGAATATGCGCGAAGTACATGTGATGTTGTGTCCGCATGCAATCGATCAGCCGAAGCTGATCTCCGGGCTGCGTGTCCGCGACGATCTTCGCCCACGCTGGATTTGCCTCCGGGTTTGGATTCCCCCAACTCCTAGCCTCTCTAAGCGCTTCTGCCTGAGTTAGCGGCACCGACACCCGGCAACGCGGTACGCCTAGCTGTCTCGCGACTGAAGGAGGCTCCATCCGTAGAGTCGTCGCGGAGTACGAGCATCCAAGAAACAAAGTCGTCGCTGCCAGTGCAGCCAAGACGCTTAGAGAATACCAGGTAGCAGAGCGCATCATTGGTGACGCCTAACGTCCGCGATCAGCGGCGGCGCGCGCTCGGCGCGCCGCTTGCTGATCGCAACCTGTCCGCGCCGGGGCCTGTCCTTGCAAGCGGCGTGCCGACGCGCGACGAACGCTGCATCGCATAGTTAGAAATCACTCCTTTTTGCAATTGCACTCCTTGGCGGCCTGTTGCAAGCGCTGAACAAATGTCTGAGTTGCCGCGTTCACAATAGGTTTAGACAGCTCCATGAAGTGATTCGCGAACTCCGGTAATGCGGCCTGCGTGGCGGCCACATCTTTCCTGCCGAGCGCTGACGTGTAGTAAGCAACGAGACCGTCTATCTCTTCGTCAGTAAAGCGAGTGCCGTAGGTTTGCGCCCACACATCAACAACATCTTGCGCACTCCACGGCGGGTCCAAGGCAGCCATGAATTCATCGAATGCTTCTCTGAAACGTACATTCAACTCAGGGGTAGGATTAAGAGACCCCAGCAATTGATCCACCATCTGTTGGGCCTGCTGTCGGCCTTGTTCCTTTCCCATCGCCATTTGCTGTTCCCACATCTGCAGAAGGCCTTGCGCTTCCATCAAAGCCTGGATCTTGGCACCTCGATCGGTCGCAACAGATGGGAAGGCGGCTGCCAAAAGAACCGTCAGCAAAATGATGCGCATATGCTCTCCAAGTGATTTCTAACGTCCGCGATCAGCGGCGGCGCGCGCTCGGCGCGCCGCTTGCTGACCGAAACCTCTGGGCGCCGCTCGCAGTTCCTGCAAGCGGCGTGCCGACAAGCGCCGAACGCTGCATCGCATTGTTAGGCGTCTCGTTTGAATCTGTCGGTAATTGCCAATAGCCCAGCTGCGGCAGCCCCAGTTGACATGGCCACCTGGCCAGGTCGCAATGTTTCCAAGTATCGGCACATCTCCCGAAGCTCCCCAAGGTGGGCGCCTAGAAAGCGGATCCGTGATCCGTCACGGAATTTAAGCACCGCGCCCCAACGAGTGGCTATTTCCACAGCTTCCAGGTCGGCCAGAGGCTTCTTAGATAGTACAACTCGTCGGAGAAAGAGGTGAGAAATCGTTCTGTCATCGACGCGAATTGCAAAGAGCCAGGTCGGCAAAATCGCTACCAACAGAATGGCCGGAACCGTAACTCCCAGGCGTACGCTCTCTAGTACGCGATCCGATACGGTCAGGTGGATCTTGTCTACGAAGTAAAATGTCGTGGTAAGAGTGAGTGCCATCGCTGCAATGAAAACAATCGAACCGCGCAGCGATCGAAGTGTGTTGCCAAAGGTGCGTGCAGTGTCCAATCGAGACGCCTAACGCCGGCGATCAGCGGCGGCGCGCGCTCGGCGCGCCGCTTGCTGATCGCAACCCTTCCGCGCCGGTTCCTGTCCCTGCAAGCGGCGTGCCGACGCGCGACGACCGCTGCATCGCATAGTTAGGTGTCACAAACAC
>JBJACV010000094.1:0-3730 GCA_046604365.1 Nitrospira sp.
GCCTGGCGCTGCCCGACATCCTTGGCTTGCCGGCCGATGTCCCGAACCTTCGCCTGCATCTGGGCCGCGATCGGCGACACGTCCAGCGCGCTGGCCAGCACCGCCTCCACGTTATCGAACAACTCGACCCCAATCAGTTCCTTGTTCCCGAAGGATGCCATCGGGGCGGCGGGCTGGATGACCGGCTTGCCGAGGGGTGTGAGTTTGAATTGCTTCTGCAGAGCCATTGCGCCGGCGGGATCCGTCTTCAGTTCCACGCGCCCGAGCAGCTTGGCCTTGCGCGAGTGCAACTCGATGCGAACCGCGTCCGCCGGGACTTTTGCCGTGGAGCCGGGCGCGACGAAAGCGAACTTGCCGAACGGATGCGACGGATAATTGCGCTCGTTGATGTTGGTGATGACCTCGCCCCATTCGTCGAGAATCTGCGCGGTGTAGTAGCGGCCCTTCACTTCCGGCACTTCGAGCAGCACTGGGGTTTTGTCGTCCACGGCAATCCACGCTTCCAGGTAAGCGACGTCGAGGTTCGGGTTCACGAAATCCGCCGACCCGGCCGGGTTGTACTTGATGACGTTGTAGGCGACGCCCGGTTCCTTGAGGTCCGTATGCTCCTGCCGGATGGCGATGGCGCGGCCCAGCAAATAGACGTAAGCGTCGGTCACGGTCTGCCGGTCAGGAAGCTGCGCTTGGGCGGCAGGAATAGCCGCCAGCATCAGCGCGAGGGGGGCAATAAATTTGGTGAGCATAGGTTTTCTGGATTGGAGGGGAATCATATGGCTGTCAATTCACGAGTTCGATGTCCGGGAGCGGCCAGTTCCGGTCAAAGTACGGCTCCAATGGGGCATAGAGCCGGAAGTAAGTGAACCACGAACGCCCGGGAACGGTGGGAATCCAGTTTTTCTCAAGGCCCCTGGGTGCCGTCGGCCCGAAGTAAACATCCACGGATCCATCCGCATTCGCCACCAGTTCCTGCCGGGAAGAACGGTCGGCGATCTGTTGCGGGTTCTGAATGATTCCGCGCGTCTGCGTGTCATAGACCGTCACCGACCAGAATTGCCTGGCGGGAGGATTGGGCGGCACGCGGAGCCGGTAGGATTTTCCGCCATCAAAAGCGTGCCCGTTCTTGTCCCGGTAGCTGCCCAGATAAGCCTGACCGACGCCTGGCGTCTTGGTGACCATGCCCTTTGACAGGGCAACGGCTTCGTAGAAGTAGGCCGCGCGCTCATCGAGCTGGCTGTAGTCGGCCAGGTCCTGCGCCGGATCCGCCATGATGACGTAATCCCAATGCGCATCCGGTCGATACCGCGAACCGGGGAAACGCTTGTCGAAGGAATTTGCCTTGGCCATCAGCTCGCCAACCTGGGCGCCCTCGTCCAGCAATTGGCGCTGCCGCTCTTCAGGCTTGAATTCCTTGCCGCGTTCAATTCCCAACGGCCTGAGCATCGCCACGAAGAACCGGTCGCGGTCATCCACGGGCTCGCGGCCGATTACGGCAGCCAGTTGTTCCCAATACTCCATGCCGCGTGGCAACGTCGCCGTCTGCGGCGCGTTCGGCTTGATGTGTTGTGTCGGGCGCGGATTGTCGCGCTGCGACCAGGGGTAGGTGCGGATGGCCTTTTCCATCGCCTCGGCCTTCGCCGGGTCGGCGTCGAGTGCGCGGTAAAAGAATCCAATGCCGAACGTCGGTGAATGGACGATCTTTACGTCCGCCGGCAACTGTGGCGGCGGCGCCTGCCCCGGCCCGACCAGAAGATACAGTCCTCCCTTGCCCTGGTCAGGGCCCGTCATGCCGAAGTCGGTGAGTGGGCGCTGCCAGAAATCCATGGCCGACCCCGCGATCGCGCCGGCGGGCACTTGCAGCATCATGGGGCCGGCTTCAGCCAGATCCATGAATCCGATGATGTAAGGCGTGGTGACGTTCGGCGTGAGGAACAGACTGACGTCACGGTATCCCTTGTAAATGACCACGTCCCCGTTTTTTGCGCCGTGTCTATTCCTTTGCTCACGAAGGACATACTCGAACCCGACGGCGGGCAGCGCCCAAAGATAAGCTTGACAGGCACGCTGGAAATCCATGCTGTCGAACAGCCTTTGCGCGCTATGTTCGTTCGGAACACCCAGCTCGAGTTCAATTGTGCCCACACGGGTCTCCACCGGTTCGGCATGGACGGATGGAGCAACGCCCATGGACAGGCCCATGGCGGTCGTGAAGCAGGCGACGAAGACTGAGTCGCGAATGACGTGTCTGTTCATGTGTGGATGTCTATTTGTTCTCATTACCATAACTCTCAACTTCCCCCGTGTACTGCGGATTTGCGCGGTCCACGAAGTAGGCGTGCATGATGCGGTAGCAATCCACCATCGCGAAACCGTAGATGTAGTCTTCCATGGCGATGGCGCGGGCGTCCGCCGGGGTGGCGCTTGATTGGGCTCGGGCCGGCGTGAATGGCAAGAACCCAAGGAACACCATCGTAAAGCCTATGGTTTCCGGTGCACGGTTGTCTCGATCTTGTATCGCATGGTGTTGAACTGGGTAGCTGAGTGGCCAGCATACGTTCGCGATCAGCGGCGGCGTGCCGACGCGCGACGAACGCTACATCGCATAGCTAGGCGACAGAAAAACGCTCATTCTTCTGCTCGATGACCTACTTCCGTTTCGCCTCGGCAATCATGTCCGAAAGTTCGCCCTTAGTTACGCTTCCCGAGAACTGAATACCTAAATTCCTAGCGAAACTCTTTTGCCGTTCAGTTGCTGGATCGTCTCTCCACGCGTCCTTAGATCGATGCGAGCCGCCGAAGTACCAACTTAGTGGACCGAAGCGAGTCTTGCCGAAGGAGCGGCCCTTTCCGGAAAGCGGCACCGAGATTCCCGTCCCGGAACGCCACAGGCTCAAACGAGTACCACTGCGGCCAAACGTAAACGGACCTATTCGAAGTCGAAAGCCCATGGCCCTAGCTGCCGCCTAAAAATGATTGGACGCCAAAAACTACATCTAACCTACCGCTGCGCATGTTGTACGTCCTGGCCGCCCCTACCCCGCCACCCGCTCGCGTCCCCACATCATCGCCTTGAACCGCTCCTTGCCGACGATCTCGATGAGCTGCATCGCGATGCAGTAGAGCAGCAGGCCGCCGAACACCCAGACCATGTTGACCGCGAAGTTGGGCCAGGAGACCCCGTCCCTGAATGCCGCGACGGCGGCGGACATGCCGCCGTCCTCGCGTGCGAGGTCGATGAACTGTTCGAGCAGCCGGATCAGCAGCGCCAGCACCGTGAACAGCACGGTCTTCCACAGGATCTGCCAGGCCAGCACTTTCGTGTGCAGCTTGGCGAACGGCAGCGCCTCGACGATCAGGATGGACTTCGCGACGATCAGCGCGGCGATGGTCGCCGAGGTCGCGCGCAGCGTGTCGATCTCGTAATCGCCCTGCGCGACCGCGCGGGTGATCGCAACCATGTGAAACAGGAATGCAAACAGGATGGTCGGAGGAATCGCCTCGCGAATCTCCCGCTGGATGACGGTCATGACCTTGCCCACGGTACCTCCCTCTCTCAACCCGCCTGCGGCACGAGCCTCAATGTATGCGCTGCCGGTCCCGGCAGGAAGGGCGTCGGCTCGCCGCGCACCCAGGCCTTGTGGCCCGCGCGGTAGAACGGCGACAGCGGATGCCCGCTCTGCCCGCCCGGCATGTGGAAGTAGCCATCGCTCTCGCGGCCCGGCGATACGCCGAA
>JBJACV010000095.1:0-3726 GCA_046604365.1 Nitrospira sp.
GAGCTGCCACCTAACTATGCGATGCAGCGGTCGTCGCGCGTCGGCACGCCGCTTGCAGGGACAGGTACCGGCGCGGACAGGTTGCGATCAGCAAGCAGCGCGCCGAGCGCGCGCCGCCGCTGATCGCGGACGTTAGGCATCATGTATCGAGTAGTCCTTTCGTGCGCCGGAATTCCCCCTCAGGCCGGGCCAGAGGCAGCGACAGATATCACGAAGGAGTTTGCTGAGCATCGTCAGTGGCACAAAGAAGTCACTTGCGTTTGGGATGGTTCGCGTCTTGTACTGACAGCTCTGAACGATTACGACTCAGACGGTCAAGCTTTGCTAGACGAATTCTCCGACTGCATATCCGCCTATGTTTCTGGTCACTTTGATTCTGCGATTCGCATCGATTCGGTAAGCAGTACATGATGCCTAACTATGCGATGCAGCGGTCGTCGCGCGTCGGCACGCCGCTTGCAGGGATAGGCGCCGGCGCGGACAGGCTGCGATCAGCAAGCGGCGCGCCGACTGCGCGCCGCCGCTGATCGCGGACGTTAGGCATCATGATTTGGCCTATTCGAGTGCTTCTCGCGATAGTTGCCGCGACAAGCTCGTCGGCCTGTGGTGACGAGTCGTCTCAGCTGTTTGGTGGGTACCTAGTCATTGCCCCTGAAGTAGAGACGTTTCGACCTTGCGGCGCGAGTGAACCGCTTTGGCTCGACTACACCCCCGAGATCAGAAAAGTGCTCTACGCGCGTCACGAAGCGCTGCGTAGCAAACCCTATGACGAGACCTACGCGGAATTGCGCGGAACACCAGGACCACCGCTTGATTGCGGCTTTTGCGAGGAGTATTCAGGGAGCTTCAAAGTCGCAGGCGTTGTTGAACACAGAGCCCGAGTGGCCACGGATTGTGCGTCATGATGCCTAACTATGCGATGCAGCGGTCGTCGCGCGTCGGCACGCCGCTTGCAGGGACCGGCCCCGGCGCGGACAGGTTGCGATCAGCAAGCGGCGCGCCGAGCGCGCGGCGCCGCTGATCGCGGACGTTAGACATCATTTTGTAGCGCGGAATACTCGGCAATGGATTGCAGGTCTGGAAGCCAGTTTGCAGCTGCTGTTGTTGCCGGACGCTCAGTCCGCAGTCGCAGCTGCCGGCTCCCCTTCTCGTTCTCTCGCTGTTGGCATACGCCGTACCGGCGTACCATATCGAGTCTGGCCGTCAACCCCGTAGCCAGTGGTTACCACGTCACCAGGGCTGCCGGAATGCTGTCTAACTATGCGTTCGAGCGGGCCGTGAAAAGCTTGGTGGTGGGCGCCGCGGGCGCTACGGAAATTATCGCGCCCGCGGCGCCTGGCACCTGCCGGCGCGCGGCCGCTCAACGCAGACGTTAGATCCCAATGAAAGCGAGTGCTCTCGTCTTCATATGCGCACTTAGCGCGGTGGCGCTTTTTGCTGCCGGATTTTGGTGCGGTTTCCGTCAAGGATGGAACCTATCCCTCATGGTGGAAACCGCACCGCGCGGCGCGATTGCACTGGCCCAAAAGCGCTTGCTTGAAGTGGGTCGAACAGATGATTTGGGCTTTGCGTTTGAAGCGGATATTGATACCGCACTTGGCTGGTGGTTTGAGGTTGAGCGTTCGCCCCTACTCCCGGCGATAAACGCCTTAAGCGGCACCGATGTTGTACCGCACCACCACGACTACATTCGACGCTTGGCGACTTATCGTCGTGCGAATGCATCGCCGCTGGATGATCCAGAATTGAATAGGCAGATGCTCGAGAACGCTCGGCAGCGAGATCCACAAGTGGCCGATGAGATGGCGCAGGCCACTGCGGAACAGCGGAGGGCGATTGAAGAGATACTCAACAAGTACGCCCCATGAGCGTTGGGATCTAACTATGCGTTGGAGCGGTCCGTGACACGTTTGAGCGAGCGCGCCGCAGGCGCACGGACAATTTTCGCGCCTGCGGCGCGCCGGCCGCGCTGGTGCGCGGCCGCTCAACGCGGACGTTAAGTGGCAGCAAGTAGCGCTTGATGTTGCATTCGCAGACTACCCACATCAGTTCTCATGCTTGCGGGTTGCTTATGACCAACGCCTTGGAACTCAGTCACATACCCGAGCGGGATGGCGCAATGAGAAAACTGGGAATACTGGCCGTTGCATGCACCTGCGCTGTGATGTCAATTGAGGCGCGTGGAGATTGGGCGGATCCCGGAGCGGTATACCTGTGTGACCGAAGATCCAATATCTTCTTAATGAAATCGGTGATGGATACCAGTTCGCCCGAAGATCCGGGAACCGTGCCGGCCCCAGTGGGTTACTCCCATCTCGAATCCACAGATAATTTCCGGTGTCGTCTCAAGGGAGTCGACATCCGCGGAAAGTTCCGAATTGGTGGTGGTGGCGAACGCGGAATGTGCTCCGGAGTCACCCGCACTTACATCGACTCGTTGACGGTCAATGGAATTGCCGTATTCGAATTCAGCGTTTCGTTCAATAGTCAATGTATTAAGGATGATGAGCTCTATCTCATCGAGATCACTCCGATTGATAGCAAGGCCAAGGTGAGATTGTGCTTTGCTGATTGGAATTGGGGCACTGGATATGCGGAGACTCGATGTGATGTTAAACAACTCTAGATATTCACCAAGCTGCCACCTAACTACGCGTTGGAGCGGTCCGTGACAGCTTGGGCGGTGGGCGCCGCGGGCGCTCGGGAAAGCTTGGCGCCCGCGGCGCCTGGTTCGGCTGTACCGCGGCCCGCTCAACGCGCACGTTAGATGTCACCGGGAACCGGTGCGCCATGCTGGAGAAACTGAAGGACCGTGCGCGTCATTTGAAGCAGGAAATTCATTCGTTGTACTTGGCAGCTCGTCACCCCAACACGCCCTGGTACGCTAAGCTTCTGGTTGCGGGGATTGTCGCGTACGCCTTTAGCCCCATCGACCTGATTCCCGATTTCATCCCGGTACTGGGCTATCTCGACGATCTGATCCTGGTTCCTCTTGGCATCGTCGTCGCCATTCGCTTGGTTCCACCAGAAGTCCTCGCCGAGTGTCGCAGGCGAACACAGGGAGCCGCGGCTCTGGACGGCCCCAATAGCCGCGCCGCGGCTATCGTCATAATTGCCCTCTGGCTAGTCCTTGGATCGTTGTGTGTTCTGTGGGCATATCAGTACTTAGCTTTGAACATTGGTCGTCCTGCATGAGAGGACCAGTGACATCTAACTATGCGATGCAGCGGTCGTCGCGCGTCGGCACGCCGCTTGCAGGGACAGGCCCTGGCGAGGACAGGCTGCGATCAGCAAGCGGCGCGCCGAGCGCGCGCCGCCGCTGATCGCGAGCGTTAGACGTCTGCTGTTGTGAGTCGTGCCAAGCTTTCAGATCGTGCACGGGCTGGAATCGCATTTGCGATCTTCTGGTTAGTGGCCGGCGCAACTGGAATACTCGTGTACTTTGGTAGCTACACTTGCATCGACATGGTCGATTCCCATGGCACATGGCATGGTTCATGTGGCGTCAGCCCAAACATTTCCTGGGTTCTCCCTCCGATACTTGGAGCGCTGGCGGCGCGCTTCACTCGCGGAAGACTCGATGGATCGTGAGGTCCGAGTCGTTGATCACCATGCAGACGCCTAACTATGCGATGCAGCGGTCGTCGCGCGTCGGCACGCCGCTTGCAGGGACGTGCCCCGGCTTGGACAAGTTGCGATCAGCAAGCGGCGCGCCGACTGCGCGCC
>JBJACV010000096.1:0-3709 GCA_046604365.1 Nitrospira sp.
ATAGGAGTCGCCATCGATGGCTCACCCTGGCCCGACATACCTGCTTGCCAACGGATTGACGCTCACGGTCAATTCCGTCGAATGGTCTGTGCAGACCTCGAATCGTCGCGAAAGCGCCGATCAGGTCGATACGACGAACACCAAGAACACTTCCAGCGGCACAGGCACGGAAACGAAGTTGTACAAGTCGCATCAGTACGATGCGCTTTCGCATAGCTTCGATTTCACGATCCTTCAAGAGGAAGGCGACCTGCCGGGCATCCGCGCTGGCGAATTCTACAGCGCGTCGTGGGCGATGTCTGACGGCGAGACATCAACCGGCTCCGTCGGCATCGACAGCGTTTCCGAAGTCGGCGGCGCACGCGGCACGGCAACTTTGCAGGGCACCGCCACATTCACGGGGACGGTGTCGATTTCGTGAGCCTAAGCTCGCTGTTTAGAATGCCAAGGCCCCTTCAAGTCGGCGAGCAACAGTATAGGGCTCTTCCGCTACGGCTCTCTGACCTCGGGGTGCTAGAAGCGCTGGCGTGCGAATCATGGCCCGACCCATCCGCCAGTTTGCCAGCTGAGGACGCGCCAGACGATCCTGCCTTCCGCAAGGCGATACGCGACGCATGCGACGCTCTTGAATATCACTGGCCGTGGTGGGGCTCGATCGAGTGTCAAACCCTGACGCAGTGCACGCCGCTAGGGCAGGCCACGCTGTTGGCGGCTGTTTTGCGATTGGACGGCGTAACACTTGATGGCGCGCTAGGCATGCTGCCAGAGGCAAACTGGGACGCGGTTTGCGGTATCGCCTTTGGCGCGGACAGGCTACGCCAACTTGTGCAACGCATCGATCGCGTGATCGGGGCGCCGACGATTGAATCGAAGGGCACAACCTGGGCTGAGGCGATTTGCGGTGTCGCCCGCGAGATGGGTTTGCCGCCAGCCGAGCTCGGGACATGGACGATCCCAGAATTCAACATGATGGCATCAGGCGGAGCTATTGATCCGTGGGGCGTGCCGCCGCCAAATTCCAACGAATACGCCGCATTTCGGCAGCAAGTCGCACCGCTACGACTGGCGTTCTTTCGCGAGGGCAAGCAGCCTAAGGCCCGTCCTGAAGAAACCAACGGGCATTCAGCGCCCGATTGAATATGCGATCCGCCGACCTGGTCGCAGCTGAATCATCCGCTCGGCTCTCACGCAATGAATCGGATAAGACCTCGCGTAATTCCTGATAGGTAACAGCGTAGTCGGCACACAGTTTGTCCAGAAGATCGTTGACCCGGTCCCACTCAAGGCGAGCGCGTAGTCGCTTTGGCGCCTTTTCGATCGCGGCGTCGATTTCCACGCACCTGGCCACGAATTCGCACCACAACTTGCGCGACTGGTGGTCACTCAGAATCGGCGGCGACTCGACAACAGTGACCCGCAACGGCTCGCCTGTCGGTTCGGTGGCCTTTGGGCGAAATGGAGCCGGTTGTGGCGGCAACAGTGGCATGAGCGGCCTGGCGTCTTCCTTTGGCAGCGTCGGCTTCGCAGGGGACGCGGGCGGATGCACGTTCACCGTGACATCGCAACCGGCGACACAAACCAGCAAGGCCAACACTCGCTTCATCACGGCACCCGATGGCTGAACAACTCGACGAAATCCTGAGACTGCAAGCGGCGATGGAGAGCACCCAGCGCAAACTGGATGCCCTGACATCCGCCTACCAACGCGGCAAAATCCAGGTTGACCAATACAACAACCTCCAGACCGCGCTAACCAAGCGGCTGACAGACCAGACCGCCGCGTTCGGGAAAGCCGCCACAACCCAGATTGATGTTACCAACCGCGTCGCCACCGCGTCACGTAACTACGGCATGGCTGCCATGTACGTTGCGCAGGGCCTTGAGGACATGAATTACGGCATCCAGAATTCATTCAACAATCTCTCGGGTGTCGCGATGCTGCTTGGCGCCCCTACGGGCGTGGTCGTCGGAACACAGTTGCTTGCCGCTGCCGGTATCGCTGTGGCGCGGAACTGGGACTACCTTTCCCGCGCGTTCGGGCAGGGTCCGCGATTCGCTTCGATCGCAGACGACATTGAGCGGGTTAACAAAGCGCTTGAGGAAACCAAAAAGAAAGCCGCTGACGATCCTGTAGCGTTCGCTGGGCTGACCGATGCCACGGTCCAAGCTGCGAGACTGGATGCGACCGGCCAGATGCGTCACGGCATGCTGACTCGCACCAATCCGCTCAACGACGCGCTAGGCCAGGCGATGCAAGGCGTGCTCGCTAATGAGGACATTCGCCAAATGTCCCGAATCATTGGCGGAAACATCTTTAAGAACACGCCAGACGCTGCCGTGGCGATGTTGCCTGAGCGCACCCGGAAAGAGTTTCAGTCAACACAAAAAACGATTGAGGGGATGCAAAAAGAAATCGCGCTCGAAAGGATCGAGCCGGGCCGCATCAAGAATCGTGCGGCATTTGACGCTGAGCTAGACCGAAACCAAAAGCGGCTGGGCGAATTGAAGCTCGCTGCCAACGAAGCGGCGGCGCAACATGCACAGAACGTGATCGCCAATGCGGCGCTTGGCTCCGAAGCGGCGATCGAGGAATTCCTGACGTTCTTAGAAGGCGGCGCCAGAGCGAACTTACCAGAGCGTGGCGGGCTGGCGGGGAAGTTGAGGCGCGCGGCAGAAACCACGTTGCGGCGACGCATCGGCGCCCAAACCCGAACAATGCTGCGCGACGGGTTGATCGAGGGTGCGGCTGGCACGTCGGCGGCTGGCACGTTCGGCAGGCCTGCGATTACGGAAGGGCAAAAGGATCAAGCAGCGGCGGGATTCCAAGAATCACTCGCCGCTATGGGACTTTCAGAGGAAGAGCAAGCGCGATTCGCCGGGCAATTTGCGGGCAAGGACGTAACTGGCGACATGGCGCGGCGTCGCCTACGCATGGTTCCGCAAATCGTCGCGACACTCAAGGCCAACGGGTTTACCGACCGCGAAATCGCACAGGTGATGCCCGACATCATTCAACGGATTGAGTCCGGCGCGAATCCAATTACCGCCATCCAGTCTGTTGTGAACCAAGTCAACAGGCTTGGAATGCGCCGGGCTATCGGCGCGCGGCGCGGTGGGCTCCGCAATCTCCAGGCGCAGCAAGCCGAATTCGCGGGGGCTGCGATGCTGGGGCTCGCGCCAGAAACGGTCAACCCACAAGCGTGGAGCCGTATTAGCGGGGTCCGCAATAACATCGGGGCGATGGACACCGGCGAACGCCAAGCACGCGCGGCCGACGACAACACGCTGTCGCTTCAAGCGCTGACACGGAAAATGGACGACGCGATTAACAAGGGTATTCCCCTCACCCTGAGGCGCCGCTAACCCGGTGTCTTACGTAGCAGACTTGTACGCGGCGGCGCCCTCAATTTGCCGCGTTGCGATCCGTGGTCGCCATCCCAGCGGCGGCTACGGGATGAAGCGCTTTGACGGCGCGGACGAGTGGCATTGCGACCCGTCCGACCTGACCGCTGCGCTGTCGATTATCGGCGGCACCGTTGAGGTGATCGGCGGCTCGATCGCCCGTGTCGTGCCGTTGCGGTTCAATGAATACGACTTCGCGATTGCCGACGATTGCGACTGGTATTTCGACGGCTGGAACCACGAAACAGGCACATATGCGAAAGCATTTATCAAGGTTCAGTACAAGCTCCCGGCGTACGCGCTGGAG
>JBJACV010000097.1:0-3694 GCA_046604365.1 Nitrospira sp.
AACACTCCTGACCTCGCCTACTGGAACACCCTCAACGTCTCGCCTCCCGATCGAGCGACTTCCCCACAGCTCCCCGCACGTGCAGCTGACACCCAATGCCACCAAAGACCATTGGACCATACAAGTCACGCAACAATTCGATGACGTCGAGCAAGTTCACACGGTCCAGCAACAGGCAGCACGTCGCTACCTTTTCTGGCCCCTGGCCCCTCTGAACGGCCTGACACAATGTCCGGCCGGTTTAATCGCATCCGTCCTCTCTTCTCGAGAGAGCGCCAACATCCTGCGCGAGGTCGGCTGTATGCGGCTCCTGGCTATGGAACCGTTACGCAATACCGTTCCCACCCACATGATTGACCATCGACAACAAGTACACCGATTGTCCGAATCCCCTGTCGCCGGCGCCGAGATCACCTTCCGTTCACATGACACAGAGGACGTGATCCACACCTTGACCGGCATCGATGGACGAGCCACCGTTCGAGGCCTCGTGCAACGTACGCTCGCCGGCGTCCTCACCATCTCAGTGGCCAACCAGATCATCGAAACACAAGAGATCACCCTCAACCCCAGTCACCCTAACTCACGCATACGAGCACTACAGCTCCCGCCCAACCCCGTATTCCAAGTGGACGAAGCACACACCTCGCCCTACCTGGAGCACATGATCCGCATGCAGCTCCTTCAACTCGGGTTCTCAGTCCTGCCAAACACTCGATCGCACAACGCAATTGTGGATGAACAGAAGATCCAACTAACAGGAAGAATCGAGGATGGGTCAACGGTGAAGACCGCTCGTCTCGCACCACCAACAATGCTCATTCAAGGAAGAAAAGAAGAAGAGTCCCCGTACGAAATCACAGTCCTCTTCGTAAAGAACGGCGAGCAGCACATCATCAGAATTGATGATCTCGGCGAATTAGCCCTTCTCCTTCAACGCCAACACTATAAGTAAGAGCCATCCTCACACCGTGAACCGCAAACGGACATTGTGTTGACATTCGGCACACATTGTCATAGGGTTATCAGACATGGAATCATGGGAATATGCCTTCGACCCGGACAAGAATGCCTGGCTCATACAAGAACGAGGGATCAGCTTCGAGCAGATCATCGCCCTCATTGAAAGCGGCCATCTCGTTCAGGTGCTGGAACACCACGATCGCGAGCGCTATCCCCACCAGTTGCTCTATGAAGTCGATGTGAATGGGTACATATACATCGTCCCAGTCGTGAGAGAACACCGAACGCTGTTCTTAAAGACGATCTATCCCAGCCGAAAGGCCACCAGACATCACGAGAAAGGACGCGCCACATGAAGAAGAAACTTCTGCTGGATAAGGACGAGGATCAGGTAGTCGCGGATTACGAGCGCGGCGCCTTCAGGCCGGTGAAGAATCAAGCTATAGCAAGAAAAGAAGCCATGGACGCCGCCCGACGCTACATGCGCAAAGACGCCCGAATCAATATCCGTTTATCGACCGCTGATCTTGAAATGCTGAAGCGGCGCGCCGCCGAGGAAGGCCTGCCCTATCAAAGCCTGATCGCCAGTATCCTGCATAAATACGTCAGCCGCTCTGTGCCACAGACCAACTAACGGGCAAGCGGAGTAGCTTCAAGTACACAATCGCCATAAGCTTCCCTGTACATTCCATTGCCGATATACGTATTCGGAGCCGATGCTGGACCAGGGACCGCTCCCAAAGCAGAAGTTGTCCGATAATTCACAATGCCAATCCCTTTCCTATTTTTATCTCGACATATTTCATCTAGCTCAACACCTAATGGCTGCTTACCCTCGTCACGTAGAAGATTGTCTGCAGAACCCCAAGCGCCTATTGTGAGAACTTCAGATCGAACAACCTGATAGCCAGGAATCTGAGCCCCCACATAACGTCCCAACCATTTTCCCTTAGCATTTCCTTCTGTCTCAGCCGCGGCCAGAGACCCAGACCAAGAGAGACCAACAAAGAAGCAGACAATTACAACCATCACCCGAGCCATCGATTTCATATTTCTGCTAACCTACTTTACTGGTCAATCACGAGGATTCTGACTGTGATCAGGATCAAGAAACTCTCGCTGATAGTCACTCGCCCAGCCTAGTCGCTCGAAATCGTCGTTATCTTGCCCCGGCAGCTGACCGAGAATATGCCATGCCCCACGGATATACTGCCGGATCGTGGAAAGCCAGTTCAGCATGGTCACCTACCTCCGTGAAGTGCCGCTAGATATCCCTCGCTGACGCTTAAACTCTTCTCGCATACTTGTTAACTTATCATAGATCCCTCGCTGTTCAGGATCAACAGGGGCCTGAGGATCATAGGGACGGGGGCTACCACCAGAGATCTTTTCCGCAGATCGCTGAAAACGACCAAACCGCGTAGCATCCATAGTCACCTGCCAACCAAGTCTCACCCCTTCTGCAGCTTGAGCTGCTTCCTTCCAATGACCTGGTTTATCCGGGTCAAATGCATCTGACAGCCCCAAGGCTTCCAATGACTGCTGTCCTTTCGAAACCAACGTCGAAGATTCATCAATTTTTGTATTGAGCATATAGGCGCGACTATCACGACGCTCAATTCCTTTATGCCCCTCACTCCAAATCCGCTCACCTGCCTGATTCAGGACATCACGAACGACAAACCCACCAGCCGATTCTGCTTCACGGTGACTCACTTCACGCTCATTGGTTAACCTAAACTGACCTGGGTTTTTGGGGTCTGCCTCTACATCCCCAACCCTAAACACCGGCCCCCGCTCACCTTCGTGATAGCCGATCTGTTTTCCCGTTGCGGTGTTTGTGAAATGCATACTGACGATATCCCCTTCTGGAGACATCTCGATCCCCCCTGCGACACGGGCTGTGCCCTGTCCGTCCAACCCAGGAACAAGAAACGATCCTGAAAAACTGTTCCGATTCGAGGTCTCGCTCGTCAACATCCGCCAGTCGCCTGTGCCGTCTCCGCCTCGACCAAGAGTCGACGAATGGAGATTGCCAGCGTGGTCGGCAACCCGTTTATCAACCACACCAGAAACAGCACCTGAAACGACATGCCGACTCTGGTCTTCCATAAATCTCTGTGTGCTTTTCTGCCCATCAGCTCCTTGCACATTTTGCACGGTCTCGATTGCATTAAACTTCTGTGACCCTGCTCCAGCAGAAATCACGTACCCAGTTCCCTCTCCCCCCTTTAGCTCAGATGACCCATCAGATCCAAGACCATCCAGAGTCAACTTTCCACTCCCCACAGGCAATTCACTCAACGGCCGCGGTTCCATCGAGACCGCCAATGAGCGTTCACCAAACGCACCTCTATTAACGGCCGTCGTGGTATCCGGTGTCCGAATCAAACGATCAAACAGCGACCCTGACTTCTCCGGATCCACCGTCGCATGCCCATGCGACGTAAAATGGGTTTGCCCAATAGCTTTCAAATTCCCATGTCCATCGTCTTGCCAAGCCTGACCGGTGAAGCTTTCTTCATACGTGTAATCCGATGACCCTGGATTATTTCTCAACGTCAATTGCCGGCCACCATCGCCAATGACTCGTTGTGTCCCCCCATGATCCAAATCAGAAAAGAAGACCTGACCGTCTTTGGATTCAACATGGCCTCTGGATACGACATTATTCCCATCAATCACCGGACCGTTATAACTCCAGTTCTGACTATCCCGCCCCCCATACTTC
>JBJACV010000098.1:0-3604 GCA_046604365.1 Nitrospira sp.
GCTGATCGTGTGGCCACGCAATCGGAGGTGTTGACCAGAGCGGCAATGAGGAAGGAGAGCCATCATGGCCTGTCATGATTGCGGCAACGAGCCCGAGACCAGCCTGGAAGGCCAGCCACTGTGCATGGCCTGTGTGGAAAGCATGGAGCGTGGAGAGGATGTTTTTCGCGAGTTTGCCGAGCTGAGCCGTATCCACGAGGTCATGGCCGTTAACCGGCCGCCTCCTGGAATCCTGGACGCTTCAGAGCGGAACTGATCCACGCGCCGACGTCTGCTGTACGCTGCAATCACACTAGCCAGAAAGGAGGGGGAGTCCTTTCCTCGCAGTTGTACGGGAGAGAAGCAGGCGTCGGCGCTTCCTCTGTGAGTGGTATGATGGAGGTATGAGCATGAATCCAGAGAAACCGCTGCGGCTGGAATGGCGGAGTCCGCGGGAACTGGCCGAGAACCCGCGTAACTGGCGCACGCATCCTGAGTCTCAGGTAGCCGCCTTGACTGACGTTATCTCGGAGGTCGGTTGGGCCGGCGCGTGTCTCTACAACGAACGCACTGGAAGGCTGATCGACGGGCACGCGCGAAGGGCTGTTGCCATCGACCAGGGCTGCGAGTCGATCCCGGTATTGATTGGCGACTGGAGCGAGGAGGACGAGGCGAAGATCCTGGCGACGCTGGACCCGCTGGCGGCGATGGCGGGAACTCATTCGGAGAAGCTGGCCAGTCTGCTCGAGCAGGTCGCCACCGACAGCGATAGCCTGCAGTCACTCTTGCAGGATCTTTCCCCTCCATCATTGCCCTCGCCAGGTCAGGGAGGAGACGAATTCGACCCAACGCCTGACACCAGCGTGCCCACCAGGACGCAGACAGGCGAGAAATGGTTGCTGGGTGGCAGGCATCGGCTGGTTGTGGGTGATTGCACCGATGCGGCCGTGGTCGCCAGTCTGTTTGGAGACTTGAAAGCCGAGATGGTCTGGACCGATCCTCCGTATGGAGTGGCCATCGGAGACAAGAACGTTCTTCTCAATGCGATTGGACGGTCCAATCGCATTGAGAAGAACCTGGTCAACGATACTCTCGACGAGGATGGATTGAAGGAGATGCTGCAAGGTGCGTTCGCCATCGCGGCACAGCAGTGTGAGGCTGGGGCTTCCTGGTATGTAGCGGCCCCGGCGGAGCCGCTACATCTTGTGTTTGCCGGGGCGATGCGAACGCTTGGAGTCTTGCGGCAGATGCTTTTGTGGGTCAAGAACAACGCCACCTTCTCCCCTCTGGGTGTCTCGTACCACTGGCGTCATGAGCCGATCTTCTACGGATGGCTCCCCAACGCTGCCAAGAGGTATCATGGGGGGAGGACGCAGGACACTGTCTGGGAGATCGACAGGCCGATGGCGTCACCCGGTCATCCGACCATGAAACCACTGCTGCTTGTGGAGCGGGCGATCGAGAACAGCAGCCTGCCAGGACAGATCGTCTACGACCCGTTTCTTGGCAGTGGAACCACGATCATCGCATCACATCGAACTGGCCGGATTGGGTTTGGCTGCGAAATCGACCCAACCTATGCCGACGTGATCTTGAAGCGTGCCGAGGCGGAAGGGCTTTCCTGCGAGAAGGTGGAGCAATGGCCGGCGGTCGGCAAACCAAACTGACGCCAGAGGTTCAGAAGCGCATCTGTGATGCAATCTCTGCGGGAAACTATTTCGAGGCTGCCGCGTCGTATGGCGGGATCGGTGAAACCACGTTCTTTCGATGGATGGAGCTTGGAGAGAAAGGCAAATCGCCATTTCGGGAGTTTCGGGAGTCTGTCCTGAAGGCTCAGGCTGATGCCGAAGTATCAGTGGTCGCACAGTGGAAAGCACAGATCCCCGAGAGTTGGCAGGCAGCGAGAGACTTCCTTGCCAGGCGATTCCCGGAACGCTGGGGACCAAAGGAAAAGCACGAGCATTCCGGTCCACAGAACCAACCCATCCAGCACGAGGTAAAGGCGACTCATGACCTCATGCCCAACCTCGACGCAGTCCGGGCCTTCCTCGACACGCTCACGGCTGGAGAGGGCTGTGGAGCGTTACGTCCAGACGATGCACCTGTCGGGCCAGTGGATTCCCCACCGACCGCATCCCAAGCAGCAGCAGTTCCTCCTGGCGGATGAAATCGAGGAGGTCCTCTACGGCGGCGCAGCAGGTGGAGGAAAGACCGATGCGCTGCTCATGGCAGCGCTGCAGTATGTCCACGTCGAGGGGTACGCCGCGCTCATCCTGATGAAGACGTTCGCCGATCTATCCCTTCCCAAAGCCGGCATGAGTCGCGCCACGGAATGGCTGGCCGGCTCGGGAGCTCGGCCGGCCGAGGGCGGAAAGTCGTGGCGGTTCCCCTCCGGGGCTACCCTGCATTTCGGCTACCTCGACAACCTGGGTGATGAGCAGCGCTACCGTACTGCCGAGTTCCAGTACATCGCCTTTGACGAGCTGACACGCTTCCCCGAGCAACCATACCGATTCCTGTTCTCCCGGCTCCGCAAGCCAAGGGAGGGAATGCTGCCCACCGTGCCTCTTCGCATGCGTGCAGCGACGAACCCAGGTGGCAAGCATGGCGAGTGGGTGCGCCGGCGATTCGTGCCCGATGAGTACCTGAAGCTCAAGGGCGATAGCCGATTCGAGCGCTGCTGGTGGAAGGATGGCCGGCTATTCGTGCCAGCCAGGATCAGGGACAACCCGACCCTGGACGAGGCCGAATACCGCCGCATGCTGTCAAGGCTTCTGCCTGTCGAGCGGGCGCAGCAGGAGGATGGCGACTGGTCCGCGCACGAGGGCGGGCACTTCCAGGCCGAGTGGTTCCGCGAGTATCGCGACAACACCGACAGCTGGTATCTGCCTCCCGAAGTGGTCCTCAAGCGCGATTGCCAGATCATCGTCGCCGTTGATCCCGCCGGCGGAACCAGCGAGTCAGCCGACTATACAGCCATGGTCGTCGGCGCGATCACACCGAGGCGCCAGGTCCTCATCGTCGATGTCCTCCGTGAGCGGATTGCTGTCGAGGAGATCGTTCCGAGGCTCGCCGATCTCTGCCTCCGCTGGCGGCCGGACTTCGTGGTCATCGAGGTAGGTTTCCAGCAGTCGGCTTACGTTCGTGAGGCACACCGGACCTTCGGCATCCCCACCGTGCAGGGGATCGACCCGGGCGGCAAATCCAAGCTGGTGCGGGCCACGCCGGCGATCCTCAAGGCAAAGGGCGGGGAGATCTGGCTACCAGAGCGGGCAGGCTGGCTGGAGGATTACCTCTCTGAATTGTGCGCCTTTACCGGAGACGATACACTGGATGCGCACGACGATCAGGTTGATGCCACGGCGCACCTGGTCGCGGCGATGGATCAGTTCCACGTCGGGGACGATGCCCCGGCGCTCTTTGGACGCAGGGGACAGTGATGCAGGAAGACCTCGGATTTGCACTGGAATATCATGGCAATGGCGCCGGCTACACGATTGCCTACCTGCGCGACAGTGCGGGCAGGCTGCGGCGGGCCAGTGCCGAGGAAGAGAAGATGTGGAAGTTGCTCGAAGACCTGACGGTGAAGCTCGGCGAGAAGGTGACAGCACGCAAGGGGAAGTAA
>JBJACV010000099.1:0-3567 GCA_046604365.1 Nitrospira sp.
CTCACTTCTGTTTGATATAGAAGCGCGCCAACGTCGGCAAATGATCGCTGACAGCTTCCTTGACCTCTTGCAGCACCTTCACCACAGCCTTATCTTTCATGGACCCGGCCCGCGCCAACGCGTCCTGAATGGGCACCCACTGCACCACCTTCGCAATTTGCTGATCCACAACCTGGTCGGCCGAGGCCAAGGTCACCGCAGCTAAATCGATCCGTGAGAGAAACCGATTGCTCCGGTTCGCTAGCCACAGATACGAGTAATCGCTCGGATCGTTAATGTCACGAAAATGCACAGGCGTTGCCGGATCATCTTCTAACGCATGAAACGGGGCCCATTCAGGTGCGTCCGGCGCGGCGTTCCAATCTCCGAGAATCATCGTGTCTGAATCGGTGGCCTGCGCCGTCGTCGTCAGCCAGTTCGCCAAGATCGCCGCCGATTCTTTTCGTTGGGGTGCCCCCTCCGCCATCGCTTTGAGATGCACGCCGAGGACCTGAAAGTCGAACTTCTCCGTCCCCGGCGGCACGGGCACCGAGGAGCCTGAAGGAATGCGCGCCGTAAAATAGCCGTAGAGGGGTGTTCGCCCAGCAAAGGAATCTTTCTTCCCGGGTTGTTGATGCGCTCCGCGGGGAAACAAATCTTCCACGTCCGCTTTCGACCGGAGCCAATCCCGATCCCACATCATCGCCACCCGCTGCTCGCCGCCTGCGGCCGTGTAGTAGACCACATAGTCGCCGGCCCCGCGGCGTTTGAGCTCCTCGGCGACCGCATCCAACACTCCCGGATACCGGCCGTCTTTCGAGGGGCCCGCGATTTCCTGAAAGACAAACAGGTCCGAATTGAATGCCTCCAGAATATCCACCACCCGGTTGAACCGTTGACGGTCCTTCGCCTGAGACTTGCCGGCGCCGAACCATTCAATGTTCCATTGCAGCACATCGATGTACTGCGCGGTATCCCGATATTCCTTCGGCACATACTCAGAAAATGCCCGGGCAGCGTGATCGTTTTCCCCGGTCAACACATTGAAGCGCTTTCGGATCTTCCCTGGCATCATCCCCTCCCTTCGTGATAACCCTGCGGCTAATTGTCCCTTCCCTTGCCGTCCGCGTTGGCTCCATGCCGCCTCGCTAAGCTGTACCGTCTCTTGTAGTCCATCGCCCCTCGTCTTAGGCACTGGCGGGGACGCCAGGTCGCGCCTCCTGGATCTGAGCCTGTGTCGATGCAGGAAAAGCCCTGGTAGAGCACTATGTACCGAGACAATGGGGCGGAGAGGTGGTCTTTTCCGAGCGCGCGGTGGGCTTGTAAGGGAATGGTAGGTTTTGTTATACCAGGGCTTAATAGATACCCTAGGCCAAGAACCCCACTCATAACGGTAGCGGGGAATTCATGTCCGAGCAGCCCATCACCTCCCCTGCAGCTCCTCCGTCAGCCCTCAACTACGACGAGGCTGCCACCTGGGTCACGCAGTATCTCTCGGGCTGTGAGGTTGAACTCGCCGCCGAGACCCTCGACACCTATCGGCGGAAACTCTCGCGGTTTCTCTCCTGGTGGGCGGGCCTCACTCCCCGTCCACTCTGTACCGCGCAATTGGCGTTTCGCTATGCCCGTCACCTCGAGGACCAAGCCGGCTCCAGTCGATCCCACAATCTCCATTTTGCCGTCCTCCGACGCTGGGGCTGGTATCTCGTCACGCAAGGACGTCTCGAGACCAATCCGTGGCAGCGGGTCGTGCCCCCACCCCAACCGGTCCAGTTGTCGACCGACTGGTTAGTCTTTCGGGAAATCAAACGGCTTTTACAGAGTTTCGAGTGTGACAAACTCAGCCAGCACCGTGACGCCGTCCTCTGTCGGCTGATGTTAAAAACCGGCGCGCGAGAAACGGAACTGGCGCGGGCCCGTCTCAAGGATCTCCGGCCCATCGGGCCGGATGGAACAGAAGCCTGGCTGACGCTCCAGAGCAAAGGGAAGCAGACAGAGGAACCCGTGCTCCTCGTGGCGTCGCTCAAACAGGATCTGGATGATTATCTGCGGCGACGCTATCCGAGCGGCGCCTACCCTCCCGACGCGCCCCTCTTCACCACGTACACGGACGACGACGAACGGCCGATGCCGCCGAGAGAAATGCGGCGCCGCATCACGGCCGCCTTGCGCCGCGCCGGGATCAAACGGCCGGGCATTACGCCCCTCTCTCTGCGGCACACCGCCGGCAAGCAGGCCTTGGCTAAAAAAGCGCCGCCGGTGGCCGTCCAAGAGATGCTGCGGCATGAACATATCCGCACCACGAAACGCTTGATCGACCAGGAACATCGCCGCGCCACGGCCGCCGAACGGTTTCTCTCTCATTACTAAGCTTAGGCCAGAAAGCCCACGGCTTCAGTCGTGGGAGTGTCAATAAGCCACACGACACCCGTTGCCCATGGCCCGCTCGAGCACGAAGGGCCTCCGTCCGTCGCCGGCTAGACTCCTGGGCGAAACCTCTCCAACACGACTCCACGCCATGCCGAGTGCCAGTGATGTCCCATTTGCTGATCCAGCGAGGAATCGATGCCCTCAAGACGTTCCAGCCGATACACGATCACCACCGCCACTGCTGCTCTTTCCACGGCACCCCCGATGCCAGGTCCTCCATTGCCCGATCCGGTTCATCAGACCCGTATCCCCAGAATCAAGCTCATGGCCATTCGAGAAGCCTCGCTTCCGTACCCAGCTCGGCGGATCTCCCATAGCCAACACGTCTTCGAGTTGCTCCACGACTACTTTCACGGCCATGATCGTGAGGAAATGCTCGCGATCCTTCTGGACAGCAAGAACTGCATCATCGGGCTCCATACCATCTCTATCGGCTCACTGACTCTGTCCATTGTGCATCCGCGCGAGACATTCAAGGCAGCTGTCCTCATGAACGCCGCCGGTCTGATTCTCGCCCACAATCATCCCAGCGGGGATGCCACGCCCAGCTCAGAAGATCGCACACTCACCGCGCGACTCACCCAAGCCGGAGATCTCTTGGGAATCAGGGTGCTCGATCATGTCGTGGTCGGCGACAACCGCTATGTCAGTTTTGCCGACCAGGGCTGGCTCGTACCGACCTCGTCCGCTTAAGCGGAAAGGCCCGGCCTCGGATCGTAATAGCACTATAGGATCTATGCGGACATCCAGCCCCCCACAGCGACGACGAGCCTCGCTCAGCGACCGGCTGCCCGAGCTGGCCGCGGAATGGCACCCAACCCTCAACGGAGCGCTCACCTTCGACCAATTAAGCACCGCTTCCACCATTCCCGTCTGGTGGCAATGCCTCCGGATGCCCACACACGTTTGGCAGGCCTCGCTCAAATCCCGCTATAGTAAGCACAGCGGCTGCCGACGCTGCCGCCTGGCTCTGAGAACCTATCAGGGCACCGCGTTTTGCAACCGGACACTGGCCGTCACATCCCCGGCGATCGCCGCCACGTGGCATCCCACAAAGAACGGCGCCCTCACCCCCCACGATGTCACCCTCAATTCACGCTATCGGGCGTGGTGGCAATGTCCGATCGATCCGACGCATGTGTTTGATACCACCGTCAA
>JBJACV010000100.1:0-3514 GCA_046604365.1 Nitrospira sp.
CTGCGGGTGGCGCGCCGCAGGCGCGCGGAGAGATTTTACGCCTGCGGCGCGCTGGAACGGTTTCGCGCGGCCCGCTCAACGCGGACGTTAGGCATCAGTCCGCAAGCGCTATGCCTGCGGCCATGAATCCGAGAAAGAGCCGCGCGGTTGTAGCTCTCCCCCATCGTTCGGCGGTCCTTCGGGCAGCTCTGGTCAGGGTCGCGGCCGCATTCTGTTCTATCGATGTCCGAGCATTCCCGACCGGCGTATCCTGTTCGCCGCGGGTTGTGGCACCCACTGGATAGGTCGCCCAGGGCAAGCGGGATCGCACGACTGATGCCTAACTATGCGTTGGAGCGGGCCGTGAGAACTTGGCGGGTGGGCGCTGCGCGCGCCTCGGAAAGCTTAGCGCGCGCAGCGCCTAGCAGGCGCAGCGCGCGGCCCGCTCAACGCAGGCGTTAGGCAACCCGCATGGAGGCCTCGGGGATGTCGCAGGTCGATTCCGAGAACCGAAGCGCTATGGCTTTCTCAGAGCTAGTCGCATGGGCGTGGCGTGAAACCCCTCCTGTCCATAGAAACACCAGCAATCTCCTTATACACATTGTGGCGGTTCCGCTCTTTGTACTCGGACACGCACTGTTGCTCGGAGGGGTGCTGGCATCACGGTGGCTCGCAGTCGCTGGGATTGTGTGCATTGTCGTTTCCGTTGCAATTCAGGGTTTCGGTCACTCCCTGGAGCGCCAACAGGTACATCCTTTCAACGGGCCGCGGGATTTTGTACGACGCCTTTACGCGGAGCAGTTCTACAATTTCTGGCGCTTTCTCTTTACCGGCCAGTGGTACTTGAGCCTCAAAGGTCGCAATGACGGGCGGGTTGCCTAACTATGCGTTGGAGCGGTCCGTGAGAGCATCGAGCGAGCGCGCCGCAGGCGCGCGGAGAAATTTTACGCCTGCGGCGCGCTGGAACGGTTTCGCGCGGCCCGCTCAACGCGGACGTTAGACGTCATGAGGATCATCGCTTTCTTGGCTGTGGCACTCGCTCTGGTAGCTGCGTGGTTGGTACTTCGGCCGCGATTGGCCGCATCAGAGACTGTGATAACGGTCGATCAGATTCCGCGCGTTTTCGGTCAAATGGCGCAGTCTCATGCCAATCCGACTTTTGCCGCGTTCGCATTTATGACGCCGGATCGGCCCGCAGTTCAGGATGCGATTAATCTTCAGTTTTCGATGGAGGGCGGTCGCCCTGGTTTTGATTGGGTATTGATAGCGCCGAGAAACATTCAGGACAAGGACAGATTTCTGGCATTTGCGGCCAGCGCCGGCTACGCGGCAAGTGCCAAGGAGATGAACGGTGTGAAGTATCTCCGGGTGGAGGACGGCGACCTGCCCCAACTGTGCATGTCGGTTGTCACTGGTATGTACGGACTGAAGCCTTCGGATCAGATCGATCTCATTGCGGAGGGGTTTGAGTGGCGTCCATGACGTCTAACTATGCGTTGGAGCGGGCCGGGATAGGTCGCGGTTGGCGCGCCGCAGGCGCGCGGAGAGATTTTACGCCTGCGGCGCGCTGGAGCGGATTCGCGCGGCCCGCTCAACGCGGACGTTAGACCAAAACTGATGCACGCGGTCACTCAAGCCGTGTCCAGTCCCACCTTGGCGGGTCGCCTGATAAAGGTAAACCACGCGGGTGAACACGGAGCCGTGAACATCTATCGCGCTCAGTCCCTGGTCTGCCGCCTCACGGCGCCAGACTTGGTGCCGCAGTTGCGGGACTTCCAAGGCCACGAGGAAGGACACAGACAGCGGTTCCGCACTTATCTCGAACGCGCCGGTGTCCGACGCTGCCGCAGCTATCATTTCTGTGGTGTCGGTGGCTATGTGCTCGGTTTCATTACCGCCCTATTCGGCCGCTCCGCGGTGGCCGCAACGACCGTGGCTGTGGAGCGTGTGGTGCTAAGGCATCTCGAGGAGCAGCTCAGGACGCTCGATGGCCTTGATCCAGCTGCTCACGCCGCAGTCGCAGCTATCATCGACGAGGAGCGCGAGCACCACGATTCGGCCAGTCTTGAGCAGCTTCAAGGACGTTTCTGGCCGCGGCTACTGATGCCCATCGTTAGCGGCGCCACCGAGCTGGTCATCTGGCTGGGACTCAAGCTATGAATGGTTTTGGTCTAACTAGGCGTTGGAGCGGGCCGTGACTCATTGCGGGTGGCGCGCCGCAGGCGCGCGGAGAGATTTTACGCCTGCGGCGCGCTGCAGCGGTTTCGCGCGGCCCGCTCAACGCGGACGTTAGATGTCAGTCTTGCCACTCCTTTGCGTTGTGGCACACTGCCCTTCAAGCAGGAGGTAGCAGCCATGTCCACGGCCAAGGATGAGCTTGCTCAGCTGATTCGGCAGCAGCCGGACGACAGCTCGCCTGAGGAAATAGTTCGGGAGTTGGCCTTCCACGTTATGGTGCAGCGTGGCCTCGCCGATGCGGACGCGGGCCGCAGCATTTCAAATGAGGAGATGGGCAGGCGCATCCGCACATGGCGCGAATAGCCTGGACCGACGAGGCGCAGAACTGGCTCCGAGATATTTATGACTACATTGCGGCAGACAATCCACGGGCTGCCGCGGACACGGTCGATGGCATCTACGCCCGTACCCAGGCGCTAACGGACTTCCCAGAACTCGGGGCGCGGTATTGGGCATCAGCCCGACACGTGCGGGTACTTCTGTATGGTCATTACCGCATCGCCTATCTGGTCCGCGACGATGGCGACGTCGACATTCTCGGCGTCTTTCATGACGCGCTGGACATCACCCGGTATCAACTCTGACTGACATCTAACTATGCGTTGGAGCGGGCCGTGAGAACTTGGCGGGTGGGCGCTGCGCGCGCCTCGGAAAGCTTAGCGCGCGCAGCGCCTGGCAGGCGCCTCGCGCGGCCCGCTCAACGCGGACGTTAGACATCGTCATCGAGTGCAGCGGGCATGCTGAATCGCGGCGTGATCATCGTGCGACCGGCCCAGCCGTTCCTAGACTGGGCGGCCACGCTTGACGACAGCGGCCTCGTTCCGGACATTGACGGTGAGCAGACCGTATACCTTGTCCCCGACTTTGAAGATGACGGCGAAGCGGCAGAGATCTTGAATCTTGTCTATGCCGAGATCTTCGAACGGGAACTTGAGGCTTGGCACCTCGACGACACGGCGTGGCCAAAGCGTCGCGATTTCTCTACATTCAAGCAGTGGTTTACGATCGAGATGCACTCGATGGTCGAAGATCTCTGCAGCGACGAGCTGGTCGATGACGATGTCTAACTATGCGTTGGAGCGGGCCGTGAGAGCTTGGCGGGTGGGCGCTGCGCGCGCCTCGGAAAGCTTAGCGCGCGCAGCGCCTGGCAGGCGCCGCGCGCGGCCCGCTCAACGCGGACGTTAGGCAACTGCTGATGAAACCGACGGTACCTAGCCCCAGCACGCGAGCCGTAGGTTGGATCGTAGTTCGCTACAGCCTTGCGATATCTGTCCTTGGATTTCTTGCTGGATTCCTC
>JBJACV010000101.1:0-3508 GCA_046604365.1 Nitrospira sp.
ACCCGGCTCTGACCGCCTAGGCCGGGAAACCGACGCCCGCCAAGTCTTTCAGCGTCTCGCCAACTGTTGGACGATGTGGGGACGTGCTGGCAAGTACTACCTAACAGAGGAGGATGCCCAAGCCTTCAACGATGAGCTGCAGTACATGCTGGCCCATCAGATTGGGGCGCCCAATTCGCCTCAATGGTTCAACACGGGGCTCTCGGTGGCCTACAACATCAAAGGCCCAGCGCAGGGGTTATGGCGCTGGGATCCACAGCAACAGGACACCATGGAAGTCGGCGATTCCTACGAATGTCCGCAGTCCAGTGCCTGTTACATCCAGTCCATTGCAGACAATCTCGTCAACGACAACGGGATCATGAACCTCTGGACTCGCGAGGCGCGACTGTTCAAGTTCGGATCGGGCAGCGGGACCAATTTCTCGGCCCTCCGCGGTAAAGGCGAACGCCTCTCCGGGGGCGGCGCGAGCTCCGGCCTGATGTCCTGGCTCAAAATTGGGGATACCGCCGCGGGCGCGATCAAATCCGGGGGCACCACCCGCCGCGCGGCCAAGATGGTCATCCTCAACATCGATCATCCCGACATCGAAGCCTTCATCAATCTCAAAGTCCAAGAAGAGCAGAAGGTCGCCGCCCTGGTTGTCGGATCCCATCTGTGTGCCACGCATCTCAATAAAATCATGCAGGCGGCCTGGATCACGGAAGAAGGCCGCGAGTTCGTCCAACCCAACCCGAAATTCAACACAGGTCTCAATGAAGCCATCCGCGCTGCACGAGTTGCCCGGATCCCGGAAACGTACATCCAACGAGCCCTCAGCTTTGCCAAGAAAGGCCAGCGGAATTTTGCCTTCTCCGTCTATGACCTCGGATGGGAAGGGGAAGCCTACCAGACCGTCACCGGCCAAAATGCCAACAACAGCATCCGCCTGACCAAAGCCTTTCTCGATGCCGTCAAGTCCGATGCGACCTGGAATCTCACCAATCGAACTGATGACAGGATCGCCAAGACCGTGCGCGCGCGGGACCTGTGGGATCAGATCTGCGCGGCCGCCTGGCAATGCGCCGACCCCGGCATTCAATACGATGACATCATCAATGAATGGCACACGACGCCGGCACAAGGGAAAATCACAGCCAGTAACCCCTGTGTCACGGGCGATACGCTTGTCGCGACCGTCACAGGCTGGCGTCGAATCGAGGAAATCGCCAGTGACACGGAGATCATTGGGAGCGATGGACACCTGCATCCCATCAATCGGAGCTTCATCACCGGCTTCGAGCACGTGTGGAGGGTTTGCACGTCCGACGGATATGAGCTCAAAGCCACGATCAATCACCTGGTCACGACCAAGAATCGTGGCGATGTTCCCGTGGGCGAGCTTGAGCATGGCGATATTCTCGTCCTCTCTGCTGGTCAATTCGGGGCACGATCAGTCGAACCCAACCTGGCCTTTGCCATCGGACTCGCCGTGGGGGATGAGTGTGTGTCGCATTTCGATACCAAGTATGGACGCCGCTCGAGCATCAATTTGACCATGCATCATGACGAAGCACCGGTTCTCGCGACGGCGGCCGCGGGCATCCAATGTCAGAAGGATTTGCACTATGCCCTGGCTCGTTGTGAAGGCCGCTATGTTCCTCGACCCACCTCAGTGTTCCACGTCCCAACGACGTCACGCGTGACATGTGGCGCTCCGTCCGGAATTAAAGATTTTTCTACATATGCCATTCTGGACGAAGGATCGAGCAATAAACGTTTTACGCCGGCGGCGTTCCAATTAGACAAGCCATCGCTTGCCCAGGTGCTGAGAGGGCTCTACACCGCGGACGGCACGGTGGCCAACTATAGAGACAAATCGCAGTACATCGCCCTCGATTCTTGTTCGCTCACGCTCTTGCAGCAAGTGCAGGTGCTACTGCTCTCCTTTGGAATTAAATCCAAGCTGTACCGCGATCGACGTGGAGGCAGCACCATCGCCGAATTGCCGAGCGGCAAGGGCTCGTACCGCCCTTACGTCGTCAAAGAGATGTATTCCTTGCGCATCTCACGCTCCTCTCGCCTGCTGTTTGAGCGAGAGATCGGCTTCCACCCGGACAGCCCGAAGGCCGCGAGGCTGCGCCAGTTGAATGAGGAGGTGGAGTGTTACCAAGACACGCTGACCACGAAGTTCGAGCGCTTGGAATGGGCGGCGCAAACGATCGTCTATGACCTCACGGAACCCGCCACGCAGCACTTCGTCGCGAACGGCTTCGTCGTGCACAACTGCTCAGAATTTCTTTCAAATGACGATACCTCATGTAACCTGGCGTCGCTCAATCTCGTCAAATTCTTGAAACCCGACGGCACCTTCGATCTTGAAGCCTATCGACACGCCATTCGGCTCTGGACCATCGTGTTAGACATCACAGTCTTCATGGCCTCGTATCCCAGCCGCGCGATCGCGGAACGGACCGCGAAACTCCGTCAACTCGGACTGGGCTACGCCAACCTCGGCGCTGTGCTCATGCGGATGGGGCTGCCCTATGATTCCGACCAAGCCCGGGCGGTCGCCCAAGGTCTCACCGCCATCCTCACCGGCGAAGCCTATGCGACCAGCGCCGATCTCGCCCTCGAACTGGGCCCATTCGAATATTATGTGGAGAACCTGGATGCGATGCTCCGGGTCATCCGGAACCATCATCGCGCCGCCCATGGCCAGAGCGACGGCTACGAAGGACTTTCGGTCCTCCCCCGTCCGCTCAATACCGCCCTCTGCCCGGCCGTCCTCGCGGAAGCCGCCCGGAACAGCTGGGAGACCGCTCTCAGAAAAGGCTCCGTCTCTGGATTCCGTAACGCACAAGTGACCGTCCTCGCCCCGACCGGAACGATCGGACTCGTAATGGATTGCGATACCACGGGCATCGAACCTGATTTCTCCCTGGTGAAGTACAAAACCTTGGCCGGCGGGGGCACGATGAAGCTGATCAATGAGTCGGTCCCCCTTGCGCTACGCACCCTCGGCTATCCCGCTACAGCGGCAGACAGCATGACACGCTATATCGTCGGGACCAGCACACTCCAGGACTGTCCCACCATCTCCGTCAACCGCCTGCAACAGTGCGGACTCTCAGACGCCGCACTCGACCGGATTGAAGCGGCACTGCCATCCGTTCTCGATGTCACGATGGCGATCACGCCCGAGATCGTCGGACTCGAATGGTGCCACCAACAGCTCGGCGTCTCCTCCGAAGAGGTGCAATCGCCACACTTCAGTTTGCTCCAACGGCTTGGATTCAGCCCAGAGGACATCGCGACCACCAGTCGCCATGCCTGTGGAACCTTGACGATCGAAGGCGCGCCACATCTCAAGGCCGAACACCTTGCTGTCTTCGACTGTGCGGTCCCCGGAGGTGCGCTCGGGACCCGCTCCATCGCACCCGAAGGGCACGTCAAAATGCTCGGCGCCGTCCAAGCGTTCCTGAGCGGCGGCGTGAGCAAAACCATCAACATGCCGGCCGGCGCCGAG
>JBJACV010000102.1:0-3471 GCA_046604365.1 Nitrospira sp.
ATAGGAGTCGCCATCGATGGCTCACCCTGGCCCGACATACCTGCTTGCCAACGGATTGACGCTCACGGTCAATTCCGTCGAATGGTCTGTGCAGACCTCGAATCGTCGCGAAAGCGCCGATCAGGTCGATACGACGAACACGAAAAACACCTCCAGCGGCACCGGCACGGAAACGAAGTTGTACAAGTCGCATCAGTACGATGCGCTTTCGCATAGCTTCGATTTCACGATCCTCCAAGAGGAAGGCGACCTGCCGGGCATCCGCGCTGGCGAATTCTACAGCGCGTCGTGGGCGATGTCCGACGGCGAGACCTCCACGGGCTCTGTCGGTATCGACAGCGTTTCCGAAGTCGGTGGCGCACGCGGCACGGCAACTTTGCAGGGCACCGCCACATTCACGGGGACGGTGTCGATTTCGTGAGCCTAAGCGCGCTGTTCAGAATGCCGACGCCAATTACGTTGGGCGGACGGCAATACATGGGCCTTCCGCTACGTTTGCGGGACTTGGCCGAGCTTGAAGTTCTAGCGCTATCGGCATGGGATGATCCGCTGGCGGCATTGCCTACAGAGGACGCGCCGGACGATCCCACCTTTCGTAAGGCGCTCCGGGATGCGTGCGACGCTTTGGAGTACCACCGGCCACTGTGGGGGTCCGATGCGTGCCTCAGCGCCGCCATGTTCTCGGGCGCTGGACAACTGACGATCTTGGGGTCAGTGCTGCGGACCCACAAACCGACCGTTGAGCAGTTGGACGGGTTTGTTCCGCTGGACGACACAGAGGAACGAACCAAGTTGTTTTCGGTGGCGTTCGGTGTCGATCCCCTGGCATCACTGGTGGGGCGAATCAACCGCGTGATCGGCGCGCCGACGATCAAGCCCAAGGGCATCCCTTGGCATGAGGCTGTGTGCAAACTGGCCATAGACACGGGCATCGAACCGGCGACGATGGCCGAATGGACGATCCCGGAATTCAACCTGATCGCGGCTGGCGGCAAGCTCGACCCGTGGGGCGTGCCCAAGAGCACCGATAACGAGTGGCCCGAGTACAAGTTCAAGGTGGCGCCGTTGCAACGGGCGTTTTTCGGGGAAGGCAAAGAGTCACGCAAGAAGACGGCGGCGAGCCTCGGCGGCACAGTCCATGTACTCGCTGCGGGTCAATTCGAGCGATTTAGCAATCTCACGATCGAGGTTGGTACAGATCGACCGCTTGCGGTGGAACGGCATGGCCCGCCAATTTGATGCTGTCGCGGCAAGCTGCGCCCTGTACCGATCCAGAATGTACTCGACAGCCTCTTCGTCACCATGAAACAGCGACGGCGCCACACGCGCAAGCGGCTTCTTGTCCATGTTTGGCAAGACCGCCTCAACAATAACACCCAGCGGCCCAAACACTAGGCCAAGCGTGAATCCCTCGCAAATCCCGCGATGCTTCTGCGAGGCAACCCACGCTCCAAAGAAACCGAACACAATAAACGCCGCAACAATCACCCATAACATGACGATCACCCCGAATGGCCGAACCTGATCTAACTAAGATCGAACAATCGCTAGGGATTGTCGAGAGGCGACTGGACGCCGTTGGCAAAACCGCCAATGCCGGAGCGATGGGACTCAACAACCTGGGCATGCGCATGCTCATGGTTGGCCAGTTCGCCGACGATATGCAATACGGTCTTCGTGGGATCGTCAACAATGTTCCGCAACTCGTCATGGCCTTCGGCGGAAGTGCGGGTATTGCTGGTGCATTGTCGGTTGTCGCCGTTGCGGCGAACCAAGCGTTCGGTTTTATCGAGGAATCGCTTGATCGGATTGGACGCACCAAGCTACCGCAAGCGATTTCGGCCACACAACAACTCGCAGACGCCGAAAAGCGGCTTGGCGAACTGCGCGAGACCAACGCGAAAAAGGGGCTCACACAGTCAGAACAGGGCGAATTCCGACGACTAGAGCGAGAGATTGAGTTAAAACAGGCGCTGGTCGATGTAGAGAAAGAGCGACTTGAAGCCAGTCAGCACGTCGCGGCAATCGAAGGCGACGCAGACTCGAAGCGCAGCGCCGCCGTAACTGAACAGATCAAAGCGATGGGCGGCGGTGCTGCCGTGGTCGAGCAGTTACTGAAACAAACAGCTTTGGACCGAGGGCAAGCAGAAGCTGTCGTATCGAGCAGCATGAAGGGCAATCAGGGGATGATTGACTTCATGGCTCGCGTGTTTCCGCAGATCGGCCGCGCGGCATCCGGCGAACTCGCTGCCGAAGATGAGGCGATTGCCGCAGATCGCGAACGACAAGCCGCCGCATATAACCGCCGCATGAATCAAGCGCGATCGGCAATGGGGCAATGGAATGACGCGATGACGTTGGAGTATGCCCGCGAACGACAGGAGGGCACAACCAGCTACTTCGGCGTCCCCGGCACTGAACGAACGGCGAGCCAGAGGTTTAAGGAATCACTTCGTTCAAAGTACGGGGCAGTCGCCGAGCAGTTTGGGCTCATGCCTGAAGATGTGGACAAGTTGGTTGCGGAAGAGTTTAGAGGCATCACGGACGGCTTCAAGAATGCCGTGCGGTCTCTTGCGGCGTCCACCGGCATGACGGCAGGCGAAGCAGAAGCCAAACTTGTCAAGGACATGGATAACGCACGACGGCAAGCGCAAAAAAACGCCAAACTGGCGAGCCGCCAGTTGACCGATGAGGAAGTCGAAGAAGTTCAAGACGACATGCGGCAGCGGCGCCGCGCCAACTTCGACCGTCAAACCGCGATGGTCGATGAGGACTTGCAAAACTCGGGCATGTTGCCGGGACTCACCGAACGTATCGCACGACTAGCCCGCGACCCGAGATTTTCCAGACGGTTCGGGCGCAACAATGTCGCTGAAGCGTCGAACATCGCGCAGCAGGAACTAGAGAAGGATTTCCGGGCAATGGGTGCGACGCCAGAACAGGCCCGTATGTACGCCAGCCAGGCCGTACAAGCGTCGATGCCCGGCGCGCAAGAACTCACCGACGCAATGGCCCGCATCTTCCCGCAAACAGCAAAAGAACTGATCGCGGTGCAAAAGCGGCAAATGGCGATCCACGAGCGCATGCTGCAAAACGGCCTGCCCCTCACCCTGAGGCGCCGCTAACCCGGTGTCTTACGTAGCAGACCTGTACGCGGCGGCGCCATCAATTTGCCGCGTTGCGATCCGTGGTCGCCATCCCAGCGGCGGCTACGGGATGAAGCGCTTTGACGGCGCTGACGAGTGGCATTGCGACCCGTCCGACCTGACCGCTGCGCTGTCAATTATCGGCGGCACCGTTGAGGTGATCGGCGGCTCGATCGCCCGCGTTGTGCCGTTGCGGTTCAATGAATACGACTTCGCGATTGCCGACGATTGCGACTGGTATTTCGACGGCTGGAACCACGAAACAGGCACATATGCGAAAGCATTTATCAAGGTTCAGTACAAGCTCCCGGCGTACGCGCTGGAG
>JBJACV010000103.1:0-3457 GCA_046604365.1 Nitrospira sp.
CTTAAAGCGATTGGTCCGGTCGAAGGAGGAGCGGAGACGGTCGTTGCCGCGTTACGCTCCGCGGTTGGGCCGACTGGCACTGTGATGGGATACGCGTCGTGGGACCGATCACCCTACGAGGAGACTCTGAATGGCGCTCGGTTGGATGACAAAGCCCGCCGTACCTGGCCGCCGTTCGATCCCGCAACGGCCGGGACTTACCGTGGGTTCGGCCTGCTGAATCAATTTCTGGTTCAAGCCCCCGGCGCGCGGCGCAGCGCGCACCCCGATGCATCGATGGTCGCGGTTGGTCCGCTAGCTGAAACGCTGACGGAGCCTCACGAACTCGGTCACGCCTTGGGGGAAGGGTCGCCCGTCGAGCGGTTCGTCCGCCTTGGCGGGAAGGCCCTGCTGTTGGGTGCGCCGCTAAACTCCGTTACCGCATTGCACTACGCCGAGGCGGTTGCGGATATCCCCAACAAACGATGGGTGACGTATGAGATGCCGATGCTTGGAAGAGACGGTGAAGTCGCCTGGAAAACGGCATCAGAATACGATTCAAACGGCATTCTCGATTGCTTTGCTATCGAAGGAAAGCCGGATGCGGTCGAAACTATAGCAAATGCTTACGTGAAGCTCGGTCGCCATCGAGAAGGTGTCGTGGGCTTTGCTCAGTGCTACCTGTTCGACGCGCAGGACATCGTGACGTTCGGCGTCACCTATCTTGAGAAGCACTTCGGAGCCACTCCGATCGTGCCAGCACACGAAGCCGCCCAGCGCTCTTGCGAGCCTTCCGGTTAGAGGCCGTCGACAATGATAATCTGGATCAACGGACCTTTCGGCGCCGGAAAGACGACTCTCGCTGAGCGGCTGCGCGATCGGCGTCCGAAATCGCTGATCTTTGACCCTGAGGAAATCGGGTTCGTGGTGAAAGAAACGGTCCCCATACCAGCGAGCGGAGACTATCAGGATCTCCCCTTGTGGAGGGGACTTACGATCGCTGCGGTCAGCGAGATTCGCAGGAATTACTCGCAGGACATCATCATCCCAATGACGCTCGTGCACCCGGACTATCTGACTGAGATACTCGACGGGTTAAGGCAGATCGACGATCAGCTGCTGCACATCTTTCTGATGCTTAACGAGGACCTATTGCGTCACCGGATCTCGAACCAGACCATGCATCCTGACCCGAATCGGAATGCGGAGATTCGAGAGTGGCGATTAGCGAATGTCGCCCGATGCTTGGCCGCAAGGGAACGGCTTCCGTCCACAACCCGTGTTCTCGATAGTGGTGCACACACCAGCGATGAACTTGCAGCGATGGTGCTCGACAGACTCGATCAGCGCACCTGATCGCCTTCGACGCCTGCGCAAAGGGTAGCGCGAGGGTGGTGGTCTCAGTCTGCTTTGCGATTATTCTCCTAAGCCGTACCGCCTGACGGTCGGTTTACGTGACGCGAATGGGCGACTTCCGTTTCGGAAAAGCACCACCGCGGCATAGAGACGCCAGCTGCCGAAGCCTCCGCCTTGAAGGGACACGAACCGTCGACCCGCAAGTTGGTCTACTAAGTGATTGAAATCCAAACGCTCAGGCAAGCGGGGTGTCGGCTGTAGCGTAACGTTAAATTATAGAACCTAAAGCTCCAAATGCTAAATGGTATCAAGGGGCCAAATAGCGGCGGCTACAGTCGCCGCCTTTAACGGATAACAACCCGCAACGACTTTCGAGCCTGATTGGCTTCGCACGGCCTAGACACCAGGGTTGCACATATTTCCAGCATACAATTACACTATAGCTGGATCAAGCCCAAGGTGCACGCCGTACTACGACGCACTTGATCTAAAGTTGGCCCTTATCTCATTGAGACGGATAAAGAAACTCCTCGCAAAGCTCGATTTGTGGCTTCAGCATCGCGGTTCGGCGGTGGACCGCCGTGGTCATCGGCTTCATCGGAGTGCTTCTCGTGGTCAAGCCGGGCTATCTGCCGTTCCAATTGGGTCATTTGGCTGCCATCGGCACCGGGCTGGCCACGGACGCGGCAATCATCATCCTCAGGCGCGTCGGCGGAAAGGTGAAGACCACCAGCATGCTGGGCATCAGTGCCCGGCGCTTGCAGCGCGGCTGAGGCACGACATATGAAGGCGTAGCTGGAAACCCCCGTCAGGCCAAAATTGGCGACAGGGTCTAGATCCCTTATTCTAAAGCGCGGACCGACCCATAGTCGCTATTGGAGTGTCTCAAGCCGCAGGTCGTAGAAACGGCCGAGGCTCCTCAAATGATCGACGATGTCAGCAACAGATGGTCACGCTTTCCTTATCGCTGGCAGATTTTATCGACCACCTCACCAACACGGTCGAAGTCTTCTGCCAGCAGATCGCTCTCTGCAAAACATAGCAATCTTGTCCTACTGCGGTGATTGGGCAGCCGGTGGCGAAGATCTCATCAACGAAATCCGGGATCTGATCTTTACGCATTTCATCCTCCTGATGGCAGGGCGCCGATCGCATGATCTGAATAAGGTATGATCGTCATGGCTGACTGACCGCGCGACGCTTTCAGCGGCGTTGAGGCATAACCGGAGAGCCGCCGTTCATACGTGATGCGGCCTGCACATAGGAAACATGTCCTCACCGTAGAAGTGCAGCCGGATATGATGGCGCCGGCACAGCCAGCGGACGTTCAAAGGCTCGTCATACCTGTCATGATGCGCGTCCACGTGCGCGCAATCACCGTCAATCGACTGATGTTATCCAACATCTGTCCGAGACCCTGCCAGGCATTCCTCAGCGCGCGTGACCAAGAACAACTTTTGAGGTAGGTTGGTGCTGAGTACGGCCGCAGCCTGATAGGCTGCCGCAGCTTGGTCTTGGAAACCAAGACGCGAAAGGAAATCCGCCCGCGTCGCGTGAAAAAGCGGGTAGGTCTCCACGTCCCACTCGTCCTCAATCGCCTTAAGGACCGCCATCCCTGCAGCGGGGTTCATGGCCCACGACACAGCGACTGCTCGATTGAGGGCAACTACGTATGTAGGGCTCAACAGGAAGAGCGCGTCATATCTCGCCAGTATCTCTCGCCAATTGGTGTCTCGAAAGCTCGCAGCCCGCGCGTGACAAGCAGAAATCAACGCTTGCAGAAGATACCATCCAGTGGGAGACGACATGCGGCATGCTCGCTCAACTATCTCCAGACCTCGACGTATGAGCAATCGATCCCACAAGCCACGATCCTGACGATCGAGCGGCACTGGCAAGCCTTGACGATCTTGTCGGGCAAGCAGCCGAGAGCACTGGAGTTCCATGAGGGCTAAAAGACCAAGTACCTCAGGCTCCTCTGGCTTGATATGCGCTAGGGTCAGGACTCATTGCTCATAGCCAGAAGATAACGGTCGCAGCGAGAGCGATGGCGGAGAGAAAGGCCATTGGGCACCGGTCGTAACGCGTAGCGACACGCCGCCAGTCTTTGAGACGCCCGAAC
>JBJACV010000104.1:0-3428 GCA_046604365.1 Nitrospira sp.
CTACGTGGTCTTCGGGATGGAGGCGGTCGGCGGCATCCTGCTCGTGCTCGGCGTTCGCACCCGGGAGGTCGCGGCCGCCCTCATCCCGGTCCTGGCCGGGGCGCTGTGGGTGCACGCGGGGAACGGGTGGGTGTTCAGCAACGCCGGCGGCGGGTGGGAATATCCGCTGTACCTGATCGTGCTGAGCGGGGCGCAGGTGTTGCTGGGGGATGGAGCGTTTGCGCTGTGGTGGTCGTCGGTTCCAATCCGGCACGCGTCAACCCAGTTCAATGCCTGAACATTAGTCTTCGAACCGTACAGTGACCACCGATCTAGGCGATCTTGAGTCTGACGTTTGCACGCACTATTGCGCTCTGGACACTCCTCAGTAGCAAGCGCCAGTGGTAGCGAGCGCGGTCCTTAGCACAAGTCGGATGGAAGGTATGCCAAAAAATGGACGCGGCGATACTACCTATAAAAGCGCCAAGAGCGAAAACCAGATACTAATCAGCTTACTGAATCACGCGCTAACGCCAACTTTGAACTGTTCGTCAAACTCACGGCCTTCAAGCTCCAAGACCATCCGATACATTCCCTGCTTTAGTTTCGGAGCGAAAATCTGAGCAAACGCGGTGGCGTTGATACCAGGCTTCTTAACAAGTTGGAAATCGCCGCAAGGGATTGCTTCGCCGGTGGGATCCATGATCCTCATGTTGGCCTTAAACTCACCTGCGCCGGATTCGATGAAAACGGCCCAACTAATCAACGGCGCCGTCACTGGGAATGCAGTGTTTGGCGGGAATAGTATGTCCTTCCCTGTGAATACGCCCAAGAAGGCAAGCTTGTTATTCGCCTCTTCACGAATAACCTCACAAAGCATGAAGAACATTTTGTCGCGAGACGGAAACGTTTTATCGGTCATGGCAATTTCATTCCTAGGGCACCATTCAACTTAGCGAACACTCGCCATTAGCTGACCGCCTGAAACTCCCGCTTCAATTCTCGTTTCATGTTCGTGCGATCGGCACTGGCGAATTCGCCTCAATCCTTGCTCGTCGCCAAAAGAGCTGAGAACGATAAGCCCGGACTCATGGGATGTGACGATTGCTTGCATTGGATAGATTGAAGTAGGTGCCGATTCTGAAGCTTGAGAAAAATGGCGTGCACCCGTTTGTCCGCCGTAGACGTAATAGAATTTGATCGCCTTATCACTCTTGCGTCGCAACTCCTTCGCAAGAGCTTGCCGACGCCAACTGGGAGGAAGTACTAGTCGTGGGATCAAGCGGAGTCGCGCTGCAAGCGCGACAGTCGCGATGCCGACTACCGTGACTATCGCTGCTGAGACCAGGATTGTAAGAAGAAAATGAATCACTGAGTCCCTCCGCAATAGACGTAAACGTAGAAGTGGCCGACCATTGCTGTAACCACGACAATCAAGGCTCCAAGCCACCATATGGTCGCCTTCGTTTGAAGCCACTCATCTTCGGGCCGCAGAGTAATCAGCTCCTTCTCCTTTGCTTCGACCGCAGCGTTATGAGCAAGTGCCAAGAGACGCTCAACATCACGGATGCAAACGATCCAGGCAAAGAAAAGGAGTGCCGCTGCAAATCGGTGAATCCCAACAATATGGGTGTGCACGAACGGTATTTCAATGAACTGAGCGGCGTACTCGTGTTCAAATAAGATCGCAACATCGATCATCACAATCGCGCCGATCCAATCGGTCGGCGCAACTCTGACCTGACGCTTGGTATTTGAGCGTAGGTACATGGCTAACAAGAGAAGGAGGAACGGCAATACTCCGGCCGCAAAGAACGAGCCGGAGAAAAAGAAGTTCCAGAACTCAGGGGACTTGCACTCCAACGCAAATGCCGCCGTCTTATTTCATGCGAGCGTACCACGACCCTAGTTTGCTGTGGGCAAGCCCAATTATGGCGGACCCCGGAGGACGGCTTGAACCAAATCTGGCGCTACAACTGGATCACTTCGGGAGGTTTCATTGAACTGGATTCGCGCTGGTTACAACGCCCCTACTGCTAGCAGGAGGAACGCCTAAATTCATGGGAGCGCGGGCCCACTACCTACCCTCGCATCAACACTGCGAGTTTGAGTAACCTAGCTTCCCTTTCGAAGTTGCCGCAGCTTCTCAATCGCCCTCAACTGCGCCACCGCCCTCGCGAGCTCCGCCTGCGCCTCGGCGATCTCCATCGCCCCGACGCGATCGCGCAGCGACTCTTCCGCCCGCTGCTTCGCGGCCTGGGCGGCCGCTTCGTCGAGATCCTTCGCCCGCGCCGCGGTATCCGCAAGCACGGTCACCTTGTGCGGCTGCACTTCCAGCGCGCCGCCGCCCACCCAGAACAGCAGCTCTTCGCCGCCCTCTACCTGCACGCGCACCTCGCCCGCCTTCATGGTGGTGAGCAGCGGCGCGTGCCGCGGCGCGATGCCGATCTCGCCGCCGGAGGCCGGGGCGAAGACCATCGTCGCGTCGCCGGCGAAGATCTCGCCCTCGGCGCTGACGATGTCGACGTGAATGGTGTTCTTCTCGGTGGCCATGATCAGGTGAGCGTCTTCGCCTTCTCGGCCGCTTCTTCGATGCCGCCGACCATGTAGAACGCCTGCTCGGGCAGCGCGTCGTACTCGCCATTCAGGATCGCCTTGAAGCCACGGATGGTGTCCTTGAGCGGCACGTACTTGCCCGGGGATCCGGTGAACACTTCCGCTACGTGGAACGGCTGCGACAGAAAGCGCTGGATCTTGCGCGCGCGGCTGACGGTGAGCTTGTCCTCTTCCGACAGCTCGTCCATGCCGAGGATCGCGATGATGTCCTGCAGTTCCTTGTAGCGCTGCAGCACGGCCTGCACGCCGCGCGCGGTGTTGTAGTGCTCCTCGCCGATCACCAGCGGATCGAGCTGGCGGCTGGTCGAGTCGAGCGGGTCCACCGCGGGGTAGATGCCGAGCGAGGCGATCTGGCGCGACAGCACGACGGTGGCGTCGAGGTGCGCGAAGGTGGTCGCCGGCGAGGGATCCGTCAGGTCGTCCGCGGGCACGTAGATCGCCTGCACCGAGGTGATGGACCCCGTCTTGGTCGAGGTGATGCGCTCCTGGAGCACGCCCATCTCTTCCGCGAGCGTCGGCTGGTAACCCACCGCGCTCGGCATGCGGCCGAGCAGCGCGGACACTTCCGTGCCGGCCAGCGTGTAGCGGTAGATGTTGTCGATGAACAGCAGCACGTCGCGGCCCTTGCCGCCGGCCTGCTTCTCGTCACGGAAGTACTCGGCCATGGTGAGGCCGGTGAGCGCGACGCGCAGGCGATTCCCCGGGGGCTCGTTCATCTGGCCGTACACCATCGCGACCTTGGAGTTGGTCAGGTCCTTCTTGTCGATGACGCCCGACTCCATCATCTCGTGGTAGAAGTCGTTGCCCTCGCGGGTGCGCTCGCCGACGCCGGC
>JBJACV010000105.1:0-3408 GCA_046604365.1 Nitrospira sp.
CTTTAACCGGCGAACAGCCGGACCCTTGGGACCTTCTCCAGCCCCAGGATGTGATAAGCCGACATCGAGGTGCCAAACCGCGCCGTCGATGTGAACTCTCGGGCGCGATAAGCCTGTTATCCCCAGCGTACCTTTTATCCGTTGCGCGATAGCCGATCCACACCGGGCTACCGGATCACTACGGCCCACTTTCGTGGCGGCTCGACCCGTCGGTCTCGCCGTCAGGCTCCCTTGTGCCGTTACACTCTAAAGCGCGAATATCGTCCGCGCTGAGGGAACCATGCGCGCGCCTCCGTTACTCTTTCGGAGGCGACCGCCCCAGTCAAACTGCCCACCTGCCACGGTCCCAGCCGAGGTTTGCTCGAGCGTGGTGAGGACGTTACATGAGCCAGGCTGGTATTTCACTGATGACTCCGCCCGAGCTAGCGCCCGGGCCTCATAGTCTCCCAGCTATGCTACACAGTCTAATGCGACGTCCAATGACAAGCTGCAGTAAAGGTGCATGGGGTCTTTTTGTCCTGTCGCGGGGACTCGGAATCCTCACCGAGACTGCAATTTCGCCGAGCACCGGGTCGAGACAGTGCCCAAGTCGTTACGCCATTCGTGCAGGTCGGAACTTACCCGACAAGGAATTTCGCTACCTTAGGACCGTTATAGTTACGGCCGCCGTTTACCGGGGCTTCGGCTCAATGCTTCGCCTTGCGGCTAACATCTCCCCTTAACCTTCCGGCACCGGGCAGGCGTCAGTGAGTATACGGCGCCTTGTGCGGCTTGGCACTCACCTGTGTTTTTGCTAAACAGTCGCTTGGGCCGATTATCTGCGACCAATCGAAGCGGACGACGCGAAGTCGCCAACCTCAATCGGCATCCCTTCTTCCGAAGTTACGGGATCATTATGCCGAGTTCCTTGACCCGGTTTCACTCGTTCACCTTAGGCTACTCGCCTTGCCCACCTGTGTCGGTTTACGGTACGGACGTTCGCAGCACTCACCCACAGGGCTTTTCTTGCCTGTCGACTCCACGTAACTCGAGATTGGGTCGCCCCGCCCTCTCGTCATCAGGTCTCGGTTTCCCTACACCCTTTCACGGTCGATCCACAAGACCGCCTACGCTTCGTTCCAGGGTCCCCCTGGGGTTGTTAACGCACTACGGACGGCGCCGGAATTTTAACCGGCTGTCCATCGGCTACGCCTCTGGGGCCTCGCCTTAGGTTCCGCCTCACCCTGCGCTGATTGCCATGGCGCAGGAATCCTTGGGCTTACGGTGTGCGGGGTTTTCACCCGCATTTGCGCGTACTCATTCCGGCATCCTCACTTCTGAACGCTCCACCACGCGGTTCCCCGGTGGCTTCATGGCGGACAGAACGCTCCCCTACCCCTCTAGCAAAGCTAGAAGACCAAGCTTCGGCGGGCCGCTTAATCCCGACCATTCTCGGCGCATTCCCACTGGACTGGTGAGCTATTACGCACTCTTTAAAGGAGTGGCTGCTTCTAAGCCAACCTCCCAGTTGTCAGTGTAGAAACACATCCTTCGCTATACTCAGCGGCCACTTTGGGGCCTTAGCTGTGGTTCTGGGTTCTTTCCCTCTCGCCGTTGGACATTATCGCTCAACGACTGCCTCCCGAGATACATGTAACAGGTATTCGGAGTTTGGTTGGGTTTGGTACCAGCTTCGCCGGCCCGCGCCCATCCAGTCGCTCTACCCCCTGTACACAATTGCTCGAGGCTCTACCTCAATAGATTTCGGGGAGAACCAGCTATCTCCAGGCTTGATTGGCCTTTCACCCCTACCCACAAGTCATCCGAACGGTTTTCAACCCATACCGGTTCGGGCCTCCACTGCGTGTTACCGCAGCTTCACCCTGCTCATGGGTAGATCGCCCTGGCTTCGGGTCGTACCCCCAGGAACTCAGTCGCCCTCGTTACAGGACTCGCTTTCGCTGTGGCTCCGCGGCTGAACCGCTTAGCCTCGCTCCTGAGGAGTAACTCGCCGGATCATAATGCAAAAGGCACGCAGTCAGTCGTGACACGGACGAATCCGTGCCCAACCTCCTACCGCTTGTATGCATGTCGTTTCAGGATCTCTTTCACTCCCCGCACTGGGGTGCTTTTCACCTTTCCCTCACGGTACTCGTTCACTATCGGTCACACGAGAGTCTTTAGCCTTGGAGGGTGGTCCCCCCGGTTTCACGCCCGATTACACGAGTCGGGCGTTACTCAGGAACTCCACTACGCACAGTCCATGGTCTTCGCCTACCGGGCTGTCACCGTCTCTGGCGGAGCATTCCAGCTCACTTCGACTGACGTCACTGTACGCGTCTGTGGGTCCTACAACCCCGCGGCCACAAGGACCTCGGTTTGGGCTCTACCCCGTTCGCTCGCCGCTACTTGGGGCATCTCGGTTGATTTCTCTTTCCACCAGGTACTTAGATGTTTCAGTTCCCTGGGTTAGCTCTCCTTGCGGAGTGACCGCCATCACTGACGGCCGGGTTTCCCCATTCGGGCATCCTGGGATCAAAGCGTGTGTGCCGCTCCCCCAAGCTTATCGCAGCTTACCGCGCCCTTCATCGCCTTCGTGTGCCTAGGCATCCTCGACATGCATTCGCTCGCTTGACCACAACATGTAGTCCAGCAGAGCACGCGCGATCTACAACGAGTGATCAGATATCGGTGGACGAACCTGGTTGCCCAGATCCGCCTTTATACATCGTCGAAATCGTGTCACTAGTGTGATTCGTTATCCCACGATCACTACCATCATCCGTTGTCAATCAGCGGGTCATGCGCGGGCCCCCGAAGGGTCCCGCCAGACTGCAGAAGAATCGAGATTGAGAGAGGTCGCGCAGTGCACGAAGCGAGCGACTTTCCGGTAGCGCTTTCGTCCCACCCGAGGGTGGGCTACTCGCTGCTCCGTTAAGGAGGTGATCCAGCCGCAGGTTCCCCTACGGCTACCTTGTTACGACTTCGCCCCAGTCATTGCGCTCGCCTTAGGCGGCTTGGCCCCTTGCGGGTTCCGACACCGACTTCGGGCGCTCACAACTTCCATGGCGTGACGGGCGGTGTGTACAAGGCCCGGGAACGTATTCACCGTGGCGTAGCTGATCCACGATTACTAGCGATTCCAGCTTCATGTAGTCGAGTTGCAGACTACAATCCGAACTGAGGACCGGTTTGGGGATTGGCTCACTCTCGCGAGTTGGCGACCCTCTGTCCGATCCATTGTAGCACGTGTGTAGCCCTGGACGTAAGAGCCATGATGACTTGACGTCATCCCCACCTTCCTCCGGTTTGGCACCGGCAGTCCCCCTAGAGTCCCCGGCTTTACCCGCTGGTAACTAAGAGTGAGGGTTGCGCTCGTTGCGGGACTTAACCCAACATCTCACGACACGAGCTGACGACAGCCATGCA
>JBJACV010000106.1:0-3382 GCA_046604365.1 Nitrospira sp.
CGCCAGGCGATTGCGCCGCGTGTCCCTGTCGGCGGCCTGATCGGCATCGCCGGCATCTATCGAGTTAACAATATCGCTGACGGCGTGGCGGTGCAGGCCAGTAATTGCCGAAACACGCGAGAAACTCGCCGATTTCTCCTGCTCCCTGAGGATATCGCGGGCACCCTGAACAAAGGCAATATTGGCGATACGGGAGAACTCGTAAGTCGACAGACCGTGGCGCAGCATGATCCGTGCGAGGGGACGCAGGAGGCGGAGGCAAGCGGCTTGAACTGCCGATTTCGTTGCCACGTACGACTTGGAGAGTTTAGTGCGACCTTTTTGATTCATTTCGCGCGTGGTATGTCTAGATTGACCTGTATTTGACGTTTCACTTGTGACCAGGAACTTAGAGATCGCTGTCTTCGCCATGTTGCCACTGCTTTCCTGCCATGTTTCGGAAACCCTCGAGCATTGGTGAGATTCTCTATGTCAGCACAATCGCTTGATCTGCGAAATTCAACGCGAAATCGTCATGAACTTCTTGATGACGTGATCCGTTTGTTTATAGATCTGCTTATTGCTGGCGGTGCGACGCTGTCAGCGATTGAAGCAACGGCTCAGCAAGCAATCGCACAGGCAGTCGAAAACACGAATGCAACGGTTTTTAGGGAACTCGGAGCGCTACAGCGAGATTGCATGGAAGTAATGTGTAGGTGGAGACGCGAGCCAAGATTTGTTGATTGCGACGGAGAGCCGCTTCCACTACCTCAATCGGGGTGCGACCGATCGTTTGAATCGCTCTGCCACGCAGTCCGTTGCGAAAGTGAGCCTGAACGAGTGCTAAAGGCACTAGAAGAATTCGGCGCAGTGACTATTGACGAGAATGGGACCGTACGGTCTCAGACTCCGACATTCTTGCTTGGTCATCCATTGGGTGGTTTCTTGGCGACAGATGGACTGCTCAAGCAGTTGGAAGGATTCTTGCGTGTCGTTCATCGCAATGTGCAAAGCGCAAATGGAAATGCGAGGCCGCGATTCGAGCGAGCTTGTACGGTCGCAATTGCGGCAGAGCTCGAACCAATCTTTGATCAGCTAGTGCGGAGCCGGGGCCAGGAGTTTGTCGATAGCGTCGATGAATGGCTTGAGCGCAACGCGTGTAAGCCCAGTGCGTCTGGACGCTATGTCGAACTCGGGGCTGGCGCATATTTCATTGACTTGGGCGAACGTTCATTCCGGAATGACGTTGGCTGATTCGTTAATTCTTTGAAAAATAAGGGGTTGCACAGTAAACAGAGTGTCGATAGATCAAAAGACACCTATCCATTTGTTTTATAACAAGAATAACGTCCGCTAACCACTGATATACCTAGGGTCCCGTGCGGTTCTGGCGACGGACGACAACGCGTTCGTGCCGACTGCAAAAGTTATGTTTACTATCAATAAGTCAAAGGCTACATTAAGTCATGTCAGCGGGTTACACCGTTAAATTAAGGCTACTCGCTGCATTTAGGTTTTTGCTCGTACCGCTCGTAAAGATTCTTTTGCGCAACGGCATTTCGTTTAACGAGATCTCGGAAGTTCTAAAGGGGGCCTACGCAAGGGTTGCAGCGACAGATTTTGCAGTACCTGGGCGTCCGATGACCTACTCGCGCTTGTCTATCACGACAGGAATTGCGCGAAAGGATTTCGAAAGAGTGCTCAGCGAAGAAGAACGCCTTCGACGAGCATTGCAGACGAATGCCATCGGTATCGCGAACGTATTGCAGGGTTGGCACAACGATCCGGAGTACATGGGCCCTTATGGATTTCCGAGGGACTTAGATTTCACAAGAGAGTTTGTTTCTGGGCCATCTTTTGAGGATCTTGTAAAGCGATACGCAGAGGAGATCGATCCTCAGCTGATGCTGGAAGAACTAATACGAGTAGGCGCTGCGATTATTGCGCCAGAAAGCGGAATGATTCGTGTGATGAAGCGTACTTTCATTCCTGAGCAGATGGCGCCAGAGGTAATTGAAGTTTTCGCTCGTGGAGTGCGCAGATACGTAGAGACCATTGACCACAATCTTGGTGAAGAGGACCCAGAAAAGAAACGGTTTGAACGCTGGGTGTTTCCTGATTATGGAATTCGCGAAGAAGACTGGGTGCCGTTTCGCGACATGGTTAGAGATCGATTACAGGAAGTCATTGAAGACTTGGAGACCCAGTTTGTTCTGTTTCGTAGGCCTCGACCCGAGACAGATCGAATTTTGAGCGTTGGTGTTGGGCTGTATTTGTACAAAGACGATTTGAGCGAAGACCAGAAATTTCGCGAGATGCTTTCAAGTTTGGGTGACGACGAGCCGAATCCGAAGTCCGATAAGAAGGGATAGAAGCGTGAAAACTCAAATTGTGGTTCTGCTGCGCTCCGCTGGCATCGCTGCGCTCGGTACCTTGGGTTTCGTCGGAGTACCAAGTGAAGCACAGGCTCAAGCAGCTTGTGCAAATTTGGCGGCGGACGCTCAGTCTCGCGGCGAAATAAGTGCTGCGCTAGCCGCTTTCGGTTCTCGACTTGTCGCGGTCGGCCGCGTTGACGCGGTTTCGCGAGATTACGGAGTTGAAGTGCTTGGTAATCGTGTACAGCCAAGCGCCGGAGAGGCCTTTGAGGTTGGCGACTACGCGGCGGTAATTGATTGGTCTCGACGAGGCTCAGGCGAACGAATTTTGGAGATCAGGGCGCTGAATCGCGCCTATGTGCCGGGGGTCAGTGAGGTTTACATTCGGTCCAGAGTTTCCCGGGCCGATGCATTGCGGGGATTTGTGCGCTTAGGCGAAGTCGACGTTGATTACTCAACTTCGGCGATTTTGTCACGTGGGACTGCTCCGACGAAAGGTGACGTTCTCGTTGTAAAGGGTACACAGCCAAACCCACGCGGTCCCGTATTGAGTAGCTGCGTCTCCGCGTCGCTGGAAGAATTGGTAGCGACACGGAAGGCACGCCCAGACGGATCGCTTGGCACTGGCCGACCCGACGGTTCGTTAGGTACAGGCCGTCCTGATGGCTCACTTGGTACGGGTAGCCCCGACGGTTCCCTGGGCACTGGCCGCCCTGACGGTTCGCTCGGTACCGGACGGTCGGACGGCTCTTTAGGCACAGGCCGTCCTGATGGCTCACTTGGTACGGGTAGCCCCGACGGTTCCCTGGGCACCGGTCGTCCCGACGGTTCGCTCGGCACAGGCCGTCCTGATGGCTCGCTCGGTACGGGAAGCCCGGACGGTTCGTTAGGCACCGGTCGTCCCGACGGTTCGCTTGGCACAGGCCGTCCTGATGGCTCGCTCGGTACGGGAAGCCCGGACGGTTCGTTAGGCACCGGTCGTCCCGACGGTTCCTTGGGCACTGGTCGCCCTGACGGTTCGCTCGGTA
>JBJACV010000107.1:0-3377 GCA_046604365.1 Nitrospira sp.
CATGATGGGTAAAAAGTTCGCGGGGACGTACAACAATAGCGCCGCAAGCACTAACGCCAGGCTTCGTTCAACGACGTTGTGGCGGTGAGCGTACAGCTCGTAGCCGCAGCGTGGGCATTGGGCCTTTTCACCGCGGGCAAGCTCCGGCTTGCGCATCAACAAGTCGCACTCATGGCATGCCACGAGTTCGTCCAGCGGTAAGTCTGACGCCTCAAGGGCATCAACCGGGTCGGGCATATAGGGCTCGGACTCTAAAAAAGATTAGGTGCCTATTCTAGTGTTCTGGTTCAGAAATAACTGTGCAAATTTGTCGGGAGATTCAGTAGCGTGTGTGTGCGCGAGGGGGGGATGGGGACGAGGGGATTTAGACCAATGCGTGGCATCAGGTAGCCCGCGTTACCGTTGGAGTTTTTCGCCAGCAAGCTCGCCATACTTTCCGACCGCCCAAAACAAAACCCCTGACTGCATAAGCAATCAGGGGTTCTGGAATTTAATCTTGACGATGACCTACTCTCACATGGGGAAACCCCACACTACCATCGGCGATGCATCGTTTCACTGCTGAGTTCGGGATGGGATCAGGTGGTTCCAATGCTCTATGGTCGTCAAGAAATTCGGGTACTGAGTCGTGGCCAGTTGGCCTCGCTTCAGCAAATTGGGTATGTGATAGCCAGGTGTTTGCAAGATCTCGAACTTTCGGTTCGTTTCGTCTTCACACACCGCAATCTGGTCTCTTCGACGCAAATTGCTTGGGTGTTATATGGTCAAGCCTCACGGGCAATTAGTATTGGTTAGCTCAACGCCTCACAGCGCTTACACACCCAACCTATCAACGTCGTAGTCTTCGACGGCCCTTCAGGGAACTCAAGGTTCCAGTGAGATCTCATCTTGAGGCTAGTTTCCCGCTTAGATGCTTTCAGCGGTTATCTATTCCGAACATAGCTACCCGGCAATGCCACTGGCGTGACAACCGGAACACCAGAGGTTCGTCCACTCCGGTCCTCTCGTACTAGGAGCAGCCCCTCTCAAATCTCCAACGCCCACGACAGATAGGGACCGAACTGTCTCACGACGTTCTGAACCCAGCTCGCGTACCACTTTAAATGGCGAACAGCCATACCCTTGGGACCGACTACAGCCCCAGGATGTGATGAGCCGACATCGAGGTGCCAAACACCGCCGTCGATATGAACTCTTGGGCGGTATCAGCCTGTTATCCCCGGCGTACCTTTTGTCCGTTGAGCGATGGCCCTTCCATACAGAACCACCGGATCACTAGGTCCTACTTTCGTACCTGCTCGACTTGTCAGTCTCGCAGTCAAGCTCGCTTGTGCCCTTGCACGTCCAGCGCGATGTCCGACCGCGCTAAGCGAACCTTCGAGCTCCTCCGTTACGCTTTGGGAGGAGACCGCCCCAGTCAAACTGCCTACCATGCACGGTCCCCGAGCCAGATCATGGCCCTAGGTTAGAACCGCAATGACGTCAGGCTGGTATTTCAACGTTGGCTCCACGAGAGCTAGCGCCCCCGCTTCAATGCCTCCCAGCTATCCTACACAAACCTCATCACAGTCCAATGCAAAGCTACAGTAAAGGTGCACGGGGTCTTTCCGTCTTGCCGCGGGGAGATTGCATCTTCACAAACACTTCAACTTCGCTGAGTCTCGGGTGGAGACAGCGTGGCCATCGTTACGCCATTCGTGCAGGTCGGAACTTACCCGACAAGGAATTTCGCTACCTTAGGACCGTTATAGTTACGGCCGCCGTTTACCGGGGCTTCGATCAAGAGCTTGCACCCCATCACTTAACCTTCCGGCACCGGGCAGGCGTCACACCCTATACGTCCACTTTCGTGTTTGCAGAGTGCTGTGTTTTTATTAAACAGTCGCAGCCACCGATTCTCTGCGGCCCCCTCGCGCTCAGGGAGTAAATCCCTTCACCCTACTAGGGCACACCTTATCCCGAAGTTACGGTGTCAATTTGCCGAGTTCCTTCTCCTGAGTTCTCTCAAGCGCCTGAGAATTTTCATCTCGCCCACCTGTGTCGGTTTGCGGTACGGTCGATTTCCGACTGAAGCTTAGAGGCTTTTCCTGGAAGCAGGGTATCGAGCACTTCAGCCTCAAAGAGGCCTCGTCATCACGCCTTGGCGTTGACCCCCCGGATTTGCCTAAGGGATCCGCCTACACGCTTAAACCGGGACATCCAACACCCGGCCGCTCTAACCTTCTCCGTCCCCCCATCGCATCGGAAATCGGTACAGGAATATTGACCTGTTTCCCATCGACTACGCATCTCTGCCTCGCCTTAGGGGCCGACTCACCCTGCGCCGATGAACGTTGCGCAGGAAACCTTGGGCTTACGGCGAGCGGGCCTTTCACCCGCTTTATCGCTACTCATGTCAGCATTCGCACTTCCGATACCTCCAGCAGCCCTCACGGACCACCTTCGCAGGCCTACGGAACGCTCTCCTACCATCTGCACACCCTAAAAGGATACGCAAATCCCGAGCTTCGGTTATTGGCTTGAGCCCCGTTACATCTTCCGCGCAGGACGACTCGATCAGTGAGCTATTACGCTTTCTTTAAAGGATGGCTGCTTCTAAGCCAACCTCCTGACTGTTTTCGCCTTCCCACCTCGTTTGCCACTTAGCCAATCATTGGGGACCTTAGCTGCGGGTCTGGGTTGTTTCCCTCTCGACAACGGACGTTAGCACCCGCTGTCTGTCTCCCACGCTCGCACTTCCCGGTATTCGGAGTTTGCCATGGTTTGGTAAGTCGCCATGACCCCCTAGCCATAACAGTGCTCTACCCCCAGGAGTGATACGTGAGGCACTACCTAAATAGTTTTCGGAGAGAACCAGCTATTTGCAGATTTGTTTAGCCTTTCACCCCTACCCACAGCTCATCCCCTACTTTTTCAACAGTAGTGGGTTCGGCCCTCCACGAGGTGTTACCCCCGCTTCAGCCTGGCCATGAGTAGATCATCTGCTTTCGGGTCTACGCCCAGCAACTGAATCGCCCTATTCGGACTCGCTTTCGCTTCGCCTGCCCTATCCGGTTAAGCTCGCTACTGAACGTAAGTCGCTGACCCATTATACAAAAGGTACGCCGTCACCCCAGCTTTAACAGCCCTCACCTTGGCCTCGCACAAGGCGGCTGTTGCATTCCTTCCGGCTCTGTTTCGTCGCCTGGCATTGGCCCAACGACAACGATCCGAAGGCTGTTAAAGCTGGGGCTCCGACTGTTTGTATGCATGCGGTTTCAGGATCTATTTCACTCCCCTCCCGGGGTTCTTTTCGCCTTTCCCTCACGGTACTGGTTCACTATCGGTCGATCACGAGTATTTAGCCTTGGAGGATGGTCCCCCCATCTTCAGACAGG
>JBJACV010000108.1:0-3301 GCA_046604365.1 Nitrospira sp.
ACTGACGGTCGTCGTAGGGCTCGTCGTCCGTGCCCTCGAGCTCGACGCCGATCGAGAAGTCGTTGCAGTCCTGGCGCCCGCGCCAGAACGACTGGCCGGCATGCCAGGCGCGCTGGTCGAAGGGCACGTACTGCGTGAGGCGCCCGGCGCGGTCGATCAGCACGTGCGAGGACACGCGCAAGTGGTGGATCGTGCCGAAGTAGGGATGGGCCGCAGCCGGCAGCGCATTGGTGAACAGCCGGTCGATCCACGGGCCGCCGTATTCGCCGGGCGGCAGGCTGATACCGTGGATCACGATCAACTCAGGAACCAGGCCCTCCGGCCGCGCGTCAAAATTCGGCGACTGCACCAGGCGGGCGTCGGCAAGGTAGCGCATGAACGAAGCTTAGCGCGGGCGAGGCAGTGGCGGGGATCGCGCGTCGATGTTCCAGGTCCGGCCGCAGTGGGAGGCTCATGCCATTGAGGCCTGAGTTATACGCAACAGTCTCCGGAAATCCCGGCGCGGTTCAGTCGGCCCGCCCGCCGCGGTACGCTCAAACAATCAGCTGATGCTTGCATCGCCGTGCCCGCCGGGTCTAGGAGGTTTGCGCTCTTGCGCATTCAATACATGGCTGAGATGGCAAGCGACGCAATAAAAATGACGATCGAGCCAAAGAAATGAATACCCGATGCAACGCCGTCCGAGATCCCGAACTTGTGTGCCGAGTATTGGGCGCAAGGCTGCAGGTCATCGATCCAGAGCGAAATGGCCCTCCGGCATGCCATATAAACCAGCCCCATACTGACCAATGCGAGCATCAACATGAGAAAACGGTCACTTGGCAGCGGTACATGGCCTAGTAGCGCAGCGCTTCCAAGATTCAACCAAGTTGCAAACGCAATCAGGTAACAGCTATCCGATAGTGCTTCGTGACTTGCGCTGCCACGTCGGAGAAGTCGATAGTAGTGACCGCGCACGACTTTCATGCAGTAACGGCGCAACGGAGCTAAAGCTAAGTGTGTCACGCAGTAAGATTACTGACCATCGTCGGCGAAGGCCATTCGACCAATTACATAGCCAATCGAAATCACTCCGATGGCGCCCGCGACGGGTGCGGAACCAACAAATATTGCAACTCCGCCGGCGATGCCAAGCCCGCCGGAAATCAATGCGTCGACGTAGTCTCCCTGACTCCAAGAAACTAGTGCACCGCCAATCGAAAGGACCGGACCAATTCTCGCGAGCCCACGAAGCGCGGACATGCCGTCGAATGACTCAACTGCTCTTGAGAGGTCAATCATGGAATACCCGGCTGTCCCTGTCGCTACGGCGCCGGCCAGCATTTGGCTTCCTGTAACGCGACTATCTGTCCGCATTGGCAGAGTCCCATCATTTTCTCCAGCTGCAATGATCTGCGCCATGCCCCTGCTTGATGGCGGCAGCATTCCAGAGGTAGTAATCCACTCTTCGCCGGTCAGGCGATTTGCAGTCACAACGATATCGCCATATCGGATGTCTGGACCGGACCCATGACGAGCAATACGAATCGTCTGACTGACCATTTGTTCGTGGCGGGCGAGCGCGCGGTATACATCTGGACTGATTGGTGCGAAAAAACTTTCGGTGTACTGACCAAGCGCGTCTCTCGGGCACCCCATGCCTAGAAGCGAGCAGTAGCGAGAGTTGCCTTCACCAACAGGCCCCCAGCCTGATGATTCGAATGCGGCATTGCAGGTTGAAATGTATGCTGCCGCCTCCTCATCCGACATCCCCTCCGGCGGCTCGCAATTGAACCCGCTCGGATCCACGAACGTCAGCGGACTGTTGTGCACATAGGCATAGCCATTCATGCCCTGCGAGCTGGCGAATCCGTCGATGAACGGATCCCGACTCAGGAACCTCCCCGCCACTGGCTCAAACACCCGCCCATTCATGTGGATCCGCCCGACACTGTCCAGGTGCTCATGGCCGGTGAACCCGCGCCGGGTGATGTTGGCGATGTTGGTGAGGTCGGAGGCACTGGGCGGCCCGCTCCAGTCGTTGCCGTCCCGGCGCTCGCCATAGGCCGCAAAGGAAGGTCGCACCACCGCGTTGCCGGAGCTGTCGGTGATCAGCTCGGAGCTGCCCAGGTGGTCCCGGTGCAGGTAATACGTGCTGCTCGCCCCGCCCGCCACCCGGGTGTGGATCGCGGCCGTGCCCTTCCCGCCTGCAATGTAATGCCGATACTCGATCTGGCTGCCGCGGGTCACCTTCTCCACGAGCCCCGCCACGTAGATCGTGGTCTCGGTGCCGGAGGGCGTCACCGCCACCTGCTTGTAGCGGTTCCTGAAGGCCCCGTAGGACAGGCTGCTCGAAGTCCCCGACCCGCCGTTGATCACCGAGGGCAGGTTGTAGCTCGTGTAGCCGATGCTCGAGCCGTTGCGGCTGGTCATGTTGCCGTTGGCGGTTTTCAACACAAGTCCATTGATTCGACAATGAAAATGCACCCCGCCGAATGGTCTGGCAATATGCACCGATGAGCGAAATCGTATTCGTCGTCGAGCGCGCTCCAGAGGGCGGCTTCACTGCCAAGGCAGTCAACGCTTCGATCATCACCGAAGCCGACAGCGAGGCAGAGCTCCGCGATCGCGTGCGCGATGCGGTCGCTTGCCATTTCGATCCGGCCGACCGACCCAAGATCATCCGCCTGCATCACGTGCACGATGAAGTGATCGCTGCGTGAAACTCCCTCGTGACGTATCCGGCGCCGAGCTCGCCAAGCGGCTACGTCACCTGGGATACGAGGTCACGCGTCAGACCGGCAGCCATCTTCGGTTGACCCGGGCAAAGCCAACGGAACACCACATCACTATCCCTGTACATGGCAGCCTCAGGGTCGGCACTCTGGCCGCGATCCTCAACGATGTCGCGAGCAAGAGCGGCCTGGAACGGGATGAAGTGATCAGGAAGCTGTTTGCCTGACCGCGTGTGGGTGATCAGACAGCGCGAGTTCGCGGCAATTCGCCTGGGCGATTGCTGTAGATTTCACATGCAATGAACGCCCCCACGAACTCCACGATTACGACCCGCGACCTCGCGGTCGTCTGGCATCCCTGCACGCAGATGAAGGACCACGAGCGCCTGCCGCTGGTCCCGATCGCGCGCGGCGAGGGCGTGTGGCTCTACGACTTCGACGGCCGGCGCTACCTCGACGGCATCAGTTCCTGGTGGGTGAACCTGTTCGGGCACGCCAACCCGCGCATCAACCGGGCGGTGCGCGAGCAGCTGGAGCGGCTCGAACACGTGCTGCTCGCCGGGTTCACGCACGAGGGCGTGGTGCAG
>JBJACV010000109.1:0-3291 GCA_046604365.1 Nitrospira sp.
TGTCAAAGAAGAAATCGGGCCTCTTAGTACGGGGTTTACCGTCATCATCCGGCAAACGATCCTTCGGCTACAGAAGGACATCGCGCAGCTTGAGCGAAAGCAGCGGTCGCAGGACGGGCTGACGGCCGACGAAACCAATCAGCTAGTGGACCTTCGCGCACAGCTCGAGGCGCAGCAGATGGCGCTACAGGAACTCTCCAAGTGAGCGGCGCAAGAGTGGGACGCTCGACTCCAGTAAGCGAGCATATAAGCGAGCACCAAGATCGCGGGTTCCACGCGATGGCGCACGCTCCGCAACAGATCCAGCTAAATCTGGACAAAGGCGTTGGCAAGCAGTTTCTAATCATAATTTGGCTAAGCGCTTTTTTAGCCGCAGTTTCGATCATCAGCACAGCGGTGTTGTTTGACTCGTTTAGGGTTACGCGTCAGCACGTCAAAATTCTTGAGTACGACTTGATGGATCTGCGTACCAAGACCGGTAATGCACACGAGAACACGGAGTAGAAAACATGGCACACGCCTGGTGGCACACCTGCTTGACCGCTGGAGACGATACCGGAGCTAGGGTTCCTCTCAAACTGCGCGAGGGGAAGCGCGGCAACGTCGCGGCGTTGATTCGCTACCCGCACGACTGGACTGAGACTCAGTGCAAAGAAGCTGCTGCGCTCGCAGACCAGAAGGTCATGGAGCTGCTAGCGATCTTCCGGCAGCCGCAAGAGTCGATCGTGTTCAATCCGATACAGGGGGCTCCTTCGGAGATTCCAGCCGAATCACACGGCCAGTAACAGGATCTCTGCCGCGTCGCTTGGTCCGCGCTTCTGGCGGTGTCGGCGAAGTTGTCAGCGCTTCTTCAACTGACCATCCGCGCAACAATCGGTCACGAATGGTCTTTTTACCGAGACCGATTTCGCGCTCCCATGCGGCGATGTGCTGAGTTTTGCCGTTGAACGTCAATTTGACGTTGTTTCTGTAATTAGCGTGCTGATCGAAGCGACTGATCCATCGGCAATTGCCTGGCTCGTAGTTGCCGTTAACGTCGATGCGATCGAGGGTGGTGCCAACAGGGCGAATGCCCATGTCTTGGACGAACCCTTCGATGGTGCGCCACTTGTCGCAGACCTTGATTCCGCGCCCGCCGTAGTTAGCCCATGCATGATGCTTGGCGTATGTGCAGCGCTGAACCATACCTATCCATGAGCGATACGTGGGGCTGTTGGTGAGACCGTGTGTCTTGACCGCGGCGCAAGTGGCGGTAGCTGCGTGGTGCTCGATGAATCGAGACGGCTCACCTTGTTTGACGATTAGCTTGCCGTTTCGTATGCGGTTTCGCTTAGCGATGTTGGTGAATTGCCCGCAGCCGCACTCGCAGAGCTTGGTGGACTTTTGACCAGCCATAGTTACCTCTCATCAGGCGGCCGTGGTTAGAAGGCCCGATGACGTTGGAAGCGTCTCGGGCCTTCGCATTTTAGCAGGGAGTTAATCGTGTCGATATTGGATAAATTGGGCGGATTACTTGGCGGTGGGCTTGGGTCCAAAATCGCCGAGATCGTTGGCAACCGCATCGAGAACAAGCAACAGGGCGACTTGCTTCGCTTGGAGATCGAAAAGGCCATAGGAGATCGCGCACACGCGATTGAAATGGCCCTGATTGAGCGAGACGCAGAGATCGCTAAAGGGCAGCTCGCGGTCAACCAAGTCGAAGCCGGGTCTGATTCGCTGTTTAAGAGCGGCTGGCGCCCTGCTGTGGGTTGGGTATGCGTCTCTGGGCTGTTCTACCAACTGATGGTGCAGCCGCTGCTGTCGTGGCTCTCGACGATCTACCAGTGGATGCCGCCGCCGACATTGGCGATGGACACCCTGCTTACCCTGCTGTTCGGCATTCTCGGCCTTGGCGCCTACCGGACTTACGAAAAGACCCGGTGACGTGTCAGATCGCCAACCGATCCCTCTTCTCAGGATCGCCCTAGACGCCGGAATGCTTCTAGCCCTGCTCGGGCTCGCCTATGAGGCTGGACGGCTGGATCAGAAGGTCAGAGGGCTCGAGGAAGCCGTTTCTACCCGCGGCCGAGTGCAGATCAGCATCGAGGCGAGCAACCGTCTAACTGCGTTAGAGAGCGCCGACGATCGGCAGGACATGCGGCTCACGGAGATCGAGCGGCAGTTGCGGAACCTGGAGTAGGGTTCACTCAAGATCCTGATCTATTGCGCCATCGCTTGCTGCCAGGAACGCCGAAGCGAATCATCGCGAACGGCAGCAACAAGAACAGCAACGGACCGAACACCGTGGCGATGACGTAGAAGGGCCACTCGCTGCGATCGAGCGTACCGTCGTGCCACGACACCACGATTGTGAACACGCCTACCCACGGGCACAGGATCGCCCACATCACAAACCAGAACTGCCAATCGGCTTCGGTGTAGGTCATTTAGATGCGCCTCTCACTCAGACTTGTCACTATCTACCGCTCGCTCAAGCTTCGCGCGCCAGCTACCAACGGTTTTCAGAACCTCTTTTTGTTCGTCTTTGGTGACGCTGGCTAGCCCGCCGAATCCGACCAGCACGTCGCGCAGCACATGCTCAGCGACACGCAGCTTGGCTAGATTCGTTGCGTTCAAGTAGTCATCTTCTTCCACGGTTCCGCCTCACTCAGGGCTCGCGGCGTCTTGTGAGCCGTGGCGATAGCCCCACAAGTAACCTACGTACCCAGCTAGTACCACCAGAGCGGCGATTGCCAGATCGTTCATACCCCCCCCCTTACGTGCGGCGTTCATCGATTGATGCTGGCTCGATCTGGTTCATGGTTTCTCTACTCCAGAAGGCCATAGCAGCCGCTGAAGCGTTTCATCGTGATCGCTGATCAAGTCAACGATCTCGACACGCAGCGCCTTGATGCCGTCGAGTCGTTCGAGGGCATCCACCAGATCGCGGCTCTGCGCTCCGAACTTCTCCTGTAGCGCGTGCAGGCATTGCTCGGCGGTGTCGCGGTCTTTCAGGGCTTCGGATAGACGGCCCACGATCTCTTTTGCGATCTGCTCGGTGTTGACGTTCTCGGCCCACTGGCCAAAGGAAGCTGCGCCGCACTGCGCTAGCACCGATCGGATACGGACCGTCTGAGCCTTCAACGCTTCTTGGCCTTCTAGGCACGCGGATAGCTTGGACTCGGTAGCAGCAACGGCAGCGTGAATCGCGTCGATCTCGGCCTGCGCGCCTTCGGCCGGGCATGTGCAATTTGCAACGTCCGATACGTGCTTGCGACACCAGTTCGCGTGCTTTGCCATCTCCTCGAGAAA
>JBJACV010000110.1:0-3283 GCA_046604365.1 Nitrospira sp.
GGAGGCAGCAGTGGGGAATATTGCACAATGGGCGCAAGCCTGATGCAGCAACGCCGCGTGAGGGACGACGGCCTTCGGGTTGTAAACCTCTTTTAGTAGGGAAGAAGCGAAAGTGACGGTACCTGCAGAAAAAGCACCGGCTAACTACGTGCCAGCAGCCGCGGTAATACGTAGGGTGCAAGCGTTATCCGGAATTATTGGGCGTAAAGAGCTCGTAGGCGGTCTGTCGCGTCTGCTGTGAAAACCCGAGGCTCAACCTCGGGCCTGCAGTGGGTACGGGCAGACTAGAGTGCGGTAGGGGAGATTGGAATTCCTGGTGTAGCGGTGGAATGCGCAGATATCAGGAGGAACACCGATGGCGAAGGCAGATCTCTGGGCCGTAACTGACGCTGAGGAGCGAAAGCGTGGGGAGCGAACAGGATTAGATACCCTGGTAGTCCACGCCGTAAACGTTGGGCGCTAGATGTGGGGACCATTCCACGGTTTCCGTGTCGCAGCTAACGCATTAAGCGCCCCGCCTGGGGAGTACGGCCGCAAGGCTAAAACTCAAAGGAATTGACGGGGGCCCGCACAAGCGGCGGAGCATGCGGATTAATTCGATGCAACGCGAAGAACCTTACCAAGGCTTGACATATACCTGAAAAGGCTGGAAACAGTCTCCCCGCAAGGCAGGTATACAGGTGGTGCATGGTTGTCGTCAGCTCGTGTCGTGAGATGTTGGGTTAAGTCCCGCAACGAGCGCAACCCTCGTTCTATGTTGCCAGCGCGTTATGGCGGGAACTCATAGGAGACTGCCGGGGTCAACTCGGAGGAAGGTGGGGATGACGTCAAATCATCATGCCCCTTATGTCTTGGGCTTCACGCATGCTACAATGGCCGGTACAAAGGGCTGCAATACCGTAAGGTGGAGCGAATCCCAAAAAGCCGGTCTCAGTTCGGATTGAGGTCTGCAACTCGACCTCATGAAGTCGGAGTCGCTAGTAATCGCAGATCAGCAACGCTGCGGTGAATACGTTCCCGGGCCTTGTACACACCGCCCGTCAAGTCATGAAAGTCGGTAACACCCGAAGCCGGTGGCCCAACCCTTGTGGAGGGAGCCGTCGAAGGTGGGATCGGTGATTAGGACTAAGTCGTAACAAGGTAGCCGTACCGGAAGGTGCGGCTGGATCACCTCCTTTCTAAGGAGCTTCTGCATCCTTCGGGATGCCAGAGCCCGGATCGAGACGAATGTTCTCGCCGGGATGCTCATGGGTGGAACATTTGACTAGGCCTCGGCGCGATGCTCGAGATCTCAGTACTCCTTCGGGATGGAACGGATCGGAAGCGGAGCACCGGGGCATGCACGCTGTTGGGTCCTGAGGGACCGGTCGCGGCTCGCTTCGTTTCGGCGGAGGGAGCCCAGCCAACCTCAGGACCTTTTCGTCGCTCCCCGGAGGGGAGAAGCGGAGAGGTACCGCCCGTACTTTGAGAACTACACAGTGGACGCGAGCATCTTAGATCTAGGCATTCGTGCCTAGGTCTACATGGTGAACGACGCAGCTCCTCGGAGCTGCATCAATCACTGGTCAATCTCTCCGCCGGCTTGCCGGCGGGGCGATCGATTCAAAACTCATGTAGTCAAGTTTCTAAGAGCAGACGGTGGATGCCTTGGCATCTGGAGCCGAAGAAGGACGTAGCAATCTGCGATAAGCCTCGGGGAGTTGATAAGCGAACTTTGATCCGAGGATGTCCGAATGGGGAAACCCCGTCAGGCGTACTTGTGCGACCTGATGACTCCCGCCTGAATATATAGGGCGGGTAGAGGGAACGTGGGGAAGTGAAACATCTCAGTACCCACAGGAAGAGAAAGCAACCGCGATTCCGTAAGTAGTGGCGAGCGAAACCGGAACAGGCCAAACCGATCATGTGTGATAGCCGGCAGGCGTTGCATGGTCGGGGTTGTGGGACCTCCACGTACTTCTGCCGAAGTACACGTCGACGTGCGCGATATAGGTGAACGGCATTGAAAGGCCGACCACAGAGGGTGCCAGTCCCGTAACCGAAATGTCGCGCAGCGGCGGGAGGGATCCCAAGTAGCACGGGGCCCGAGAAATCCCGTGTGAATCTGCCAGGACCACCTGGTAAGCCTAAATACTCCCAGATGACCGATAGCGGACAAGTACCGTGAGGGAAAGGTGAAAAGTACCCCGGGAGGGGAGTGAAATAGTACCTGAAACCGTCTGCTTACAAACCGTTGGAGCCTCCCTAGCAGGGGTGACAGCGTGCCTTTTGAAGAATGAGCCTGCGAGTTAGCGGTATGTGGCGAGGTTAACCCGAGAGGGGTAGCCGTAGCGAAAGCGAGTTCGAATAGAGCGATTCAGTCGCATGCCCTAGACCCGAAGCGAAGTGATCTATCCATGGCCAGGCTGAAGCGACGGTAAGACGTCGTGGAGGGCCGAACCCACTTGGGTTGAAAACCGAGGGGATGAGCTGTGGATAGGGGTGAAAGGCCAATCAAACTTCGTGATAGCTGGTTCTCTCCGAAATGCATTTAGGTGCAGCGTTGCGTGTTTCTTGCCGGAGGTAGAGCTACTGGATGGCCGATGGGCCCTACAAGGTTACTGACGTCAGCCAAACTCCGAATGCCGGTAAGTGAGAGCGCAGCAGTGAGACGGTGGGGGATAAGCTTCATCGTCGAGAGGGAAACAACCCAGACTACCGACTAAGGCCCCTAAGCGTGTGCTAAGTGGGAAAGGATGTGGAGTTGCAGAGACAACCAGGAGGTTGGCTTAGAAGCAGCCACCCTTGAAAGAGTGCGTAATAGCTCACTGGTCAAGTGATTCCGCGCCGACAATGTAGCGGGGCTCAAGCACACCGCCGAAGTCGTAGGATTCGCATATTTGGTAGGCCTTCGTGGTCCAGCCGTGCGGATCGGTAGGAGAGCGTCGTGTGGCGAGTGAAGCGGCGGGGTAACCCAGCCGTGGACGCCACACGAGTGAGAATGCAGGCATGAGTAGCGAAAGACGTGTGAGAAACACGTCCTCCGAAAGACCAAGGGTTCCAGGGTCAAGCTAATCTTCCCTGGGTAAGTCGGGACCTAAGGCGAGGCCGACAGGCGTAGTCGATGGACAACGGGTTGATATTCCCGTACCGGCGAAGAACCGCCCAAACTAATCCAGTGGTGCTAAGAGTCCTAGCATGGAATTGTCCGGATCCCTTCGGGGTGATGGTTGTCTGTGTGAACGCTCGACCCCATGCTGGTGCGGCTAGCGTATTAACAGGTGTGACGCAGGAAGGTAGCCCA
>JBJACV010000111.1:0-3260 GCA_046604365.1 Nitrospira sp.
GCCGCAACCGGTTGTTTCTTACATCGTCCGTAGCGTCCACGAATTGCTGCAAACTGAATTTGGCTTGGAAGATGGTTTGGCGGACATCACAACGTGGGAAGAGTTCGTTGCCCATGAACAAAGCCGTGTCCCTTCGGTGAGCCGGCGTAGTCAGCAGATTGGCTCCCGTTCCAATCAATCTTCTCAATAAATTCAGAACCATGGTAAATGTAGGCCGATTTGGTTGTTTATTATGTTCCGAGAGGATGAGCGACCGAGATGGCCAACATAGATGACATCCCACGAACCACGCCCGCTGAAGTTGAGCATCTGATCCAGCAGATTCGAGGCGCCAATCTGGACCAGGGCGCCAAGGACAAAATCGAGCGATTGCTCCGAACCGTTCTGACCCTGGTGGAATTGCTCCAACGAAAGAATACCTCGATCAAAAAGCTCCGCCAGATGATCTTCGGATGGCGAACAGAAAAAGATCATGAGAAAAAGGCCGGCAGCGCGGACAAGAAGAGCGAAGCAGGGACGGCCGAGAATGAATCGCCGAAGGCATCGACGGATCAAGAAGTGAGTGGAGTGCAGAATTCGGTTAAAGGGGAAGAAAAGCCGCGCAGTAAAGGGCACGGGCGCCGCGCAGCCTCTGAATACAGCGGGGCAAAGAAGGTTCCGTGCCGGCACGGACAATTGAAGGCGGGCAACAGTTGCCCGTCTGCTTTGTGCGGCGGCCGGCTCTACGATCTGAATGAGCCGACAATCCTGCTGCAATTCACCGGCAACCCGTTGATCACGGCCACCAGTTACGAACGAGAAGTGCTCCGCTGCGCGAAATGTCAGGATCGTTATGTCGCGCCACTGCCGGAAGGTGTCCGGGAGGAGCGCTACGACGCGACCTGCGACGCAACGATCGCGGTGATGAAATATGGCGGCGGATTGCCCTGGCATCGGCAGTCCGGATTGCAGGCCATGGCGGGAGTTCCGCTCGCCGAATCGACCATGTGGGAACGCTGCGAAGCCACGGCGGATGCGGCCTTGAGTGTCTATCTGCTGTTGATGAAACAGGCCGCGGCCGGCGAAATAATGCATACCGACGATACACGGGTGCGAATCCTCTCCTGCCTGAAAGAAGACGAGGAAGAAAAGGGGCGGGCGACAAACACCAGTGGGATTTTGGTGAAAGCCGGGGCGCGAAAGATCGCGCTCTATTTTAGCGGCCGGCGACACGCGGGGGAGAACCTGGCGGAGCTGTTAAAGCTGCGAGCCGACGAACTCGCGCGCCCGATCCAGATGAGCGATGCCTTGGCCGCCAACAGCAGTGTCGAGAAAGAAGTGATCACCTCCTACTGTCTGGCGCACGCGCGAAGGACGGTCTTTGAATTGAGGGACATCTACCGGTCCGAGTGTGAGGTCGTGCTCGCTGCGGTCGGGAAGGTTTATCAACACGATACCGAAGCCGCAGGTCTGAGCCTGGAACAGCGTCTGGCTTATCACCGGGAGAAGAGCGGTCCGGTGATGGCAGAATTGAAAGCGTGGCTGGAGGCACAGTTCTCCGAACGCACAGTGGAGCCGAATTCGAGTTTGGGCAAAGCGCTGCGGTATTGGCTCAAGCACTGGGAGAAATTGACGGTCTGGCTCCGAGTTCCGGGAACGCCGCTGGACAACAACGAATGTGAACGTGCGCTCAAGCAGTTCATCCTGCTGCGGAAGAACTCGCTGTTTTTCAAGACTGAGCACGGGGCCGCGGTCGGGGACGTGCTGGCCTCGCTGATCCGGACCTGCCGACTGAACGGCGTCAACGCCTGGGACTACCTGGTGACGATTGTCCGCAACAAGAAGGAAGCGCGAAGCAACCCGGATCTGTATCTGCCGTGGAACTACAAAGGAGGCGCAGCGGAAGCGCTCGCGGCTTGAGCTTCAACACCGTGCAGCTTCCGCCACACGGGTGCGAATTGGGCCTGATTGGGCAGGCCGTTATAAAGAAGGACCGAGAGCTGTTGCGCCTGGAGGGGGAGGAGCGGCGCGTCTTGATCTTCAGGCCACCAGCGGATGCGGCCTTGCGAGAACCGGCGGGTGAAGAGATAGAACCCGACGCCGTCGTAACATAACATTTTGAGGGCGGTGCCGCGGCGATTGCGAAAGACGAAGAGCGCGCCGGAGAAAGGGTCTTCCGCCAATTCACGTTTGCAAATCGCGGCCAGCCCATCGATCCCGCAACGAAAATCGACCGGCTGACAGGCGAGCAAAATCCTGAGTTGAGGTACCAGTTGAATCATTGAAATTTCACGGGCGCAGGAAATCCGTACAGAGGCGGTTGATAGACATAAAATCAAGTGACGGCAGAGTGAGGGTAAGACGCGCCCCGTCTGGGCGTTCAAGTTGGAGGCGACAGCCGGCCGCGTCCTGTGGCACCGGCGGGGTGGACAATAAAGTAGCAGCCTCAGGCGGCAAGGTGAAGAAGGCGGTCTGTAGTTTGTGACGCGCGGGGCCGGGCTTTTTGTTCGCCAGCTTCTGCAGCCGCCAGGGATCGAGTTTCAGGGTGTGACGAACGAGCGAAGGAGAATAGCGCTTGGCCATTTCCACGGCGGCTTGGCGAAATTCGTCGGGGATCGGCTGGCGCGCATGTTTCCGTGCTGCGCGCCAGGCGTCCAAGCGGGCTTTCAGTTTGAGCAAGTCTGCGGGAATCGTTGAATCCATGAGGGACCTCCGAAAGATGAAAGATAGATCTCGGAGGGGAGCATAGAGGGTTCACAAGAGAGCCGTCACGCCGCGCGACCGAAAGGGGCAAAATTCGATCTCGGAGTAAGAATATGTTCAACGAGATTAACTTGTTGGCCAGGCAAATTGAAGCAGCGTTTGCCGGAAGTACGACGGAAGTGAGAGCCTTTGATTCAGGCTCAGTCATGTTTGACGTGCGTCGGCACGGGCGGCTTCTTGTCATGGTCTATTCAAAAGTAGGCGGGTTTGGTGTTGATGAAGTTGGCGAGGATGATGGCTTTGAGATGGGCTATCGGTTTACCTCAAATAAGTTCGAGGAGGCCGCAGAAGAGTTGCACAGACTACTACAAGCAACAAAGTAGCAGGAATGCGATTCTTCAGCTTGTGCATACTTTTTCTCAAACATACGCCGGATCACCGAAGGGGCACGATGCAGCGAGTGCTGGATGAAGTGCAGCAAAAAGGCGAGCCAGTCAGCGAGCAAGAGTTGGCACGACTGGCTGACGAGCGTTTTCGGTCGCTGGCGTTACAAGGCGAAGCGGGCCGTATTTTAACGA
>JBJACV010000112.1:0-3192 GCA_046604365.1 Nitrospira sp.
AACCGTCGGGGCTTCCTGTGCCGAGTGAGCCATCAGGACGACCAGTGCCTAACGAACCGTCCGGCCGTCCGGTACCGAGCGAGCCATCAGGACGGCCAGTGCCAAGCGAACCGTCGGGGCTTCCGGTACCGAGCGACCCATCAGGGCTACCAGTGCCTAATGAACCGTCTGGGCTTCCAGTGCCGAGCGAACCGTCAGGTCGGCCAGTACCGAGCGATCCGTCTGGGCGTGCCTTCCGTGCCGCTACCAATTCTTCCAGGGACGCGGATACGCAGCTACTCAACACGGGACCGCGTGGACCAGGCTGTGTACCCCTTACAACGAGGACGTCACCTTTCGTCGGTGCAGTCCCGCGTGACAAAATCGCCGAGGTTGAGTAATCAACATCGACTTGGCCCAAGCGCACAAAACCGCGCAATGCATCGGCTCGGGAAACTTTGGACCGAATGTAAACCTCACTGACTCCCGGCACATAAGCGCGATTCAGCGCCCTTATCTCCAAAATTCGCTCACTCGAGCCTCGTCGAGACCAGTCGATTACTGCCGCGTAGTCGCCAACCTCAAAAACTTCTCCGGCGCTTGGCTGGACACGATTACCAAGCACTTCAACTCCGTAGTCTCGCGAAACCGCGTCGACGCGGCCGACCGCGACAAGTCGGGAACCGAATGTGGCTAGCGCAGAGTTTATTTCGCCGCGAGACTGAGCGTCTGCCGCCAAATTCGCACAAGCTGCCTGAGCCTGTACTTCACTTGATACTGCGACCAAACCCAAGGTACCGAGCGCAGCGACGCCAGCGGAGCGCAGCAGGACCACAAGTTGAGTTTTCACGCTTTTATCCCTTCTTATCGGACTTTGGATTCGGCTCGTCGTCACCCAAACTCGAAAGCATCTCGCGAAACTTCTGGTCTTCGCTCAAATCGTCTTTGTACAAATACAGCCCAACACCAACGCTCAAAATTCGATCTGTCTCGGGTCGAGGTCTACGAAACAGTACAAACTGGGTCTCCAAGTCTTCGATTACTTCCTGTAGTCGATCTCTAACCATGTCGCGAAACGGCACCCAGTCTTCTTCGCGAATTCCATAATCAGGAAACACCCAGCGTTCAAACCGTTTCTTTTCTGGGTCCTCTTCACCAAGATTGTGGTCAATAGTTTCTACGTACCTACGCACTCCACGAGCGAAAACCTCAATTACCTCTGGCGCCATCTGCTCAGGAATGAATGTGCGCTTCATCACACGAATCATTCCGCTTTCTGGCGCAATAATCGCGGCGCCTACTCGTATCAGTTCCTCCAGCATCAACTGAGGATCGATCTCCTCTGCGTATCGCTTTACAAGATCTTCAAAAGACGGCCCCGCTACAAACTCTCTTGTGAAATCCAAGTCCCTCGGAAATCCATAAGGGCCCATGTACTCCGGATCGTTGTGCCATCCCTGCAACACGTTCGCGATACCGATAGCGTTCGTCTGCAACGCTCGTCGAAGGCGTTCTTCTTCGCTGAGCACTCTCTCGAAATCCTTGCGCGCAATTCCTGTCGTGATAGACAAGCGCGAGTAGGTCATCGGACGCCCAGGTACTGCGAAATCTGTTGCTGCAACCCTTGCGTAGGCCCCCTTCAGAACTTCCGAGATCTCGTTAAACGAAATACCGTTGCGCAAAAGAATCTTTACGAGCGGTACAAGCAAAAACCTAAATGCAGCGAGCAGCCTTAATTTAACGGTGTAACCCGCTGACATGACTTAATGTAGCCTTTGACTTATTGATAGTAAACATAACTTTTGCGGTCGGCATGAACGCGTTGTCGCCCGCCGCCGGAACCGCACCGGACCCAGGTAATTCAGTGGTTAGCGGAAATTATTCTTGTTATAAATCAAACGGATAGGTGTCTTTTAATCTATCGACACTCTGTTTGCTGTCCAACCCTTTATTTTTCAAGGACTTACCAAATCAGCCAACGTCGTTTCGGAGTAAACGTTCGCCCAGGTCAATGAAATATGCGCCAGCCCCGAGCTCGACATAGCGTCCAGACGCACTCGACTTACACGCGTTGCGCTCAAGCCACTCATCAACGCTATCGACAAACTCCTGGCCCCGGCTCCGCACCAACTGATCAAAGATCGGTTCGAGTTCAGCGGCAATTGCGACCGTACAAGCTCGCTCGAATCGAGGCCTCGCATTTCCATTTGCGCTTTGCACATTCCGATGAACGACACGCAAGAATCCTTCCAACTGCTTGAGCAATCCATCTGTCGCCAGAAAGCCACCCGATGGATGACCAAGCAAGAATGTTGGAGTCTGAGACCGCACGGTCCCATTCTCGTCAATAGTTACTGCGCCGAATTCTTTAAGTGCCTTTAGCACTCGTTCAGGTTCACTTTCGCAGCGCACCGTCTGGCAGAGCGATTCAAACGATCGGTCGCACCCCGATTGAGGTAGTGGCAGCGGCTCTCCGTCGCAATCTACAAATCTTGGTTCGCGTCTCCACCTACACATTACTTCCATGCAATCTCGCTGTAACGCTCCGAGCTCCCTGAATACTGTTGCATTGGTGTTTTCGACTGCCTGTGAAATTGCTCGCTGAGCCGTTGCTTCAATCGCTGACAACGTCGCACCGCCAGCAATAAGTAGATCTATAAACAAGCGGATCACGTCATCAAGAAGTTCATGACGATTTCGCGTTGAATTTCGCAGATCAAGAGATTGTGCCGACATAGAGAATCTCACCGATGCAAGAGGGTTTCCGAATCATCGAAGTAAAACAGCGGCAACGATGGCAACATCGCGAAGACTGTAATTTCAAAGCTCCTGTGCACAAGTGACAGGTCAAGTACAGGCAAATCTAGATAAAACACGTGTGAAATGAATCAACACGGTCGTTCCAAATTCTCCAAGTCGTACGTGGCAACGAAATCGGCAGTTCAAGCTGCTTGCCTCCGCCTCCTGCGTCCCCTCGCACGGATCATGCTGCGCCACGGTCTGTCGACTTACGAGTTCTCCCGTATCGCCAATATTGCCTTTGTTCAGGGTGCCCGCGATATCCTCAGGGAACAGGAGAAATCGGCGAGTTTCTCGCGTGTTTCGGCAATTACTGGCCTGCACCGCCACGCCGTCAGCGATATTGTTAACTCGATAGATGCCGGCGATGCCGATCAGGCCGCCGACAGGGACACGCGGCGCAATCGCCTGGCG
>JBJACV010000113.1:0-3171 GCA_046604365.1 Nitrospira sp.
AAACAGTCAGCTCGAGCGGCGTGTGTAGACTGGCGACGCGTGTCCCACTCCGCGATCTGGAGATCGCGGAGCGGGGCCTCTGCAGCTCAGCTCATCGTTAGGCCGATTATCTTGGCGCTGTCATGTTGGCTCCGCTTCTCGCCCTGATATCCGAATACTTGGTGTTCGGACTCCTGCTTGCGCTTCTGGCAGCGTACATGGTCTTCGCAACAATCTCGCCAACAGCGAGAACTCGACAACGGTGGGGACGCGGTGGCTCAGGCCCACCAATGACCGTTGTCGGAAGCGCCACTTGGGCACTTTGCTTCGGCGCGCTCAGCATTGCGCTGATCTGCCGCGCGCTCGGGTATTTGTCACAGGTCATCCAGTCAGGTTGGCTCTACGGATCCATATTTGCTCTGCTGCTTGCCGTTGGCATTGGCGACACGATCTACGCACGTATCCGTAGGTAGCACCCGCGCTTCTTTTCGCTGCAGATAGCGCTTCTGCGGGTCGGTCATCACGGCCTAACGAGGCGCTCGAGCTGACAGAGGCCCACGACGGGTGGTGAGGCAGGCTCCATCACCTAGCGCGAGTCCAGCGAGAGCGGAGCATTGCGATGCGGGTGATGACGAGGACGAGTGATACAGGCGCCGCGACGATTCCGAACCACAACGGCGCCCCGCGCTTTGGAACTCGCGAGCATGTCTGAGCGGTACTCCAAGGCTTTGACCGGCGATTCATCTCGCGATCTTTATCTGCTCGACACCGCCGAATGTGAGCACACGGCTCCCCCAGTATTCGCTCCGACCATCTAGCGTGTGTTCCCGATCTTGCTCTGCTGCGAGGTGCAGCAATAGGCCTTGTGAGCCCTCGGAGAGCGTTAGCTCTCGACCATGCCCCAAGTGGTCGCTCCACATTGCCACTTCTCGTCCACTGCGAGTACCGGGCTGACCACTCGATGATCGTGCACTCATTCCTAGGGCTGTGAGCGTAAGCACCGCACTCCCGGGGTCATCAGCAAGCACACTCGCGTAGCGGGCCCCCCATCTACTTCCGATCTGCGGACCATCCAGGAGGATGGCGATGACGAGCGAAGGCCCAACGGTTCGAACGAGATCTGCGATTGGATCTTGGCGCGCCAAATCCTCACAGATGAGAGGACAAACGGTGATCCTTTCACCACAGTTAACGAAGGTGACACTCCTTCTACGGATCTCAAGGTCTTCCCACCAGTCATATGAAAAATGTAGCTGTCCCCCTAGGTGATACGTCTGAATCTGCGATCGGTTGAGCTTCCAAGGGTGATGTTTGCTCTGCTCGGCTACCTTTACGATTCCGGCGCTGCGATTACCGCGAGTGGCATCTACGGGAGCGATCCAGAAGTCCACGCGGTTGAACGCGACTCCTTCCCGAACTCCGCGAACTCCGGCAAGCAGGCCCACCCCAGATCGAGGGGGAGCTGCTTCCCGAGTCGCCTGGAGTTGCGTGGGACTGCGCAATGCGCGGCGGCTGGCGTAGGACTTCACGCACTGAGCTACGGCTCTTGCCTCGCGCTCAGTCAGCGCGGCCTCTGGGAACAGCACAAGATCGATCGGACCCCTCGCCTCTGCGGCACGCAATAGTGCATCAAAGTCACTCTGGGTCTCCTTGACCCTCTCTTTTGGCCGGTATTGAAAACGAAGTCGCGATACATCTTCATCGTCTCTATCGATCCTGGGCGCGAAGGACTCTATACACGGTGCGAACGCGCTCGACTCAATCTTGAGCGGCCATGGCACCAGAAGTATTGACATCGTTTCGAATTGCCTCGCCTTTCGGAGTTTCGATTTCTCTGTTGGCCATGACGCCACCGGCCGCAGTAGGTCCGGATGCCCCACTGCCCACTGAACATTCACAGATGATCTATGGAAGCCGAGATTCAACGAGAGCGATCGCAGCGTTACCCCGGTTTCTGGTGTCCTCCTCTTAGGTAATACCCGCCCGCGATCCGGCTGTACCGTTGCCAACGTACCATGTCTTGCAAGTAACTCATTTTCTGCGTAGATTGCGGCACCCACCGGAAAGTGCAATTCCAAGCTTGTGTCACCGCGTCGCTCAATTCCCCATCCGACGCAGACACCGTCCGCGATAGCGTGCAGAAACAGCAGGCCCGCAACATAGTTCGTATGTCTGCTTGTTTTCGGGTCTCGCCAGATGTCTTGGACATCTCCTCGCTTTCGCGTCTGCATGGATTCGCATACTCGTTGCCAGACCCTCCGTACCGGGCGTGGAGTACTTGTCGCGATTCGCGCCCAGAACTTACCGTCGCACTCCCTGAGTAGGCGAAAGTCAGAAGGACTCTTGGAGAACGCTGATAGTCCCTTACGCCACTCGCAGACAACAGCCCAGACGGCAGCCGTCCATTCTGCGGGCAGCTCGCGCTCAAATGAACACTTTCGGCGAAGGTGCATCCATGCGCGGTCAATCCACCCGGGCGTGGTCGGCCATGCATAGCCGCCTGTCACGCCGAGGACCACACTGGTGAATGCGAAGAGATTTGGAGGCCACGCGATCGCGACCTGCTCTAGCAGAGATAGCTTTGATCGTCCGAGCGGCGTTTCGCCCCCGGCCGTCGCGGCGGCACACAACTCATAAGCCTCAGGATGTAGCTGCGAGAGTAGACTTCTGCTGCTGACCGCCCTGCTGCTACGGTATTGCCAACGTCTTGGCTCTTTCACTGCCCTTGCCTCCGCCGAGTGCGATCTATTGCGATCACTTCCAAGTCGGATATCCGTCTCGGACCCCTTCACCAGCCTATCCGGCCATGACCTGCGCGCGACTTTTCCCTTCACTCATAACCGGCGCCGCCGATCGGGTTATGACTCGCGAGACTTTGAGCCTTTTTCCGGTCTCTCCATAACCGGGAGCGGCGCGACTTTGGTCTCTCGGCCACGACGGCCACCAGCCTACCCCCGCTGCTCTCGGCGCAACACCTTGCAGATCCTCGCGATACAAACGCGAACGCCCCGGCGTTTCGGCCGAGGCGTTCTGCGTTCACTCGTGGGCCGCAGAGTTTGCGGCACGCACTTGAAGTAGCGGGAACCGCACTGGTTGCGAAATGTCTCTCGGTGTTGGTAGCAGGCGGCCAACCTGAGGGAACTTGATGAAGCGCCGTTTCTGCCCTGATCAAGGGGGAACGCCCGTGCCGGT
>JBJACV010000114.1:0-3123 GCA_046604365.1 Nitrospira sp.
CGGCGCGCAAGGCGTCGTGCTGCAGGTCGAGAGACTGCGAGCCATCGGCTTTGGAGACGCGGGCATATCCGATCAGCATGTATCACAAACGTTGGTTTGAGGCGGCGCTTCGGCCACGATTGCATTGACCTCTGGAAATGTATCTCAACCAGCTTCATAAACAAAGCGTCTTGAACGCTATCAGATTTTGAAAAAGGAACATGTATGCCGCGTCGCGTCACTCTAACCGATCGGCAGAAAGACGCGCTGTTGCGCTTGCCGACTTCACAGACGGATTTGCTCAAGCACTATACGCTGAGTGATGAAGACCTTGGGCATATCAGGCTGCGTCGGCGCGCTCACAACAGGTTCGGCTTCGCCCTGCAATTGTGTGTCCTGCGCTATCCCGGCCGGGTGCTGGCTCCAGGCGAACTGATCCCTGCAGAGGTCATCGAATTTATCGGAGCGCAGCTTGGCCTGGGTGCCGACGATCTCGTAGACTATGCTGCCCGCGAGGAAACACGGCACGAGCATCTTGCCGAGTTACGGGGGCTCTACGGCTTCCGCACCTTCTCCGGACGTGGTGCGAGCGAGCTGAAGGAATGGTTGTTCCGAGAAGCCGAGATGGCGGTGTCGAACGAGGATATCGCCCGTCGCTTCGTAGCCGAGTGCCGACGCACCCGCACTGTCCTTCCCGCGACATCCACGATCGAGCGGCTTTGTGCCGCGGCTCTCGTCGATGCCGAGCGACGCATCGAGACGAGGATCGCCATTCGTCTGCCTATGTCGATCCGAGAACAGTTGCTGGCATTGCTCGAGGAGACGGCTGATGATCGGGTGACCCGTTTTGTGTGGCTGCGCCAGTTCGAGCCTGGCTCGAACTCTTCGTCGGCCAACCGGCTGCTCGACCGGCTCGAATATCTGCAACGCATCGATCTCCCCGAGGATCTGCTTGCCGGCGTTCCTGCCCATCGGGTGACTCGTCTGCGCAGGCAGGGTGAACGGTATTATGCCGACGGCATGCGCGATCTCCCGGAGGACAGGCGGCTTGCGATCTTGGCTGTTTGCGTCTCGGAATGGCAGGCGATGTTGGCCGACGCAGTGGTCGAAACCCACGACCGGATCGTCGGCCGTCTCTACCGTGCTTCGGAGCGTATTTGCCATGCAAAGGTCGCAGACGAAGCGGGGGTGGTGCGTGACACCCTGAAATCCTTCGCCGAGATCGGGGGCGCCCTGGTCGATGCACAGGATGATGGCCAGCCGCTGGGCGATGTCATCGCGAGTGGGTCAGGGTGGGACGGCTTAAAAACCCTTGTTGCAATGGCAACCAGGCTGACCGCCACCATGGCCGACGATCCGCTCAATCATGTGCTCGACGGTTATCACCGCTTCCGCCGATACGCTCCACGCATGTTGCGCCTGCTCGATCTGCGAGCTGCGCCCGTTGCACTGCCGCTTCTGGAAGCGGTGACGGCCCTTCGTACCGGTTTGAACGATGCCGCGATGACCAGCTTCTTGCGGCCCAGCTCGAAATGGCATCGCCACCTTCGGGCCCAGAGGGCTGGCGACGCTCGCCTATGGGAGATCGCGGTGCTGTTCCATCTGCGCGATGCGTTCCGCTCCGGAGATGTCTGGCTTACTAGGTCCCGGCGCTATGGCGATCTGAAACACGCACTCGTTCCGGCACAATCCATCGCGGAAGGCGGTCGTCTCGCTGTGCCATTGCGGCCGGAGGAATGGCTGGCAGACCGGCAAGCTCGCCTCGACATGCGGTTGCGCGAGCTTGGCCGTGCCGCTCGCGCAGGCACGATCCCGGGCGGGTCGATTGAAAACGGCGTTCTGCATATCGAGAAACTCGAAGCCGCCGCGCCGACAGGCGCCGAAGATCTGGTGCTCGATCTCTACAAGCAGATCCCGCCCACGCGCATCACCGATCTCCTGCTGGAGGTGGATGCGGCGACCGGCTTCACCGAAGCGTTCACCCATCTGCGCACAGGAGCACCCTGCGCTGACCGGATCGGGCTAATGAACGTTATCTTGGCGGAAGGGATCAACCTCGGCTTGCGCAAAATGGCGGATGCGACAAACACCCACACCTTCTGGGAATTGATCCGCATTGGACGGTGGCATGTCGAGGGCGAAGCCTATGACCGGGCGCTGGCCATGGTGGTCGAGGCACAGGCAGCGTTACCCATGGCCCGGTTCTGGGGCATGGGCACGTCGGCTTCGAGCGACGGACAGTTCTTCGTCGCTACAGAGCAAGGTGAGGCCATGAACCTGGTCAACGCGAAATATGGCAATACCCCGGGCCTGAAAGCCTATAGCCACGTCTCCGACCAATATGCGCCGTTCGCAACCCAGGTGATTCCTGCAACGGCAAGCGAAGCGCCTTACATCCTCGATGGCCTGCTGATGAACGATGCTGGACGCCATATCCGCGAGCAGTTCACCGACACGGGCGGCTTCACCGATCACGTCTTTGCCGCATGTGCCATTCTCGGCTACCGGTTCGCTCCGCGCATCCGCGACCTGCCATCCAAACGGCTCTACGCGTTCAATCCGTCGGCCGCCCCGGCGCACCTGCGAGCGTTGATCGGCGGAAAGGTCAACCAAGCCATGATCGAGCGCAATTGGCCCGACACCCTGCGCATCGCCGCCACCATTGCTGCCGGGACCGTCGCGCCAAGCCAGATTCTGCGGAAACTCGCCTCCTATCCGCGGCAGAACGAGCTCGCGACAGCCCTGCGGGAAGTCGGTCGCGTCGAGCGCACCCTGTTCATGATCGACTGGATTCTGGATGCCGAACTCCAACGGCGTGCCCAGATCGGGCTCAACAAAGGCGAAGCTCATCATGCGCTGAAGCGGGCAATCAGCTTCCACCGCCGCGGTGAAATCCGCGACCGTTCCGCCGAAGGCCAGCATTACCGCATCGCCGGCATGAATCTGCTCGCCGCCATCATCATCTTCTGGAACACCATGAAGCTCGGCGAGGTCGTTGCAAACCAGAAACGCGATGGAAAGCTGCTATCGCCCGATCTCTTGGCCCATGTTTCGCCGCTCGGATGGGAACACATCAATCTCACCGGAGAATATCGCTGGCCAAAGCCTTAGCGTAGGATTCCGCCCCCTCCCGCAAACGACCCC
>JBJACV010000115.1:0-3078 GCA_046604365.1 Nitrospira sp.
AAGGACCTCTCCGCCGAGATCAAGACCGCCGGAAAACGCGGCCTGGTGCGCATCACCGACCTGACCGGCGGCGCGGAACCGGAGCCGGAAAAGCCCACGGCGACCGAGGACGCCGGAAACGATGAGACCAAGACCACCAGCAAGCGGAGGAAATAACCATGCCGACCTATCTATCGCCCGGGATTTACACCCGAGAAACGGACTTCAGTTTCTATGTGAAGCAGATCTCGACCTCGTCGGCCGCCATGGTCGGAGTGGCCGAGAAAGGCGCGATCAACAAGCCCGTGCTGGTGACGAGCTGGGAGCAGTTCATCAACCGTTTCGGCTCCTACATCAACGAGAGCTATTTGGCCTACGCCGCCCGGGCGTTTTTCGACAACGGCGGATCGGTCCTCTATGTCACCCGCATCGCCCATCTCACCGACCCCACCGACCGGGACACCCTGACGGCGCTGAAGTCATCCGTCGTGCTGCAGAACCGGGAAGCGACGCCCGCCGACACCCTGCGGATAGAAGCAGTGAACGAAGGCGTCTGGGGCGACCGACTCTCCATCTCCATCGAGGACGGCTCTCTCGATCCGGCCAACCATTTCAATCTGGTGGTCCGGCACAAAGGCGATGTGGTCGAGGTGTTCAAGGATCTGAGCATGGACGAGACGCTGCCGAACCACGTGGAGCTGGCGATCAACGACCGCTCGGATTTCATCCTGGTCCAGGATCTGGCAGCCGCGTCGGGAACGCCAGGCGACCGTCCGGCATTGGGCGTGTTCACGCTCAGCGGCGGCGACAACGGGCTGACCGATCTGGCCGATGCGGACTTCATCGGCGATCCCTCGCAGCATACCGGCCTCTATGGCTTTGACGAGATCGACGCCCTGAACCTGCTGATGGTCCCCGGCGTCACCACAGTGCCGGTGATCAACGCCGGAATCGCCTATGCCGAGGGGCGTAAGGATCTGCTGTTCATCGCCGACACGCCGATGCACCTGGAGCCGCTCGAAGCGGTCGACTTCCGCAAGGGACAAGGGATGTACAGCCACGCGGCCTTCAACTCCTCCTACGCGGCGCTCTACTACCCCTGGCTGGAGATCAGCGATCCGGTCAACTCGCGCAAGAAGCTGGTGCCGCCCTGCGGCGCGGTGGCGGGCTGCATCGCCCGCAGCGACCAGAAGACCAACGTCTGGAACGCGCCCGCCGGTATCGACCGTGGCCGCATCTTCAACACGCTCTCCCTGGCCTACAAGACCAGCCGTGGCGAGCGCGATGTGCTCTATCCGGAAGGGGTCAACGTCATCGCCGTGTTCCCCGACACCGGCATCAACATCTGGGGCCAGAAGACGCTGCAAAGCCAGCCCTCGGCCGTGGACCGCATCAACGTCCGCCGTCTGATGATGTTCATGGAGGAAGCCATCTCGGAATCCTCCCGCTTCGTGGTGTTCGAGCCGAACCATCCCCAGACCTGGCGTGCCCTCGGCCGCCTGATCAACCCTTTCCTGCAGGACATCAAGGACAAGGGCGGCCTCTACGACTTCGCCTTCCAGTGCGACGAGGAGACCAACACCCCGGCGGTCATCGACCGCAACGAAATGGTGGCCCGCGTGTTCGTCAAGCCGACCAAGACGGCGGAGTTCATCGAGCTGAACTTCATCCTGACCAGCACCGGCGCGGACTTCAAAGAAATCATCTAACGGGAGAACACGGCTATGAGAAGCGGAAATATGCCCAAGAGCCTTTACCAGAACTGGCAGTTCGCCATCGAGGTAAACGGCTTCGACGTGGCCCTGTTCCACAAGGGACAGGAGCCCAAAACAGAATTCGAGGAAGTGGCCTTTGCCCCGGCCGGTTCGATGTTCGACCAGAAGGTGGCGGGCCGGGTCAAGTTCGAGGACATCACCCTCGAGAAAGGCAACCTGCAGGACGGCTCCGACGAGGCGGCCCGCGAATGGATCAAGAAACAGGTGGACGTGAACGCCGTCACCGGCGGTCTTCCGGCCGACTACATGCGCGACATCGACGTTGTCCGCTACGACCGCACCGGCAACGAGACCCGCCGCTGGACCCTGCACGGGGCCTGGGTGAAGGCGCTCGAATACGACGAGCTCGAGGGCGGCAACACCGAGAACACCATCGAGAAGCTCACCATCTGCTTCCAATACTGGACCTAAACCGGAGGATCGACCATGTACAGCTTTGAACTGCCAAGCGGCATTGAACTCGAGCTCCGGGAAATGACCGGGGCCGAGGAAGAACTGCTCACCAACCAGCGCCTGATCCGTTCCGGAGAGGCGATCAACCAGGTGCTCCGCAACTGTTTCGTCCGGCTGGGCGAGAAGACCGATCCCGATCTCGCCGAGGTAATGAACCTGCTCTCGGGTGACCGGCTGTTCGCCCTGGTCCGCCTGCGCCAGATTTCCCTCGGCGACGAGGTGGAGCTGGAGCTGAGCTGCCCGAACAGCTCCTGCCGCATGACCAACTTTGTGACCATCAATCTCGAGGATCTCAAGGTCACCCCCTACGGCGAGGAGCGGGAGTTCGCCTTCAAGCTGCCAGGCTCGAAGAAAACCGTGCGCTTCGGATATCTCGATGGCCACAAGGAAAAGCGTCTGGCCAGCCTGCGCGAGCCCAACATCACCTCGGCCATGCTCATCCGCGTCCTCGACATCGACGGCAAGGCTCCCTCCAAGAAGAGCCTGGCGGAAATGTCGATGCGCGACCGCAACGCGCTGCGGCAGGAGATGTCGCGGGTCGACGCGGGAATCGACACCTCGGTCGAAACCGAATGCGATGGCTGCGGCACCAAGATCCGCACCCGTCTGGAGGCAGAACCGGCTTTTTTGTTCCCCGGAGTTCGCTTGTAAGCGACGCATTCTTTCTCGCTTACGGCGGACTGCACTGGGGCTGGTCGGAAACCCGCTCGCTGCCGCTCAGGGTCCGGCGTCAGTTCGTCGAGGCCCTCGAGCGGCAGCTTGATTTTGAACGTGAGCAAACGGAACGGCGATAGATGAACGGCGATCTCGGACTGGGCATAGTGGTATCGATGAAGGATGCGTTCTCGCAGAACGCGCAGCGCATCCGTGG
>JBJACV010000116.1:0-3070 GCA_046604365.1 Nitrospira sp.
CTGCAGCTGATCGTCGCTCTGCGCCAGCCGCAGGGTGAGGCCCCCCGGATTGGTCGCCCAATCTTGCGTCACAAGCAGTGTGCTCGGCGTCACGCCCTGCCCCACCAGCACCGTATCCACGTCGGCCACGTCCCAGCCCCAATCCTGCACGGTGTCGATCTCGCTCCCCACCCCGAACATGTACGTGTCACTGCCCGCCCAATCTTGCAGGCTGTCGTTGCCTGCCCCCCCGTTCAACAGGTCGTTACCCGCATCGCCTTGCAGAAAGTCGTTGCCCGCCCCGCCCAACAGAGCATCGTGCCCGTCGTTACCAAACAGTTGGTCGTCACCCTCCAAGCCCTGCAGATAGTCGCCCTGGAACGAGCCACTCAGATAGTCATTGTTCGCCGTCCCCGTCTGTACCTGTTGCACACGGGCTTGGATCGCCGCCTGATCCCAGACTGTCCCATCCGCAAACTGAATTCGCTCCATCGAATTGAAACTCTGAATGACCAGCTGATCGTCACTTTGCGCCAGCCGCAGCGTCAACGCCCCACCCGTCGCCCAATCTTGCGTCACAAACAAGCTGTTGGGCGTGACACCCCCTGTGACCACCACTGTATCCACGTCGGCCACGTCCCAACCCCAATCCTGCACGATATCGGTCCCGCTCCCCACGCCGAACACATACGTGTCGCTGCCGCTACTATCCTGCATGAGATCGTTGCCCGCGCCCCCGTTCAACAGGTCGTTGCCCGCATCCCCGAAGAGCGTGTCATTGCCCGCCCCGCCCAGCAGAGCATCGTGGCCGTCGCCGCCGTACAACGTATCGTCGCCCCCCAGGCCCTGCAGATAGTTGCCCTGGAATCCACCTACCAAGTAATCGTTCCACCCCGTCCCCGTCTGCACCTGCTGCACACGCGCTTGGATCATGGCTTGATCCCACACGGTCCCGTCGGCAAACTGAATCCGCTCCATCGAATTGAAATTCTGAATGACTAGCTGATCGTCACTCTGCGCCAACCGCAAGGTCAGCCCGCCTGGATTGGTCGCCCAGTCCTGCGTCACAAACAGGCTGTTGGGCGTGATACCCCCTGTGACTAACACCGTATCCACGTCGGCCACGTCCCAACCCCAATCCTGCACGATATCGGTCCCGCTCCCCACGCCGAACACATACGTGTCGCTGCCCGCATAGCCTTGCAGCAGGTCGTTGCCTGCCCCGCCGTTCAACACGTCGTTGCCCGCATCCCCGAAGAGCGTGTCATTGCCCGCCCCGCCTAGTAAAATATCGTCACCCTCAAGCCCAAAGAGTTGGTCATTCCCTCCTAATCCTTGGATCTCATCGTTTTGCGACGTCCCATAAAGATAGTCATTCAGTGGGGTCCCAATTATCTGATTCAAAGTCCCGGAATTGTTGATGAGGTCAAGAAGGTTGGCCGTACTCCCATCACTAAACTCTATGGTTTGGACAACCGTTTGCATCGTTGCGCTGAAATTCAGCAATCGGATTGAATCCCCGTTTGTCCCGATGTCGATACGGAGTGCCCCGCCCTCATCGACAAAGCTCAGCCTTTGCGCTGTAATTCCCTGCCCGAAGCGAATCCGATTTTCTTCACCGATGAGGGATGTATCCTGAATCGTATCGGCACCATCACCGACGTTAAACACATAGGCGTCGTTGCCGGCGCCCCCGATCAGCGTATCGTTTCCCGCCAACCCGGTCAGCACATTGGCCGTCTCATTTCCCGTCAACACGTTGTTCGACACATTGCCTGTCAAATCACCGGTGGCATACCACATCGTCATCGTAAGGTTTTCGAGATTGTCGCCAAGCGTGTGCGAGGACCCAACGATAACCGTATCTGTTCCCTCGTTCGCCGACTCGACAATGACATCGGCGCTATCGACTTCATAGACATCATCGCCCGTACCGCCCACTAACGTGTCTGCCGCATTCCCGTCGGACCATCCCGTCAAGTGATCATCCCCTGCGTCACCCGACAGATAGTCGGCGCCCAGCCAGCCATCCAACGTATCATTACCGTTATCGCCATAGAGCATGTCCCCGTCCGCATAGACGCCGTGTATCACATCGTTTCCATCATTCCCATGTATCGTTCGCGCAAGGTAGTACTCGGTGATGGAGGGAGGCGGCTGCGGCGGGTTGAAGAGTGTGGTGAAATTGTCGTCGCCTGATCCGCCGTTCACTATCTCGATGCTCGCTCCAAGAATATTCAGCGACACACCACCCGTTCCTTCAACAGTCAGCGTGTCGATGCCTGTGCCTCCGTGGATCACCGTATCAAATGAATCCACCATCAACGTATCGTTCCCGTCGCCCCCCTGAAATTGATCGGCCCCTGCCCCGCCGTTCAGCGTATCGTCGCCCCCCAAACCGAATATGTTGTCATCACCGGAGGTGCCGTTCAGAGAGTCGTTACCGTTCGTTCCGTAGATATCAGCCATGTGGTTACTTCCTTCCCTTCAACGAAAGGCCATAATTGAACAAGACGGACACAAATCGTGCGCATCCGTCCCGCAGATTCAGACAATGAGCTCGTTCATCTGGATGGTGTGGTTGCATCCCTAACCATATATAGTAGGGTTCATTGTGATCGAGATTTTGCTCCGATTCACTAGCCTCAAGGGCCATCTAGCAACAGCAAATAGTGTGCCGACAATCAATGAAGGCGGGTAAGATCGTGATATCCCTGCCCACGTGAGATTCAACACCAAATGGTGCGAACAACAGCGGAACATGAGTGTGATGGATCAAAGGAAGGTTGGTTCGACTCCCACCGAGACAAGCAGGCCACAGACCATTCGAGCTTGATGGATACCTATCCATAGCCGGACAATCGTCAGGCAGTCGTCCTGGCCGACGAGACGTTGCTTACACAATCTCTCAACAGCGCACTACTGCCAGCTCGCCGCCAGCACCGCCTGCACCTGCTGCGGCTGCTGGTCGATGGCTTGATCCCAGGTGAGACCAGACTGCTGGCTGAACGAGGCCATGGCTTGAATCAGCTGATCGACCTGAGTGCTGAGTAAGGTCTGGCCGTTCCCCGCCTGGATCGTCTCGGTCCGA
>JBJACV010000117.1:0-3043 GCA_046604365.1 Nitrospira sp.
CTAACGTCCGCGATCAGCGGCGGCGCGCGCTCGGCGCGCCGCTTGCTGACCGAAACCCATGAGTGCCGCTTGCAGTACTTGCAAGCGGCGTGACGACAAGCGCCGAACGCTGCATCGCATAGTTAGGCGTCATGGTTTGCTGAGTTGCTTGAGCTTCAGCAACACTTCGACTTCATGGTGAATCTCCGGCATGTCGAAGCAAAGTGTGCTGGTACAAAGTTCAAGGTGGACGTCCGTGTCTTCGGAGAAATATGCGCGGATTCTATGTAACGGTTGGCCATACCCGGGATTAAAGGGATCGATGTCGAACTTGTAAATGAGCGGAGTCGACTTGGCGTACTTTCCGTACAGCTCTAGCGTCAGCCGTGGATTTGCTCGGTAATGAAAGCGATCGCTCGATGGATCAACGTCTGTGCTGCGCGCCGTCCTGTCGACGTCGATCCGTGCAATAAAAGGTCCGCACCGCCATTCAAGTGGCTCGCGATCGTAATAACCAGTTCCATCGTGGAGAACGTACAGACCATTTTCGCGTTCTAGGCGTTTCATGGCGGCAACATGTTCATCCCACCGCGTGGCCTCGTCGCGATTTTCCGAGAGTGGCCAGATACGGTCCCCAATGTTCCAGTAATCAATAAGGGAGAGCTCGAAGGTTGGCAAAGTGTGGTCGCACAAGACGCGGTGAAATACGTACCTCTCGTCTGAGCGCGCCGGGAATGAGCCAGCCAATCCCAGAAACATTACGCTAACGATGAATCGTGATAGTGCCATGACGCCTAACGTCCGCGTTGAGCGGGCCGCGGGAAACCCGCACCAGGCGCCGCAGGCGCCATAATTGTCCGGGCGCCTGCGGCGCTCATCGCCAAGCCTTTCACGGACCGCTCCAACGCATAGTTAGAGTGCGCGCACCGAAAGCTTGCGGAGGTCCAGTACAAGAATCGAGCTCCAAACTACGCCACCAAGAATCGCCAACGCCCAATACGACCAATTAATCTGGCCCGGATACATTTCGCTCGTTGCGAACGGAAAGGAAACCGACTCGTAGCCCCACCACACTGCGCAGGGAATGAGGAGGAGAACCGCCCAGCGACGCGCCATGCTTGCGAAGTGTACTAGGACACCCCCAATCAGAACCGAAACTGCGAAATAGGCAAAGCTCATCCAGATAAAGGTCGTCGCCATGTCATTTCGATCGAAACTCGGATCTGCGCCCGAAATATCTACCGCAGCCAGCATGAGCTCGTGGAGAGATCCATCGAGCAGCGATACCGCCCAAGAAACAAGACTTATGAGGATCCAAAGCCAGAAAATTGCGACCATTGGCTTTGAAGCGATAAACGCTCTCATGTGCACTCTAACGTCCGCGTTGAGCGGGCCGCGCGAAACCGTTCCAGCGCGCCGCGAGCGTAAAATCTCTCTGCACGCGAGCGGCGCGCCACCCGCGAGCTGTCACGGACCGCTCCAACGCATAGTTAGAGGGCACGCTGCGCATTGCGTCCAAAGTACCAACCAGTGATGGCACCGAGCAAGACAAGACCCCACCCGAACAGAAGCAGCCCGAAGAAGGTGAAGGCGAGGAATCCCCAGAGGCCACCATCGCCAACCACCGCCAAAAGCGCGCAGAAAGATACGAACGCAAGAAACGCGACGATTGCACCAAGTACCGCACCGAAACCATGGGGGTTGAATACCGTGGTCCATGCAGAAGCCAATATGGCTCCCACGAAGGGAAACAATAGAAACGTCCAGGCGTCCTTGAGTCCAATGACGACGTAAGGATGCGTTGGTGAGATGAAACCCCAAAGGAAGGTCGCCGAGATCGCACCGCCCAGGAAGCCGGCCAGGGCAAAATGGACGGCGAGGCGACTCTTTGGGTTCACGTGCCCTCTAACTACTATTGGGTATGAACCACTGACGCAATGTTTTACGTCATTTCCGGCTGATAATCATCCCGCCGACCCGTAAGTCTTTGACTAGGCTAGATGTGAGTCATATCTAACCTGCAAATTTGAAAGCCACGGATGGCCGCATCCCGACGCCTTCTGGAAGAGGTCCAGTTCCGGATCCGCGCTCGCCACATGAGCTTGCGGACCGAGAAAACCTATCTGCACTGGATCCGGCGCTACATCCGGTTCCATGACCGCAAGCACCCGCGCGAGATGGGTGCTGCGGAAGTCGAGGACTTCCTGACGGCGCTGGCAGTCCAGAATCAAGTATCCGCGTCAACGCAGAACCAGGCGCTGGCAGCGTTGCTCTTCCTCTACCGCGACGTGCTCGAAATCAACCTGCCTTGGCTTGCGGACGTGATCCGTGCCAAGCGTCCCCAGCGACTCCCGGTCGTGCTGACGCGAGCCGAAGTGCAACATGTGCTGGCGCAACTGTCTGGCACCGAGTGGCTGGTCGTGGCGATGCTCTACGGATCCGGAATGCGTCTCGGTGAGTGCCTGCGACTGCGCATCAAGGATCTCGACCTGGCGCGCCACGAGCTGCTTATACGCGATGCGAAAGGCCAGAAGGATCGCGTGACGATGTTGCCGGAATCTCTCGATCCGCCTCTGATGGCGCACCTGGACGGCGTGCGCAAGAAGTACGATGCGGACCGGCGGCAACAGCAGCCGGGCGTTTCGCTGCCGTTTGCCTTGCAGCGCAAGTATCCGGGCGCCGCGACTTCGTGGGCCTGGCACTGGGCGTTTCCGGCGCCGTCACTCTGCCTGGATCCGTATACAGGCGAACTATCCCGGCATCACCTGCATCCGCAGAATATCCAGCGTGCCGTGAAACTTGCCGTGCGGGCGACCGGCATCGTGAAGCCGGCGAGCACCCACACCTTCCGCCACTGCTTCGCGACCCACCTGCTGGAGGACGGCTACGACATCCGCACGGTGCAGGAGCTGCTGGGCCACTCGGACGTCAAGACGACGATGATCTACACGCACGTGCTGAACCGCGGCGGGCGCGGCGTGCGCAGCCCGCTCGACGCGGCGCCGGCGCCTACGCGATCAGCGTAGTGACGGCGTCGGCGAACCGGTCGGGCGCGCCGGGGTCC
>JBJACV010000118.1:0-3029 GCA_046604365.1 Nitrospira sp.
CGGAGAGGACGCATCGCGGCCCTCGTTTCGCGGGCACTTTCGGCGGCAATCCCTGTGATGCCTTGTGGCGTTGGACGGTGGCGCGCGAGAGTTTCCAGACGGCGCAGACGCGCTGGATGCCATAGGGCTTCGATGCGGAGGGAGACATCGCCTGGCTCAGAGCGATGGCCTCCGCGGCGGAGGGCGGAGATTGGCCTCGAGGTGATCGATCTTCTTCTCGAGCAGCTCGATGGTCATGGCCTGGTCGCCGACCTTGGCCTTGAGATCGTGGATGAATCCGTCGCGATGGTCGGCGTCGCGTGACTGAAGTCCAGCGCGCATGGCGGCGAGTGCTTCGTCACGCCACTCGGCGATTCTCGCGGGCGTGACGCCGAGCTCGCGACTGAGTGCGTCGAGCGTTTCGCCGCGGAGGACGCGCAGGACGATCTCGGCCTTGCGTCCGCTCGACCATCGACCCTTGTCCTGTCGGCGATCACTGTCCGCGGCAGCGGAGGATGATCTCTGTCGTGGCTTCTTCATGATGTCGGGCATTGTGTCCTCGAGTCCCAAACGGGTGTCTCAGGAAACCGTGCACCAACCCAAATTGCCGAACCGAGCGGCATCATAGGTCGCAAGTGATTCTGCGGCAATCATGTGACTGCTCGCTGTGTTTCGCGGTCTCCGACGAGGTGCTTTGCCACCTGACCAGAACCAAACGCCTCGAAGTCGTCGGCGTGGGCTTTCCTGGATCCACCGCAGCTATCGGCCTTCAACAAATTTGTCGACATCTACCTCGACCACCTTGCTCGTCCGCAATGTCACAGGGCGCCACCCGACTTTCTTCGCAGTTGCAACAATCTCAGCTACAAGCGTGTCGCGGACTCCTCCGTCCGACGAGATGGTCGCCAGTTGGAACTCAGAGAGATTTGCAACCACAATTGGGTCACCGTGACTCAAGCTTCCTTTGGCAACAAGCTGAAGCTGAGCGACTGGATATCCCTTCGGTGGAGACCCATTGTACATCAATAGCAGGCCTATCTCGGCGGAGTCGCGTACGGCCAATAGTCCTCCGTCCGCGCCGATCCCAGGGGGCGACAGGGGATCGCCGGCAAGTGCGATCGGCTGGAATATCACCCCGCTTGTAGTCATGCCTCCAGGCACAATCGCTGCAACAGCAGCTATTGCGCCTCCATATGCTGCCGCAGTCGAGACAATGCGAGACCCAACACTCGTTACGAGCAGGAGAACACAAGTAGCCACAACCAACCACGCGCCACGTTTGCCATGTCGAGCAGTCGCGGCCGGCTGACGAGCCTCATTCACCGCAGTCGCGAACGGAGTACCGCACTCACTACATCGTTGATGTCGATAGGTCTCCGAAATGTCGTGTCCGCATGCCCAGCACCGGCTCCCGTCTTGATAGAATATTGATCCGCGTATTGCCGAGACAAGTGCGGCCCACGCGAGGGCGACCAATCCAGCAGTGCATGCGAGAATGGCAAGGGCGACTACTTGCCCGAGCACCATCGACGGTGACTGTATCGACGCATACGTGGTTTCGAGAACCACGCCAGGAAGTCCATAGGAATAGCCGGCCGCGAATGCAAACGCCGCCGGAGAAGCGAATAAAAACGCATGAAGTGGTTTGCATCGATATGTCGCGAGAATCGCGATTACTGCACCTTCGAAAACAAGCACGATGCTGCCGGCATGGCGAGAGACTATCGCCCCGGCATCGTGAAGTACCGGGAACGTGACTTCGAGATACTTCGTCAATAGTCCAAGCATGAATCCCAGGAGGGATAGCCCGCCCAACCGCAACGCGATGTCAGGAGGACGATAGACCCGGCAAGGTAGCGCGTTCAAGTGGGGCCTCGAAGCAGATCGGGCTGACAGTGACTAGACAATAGATACGCGGTGCGTGCTGAACGGCGTCGGCCGAGAGAGACGCCAGCGTGCCAACGCTGGGCGGCAAATTCTGACTCTGAATGACAGTGGGTGTGGTGTAGCCATTGAGGAGCACTTTGGTAATCTAGTTGAAGCACGCGGGAGTCCATGGCGGAATCATGGGAGTGGGGCACGGCATGGGAGCCAAAGCGCAGCTTTGCGTGCAGTTTGACCCTGGAAGAAGCGGCGTCGTGTATATGCAATCTGCTTCGCAAGCCATACATAGGGTACTGCAACCGGAGCCAGCCTGACATTGCCTTTGACAGAATGCGCAGTAGGACTTCTTGCAAAGACAGCCACCAAAAATCCAGCCCATGCCGTACTCCAATCGCCAGGCCGGTGTCATGCAGCCCCAAGCTGTAGAACATCCGGCGGCAAATGGGTGGATGAGGCTCGGCCCAGGGACCAGCCATGGCCAAGCAGGGTAGATCGGTATTCCTAGTGGGGTAGGTCCCCAAGGCGGATAGACCCCTGGCGCAAGAAAGCAGCAGGCGAGTACGGATTGCGTCTGCCAGAGCGTGCCATTGCACTTGGTGACATACTGTCCAGGCATGTACCAGCTCCAAAGGCCTAGTGGGTCCGTCGCATTTAGTGGAGTTGAATCGACGTACTCGAGCAGATTGCGAACGCGGTCGCGTACTGCATTCATGCCCTCTTCCTCTGAGGCGGCAATTGCGGCGGTCTGGGGGTGCGCGACTAGCGGATCTCTCCTCGTCCACCTTCCGAGTGCGGTGTGATAGACGCGATGTCGGACGTGATCGAGGATGGCGGTGGCGAAGTCGGCCTCGTAGCCTGCGTAGCTGAAGCGGTTCCCGATGTTTGAGAGCTTGCCCCGGCCGAGGGTGACGTTGTTGTTGGCGGTTACGATGTCGATGTCGTCGCTGTCGATCGTGCCGTCCAGGTTCAGGTCCTCGCGGATCGGCGTTGCGTTGCCGTAGTTCCCGAGGATCGCGGTGATGTCGGCGCCGTCAGACTTGCCTGAGCCGTTCGCGTCGCCCGCCGGGATGCCGAAGGGCACCCCGTAGGCGGAGTAGCGCGCACGCTCGGCGACCTCGCCCGCATCCGTCACCATCGCCACGACGTCGTGACGCCAGTTCTGGCAG
>JBJACV010000119.1:0-3022 GCA_046604365.1 Nitrospira sp.
CCACCTATGTTGCGTCAGATTAGGATCGTTTTTCGCCTTTTCTGACGATCTGCGCTCGGCCTCTCAGGCTTCAACCTGACAGATCAACCGCTAGCGTGCTTTATTTTCCGAATTCTGAGACGACCCCCAGAGGACCGTTGAAGGCCTGTCGAAAAACAAATGTTTTCCGACAGGCCTTGGCCTAGCGCACGCCCGCCTTGCAGCGTTCTGTGAATAGCGCTTAGTAATGACGGCGTATATACTTTGTTAGTATCAAGTGGCAGGAGGCCCCGATCATGTCAAAACAAGCCGTTTTCACGATGAAGCTGGAGCCTGAGTTGCGCGCCGAGTTTATGGCCGAAGCCGAGGCGGCCCATCGCCCGGCGTCACAAGTGCTGCGCGAGCTGATGCGCGAGTTCGTTCAGCGCCAGCGCGAGTCGCGCGAGTACGACGAGTTCCTGCGCCGCAAGGTCGAAGCCGGCCGGGCTTCGATGCGCGCTGGATTGGGGCGGTCGAACGATGAAGTTGAGGCCGAATTCGCCGCACGGCGTGCCAGTGTGGCGAGCCAGGCGTGAGGGTTGTTTGGACGCCCGAAGCGCAGCAAGACCGTGCCGATGTGTGGGACTACATCGCAGCCGACAATCCGCGCGCGGCGGCCCGGATGGATGAGATTTTCAGCGACGCGGCCGCCCGCTTGATCCAGCACCCCATGCTGGGCAAGCCGGGAAAGATTCCCGGGACCCGCGAGTTGATCCCGCACGAAAGCTATCGCCTGGTGTATCAGATCGACGGCGAAACGGTGTGGATACTGACGCTGGTTCATACTGCCCGCCTGTGGCCGCCTGTGCGCGATTAAGATATGATCATGGCAACAATGAAACGGCGCGTTGACAGACTGCTTTCGAGCCAGACCGCGGTCGGCGGCAGGCGGCCAGGAGCGGTTGCTGGAACGAGTCCTTATCCCCGCTCCGACTTCATCGTATGCCTATAGAGGTGAGCCTACCTACCTCTGCAAGCGTTGCATCTTTTATTTGGCTGCTTGCCGTGCTGTCAGCGAGGTAAGCAGTCACAAGGACCGGTGCGCCTTGCGGTGGTAGCAATATTCCTATGTCGTTCGCATCTGTCTTGTTGGTCCCGGTCTTGTCGCCAACGGTCCAATCAGCAGGGGTTCCGGCCTTGAGGCGCTTTCCCCCGGTCGTGTTTTCGAGCAGCCACTGGCGGAGCAAATTCCGCGATAAGGGTGAGAGTGCATCGCCCAAGAGGAGCTTGTTCATGGTCATGGCCATGGCTCGCGGTGAGGTCGTATCCAAGCTTCCTCCTTCGACTCGGGTGTTGAGGTCGGGTTCGTTCCGATCGAGCCTCGTGATCTTGTCACCGAGTTGGCGGGCATACTGGGTGAGAGCTTGAGGGCCACCGTAGCTGGCTAGTATGAGATTGCCCGCTGTGTTGTCGCTGGTGGTTATCGTCGCGTGACAGAGTTGGGCCAAAGTCAACCCCTCGCCATCCGCATATGCCTCTGTCACTGGCGACCAAGGCACCAAGTCCTGCTTGCGGTAACGAATACGCCGAGTGAGCGACTCTTCACCACGATCCGCGCGCGCCAGCACCAAGGCACTCGCCAGCAGCTTGAACGAACTGAGCATCATGAAAAGTTCGTCAGAGCGGTAGCCAAATTCGTGACCAGTCGCTGTGTCTATGACATGTACGCCCAACCGGCCTTGGGCTTTAGCCTCGAGTTGCTGAAACACAGCAGTCATCTGTCCTTGCTCGCCCAAGGCAAAGCTTTTCTTGGGGAAAATCGCACTGAAGCCAAAGGCAGAAAATGCCATCCCGACGGAGAAGTTGCGTCTTTTCATGGTTCCTACTGTTTGAAAATGAGTGATCATATGGATCGTCGGTGGTCTCTTCAAACGTAAAATCTGCAGCCCAGGCCCAAGAAAAACTTAGATCATCATGGACCTTCCGCTTAACGCGCTGCGCGCATTTGAGGTGTCTGCACGCCATCTGAGCTTCACCCGGGCGGGCCTTGAACTGCACCTGACGCAGACCGCCGTCAGTCAGCACGTCAAGAACTTAGAAGACCGCCTGGGCAAGAAACTCTTTCGGCGTATCCCGCGAGGGCTTGCTTTGACTGATGAAGGTGCTGCCCTGCTACCAGTGTTGACCGATGCTTTTGAACGGATCGGTTTAACGCTTGAGAAGGTCAAGACGCCTCATAAGAAAGAAGTTTTGTCTGTGGGCGTCGTCGGCACGTTTGCAGTGGGCTGGTTGCTGCCACGCCTCCGCGACTTTCAAGTCAAGCACCCCTTCATAGATCTTCGACTGTTTTCCAACAACAACCGAGTCGACTTGGCAGGCGATGGCCTGGACTTCGCAATCCGCTTTGGGGACGGCCACTGGCACGGCACAGAAGCGTCGAAGCTTTTTTCTGCGCCACTCGCACCTGTTTGCGCCCCTTTCATGGCAAGTCGAATCCACACCCCCAGTGATTTGGCACGGGTCACGCTATTGCGGTCTTATCGAGCAGACGAGTGGACTGCATGGTTTCAGGCGGTTGGGTTAAACCCCCCACATTTGACGGGTCCGGTGTTTGACTCATCCCTTGTACTTGCTGATGCAGCCGCACAAGGAACAGGTGTGGCTTTGTTGCCGATTCGTCTCTTTGGTCGCGACCTACTCGGCGGTCGGCTGGTGACCTTATTTGACACTCGGATTGAGACGGGCAGCTATTGGTTGACCAAGCTCAAGCCACGCAAAGAGACCGACGGGATGAAAGCTTTCCGTGGCTGGCTGGAGCAAGAGTGCCGAGACAATTAGCTCTCGGCATGTGGAGGCATCGAAGGATGCGGCTGCTCTTACCGTTGAGCAGTGGAATGACCACTATGGGTCGGGTGCCGTCGCGTGCGCAGTGTCAAAGCTGACATGACTAATACATGAGATGGGCTGATGCTCGCCGTCCGGTCAGGCAGCTGCCCCCCTGCAGGACTCACAGCAGTTGTATGCCACCCGTCATCCGAGACGTCAGTCGGCCTCATCCAGACCG
>JBJACV010000120.1:0-2975 GCA_046604365.1 Nitrospira sp.
CGCCAGCAGACACGCGACCGCGAGTTCATAGTCCATCGCCTGATCGGTGCAATGCGGGATCGCTGTCTTCGCCGTGATCGCGCGGTTGATGACGATGCCGGTCGCCGTGCCCTCGGGCGGCAACGGACTGTCGTAGGCGGCGCCGCCCGGGTGCAGGAAGCGCAGTGCGCCGTCATCCAGCTGGTGGATCTCGACCTGACCCTCGTGCACCAACCGATGATGGAAGCGGCAGAGCGTCACCAGATTGGCAAGGCTGGTCTCGCCGCCATGGGCCCAGTGCCTGATGTGGTGCCCATCCACGTAACGAATGAAGGTACAACCCGGGAAGCGGCAGCCCTTGTCCCTTGCTTTCAAGGCCCTGCGGATGCCGGGCGGGATGGTGCGGGTTCTCCGGCCGATATTGAGCGGCTCACCCTGCCCGTTCTCGATGATCGGGACGATGCCGGCATCGCAAGCGAGCCGGCGGGCGGTCTCCGCGGCCATGGCCGGGCCATGATCCAGCTCGCAGCGGCCGGCGTGATCGTGCTTGAGCGTCTCGGCATCGACATGGACGACGATCTGCTGCCGATCCGCCCCCGATAGATCCTGCGGACCCCGGGCCAGGAAGCTCTCGGCCATCAGGGCAAGTGCTTCCACCCGCCGCTTGCGGCTGCGGTGCATATCCTCAGAAGACGTTTCCGCGGAAACGTTTTTCTCGATCGGCAGGCTGTCCTCGGCCATTTCCAGCGCCCGCCTGAACAAGGCCCCGATCTCGGCCGGCACCCGGCCCCGGATCACCAGCGAGCCGTCATCCTCCGTGGTCATCCACAGGGACTGGTCACGGTGCTGGCGTGCCTCCCGACTCAGTTCCTGGGCATCCTTGGCCCGGCGGTAGTTCCGGACCAGCTCCTCGACGTGATGCGCCGTGCCATGCAGGGCGACGTTGAGCAGGTAGCCCTCATTGCCGGCATCGGCGATCCGGGTCATGGCCCGGACCTTGGCGTAGCTGATTCGCCCGGCCGTCATCGCCCTGCGGATCTCCGGCAGCCTCTCCAGTGCATGCGCGGTGCGCAGCTTTTCCCGGGCGGCGCCGAGGGCGATGCCGCACTTGAAGTTGAGCCAGTGCGCGCAGGACTTCACGCCCCACTCGGCCCAGCCGCGGCGGCGGTCGAGCTCGGCGATGAGGGCGAGGAAACGAGCGTTGGCGGCGTTCAGGTGACCGGCCAGTTCGGTGATCTGGTCGATCAGTTGCGGGGTCGGAACCGAGGCGATCGGGCCGTCCATGGCGGGCTCCGCGGGGGCTGGTTATTTATACAGTAATGTACCAGAATTCCCTGCGAAAGCAAGCGGTTAGCAGGCTAACGGAGCGAATTAATCAGTCAAAAAGCGTGCACTCCCCGTCTGGGCGATGCTGACGCTGAACTCTGCCCGACTCCAGGTTGATCGTGACCCTACCGCCAAGCGTGTCGATCAGTTCAAGTTCCTCATTGGCGGTCAAGATAGGTAATTCGTCCCAGCAGATCCAAGGATCTGTCGGCGTGCAAAGATCTGAAGACTGGTATCGAAGTTCGCTTTCGCGCAGTTGCTGATCCGTCAGCGCATCCTTGCCATCGATGACGTGAGCGAGCTTCCCGGTCGTGTCGTAAATGCGAAGTTGGTCGTCCTGCTCCAAAAAATAAATCAGCTTTCCCATCGAAACGTATCTGCCCTTATCGCTGATCAACTTGCGATACGGGAACTGCTCGTCGTTGCCAAGAAGCACATCTCTCACATATTCATACTTGCGCTGTCCGTCAAACTCGAATATCCGGACCCAAATCGGCCAAGACTCCTTGGTTGTATCGAGTTCGATGCGCGCAAGATGCGACCCATCAGGACTGTAAATCACCTCCGGTATCGGCGGCAGGCGATGACTGATTGAGACGACCGCGCATCGGCCAAAACTCTCCTGGCTCAATGATGCAGAGCTGAATACCTGCAATGCCGGAGCAGCCGCAATCGCGGCGAGCATTCCTGGATACCAACGGCACACGCTCTTTCTGATCACGCACTTCGCCTCTTGAGGCCCAGTTCCAGGAGCTGCGGGTCAGGCTGTCGTCGCCGCAATTATCTGGAGGCTTCTTCGCACCGAGCGACCACTTCCGATGCAGTGATCAATTCCTGCCAGCGAGTGGTCAAATGCTCCGCCAACACAACATAGTGATTGCCGTCTGTTATATGCACGAAATTCAACGGCTGAAACGCATTCGCGTCGAACTCCTCAATCAGTAGCTTTCCTCTTCGTGTAGAGCGATCTGGCTTCAGATCCTCGTATTCCTTCGCTATCCAATTACTCTGGAATTCTGTCTCGCTGCCTGCAAATGCTGCTCCCCTCGACAGGATACTGTTGCCTGGAAAATTTCGTTCTTCAAAAAAGTAGCTCTGCGAACCATGACCAACTAGGAGGCCGAGCTCGCGAGGCAGCGGAAACGCCATCGAGAATACCCTCAACCATTGATACTTGTTGATCTGCTCCGCGCACCGCGCCATCTCATCGGCGACAGCACTTGGACTCCACGCTTGGAAAACGATGGTTGTGACCAGGACGCATCCGGTGGCAAATAGATGAGCAAATTTTCGTTTCATGGATTTGGTTCCCGCTCCTGCTTGGTACTCAACCCACCACCGGCGTCCACCTCTGCCCTCTCCGCGCGCCGCGATCGCCCGTCGTCTCGCCGTCGTAATCCATCGGCTGCGCTGCCGGCAATCCCTCGATCGGCGGGTCGAAGGCGTGGAGGTTGATGACCATCAACGCCCGGCCGTCTTCCTCCGTGACCGCGCCGAGGTAGCCGCCGCAACGCCCGCAGAAGATGAAGTCCGCGGTCTTGTGCCCGAAGCGGTAGCGCGTGAGGCAGTCCGGCTCGCGATGCGCGAAGCGCACCGAGCCCTTCGGGTCCGACGTGTACACGCCGTGATGCTTCAGGCAGAAGCTGCACTGGCAGGCGCGCACCGGCCAG
>JBJACV010000121.1:0-2966 GCA_046604365.1 Nitrospira sp.
CGATAACCTGGCTCTCCCCGCAAGCTGGCCTGCTCGTCCACGATCACGGCCAGTGCGAACGCTGCGGCCATGTCGTGCGGGTCTCGCCGGAAGCTGAAAACGCCGCCCGCTTCCGCGCCTTCGCTGCTGACGGCTCCAAACGGCCAGCCAATGCCTGAAACCCTCGCCAGTCCCCTGCCCTGCCCGTCCATCCTGTGCCGTTCCTGCGGTCGGCTCGGTGTCGTGTCGTGCCTCGTCGGGGAACGGTTCAACCGTTTCGCCTGCGTCACCTGTGGCGAGGTCGTTCCCTGTTCTGGTGGCTTCGCGCGGCCTGACGATTGCAACGGCTTTGCCGATCAGCAAACGGCGCTGCGCGAAGTCGGCGGGTGCCTGTCCTGCGGCTCTGATGTGCTGCACCCGCAAGGCGAAGGGGTGGAAGCTGGCGAGTGCGTCAATTGTGGCCGTGTCGAGCGTGTCACCGGCTCCGGCCTTCGGTTCCGTCGCGCTGCTGGCTGGCCGTCGCTGGAACTGTTCGGCCTGCCTGCCCGCGCCTGAATTGCCCAAACCTCATTAGAGGCGTTTTCCGGCTCGCTGGCGCGTTTTGGCTGCTCTGGGCTACCTGACTATCAGAAACGCCCGTTTCGTCGCTCCTGCCTCATCCTGCTAAGCCTGCTGCCCTCTCCGCTGGCACTGTGTTGCCGTCTGGGCGCTGCCGGTCGGTTCCCCACCCCCTTGCCAAGCCTCTTTGCGGCCTTTCCGGTCGCGCTGTTGGCGAGGCTTTAGACTGCCCTGCTCCTACCTATCGCCCGTGGTTAAGTCCTTGCTGGCCTTGGGTTTTCCACAGGTGACGCCCCGCCAACTACCAAAAAAGTATATTTCTTCTATTGATAGGGTGACCGTTTCATCCCCCCTAGAAGGTCAAAAGGGTGACCGTTTCATCCCTCTAGGGGTGACCGTTTCATCCCTGATAACTTTGCGGGCGCACAGGCTTTTGCACAGGCCGAAAGGTCAAAGGGTGAGAGTTTCACCGTCCCGCCGCTGCGTGGTCTGCGCTAGCAGATCAGCGCGGCGGCAAGGCTCTGGTCGCATCGCGTTCCGCCACGGCCAAGCGGTTCGCATGGATGGTGAAGCCGCCGCGCACGTCTGCAATGCTCAAGCCGTCATAGACCTGTTGCACCTTTCGTAAGGCTGCCTTCGCCTTGCGCTTAAAGTCTTTCGTGTTGCCATATTCGCCGCCCAACTGCTTCGCCAGCAGTGACCACGCCATGAACTGCGGGGGCAGTCCCTTCTTGAAAATCACATAGCCCTTGAAACACGCCCAAGCGTAAATATCGAGCGCCAGCGGCGAACGCTTCAACGCCCGCAAAGCGCGCATGTCGAGTGGCACGGGCAAGTCAATCAAGGCGTCGTAAAACTGCTCGCCTATCAGTATCCAGCTTTGCCACAATGCACCTTGCTCCGGGTGCTTCGGGTTCCACCACAATTCGCTATCGGCGGCGACTTCCATATTCGCCCGCCGCCTGCTGGTGAGTTCGTCGGAAACTTCCTTGGTTCGTTGCAGCGTGATGCGGGCGGAAAAAAACCGTTCCATCTGCTCGTGAAGCCGCCGCGCATCGCTGCGCTTGCCGGTGCCGTTGTCGGGATTCATGCCCAAGTCGCGCATGAACTGGGCAAGGCTACGGCCTAGATAGACGGTGCGTTTCTCCTGCGGGGTCATGTCCTCGCGGTTCTTGTTCAACTGAACCTCTGAGGTAATCCAGTAGAGCAGCAAGCGCGGCACGGTTCCAAACGGGTGGCCGATGGGTTTTCCGGCTTCTCCATCCCATCCGCGCTGTATGGTCAAGGCTCCGGCTGCGGTCTTGCGTGTCCACGCCTCAACGTCGCCGGGGTCGCTGTGCGGCAAGGTGCAAAGCACAAGCTGCCGCGCCATGAAAGCCCGCTCCACGGCGTCCGGTGCTTCCCGGATCGCCAAAGCGGCGTCTATCAATTCCATCTGCGCTTTCGTGGGTGGCTTGAACTGCTTCGCCAAGGATTTCAGCAAAGGCAACTCGCCAATAGCCTGCATTTCTCCGCGCCGCTTGGTCATGCGCGCCCCGCTGGGTCAGTGGTCAAAAGCTGCTTTGCTACATCGTCAAAGGCGGCAACCCACCATTCCCGTGCGTCGCTGCCAATTTGCGTGAGGGTCAACGATAGGGCGAGTTCAAGAAAGACGGCCAAAACAAGCATAGGATGCTGCGCGGCAGGATGTTCAGCGGCCAGCTTCATCAGGGCTAACTTGAGGTCATCGCCCGTTGCCCGTTCGGGATAAATCGCCGTCATGCTTTCCCCTGCCCTTCGTCGTCTCCTGTGGTGATGCCTTCGGCGCGGAATTGCCGTCCGATAGCCCAGATTGCGCCCTCCATTTCGGCGCGCTCGGCGGCGTTGGTGGCTGCCGTTGTGGTGCCGATGATTGCCCCGCACTCAAGGAATTTTAGGAAGGCTTCGGCCTGCTCCGGCGTCAGGCGCAAGGCCACGTCCACGACAACCGGCTTGCCCTGCTCCGCATCCTCGGCAAGCGACTGCGCCGCCACGTCGGCCAACAATTCGGCCATGTGGTCTGCGCGTTGCTTGCGGGTGCGGCGTTCGGTCATGCCTACTTGCGGCCTTTCATGTAATCATGAAAAACTGCATTCAGCAATTCATTCAGCTTCATGTCGCGGTCGAGCGCCTCTTGCTTGAATGCCCGCACAAACTCCGGGGGCATCCGAAATTGCATCGGCACAAGTTCCGCCGATGGCACAACGCCCCGCTGCCGGGTGGCTGCCAGCGGTCGCACTTTGGCCGGTATGAGGTCGTCCCCGCTCAATTGCACTGCCTTAGCCATTCGCTACGCTCCTTTTCTGCTTGGCTGCTTTGCTGGTTTCATTAAAGCATGATTTCACGTCTTGCCACAAGGCTGCGATTTCCTCGGCGGCGGGGCTGCGCGGGCTGATTTCCGGCGCGGTGCG
>JBJACV010000122.1:0-2944 GCA_046604365.1 Nitrospira sp.
CGGCGAGCCGCACAGCTGGGCCACAGGCTTGAGCCGCTTCCGCTACACCGGCCAGATCGCCCTCCCAGAAGCCGCCCTCTACCACTACAAGGCCCGCGCCTACGACCCGACCCTGGGGAGATTCCTGCAAACAGATCCGGTCGGATATGACGACGATCTCAATCGTTACGCATACGCCAGGAACAATCCTACGAACCTGATTGATCCAAGTGGCGCAGCCGGTTCCAGCTCGAATGTGGAAGAATCAAGCACGAGTTGCACCGGAAGTCGAGTTGGCGCTGGCTGTGAGTTTGTAGCCGGCTCGGAGCAACGCGAGGCATTGCTAAGCAAATCCGCCACTGTGCGCCTTGCAACGTCAGCGGCACCTGTAGCAGGAGTGGGCTCTTCTAGTTCCGGCGCGATCTCGACGACTGCGGGCGCAATCAGTCGTATCGATGCTCACAAGCTTCACCGGGCCTTGAATGGAGCGAAAGTCGGCGTCATCGTGTTCAAGACAGCACAGGGTGAATATCGCCAAGCAGTCGATGCCGCAGTGCCAATGGAAATGGGAATTTTGGGGTACGCGGCCGCAGCGGGCGTGGGAGCCTCAGAATTTGGCCCGCATGCGGCGATCGCCGTTAGCTTTGTTTACATGGTCTGCGATTCGTGCCGCCAGCCAATCGTCGAAATGCACATCGCCGTTGGTTCCGCAATTCATACTGCTGGGAGCGTGAGCGTGCATTTTGTGCACAATCAGTACAAGGCGGCGACGAGGCCACTGACTGAATACCTACAGGCTGTCGGCACAAGAATTCGGAATTTCATCATGCGTCAGGGCTCGCCACTGTGACGGCATTCGAAAGACATTGCTTACACTTGGTCGACTAGCGTTTGCGAAAATGTCGCGCCTTGTCAGATCAGACGGAATGCGGTCCAGTTCGCGAAAGACAGTGATTGCGGCGGTCTTCGTGATCGTGACAGCGAGTTATGCTTTAACGATTCCCAAGGAGTCCATAATCGCTTTTTCGGTTGCGAGTTTGTCGGCGACGTGGATCATTGCCGCTCTCAGTGCATTATTCTCGTTGTATCTCCTGCTATGGCGATTGCCACTGACGACAAGCGCTACCCTCAAGACTAGGCGCGCCCAAAGGCCGATTACATATTCGATCGCTGCGATTATTGGGAGTGGATTAGCCGCGATGCTGTCTGCCCACCTCGCCGGCGGCGTGATAGCTGCTTTAGCACGTTTCGAGGGCCGCGCGGACAGGGTGTTCGCCGAGGCCATCGTTCGCGATACTTTTCCACGAGTCTTCTATCATCGATGGATCGGTTGCGGAACACCGCTGGAGGTGCAATTCACAACGAACAAGCGCGCACGCTTTTGCCTGAGGTGGCCAGTTGAATCCTCGGTCGTAACATCGCGCCTGGAGCCGGGTGACATGGTCGTCCTGACCATACGTGAAGGCAAACTCGCGTCAGTCCTCGAGCGCATCGAAGTCGTCGATGGCGTGGAAGTCGGCGATTGAATGTTCCAAATGAGACGAGTTCACTTTGTTCTGTTTGTTAGGCCATTCTTCATCACCGTGGCGTTTCTTACGCTCATCGTCGTGGGCTGGCACATGCAACTGAGAGAAGAGTTCCCAGGACTGATCGACTGGATCAGAAAGGCATGAAGCACCCGATTCCAGTTGCGATATTTGTGATCTGTGTAGTGCCGTAGTTAGTTGGACTCTGGCGGCTCCTGCAATTTAGCACCGCGGCAAAAAGGCGCAGTATTGCGCTTTCAGAGCATCTGTCCGGGAGTCAAGAGCTCAATCATTCGCAAGGGAAATGAAAAGCTGAAACGATGAAACTGATCTGACCGGGATGTTTTCCTTTTACTGCGCGAGTGGGCCGCGCCATGGACCGATTCAACCGGAGTCAACTGGAACCCGAACTGCGCCGCCAGCTCGAACAGAATCCCGGGTATCGCTGAAATCAGCAACATCACCAAGTGTCACCGAGGGTAATCGCAGTTACGCTTGTCGCATTCGGCGTGCCATGCGCATTCGTGTTGCCTGGCACCGATCGATTGCTAATCACTCTCGCGACTTGCCGCGTGTGGACTGCAAGCATCGTCATCCTGGCAATTACGATTGTCGCCGCGTATCTGACGATGGTCGCGCAAGCGGCACTATATTTGGCTGCAGTGCCTGCGCTGCAGTTCTTGTCGTATGCAGCGATGCGCGCGGTCTTCCGAAGGGAGTGGAACGAAGAGCCAACCAGCAGAGTGGGACTTTACGTAGATTCGAGCAGGCACCGACATCACCATGTTTTCAGCGCCGTATTCCTCCTTGTTTCAACCATTATTGCGGTCATTGCCCTGGTGTTCGGACTGCGATGATTCAAAGCTGAGTGAAGATTGCCCGACGCTAGCGTGAAGATTCCTGTCGTGGTCATCCCATTCGCGCCCATATCTGCTGCATGGCGAATGGTTGGGGCAGATCTGCGACATGACGGTATTTGGCTAGCATCAACTGCCTGATTGGAACCGTTCGGGGATATTGCAAGCCCGATGCTGAAGCGTATTTGGCGCCGGGCACTCAACCCCGCAGCGTCACCAGTTCTTCGGCGCTGGTCGGGTGGATCGCGACGGTGTCGTCGAAGTCGTCCTTGGTCGCGCCGAGGCGCAGCGCCACCGCGAAGCCCTGCAGCAGCTCGTCCGCGCCCATCCCGATCGCGTGCAGGCCGACGATGCGCCGTTCGGCGCCGGTGGTCACGAGCTTGACCTCGGCGCGCCGGCGGCGTCCGGTGATGCCGTGATAGAGCGGCATGAAGTCGCCCTGGAACGCCTGCACTGCCTCGCCGTGCTCGGCGCGCGCCTCGGCCTCGGTCAGTCCCACGGTGCCGATCGGCGGGTGGCTGAACACGACGGTCGGGATCAGCCGGTAATCGAGGTGCCGGTCCGGCTCGCCGCCGAAGAGGC
>JBJACV010000123.1:0-2933 GCA_046604365.1 Nitrospira sp.
ACGTTTCCGCGGAAACGTTTTTCGCCAGCAGACACGCGACCGCGAGTTCATAGTCCATCGCCTGATCGGTGCAATGCGGGATCGCTGTCTTCGCCGTGATCGCGCGGTTGATGACGATGCCGGTCGCCGTGCCCTCGGGCGGCAACGGACTGTCGTAGGCAGCGCCGCCCGGGTGCAGGAAGCGCAGTGCGCCGTCATCCAGCTGCTGGATCTCGACCTGACCCTCGTGCACCAGCCGATGATGGAAGCGGCAGAGCGTTACCAGATTGGCGAGGCTGGTCTCGCCGCCATGGGCCCAGTGCTTGATGTGGTGCCCATCCACGTAACGAATGAAGGTACAACCCGGGAACCGGCAGCCCTTGTCGCGGGCTTTCAAGGCCCTGCGGATGCCGGGCGGGATGGTGCGGGTTCTCCGGCCGATATTGAGCGGTTCACCCTGCCCGTTCTCGACGATCGGGACGATGCCGGCATCGCAGGCGAGCCGGCGGGCGGTCTCCGCGGCCATGGCCGGGCCATGTTCCAGCTCGCAGCGGCCGGCGTGATCGTGCTTGAGCGTTTCGGCATCGACATGGACTACGATCTGCTGCCGATCCGCCCCTGAGAGATCCTGCGGACCCCGGGCCAGGAAGCTCTCGGCCAGCAGGGCGAGTGCCTCCACCCGCCGCTTGCGGCTGCGGTGCAGATCCTCAGAAGACGTTTCCGCGGAAACGTTTTTCTCGATCGGCAGGCTGTCCTCGGCCAGCTCCAGCGCCCGCCTGAACAAGGCCCCGATCTCGGCCGGCACCCGGCCCCGGATCACGAGCGACCCGTCGTCCTCCGTCGTCATCCACAGGCTCTGGTCACGGTGCTGGCGCGCCTCCCGACTCAGTTCCTGGGCATCCTTGGCCCGGCGGTAGTTCCGGACCAGTTCCTCGACGTGATGCGCCGTGCCATGCAGGGCGACATTGAGCAGATAGCCCTCGTTGCCGGCATCGGCGATCCGGGTCATGGCCCGGACCTTGGCGTAGCTGATCCGCCCCGCGGTCATCGCTGAGCGGATCTCCGGCAACTTCTCCAGCGCATGCGCGGTGCGCAGTTTCTCCCGGGCGGCACCGAGTGCGATGCCGCACTTGAAGTTGAGCCAGTGCGCGCAGGACTTCACACCCCACTCGGCCCAGCCGCGGCGGCGGTCGAGCTCGGCAATGAGCGCCAGGAAGCGGGCGTTGGCAGCGTTCAGGTGACCGGCCAGTTCGGTGATCTGGTCGATCAGTTGCGGGGTCGGAACCGAGGCAATCGGGCCGTCCATGGCGGGCTCCGCAGGGGCTGGTTATTTATACAGTAATGTACCAGAATTCCCTGCGAAAGCAAGCGCTTATCACACAGCAAATGGGCGAACCAGAATCATCTTTACGGGGCTTCGGGCGCTCAACGATTCCAATCCAGGTTCGTCCTTGGCCTATCCATCAAAATCACAGTCGACGGCGGACTACGACGGCAAACTGTTTACTTGATTGGGAGCCCCAAACTGGCTGAAAGAATCTTGGAATGCCCTCCGCCGATTCTCGCAGCAAGTAAGAAGCCTCTCTTGCGAATTGTCATCGCGGACATCGCTATCGGGGCCTCTGCCGGTTAATCAGTGGGAAGCGACTACATATGTTCTAGAGCGTCACATTGGCTCCGGAGTACATCGTGAAGAAAACGATAGCGTCTGGCGTTGAAGTGCGGGAATTGTTAGTGCGGTGGGTCCTAGTCGGGTTGCTGAAACGATTGCGTGATGAAAATCGCCCGATGAGTCTTAGAGAACAACGTACGTACAACCTCGGCATTCGAGCGCTCGCGAGATATAACGGATTGACCGTTGCAGAAGTGCTGACGCAATTGCAGGTGCAGATCGCGACCGGCCTCACGAGAATTCAGCCTGCTGGGCTACAGCGAAGTTGGTGACTTTGAGAAACTCAACGATCAGCGAAATAGAGCGGCGTCTGCTCACGCCACCTACGTTGAGATCTGGATCGGACATTCTGAGGCAACCAAGCCTAATTCCGGCTCGGCCAGGAATTTACGCTTGGTACTTTGAAAAGCCGCCTCTCGCATTGGCTCTAGAGGGTGCCCATCGGTCATTGGGTCACTACCTCCTCTATTTGGGTGTGTCCCCGTCCAACGAAAGTAGCAATGGCTCGCTGCGACAAAGGATCATGGGCCATCTCACAGGCAACGCCGCCAATTCAACGCTGAGGCTGACTCTGGGTTCTCTTCTAGCAGCCGAACTCGGGTTGCAACCAATGCTGAGCAGAAGCGGCAGGAAGATGAACTTTGGAGAAGGCGAAAAGAGACTGGACGCGTGGTTGAAAGTTAATGCCTTTGTAACTTGGGCCGAGAGGCGCGAGCCGTGGAAGATTGAGGCTCAACTAATAGCGAGGCTTAGACCACCGCTAAATATCACCCGCAATGTTGCGGGCCCGAATCTCGCGATTGTAAAAGCGAGCCGCGATTACCTACGAAAAATTGCACAGCGTGTTTGAACGCCGGCGAGCACACGTCCCGCGGCCACACGGACGTGGCGCCTTAGCCTCCACTTCCGGCGTACGCTTGCTTGCCACACCTAATGACAACCCGCCCACGTACCGCGTGAAGTCGGTTACCTAGACCGACTTTTTGGCGGCCCGCTGGATTCATTGCCGGCCAAGGTCGTACCAGAAATCGCCTACTATCGATTCCGCAGCATCCACGCCCCCAGCGCCGGCAGCAGGATCATCGCCCCCAGCATGTTGACCAGGAACATGAAGGTCAGCATCAGGCCGACGTCGGCCTGGAACTTGAGCGGCGAGAACACCCAGGTGGCGACACCGATCGCGAGCGTGACGCCGGTGAAGAAGATCGCGGCGCCGGTCACGCGCAGGGCGCCGAGATAGGCTTGCTGCACGCTCTGGCCCTTGCCCAGGAATTCCTGCATG
>JBJACV010000124.1:0-2918 GCA_046604365.1 Nitrospira sp.
CTCGAGGCTGCGGGCCAGACCGACGACAGCCACTTACCCAGCGTCCCTCGCTTGATACCATCGCCTTCGGCAACTGTCTTGTTCTTTATCGGATTTGCTGATGCCAGAGCTTCACGCCGCTGCGCTTATCTTTGGTCTCCCGCTCCTTGTGATTACCGTGATCATCCTCTCAGCGATGGGCGTGCCTGCAATTGAGATCTTTTTTGAGTTGATCGTGTTTGTGCTAGACATTCTGGCCTAGAACAAACACTGACATTCCCCAACCAAGAACGCAGAATCGGGATAGGCCCGGGCGCATCAGCTACTGTAGGCGGAGGGTATCCAGATCCTCGCTCTTTCGATATGCGAGGTGGTTTCACGATTCCGCCGTGGTTGCCGCTGCCCGGGTCCCCCCACAGATCCGGACGGGCGGAGCTACCGCATCCGGCTCCTCGTGGCTTGGATTGGCTCGTATTTTGGAACACGCTTGGGGAGCCTCGCGGGAGGAAGCGGGTACCGCTTCTTAATCCGCGCGAAACACTGCCAAGTCATTTTCCCGTGCTGTTCGCGTCGATTGAGCCAGTACTTCCAAGTGAGAAGAGTCTGGTTCCGGAAACAGTTGATGGCCCGCGAGTTACCGATCACGCCGTAATAGTTGTAGTGGCCTCGCAGTTTAGTGCTCAGCGTATTGTGTTGGCGTTCGACTGGAAGATGTCGATTTAGTCGACACCACTCGTCGATGCGACTCGCAGCTCGAGCGAAGCGTGTGCTCGCTGTTTTCCGAAATACCGCCCAGTACCCCTGACGGGAACGAGCCCAATACAGGGTGAAACCCAGCAGGTCAAACGTATCGGGGCGCGAACTCCCTCCCCCTGGCAAGGTGCCGATGGGGCCTGGAGCCGGCTTTACGAACGGGACCAGCCGCGTTTTATCTGGGTGGATGGTCAATCCAAATTTGGCGAATCGCTCGGGCAGCATCTCGTACACTTGGCGCGCATCCGACTCTCGTTGGAAGACGATGACAAAGTCATCGGCAAACCGGACCAGCTGTGCTTCCGCAATCAAGCCGGGCTTGACCACGTTCACAAACCACTCGTCCAGAACCTCGTGGAGGTAGATGTTGGCCAAGAGCGGCGAGATGACCCCACCCTGTGGAGTCCCGAGTTCCGGGCGAGTGACCTTCCCGTCCTCCAGGACTCCAGCGTTCAGCCATTTATCAATGACACGTCGCAGCACTCCGTCTACGACCCTTTGGTCAAGGAATGCCCGCAGGTGAGCAGGAACCAAGGTGTCGAAAAACGCCTTGATATCCACTTCAAGGACCCAGCCACCCCATAGGCGCATCAACGACTTCCGGAGCTCATCGAGAGCTTGGTGAGCCGATCGTTTCGGCCGAAACCCATACGAAAATTCGTGGAAGTCTTGCTCGTAGACCGCATTGAGGATCATCGCGACTGCCCGCTGCAGAACCTTATCCTCGAAAGCTGGGATCCCGATTGGACGGGTCTTCCCATCTCCCTTCGGAATATGGACACGCTTCACGGGCGGAGCACGATAGGTTCCGGACTTCAGCCGGTGTTCCAACGAGGCAAGATTCGCCTCCAGACTCTTCGCGTAGGTAGCAGCCGTTACCCCGTCAACCCCTTTCGCGCCGCTCTTACGAGTGCGCTTGAAGGCCATACGAAGCAACTCAGCGTCTATGAGATGAGCCAAGGACCTGAAGACCACACGCGGTCTTCTCCTCGCCACTTCCGCTATCCGATGGAGTCGCGGTGAGATGTTATCGGGGGGCTGTGACCCCGGCATCGTTCTCTCCTTCGGGTCCAAACCACGGCGCGCCCCCTCCCTCCGCAGGGTCCCCTTGGGGCGGGTTCCCCTGCATCATCGGTACTATGAGCGCGCTCTGACTCCCCACCGCCCAGCCGTAAGTTCGTTGCCTCACCTACGGTTCCTGCATACACAGGCAGCGATAGGGTCTCTCACGTTCCTGGGAAGCCTGCTGCGTGGACGCTGTGCTCGGTGACCCCGGGAGGACCGCAACGCCAGGCCATACGGCGTATTGGTGCTGTCCCCACACCGGCCCACGGCGAGGACTCCTACCGACTGGTTAGATTTCGAGGCTTAATAGCCACGGCTTCACGCTCGCTGTCTACGCTTCGCGCCCTGAAGTTCGTCCCAGCCACACGGGTGACCGTTCTTCCGACAGGCCGCGCAAGACTCGCTTCCGGCTGGTGGCCGACCTTTACCGGATGGGGATGGGTACCCACTAGGCTTCGCTATAAAGTTTCTCGACGAGCTGTCTCGCGATCCTCCTTATCCAGTGACGTGTCGCACGGGCCGCCTAACGCTGCCGATAAGCGGACGGCCCCTCGGAGGGCCGGTGGCACGCGGCGTGCTGGCCGGGCCGGAGCGGCGGGCGCGCGGCTTGCCGCAGTAGAACAGGCATCCCAGGCCGAGGGATACCGCACGCCAACCCGCATCCCAGGCCGAGGGACAAGCAAGCCGCGTGACCGCCGCGGAGCGCCCGAGCCACGCACGACGCGTGACACCGGCCCGGAGAGCGGCCGTTCCGCTTCATCGGCCTGTTAGGCGGCCCGGCTTTGGACGAGGGACTTCTGGCGGCGGCTTCCCAGGTCGAGCGGCTTCCCGGCTGCCCAAGACATCTCGGTCCGATGGACCTGTCCGGCCGGCTTTCATTCCGGACCGCCGCCTGATTTCATCATAGCTGATTGTTCGGTCTGCGCCATCTTTATTGGCTGATTATGCGCCCCGACCATCTTCATTGGATGAATATTCGGCCCCGTCATCTTCATCTGCTGATCATGCGGCCCTTGCCGACCGCCCGCACTTTCGCCATCTTCCCAAATGGACTGTACGATCACTTCCGGTCATGACCGTACCTTCTGAGTCCAGTCAGTCTCGTAACCGTTGCTTGATAC
>JBJACV010000125.1:0-2914 GCA_046604365.1 Nitrospira sp.
CGCCGCATGTCGGCGCGGCGCGGACACGTCGAGGAGAGTCCTCTCGACGCCTCGCGCAGATGCCGCCGAACGAAGCGCCCCCAGCTGGTCAATGGACCGTGACGACGTGCGAGGTGACGCACGGTCAGGGCCCCTCTAACGTTCGAGCTAAGCTGCCCGCGGAGGCAGGTACTGTAAGCCCGGACTGAGACAATGTACGTAGTACCTCAGGCCGGGCTTACAGTGCCTGCCGTAGCGGGTCAGCTTGAGCGAGGGGTTAGGCCGCACTTTCACGAGTTCCCGACCGGGGACGCCGTACGTCCGAGCTACGTATCAAGTGGGATGTCATCCCACTCGTGAGGAAGCCCGATGATCCAGTCGAGTGCCTTTCTGCGCATGGCAATTTCCGGCTCCGCCAAGGCCAAGGAATGCCCGGTCAAGGCTGCGTCTCGGGCAGCCCAGTGAAGGCGATAGTAGAGGTCTGCGCAGGCGTGCAACTCGCTGGCATGCCGCAAGCCAGTGCCCTGCAATGCCAAGCTGGGGTTCATTCGGGGTGGGAAGTGAGCAGCCAGTGATTCCGGGCAAGGCGTCATTGGCTCCATCGACTCGATCTGGAGTGCCCATGCGCAAGCATGCACGGCTGCAGCGTGCCAGGCTGCCCAGGCCTTCTCCTCTAGCGTCAGCCGCGATTTCCCTAGCAAGTTTGATTCGTTTGGCGTCAGGTACGTCTGCAGGCCGGCATCGGCGAGCCAGCTGAGCATCTGCTTCCCAGAGCGACCGTACCCAACGCCAATGACGTGGCTCAAGACGCATGCTCGGCGTACGACATCCGCGGGCAACCGAGGCGAAAGCTCGGCGAGCGGCTCGATCTCGGGCAGATGCTCGTTGACGGCGATGCCGAGGCGCTGCAACTGGATCTCGCTAGCTCGCTTGAGTGCGGCGGTCGTCATTCGTGCGGCCTAACGTTCGAGCTAAGCTGCCCGCGAAGGCAGGCGCTGTAAGCCTGGTTCGCGATGATGCACCGTGTGCCGCGGACCAGGCTTACAGCGCCTGCCGTAGCGGGTCAGCTTGAGCGAGGGGTTAGGCATCGCATCGCGTGGGATCCGGGAGGGTTCCCTGCTCGATCGCGGCGACTGCATCTCGAATATTTGGCAAGTCGTACTTCTTTCGGATGCTAGCTAATACTTCGCGTGCATTTCCATCGTACCGAAGAGAACCTGCAATTTCGGCAACTGACCGACCAGCGAGAACTCCCTTCAAGAAGGCGCGCTCGGTATGTGTGAGTGAACTCGCTGTTTGCATGTGAGTGACGTTGGTCTTGCCTTGTGTACTTCACATTCGACGGAGCGCAGCCATACGGTTCAAGAGCGAAGTGCAGGAGGCGAAGGGATTTGGCTGTTCGTGACCGAGGTGTACCACCGACGCTTCCTGCGAGGCCTAACGTGTTTTCGGCGTCACCGTTACAAAGCTGACGCCATGTCCAAGTACCGAGGGCTGATGCTCGACTGGCCCATTCTGCGCTTCCGGTTCCACCGTGATGCAACCGCCCTCGTGAAAGTCCGTAGGGGACAGCCCGATGCGCTTGAAACTAGGGATTGCCACGTCCGAAGCGCTGTAAGCGTTGCGAGTCCGTGCATTGGTGTGAGGCCTAACGTTTGAGCTAAGCGGGCGACGACGGTGTGACGCCAGGCCCGCGAGGCCGATGATAGACAAGGCGGCCTCGCGGGCCTGGTGGCACGCCGTTGGCGCTCCGCTTGAGCGAAGGGTTAGGCCGCAACCGCGCTCCACGAGCCTCAAGCCGGGCGTGTGACACGCATAAGCAGGGCTGGCCCGTCAGGTGTGACCACGTTGCCCACCACTCGGAAGCCTGCGCGTGCATAGCTGCGAATTGCTCGTTCGTTCGTAGGATATGGGTCAGTTTGTACAACAGTGACCACCGGGTTGGCAAAGAGTTGATCCAGGAACGCGCGGATCATTGAACTGCCGAGCCCCCGGCCAAGTTGTGACTCGTTTGCGAGGAACTGGTCGATACCGCGCGCGCCTGGATCGGTTTCGTCAGTCCACCAGCCACCGCCTGAGTTCATGACAACGTAGGCCTGGATGAAGCCGATGGGCTGGCCAGCATGCCAAGCGATGAAGGCTCGAGTTGCATTTGGTTCCGCGTCTTCGCCCAGGCAGTATTCGCGAAGTTCGTCGATTGGCTCGGCCGGGCCCCACCACTGAGCGACATGCGGTCTTTGGAGCCACTCGTGCAGCATGGCCAAGTCTTGCTCCACGATCGGCTCGAAGCGGAACTCATTTGCGAGGTACTGCACGGTGAAGCTCTTTGCGGCCTAACGATGAGCTCAGCTGCAATGGCCCCGTGACTCGCGGCCGAGCCGCGAGGCCGGAGCTCGTGTCGACAGTCTACTGTCGGCGTGCTGCTGAGCTCACTGAAGTGCGGCTCCGGAACCGTGGCCCCTCGACGGTCGTCGAGGGGCCATTGTCAGCTGGAGCGCCTCGTTAGGGGGCCCGTTGCCCGAGTGTCGAGAAACTCTCCTGATGTGACGTGCCGCGCCGACCCCGCGTCGAGATCACCGGAGGCGCGGGACCCTCAAGGCGGGAACCCGAATCTGGCCGGAATCCGCCATCGGGACGAGGCGCGAATGAAATCAGCCCAAGGTCGCGGCCACTCGGCGTGGCGGCTGAAAGCGGCATGAGGCGAAGAGAGGAAAACGGACGACGTGTGGGCCGCTTTCCGCCGCCCCGCCTCGTGGCCGCGATCGTAGCGATGGTTCAATCGCAGCCTCGCCCATGGACCGGAATTTCGGACCAGGTTCTGGAAATGATTTGAGGGTCCCGCGCCGCCCGGCAGTTCTCGCCGCATGTCGGCGCGGCGCGGACACGTCGAGGAGAGTCCTCTCGACGCCTCGCGCAGATGCCGCCGAACGAAGCG
>JBJACV010000126.1:0-2894 GCA_046604365.1 Nitrospira sp.
ATCTGCGATAAATTGCGTTCTCTGGTCCATAGGCGAGGTCTGACTCCACGGCATGGGCATCTCCTTCGATGCCCGTTAGTGTGTTCAACCTGTTACCCATGTCCCCCGACTAATCTGTTACCTATGTACCCAGACCATACCATGGCGTCTAACTACCCAGTCAACACGGACGCGCGCGCGGGCGCCGTACTTTGCATGGGTCTTTTGGCGCGCGCCGGTTACTGGGAACGTTATGCCGCATGGTCGTCTTCAAGAAAATGAACATCGTCGCTGTCAGTGCCTACGTTCGGCGCGGCCAACCATCGCTCACCGAGCGCTGGTGGCAGTGGTCCGCAGCGCGGGGCTCGGCATGTCGGCCGCTGCCGCCATCTCCGAGGCCCTTGCATTGGCTCCGCAAAGCTCACTTCCGCTCAGCAGGTCAGCGGCTTCGTTTCGGGCTGGCCGCGGTGCCTTCGTTCAGCGCTGGCCCGCGCTGCTCTGGCGTCGCTCGGCAAAGGTTCGCGCACAAGGCGCGCGTCGCGGTGCGAAGGTCAGTGGCTTCGTTTGGGCGCATGCGCCATAACATGGCAGCGCACTTGGACGCGCGCGCGAGCGTCGGTGCTTTGCACAGGCCATCTGGCGCGCGCCAGTGGCTTCCACGTTAGATGGCATTGGAACGCGACCAACTTGGGAATGCGCTTTGCTCGCATTGCAATGCGCAGCTGGAGACCTACGGCGGATTCGGGGCTCTGCTCGCGGGCATGTTTCTAATGGACATCGCAACCTGGATTCTTACCGCCATCTTTGTCGCCGTAGGCCTCCTCTGGACGCCCGCGTACATATTGGCTGCGTGCACAGTCGGTGTCGGCATGGTTCTCGCACTGCGAAATCACAAACAGGCCGAACTCGTCTGCAGAAAATGTGGCCGCCTTTTCACCGGCGAAGGTGTCGAAGCTTGATGCCATCTAACCGCGCGTTGTTGACCGACGCCAATTCTTCGCCGCTCCGCGCTCAGTACGGCGCGGCAAAACGCGAACGTTAGGCTGCAATGAATAGCCTTGGCCCATGGACGAATTCTGATTTCGACGCCATGTCTTGGCACGACGTCCACGTGTATGGCTTTCGACTCGAGAATTTCACCGACGAGAATGGCTCCGCTGACCTCGTCCTCGATATCGACTACATCCTCAAATGGGAAGAAGCCAAAGAGGAAAACACCTTCCTCTTTACCGTATGCCGCGCAGACTTGAGGTTTCACGACGTATTCGGCCTCAAATTCTCGATTGACTATTCGTCAGCTTCGGCCGGGATGTGCCCCTTCTCCATCGATGGCATTGTGCGTGACGTCAAGACATTTCCCACGGGCTATCAGACCTTCAAGTGGCGGTTGCCGATCAATTGGCCGAACGGTTCGATCGAGTTCGATGCCCCAGCCTTCACGCAAATACTCGTCGGTACGCCTCAAGTGCAGTTGGGTCAGCAAGCATTGTCAACTCGGGATCGCGGGGACGGAATGAGCGGCCGGGGAGATAGGTAACAGAAACGTCGTGGGACATGGGTTACAGATTTCCATGTCCTGCGATTGCATCCAAAGCGCAGGGCGAATCGCCAGCGTAGCGTAGCGGAGCTGGCGATTCGCGCGCAAGCGCTCAGGCACCATGGCGTGCGAGGCGGCCATAGGCGTCCTCGATCTTCATGTGGCGATCATGCAACCGGCCGAGTCTGAGCGGGCCGAAGTACACGTTCCAGATGCCGTCGTCGATCTCCTCGAGACCGACGTACTCGCCGATGCAGACGGTCGAGACGTTGACCCAGCCGCGCTGCCAGCGGATGCCGCCGTTGGCGCTGACGTAGCGGACCTCGAAGCGATCGGGGTAAACGAAGGGCGGCAGCTTGCCTGGCATCTCCCGGTGTGACGGTTCATAGAGGCTCGCCGGCGTCTGCTGATCGAGCGCCTCGTGCGGGCGCTCGTTGTTGAACTCGTCGCGGAAGGTGTTGAACTTCCTCTGCTGTGCAGGCAGGCTCGCTGCCGGCGGGCGCGTGGTCTCGTCCTTCAGCGTCCGATGCATGCGCTCATGGCGCCCGTTCTGCTGCGGCTTGCCCGGTTCGATCAGCTCCGGTAGCACCCCCAGCCTCACCCACCAGGCCGAGAGCTTCGAGAGCCGCGCCAATGTGTTGGTGGCAAAGGGCACGCCGTTGTCGGTGCGAATGCGCCTGGGCAAGCCGTACTCCCTGAACAGCTGCGTGAACACCGGCTTTGATTCCTCGACCGAAGTCGAGTGGAGTCCCTGGCAGCCCAGCAGGTAACGGCTGAAGCTGTCGGTCACGGTCAGCGGATAGCAATAGCGACCGTTGCCGGTCTTGAACTGACCCTTGAAATCCGCACACCACAGGTCGTTGGGGGCGAGGATCGAGCTGGTGGGCTTGCCGGGGTGCCCGATGCGGCGCCGGTTGCGCTTCTTGGGCACCATGCCGTTACGGCTCAGGATGTCGCACACCGTGGAGCGGTGCGGCAGATCCCAGCGGGGGTGGCGCTTCTGAACCAGCGTCAGGAGCTTCTTGCCGCCCCAGGACGGATGACGCCGACGGGCATCCAGCAGCGCCGCCACGATCTCGTCCGCGGTACGGTGCGGCGACTCATGCGGTCTGCGTGGGCGCTCTTCCAGACCCGCCGGCCCCTGACGAAGGTAACGGTCGATCCATTTGTAGCCGGTCTTGCGCGACACCCCGTACAAATCGCACAACTCGGTGACGCTCAGGGTCTGGCGCAGGAAATCTGCGATAAATTGCGTTCTCTGGTCCATAGGCGAGGTCTGACTCCACGGCATGGGCATCTCCTTCGATGCCCGTTAGTGTGTTCAACCTGTTACCCATGTCCCCCGACTAATCTGTTACCTATGTACCCAGACCATACC
>JBJACV010000127.1:0-2805 GCA_046604365.1 Nitrospira sp.
CTCCGTGATGATCACCCGCTTTTCCCAGCGCTTGATGGCGTCGATCACGTAATGGCGCAGCAGGCCCTTGAGCACCTCGTCGTTCTGTTCGAACACCAGATCCTTCAGCCGGGAGCCGAACTCCGGATTCATGAACCGTTCACCGATCCGGGTGCCGAGGATCTGCAGGATGCTTTCGCGGATGTGCTCGTGCTCCCGCGAGGTGGCGGTCGAGACCTGGGTGCCGCCGGACACCGACTGAAACCGGAACGGGTAGCGCAATCCCTTGCCGAGAAAGTCATAGCTCATCAGGTACGCTCCTCGCAGTCGATGCCGCACTGTCCCGAGCAGCCATTTTCCGAAGTGTCGTCGTCGATAGCTTCTCCCTGGAATCGGACCACCAAATCCAGACCATTTTTCAGACCCAGGTGAATGGTTCCGTCCGCCTCGATCAGCCCGCCGTGGCCGGACTGGCCGCACTGGAATCCCTTGGCTCCCCCGGAAAGCAGACGGACGGCGATGGTTTCGCCGATGCCCTCGATGCGGCCGATGCCGATGATGTCGATTGGTCCGGCCGGGTTGATCAGGGTGATGAACCGCTCCCGGTGATCGACGTCGAGACGGATGCCCTCGGGCAGAACCGCCGCGAAGCGTTCCGCGCCCATGGCGGTCGGCACGGTCCCGGCAGGCAGTCCGCTGATACCGGCCGCCTCCTGGGTCGTGCTCAGATAAGACTCGACCAGGATGTAAAGGCGTCCCGGGGCAACCTCGATGGTTGTGCCGGGTCCGGGGGTGACGACCTGCTGTTCCCCGCCGTCGATGACGCAGATTCGCTGGTCGTCCGTGGTCCGCAGGATCATGCCGTCGGGCAAGGTGAAGAGCCGGTTGCCATCCGGCAGATCCCGGGGTTCGGTGCCCACAGGCAGTTCGACGAAGGGATAAAAATCGGGCTCCGGCTCGATCTGTACCTGGTCCAGGTACTCCTGGGTCCTGGCCTGCTGGGCCTCCAGATAGGCCTGGGCCTGGCCACGCATCGCCTCCGAGGCGGCGTGACTGGCCTCCAGCAGCGTGCGGATGCCGGACAGGTGATCGCAGAGCGCCCGCAGCACATACTGTTGTTGGCCGGAATCGGTTTGTTCGATGGTGGCCTGCAAGTCGGCGGGTTCTTCGGAAATCATGGACAACCTCCATTACATGCCGACATTGGCGGGTTGGGATTGATAGCTCATGGCGTTGACCGGCGTCACTGTCCCGGTCGCGCCGTCTATTTCGAACACGGTCCAGACCGTGCCCGGGGCGTTGGGAACGGTGAAGGTCTGCTCACGGCCATCGCTCAGGAACACTTTCACCGTGGCTCCGGACTGCGCCAGGCCGGAGCTCGGATTGGCGTTGCGGTTGGTGTAGTCGTGGACCGCGTAGCGGTAGACGCCGGGGATGAGCCGATGGATAGTGATGGTCTCCGGCCCGTAGGAACTGGTGTCGTCCACGTCCAATTCCGCCGCCTCGTTTTCGATGGTGTGGGAATAGAACACATGGAACCTGCCGCCGGATGGCGTCGGTCCGGTGAGATGGGAATCGAGGTCCCGGGGGTTGAGGCCCCACTGCAACACGATGCGGGCGACCTGGCCGTCGAGCTCGGGCGAGAGAACGATCTGGATGTCGCCGGAGGTGTTGGGGTCGGCATTCACCCAGCCATGCCAGGCGATGTATCCCGGCGCGGTGACCTCCACGTAATAGAACCCCTCGGGTACGGACAGCTCGAACCCGCCATAGGCGTTGGCGAAGGTCTGGTACGCCGCCGGGCCGGTTTCCGAGCGGCGGAATTCGATCAGCGCGTTGCCGACACCGCTGGTATTGAGGGCGTTGACCACCATGCCGCTGAGGAAGACCGTGGCTCCGCTGGCAAAGTCCGGATGATTGGCGAACCAGGACGGATCGCGGACCTCCACCAGAACATGGCGGAGACTGTCCCGGGCCGAGGATCGCCAGACCATGAGCACGGCGTTGCCGATGGTCCAGCCGCAGCGAATGACACCGTCCGGCCCGATCTCCGCGACCTCCGGATTGCTGGTGGCAAAGACCGGAGCGTCCACGTCGCCGCGCAGGGAGAGCGGAATCCGTTGCTCGAACTCGCCAGCGGAGAGGCGGATGGAGCTAGGCTGTACCTCCCAGTGGCTGAAGGCTGCCGGGGCATCCGTCATGAAGGGACCTCCACCGGTGCGGAGACGCCGCCGCCATAGACCTCGACCTGAACGTGCCGCAGGCTGAGCCGCTCGGGCGAATCCCAGACCAGAATCATGGCCGCTCCGGGAACGAAGCCGCATTCGACATTGCCGTCCTCATCGACACTGGCCACGTCGGGATTGGACGATTCGAACACCGGCGCTTCGGGCAGGCCACGGATCGAGAGCGGAATGCGCTGGACGAATGGGGATCGCGAGACCCGGATCAGCTTCGGGAAAACATCCCAGTAGTGCGGTTCCTGCGGCTGTTCGAGATTGTTCATGGCGTCCCCCTCAGTTGTCGATGGTGTCGGGACTGCCGGTGACGATGAAGGCTCCGCAGGCGGTGATGTCGCCGATGCGGGCGTTGGGCAATCCTTCGGTGATGGTGTCGAAGCTGCCGGTCACGATGGGCGTCACGCCATGCCCCGGGATGGGGCAGACGTGCAGATCCCCCATGCGGGCCACCGGCATGCCGTTGTCCAGCGTCCGGCTCGCCCCGGTAATGATGACGCCGCCGTGACTGCTGATGTCGCCGAGTCGCGCCTGGGAGCTCATGGGTTCACCTTCAGCAACAGATGGATCAGAAAGCCGATGAGTCCGC
>JBJACV010000128.1:0-2670 GCA_046604365.1 Nitrospira sp.
ACGCTGCACCATGACGTGAAAGGCCAACTCCCGAACTATTTCTTCAGGCGAGCTGTCGTCCGGCTGCTGCCGAATCAGCTGAGCAAGCTCATCCTTGGCCGTGGACATGGCTGCTACCTCCTGCTTGAGGGGCAGTGTGCCACAACGCAAAAGAGTGGCAAGACTGACATCTAACGTCCGCGTTGAGCGGGCCGCGCGCAGCCGTTCCAGCGCGCCGCGAGCGTAAAATCTCTCGGCACGCGAGCGGCGCGCCACCCGCAACCTTTCACGGACCGCTCCAACGCATAGTTAGGTGTCACCGGACGATGTCAGGTAGACGTCCTTGAATTCAACGTGAGCGTTTGAACAAGAGAGAACAACCGTCTTTGGGGTGAAATCGATAAAGCGTGACTTGGCTGGACGGCCACCCACGGAAACCGTGACCTCTCCAGCCCTCGTCAGATTGAGAGTGAATGGGGCAGTAAGTGGAGTCTGGTCTAGTGGATACGAAGCAAACTTCTCGCTTCTCCCTGGCTTTTTCATATCAATTACAGCCACGTGTAGCAACGTCGAGTCAGCACGAACCATATAAAGCTTCAAACCGCTTCGTTCTGCATTCGTGTCTCCCATAAGAAACACGGACGCCTGTGGCTGCCATCGAATGTGGTGACGCGGTTCCAAGACCTCGATCGCTCCACTCAACGAAATGCTTTGAGATTCAAGCTCAATCGTCGACTTTGAATAGTGGCCACGCGGAGCGTCGCAATTGAATGACAACGGGAACTCCGGTGCGTCCGCAGTTGCAACGACCGCGGGGCACAGCATGGAGGCGAAAGCGAAGATGCCAGCTGCGCGGCTCATGGTGACACCTAACGTCCGCGTTGAGCGGGCCGCGCGAAACTATTCCAGCGCGCCGCAGGCGCAAACTGTTCCGGCGCGCCTGCGGCGCGCCACCCGCAACCTTTCACGGCCCGCTCCAACGCATAGTTAGGCATCCATGATGACAAGGTCGCCAACCTGGATAAGCCCACCCGCGACAATTCGTGCCCGAAGCCCGCCTTTCCGCGGAAAATACTTGAGGACGTCGCGATGGGTCCGCTTCGCGAACAAGGCGCAGGGCTCACACAACTCGATTCCCTCGAAAGTGGCATCTCCGACCTTGAACGTTTTGCCACAAAGCTCATTGAGGCGGACGCCCTGCGTCACGATATTGCGTCGGGGCATGTCCGGTGTAAACGGCACTTGAGCCATCTCCGAAAACGCCGCAATGTTCTCGCTCTCGATGAGGGTGACCTGGTAGTCGGGGCCGCGACGGTTGGTGGGGTCGGAATAGCGATCACCGTTGAGGCCACCGTCAGTCAGCGCCGCGACGCTTTGCTGCGTCTCCATAGGAGCGCCCCTAGTCGGCGCAGTGAAGATGTGGACGACGCTTGCCATGGATGCCTAACGTCCGCGTTGAGCGGGCCGCGTGAAACGGTTCCAGCGCGCCGCAGGCGTAAAATCTCTCCGCGCGCCTGCGGCGCGCCACCCGCGAGCTTTCACGGCCCGCTCCAACGCATAGTTAGAACTCACGAACGCAAGCCTGCGTTCCGAACGCTGGCGAGCATTGCAACAAGACCGCGTGCGCCAAAAATCAACCAGATACCGATGGTGATCTCCACAAGCGTGGCAGCCATGTATGGCCATTGCTCCTGCATCAGGTCGCGAGCGGACATCACTGACTCGTCATACGTTAAGAAGTACGTGATGTAGTAGACCGCGTCCGGAATGCCTTTTGAAAGTGTCCAAAGCCCTAGAACAACAATTGCTACCGACTGCCACTCTGCAAGGGCTGGTACCTCCACCGAACCGGGCCCGTTGCCACCTTTCAGGAGCCTCCTGCTAAGAGTTGCTGGGAAGAACCACAAACCCGCGCAGATGATGAGCTGGAGAACTGGCAATGCAACAGTTAGGCGATCTAGTCCGCCAAGGTTGTACTGACTTATCATTCTTAGCGTTCTGACCAGATGCTCGATGGAAACGACAAACCAAGAGATCGCAAACAGACGGACCACGACGATGAGAATCTGCTGCGGCGTCATCGTTGCTCCGAGTGAGTTCTAACGTCCGCGTTGAGCGGGCCGCGCGAAACTGCTCCAGCGCGCCGCAGGCGTAAAATCTCTCCGCGCGCCTGCGGCGCGCCACCCGCAGGCTTTCACGGACCGCTCCAACGCATAGTTGGGCGTCATGTGGGCAGATCGGCCATCTCGGATGAGAGGTCGGCAATGCTTCGTATCTGTCGGGCAAGACTTATCAAAGCGATGGGTTGCGTCTTGAGCCAAAGCGTCGCCGAGTTTCCTTGAGCGGTAGTACCTTCCTGGATAGAGACTTTGATGCCGACGTGTCCTGAGCGATCCAACGTCTCTAGGCCAATATCGATATCGCAGCTGCCGCACTTTGCCGAGAACGAGGCGGAGGCGGGAAGCTGCTTCGGGAACTCATCGAGCACCTGGGCGAACGTGACGAGGCTCCTGGCAGATGTGAGGGCCTCACCTGCCGCCGCGATAGTTTCGTTCCGGGCCCGGACCTCAATACGAATAAGGCCGTCTTGATCGGGCGCAGAGAGTCGGCGGAACGTTAACGCTTGGATGTCCGTCATGACGCCCAACGTCCGCGTTGAGCGGGCCGCGCGATGCGCGGCCAGCGCGCCGC
>JBJACV010000129.1:0-2653 GCA_046604365.1 Nitrospira sp.
CCGACTGTTCCGGGCCATCAGGGCTTCTCGAACTTCCGCGTCGGTTTTGGCTGTGTGACAGACGATCAGGCGGTCCATCGCGAGGCGGAGGAGTTCCTCATAGCGGGTTTGGCTCTGTTTCGGCCATCGGCTGGCCTGGCCGGGAAACGGAATATAGGCCACAAAGGGGGTCTGAGTGGTGAGACAGGCCTCGGCGAAGGCTTGATCGACACCAAGAGCCATTCCGGTCAGGCCGAGGACGTCTAATCCGCGGGATTTGAGGGCTGTGAGCGTACGGGTTAAATGGTCGGCGATGCGTTGAAGAATGGGATTGTTGGGATTGAATCCGCCGAGTTTCTGTGGGCGATGGCCAGTAATGGCCAATCTGAGCATGGGCATAGGACGTCCTCCTTCAATCTACTACGATCGATGGAGTACGAACCCTGCCTGTGAAACAGGCCTATGGTGCCTTTGGTGAACGGTTAGTGTGGTCGGGTCTGACGATGCGGTGAGTCCATTCAGTACTGGATTGAGGATTTCTTCGTATGATCCCAGATCCTCGACGCACATCCATTTATAGTGATATGGGCCGCAGCTGCGGCAGCGTCCCCTGCGGTTTGGCTTGGCCCTCGATGCGCCCACTGGACCACGCTAACGCCTTGGCGCTGGTAGGCGGATACGGGCAATACTCCATGCGGCGCAGGTTGCCCGACATAAAACCGGCGCACCACGCCTGCTCATCCATATCTATCAGAACGGGCTTTTTCATGCTCTTATTTTGGGACTGACGTACAGGACTTGCTAGCTAAGGTAGCTTAACCGCTATAGCAGATATTCTGGCCGTTATTCATCCAGTCAGGTGTTTCGAATTGTGTTGAGGCAGGATCTTCGGCGCTAGTGCCGCCAATACCGTTTAGCAGATCTTTTGATCCGCTCATATGGGTGCCGTCCGTCTCTGTTGTACTCCAAGAGAATGCCGACTCGTCTGCGTCCGTGTCGTCGTTTACGAACGTCTGTGTGGTAGGGGGTGGGCTTGCTTGATTATCGCATGATAAACGTACGAGAGCATGTTGACATCTTCCACGGCCTGAAGGCCGGGGCCTCCCTACCGGGGAAAGGGGGTGAACGATTAGTGTGGTCGGGTCTGACGATGATGGCGGGTAAACCGGTCGTAGAGCAAGGCGCCGACGAAGAGAATGGCACCGACGGCAAAGAAACTGTTCAGTGCGATGAAGCTATCGAGTTGAGAAATGGCGAGTGCCGGCATGGGGTCACCTTTTCAACGAGTATAACGCGCCTGCATGGAGTGCGCAACAACCGAGGAGGCCTTCGGCGAAGATCCACGGGTGAAATGGGGCGTTGGAGAGGACTTGATTGAGGGCTAGTCCTACCAAGGCCAGATTGGCCACATCGGAGAGTATGGTGGCAAGGTGCGCCCATTGCTTCTTGTTCACGATTCAGCTCCTGCCGTCGTTGAATGCAAGGAATGGGATGCGGATCAGGCGTGCTTCTTGGTGGGCTGAAATTCGAGGATGTTCTCCTGCAACCATTCCCGAGCGGCACGTGGTCCAAGATCCATCGTGCCGCGGAGGTCTTGCCGAGCCCATCCGTGGCCTTGTGACACGAGGAATTGGCCATTCTTTTGGAAAGCAGCTAAGGGGTTGGGACGGATGATTAGGCTAAATCCTCGTTCGCTCATGGGGGAAGTCTCCAGTCTATGAGCTGGTTGATGCCTGTGAGGTCCTGTTACGCCGCCGAGCGTGACAGAGCGGGGTTGGGGGCAACATTTTGGATTGTGGCGCGGAGGTGGCCGAGATCTGGGGGCTTGGCGAGTAACGCGGCAATACCCAGACGGCGTTGTTCCAGCTCGAGTACATCCGGAGCGAGTCCGCCGGTCATGCCGACGATGGCAGTGGCCGGCCGGATCTGCTGGAGTTCGGCGATCAGTTGTGGACCATCGATGACGGGCATCTCCATGTCAGTGAGCACAATATCGTACGGGGCATCAAGGATCTTCACCAGGGCGTCGGCGCCATTGGCGGCCGTGGTGATGTCGTGACCTTCGGACGCGAGGGCAGTGCTGAGGATTTTCCGGATGGATTCCATGTCGTCAACAATGAGGATTCTGGCCATGATGTCGTGCTCCTTCGTGGGTCGGTCATCCGTTCGATGCCGTGGTGAGGCCTACCGACTGGTGTTGCTGAATCCACTGGATACAGGTGTGGATGAGGGAACGAAATTCATCCAAGGCCAGGGGGTGGGACATGTACGCGTCGCGAAACGGATATTTGTACCACATCAGGGAAAACTGGCTTGGCGCATACTGAAAATTCGGGCGGACGATCGGACAGGTGGATAGATGGTGATGGGTTTGCGCCCATTGGGCGTAGGCCTCATCGTAGCCGCAGGTACAATGAGCGGTCGTTGCCTCTGAGACGGCGGGTTCAGGAGAACTGATGGGATGCCCTGCCGGCGTGGGGTGGAGTGCGATGGCTGAGTGGTGTGTCACCTCGTCCGTAAACCGATGTTGGTAACAGCTGTCGGTATGATGATGCGTGTCGAGCCACGTGTCTTCAGCTTGTTGAAAGCCACACGGACAATCCCCCCAGTGGTAGCGATGGATTTCAAAGACATCACAGATGAATTCCGTGCCATATCCGTCACAGTCAGGACC
>JBJACV010000130.1:0-2635 GCA_046604365.1 Nitrospira sp.
GCATGAAGGCGGAATCGCTAGTAATCGCGGATCAGCACGCCGCGGTGAATACGTTCCCGGGCCTTGTACACACCGCCCGTCACACCATGGGAGTTGGTTCTACCCGAAGATGGTGCGCTAACTTTTGAGGCAGCCAGCCACGGTAGGGTCAGCGACTGGGGTGAAGTCGTAACAAGGTAGCCGTAGGGGAACCTGCGGCTGGATCACCTCCTTTCTAAGGATGCTTGCGAACTTCGGGGTCTCACCCTGATTTGCGAGTTCCCTAGCATGCCGGACTATCCGACCAGGTCTTCGGACCTCGAAGGACGTCACGGCGAAAACTAGATGGCGGTTTCATCGCCGTCCTCGTTTCTCTTCCTTGACCCTTCTGCCGCACGGCGCTTCTGGCGCCGCGGGGAAGGGGATTGCGAGCCCAGGTGCGGCGCTCTCAAAAGCGCTGCAGAAGCGGGGAAGGCCCGTAGCTCAGTTGGTTAGAGCACACGCTTGATAAGCGTGGGGTCGGCAGTTCAAATCTGCCCGGGCCTACCAGCTCTCGCCAGCACCATCCTTTCGGGGCCATAGCTCAGTTGGGAGAGCGCTAGCTTTGCAAGCTTGAGGTCGTCGGTTCGATCCCGTCTGGCTCCACCACTTCTCCGCAGCGGCGGGGGAGGGAGATCTCGCAATCATCATCAGTTTCGGATGTCGGCCATCTTCGCTTGAAGGGCCGCCGGCGTCTGATTTGACATCGTGAAGGAGGCCGTCGATCCGGCGCTGTACCCCAGCGCTCCCCAAAAGGATCGACCCTAACAACAACTAAATCGTCTAACTAAACCCGCGTGGGGTTTGGCTTGTCGGCCGGCTGTGAAGCTGATCGGCATGCTCTTCACCGCGCATGGGTTTGTTGAGAGATCAAGCGTCAAAAGGGCGTTCGGGGAATGCCTTGGCGGTAAGAGGCGATGAAAGACGTGGCACGCTGCGATAAGCTCTGGCGAGGTGCGAGCAACCTTAGACCCGGAGATTTCTGAATGGGGAAACCCACCTCTGAGATGGAAGTTAAACTCTAAGTCTATGTTCTTCGGAACACTGGCTTAGAGTTCGATCTTCCATTTCGATAACGAGGTATTTTAACCTGAATACATAGGGTTAAAAAGCGAACCCGGGGAATTGAAACATCTAAGTACCCGGAGGAAAGGACATCAAACGAGACTCCGTTAGTAGTGGCGAGCGAACGCGGACCAGGCCGTGCTCTGAAACAACGAGAACCAGCTGGAAATCTGGGCCATAGCGGGTGATAGCCCCGTATCGGTAAAATGAAGAGCCGTTAGAGTAAGGCGGGACACGTGAAATCCTGTCTGAAGATGGGGGGACCACCCTCCAAGCCTAAGTACTCCTTACCGACCGATAGCGAACAAGTACCGTGAGGGAAAGGTGAAAAGCACCCCGACGAGGGGAGTGAAACAGAACCTGAAACCGAACGCCTACAAGCAGCGGGAGCGCAAGTGACCGCATACCTGTTGTATAATGGGTCAGCGACTTAGTTTAACGAGCAAGCTTAAGGCGATAGCCGTAGGCGTAGCGAAAGCGAGTCTGAATAGGGCGCCCGAGTTCGTTGAATTAGACCCGAAGGCAAGTGATCTAGTCATGTCCAGGCTGAAGGTGCGGTAACACGCACTGGAGGGCCGAACCGATGCCTGTTGAAAAAGTCTCGGATGAGGTGTGACTAGGGGTGAAAGGCTAATCAAACTTGCTGATAGCTGGTTCTCCGCGAAATCTATTTAGGTAGAGCCTCGACTGAATACCGCAGGGGGTAGAGCACTGGATGGGCTAGGGGTCCTCACCGGATTACCAAACCTAACCAAACTCCGAATACCTGCGAGTACTAGTCGGGAGACACACGGCGGGTGCTAACGTCCGTCGTGAAGAGGGAAACAACCCTGATCGTCAATTAAGGCCCCCAAGTAACGGCTAAGTGGGAAAGCATGTGGAAATGCTGAAACAACCAGGATGTTGGCTTAGAAGCAGCCATCATTTAAAGAAAGCGTAACAGCTCACTGGTCAAGCGTTTCCGCGGCGAAAATGTAACGGGGCTAAAGCCGTTCGCCGAAATTACGAGCTCGCAAGAGCGGTAGCGGAGCGTACCGTAAGTCTGTGAAGGAATATCGTGAGGTATTCTGGAGATATCGGTAGTGAGAATGCTGACATGAGTAGCGACAAACAGTGTGAAAGACACTGTCGCCGAAAGACCAAGGGTTCCTGCGTAAAGCTAATCTGCGCAGGGTTAGTCGGCCCCTAAGGCGAGGCGGAAACGCGTAGTCGATGGGAACCAGGCGAACATTCCTGGACCAGGAGGTGGTGACGGATTTCGTACGTCGTCAGATCTAATTGGATTGATCTGGCGGCCAAGAAGTCCCTGGAAATAGCCCCTCCATCAGACCGTACCCGAAACCGACACAGGTGGTCAGGTAGAGCATACCAAGGCGCTTGAGAGAACTACGTTGAAGGAACTAGGCAAATTACACGCGTAACTTCGGGATAAGCGTGCCTCGTGAGAACGCAAGTTCATGCGAGGGGCACAAGCCAGGGGGTGGCGACTGTTTATCAAAAACACAGGGCTCTGCGAAGCCGCAAGGCGACGTATAGGGTCTGACTCCTGCCC
>JBJACV010000131.1:0-2623 GCA_046604365.1 Nitrospira sp.
CGTCACCGAGGCGCAGCCCGCGAACATCATCAGGGACTTGGCGACGGCCACCTATGGCGTTCGCTTCCCCGACAAGAATTTGCCGCAGGTCGTGCTGAATGCGTTGCGGGACGCGGGCTATATCACTTTCGAGAAAACCACAGGCGGACGCGGCGCAAAGCCGATGCTGGTAACGCCCACGGACAAGCTGCGCGTTGACCTCGTGGAGCCGTTGCTTGACCAGCTCAAGACGCAGATCGACCCGAAGCTGATAGACCTGCTCAAGACCCCCCTGCCCGACATTCTGGCCGAGATAGATAGCCCCGATCGCTACCGCGCCGGGCTGGCGCTGGAAGCCCTCGGCTTCAAGCTGATGCGTATCTTGGGGATGGACTACATCGCCACACGCTTGCGCAATGTATCCACCACGGGCGGCGCAGAAATTGACCTCATCTTTCATTCGTCGCGGCTTGTGTATTCGCGCTGGCAAATCCAGTGCAAGAACACCGCCCGCGTGGCGCTCGATGACGTGGCTAAGGAAGTCGGGCTAACCCACTTTCTCAAAAGCAACGTCATCGTGATTGTCAGCACCGGCGACATCGGCGGCGATGCGCGGCGCTATGCGAACAAGGTGATGCAGGATTCCAATCTGTGCATCGTCATGGTTGACCGCCCAGACCTTGAAGCCATCAAAACCAACCCCGCCAGCATCGTGGACGCCTTCAAACGGGAGGCACACAACGCAATGACCTTGAAGCAACTCGACTTGGGACAACCGACATGACGAAAAAAACAGAGACCAAGCCCGAGATGTTTCACAAGACCAAGCACGGCAAGATTTTGCTGGGCGACAGTCTCGACGTGCTGGACGGCATGAAGCCGGGAAGCGTTGACCTCATCATGACCAGCCCGCCCTTTGGGCTTGTGCGGAAGAAGGAATACGGCAACGCCGACGCGCACGAATATCTGGACTGGTTCAGACCATTCGCGGGGCAGTTCCGCCGTGTGTTGAAGGAGCGCGGCAGCCTTGTGATCGACATCGGCGGCGCTTGGATACCCGGACAGCCGACGCGGAGCCTGTATCACTTCAAGCTGCTGCTGATGCTGTGCGAAGAATACGGCTTCCACCTTGCCCAAGAGTTCTATTGGTGGAACCCGTCAAAGCTGCCCTCACCCGCCGAGTGGGTCAACATCCGGCGCATTCGCGTCAAGGATGCGGTCAATACGGTTTGGTGGCTGTCGCTGTCACCGTGGCCGAAGGCGAGCAATCGCCGCGTGTTGCAGCCCTACAGCCCCAGCATGAAAGAGCTGTTGGAGAAGGGTTACAAGGCGAAGAAGCGGCCTTCCGGCCATGACATCAGCGAAAACTTTGCGGTCAATAACGGCGCGGCCATCCCGCCAAATCTGATTGCCATCCCGAACACCGAGAGCAACAGTTTTTATCTGCGCTACTGCCAGAGCAAAGGTATCAAGTCGCACCCTGCCCGCTTCCCGGCTGCCTTGCCGGAGTATTTCATTCGGATGCTGACCGACAAGGGCGATATGGTTTTCGACCCCTTCGGCGGCAGCTGTGTAACCGGCGAAGTGGCCGAGCGGCTTAAGCGCAAATGGGTTTGCTCGGAGCTGTCAGAGGACTACCTGACCGGCGCGCTTGGACGCTTCCAGCAGGAGAACGGCACCGACGAGCAGCAGGCCAAGCTGTTGCGCGACGAGACGGAGGACTCGAACTATTACCGCCTGCCCCATCCGGGCATTTTGTGGAACGGCGAACACGGCGAGACCTTGCCAGAGGACGGCGGCAAGCGCCGACCGGCAGGCCGCAAACAGGTCATCGCCATTGACGGCAGCGACTTGACCGACGACGAGGCCGAGGACGCCGCCGACACCGGCAGGAGCCGCGCCGCCCGTTAGCTTGACGAATCGCTTTTTTTCATGAAATAATGCCGTCATGAAGGGTTGAAAGGCGGTTTTCATGAAAACAATCGTCATCACATCGCAGAAAGGCGGCAGCGGCAAGACCACGCTGGCCGCGCACTTGGCCGTAGAGGCCGAGCGCAGCGGCGACGGCGCGGCATGGCTGATTGATACCGACCAGCAAGCGACGTTGACGACATGGCACCAACGGCGCGAGGCCGAGACGCCCGCATTGTTCGAGGTTGCCCTACCCCGCTTGCCGCAAGCCTTGGCGCAGATGCAGAGCGAAGGCGCAGCCTATTGCTTCATAGACACCGCCCCGGCGCACTCCGAACAGAACAAGGGCGTCATTCAGCTAGCGGACTTGGTGCTGATTCCGGTTCGCCCTTCGCCCGCCGACCTTTGGGCAGTGTCATCAACCGTTGAGATCGTGAAGGACGCGGGCAAGCCCCTGTTGTTCGTCATCACGCAGGCCAAGCCGCAAGCCAGCATCACTGCGCAAGCGATTGCCGCCCTGTCCCAGCATGGCCGCGTGGCGCAAGCCTTCATTGCCGACCGTGTGCCGTATGCCGTCGCCATCACAGGGGGGCGCACCGCGCCGGAAATCAGCCCGCGCAGCCCCGCCGCCGAGGAAATCGCAGCCTTGTGGCAAGACGTGAAATCATGCTTTAATGAAACCAGCAAAGCAGCCAAGCAGAAAAGGAGCGTAGCGAATGGCTAAGGCAGTGCA
>JBJACV010000132.1:0-2598 GCA_046604365.1 Nitrospira sp.
CAGGTCGTAAAGACGAGGAACAACACCGCGAGTCCAAACTTCTGCTTGTAGGTCCCGTACCAGAACGAATAGAACAGACACAGCGCGGCGCCGATCCGGGCCAAAGTGCCGTGAAACATCAAGTTAAAGAAGTTCATCCACATGTGGCGATACGCCTCTTCGCTCATGTAATTCAGCGGGTCCAAATACTCGAACAAACTCGCTGAGACCAGCTGAATCAGGTGGAAACTGATATTCATGAGCAAGGGCCCCATCCCTTAGTGAACGATGTCCTCGATCAACTTAAAAAACCCTGTCTTCCGCTGTTCCAGGTTTGAGGGCGTCGTCGCAAAGGCCGATTCCAGAATGGGTACGGCATAAATCGGCAGTTCTTTCTTGGTCTTCAGGCGGAGCTTATACCGTCGTCCGGAAAACCCTTCTCCGATCGACTCTGCCAACACGCCAGCCATCCCTAACACGACCGCCAGTTGATTCAAGACTTGATCACGGTCGGACATCCGCAATAAATGAATGTCCACGATTTTCTTCTGTCGCGCGAGTTCCTTCACGACACCGTACAACGCCCGCGTCTGACAGTACACGATCCCGCCACTCGCCACCGCCGCCCATTCCCCTTTCTTCGTACTGTCCGTCCCGCCCATGTTGATCAGCGGCTCAAGCAGGGCGAGAAACTCTGGCGTCGTAAACCAATCGTCCCAGCGTTTGATCTCCAGGGTCTTCGTCACATACGCCACTTCTTCTTCGCGAGCACGGCCGTCTGCCACTTTCAGTAACGTGGCAAACGCATCCTTCACCAAGCGATGATGCCCTTGAATGGCCTCACAGACCTCGTCGATCCAGAAGATTTCAACCTTCTCGCAATATTCACGGATCTTCATGACGCTGATCGCCGGATGATCGCGCATGGAGTAAATACCAGAGGCTCGAAAGACCGGAATCTTCCCCAGATCATGCCCAAGACATGACATCAGCATCTTGGGAATCAGCGGCTCGGGATCTTTGTAATGGCTCATCAATTCGGCCAGTCCGTGTTTCGTCACACGCTGCGTGTGATCCCGCAAATTCACTTGCGCGAGCGTATCCCGAATCGAATAGAGATCCGCGACCTCTTCATCTTGCGTTTTGGCCTCCAACACCACCGACGGGCAATCTCCATATTCTTCCAACACGTCAATCATCGTCACCAACGGCCCCAGAACTTGCTGCCGCTCAAGGAGACCCTGATACGGCAGGATAAAGTCCCGCAATAAGATGGATGCGGCCGCGCGTTTCGTGATGGGCGTCCTTGGCGCCACCACCGCTGGCACTGCACTCACCACGACCGGTTCCTTTCCAGGCGATGCCACCCCCTCACGTCCACGAAGGATCGCCGAGACCACGGTCGCCCCTGCCGGCGCCAGGGCTTCCTCCATCGTGACCGCCGGTGTCCCAATAGGACGCAAGCCACTCCCATGAGCTGATCGAAAGTCTTGATTATGCCGTAACCAGACGGGGGCCAAATCCTCTAACGCAATCACGAGTGGAGAAGGTTTGACGAGCGGCATCCATTTCACCGACGTCGCCATCTTTTGCGGCAGGCGGACCAGTAGGGATTGCCGGATCCGATCGAGTACCGTATGCACCCAGCGGCTCATCGCCACGCCTCCGGCAATTCCACGGCCTGGACTTGCTCCTGAGCCACCACCATTTTGGTCGGCCGGCCAAACAAGGCTGTGACAATAGTGGCTTTCCCATCGCTAATCTGATCTATCCGCCCCACGACATGCATCGCTCCGCACGGCACACGGACCGTTTCCCCAATCTCAGGGCACGACGGCATGACACGCTCCATTTGCAATCCTGCAACCTCCTCCATGCTCAGGGGCAGCACCTGCCGCACCCCGGCACAGGTCCGTATCATTGGGATCCATTCTTCTTGTCCGTACCAGACCACATACTCATCCGCCATCCGCCGGATGTCCGAGGCGCCAGACTTCTCCAATAACTGAATCAATCGGCGCACTCCCGATCGCACGACGTGACCGGCATACCAATGTCCCATCGTCATTCCTCTCTCAACGGAGTTGGTCGAGGGCCTTCTTGACTCTCCAGGGATATTGCGGATTGATCCCGTTATACCGTTCGATCGCACGCCAGTTATACCCATGACGCTCGATCGATTCCCTGAGGATTCGAGCCGACACTTTCAGGTTGGCACAGCCATCGAGGAGAGAGATCGGATGTATACGGTATCGCTCCATATTCCGCGTATTGACTTGGCCTAGCCCCACATCAAAGTTCACATTCTGTTTCCACAGTCGCGTGACCAATGAAATAGCGTCGTTCATTGAACGGACTGTTTGGCGAATGCCCTTACCATGCTGGTTCACCGACACCGCCAGCGGGTCCCAATTCCCATTCTCGACCTGAACAATCGCTCGCAGTAGTGTCGAGGGAAGCTGATAGGCAATGGCGGCTTCTTCAAGACAGGCATGAAATGGGTGTGAACCTCCCTCCACCTGCGTGCGCATAGTCTGCTTCTCTCCTTTTGCCACACCAAGCGCCGGGATGCTCACCACAATCACAATGGTGCCAAACACCAGCCACCATCGCATCTCG
>JBJACV010000133.1:0-2477 GCA_046604365.1 Nitrospira sp.
CTTCCGAAGCGCTGAGCACGGAATTCGCCAGCACGAGTGAGGCTGTCTAGCTTAAGTGGAAACACTCAAAGTCAAAGCGGGCCGCACGCTGGTGCGCAAGATCACGTTGCGCTATCCGGCGGACTACGCTACAGCGTCGCTACGTAAGAAGCCCATCGAAGGCGTCTACACCACCGAGACGCTAACGCTCAAGATTTTTGTCGGCGACGATATCACGCCGGTAACGCTGAGCGGGTCTACGGTCGCGTGGCTGTCGGCGACGGCGGGCACGATCACGCTGACGCTGGACAACTCCGACACGGCCTCGATGCGGGGCTGGTATCGGCTCGAAGTCTATATCACGTCCGCGAGCGAACCGTCGCCATGCTTCGAGGCGATGCTGCAAGTTGTGCCCGTGGCCGCGTCAGGCACAGCGGGCGCGGTGTATTGCACGATCGCACAAGTCACAGATATCGCCCCGTGGGTTGGGCAGCTTGTGCCGCAGAGCAATGAGATCCAAACTGACTTTGGCGAACAGCGTACAGCGGCGCGGCGATGGCTCAATCGCGAACTGAAGGCGCGGGCCAAGCGTGCCCTGGAATCCCAGCTAGAGCGGCACGCACCGATCGAGACCACCGATGCCTACGAGATCACCGAAGGCGTGGACGGCGGGCCGGGCTGGGGCGATTCAACATACCGCGATACGTCGCTAGAGGCTCAACTTGACACGATCGCGGGGTATCTGGACCTGAACTACGTCGCCAGCACCACGGCGGGCCTCGTGGATAGCGACGGCACGGCGGCGGAAATCGCGGCGAATTACAGCGCCTACTTGATCTCCCGCAGCCAAATCAGCAAGGAAGGGCAGAATCCCTACGCTGATTACGGCTACCAGTGCCGCGACCGTGCGCAGCACCTCTTGGCAGGGTACACGGCCAAGGTCTACACGGACGATGCGGACTTGCCTTATCACTACCTGGAGCCTTGATGCCTGAACCCATCGACGCGCAAAAGATGCTCATGTTGGGCCAATGCGCCGACGACGCTCAGTACGGCATGCGCAGCATCATTGGCAACACGCGGGCGTTGGCTGATTCATTCGGCAACACCTCTCAAGAACTGCGAGAGGCGTTCCAAAAGCTGATTGATGCCATGCTTCGCAAGCCGACAGACCCAGAACCAATTTGACCCCAGGCACAACACAACTTGGCGGCGGGTTCGGCTTCCTGGTCACCGACCGGGAAATTATGCCAGTCACAGACCCGCTGTGGCCGTATCTGCCTGAATACGTCTTGGCGGCGCTGTATGACGTGGCCAAGCGCGCGGCGCTGCTCGTCGGCGAATCGGCGGGCGGTGGACCGCTTCTGCCGATCCATCCGCTGACCCGGTTGGCCCGTGAACGGAACATCGACCCCACTAAGCCGCCACGAGGTAAGCGGCCATACTCGCCTCAAGGGCGAGCGTCACCGAACAATGCTCCCCTCGTGGCCACTGGCGCCAATGCCCGCGCAATCGCCCTTCTGCGCAACGAAACCGTTCCCGGCGGAATCTGGACCTATTGGGAACGCGATCCTCACACACGCAAATTCTGGGGCGAAATCCTTGCCCAGCATCAAAGAGGCTTCCAGCAAACGTTCTACTGGCCCCGTGGCGCCAAGCGCGGCTGGAAGCGTACCGAAATGGGGCCTGGCTTCCGCAACAGCTTCCGGAAGGGCCTGAAGCCTCCAGGACGCATTGGCAACGTCCCAGCGCGTGATACGCTTGGCCTTGCCCCGCCCCGTGTGGCGCAGGTTCGCGCCAAGGTGGAATCGCGATGGCGACGGATGCGCCCTGAAGTCGAGAAATTCATCCGGCTCAACAGCGGCTCGGGGCTCGCGGGACCACACTTCCGACTACCTGGTGAACGCGCACCGAGGACGGGCACTACGCGATTCGACGGCCCGCAACGGAACCGGCCCAACATCCAAGCCGACGGGCTTTCAATGCCGTCCCCGGCGGGATTCGTGGGCATGGGCGTGCGTGAGCTTGGGCGCGGCGTAGCGAACACTGTCCGCCGAATTGTGATGGGGCTGTTTCGCTAAGGATGCCGACGCCACAACTACCGCTCTGTCCCGATACGCGGGATACGGCTTGGCGTGCGCTCGTTGACGAAATCGAGGTCGATGACACCGTGCGTGGTCTCGGGATTCTCTGGCGATTGCCAGACGATCACGACCACGACGATGACGCGCCGAACGAACGTATCACGGTCGTTGTGACGCCGACGTTCGGAACGATGGAACTGTTCGCGGCGGTCGGCAACCTCCAAGTCGTCTACGTCGCGCCGGTTGTGTTGGGCTTCGATATCACCGTCGCGGGCTATTCGGCCTCGAATGCCGCTGCAGTGTGGTCGGCGATCGAACATGCGGCGATGGGCGCCAACCTGTCACACAGCGACAGATACAACTTCCGCAAACGGCTCCGCGCGGCGGGCGTGCATGAGCCAAACGACCTCGTCC
>JBJACV010000134.1:0-2425 GCA_046604365.1 Nitrospira sp.
GCCGGCGGACGTGACGATCACGCGGGATTGGGGGGTGAATCCCAACGCCATCACGCTGCGGCTCAATGCAACGGGCGAGACGCTGACGCTCCTGGACTGGTTTAACCCGAACGGGCAGATCGAGGAGATCCGGTTTGCGGATGGGACGGTGTGGGATGCGGCGGCGGTGCTGGCGCGCTTGGAGACCACGCTGACCGGCACGGAAGGGGATGACAATCTGTACGGCAGCGAGCTGGCAGACACGATCCACGGGTTGGGAGGCAACGACAGCCTCTCTGGCCAAGCAGGTAACGATGTGTTGGACGGCGGAACCGGAGCGGATCAGATGTCCGGCGGCAGCGGCGATGATACGTTCATTGTCGACAATGCCGCGGATGTCGTGACTGAGTTCACGGGAGAAGGGAATGACCAGGTGTATACCTCGGTGAGCTTTTCGCTGACCGGAGATGCCGACATCGAAACAATGATCCTGACCGGAGCAGACTCAACCGATGCCACCGGCAGCTCCGCCAATAATACGATCATCGGAAATAGCGGCAATAATACGCTTGATGGTGGTCTTGGCAGCGATTCGTTGCAGGGTGGGGAAGGCCACGATGTGTATGTTGTCGATAATGTGGGAGACAGTGTGACGGAGAATCTTAATGAAGGGATCGACAGGGTTCAGTCCTCGGTCACGTACTCACTTGGTGCGAATATCGAACATCTGACGTTGATTGGATCAGCGGCCATCAATGGAACTGGCAATGAGATGGACAATTTGCTCGCCGGCAATAGTGCGGCTAACATACTCACTGGTGGCGCCGGGAACGATACCTACATCGTTGGAGCCGGCGATGTGGTTCTGGAAGGCCTCAATGAGGGGATGGATCTGGTCCAGAGTGATGTATCGTTTGTCCTTTCAGATAATGTCGAAGACCTCACGTTGACCGGCACCGATGCAATCAATGGGACGGGTAACAACCTCAATAACATCCTACTTGGCAATATCGCGGCGAATGTCCTTGATGGATCGGCCGGGGCTGACAACATGACGGGCGGGCAGGGCGACGATACCTACATTGTCGACGATGCCGGCGATGTGGTGGTTGAGAACGCCAACGAAGGGATTGATACGGTACAGGCGGCGATCTCCTACACGCTGGGTGCGAGTGTGGAGCAGCTGACATTGACTGGGACAGCTGCCATCAATGCAACCGGGAATACATTGAACAATACGCTGACCGGCAACAGCGCCGCCAATGTGCTGGATGGTGGGATCGGTGCCGACGCCATGGCGGGTGGTGCAGGGAGCGATACCTATTTTGTGGACAATAGCGGCGATGCGGTGACTGAGAATGCCAACGAGGGGACCGATCTCGTCTCTTCGTCGATCTCCTATATGCTCGGTGTTAATGTGGAGAATCTGACGCTCACCGGCACCAGTGCCATCAACGGGAGCGGCAACAGTCTGAACAACGTGCTGACAGGGAACAGCGCCGCCAACATTTTAGATGGAGCTGCCGGAGCAGACAGCATGAGCGGCGGCCAGGGTGATGACACCTACGTCGTGGATAATGCGGGCGACACGGTCACTGAGGCGGCGAATGAAGGCCTCGATACGGTTCAGAGCGGCATCACCTACACGCTGGGTGCCAACGTTGAAAACCTCACACTCACCGGGACCGCTGCGATCAATGGAACCGGCAACAGTCTTGATAACGTGTTGACGGGCAACAGCGCGACCAATGTGTTGACCGGCGGGGCAGGGAACGACACCTACGTGATCGGGGCGGGTGACTCCATCGTCGAAGCAGCCGGAGGCGGTACTGATACGGTGCAGAGCGCACTGACCTATACGCTTGGTACGAACGTCGAAAATCTCACGCTCACTGGTTCTTCTGCGATCAGCGGCACGGGCAACTCACTCAATAACGTGTTGACCGGGAATAGCGCGGCCAATGTGCTCACCGGCGGAGCCGGCAACGACATATACGTCGTCGGAACTGGAGATACGGTGGTTGAATCGAATAATAATGGGACCGATACGGTTCAGAGCTCTGTGACCTGGACCTTGGGATCAAATCTTGAAAACCTCACGCTTGTCGGTTCGGCTGCCATCAATGGGACCGGCAATAGTCTGAACAATGTGTTAACCGGCAATAGCGCCAACAACGTCCTCACAGCATCAGGCGGAACCGATACCCTGCGTGGTGGTCTCGGCAACGATACGCTCAACGGCGGCAGCGGCAGCGATACCTATCTCTTCGGCCGTGGCGAAGGACAGGATCTTGTGCAGGACAGCGGCGGGTCGGCAGACCGGGTCGCCTATGATGCCGGGATCAACCCGCTCGATCTCGTCATCAGCCGGCAAGCGAATGATCTCCGCCTGTCGATTCATGGGGCGACCGATTACGTGACGGTCCAGAACTGGTACATCAGTTCC
>JBJACV010000135.1:0-2385 GCA_046604365.1 Nitrospira sp.
AGACCTGCGTGTCTGCCCCGGCGGCCACAGACGGAATCGAAGTCAGCAAACCCGACCGGGGCAGACACGCAGGTCTGCCCCTACCTTGGGTCGCACTCAACTGCAAACCGCTATAAGAACAAAAATACGCGGGCAGATTCCGTTGAACCGTGAAGCCCTGAAAGGGCAAAATTCAATAGCCAGGGGCAACGCCCCTGGTAGTGGCACCAGGAAATTGACAAGCCCTGAAAGGGCGAAATTATGGGTATTTATTGCGCCCTTTCAGGGCTTGTACTATTTCTCGTCGCTTCCCAGGGCGTTGCCCCATGTGCGCCAAGTTAAGGGCGCAAGTGATTGAAAGAGGAAGAGATGGCAAACTGTGAGTGAAACGATCACCTGAAACAGGAGAAGCTCACAGATGTCATCTCTTCAAGCAGCAGATACCACGTTTGCCGAATTACTCCAAGACCTGCCGCCGGATTTGGCACAGCAGGCGCGGGAGTTTCAGGCCTTCACACGGGCACGCGTCCTGAAAACGCCGGAGCAGTTGTTGCGCGTCGTCTTCTTGTACTGCGGCCTCGATCAGAGTTTGCGCACGACGAGCGCGACTTGTGCGCAGTTGGGGCAAGCCTTAACCGACAACGCCGTGCGTGAGCGCTTGCTCGCCTGCGGCCCCTGGTTAACCGCCCTGTTGCGGCAAATACTGCCGGCGCCCCCAGCAGGCGGTTTGCACGGTCGGCGTTTATTGATCTGCGACGGTTCCGTCATTCAGGCACCGGGTGCGCAGACTTCCGATTACCGCTTGCATCTGGGTTGGGACTGGTTTGCGCAGTCGCTCGCGTTTCTTGAAATCACCGCGACCAAGACCGGCGAAAGCCTCGCGCACTTCGCTTGGCAAACGGGCGATGTAGCTTTGGCGGATCGCAATTACGCCAAAGCTACGGGGATTGCTGCGACGGTGGCGCGCGGGGCGGATGTCATCGTGCGTTTGCAACCCAATAATTTTCGGTTGCAAACCTTGACGGGCGCTCCGCTGGCACTGGCAGCGGCGTTACGCGGTGCCGACGCGGCGACGACGACCGTCACGCTGGACGCGCAATTCGTACACGCCGAACAAACCATTCCCGTCTGGATCCATGCGTATCGGTTGCCGGAAGAAGCCGCGAATCGGGCGCGCCAACGCTGTTACCGCAAAGCGAAAAAAGAGCTGCGCGGTACGCCGCGGGCCGACACCCTGCTCTGGTGCGGTTGGGTCATCATCCTGACGACGATCGCGCCAGACACGTTAGGGGCAGCAGTAATCGGTGAATACTATCGGTTGCGCTGGCAAATCGAACTGCTGATTAAGCGGTATAAGAGCCTCTTGCAGGCCGATCAACTGCGCGCCAAACGGGGCGGCGCGCTGGCGTTGATTTATCTGAGCGGAAAAATGCTCTACGCGTGTTTGCTCGAACGCCGCGCGGGCGCTACCAGTAAGGCCCGCGAACTAACGTGGCGGTTATGGCAAATGACGGCGGAGCAAATCCGCCCCTTGATTACCGGCGTAGCACATTGGGGCAAAACCTTGACGCCCCGCGCGTGCGCTTTGCTGCGTGAACGCCCGCGCCGCCGCCGCTACCAAACCGCGCCCGCCGCAGGCTTGGCGCTTTTTCAAATAACACCGGAGAACTCCTATGGACAGCAGGCTTTACCCGCTTAACTTGGCGCATATGAGGAAGCGGCCTGTGTGCGTGCCGCGCCAGGTTTGATGTGTAGTTACGCAATCGTCATCGGCGATCAGGTTTTCGATGGTGACGCACAAATCGGGCACAACCTGATGCAAGGTTCTGAACCAATGTTTCAACCAAAGCGGGCCGGGCGGCGTACCCAACGGCGCATCGTGATCAATGAAATCTTCAGCGACATCGGCGCAAACCGTGCGCAGGTCTTTGCGGTTAAGCCAGTCTTCGATGTGGCGGCGCACCAGTGCTTTGTTCGTTTCCAGCAATTCCATCTTCGTTTATTCAGGGCCTGCTTGCGGCGGCGGCAAACCCAAGCCAAATAACGACGCGCCAGGCCCATTGTCTTGGGCCAGTTGTCTTGTCAACGTTTTCAATTTGTCACGCATCGCTTGCAAGGCCTGAATCTTCACCTCCAGGCTCTCAATCTTGGCTTGCAATTGGGCGCGTAATTCCGGCAGCGGCGCGGCGCGTGTGGATTGCAACTGCATCAGGGCCGCAATTTCATTCAAAGTGAAACCGTGCTCCTGAAACTGTTTGATCAAACGCACGACCTGCACGGCTTCGGGCGGGTAATCGCGATACCCCGAACGCAACCGTTGCGGTTGGCGCAATAACCCGCGTCGCTCGTAAAACCGGATCGTTTGCACGTGTACTCCTGCCTGCGTGGCCACTTCTCCGATGCGCA
>JBJACV010000136.1:0-2351 GCA_046604365.1 Nitrospira sp.
CGCCGTGGTTGGAGCTGGCAGCGATTCGCCCGAAGGTTTTCACGCGACTGGAACGAACGATGGAAGATCCTGACGCCCCGCGATTCGCGAACGTGCGCGAGCTTGTAGCCGCGCTGAAGTCTGTCGGCGGTTCGCACCCGAAGGGCGATGCGTGGGAGGGGGATGAATGACGCAATATGAATTCCATGAGGCCGCGAATATATTCCCGATGGACGAGGAACACATACCAGAGCTACAGGGCAGCATTGAGGCAAACGGACAACTTGAGCCGATTCTGCTTTACAACGGCAAGATTCTCGACGGGCGACGACGCTACACCGCATGCACAAGGGCAGGCATCGAGCCGAAGTACAGAACTGTGAGCCCCGATGACCCCATTGGTTATGTGCTCTCGCTCAACTTGCATCGACGCCAACTAACGGAGTCGCAACGCGGCATGATTGGGGCAAGGGCAAGAGAGCTATACGAAGCTGCGGCAAAAGATCGCATGCGGGCTGGTGGTGGCGACAAGAAAAGCACAGCCGCAAAATCGGGGGTGTCCAACGGGTCACACCCGATCCGACTTGGCAAAACCCGCGACCACGCGGGCGCAGCAGTCAACGTGAGTGGGCAAACCATTGACCGCGCAACCCGCGTTCTCAACGACAAGAATTCAACGCCAGAATTGATTGCAGCCGTCGATACTGGTGTCATGAGCGTGAACGCGGCTGACATGCTGCGAACAGAAGCCCCGGAAGTACAGCGCGAAGCCGCTGCAGACATAGATGCGTTTTTCGCTAAGCGTCGCAAGGATAGAAACGGGCACGCCGACCAAGACACCAGAGAGCTTAAGGGTGTCGGCGTGTTCATTGCGAATGAAGCCATTAACGTCCTGAAGCGCATTCCGAAGAATGACGCACTGCGGGCCGAAGGATTCAAGATTGTTGCAAGGTGGATGAGGGCGAACGGGTAGCACCATTTTTGGAGGTTCAATCAATGCCAAGTCCGAAGATCCAAGCGACGAAGAACTACGCACTGTTCTCTCGGAGCGCTCAGAACCGGGACACCGACATCAAGCGGCATAAGGGACTCATGCGTTCCATGCAGAAATATGGTTTCCTTCCGTGTTTCCCGATCGTGTGTACACGGGATAAGAACGGCGGCATGGAAGTGAAGGAGGGTCAGCACCGCCTAGCAATCGCTCAGTCGCTTGGGATTCAGGTGTGGTATGTCGTCGTAGATACAGACTTCGACGTTGCCGAGATCAACAACACGGCCAAGGGGTGGAAGCTGCGTGACTACGCAGAGGTGCACGCTCGGAACGGCGTAGCCGCCTACGAGGACGGTTTGAGGTTCGCCGATGAGTACAAGCTGACGATCGGCACGGCATTCTCATTGCTGGCAGGCACAACATGCAGGCGGCAATATATGCCCTCGTTTATCGCCGGGACGTTCAAGGTTAAAGATCGAACTTGGGCCGCAAGCGTCGCCGGTATCTATGCCCCACTCCTCGGGATGGCGAAATGCCTACGAACCGCCCGATTCGTTGAAGCGTGCATGGCAGTGTGCCGCGTCAAGGGATTTGACCAAAAGCGGCTCATCGGTGGCGCAGAGCGGTGCCGCGAGAAGTTGGTGGCGTACTCTACCCGAGACGCATACCTGGACATGCTGGAGCAACTCTACAACTTCGGGCGCCGTGAGTTGGTGCCGTTGAAAACCCTAGCACTGACGGCAATGCGTGACCGTAGTTCTGTCGCGAAGAAGAAAGCGGCAAAACAGCACCGAGAGCAACAATTCCGACAGGCGGGCGCCTAACCCATGCTCTACATCGGCATCGACATTGGCCTGGACGGCGGCATTGCCGCACTCGACAGCGACGGCCTGTGCGTCTACACGGCGCGCATGCCCGTGCTGGGCGGCAAGCGGCCCACCGTCAACGTGGTGAAGCTCGCATCGATGATTCACAACCTGCACGCCGAATGGTGCGACGTGTTCGTCATCGCGGAGTCGCCTATACCAGGCGGCGCCATGACGACGACGATGACGGCCCTGAGCCAGGGCGAGGCCATCGGCACAATCAAGGGCATTGTGGCGGCGCTTGGCATAGCGGCGGAATACCCCAAGCCGAATACGTGGCAGAAGGTATTACCGCCGCTACCGAAGGTCGCGGCCAAGAAGACCGGCGATAAGAAGGCCGACGCCAAGGCACGCCAGAAGGCAAAGGCGGCATGGAAGCACGAGGTCATTAATGCCGCCGCACGTCGATGGCCGCTGGCAGACCTTGTCGGCTCATCCGCGCCGAACGCCGTCCCACACAGTGGGATAGCAGACGCGCTTTGGATCGCGGAATACGGGCGACTTCTACGAACGAA
>JBJACV010000137.1:0-2331 GCA_046604365.1 Nitrospira sp.
ATATCGGAATTGGGGTTAGAACACGACGCGCTGATTCCAACTCGCCATGCCTCCTGTCGTGGGCGGCGGTTCAGCGACGGCGACTCGCCGGCGTGAGGCTTTCGGGGTGGCGGAGCGGTTCCGCTGAGGTTCTTTCTTCATCCGTCGATTGAATTCAGCCAGCATCATCGTGCGATGCAGTGCGGTCCGCTCTGCCGGGCTTTTGCGCATCAAGTAGTGATAGAGCGCTTGCTCGTCCGGCCGCTGCCGTAGGTACAAGGTGAGACGGTGGATGCGTGCCATAAGACTCAGACCATCGCTCCAGATGGATCGAGTACCTGTTTGTCAGACACCTGATCGGTATAGGCGATTTGTGGTGGGGGCCCGTAGATCCGGAGGCCCACATTGAGATAACCGCGGGCGTTGGCAAATTGGCCATCGGACAGGACGAGCATCCCCTCTCGGAATCCTTTGAGATGGGGAGCGAGGAGTTTCGCGCCACCCCCACAGAGGATGACGGCTTCATAGGCGGCCGCATGTGGCCCCCACAGGTCCGTCATCTTGGCCAGGACCTGCCCCGCGGACTCTTTGGCGAGCTGGGTGACCCGATCAGTGATGAACTCTTGGGCGACCGGTCGGCCTTGGGTGCGCAACTCCTCTTCCCCGCGATGGGCGCGCTCGACTTCATGGGGATCGACCGGTCGATTGAGTTTGGCCTGGAGTTCGGTCGCCACGGTGGTAAAGATGTCGTTGATCCCCAGCCGGATGCCGAGGGAGGCTTGGCTGATGAGATCTTGCCCCGCCATCGCGACAAATTCGGTGGTCCACGTGCCGATGTCGACGAGCGCGACCTTATTGCGCGGGTGCTCGAACGTCGGTTCGCTAAAGTAGGCGCCCACGCCTTGCGGGATCACCGTGACATGCTGCGCGCGGAGGCCGCTCTTCATCGTCTGCGCGACATGGTTCATGGCTTGTTGGGCCATATACTTGTCCAAGGGCAAGCCGGTCACGATACAGGCGCCGTCCGGGATGAATTTCTTGGCCTGGGCGATAAGGGCGCGGTAGTGCGGCAACGTCCACCATAACGAGTGGAGATTCGAGAATCGTTCGGCGTGCCCGATCGCCCGTTCGCCGACGATGTACCGGATACTGTCGACTAAGACTTCATCGCTGTCCTGCAGGGGATGGAGTTGTGCGATGATGGTCGGGGCGACGGCGGCGGCGACCGAGGGGAACATCAACCGTTGGCCATCCTCCCGCACGATTTTGGTAAATCCATACCCGACGTCGATCCCGACAACCATACCCCGTGATTTCGAGGAGCCCTCTGGTGAACGCGGCTCCCGACGTCGTGATGATTTTTTCTCTCCCATACCTTCCTCCTTCATGGTGTGTGCCTGGTGACTGCTACCACCCTATTACGGATTCGGGACCAAGCCGTTCCCCATGTGTTTCGATCGGCAGGATGCCCCTACGTCTTCAATGAGCCGTTCCGACATGGGGTGAGAGCAAGATTCCCGCTATTGATGCGGGGATTCGCTTCTAGAGTGGTGCAAGAAGTGGTGCGAAAAGTGGTGCACTCCACCCGCGTGTCATGACGGAAGCCAGCGCCAATCCTGAGGATTCAGGTTATTCCGTGCGCGGAAGGCTTAGTGACTGCTTGGGGGAGGCATCCAGGTGCGAAGAGCGGGGTTGGGGGGAACGTAATAGGTGAGTAGGTCGTCTGGCGGGATGGTTTTTGGGGGTGAGTGCGGGTTGGCTGTCGCAGTCATGTCGCACAGTAATCAATAAAGATTACTTGATAGAAGACATCACTACTACACAACGGAGGTAGTCGGTATGGATACACAGCCAATAACGGCTGAACCCAGTATGGATCCGTCACTGGCGGCTGACCGATATGCAGCCGGTCGGACGGAGGAACATCAGCATACTGCGGATGTGAAGCAACCGAATTTAGCTGGCTTACAGAAGATCGAGTATCAGAAGGAAGTCCAGGCGCTACTGACTAAGATCCAGACACTGATGCCGAGCTTATTGCCGTGGGTGGAGACGACGGTCATTAGTCTGGTGAATCCGCAGTGGCATGTGGGGAAGATTGACGCGGCCTTGGAGCATATCTTCGAACGGGAACCGGCCGCGAGTCCCCGACGAGCGGCCAACGAAGTCGCGCACTACAAACGGATTCCGGATGAAAAGTTTAATTATGTCTGGAAACGGGCGCAAATCGTGAAGCGGCGCATACAGAAACGACACGAACGAGCAGAGTTAGCCGACATGATGGAGGACTGCTGAGATGTCAGGCCGTACCCATGCCATGGTGCCAGCGGGTCTGTCCGCCCTCCTCTTCCA
>JBJACV010000138.1:0-2325 GCA_046604365.1 Nitrospira sp.
CAACGCATTCAGCACGACCTGCGGCAAATTCTTGTCGGGGAAGCGAACGCCATAGGTGGCCGTCGCCAAGTCCCTGATGATGTTCGCGGGCTGCGCCTCGGTGACGCCGCTGTTCGCCAGCGCCAGCAAAAACGCGCGCTGCTCGGCGGTGAAACGGGCAAGGGCTGCAAACTCGTCGCTATCGGTGCCGGTGAGGCTCCGTAGCTTCGCCTCGTCAACGCGCCAGCTCGTGCCGATGAATACCCCGGCCTTCGCCAGCCAAAGCCGCATCATGCTGGGGTGCTTGCCGCCCTTGGGGAAGTGCGTCCCGCGCTCCTCTAACGCATGGCGCAGCGAATCCAGCGTGACGCGCTCGCCTGCAATCGTCATTTCCTGAATGCAGCGAACCAGCGCCATGCCGCGAAGGTTCAACAGGATGTGCGCCGCCAGCTTGTCGTAAAGCGCCGCGTCGGCGCGGATGTCGTATAGCTCCCGGCCAAAATCGGTCAGAGTCGCGCTCTCGTCTATGAGGCCATAGGCGCGCAGCCCAAGGCGGCAATTCATGGCAAGGGTGCGCTGGTTCTTCGCGTTGCCGCCGCCGTGGGTCGAGAAAAATTCGGCCTGTATCGCGTCTTGCAAAGCCGACTGGTCGCCTTCGTGTTCGTCGGCCAATTCCAGCAAGCGGGGCAGTTCTACCTGTGACGGGGAAAACTCGCTGCCAAATGGAAGGTCACTTTTTTGTTGTGTGTTCGCCAAGTCCCCGCCCCTAGTCTCTGTTGTTCTTGTTCGTCATGCCGCTGCCCGCTGCAACGCCCGATAGACGGTCGTGCGCTCTACGCTCAAGAGCCGTGCGACTTCCGGCACAGGCTCTCCGGCGTCCACCAGCTTGCGGGCATGGGCAATCTGCGGGGCTGTGAGTTTGGGTTTGCGTCCGAATTTGACGCCACGCGCCTTTGCCGCCTTCACGCCTTCGCGGGTGCGCTCTGCGATATGCGAACGCTCCAGCTCGGCAAACACGCCAATCATCTGCCACATGGCGCGGCCTGTCGGCGTGGTCGTGTCTATGGCCTCGGTGAGCGATTGGAACCTGACGCCGCGCTCGCGCAAGTCGTCAAGCATGTGGATGAGGTCGCGCAAGCTGCGGCCTAGCCGGTCGAGTTTCCAAACTATCAGCGTGTCACCGGCCTTGAGCGTTTCAAGGCAGCGCCGCAGGGCAGGACGGTTGCGGGTCGCGCCGCTGATGCCCTCGTCCTTGAACAGCTGACGGCAACCGGCTTTCTTCAACGCTGCCAGTTGCAGCGCCGGGTTCTGGTCGTCGGTTGAGACTCGCGCATAGCCGTATTTCATCAATCCATTGTGCAACAGACTTATGCAACACGCAACCCCTTGATTCGTCGGGGCTGTCGCGCTGTTGCAAAACTTACCCTTTTTGCAACTTTGCAGGCCACGCGCCGCCCGTGCTAACAAGGTCGTTTATCTGTCTGGAACTAATACAGATAACCGGGGGATTGATGAAAACGAGATTGGCGATTGTCGCGGTGGCGCTCAGCTTAAGCGGGTGCGGCGACGGAAAGCCCAGCGCTAGCGAAATAGAACGTCAAGTTTCTGAGCGCGCTCTACAGTTCACTAGCGATTTTATGAGGGTTGAGAATTTTGAAAAGCTGAACGGCTTCGATAAAGGCGAAGGGCTTTACACCGCCACGGTGCGCTATGACCTTGTGACCACAAAAAGCTCTCGGCAAGCGGTCGCAGAGGCGAAAGAGCGCAACGGCAATAACGAGAAGCGCTTTTACGAAGATGAGAAAGTCAGCGCTCTATTGGCGGTGGGTTTAGGTTGGGGTGAGTTCCCTGCTGGGATGCGAAGAACCAACACCGCAACGGTGAAGTTCGTCCGCTCTGAAAAAGGGTGGGTTCTCGAATGACAGAGGCTTGCCCCTTCTGCATGACCGAAATTCCCGATGGTGCGTCCGTCTGCCGGGGCTGCGGTGCTGAAAAAGGGGTGGGTAGTCCGGGGGGAACGCGGCGCGGTCATGTCATCAGCACGCTTGTGGCGTTACCGTTCCTAATTGCCCTCATCTGGGCGTCGCAATTGCCTTGGAAACCAGAGATAGGGAAATACATGTGCTATTACGCGGCGTGCATTCCATCCTTAGTTATTCTCGGCTCCCTCTCGGCAGCGGGGCAGCGCAGTAAATGGTGGAGAAAATAGCCCCTTGTTCGATGGCCGCGCCAGCGAACAAAAAAGGTCGCCCCTCGTCCCGATGCGCTCGGCGCACCCTCTGAACTGCGCGGGGTCAAGGCTTGCGAAGCAACCGCGCAGCGGCTTGGCCTTGATGCCGCACAAGC
>JBJACV010000139.1:0-2306 GCA_046604365.1 Nitrospira sp.
CTCCGACATTTTGGAGATAGCGCCGGCCAAGCCGGTGAGGTGTTAAGGATGAAAGAGCCTGACGATGAAGACCTGGCGAGTCACATCGGCCCCGAGTCATGTGAGGGCGGCAGCAATGTCGCACTTGAAGCGTTGACAGGGGTACGTGCGGGCTGGGTATTGAGCCCCGTAATGTTGAAAAACCAGGACGCCGACGCGTTTCCAAACGACGGAAGGCCACACGGTCCATCCCACGATCGCCAGGGACGGAACGGTCCTGCGGGGTCGCAGACCCCAGGCACGCACGGATACACCTCACGGGGCGGTGGAAGCCGCCGCCCTTGCCGAAGTCCTTTCGGCGACGGAAGCCGGGAGATCCCTGGTTTGACCTCGGTTGCCGAGGTCCGCATCGTGAATCCGCAAGGAATAAGACGATGATGCACGAGCCGGGGAAGTCAGACAGGCCCATAGTACCGCAGAATCCCGCGAACAACGGGAGGGCCAAGTCCCTCTTGGCGGAGCGGGAGGAGGGAAGGGGCCTGACCCAGGAGAAGTCCGGACCAGCGCCACAGGCCGATCGGACACAGCGCCGCGTAGGGAGCAATCCCGAAGGCCTGCACCAGGCGTTGGACCGGATACGTCAGGCAGCTCGACGGGATAAGAAGCTGAAGTTCACATCACTCTGGCACCACGTCTATAACGTGGATCGCCTCCGGGAAGCCTATCAAGGCCTCTCGCCCTGCGCGGCACCCGGGGAAGATCGCGTGACGTGGCAGCAGTACGGACGAGACCTGGAGGCCAACCTTCAGAACCTCTCGGACCGTCTGGCGCGCGGAGTGTACCGGGCCAAGCCGGTTAAGCGGGTGTACATCCCCAAGCTGGATGGCCGCCAGCGCCCCATCGGCATACCCGTTCTGGAAGACAAGATCGTCCAGCGGGCCACCGTGCAGGTGCTCAATGCCATCTACGAGACCGACTTCCGGGGCTTCTCCTATGGGTTTCGACCGGGGCGCAGCCAGCACCATGCGCTGGACGCGTTGACGGTGGCCATCCAAAGGAAGAAGGTGAGCTATGTGCTCGATGCAGACATTCGTGGATTCTTTGATGCACTGGATCACGAGTGGCTGGTCAAGTTCATCGAGCATCGGATCGCGGATCCGCGCGTGATCCGCCACGTGAAGAAGTGGCTGAACGCGGGAGTTTTGGAACAGGGCAAACTCACGGAACAGGAAGAAGGGGTGCCGCAGGGGGGCAGCGTTTCACCCTTGCTGGCCAACGTCTACCTGCACTATGCGTTTGACCTGTGGGTCGAGCATTGGAGACAATCCCGGGCGCGCGGCGACGTGATCGTCGTGCGGTATGCGGATGACTTCGTGGTCGGCTTCCAGAACCAATCCGAAGCCGAGCGGTTCCTGGCGGAACTAAGAGAGCGGTTCCGCCGGTTTGGGATGGAAATGCATCCCGAAAAGACGCGGATTCTGGAGTTCGGGCGTTTTGCGGCCGAACGACGGAAGAAGCGTGGGATCGGCAAACCGGAGACGTTCGACTTTCTGGGCTTCACGCACTGCTGCGGGAAGAGCTGGCGAGGAACGTTCTGGGTGCGGCGGCTGACAATGGCCAAGCGGTTGCGTGCGAAGCTGAAGCAGATCAAGATCGAGCTTCAGCGTCGCCGGCATGCCGGCATTGCGACGGTGGGCGCGTGGTTGGCGTCAGTAGTCCGAGGTCACCACCTGTACTACGGCGTGCCGGGCAACGGCCGGCGGTTACGAGCATTCAACTACCGGGTGTTCGTGCACTGGTGGGCGGCCCTGTGCCGTCGCAGCCAGAAAGGCCGGATCAGCCTGGAGCGGATGACTCGTATCGCCGCGCGCTGGCTCCCGCGGCCGCGTACCCATCATCCCTATCCCTCCGAGCGACTGTGCGTCTGATCTGAGGTAAGAGCCCGGTGCGGTAGTTCCGCTCGCCGGGATCTGTGCGGGGGCCGCCGGGTAACCGGCGGTCCTACCGCGATCCCGCTCTGGCAGACCCGCGCGCAAACAACGAGAGTCAAACTACGAGCCGCGCCCTCTTTTCCGATCGGCGCCCCTTTTCCCGATCGGCCCTTCCTATGGAACAGCCATGACCAAGTATGTAACCGGGCAGGCTAGCTTTGCTGCCATATGGGTCGCAAGCATAGAGCCGCGCATGTTTAACTTGCTGGTTGGATCGGTAAGTTCTGATTCAGCCCACTTTTCATAGTCGGAAGACTCCAGCCAACAACCATAAATATGTCCATATTCTATCTCCCATGACCAGAGATCGTTCGCGAGTGTTACGCCTAAATTCAA
>JBJACV010000140.1:0-2306 GCA_046604365.1 Nitrospira sp.
CAGCGACTCGCCGCGCTGCAGCCGTCTCAGCAGAACTCCAGCCTCAATCCGGGCTTCGGTGGCGAAAGGCGGGGTCTTGATCTCCCCATGCAGCCAGACCAGCGGCTTGTCGGCTATGGCCACGGGTGCTAGTCTATGTCAATTCTGACATACGGTCAACTGGAGTTCGGCGATCTAACTATGCGATGCAGCGGTCGTTAGATCTTCCTTGGCAGGTTGTGCCGGATTGACACTATACGGCTTTGCCGTGTAATGGCTCGGTGTTCAGCTTCATCGAGACCCAGCTGTTTACGCGTCTGGTGTTGAAGTATCTTTCAGACGAGCAGTACACAGAGTTGCAGTTGGCCCCGATCAAGAACCCGGAATCGGGGCCGGTCATTGCCGGGACCGGTGGGGTACGAAAGCTGCGCTGGGCGGCTCCGGGGCGAGGTAAACGCGGCGGGTACCGGGTCATCTACTACGTACGCCGCCCGAAGGGCGTCATCTGGATGCTGACGATGTATCCGAAGAACGTAGCTGATTCCATTCCTGCCCATGTGCTGAAAGAAATTCGAGAGGAACTTGGCGATGAGTAAGCGCAAGCGCAACATTGGCCTCGAGATCCGGGACGGGCTGCGGGAGCTCAAGCGCGGCGACTATGGCCGTGTCATCAACGTCCCGGACGTAGCGAAGATCCGTGAGAGTGTCGGCCTGTCACAATCGCGGTTCGCCACCCTGCTTGGCGTCTCCGTTCGCACGTTGCAGGACTGGGAACAGGGGCGCCGTGCGCCGTCCGGCGCCGCCAGGACGCTGCTGCTGGTTGCTGATCGCAACCCGCGCGCTCTGCTTGAGGTCGCGTGACGCTTCGAGTCAGGAAGATCTAACCATGCGATGTAGCAGTCGTTAGGCCGACATGACCGCTCCGCCTGCAACTGGAAACATCGCGCGACGGCGAATGCGCGTCGCCGGCCAGATGCTCGGCTCACTGCTGCTGGGTGGGGTGGCGATTCTTGGCTCAATTCTGATCTTTCGACAGGGCCTGCTGCCGCTGATCGAAGCGGCGTTCCATCCCGGACCCGAACTACTCAGTGTCTTCAGACGCATCGGCATCCTTTTGACGGCGGTGACGGGCTACTGGGTTTTCGTGCACTGGCATGAAAAACGCGAAGCGACCGAGCTGCAGCTGCGGCCGATTCCGCTGTTGCTTGGCGGCGCGAGCGGCGCTGCCCTGGTGGCGCTGCCGATGGCCGTGCTATTCGCTCTGGGCGTCTACGAACCGGTGCTGTTTCGCGATGCCTCATCGGCGCTGCTCGGCGTGGCAGCCCTTATCGGCATCGCGGCTATCCTGGAAGAGCTGACTTACCGCTGCCTGCTATTCCGGGTCGTAGAACGGGCCTGGGGAACGAAGGTGGCGTTGGCGGTGCAAGCGGTGGTGTTCGCCATTGTGCACCTGGAAAACGTCGAGCAAGGTGGGATCAGCGATGTGGTGACAATGCTGATCGCAGTGACGTTGGCGGGCCTGCTCTGGGCCGCGGTGTTCGTCCTGACGCGCAACCTGTGGGCGGCGGCCGCCAATCACGCGGCATGGAACTTCACCATTCTGCTCGCTGGCGTGCCGCTTTCCGGCATTGAAGACTGGCGCAAGTTGGCACCGCTCGAAAGCCGCTTTGCCGGGCCCGACTGGCTGACCGGCGGGATGTTCGGTCCAGAGAGTTCGTTGCTGGTGATCGCGTCGACCACGGTCGCGGTTGTGCTGCTGCTGCGCGCGGCGTGGCGACGTGGGGGCTTCTTCGTGCCGGTGGCCTAGCCCGACGATTTGCCGTAGCTACTGTTTGTAGCTACACTACGCAATGTTCGTCTGGGACGAGGCCAAGCGTCGGCTCAACCTGCGCAATCACGGCATCGATTTCGCGGATGCAGAGAAGATCTTCCGAGGCGTGACTTTCACGGCCGAGGACACCCGGGAAGACTATGGCGAACAACGCTTTCTCACGCTGGGGTTGCTGGAAGACCAGGTGGTCTCAGTAGCTCATACCGAACAGGGGGACGAGATTCGCATCATTTCTATCCGGAAGGCCACGAAACATGAAGCGCGCTTCTACTTCTCGCAAATCACGTACTGACCTTGGCAGGGTACGTGCCCAGCCCTACAGCACCGTCGTTCGCGACGGCGACGCTCCTGAGTGGACGCCCCAGATGTTCGCGAAAGCGGTGGCACGAAAGGGCCTGAAGCCTGTGCCGAAGAAGTCTCTGTTGTCTCTACGGGTCGATTCCGACGTAATCGACTGGTTCAAGGCCCAGGGGGCGGGGTACCAGTCCCGAATGAA
>JBJACV010000141.1:0-2281 GCA_046604365.1 Nitrospira sp.
CGTTCTTGAACTCGACGACCTCTTCCATGGGGATCACGACCTCGAAGATCTGATCTTCCATGTTCATCGACTGAATCCGGGCGTGGAGGTTGGCCGTGACCTTCTTCTCGTAGCCCGACTGGGTGTGCACCACATACCACGAGCCGGGACGCGTCCACGGGTCGTCTTCGGGGGTGTCGTCGTCGGGAGCGCCGAGCACGTCGGCCTCGTTGACGACCTCGACCAGTTCGTCGTCGATTTGTTCGTCGTCGGTTTGTTCTTCGGAGGCCGGCTCGTCGTCGGCTTGGCCATCGGTCAACGAGCCGCCGGCGTCCGCATCGGGTGCGACCTCGTCGCTGGCATCGACCTCGACGTCGGTCGCGGCCGCATCGGCGAGCTGGTGGTCGCCCGTCGGTGCTTCCGTCAGGTCTTCGGTCAGTTCTTCGAGTGTGTCGTCGTTCATGTGTAGAACCATTCGGCGAGATGGGCGAGCGCGTAATCGATGCCGCCTACGAACACCATGTAGACGATCACGCAGGCGGTCACGATGATCGAGTACCGGATTACCTCGGGACGCGTGGGCCACGCGACCTTGCGCATCTCGTCGCGTACTTCGCGGAGATACTGCGCAGGACCGACCCGTTCGCGCTTGGCCTGACGCACGGCGCGCGTGGGCGCGCCCTTCTCGTCGATCTGGCCTTGGTGCTTCAACATCCGCTTCTGTTCGCGGTTCAGGTCGTCCATTGACATCGCTGGTTCGTGTCTCTACTCGTTCGTCGCTGTGATCGCTTCAGGACATTGCTTCCTGGTCGGTCAAGCCTCGTGGCTCGACCTCTCAGCAGGGCAGGAGGGACTCGAACCCCCGACCGTCGGTTTTGGAGACCGATGCTCTACCAACTGAGCTACTGCCCTTAGGGGGAGGCGCAAGCGTACCAGCGCCGCCCAGACGGGCACCCGGGCGTTTGGCTCAGCGAGTCTCCTTGTGGACCGTATGACGACGGTCGTTGTTGCAGTACTTCTTCATCTCCAGCCGCTCACGGTCGTTGATCTTCGACTTCATCGTGATGTAGTTGCGGTGCTTGCACTCGGTGCACTCGAGGGTGATCTTCACCCGCTTGTCTGACTTCGCCATGACAATTTCGCTCGCTTCGCTCGCTGGAGCCGGCAGGGCGCCAGCTCCAATGTTTGTGCACCGGGCGGGCAGGCGCCCGCCCGGTGCAAGTTCGATTACTTCAGGATCTTGGTGACGCGGCCGGCGCCCACGGTACGTCCACCCTCACGAATCGCGAACCGCAGACCCTCGTCCATCGCGATCGGCTTCCCCAACTCAACCGTGATCGCCACATTGTCACCAGGCATCACCATCTCAGTACCCGACGGCAACTCGATCGTCCCCGTCACATCCGTCGTCCGAAAGAAAAACTGTGGACGATAGTTATTGAAGAACGGCTTATGACGACCACCCTCCTCCTTCGTCAACACATACACCTGACCCTCAAAATTGGTGTGCGGCGTAATCGAACCCGGCTTACACAACACCTGACCACGCTCAACATCATCCTTGTTCGTCCCACGCAACAACGCACCAATGTTGTCACCAGCCTGACCCTGATCCAACAGCTTGCGGAACATCTCCACACCAGTACACGTCGACTTCTGCGTCGCACGCAACCCGACGATCTCCACCTCATCACCCGTGTGAATCACACCCTGCTCAACCTTGCCAGTCACCACCGTCCCACGACCCGTAATCGTGAACACATCCTCAATCGGCATCAAGAACGGCTTATCCAAATCACGCTGCGGCTCCGGAATCGCCGAATCAGCAGCAGCCATCAACTCCATGATCTTCTCTTGCCACTCCGCATCCCCCTCCAACGCCTTCAACGCCGAGACAGCCACGATCGGCGCATCATCACCCGGGAACTCGTACTCATTCAGAAGCTCACGAATCTCCAACTCGACCAACTCGAGCAACTCCGCATCATCAACCATGTCCGCCTTGTTCAACGCCACGATGATGTACGGCACACCCACCTGACGCGCCAACAACACATGCTCACGCGTCTGAGGCATCGGACCATCCGTCGCCGCCACCACCAAGATCGCCCCATCAACCTGCGCAGCACCCGTAATCATGTTCTTGATGTAATCAGCATGACCCGGCATATCAACATGCGCATAATGACGATTCGCCGTCTCATACTCGATATGAGCAATCGAAATCGTAATACCACGCGCCTTCTCCTCCGGCGCCTTATCAATCTGATCAAACGGCGTGTACTGCGCCAACCCCTTATCA
>JBJACV010000142.1:0-2265 GCA_046604365.1 Nitrospira sp.
CAGCGACTCGCCGCGCTGCAGCCGTCTCAGCAGAACTCCAGCCTCAATCCGGGCTTCGGTGGCGAAAGGCGGGGTCTTGATCTCCCCATGCAGCCAGACCAGCGGCTTGTCGGCTATGGCCACGGGTGCTAGTCTATGTCACTTCTGACATACGGTCAACTGGAGTTCGGCGATCTAACTATGCGATGCAGCGATCGTCGCGCGTCGGCACGCCGCTGGCAGGGACGCGCACTAGCGAGGACGGGATGCAATCAGCAAGCGGCGCGCCGAGCGCGCGCCGCCGCTGATCGCGGACGTTAGGCCGCAGATGGGGAGCCTTTAGGCATGCAACTTTCATCCCAGCAGCGGCGCCAACTCTTAAAGCTGCGTGACTATCGGGATACGCCGCCTACTGTTTCAGCGTTGCTACGTAGTGGCTGGCGTGCCTACCTTTACGTCGCCACGGTTGGTTTCGTCGGCATTGGTTTCTTCTTTTGGAGTGGGTGGCCACTCGCTAGTGGTCTCTTTGCCGGCATGGTCCTTGCGACCATAGTCCGCGACATCGGCTGGTATCACCGTCTTGTCCAATCCTGGCCGTTGCAGGCGGAGGTCACAGACTGGCGGCGCGTCGAGCAGCTTTTGGAGCAGTCGGATGGATCTGCGGCCTAACTATGCGTTGGAGCGGTCCGTGAAAAATTGCGGGTGGCGCGCCGCTCGCGTGCAGAGAGATTTTACGCTCGCGGCGCGCTGGTTCGGCCTCGCGCGGACCGCTCAACGCGGACGTTAGATCTTCCTTGGCAGGTTGTGCCTGATTGACACTATACGGCGTTGCCGTATAATTGCTCGGTGTTCAGCTTCATCGAGACGCATCTCTTTACGCGCTTGGTGACACAGTATCTTTCGGACGAGCAGTACACAGAATTGCAACTGGCCCTGATCAGCAACCCGGAATTAGGGCCGGTCATCGCCGGAACTGGCGGGGTCCGAAAGATGCGTTGGGCGGCTCCGGGGCGAGGTAAACGCGGCGGGTATCGGATCATCTACTACGTACGCCGCCCGAAGGGCGTCATCTGGATGCTGACGATGTATCCGAAGAACGTGGCTGATTCCATTCCTGCCCATGTGTTGAGAGAGATTCGAGAGGAACTTGGCGATGAGTAAGCGCAAGCGCAACATTGGCCTCGAGATCCGGGACGGGCTGCGGGAGCTCAAGCGCGGCGACTATGGCCGCGTCATCAACATCCCGGACGTGGCGAAGATCCGCGAGAGTGTCGGCCTGTCGCAGTCCAGGTTCGCGACCCTGCTTGGTGTCTCCGTTCGCACGCTGCAGGATTGGGAACAGGGGCGCCGTGCACCGTCCGGCGCTGCCAGGACGCTGCTGCTGGTTGCCGATCGCAATCCGCACGCTCTGCTCGAAGTCGCGTGACGCTACAGGTCAGGAAGATCTAGCTATGCAATGCAGCGATCGTCGCTGATCGCGGACGCTAGACCGCAGAAAAACGGTTTCAGCGCAGTTGCATTGCTGTATCCGTTCGGATACACTCTGCAGGTGTACCAGCTCCAGCGAACTGGCGTCTTTGACAAGTGGTTGGCTGGTTGCGGGATGCGAAAGGTAAGGCGCGTATTCTGGCACGGCTGGAGTCAGTCCGACTCGGCAACCTCGGTGACAGCTGTAGCCTTGGCGGTGGACTGCATGAGTTGCGAGTTTTCGCTGGTCCCGGCTATCGCGTGTATTTCGAGCCGCGCGGGAAGGTCGTCATTGTCTTGCTCTGTGGTGGCGACAAATCCTCCCAGCAGCGCGACATCACCCGCGCCAGGCGCTTGTTGAAGGAATTGAAGAAGGAGCCATGGCCAAGCTGAAGGCATTCGATCCCAGCGCCTATCTCACCAATGACGAGGTGGTTGCGGAGTATCTCAACGCCGCGCTCGAGGATCCCAATCCGGACGTTTTCCTTGCCGCGGTTGGCAACGTCGCCAAGGCGCGGGGCATGAGCAGCATTGCTGAGGACTCCGGTCTCGGGCGCGAGAGCCTCTACAAAGCTTTGACCCCAGGCGCAAAGCCTCGTTACGACACCGTGCTCAAGGTGCTGCAGAGCCTGGGTGTCAAACTCACGGTCTCTGCGGCCTGACCATGCGATGCAGCGGTCGTCGCGCCCCGCCGCTCCCGCTGCTCGGCGCAGCAACCCTGATGCTGGCTCTCGCGACCACCAGCGCATGGGCCCAGGACTCCGCCCGGTCGGGGAGCCTGTACGACGAGCTGGCGCGGATGGACCGCGAACTGTTCGA
>JBJACV010000143.1:0-2264 GCA_046604365.1 Nitrospira sp.
CGAACCTGGAAGTGCGCAGCGATGACAGCGTGTCGGCGAAGCCGATTGCGGTCTCGAGCTGCAGCGGGCGAGGCAATGTCCAGAACTGCGTCCATTGGTCCGGCTCGACCTCGACCGTAAATGTACGCCAGTCGAGCCCACGACAGGGAGTCTCGTCGAGACCAGTGGGCCAGGACGTGGCAGCGGGCCTTAAATGGAGCAGCAACGAGGCCGTCGGCTCGGCCCGAGAGGGCGTATGGAAGGCTATGAAGGGCGAGGCGGAGAAGCTGTCTGCCGGGGCGCCTATGACGACCGCGAGGGATGCGGTGTCGGCATCGGCCAATTCAGTGCCGCGGCAATACTCGCCAAGGTTGGCGGTGGCGCAGCCTTGGATCAGGCCCGCACACAACGCGACGAGTGCACGGAGTCCTGAAGACATGACACCTAACGTCCGCGATCAGCGGCGGCGCGCGCTCGGCGCGCCGCTTGCTGATCGCATCCTGTCCGCGCCGGAACCTGTCCCTGCAAGCGGCGTGCCGACGCGTGCCGACCGCTGCATCGCATAGTTAGATGTCACGCCCTTTTTCATGTCAGGTCCACTACCTGTCTTGGCTTTAGAGGGAACCCAGGCGGTTGTGCTGGCAAGGGGTTGGCAGGCAACTCCATGTCGGCTGGCACGAAGTACAGATTGCCGTCTGCTTCTGCCTGAAACTGGACCCGTGACGTTTTCAGGGCACCACCAACATCCGGCGGCAACTGGTACTCATGGGCAATCATCCCGAAATTGATCCATTGCGTTTCTTGGAACTTCACAAGCTGGGCCGTCCCCGAATCGATTTCTACGTATCGATGTGATGCCACTTCCACATCAAGAGCCACAACTGCGTTGTTGAAGATAACAACAGACAGTGGTTTCAATGAGTCTTGATCGGCGCCACACGCTGAAGCAGCGAGAAGGGCCCACAGCAGAGCACAACCGCGTGACATCTAACGTCCGCGATCAGCGGCGGCGCGCGCTCGGCGCGCCGCTTGCTGATCGCAACCTGTCTGCGTCGGGGCCTGTCCCTGCAAGCGGCGTGCCGAGGCGCGACGACCGCTGCATCGCATAGTTAGACGTCACCAAGGAACCGCGCTCCGGTAGATGCGAATGTAATCCTGCCTGTCCTCGAATTTCACTGGGACAAGATCCTCGACTTCAACTTCGCCTGGCCTTCTGATGTGGTGCCCGTCAATTGACCAGCGCCAACCAATCCCAGACCAGTTCTGAACCTCTTGGTCGTGGCACTCAAAGAGACTGTCTGCATCAATAGTGCCATCTGCGGTTGCGGCTCGAAAATCGACGCAATCATGAGCGGGGCGCCACCACCGAATATCCGGCAAGGCGACCTTGCCATCGCGCAGAGGCAACACATATGCGGAAAGCACGCCGTGCGTATCGCGTACGAGGAGGATCCGAGCGCGTTCCATATCGTGCTGAGTATAGGTACCGGGCGAGGGTGGCGGCGCTTCAAGCACCACTGCGAGATCCCTTGCGTGTGAAGTTGGGCGCCAAGATTGGGTTAGAACAGCACCAATCGCAATGAGACCGACTACTCCAAGAGCTATTACCAAGCGTGTCAGTGCTGCACGCGACATGGTGACGTCTAACGTTCGCGATCAGCGGCGGCGCGCAGTCGGCGCGCCGCTTGCTGATCGCTGCCTGTCCGCGCCGGTGCCTGTCCCTGCAAGCGGCGTGCCGACGCGTGCCGACCGCTGCATCGCATAGTTAGACGTCATTTACTGCGAGTCCGTCGATGAGACTCGGTGCCACCATGATGTTTGCTCAGTGGCTCACAAACGTCCCGTAGAACCGTGCCGGTATCGAGATCGACGATGCGCTCGACGTATAGGTCGGCGTTAGCATCTGCGACCTGCAACTCCTCGACCTCGCGACCAGAACCAGACCTCTCAAGGCGCGTGCCAGTCTTAACGGTCCTTCGCACTTTTCGCCTAGAGGGAAGGGAGTCATCTTTGGCCTTGAGCGTAGTATGCATCCGCGCCTTGAGGCGTAACCTTGTACGTACAAGGTTGTCCTTGGAGTTCACGGCCGGTACCTGGCTTGTTGCCGCGTCAAATGTGACTCCGAACACTTCAAAATGACGTCTAACGTCCGCGATCAGCGGCGGCGCGCGCTCGGCGCGCCGCTTGCTGATCGAAACCCGTCCTCGCCAGGGCCTGTCCCTGCAAGCGGCGTGCCGACGCGCGACGACCGCTGCATCGCATAGTTAGACAGCCGTGTCGTGCTA
>JBJACV010000144.1:0-2251 GCA_046604365.1 Nitrospira sp.
ATCTTGGCTGCCCCCACACCCTTTCGCTTCCGACTCCGCTTGGCCGCAAGACAACCCGGCAAGTTGCCATTTCCGAAGCCGGAAGTTCAGATCGCAGTGTCGGACTCACTCACCCTCGAGGTTGCCGCACGGAACGCTGAGACGCTCGAGGCTGCCACAAACTTTCATATCGATGGACCGGGCTTCTTGTCCGCTGAAACCGCAGCTATTGCTGCGGAGGCGCTTCGGGTACGACTGCGACTTCTGAACGCAATCCTAGGCCTGGGCCTAAACATTCCAGTTGGCGACAAGATCTCCGCTCAGGTCTCAGACGAAATCAAGAACAAGCTGATGGCCGAGCAAGGAGCAACGGTTGTCGACAGCATTTGGGGTGCGTCCGTCTTCCCAGACGATGGACTTCACTTCGAGTACGTGGTCAGCGGCAACATCGCCGTTAGCCCAAGCGACCCTCAGTATCTACTTGAGGGCATCAAGAAGCTGTGGGAGCTCGACATCTCCCTTGACAAACAATCCGAGGATGCACTTCAGATTCTTTGCTTGGCAACACAGGAGACATCGGACAAGGCGGCGTTCCTGACCAGCTACCTCGCGCTAGAGGAACTCGTAGACCGACGCCCACGCAGTGATGCAGCAAAGGAAGTTCTGCAACGCTTTCAGAAGGAACTGAGCGAGCTTGGCGCGGACAGCGAGCATCCCCTGCCGCCGGAAGAGGCCAATTCCTTGGTCGGCGTGCTTGGGTCACTCAGCGAAGAGTCGTTCTCTTCGGCACTAAGTCGATTGGGTAGGCAGATCACTCAGCCGACTGAAATATGCGGCCTGTCAGTTCCCAAGTTCTTGTCGGCGTGTATCGATGCGCGGAACAAGATTGCACATCATGCAGAGCCGGAAACAACCGTCCCTCTGGCAGATCTTTCCAAGTCGCTGCGAGAGTTCGTCCTCATGCTCGTCTGGACCCGCAACAAACTGCCAAACTTCACTCTGAACACACCGCCGTCAGCGGTCAGCATTCCGCCAGGCGGCCTGTCCATCCGTGTCATGTGAGCGGGGCGTGAGCTGAGGCCTAACCCTTCGCTCGAGTCGCGGACCGCCACCGGCCGGCCGCGCTACGCTCGCTAGTACATTGTCCGCTTCGCGCGGCCGCCCGGTGGCGTCCGCTCAGCTCAAACGTTAGGCGTCACGGATTCTCAGACTAAGCGCAACACTGTTCATCATCATAGGCCTCGTCCGGAGTGGCGAAGCCCAGCTTCTTCCTCGGCCTGCTGTTCAGCGCATCTTCAATCTCCTGGCATTGCTTGTCTGTCAGATCCCTGAAGCACGTGCCCTTGGGCAGGTACTGCCGGATCAGCCCGTTCGTGTTCTCGTTGGTCCCTCGCTCCCATGAGTGGTACGGCCTGGCGAAGTAGAACTTCGTGCCGTAGCGCTGCTCGAGCTGCGCATGGCCGTGGAACTCGGTCCCGTTGTCCAGCGTCACGCTCTTGATCTCCAGCTTCCCCTTGGGCCCGAGTTCCTCGCTGAGCACTCGGTTGACCTCCTTGGCCTGCCTGGCCGGCAGCTTCCTGATGCGCAGCTTCAGCGTCTTGCGCTCCACCAGCGTCAAGATGCAGTGCCTGCCGTCTCGCCCCATCACCGTGTCTCCTTCCCAATGCCCGAACTCGCTTCGGTCCTCAACCTGCGCTGGCCTCTCGTCGATCGAGCGCTTGCCGCTGAGCCGCCCTCGACGATCGACCACCCCGTAGCCCTTGCGGTACCTTCGACTCAGTCGCCTCGTCCTCTCCCACAGGCCTCCGCCTCGGGCCTTGTCGCGCCTGATCCACCGGTAGATCGTCGAGGTCCCCACCTCCATCACGCCCAGTGCGCTCAGTCGCCCGCTGATCTGCTGTGGGCTCCACTTGTGCTCCATCAGCTCGTGCACCAGCTGCACCTCTCCCGCCTCGTACTGCGGACCCTGCCGGCTGCGCCTTCGCCTCGCCCTCGCGTAGCTCTCAGCCTTGTCCACTCGGTAGCAACCGTCGCTCGCGCTCGCGTTGCGCCTGAGCTCTCGGCTGATCGTCGACGCACTTCGCCTCAGCTTCCTCGCTATCGCTCGTACCCCGTCCCCCATGGACTTGGCCCTCGCGATCAGATACCTTTCACCTCGGGTGAGTTGGTGATACCCCATGCCGCAACCCCTTCTGGCCGGAAGAGAAGCAGCAAGTCTCCAACTCGCCCACCCCCTTCCAGAAGGTGTTGCACTTCAACTGACAATCCGCCC
>JBJACV010000145.1:0-2247 GCA_046604365.1 Nitrospira sp.
GTCTTCGACTGTGCGGTCCCCGGAGGTGCGCTCGGGACCCGCTCCATCGCACCCGAAGGGCACGTCAAAATGCTCGGCGCCGTCCAAGCGTTCCTGAGCGGCGGCGTGAGCAAAACCATCAACATGCCGGCCGGCGCCGAGCTCGAAGACGTCGCCCATGTCTACCAGCTGGCTCATGACCTCGGCGTGAAATGTATCGCGGTGTACCGCGACGGCTCGAAACTCAGCCAACCGCTGAATGCGATCGGTGCCGGCGAGCTCGCCCAAGCCGTGGAACAACACAATATTCCCAAAGTCGCACAGCACCTGGCCTCACTCAGCGTCGAGCGGGGAAAGCACCGCCCATTACCGAACAAACGCCAGGGCTACACACAAAAAGCGATCATTGGCGGACACAAACTTTATATCCGCACCGGCGAATATGCGGATGGGACGCTCGGCGAGATCTTTCTCGACATGCATAAGGAAGGCGCCGCGTTCCGCAGCTTGATGAACTGCTTTGCCATCGCCATTTCCATGGGACTGCAGTACGGCGTGCCGCTGGAAGAATTCGTCGAAGCCTTCACCATTATGCGCTTCGAACCCAATGGCCCGGTCTCTGGCCACAACCAAATTAAGATGGCGACGTCGATAATGGATTACGTCATGCGTGATCTCGCCATCAACTATCTGAACCGGCAGGATCTTGCGAACATCAAGATGACCGGCGAAGACATGCGCGGCGACTCGGTCAAACCATATATCAAGACGACTCCTCTCCGTGAGACAGCGCCTTCATCGATGCTCGATCGGGAGCTCGCCGAGCAGGCCCGCGCCAAAGGCTATACGGGCGACCCCTGCCCGGAATGTCTGCGGTTCACGTTGGTCCAACGAGGCACCTGTAAAACCTGCGTCACCTGCGGCGCCAATAGCGGAGGCTGTAGTTAGGAGCTGGGATCGCCATGAATGACTCGCCTCTCCATTCAAGAGCTTTGTTCATCATGCATTCATCAACAAGGAGGAAACTCATGACTCGTGTCCTACTCATCCCCGTACTCGCGCTCACGCTCTTGAGCGCTGCATGTGCGAACCATATGACACTCACCAAACAGCAAACCACCTCCGTGAGCAACCCCATTTTCCTCCGACCGACGATGGACAAGACCATCTATGTGGAAACCCGCAACACATCCGATCGCCCAAACGCCACACTCACATCACTCCCGCAGCTGCTTACCGCCAGGGGGTACACGCTCACTCAAGATCCGGAGAAGGCGCATTTCATCCTGCAAGTCACCACCGTCTCGGCCGTCAAGGCCAAACCAGGCACCACGCTCGATGCGTTGGTCGCCGGCGGATTCGGCGGCATGATCGGTGGCAGCGTCGGCGCCGCCACAGCACTGTCCGGCCATGGAGTCGGCTTTATTCCTAGTGGCGCCGCGGTCGGAGCAGGACTCGGCTTTCTTGCCAGTAAAGCCACCGAAGATACCCAATTTGGGCTCATCGCTGATGCTCAGATCATCGAACGCACTAAGGAAGTGGTTGAACAAGTCGTCACGAAGCAGGCTGCTCCAGCCTCCGGTCTACCAGACACTCGGCAGCCCTTAACGAGTCTCTTTGGTGGAGGCCAATCCCTCAGCCCCGCGCATTCCGGGCAATCCAATGAAACGATCCAGGAGACGCATCGCGGCAATGAGCGGATTCATCGTGCGCGGGTTGCGGCGCTTCATCAGCAGATGTGGCTCGATACGGATAAATCGATTGCGGAATTGTCTGCGCAACTGGCTCAAACCATCGCAGGCCTGTTCTAAAGTCTACGGCTCTGACCTTCTCGAACGGGATAAGGCTTTCTGCCTCTCCCGTAATAGAAGACTGCGCGTCAAAGGAGGCCCCATGTATCTGACGACGTCTCGCATCCTACTCATTGGACTTGTGATCCTTGCACTCGTTATCCCCGTCTTTGCCGCTCCACAACCTGAACGCGATACCGCCGTCGATTGGCTTACACTCATCGACACGCAGCGCTTTGATCAAAGCTGGACCGAATCCTCGACCTTTCTCAAGGAACATATCACCCAAGCCCAATGGGCCAAGACGCTGACCGACCAGCGGCTGCCGCTCGGAAACCCGACGTCCCGGACGATCGTGAAGAAGGAATTCCAATATCAGATTCCAGGGATTCCCACCGGCACCTATGAACTCAAGGTCTATCGGACAACCTTTGCTCTAAAGGGAGAAATGAACGAGACCGTCATTATGACCCGTGAA
>JBJACV010000146.1:0-2233 GCA_046604365.1 Nitrospira sp.
GCCCGCTGCCGCTGCCACAAGTAAACCGCCATTCGCCGCTGGAATTCGTCGGTTCGATGGCGAATTTGCAGCAAACCGCGCAGGCGCGTGATCTGGCGATTGAGAACATTTACCCGCGCTTCAAAACGCGCCTCTGCCGCCGCCTGGGTTTGCCGATCAAAGCCGGGCCCACCGAAATTGCGGAAGCCATGCGCGAACGTCCGCAATTCGCGGCGGTGGCCAACGAGGTCGAACTGGCGTTGCGCGAGAGCGAATATGTCTTACAGGGCGATTGGATCAACGATCAACGCTTGGTCGAATTGGTGGCGACGATGCGGCGGGTCGGGGCTGAACTGGTGCGGTAGCAACAGGAGCAAATCGCCGCAACAACCAGCCCACAAGATTCGTATCCTGAGTTCGCATCAACGAACGTTCATTCATCACCAACGGAGTAATTTATGTTCTGTCCTGGCTGTGCCACTCAAGTCATTGACGACACCAAATTCTGCAAAAGCTGCGGCGCGAACCTGCGCGGCGTCCGGGAAGCACTGACCGGGCGCGGCGAACAATTCGACTGGTCGAAAACCTGGGTCGCCGAGATGTTTATGACAGACGAAGAGCGCGAGCGGCGGCGCGGCATTACACCGGAACAAAAACGCCTGAATGAACTCAGAGCCGGCGTCATCACAACCCTGGTCGGTGTTGGCGCGATGATCTTTCTTTACTTCTTTCTGGGCGCGGTGGCAAACGCCAAACCGGATGACGAGGCTACTGAAATCATCCGCCGCGTCTGGCTGGCGGGTGTCGTACCTTTCCTCATCGGCATCGGTCTACTTTTCAATGGCCTCTTTCTGAGCAAGCACTCGCTGAAGCCATCAACACCTCCGGTTCTCACCCCCTTGCCTGCTCCTACAACCAATCAACTCGAAGCACCACGCACGAATGCCAGTGTCGTCGAACACACCACCGCGCATTTATCCGAGCGCCAAGAACCCGTTTACGCACCCCTACGCGAGGACGAACGATAGGTTGAACTGTCTGCCCACTGGGAGCGCAGACGAAACGATACTGCTGGCGAACTCCCCAGGCTCGTAAAGTAGTGTTAAATTCTTGAGTGACAGTAAGTTGTTCACCCTTTATTCACAGGAGCCAAACCCATGTCACTCCCACAAAGTGCCTTGCCGGAAGTCCCGGCGGAAACGGCCCGCGTCGCCCACAAGGCGTTTCGCAAAGGTCATCCCTGGTTGTTGTTGCGGCAGGAATTGCCGGCTCTTTATGACAATCCGGCGTTCGCCGATTTGTACTCCGACACGGGGCAACCGGGCTACGCGCCGTGGCGCCTGGCGTTGGTCTGCTTGCTGCAGTTCGCCGAACAGTTGAGCGATCAGCAAGCCGCCGAGGCCGTGCGCAGTCGCATTGAATGGAAGTACCTGCTCGCGTTGCCGCTCGATGATGGCGGCTTTGACGCTTCGGTGTTGAGCGAATTCCGCACGCGCTTGCTGACACACGCCGCCGCCACGCGCTTGTTCGACGGGTTGCTGACGCGCTGCCGGGAACGCGGTTGGCTCAAGGAGCGCGGGACGCAGCGCACCGATGCCACGCACGTCCTGGCGGCGGTACACAAGTTGAGCCGCTTGGAACTGGTACTGCAAAGCCTCGCGCATGCGTTGGAAACGCTGGCCGCGATTGCGCCGGAATGGGTCGTGCAGACTTGTCCGGTAGCCTGGGGCGAACGCTACGGCGCGCGACTCAATGAATGGCATTTGCCCACCAAAGACGCCGCGCGTGAGGCGCTGGCGGCACAAGCGGGTGCGGACGGACACGCTTTGCTGCAAGCCGTCTGGCAAGCGCCGGAACCGTATACCTGGTTGCGCCAAGTGCCGGCGCTGGAGGCCTTGCGCCGCATTTGGGTGCAAGAGTTCAGCTTCACCGCAGCGGGCTGCCGGTGGCGCACCAAGACCGACGAGCGTCCGGCGGCGGCGCAACAAATTCGTTCGCCGCACGAGGTGGAAGCGCGCTACGCGGAAAAGCGCGGGCAGGGTTGGACGGGGTACAAAGTGCATCTGACAGAAACCTCTGATGAAGAGACGCCGCATTTGATTACGCAAGTCACGACGACCGTCGCCACGACGGCGGAGGTGGCGGCCTTGCCGGAGATTCAAAGTGACTTGGCCGCGCGCGACTGCCTGCCGCAAAACCAGTTGGTAGACGCGGGCTACGTCGAAGCGACGGCGCTGGTGACGAGCGAAGTGCA
>JBJACV010000147.1:0-2158 GCA_046604365.1 Nitrospira sp.
CTAACGTCCGCGTTGAGCGGGCCGCGCGCTGCGCCTGCCAGGCGCTGCGCGCGCTAAACTTTCCCAGGCGCGCGCAGCGCCCACCCGCCAACCTTTCACGGCCCGCTCCAACGCATAGTTAGACATCAGTCATACCAGAAGCCGTTCTTTACCAGCCACTCACAAAAGCTCTTCGTTGCCTCCGGTGTGCGCAACACCAGAGCGAGCTGCCTCAAGCTGTAGCCGTGGAGGATGTTGGCCGAATTGAGGTAAGCGAGCTCCATGTCTGTGGATCTGTGCTCAGGCTTATAGTCGCGGAGGGTTTGCAATGCCTTCGCGGCCCGTTCGAACGTCAAATCGCCTTCCAGAATCCGCATGTCTTCGGCAATCGCGTTCTCCCAGTCTCGGCAAAGCACGTCGTCAGCGTATGCCGCAGAGGTCACGAGCGTTAGCAGCGTTGCCGCAATCAGCGTGTGTGTGCGCATGAAACTGATGTCTAACGTCCGCGTTGAGCGGGCCGCGCACAGCGCGGCCAGCGCGCCGCAGGCGCGACAATAATCTTCCGCGCGCCTGCGGCGCGCTCGCTCAACGCTCTCACGGCCCGCTCCAACGCGTAGTTAGATCCGATACCGAGAAAGACACTTCTTCTACTCCCATGCCCACGAGGCACGGGAACGTATGCCTATGATGATCGCCGCAATGGGAAACAAGAAAGTATTCAAGAGAAGCATGCCGTCGGGCGCCGATGCATGAGGTGAGAGCCATCCAATTGCAGTCAGAATTGTGATCGGTACAAAGCAGCCCTGAGCCCAATTGAAAGCGCTGCTCGGATATGGCGCCTTTGCAAGTGCCAATAACATGATGGCAGACCATACGACGAAGTAGACGGTGAAACCGATAATGCTGTCATCAGGGTAACCCGCTCGAGCCGCACCCAGTGGGAGATTGCCTGCGAGGAGTAAGAGCAGCCAAAGGATAGTTGGAGTCTTCGTCATCGGATCTAACGTCCGCGTTGAGCGGGCCGCGCGATGCGCGGCCAGCGCGCCGCAGGCGCGACAATAATCTTCCGCGCGCCTGCGGCGCGCTCGCTCAACGCTCTCACGGCCCGCTCCAACGCATAGTTAGGCAACCCGCCCATCATTGCGTTGCTTGAAGCTCGAGTACCACTGGCCGGTAAAGAGAAAGCGCCAAAAATTGTAAAACTGCTCTGCGTAGAGGCGTCGTAGAAAATCACGCCACCCAGTAAATGGAGGTACGTGCTGCCCCTTCAGAGAGTGACCGAAACCCTGAACCGCAACGGAAACGAAGATGCACAAAACCCCAGCTACTGCGAGCCAACCTGATGCGAGGGCCCCTCCGAGCACAAGTGCGTGTCCAAGGACAAAGAGAGGCACGGCAACGATGTGTATGACTAGATTTTTGGGGTTTCTGTGGACCGGAGGAGTTTCGCGCCACGCCCACGCGACAAGCTCTGAGAAAGACATGGCGCTTCGGTTTTCGGAATCTGCCTGTGACATCCCCACCGTCCTCGTCCGGGTTGCCTAACGTCCGCGTTGAGCGGGCCGCGCACCGCGCGGCCGGCGCGCCGCAGGCGCTACAATTCTCTGCGCGCCTGCGGCGCGCCACTTAAAACCTCTCACGGCCCGCTCCAACGCATAGTTAGACGTCACGTCCCGCAAAACTGTCATTGGTGTGCCGTCCGCACTGTTCGCAAACCTTCAAGGGCCACGGAAACCAGATCCCGTTTCTCAGGAACAACTGGTGGCTACACTTCGGACATGCGAGCGTCAGGCAGGCGAACCCATAGAGCGCAAGCGCCAAAAAGACTCCGATCCCGTCACCGATTTGGCCCGCGACTAGCGCCATGGGAAGCCAAGTCAGGATCAGGATGCAGCCAATTCGGTACCGCGACGGTGGCCACCAATTCCTCCTTCTCGAATCTGCAGCGTCGTTCATCAGTGACGTCTAACGTCCGCGTTGAGCGGGCCGCGCGCGGCCGTTGCAGCGCGCCGCAGGCGTAAAATCTCTCCGCGCGCCTGCGGCGCGCCACCCGCACGCTTTCACGGACCGCTCCAACGCATAGTTAGGTGGCACGTCACTCCTTGCATTCTGCGGGGAGGGCAGCGCTCATCTCGAGAACTTCGCTGATGCGAACAAGACCATCATAGTCCTCGGCAAA
>JBJACV010000148.1:0-2135 GCA_046604365.1 Nitrospira sp.
GCTTGCCTGCCGGTGTCGCAGCTAACGCGTTAAGCACTCCGCCTGGGGAGTACGGCCGCAAGGTTGAAACTCAAAGGACTTGACGGGGGCCCGCACAAGCGGTGGAGCATGTGGTTCAATTCGACGCAACGCGCAGAACCTTACCAGCCCTTGACATGCCGTGCCAGCCGCGGAGACGCGGTGTTCCTTTCGGGGACGCGGACACAGGTGCTGCATGGCTGTCGTCAGCTCGTGTCGTGAGATGTTGGGTTAAGTCCCGCAACGAGCGCAACCCTCGTCTCCAGTTGCCATCAGGTTATGCTGGGCACTTTGGAGAAACTGCCGGTGACAAGCCGGAGGAAGGTGGGGATGACGTCAAGTCCTCATGGCCCTTACGGGCTGGGCTACACACGTGCTACAATGGCGGTGACAATGGGATGCTAAGGGGCGACCCTTCGCAAATCTCAAAAAGCCGTCTCAGTTCGGATTGGGCTCTGCAACTCGAGCCCATGAAGTTGGAATCGCTAGTAATCGTGGATCAGCACGCCACGGTGAATACGTTCCCGGGCCTTGTACACACCGCCCGTCACACCATGGGAGTTGGTTTTACCTGAAGACGGTGCGCTAACCGAAAGGGGGCAGCCGGCCACGGTAGGGTCAGCGACTGGGGTGAAGTCGTAACAAGGTAGCCGTAGGGGAACCTGCGGCTGGATCACCTCCTTTCTAAGGATGATCCTTCAGTTCAGCTCACGCTGACTATCGGATCGTTTTAGAAACATCAGTGGCCAACAATCGTCAGGATTGTTGAGCTGCATTGGCGGGATTTCGCCGTCTACGTTTCTCTTTCTTCGCGGACGAACACGCGCTGGGCCTGCGTGAAGCAGGGTCCCTGGTCCTTAACGGGATATGCGTTAGGGGCTTGTAGCTCAGTTGGTTAGAGCGCGCGCTTGATAAGCGTGAGGTCGGAAGTTCAAGTCTTCCCAGGCCCACCAGCCTTCGCGCTTCGCTGCTTCGGCTAGGCAAGCCCTTCGATACGAAGGCTGCCGCGCCGTAGCCTTTGCGAAGGCGGGCTGATCAAACGAGCATTCGTCTTCTGGTTACGGGGCCATAGCTCAGCTGGGAGAGCGCGTGCTTTGCAAGCATGAGGTCGTCGGTTCGATCCCGTCTGGCTCCACCAGATGGTTTGATCACCGAGATCTTGTACCGTCGTCCGCGAAACATCACTTCGCATTCACTAGTCTGGATAGACAGTGAACTGCGTGTTTTCTGACATCGTAAAGAGGAGATCGATCCGAGTTTGGATCAAGCGAAGCAATTCGCCTGGCCCAATCACTATCTCCGGGATCATTTCGGCGCTCGCTTCAATCGCAAGATTGGGCGGGTTGTAAATGGTCCTCGTTAGCGAAGCTTGACCGCCTCGCTATTGGTTCGATCTTACGAAGCAAGCTGGTCTTTCTAATCATTGTCCGGCTGCGCATAGCATTCATCGAGGGTGCGTGCCTTCACAGGCAATTGCGCAGACAACATTCTGCCGAGTGTGTGGACATTGATAATGAGAGCAATCAAGTGCCTTAAGGGTGTTCGGTGGATGCCTTGGCGCTGAGAGGCGATGAAGGACGTGCTACGCTGCGATAAGCCGTGGGGAGCTGCGAAGAAGCTTTGATCCACGGATTTCCGAATGGGGAAACCCACCTTCGATAGCTGGAACTCCAAGATCTCGTATCTTGGGGTTCAGACAGCAATGTGTGAGACCAAGCCGTGAGGTTTTGGATTTCCAGTTATCAAGTGAAGGTATGAAATCTCTGAATTCATAGGAGGTTTTAAGCGAACCCAGGGAACTGAAACATCTAAGTACCTGGAGGAAAGGACATCAATCGAGACTCCGTTAGTAGTGGCGAGCGAACGCGGACCAGGCCAGTGATACATCAAAGACAACCGGAACCTGTCAGGAAAGCAGGGCCTCAGAGGGTGATAGCCCCGTACGGGTAATGCAATGATGTATCCACGAGTAAGGCGGGACACGTGTAATCCTGTCTGAACATGGGGGGACCACCCTCCAAGCCTAAGTACTCCTCAGCGACCGATAGTGAACCAGTACCGTGAGGGAAAGGTGAAAAGCACCCCGACGAGGGGAGTGAAATAGACCTGAAACCGGA
>JBJACV010000149.1:0-2135 GCA_046604365.1 Nitrospira sp.
ATCCTCCTCTGTTAGGTAGTACTTGCCAGCACGTCCCCACATCGTCCAACAGTTGGCGAGACGCTGAAAGACTTGGCGGGCGTCGGTTTCCCGGCCTAGGCGGTCAGAGCCGGGTTGAGGGACGCCGGTTTTGCGCATGTATTTTTGCACCAAAATATCGACGGCGGTTTGTGACCAGCTGTGTGGGGCCAGCACAGTGACTGCGGTGGATTTGCCGGGAGGCTGTGACGTCCGTTCGACGTACGTTTGGTCGGCGTAGGGATCCGATTGACGTTTGGTATAGAAGCGGGCGATTTCCATCACAATCTCCTTATAGGGGTATTACGATCAGGCAGTTACTTGGCGTCTGTGGGTGTGGAGCGGCTGGGGCCGTCGGTAGACCCGTAATAGCTGGGTACACCTTGTCGATTGGAGTACCTGATGTTTCCATTTATGTCGTTGACTGGGGGCGGTGAAGCTGGGGCGCCACGACCGTCGCATCCGGCGTTGGAGCGGTTGCAAGCGATCAATCGAGCGGGTCGCGTGGCTCCCTTGTGGCCGGAGCGGACCGTGTTCGGCCGTGGGGCGATTCTGGGGGTAGAGCCGATCGATGAGGGGTTGATCTGGATGCCGGACGAGGATCGACGGGGTCACGTGGGGTGCTTTGGGACAACCCAAAGCGGAAAGAGCCGGCTGATTGAAGCGGTGATGGAACAGGATATTCGCAAGGGCTATTCGACGGTCGTATTTGATCCCAAGGGCGATCAGCGACTGTTCTCGAAGTTCGTGCAGGTTGCGGCCGAGTCGGGTCGGCTGGACGAAGTGATGTTGCTCACGCCGATCTTTCCGGATTGTTCGATCTATCTTGATCCGCTGTCGACCTATTACATGGAAGAAGAGCTGGTCAACCACATCTACAGCATTCTGCCGGGTAAGGATGAACGGGGGACGGAATTCTTTACCGGGACGGCGGAGTCGGTCTCGCATGCCATCATTAGCGGATTGATCAAATTGGGTCGGGCGAAGGGCGAGCAAGTGCCCTTGACGTTCGATGACATCAAGAAGCGCATCGGCCATGAAGATCTGCGGCGGTTGCGGGAAAGTTTGTCGATGCTGCCGGGGACCGAGGATTTGTGTCATACGATCGACAGCATCACGCAGTCGGAGGCGCTCAAAGATTTTTACGTGAAGATTTCGGCGTCGTTGCGAGATGCGATGATTAAGCTGACCATGGGCAATACGGGTCGGATCATTGGGAAAGCGCGCACCAATCCCTTCATTGATCGGTTGGAGGAGGGGCGGCCGGTGTTGCTGTTCTGTACGCTGGGGAGTTTGTTGACGGCGCGGGTGTCGTACTTGGTGGCGAAGGTGTTTGTGTCGATGATTCAGTCGTTGACCGGCCGGATTTTCGCGCGCGGCTCCCGGCTGGAGATCCCGCTGTGTCTCCATCTCGATGAGGGGCATAACGTGCTGTATCCGGGGATTCATGAGCTGTTCAATAAGGCGGGCGGCGCGCGGATCTGGGTGCATCTGTACACGCAATCGAAGGCTCAGCCGGAGAAAGAGGCGGGGGTCTTGTCGGCCACGTCGATTATTGACAGTGTCAACACCTGGCTCTATTTCCGGGTGAATCATCCGGGGACGGCGGAACACATCATGGAGACGAGTCCCTTGGTCGACCGACAGGAAGCGGTCATCGGCTTGGGCTCTGGCGTGACCATGCGCGGGGTGAAGATGCGCCAGGTGCAGCAAGACAAAGTCATTCATCTGCCCGATCGCTGGTTCTATTTCCGCAGCCGCTCGATGCGGGCGAAAGGGCACACGCTGGAGGTCTATCCGCCCTATGTGCAGGTGCAGTTTCCGCATATCACGAATGACGGACAGCCGCCGGAGCCGCCCCCGTCAACCCTACCCAACTCGACTCTTTCTGATGGAGTTCCCGAAGGCGCGTAACCGACGCGCGGGTCAACATGCCGACAAACACCCGCCCATCGTAGACAAGCAATCGCGGCGAGGCGGTCAGGAGCATTTGGTCGAACGCCTGTTGGATGGGTGTGGACGGATCGACGATGATGTCGTCGGTCAGCGGCCGGATCAGGTCTCTGATCGGCGACTTGCCTCCGTCTTGCCAATCAGGATGTTTGCGGAGGTCCTCA
>JBJACV010000150.1:0-2047 GCA_046604365.1 Nitrospira sp.
ACAGGAGCCAACAAAGCCGGCTGCGCCGGCAGATATCTGGGAAGAAACTTGGCAGACACGCAGCCAGGCTGAGAGGGAAGAGGGATGGCGCCGCACCTGGAGGCAAGCGATACACCGACGCACCCTTGGAGCTGCAATAAAGCCCGAACAGGAGCATGGTGCCGATCCGTGCGTCGATGTCAGTGGTGAGCCGCTTGGGACCAAGGTCTCGAGCGAGCATCCCGTTTGAGAGATTGCCGACACTTTTTCACGGATTGGGCCGCCTGGGTGCGACGCCACTCAATAAAACAAGCCACATGTCCCGAGGCCGCAAAACCAAAGTCCAAAAGATTGAACCGAAGATTAACCCGTTCGCCGCTGCCGCTGATATCGGAGCGCGCGAGATCTATGTCGCCGTGGGGGTCGAGCGGACGGCCACCCCCGTCCGGCGCTTCGGCACGTTCACCGACGAGCTGAAGCAATTGGTGGCCTGGCTCGTGGAGCTGAAGATCACGACCGTAGCGTTGGAGGCGACCAGTGTGTATTGGATTCCCTTGGCGGAGCTGTTGGAGGAGGCGAAGATCGCGGTGTGCCTGGTCAACCCGCGTCACGTGCAAAATGTGTCGGGGCGCAAATCCGACGTGATGGACTGCCAGTGGCTGCAGTACCTGCACTCGGTCGGCTTGCTGCGTGGAGCGTTTCGTCCACCGGCCGAGGTCCGGGCGGTGCGGGCGTTATGGCGACACCGTGAGGCGCTGGTGCGACAAACCGGCTGGTACGTTCAGCATGTGCACAAGGCTCTCGATCAAATGAACGTGCAGGTGCACCATGTGCTGACCGACATCACCGGCCTCACGGGCACGGCCATGATCGAAGCGATCCTCAAAGGAGAGCGCGATCCGCGCGTTCTCGCCAGCCATCGTGACCAACGCGTCAAGGCGACGGAAGAGACCTTGGCCGCCGCTTTGACCGGCGATTATCGCCGCGAACACCTTTTCTGTCTGCAGCAGGCGTACGAAGCGTATCAGTTCACCGAGCAGCAGATTGTCGCCGTGGACAAGGAACTCGAACAGGAATTGGCCCGCCTCGACCCCACGGCGGCCTCGCCCGAGGCCGCTGCATTGAAGCCAAACCGAGCAAAGGCTTCGAACAAACATCCACCCGCTTATCCCGCGCAGGCTCGACTGGCCGCGCTTTGCGGCGTGGATCTGACGACGATTCCCAGCATTCAAGTGCTCACCGCACATACCATCTGGGCCGAGCTGGGCTCGGATCTGTCTGCCTTTCCCACCTCGAAGCACTTTTGCTCCTGGTTGAGTCTTTGCCCGGACAACCGGACCAGCGCCGGCAAGCGTCTCTCAACCAAAACGAGGGCATCCGCCAATCGCGTGGCTCACGCCTTGCGCATGGCCGCTCAAGGCTGTCATCACGCGAAGCACGAACTCGGCGAGTATTATCGCCGGATGCGCGCACGACTTGGCGCGGCGGAAGGCCTGGTCGCTACCGCTCACAAAATCGCCCGCATTGTCTATGCCGTACTCACCACGCGCCGTCCCTACGACCCTTCACTTCTCGAACACATAGTCGTACAACGCGACCGACGCCATATCGCCCGCCTTCACACTCTCGCCAAAAAGTTCGGCTTCCAACTCGTTCCCCATCAGCCGGCCGTTTGAAGTTTCTTGAGAGCACGCAGAGGACGCAGAGACCAAGCCCTTCATCTCTGAGATCTCCACGGCTCCTGTGAAATGCCCTGCCCGGGCGCCAATCGGCTCAGTACCCCTTGTCCTTGTCGACCGTGTGCCGGAGCGGCTGGCCGTTGGCAAAGCGGATGAGGTTTTCCTTGTAGATCTCGAAATAGCGTGCGCCTTCGCCGTCGGAACGGCCGGCGATGTGCGGCGTGATGATCACCCGACCCGTCTTCCACAGTGGGTGGCTGGCAGGCAGCGGCTCGGTGTCGGTGACGTCCAGGCCCGCCGCGGAGACGTGCCCGCTCTTCAGAGCGTCCACCAGCGCCTGGTTGTCGTAGATCTTGCCCCGTGAAACGGCCACGAAGATCACGCCCTTC
>JBJACV010000151.1:0-1992 GCA_046604365.1 Nitrospira sp.
GCAGAACTACCAACCCACCAACGGCGATGGAACAGCAGCGCCCAAGCGCCAGCTGTACGACAGCGCACGCTACCGCTGGGCGGTGCGCGCGATCGAGCTGAAGTACCAGACCACCTTCGCCAGCGGCACGGGCAACTGGCAGGGTATGGAGGGCGTGGCAGGCTTCGACGACGACGACATCCTTGGCGACGTACGGGCCTTGATGAATGCGCTCATGCAAAGGAAGACCGCGCCCGAAGAGCGCGAACGGGTGAGGACCAAACACTACTGACGAACGCAGTGGGATCGGACGGTAAGCGGCATCACAGGCGATCGAGGTCGATTTTTCTCTCTGTAGAGTAGCGTCAACGCATCGCCATCGGATCAAGGCGCTTGCGCGCGAGCCCTACACTTCACCAACAATGCGCGCCGAGGTAATTCGGCGTAGTCAGAACAATCAAGTTGCATTGAGCGCTGTCGCTGTTCATCTGGTTTCAAAGGGGGGAACGGATGAGGCATTGGTGGTTGGCGGTGGCCGTGATGGGTTGTGTGCTGCTCGGCTGCGCAGTGCGGACCCAATCGGACACGCAGAGGCAAGCGCTGGCGTCGTCGCCCCAATCTGCTGCATTCGTTTCCGTTCCGGAGCAAGAGACGATCGTCGACGGACCGCTGATCCGGGAAATTTGCCAGCGTGACAAGTCAAGGGAGCTGCTTCGACCCGAAGAAATCCCGTGCCTCAAGGAACATGTCAGCAAGCTGCCGCCGATTGATCCGAAGCAACGCGACCAGTTTGGTGCGGAGTACGACCCAGCGAAGTATCTGAAGTGCCGGCTGACCACGATGAGTTGGGCAGGGCTGGCGTGTGATGTGTGGATCATGCGCCGCCACCCGCAACCGGAATACTGGCCCTATCCGGAGGTGGCCAAGCCGAAGCTGCCCGAAGCGCCGCAGCCGCCGGTGTACCGGGAGGGGATGAGCGCGGAGGAGTACTTCCATGCGCTGTGCAAAGCCGAGGCCGGGGAGTTCATTTACCGGGTGGTGGAGAACGTGGAAGGGCTGTACCAGATCCGGCCGCGGCGGCAGGCGGGATATGGGGTGATGAACGATCAGTACGTAATGGAGGATCCGTACGGATACACCGCATGGGAAGCAGAGCGCGTGACGACGATCTTTATTGATCCGCCCGGTGCTGGCTACAAATACTTCGAACGTCCACGCAGTCCGGCGGAACGAACATCGGATCAGTCATCGCTTTACGTGCATTACTCCGGCTACGTGCAGGACAAGTCACCGATGCAACGTGAGTTCGTGAGTGAGCTTAAGTCGCGCTACGGCTACACCTGGCGCGAGATCAAGCGGCCGAAGGATCGCGAGCTGGGCATCTCCGGCGGTGAGCTGATTGTCGTCGATCTGAAGACCAACGAGGTGCTCGGCATCCGACGAGGTTTCGCGCGGACTGGCTTCTCCTCTCGCGTCATCGGGGGCGTGAACTGGGAAGCCACCGAAGTCTGCCCTCGGTATCCGGGACCGAGATCCAAGCGTGGAGATTTCAGTTACTGGTTCATCAGCAAAGTCATCCAGCCAATCAAGCAAACCCAATAGGGGACTTTCATGCCGAACAACAACCAGGATCGCAGCATCATTCAGCAGTGGCTCGATGCGGCGCTGATGCAGGTGGCGGCCGAGAGCTACTTCCAGGGCCTGAACCTATCCGCGCGCAATCAGGTTGTTACAGCACTCGAGACAGGCAATACGCCTCCCGACTTGATTGACGAGGATCCTCGGTACATCCGCTTCATTGGCAAGGCACCCGAAGACAATTCCATTTATGACACTCAAACTGATCGCTTCCTCGCCAAGTACCAGATCGTGGACCAGCACGTCGACGACGCAAGCGGCTTCAGCGCGACGGTGCTCAGAGAGATCGCCACCGGCCAGCTGACGATCGCCTTTCGCAGCACCGAGTACGCCAACCCGGTGCCGGGCAAGCGCGCCGGGGACTACGACCGGGAC
>JBJACV010000152.1:0-1948 GCA_046604365.1 Nitrospira sp.
GGTCCCGTCCCTGGAAGTGGTGTAGCTCGGCGGAGCAAGCCGCGAGTGAGCGCGCCTTCCATAGCGCCGTAGCGAGCGAGCGGCTTGCGGTGGTCATCGCGAATCACCGGTAGGGTTTGGTCGCCCTGACCAACCACCCAACCGAGGACTCAGCGATGACCGACGAGATGATGACCCTTCGCACGCTTCTGGAAAAGAGCGCCGACGCCGATCTGCTGCGCGAGATGATTGGCTTTACCGCCCAGCGCCTGATGGAGCTGGAGGTGGAGGGCAAGACCGGCGCCGGCTACGGCGAGAAGAGCGCGGATCGGCTTGCCCAGCGCAATGGCTATCGCGACCGGCTATGGGAGACCCGCGCCGGCACGGTCGAACTGCGCATCCCGAAGCTGCGGACAGGCAGCTACTTTCCGGCCTTCCTGGAGCCGCGGCGCCTCGCCGAGAAGGCGCTGACCGCGGTGGTGCAGGAGGCCTATGTGCATGGCGTCTCTACCCGCTCGGTGGACGACCTGGTCAAGGCGATGGGTATGAGCGGCATCTCCAAGAGCCAGGTCAGCCGGCTCTGCGAGGAGATCGACGAGAAGGTGAAGGCGTTCCTGAGCCGGCCGCTGGAAGGCGACTGGCCGTACCTTTGGATCGACGCCACTTACCTGAAGGTGAGGGAGAGTGGGCGCATCGTGTCGGTTGCGGTGATTATCGCCGTCGGCGTCAACAGCGATGGCCGGCGCGAAGTGCTGGGCATGGATATCGGCCCGTCCGAAGCCGAGCCGTTCTGGACCGAGTTCCTGCGCACGCTTGCCCGCCGCGGCTTACGCGGCGTCAAGCTGGTGATCTCGGACGCCCACGAGGGCATCAAGGCTGCGGTCGCCAAGGTGTTCAATGCCTCGTGGCAACGCTGCCGCGTACACTTCATGCGCAACGTGCTGGCGCATGCCGGCCGCCAGGGCCGGCGTGTCGTCGCAGCCTTCGTCGGCACCGCCTTCGTGCAGGACGATGCAGAGGCCGCAAGCAAGCAGTGGCGGGCGGTCGCCGATCAATTGCGTCCCAAGGTGCCCAAGCTTGCCGCACTGATGGACGAGGCCGAGACGGATGTGCTCGCCTTCATGACCTTCCCAAAGGACCACCGGGCGAAAATCCACTCGATCAATCCAATCGAGCGCCTCAACGGCGAGATCAAGCGCCGCACCGATGTGGTCGGCATCTTCCCCAATGAAGACGCAATCACGCGCCTCGTCGGCGCCCTGTTGCTCGAACAGAACGATGAATGGGCAGTCCAGCGCGGCCGCTACATGAGCCTGGAAACCATCGCCCCGTTGAGCGATGATCCAATCGTCAAGCTGCCCGCCGTGGCAGCCTGATAACTTGGCCAGCCCTGCCGGCCATCACGATGACGACGCCGCTGTTACACCACGTCCTGGGACACGATCAGAGCGCGCTTTCGGGGAAGTGCCTCAGGTTGAAAGTGACTATGCCCGCTGCCTTGCAATGAATAGCAGCCGCCAGTACGTGGCAATCGTCTTTGTCTGGCAATGACAACGCTGTTTCAAGAGTCTCATAATTTTCAACATTCGCGTCTGGTGCCGCCTTATTCATCAAACGTACCGTTCTTTCCAGTTGCTCCTTGGTTATGTCGGGGCGGTTTTCGAGGGCGTTTCTAGTCCATTCCTCGTGAATGCGTGAGGTCCACTTGGCCCGGAAAAGCCCCGCTGCGGCAAGCTCCATAAGGAGATCACGCAACGGAGCCGGATAGAGGACGCATGCGTCGAGGACGACGGTGTAGCTCGATGGTTTAATAGCCCATCCCCAGTTCTTGGGCCTGCGTGGCTAGCTCCTGCATAACCTCGCGGCGAGCTATTCGCGGAAGTTGGTGACGGCATGAAGGGATGAGGCGGCGTATCGTGGGGGTGTTCGAGGCCTCCACTTCTCCACCAAAGGAGTGATACGCCGTGAC
>JBJACV010000153.1:0-1940 GCA_046604365.1 Nitrospira sp.
GAAACAGGGCTTGGCCGATTACGTCGCCGCGGCGCTCAAGTGGTGCAAGCTGCCGGTCGTCGTCAATAACGCTGAATTCATCCTTGAAGGCGGCAAAGAGTTTGCCAGCATCATCAGCACGGCCAAGGGGCAGCTTTCATTCCTCAATGACCCGGCCTTGCAGGCGTTCCTGAGCAAATCCGATTTTGATTTTTCGGATCTGCGAAAGGAACGCTGCACTATCTACCTGATGATTCCGCCCGCCGAGATGCAGACCTATTTCCGCTTTGCGCGGCTGCTGGTGCAAGCCTGTCTCGATACCCTCGCCGCGTCACCGATGAACGAGCGCGATTCCGTCCTCGTCATTCTCGATGAACAGGGCAAGCTGCGCGGCATGGAAGTTATCGAAACTTCCGCCGCCACGCTGCGCGGCTACAACGTGCGGATTTGGTCGGTCTATCAGGACGTGAACCAGATTAAGCGCGACTATGAAAAAAGCTGGGAAACCTTCGTCGCCAACGCGGGGACGGTGCAACTTCTCGCGGTCAACGACGACACCACGGCGGAGTATTTCAGCAAGAAGGCCGGGGAAGTCGGGGTCTTTGCCCATACGTGGGTAAACGGTGAAGGGCGGCAGCTTGGCGATAACCTCCAGCGTACCCGCTTCTTATCCACGCAAGAGCTATACGGGATGAACAAGGCCAAGAGCCTGAATTTCGTTCAGGGCTTGCGCTATCCCGTGGTGTGCGACCGGCTGGGCTATTTTCACAGCGAAGTCTTTACCCGCCGCTGGATTCCGCTCCCCGATCATGACGGCCAAGGCGGGCAAGTCGCATGGGAGCTGATGCGCAACATCACGGCGGAAGCCCGCGAACGGCAGCAACGCCGCAGCGAAGCTGACACGCTGGGCATTCCGCAAGGTGTGCCGCTGGATGATGCGCGGATGGAATTTTATCGGGGCGTGTAATGCGCGGGTTTAGGAAGGTTCTTCTTGGGGGGCTGCGGGAACAATTGTTCACAGTAAATCGTGATCCCCAAAGCAATATCGCGGCGCGCAAAGCGCTCCGTGATGGAATCCCCGCTTGTTGCCAGTCGCTGGCGCAAAGCCCTTTCACGCTCGGCGGCTTCCTCTGCCGCCCGGCGCTCAAGTTCCTCAAGCCGCGCCCTGCGCCATTCTTCGTGGATGTCCCGGCCTTCGCTGTAATCAATCATCCGCCAGTGATAGCAAACGAGGCCAAACCATGAACAGCAACGAATTACTTTCAGGGGCAGCGCCCGAATTTGGCGGCTTCCTCGAAAAGCTGACTGAATACGGGCAAGGCTCCTGTTTCGGCTGCGGCGGCGTGGTCTCGACCTACAAGGAACCGGCCACGGGGCGCATTCTCGACCTGTGCATGACGTGCGGCGAAGTCGTTCAGTCCCCGCGCATGGTCAACGGCAAGCTGCAAGATGGTTTCGCGCCGGGAACCGCCCCGCCCGATGACGGCAAGGAAATACCGTTTTGATTGAAAAGCGGTTTTGATGAAAGGATGAAAACAATACTTTGCTGCAAGAAATTCCCGATGACACCGCCCGCTGCATGTCCTGCCTTGCGGGCAAGGTCTCCCTCAAGGCCGATGGGTCGCGCTATGCGTTTCACTGCACGGCCTGCGGCTATGTCGTTCCCTGCGCCGACTACAACGCCCGCGCCGAAACCGTGCGGGCTTACTGCGCTCCGGGCTGGGACGATGACAATATCGGCAAGCCGGTGCCTGCCAAGGGCGACTATGCGCCGCGTGAATATGCGTGGGGCTGCCTCACCTGTCTGGGAACGGTCACGGCGATAACCTGGCTCTCCCCGCAAGCTGGCCTGCTCGTCCACGATCACGGCCAGTGCGAACGCTGCGGCCATGTCGTGCGGGTCTCGCCGGAAGCTGAAAACGCCGCCCGCTTCCGCGCCTTCGCTGCTGACGGCTCCAAAC
>JBJACV010000154.1:0-1899 GCA_046604365.1 Nitrospira sp.
CGACGTCCCCCCGCTTTTGAGTAGCGGTGTGATCTAGAGTCTGACCCCGGGGAAGGAGGTTGGACGTGAAGAAGCGGTATACGGAAGAGCAGATCATCGGGTTCCTGAAGGAGGCCGACCGGGGCGTGGCGGTGAAGGAGCTGTGCCGCAAGCACGGGTTCTCGGAGCAGAGCTACTACCTGTGGCGGAACAAGTACGGCGGGATGGATGTGTCGGATGCCAAGCGCCTGAAGGGGCTTGAGCTGGAGAACAGTCGGCTCAAGAAGCTGCTGGCCGACGCCTTGCTCGAGAACGAAGTGACCAAAGAGGCGCTTCGAAAAAAATGGTGACCGCACCGCTTCGTCGGGAGCTCGTGCGGTGGATGCAGACGAAGGGGCTGTCTGAGCGGCGCGGCCTGGCCGTGGCGGGGATGAGCGCAAGCTCGCTGCGCTACGAGGCTCGCCCTGACCGCAATGCCCAGCTGCGCCAACGGATCGTGGCCCTGGCGCAGCGGCATCGACGGTACGGGGTCGAGATGATCCACCTGAAGCTCAGGCAGGCGGGCCTCTTGGTCAACTACAAGCGCGTTGAGCGGCTGTATCGGCTGGAGAAGCTGCAGGTGCGCAGAAGACGGCGCAAGAAGATCCCCGTGGCTGAGCGCCAGCCGTTGATCAGGCCCGGCGCAGCCAATGAAGTCTGGTCGATGGACTTCGTGTTCGACCGAGTTGCCACGGGCAGGACGATCAAGTCGCTGGTGATCGTGGACGATGCGACGCACGAGTGCGTGGCGATCGTGGCCGAGCACAGCATTGGCGGTACGCACCTGACGCGCATCCTGGACGAGGTCTGCGCCAAGCGAGGCAAGCCGGCGATCATCCGAACCGACAATGGTCCGGAGTTCGTCGGCAAGGCAATGCTCAACTGGTCGTTCCGGATGGGCGTGCAGCTGAAACTGATCGAGCCGGGCAAGCCGAACCAGAACGCCTATGTCGAGAGCTTCAATGGAAGGCTGCGAGATGAGTGCCTTAACGAACACTGGTTCACCAGCCTGGCTCACGCCAAGGCTGCCATCGAAGACTGGTGGAGGGAATACAACGAGCAAAGACCCAAGAAGTCACTCGGCGGGCTGACGCCCGCCTCGTACGCAAAACAGATGGCCCAAAAGGCCCTTACAATGGCCGGGACACTCTAGATCCAACCGCTACTGAAAGCGGGGGGACGTCGGACCCGCTCGAATTCTTCAGCCAGAAGGAAGCACAAGAGAATGACCGCGGCTATCTGGGCGTTTGTCCAAGGAGTGCTAGAAAATCTCGCTGCGAGTGAAGTTTCCGCGCGAGTGAGGCAGTCAAAAATCGGCTTGCTATTCAACACTAAGTCACGTTACTTCAGTGACCTGCGCATTGCGCTCAAGGACATGCCGTTCATATATCGCGATGTTGGAGTGGACACCCGTTCTGGATTTGTCGATGTTGATATAGACCCGCTGAACAGAGACTCGCTGTTCGAGAATTCGGCGGAGCGATTCCCAAGGCCGATCTTCGATCGCCTGGGCCATGTAAAGAGAGGGCTATTCATCGGTCATGCCGGAATTGGAAAAACAACCCTATTCCGATTCACAGTCCTTGCCCTCATTGATCGCGGGCCACTTGGTAGACAATTGGATCCCGAGGAAGATGCACTGCCTATCTACGTCCAACTCAAGGCGATCGATAACAGCGCACCATCCCCGATACTGAGGTTTATTCAGAAGCAGTATCCTTACTTTTCCGGTTCTCGTGGTCTGAATCGGCTCATTAGATTAGCTAGGCAGACAAGGATCTTCCTGCTGCTCGACGGATATGACGAAGTCCCGTTCGTTGGCGGCATGGACTATACGATTCAAGAGCTAGAGTCGCTATTTGCAAGTCAGGCACCGCGAGC
>JBJACV010000155.1:0-1893 GCA_046604365.1 Nitrospira sp.
CGTTAGACATCATGAGGGTAGCGGTGACCATCGAAATTTCGAACCAACTATCAGAGGTGCTAAGCGTCATTGAGCGCCATCTGGAATCAACGTTGCTGGCCGTGCATTTGTACGGCTCCGCAGTGGATGGCGGCCTGAAGCCATACAGCGATATTGATTTGTTGGTTACTGTGGCCGTAAAGCTTGATGAAACGACGCGGCGAGCATTGCTCAATGACCTTATGGAGGCTTCGGCTTTCCCTGGCGAGAGCGAGACGCTCCGCGCTATAGAAGTCACCCTTGTCGTGCATGACGACATCATCCCGTGGCGTTATCCGGCTAAGCGCGAGCTGCAATTTGGAGAATGGCAGCGCAATGACATTCTTGCGGGTATCTTCGAGCCAGCCATGATCGACATTGATCTAGCTATCCTGCTTACAAAAGCAAGAGAACATAGCGTTGCCTTGGTAGGTCCGGCAGCGGAGGAATTCTTTGACCCGGTTCCTGAACAGGATCTATTCGAGGCGCTGAGGGAAACCTTGAAGCTATGGAACTCGCAGCCCGACTGGGCCGGCGATGAGCGAAATGTAGTGCTTACGTTGTCCCGCATTTGGTACAGCGCAATAACCGGCAAAATCGCGCCGAAGGATGTCGCTGCCGACTGGGCAATAAAACGCCTACCTGCCCAGTATCAGCCCGTCTTACTTGAAGCTAAGCAAGCTTATCTGGGACAAAAAGAAGATCACTTGGCCTCACGCGCAGATCACTTGGAAGAATTTATTCGCTTTGTGAAAGGCGAGATCATCAAGTCAGTTGGTAAATGATGTCTAACAATTCGTTCAAGCCGACCGCGCTACGCGCGGCGGCTTAACTCCGGCGTTAGCGGTCGTGGAGGCATTGTGGCGGTCCTTTCCATACTTCTTATTGTCGCCGGCTCCATCCTCGCAGTCCTAGCACTGGCGGTTCGGTTTGCTGGCGGCAATGCAATCTTGTCCGGCGTCCGTCCAGGGGACGTTCCCGACATGGCTAAGCTCAATCGTTGGGCCGGCAACCGGCTACTTGTTCTTCCCGTCGTTTCGCTTGCCTTTGGCGTTGCTGGGCTTCGCGATCCGGTCTACGGTTTGGTGGGAGTTGGGGTGCTCGTTATCGTAGGCTTCGCTACGATCATGTGGCTTATGCTGGGTACCGAGCGCTTTCGGACCGCCCGCTAACTATTCATTCAAGCCGACGCATTCGGTGCGGATTAACTCAAGGTGTCAGGCCCGCATCGAGAGAATATGACTGATCACTGCATCTTCTGCGGCATCGTCAACCGGTCGAGTCCGGCCAGTGTTGTATTTGAGGACGAGAAAACGCTTGCCTTCGTTGACCTTCGCCAAGCGAACCCTGGTCACATTCTTGTAATTCCGAAAACCCACATCAATGACGTGCGGGAACTGGACAAGGAAACAGGCTCCGCGCTCATGCAGGCGGTCTCGCAAGTCACGCGTGCGGTAGGCCGCGCCTTTCCGAACAACGGCATTAGCATTTGGCATTCCATTGGGGCGGCCGCCTTTCAGGAAGTGCCGCACCTGCATATCCACGTTCATCCCCGATTGGACAATGACAATATTCTCCGGGTGTATGAAGTTCTTCCAGGGAACGTAGACTTTGCCACAAGGGAAAGGTATGCGGGCATGGTGCGCCAGGAGCTTCATCGCCTGCAGACATGACAACTCGTTCAAACTGAAACCGCTTCGCGGCGGCGGCAAAGTCCCGTAGGATTGGGACTCTGCCGCCGCCGCAAAGCGGCGCGGCTTAGCTCAGGCGCTAGCGGGCATGGGTGCTCTCACACAGGTCGTCTCGGATCTTTTTCGCTGGCGCCGGGGCCGGCAGGGCAGCGGCTACGACAAGATGCTCCTTGTCACTGCACCC
>JBJACV010000156.1:0-1890 GCA_046604365.1 Nitrospira sp.
ATCTTGGTCGTGCCGTCGTAGGGATAGCGGAAGGGGGCGCGAAGCTGCGCGTAATCCCAGACAAAAAGCTTTCCGTCAGGGATCGCCTTGGCCCAGCCGTCCGTGACCTCTCGCGCCGCGCGATTGGTCGGAGCACTCAGGGGGCGCAACACGTCGGCGATTTCGTCCGCGCGGTATTCCAGATCCAGCAGTGCCAGCCGCACCACGACATTTTCGGTCCATCCGGTTTTATTGTGGGTAGAGGCTGAGGCCGCCGCAGTGGAAGTAGATGGCGGTTTTGAAGTTTTCCCGGTTGCGGAAGCCCCCCACACGCCGCTTGATCGACATGATCTTGCTGTTCATCCCCTCCGCCACTCCGTTCGTGATCCGGTGCGTGCAGTAGCTCACCACGTTGGCCAACCGTTCCTTGATCGTCTTCGCCACCCGCTTCATCGGAGCCAGACGGGTGTGGATTACTCGCCGATACCAGTCCTGGAAGTAGGTCGTGGCCGCCCCCGCACTCTTCTGGCTCCACAGATCACGCAGGATTTCCTTGTAGGCCCAGGCCTTGCCAGTCTGTAATTGCAGGTCGTACGTCGCCTCGAAGACCCCCCGCTGCTTCTCGCTCAGGTTCTCCTGGCTGGTCAGCCACACGTACTTCGTTTTGCTCAGCCGGTTGTCACCCTCTTTCAGCAGTTCCCGATGTTCTCCCCGCCGCACCTGATCGACCGCCCGGGTCGCCAGCTGCATGACATGAAACCGATCGTGGACGATCTTCTCCTCGGCCAGCGGAAGCACCTGCTTCGCCGCCTTGACATACGCCGGACTCATGTCCATGGCGATCGCTTCCACCGAGTCGATCTGTGCCTCGGAAAGCTGGGAAAGTGCGGCGATTCCCGCTGCGGTGTCGTTGCCATCGCTGATCGCTTCGACCGTGCTGTGATCCAGATCGTAGAGCAGCGTGAGGTAGTTTTGCCCCTTGAGGAAGGCCTTCTCGTCGAGTCCCAGCCGAGGCACCGGCAGCGCCTGCTTGCGGGCCTTGCCGCGGGCCACGGCCCGCTGGATGATCGACCAGGTCTGGTCCCACTTCGTTCCAAGAATGCTCATGGCCCCCGTGACGGTCTGCGTGGCCAGCAGTACCTGGATGGCCAGCCGCTCGAAGAGGATGGTGAAGCGGCTTCCTTTCTCGGCCCAGGGGACCGCCACCTGCTTGACGCCGTGTCGCGGGCAGTCCACCCGGGGGATGCTGGCATGCAGGATCGTCTGGAACTGGCAGGTGTCCAGATGCCGCCACTGCCGCCGGGGCGTGTGGTCGTAGCAGGGGAGCGATTCGTCACACTCGGGACAACAGAACCGGGTGCCGGGAGGATGCTCGACCACCACGTCGACCTGCTGCGTCTGGACGCTGAGCTCGACGCTGGAAACCGCCCAGGGGGACTTCATCCCCAGAATCTGATCGTACAACTCCCGGTCCTGCATGATCCCCCCCCTTGAAAGCCAGGATCATACCAGATCCACAAAATTCCCGGATGGACCATTTTAAGTTGGCACGATCCGACTGGGGGCAGGTTGTCGATCGTGATTTCCGGCAATTCCCTATCGAAGACGACAACCTGACACCTGCCACCCGCCCGCAGTGACAGCGGCCACCGCAAAGGATATGACATGACGTGGCACTTCGACCTGGCGTATCCGCTTTCGGTCAACCGTTACTGGAGGCGAGTGGTAGCACGGACGCTCATCAGTCTCGCGGGGCGGGCGCTGTTTGTTGACCAATGGCAGCCATGCTGAAAACTTGATCCGAAGAATCCCAATTGATTCCCGAACGCTTGAGCAAAGACTCGAGCAAGTCAGCGAGAGGTTCAACCTCGCCGGGTTCGACAGGTCGGACTTGAATGGCCCCGGCGACAG
>JBJACV010000157.1:0-1890 GCA_046604365.1 Nitrospira sp.
ACCTTGGCCTTGTCGCGGGGCTTTCGTGCCCGAGCCGGGATCACGCAGGTGCCGTAGTGCCGGGCCAGTTCCTGGTACGACGGGTTGAGCTCGGCCTCGTAGCGATCGGCCCGATTGACGCCCGAGCGAAGGTTGTCGGGGACGGTCAGAGCGCTGACCCCACCGAAGTACTCGTACATGCGCACGTGGGCGTCCAGCCACGACGGCAGTTCCTGCGACAGGCTCGCCATCGCGAAGGTGTAGGAGCTTGCCCCCAGGGCGCCGACGAACAGTTGCGAGAGCACCCGCTCGCCGCTGACCGGATCGGTGATCGCGACGCCGTCGCAGTAATCGACGAAGCATCGTTCGCCGGGCGCGTGGTTCTGGCGCAGCACCACCGACAGGCGCTTCTCGTACTGGCGGTACAGCTCGGCGAACTGCGAGTACTGGTAGCCGTCGGGATGCTCGGCCTTGTACTCGGTCCACAGCAGCGCCAGCGTCACCTGGTGGTCGCGCCGGGCCAACTCCTCGCGCACTCGTGCCCAGTCGGGCAGCGGACGTTGACGAGGCAGCCTGCCGCTGGACCTGGCCGGGTACAGGCGTTGTTCGAGCGCCGCCTCGTCGAGGGCCTGCACCGCCGCCCAGTCCGTGAGCCCGGCAGCGAGCGCCCGGCGCAGGCACTCGGCCACCGCACTCTTACCGCAGCCCACCGCCAAGCCAATACGCCGGGCGCTGGCGACACCGCCCAGCAGGCGTACCCGAAGAATGTCTTTGATCTTACGCATCGCAAGCCTCTGTTGGGCCACCGTATCGCTCCCTGGGAAAAAGGGCGAAGGGTGGCGATCAAAAGGACTTGCGTCGAGGGCTCCGAGCCTCGGAGAAATTCGACAACGGCTACCGACCGAGCGATTCCGAAATCATGGCGGACAGCATTCCGATGGAACCCACAAAGTGTCCGCCTTCAGATCGGAATGCTGTCCGCCATGACGCCGGAACGCTGTCCGGCATCACATCGGAATCGTGTCCGGCATGGGCCGGAATACGCACTCTGTGCGTCGAATGGCTGATTGACCCAGTAAAACACTAGTCGACAGCTTTGGGCGCCTGTCCCTGGCTGCCCATAAATTCAACAAGTGTGGCAGGCAGACAAAAGAAAAGCCCTCCGAAGAGGGCTTTTCCCCGAGAACTGCCATTCGGCCATGCAATTGATGCTTAGCTGACCTTGAGGCGGCGGGTAGCGACACCCAGACCGGCGAGCCCCAAACCCAACAGTGCCAACACGCCAGGTTCCGGGATCACGTTCAACTGGAAGTCGAAGTCACTGCGGGCGAACCAAGGGGTCGCGAGTCCGGCGCCCCCGAGAAGGTCTCCCGAGCCGATGAGGTCGGTCAATCCATCCTGACCGATGGCCGGACCGATCCCAAAGATGGGGCTCAGTGCGCTGAATTGCTCTGCCAATTGATACCCAGTGCCGTTCGACAACACCGACAGCGCGTAGTTGGCGGTGCCGAACTTGGTTACGGCGGGGAGTGCAGCCACAGTGCCCAGCGTCACGGAATCCAGACCCACCGGCAGCGCGCTCGTTGCGACCCAGAAATCATCAGCGTCACCAAAACCCGCCACCAGCCAAGGTGCTCCGTCCGTAGCCCTCGTTTCGCAGTTAGCAACGCTGATCGCGTTGCAGGACGTCAGGAAATTCCCCGGATTCTGGGAAAACAGCGCAGCCATCGCACCGGCGCCATATGTCGCTTGGAAACTTGCGGACGGTCCAAAGATGAACGACCCGGCCACGATGGCCTTCAGTTCGATCTCGGAGATACCGGTGAGTTCGAGAGCGGGGGGAGCTGCACCGTCTCCCTTGAGTGGTGTGATTGTGTTGTTGTTGTCATCCTTAATGGCGGTAAACGTGAT
>JBJACV010000158.1:0-1854 GCA_046604365.1 Nitrospira sp.
GACGAACGCGCCGGCACGTGCAGTGACGCGAAATCGCAGATGGAGTACTTCTGCGACGAGAAGAACGCCGCCAGCGACAGCATGGTGGCCATCGGCACGGCCTGCACCAACGCGAAGAAGAACGTGGCTGCAGCCTGCGAAGGCAAGGTCGAGGCCGACCAGGTCTACAAGTTCGACGACAAGAAGTAGCGTCGCGAGCCCGCAGTAAGCGCGCGGGAAGAGCCTCGCGTGTAACGCAACCCGTCCCAAGGAGAGTCAGCAATGCAACGACACATCGGCGTGCACATGAGCGACGAGGAGATGCGGCTGGTGGCCCCGGCCGAGACCGACGCGTTCCACTCGCCCGTTCCGACCCAGGTGGTCTCGAACGGGGAGTACAACCCGCTGCCCCAGACCGAGCAGCAGCGGCAGGTGGAGGGGCTGATCAAGGAGATGGCCGACGTGCAGGCCAAGCGCCACGGCATGGACCGGCGCCAGTTCCTGGCCACCAGCGCCGGGATGGCCACCGCGTTCCTGGCCATGAACAAGGTGTTCGGGCCGGTGTTCGACGTGACCGAGGCCGAGGCCGGGGACATGGAGATGTCCAACTACCGGGCCGCGCAACTGTCCGGGCAGTTCATCTTCGATGACCAGACCCACTTCATCCGCGATGACTTCAAGCAGGAAGGCCTGCTGGGGCTGACCAAGTGGGCGGTGGGGGCGAAGGTCAACCCGAGGATCAACGATGCGCCCATGACCCTGGCGCGCTACAAGATGGACAATTACCTGAAGGAGATCTTCCTGGACTCCGACACCAAGGTGTCGCTGCTCTCGGGCGCCCCCTTCGATGATCCGTCCTGGTGGCTCTTGTCCAACGATGCGATCCAGAACGCCTGCCGGGCGGTGAACAAGCTGGCCGGCAACACCCGCATGCTGGGCCACACGGTGATCACGCCCAAGTATCCGGACTGGATGGCGGAGGTGGACCGGGGCATCGAGCAGTTGAAGCCCTGTTCCTGGAAGTCCTACACCATCGGCGATCCGTTCGGGCCCTCCAAGTACGCCTGGCGCCTGGATGACGAGAAGCTCATGTACCCCTTCTACGAGAAGGCGATCAAGTCCGGGATCAACACCATCTGCATCCACAAGGGGCTGATGCCGCGCGACTACGAGAAGGCCTTCGCCGGCACCTGGGAGAGTGCGACGGTGAACGACCTTGGCAAGGCGGCCAAGGACAACCCGGGGATGAACTTCGTGATCTACCACTCGGCGCTGCGGCCGTGGCTGGCGGATCAGCCGGACAAGGACCTGCAGGCGTTCCTGGACACGGGCTACGTGCAGTGGGCGACCGATCTGGCCCGCATTCCGGAGAAGTTCGGGGTCAACAACGTCTACGCCGAGATCGGCTCCACCTTCGCGTCCACGGCGGTGACCAACCCGCGCTTCTGCGGGGCCTTCATCGGCCAGTTGGTGAACCTGATGGGGCCGGAGCGGGTGGTGTGGGGGTCGGACTCGGTGTGGTACGGCAGCCCGCAGTGGCAGATCGAGGCCATGCGCCGGTTGGAGATCCCCGAGGACATCATGAAGAAGTTCGGCTGGAAGATTAAGTTGGGTGGCCCCAACAGCGAGGTCAAGCAGAAGATCTTCGGCTTGAACTCCGCACAGCTGTACAACCTGGATCTGAAGCTCGCCCAGGGCCCGGCCTTCACCGCCGACAAGTTGGCCGCCATCAAGGAGGAGTACCAGCGCCAGGGTGGGGAGCGTTCCAACATGGCCTACGGGTACGTGGCGAAGAAGACGGCTTGATGCAGCTGACCGGCGCCAGCAGCCCCCACCCTAACCCTCCCCCAGCAAAGCTGGGGGAGGGGATGTACA
>JBJACV010000159.1:0-1819 GCA_046604365.1 Nitrospira sp.
CGGCATCAATCCGCCTAACGATGAGCTCAGCTGCAGAGGCCCGCTCCGCGATCTCCAGATCGCGGGGCGGGACTTGCGTAGCCAGTCTACTGGCGACGCACAGCGGAGCGCGCTGACACACGGCTCCGGAGGCTCTCGACGACCCACCGGTCGTCGAGGGCCTCTGTCAGCTGGAGCGCCTCGTTAGACGGCCTCAAGGAATCGTCCCCAGTTCAGCGAATCCCATGAGTGTCCCAGGATCGAAGGAGTCGAACTGCCACGATGGAAGTTGTGGTGTGCCCCTCCTGTATCCCTGTACAAGAGCAGCCAATGTGGCGGGCTCAGGATTCCCAAGGACCGGTGATAGACGAGCCAAGAACTTCCGTGACCGTGCTCGAGCGAACACCTCAAAGGCAGTGAGTTGGTGCGATGCGAAAACAAGTGTCTCGGGCCACCAGCGTTGCTTGAGTAGCTCGCCTCGGAGATCGGCGTTTAGGAAGAGCAGAAAATCGGCTTGCAATACATGCCGAAACTCAACGGCTAGGCCAACACAACGCTCCTTGATAAGGTCCGCGGCAAGAGATGATCTCCGAAGATCAAGACGCTTGACCCGCTGCACCAACGCAGGAAAACTGCGCCGAAGTGCGGGAAAGAACACAAGCTCGGCACTCCGGCCTGGACGCTCGGGCGCATAGAAGGGCTGATCAAGCATTTCGGCTACCGTGCCGAACCTCTCATACTTGATCAGTACGGCCACGACAAGTAGCCAAAGCTCCAGGATGATGAAGCGAAAATTGTCAAAGTCGCTGTCGCGCCAGGCGGCGGTGCCGGCAGGTGGGTCCAGGTAAGAAAGTAGTTCCTCGAAGAGTTTGTGGAGGCAGCGAGAAAGTATCGGGGACTCGGGAAACTGGGCTCCCGCAGTAACTATCTCCAAGAGCTGGTTGCGAGTCGGTAGAAACGCCTCAATACTTGCGACAACGAAGTCATCGAATGGTTCGGCACTGCGCGGGATACGAAGCGTTTCCAACTGCCGCGCAAATCCAGCGAAGCACTCAGCAACCGCTCCCTCCATGGTCGTACGTTGATTGCGGACGCAATCGAGTGCCCGTTGGAACGTCACAGGCGAGAGCGGGGAGGGGATGCCGTGAGCGCTGACAAAAGTCGGTGGTGTCCCAAGCTGTGGGCGGACATAGAGGGGTTTGTCATAGACCCAACGCAGCAGGCGGTCATACTCGGTGGAGTACGTAGACGCATCACTAAGGTCGATGTAGATCCGCCCCTTGTAGTACGCAGGTAGCAAGGCCTTGCCGTCTCCGTCTCGCTCCATCACAACGGCGACGAACTTGTCTTGAGATGTCCGAGCATAGAGTTCGGGCGTGAGGATCTGCGCCTCGGCACCAACGCCACCCTCGCGAGAATTTGCGCGATCTACGTAGCGTCGATCGCATAGCAACGCCACTTTCTTGACGTCGGGGGCGGTGACCATCTGCTCCATGAAGGCAATGGCGTCGTGGCCCTCACGGAGGTCCCACTTGTCAAGTACGACGTCGACTCCGGCAGAGCGCAACTCGGTCGCAAGCTGCACGACGTGCGATTCGTACTCGGGAGTCGTCCAGCTATAAGATAGAAAAAGTCGTGGCGCTGACATTGGATCGAGTCCGTCTAACGGCAAGCTGAGCTGCAGAGGCCCGCTCCGCGATCTCCAGATCGCGGGCCGGGCCTTGCGTCGCCAGTCTACTGGGGACGCACCAGTCTACGCGCCGACATGCGGCTCCAGAACCGTGGCTGACTCGCCGCCGGTCGTGGGCCTCTGTCAGCTCGAGCGATCGTTAGGCACCAC
>JBJACV010000160.1:0-1805 GCA_046604365.1 Nitrospira sp.
ATGGCTTGTTATGACTGTTTTTTTGTACAGTCTATGCCTCGGGCATCCAAGCAGCAAGCGCGTTACGCCGTGGGTCGATGTTTGATGTTATGGAGCAGCAACGATGTTACGCAGCAGGGCAGTCGCCCTAAAACAAAGTTGGGCGCACAATAAGGCTCCTCGCAGAGTTGCTTGAAAGTTGTTACGATTCAAATTCAATCATGAGATAGTCGGCAGATGAGCATTTCCAAGAACGCAGACAAGTAAGCCGCAGCAACCTTCATTTTTCGGTTGTTGCGGCGTTCTCAAGAATCCTTTTGCTCTACGGGAGCGCCGCCAAATCCTTTGTTCAAGGAGATGGTTTCGTGCGCTCAAAAAATTTTAGTTGGCGGTACTCCCTTGCCGCCACGGTGTTGTTGTTATCACCGTTCGATTTATTGGCATCACTCGGCATGGACATGTACTTGCCGGCAGTGCCGTTTATGCCAAACGCGCTTGGTACGACAGCGAGCACAATTCAGCTTACGCTGACAACGTACTTGGTCATGATTGGTGCCGGTCAGCTCTTGTTTGGACCGCTATCGGACCGACTGGGGCGCCGCCCCGTTCTACTGGGAGGTGGCCTCGCCTACGTTGTGGCGTCAATGGGCCTCGCTCTTACGTCATCGGCTGAAGTCTTTCTGGGGCTTCGGATTCTTCAGGCTTGTGGTGCCTCGGCGTGCCTTGTTTCCACGTTTGCAACAGTACGTGACATTTACGCAGGTCGCGAGGAAAGTAATGTCATTTACGGCATACTCGGATCCATGCTGGCCATGGTCCCGGCGGTAGGCCCATTGCTCGGAGCGCTCGTCGACATGTGGCTTGGGTGGCGGGCTATCTTTGCGTTTCTAGGTTTGGGCATGATCGCTGCATCTGCAGCAGCGTGGCGATTCTGGCCTGAAACCCGGGTGCAACGAGTTGCGGGCTTGCAATGGTCGCAGCTGCTACTCCCCGTTAAGTGCCTGAACTTCTGGTTGTACACGTTGTGTTACGCCGCTGGAATGGGTAGCTTCTTCGTCTTTTTCTCCATTGCGCCCGGACTAATGATGGGCAGGCAAGGTGTGTCTCAGCTTGGCTTCAGCCTGCTGTTCGCCACAGTGGCAATTGCCATGGTGTTTACAGCTCGTTTTATGGGGCGTGTAATACCCAAGTGGGGCAGCCCAAGCGTCTTGCGAATGGGAATGGGATGCCTGATAGCTGGAGCAGTATTGCTTGCCATCACCGAAATATGGGCTTCGCAGTCCGTGTTAGGCTTTATTTCTCCAATGTGGCTAGTGGGTATTGGTGTCGCCACAGCGGTATCTGTGGCGCCCAATGGCGCTCTTCGAGGATTCGACCATGTTGCTGGAACGGTCACGGCAGTCTACTTCTGCTTGGGCGGTGTACTGCTAGGAAGCATCGGAACGTTGATCATTTCGCTGTTGCCGCGCAACACGGCTTGGCCGGTTGTCGTGTACTGTTTGACCCTTGCAACAGTCGTGCTCGGTCTGTCTTGTGTTTCCCGAGCGGAGGGCTCTCGCGGCCAGGGGGAGCATGATGTGGTCGCGCTACAAAGTGCGGAAAGTACGTCAAATCCCAATCGTTGAGAGAATGTGGCAAGCTATCGCCCAACAAATCGCTGCAGCCGACCCAAAACCGCTACGCGGTTTCGGTCGGCTGAGCTCAGGCGTTAGACATCATGAGGGTAGCGGTGACCATCGAAATTTCGAACCAACTATCAGAGGTGCTAAGCGTCATTGAGCGCCATCTGGAATCAACGTTGCTGGCCGTGCATTTGTACGGCTCCG
>JBJACV010000161.1:0-1795 GCA_046604365.1 Nitrospira sp.
GCATAGCTGCTGATGCCCAGGGGCTCCATCATGAACTCGACCGGGCCACCTTGAGGCGAGACGAAATCAACCTCGTAACCGTGCATTACGAAGACATGGAAAGGCGGCGCATATTCCCAGAGGTTGTTGCGTGCATCGTGCTGCTCGGGATCGCCCATGTCGAGCATGTTTGAAACAACAAAGAGCACCTTGTTTTTCGCCGCAGCGAATGCCGCTGCCGGGGCGAACACTGCTGCAAGCAAGCAACAAGCAAGCGCCAAAGCATGCAATTTCTTCGTCAAAACCTTCACCTTCAATGGACTCCTTGTTCTGGTGCCCGACGACCGCTGCATCGCACTGTTGGGCCGCATTCTCGCTCTGCGCTACTGCTCGCTTCGGATCGTTTCGGGCTTACCCTTCTCCAGCACCCGGACGATCAGTAGCTTGACGGGCGCAGTGTTCTCAGTTCTGTGAACTTGCGAGGGTCCATCATAGATGAAGCCCCCAGGGCCCTGAGTGGCGGTCGCTTCGCCTCTGGCTTCACGCGTTTGCGTACCCTCGAGGATATAAGCGAAAGACTCGCCAGGATGGAAGTGATACCCGCTCGTTCCAGGACCAGCCGAAAGCACTGAGACAAGAACCTCCTTTCCTTCGCATCCTTCCAGGTCCTTCTTCATCAGGCGTGTAACGTCTATGGCGCGCTGCTGCTGAGATGCAAAGCCTGGGGTGACAATGGTTCCCATCGCTACGCCGAGCATGAAGATCAGAACGCCAACAAACACTTTCATAGTGCCTCCTCAAGACATTCTCAACGTTGGCGGACGCGGCCCAACGTCCGCGATCAGCGGCGGCGCCTGTCCCTGCAAGCGGCGTGCCGACGCGCGACGACCGCTGCATCGCATAGTTAGAGGTCACGTTCCACGCGCTCTTGCCAGAGTGCGGGATCGCGCGCCATGTGGAGGACCGCGAGCACGGAGACCTGGCGGTCGTCTGAAACGAAGAAGACGCCGTAGGGAAAGCGGCGAAGTAGGGCCCGACGGGCCTCGGCCCGAACCGGCTGGTAACGCTTTGGGGCACTCTGAATCTGGTCAAAGCAGCGAGAAACTTCGCCAACAAAGCGCTGGCCGAGGCCGGGTCGTTGAGCTTCGTACCAAGCATAGGCATCGCCAATGTCCGCCTCTGCTTCGGGCCGGACAATGAGCCGCACACTAGGCCTGCTTGAGGATGCGCGCCTTCACTTCGGGCCACGGCGATCCGGCGGTCGGATCCTTGCGGTAGGCATCAAGTCGGCGGTCGAGCTCGGCTTCTTGCGTCTTGGTCAGCTGCAAAGCTTCAGGAAGCTCCGCAATGCTTTCCCAGATCGTCTCAACGAGCTTAAGGCGTTCGTCGACTGGCAGGGCCAGGACCTCGGCAATGCTGATGGGCTTCATGGCTCGAATCTACCACCGTCCCGCGCCGTGTCAAAACTGCTGCGCAAAGTGACCTCTAACGTTTGCGTTGAGCGGCCGCGGTACAGCGCGTCCAGCGCGCCGCAGGCGCGAAAATGGTCCGCGCTCCTGCGGCGCGCTTGCTTGAACCTCTCATCGGCCGCTCCAACGCATTGTTAGGTGTCATGTCCAGTAACAACCGCATGACAGGAGCGTCTTGCCGGTGCTGCCGTCGATCAGCGCGACACCGAACCTGGAAGTGCGCAGCGATGACAGCGTGTCGGCGAAGCCGATTGCGGTCTCGAGCTGCAGCGGGCGAGGCAATGTCCAGAACTGCGTCCATTGGTCCGGCTCGACCTCGACCGTAAATGTACGCCAGTCGAGCCCAC
>JBJACV010000162.1:0-1762 GCA_046604365.1 Nitrospira sp.
CAAGCGATGATTCAGCGGGTAGGTTCTCTTATGGAGAGTATGCTTGTTGAGGATTATTTACTGCCGAGGATGGCGTCCTTGGCTGCCTTGGCGATACGGAACTTGACCACCCGCTTGGCCGGAATCTTGATCTCTTCACCGGTTTGAGGATTGCGTCCGATTCTGGCCTTCCGGTTACGGAGAACAAGCTTTCCTAGTCCGTTAATCGGAAAACCATTTTTGGCTTCTCGATAGGCAAGCCCGGCGTAGTCAGCAAGGAATTGGATGACGGTTTTTTTCGTCAAGCCTGACTTTTGTGCAAGATGATCGGCGATTTGGGATTTGGTTAAGGATTTTGCCATCGATAGACTCCGCGTGCGTTGTGTGTCGTACTTGTATAGGGATGCGGTGGTGTTGTCAAGATCGAATAATTCGAGCAGGTGTATTCAGGAGAATGCTCTGCGGGTATGGAGCTATTCCATCTGTGACCCATGAGAAGGGACATCTTCTCCATACCGTTGCCGCGAGATCCATTCATCGATCAACGCTCGTCGTTGTGCCTCATAGTGAGAGACACGGTGTCCAAGAATGCGGATATCGTGCTGGGCATCAACGGTTCGTTTGGCTTGGGCGGCGAGCCATTGCCGTTGGCCTGGAGTCAGATGCGAGAGAAATTCCTGCCGTACGAGCTCCTGTCGTTGCTCATGAATCTGTTGTAACAGGATCAAGTGGGCTTCGATCGTCTGGAAGGAGGGCATCGTGTCTTGGGGCATTGGCCCTGGATGGGGTGCCCGGCTACTTCCGGACCCCGCTGGCGTCACTTGCAGGTGCGTGATGAGAGCCTCCGTTGTGAATTGGTCATACGTCAGACGATAGATCGTGCCGGCCAAGGTCTGCGAGACGACACTGATGAGTCCGCTTCGGAACAAGCCCTGCAAGCCATTCCGTCGGATGTGGTCAATCGAGACGCCGGTGCCGTGATGGATTTGGGCATAACTTAAAGGGAGTGTCTGCTCTGGGGTGTGCGGATGACGGTGGGCCGTCAGGAAGGCGAGGAGTTGCACTTGTTTCGGATGGAGTTGCCGGGCCGCACTGAGCGCTTGGATAAAGGCTGGTGTGAGGGTGGTTCTACGGGACCCCGGCGCATCGGACGAAGAAGGATGACTGAGATCCGAGATCGGTGGAGCTTGCATCACGCCTCGGTGTCCGATTTCACAGACGTAATCAAACGTGCACGGGCGAAACTATACCGGAGGGTTCTTCGGGGTTGCAACAGCGAAAAACCGGTTCGTGCACGTTTGATTACCTCACAGCCATCGGGGTATTGGCTTCGCGATGAAGGCGGATCAGCTCACGTTTGATACGTCGGCACTCGGGGCAGGTGACCGGGAACTTGACGCGGGTACGGGAACGGATACTGGCGAGATAGGTATGTTTGTTGTCTCGCGGACATTGCCACCAGACGATGAGTGCCGATCCGGAGGAAAACTGTGCTGGGGTGCGATCCTCGTTGAGATCCGGATGCCATTCTTTCGCCAGGTGCGGAAGTGTGGTGAGCAGCTGGTCAGCGCTGCGCTGTCGCGTACTGGTTTTTCGGATGCGATGGCCGGCGCAATACGGGCATCCGCTCCGCCGTCGATTGTTGACGGTGGTATCAAACACATGCGTCGGATCGATCGGACATTGCCACCACGCCCGATAGCGTGAATTGAGGGTGACATCGTGGGGGGTGAGGGCGCCGTTCTTTGTGGGATGCCACGTGGCGGCGATCGCCGGGGATGTG
>JBJACV010000163.1:0-1762 GCA_046604365.1 Nitrospira sp.
CGGAGCGGGCCTCTGCAGCTCAGCTTGCCGTTAGGCGAGCCCGGACATGCGACGCTTTCTACGGCACTTGGCGGTTGCACTGCTGGTGTCCGCGTGTCTCAATTTCGTCATCGCCTGCGCCCTGAACGTCTTCGTCGCCCGCGACGATGGTGACTTTGGAATCACCAACGACAAATGGCCGTGTTTCTGGGTCGTCCTGCATGGTCTTGGCTCGACTGAGGTCACCTGGGACACACTGCAGCACGGCAAGCGCCTTGAGCCCGGCGAGGAAACGATTGCACTCCCGGCACTGGTTTCATGGGATAGGAACGACTGGCCCCACCGCGTCTACCTCTTCACCGGTTGGCCGCTTCTTTCGTTCCAGGCACATCTCGAGTGCTCCGATCCTCCCGAGCGCATGGACGAGCGCTGGGTTGGCGCACTCGTACTCCGGCCATCGCCGCATCGCGCTCGCGATTCGCTCGTTCTGCCCTTCCAGCCAATCTACAGCGGCTTCCTCATCAATTCTCTTCTGTTCGCCGCGACACTTCTGCTCTGCAATGGTGGTCTTCGCGGCCTCGTCCGACTTCATCGGAGACGGCGTGGGCGCTGCACAACTTGCGGGCACGACTGTCACAGACTGCAGTTGTGTCCGGAGTGCGGCAGACCGACGCGTTCGCGGGTCGCCTAACGAGACGCTCCAGCTGACAGAGGCCCGCGACCTGCGGTGCGCGGGCCACACTTCCGGAGCCGTCGGTCGTCGCGTTGCCTGGTGCGTCGCCAGTAGACTGGCAACGCAAGTCCCGCCCCGCGATCTGGAGATCGCGGAGCGGGCCTCTGCAGCTGAGCTCATCGTTAGACAGACAGGACCAAGCCATCAAGCCGATTGATCGCTCCCAAGCCGCATACCTGCGACATCGTCTTGGCGAGGAGAGGCTCACGGCCTTTCCAGCGACCGTCGTCCGCAAGGCACTGGAACTCAACACTTCCGGCCTCGATCTCGCGACTACATTTGGCAACTCGACTCTTCCTGCGTACGTGGGGTTCGTCGATCTCGTCGGATCGACCCAACTCGTCCGCGCCCAGAGGCCTGCCACTGCCTCAGCAAGTCTGCTCACGTTTCTGCGGCCGGTCATCAAGATTCTCAAATCCAATGGCGCCATGGTTGACAAGACCATTGGGGACGAGGTGATGTTTGTTTTGCTGCGAGCGCCCGAGGACCCCCATCCGTCAGACGGACTGTTTCTCGGCCGGATTCTTGGGGGCCTTCACTCACTTGCGTCCGACTCAGGCTTCGGATTTCGTTTTCGCTTCAGCATCGCCTTCGGCGACATTGTGATTCAGCGCATCGAGGAGAGCGGCTACTCAGAACTCACCGCACTCGGTGAGACCGTACATCTCGCCAAGAAGCTCCAGTCTCTTCCGGAACTTGACTCCCCGGCTGCAGCATGTGGTGTGCTCGGCATCGCATCTGGCGGCTCCGACCCCGACGCCGACAGAGCGCACCTTCAACGGCTGCTGGCGCCACTTCCACCATGGCTCGGCCACTTCGCTCATGGTCCACTCCATGGTCCCACCGCACTCCCGTCCGGACTCTGCTGCCTCTACTCTGTGTTTACGCCGCAGCCTTCTGCGCAACAGGCTGTCTAACGAGGCGCTCCAGCTGACAATGGCCCGCGACCTCCGGTGCGCGGGCCACGGCTCCGGAGGCGTGTGTCAGGGCGCTCATCGGTGCGTCGCCAGTGGACTGGCGACGCAAGTCCCGCCCCGCGATCTGGAGATC
>JBJACV010000164.1:0-1755 GCA_046604365.1 Nitrospira sp.
GCGCCAGCAAGGCCCGCGTTGCCCGCGACCTGAAGGTCTCACGAATGACCGTCTATCGGGCGCTCGACATTATTCCGTCACAGACCAAACTGCCGGAAAAGCCGCCCACTGCCAGCATCGCCCTGCATCTGATTATCGAGAACTTCAACAAGCGTGGAAGAGGTAGAAAACCCGCTCGGGAGCGGATTGAGGCGATGCTGGAACGCGACTACGCCATGGTAAAAAACGGCAATTGTGATTACAAACTGACCGTCGCCTATGACCCCGATCCGGATGGCATTTCCCTTGATGAGGAAATCCAAAGCCTCCTCTCCGAGATGTTCAACATCGCAGAGAGCTACAATTGCTCCATGGAAGCCGATATCTACGAGGTCGGTGGTCAGCAACGGTCCTGGTAGAATCAATCAAGCGTTCAGTGTTCGTTCTTCAACCTGGCCAAAATCGCAGATTCGGGCCGACTGGGCCTACACCGGCGTCGAGCTGCGGGCCGACGATGACGAACTGGTGTGGCAGCAGGTGTTGGAGTACGCGAAGCGCACCCCTATCGGCGAGCCGATCACCTTCACGTTCTACGAGCTTTGCCAGGACCTGGGCTGGTCGATCAATGGCCGGTATTACACGAAGGCCGAGGAATGCCTGTCGCGCCTACAGGCGACGGCGATGGGCTTCACGTCCGACCGCGTTGGGCACCTGGAATCGGTGTCGCTGCTGCACCGCTTCCGCGTCCTGGACCGTGGCAAGAAAACGTCCCGTTGCCAGGTCCTGATCGACGAGGAAATCGTCGTGCTGTTTGCTGGCGACCACTACACGAAATTCATATGGGAGAAGTACCGCAAGCTGTCGCCGACGGCCCGACGGATGTTCGACTATTTCAGCTCGCACCGGGAGCCGTACCCGCTCAAGCTGGAAACCTTCCGCCTCATGTGCGGATCGGATTCCACCCGCGTGAAGAAGTGGCGCGAGCAGGTCGGCGAAGCCTGCGAAGAGTTGCGAGGCAGCGGCCTGGTGGAACACGCCTGGGTCAATGATGACCTGGTGCATTGCAAACGCTAGGGCCTTGTGGGGTCAGTTCCGGCTGGGGGTTCAGCAGCCAGCGCTTTACTGGCATTTCAGGAACAAGCGGGCACTGCTCGACGCACTTGCTTCGCTCAGTATCGCTCGGGACGCACGGCGCGCTCTACGAACTGCCGATAAACAGAGGATTAAAATTGACAATTGTGATTAAGGCTCAGATTCGACGGCTTGGAGCGGCCGACGTGCAGGATTTCCGCGAGATCCGATTGTCGGCCCTGAAGAAAGCTCCAGAGATGTTCGGGTCCGTTTACGAGCACGAGGAGAAAAAGCCCATGGAGGCGTTCGCTGAACGGTTGCGAGATGCCGTGGCATTCGGCGCCTACATCGACGGCGAGATCATTGGGCTGTCGGTCTTCAAACAGGAGGACGGCCCCAAGGACGCTCACAAGGCGCATCTGTCCGGCGTTTTCGTGGAGCCCGAACAGCGAGGCCGAGGGGTCGCCGGTATGCTGCTGCGGGCGGTGATAGACTATGGCCGCGAGCATGTGGAGCAGATCATGCTGACGGTTGCGGAAGGGAACGAAGCCGCTATAAACCTCTATCAGCGATCGGCTCGTTGCCCTGCGCCGCTCCAAAGCCCGCGACGCAGCGCCGGCAGGCAGAGCAAGTAGAGGGCAGCGCCTGCAATCCATGCCCACCCGTTCCACGTTGTTATAGAAGCCGCATAGATCGCCGTGAAGA
>JBJACV010000165.1:0-1730 GCA_046604365.1 Nitrospira sp.
CGGAGGTCCGTGTAGTCGATGATGACGTACTTCGGGCGCGGACCGTGCATGGGTCGTGTCACTCGGAAACTCGCGCAAAAACGCCAAGCCACGGGCACGAGCGCCCGTAACCGCCACAGCTGCGATTTTTGACACAATCCGGCGCGGCAAAGGAGACACAGGTCGCGTTTTCGGCAGCCCGGCCGTGATGCGGATCGAGAAACCCCCGGGCGTCCGGGGCCTGGCGGTGTCCCCGGGCACGTCACCCGTTCAAACGCCACTCCCCCGGCATCCAGAAGCAGCCTCGAAATGCATTCGCGCGAAGGCCACGCACCAGCAAAATTGCCGCGCGATATGTGCACGTCGTTCCGGTCGATGCGGTAAAATCCGGCCCTGCGATGCTTGAGCGCTCACCTGCGCAAGCGTCGAAACCCTTTCACCACACACCATGCAGTCGCGCGCCGCCGACCGTCGTGCCGGCCATCGTGTGCGCACCAAAAAAGGAACAAGGAATGTTTAAGAATCGAATCTATCGCGGGATGCCGACGATCGTGCTCTTGCTCATTGCAGGCATTGTGCAATTCATGGCGGTGTACGCTTTTGTCTGACCGCCCTCGGGGCAAGCGAGGGGCCATCGCCCGGGGCTTCGCCTCGGGTCCAGCCGCCCGCCATTGCACGATTCCAGGATGAGGTCCGGAAATGAAGGCCCTCGCGGCGAACGCCGGAGGGCCATCTAACGAATTGGTAGCGGGGGCAGGATTTGAACCTGCGACCTTCGGGTTATGAGCCCGACGAGCTGCCAGACTGCTCCACCCCGCAACAGGGGCGCGAATTATAGTCAGCAGACCCGGTATTTACAAACGAACGACGGCTACTGGGGCGCGCAGACGGCTGAGGTCACGCAAACCGCACGTGCCCGCTCGAACTCGGCACGGTTCTGCTCGCGCGCCAGCAGGTAGTCCTTCAAACCCTCTTCGTCGTAGCAGGTTTCATTCTCGAAACGCGTGCCGATGGACTGGGTCTTGATGCAATAGACGGTGTGCTTGCCGCGCTTCTTGGCCTTGAAGCCGGGCGGAATCTTGAACTCCTCCTCGGCCTCCGCCTTCGCTGGCTCCTTGGCGGTAGCCTGCTCCTGGGAGCTCACCTGCTCCTGGGCCTTGCCGCTCGCCTCTTCTGCCACCGCGCCGCTGGCCTCCTCGGCTGATGCCGTGGCGGCCAGCATCGGGAACACGACAGCCAGTATCAGGGCACGCATCGTCGGGACTCCCTTCGGTCAATCAACTGCCGGCGGCTGCCGCCTTGCGGTCAGCCCCCGCCGCAGGCGTCCATGTTCGAGCAGATCTTGCGCGACTGGTCGAAGTTGGCCTGGTCCTGCGTGCGGGCCGCCTCGATCTCGCGCAGCTGCATCTCGTCATAGCAGCGCTCGCTGGCAAACCGGGTCCCGCTCTCCATGTCCTTCTTGCAGTAGACGACCTTGTCGCCGCGCTTCTTGGCCCGGTAGCCCGCCGGCGGCGTGAAGGCCTCCGGCTCCTTGGCGCCCGCCGACGTGACGGTCTCGGTCTTGTCGCTTGCCTGGTCGGCGGTCACGGTCTCGTTGCCGATGGCGCTGTCCGAGTCCTGCGCCAGGGCGATGCCGGACAGCAAGCCCATCGAAACCGCCAGCATCATGCTTCGCATCGCCCAACTCCTTGATTAGTAGCGTTATTACGGTAGCACATGTGCACACAGCGCCAACAGCATTCCGGGGAAAA
>JBJACV010000166.1:0-1720 GCA_046604365.1 Nitrospira sp.
ATCAGGCGCAGCAGCTCGGCGCGATCGGCGCGTGCGCCGCTGGCTTTCTCGCGGTAGATGCCGGCGACGTAAAAGCCGGCCGCCTTCGTGCTCTCCACGATGGCATCCTGCCGGCTTAGGTCTTGTTCCTCCGTGCTCACGTGTCGTTTTCAGAAGGCGACTGCACCAGTTCACTGGGCTGGCCGCCGTGTGTGCATAGAACTTCTGACCGGGAACGGTCAGAAGTTCTATGCACGAAGCGCCGCGAGAGATCGGAATTGCTCAGAACTCTTGTGCACGGCGCGACAAAGCCGGAACCGCCGAAAATTCCGGCGATCAACCGGCAAGCTGCTTGATGCGCTCGGCCAGGCGGCCGAAAGCCTCGTTCACGTATTCCAGCACCTTGGGTTCTGCGCCCTGCGTGCGCAGCGAGTCTTTGAAGGCTTCCAGGTCGGACAGCCATTGCCGATGCAGGCGGCCCAGCTCGTCGAGCTGAGGCCGGAAGTCTTGGAGACTGCCGCTCGCACGAAACGCCTGGTAGCCACGCTCAAGCGTGGCCGCCGTGGTCAGCAGTTGCGCGCCCATTTGCTTGTGCTGTTCGGAGAACTCGGCCATGCCGTCATAGGGCCGCGAAGCCTTGCGGCGCTCGGCTTCGGATGCCTCTTCCATGATGCGGGCGTAGCGGTAGAACCCTGGGAACTCGCGGGACAGCGCCATGAGCTGCTGATCGGATGTGCCGACCCAAATCCTGTGCAGGTCAGGCCCGTACCCCATCATGCGATTGATGATGGCATGGGCCTCGCTGACACCCTGGGCGGCAAGCTGCTGCATGTGTTGGTCGATCTTCGCGGCCAGTCGGCGGAATTCGTTCATGCTCATGTCCGTCACAAAAGGCGCGTTGATTGCCCTTGCGCCGTGAGAAGTGCCACCGCCTTCTTATCGAAGGAAACGAAGGTTTCCCCGCCAAGCCAGTTGCCTTCGTAGGCAATGACGCCATCGGCAAAGTCTCCGCCCGCGTCGAGCACCAGCAAGCCAGCCTCCACGGCAGGCCGGTTCACTTCCACATTCGCGGCGGCCAGTAGTGCCCGGATCGCGCTGGCCGCGTCGGCTTGCTGGAAGCCGTAGACACGCAGCAGCACCCAAACAAATTCGCATAGGCACGGCAGCGCGACCGCGATCAACTCGGCGTCGGTCAAGACTGCGGCGGCAACGTCCGCTTGTGCGGGATCGTCACGCACAACCGCACGCACAAGGACGTTGGTATCGACTGCGACCTTCATTGCTTACCTGCCCAGCCTTGCGCCGCCGCCTCGTTGATTTCTTCGATGGTGGCAACCTTCTGCGTCTTGCCCGCGAGCAGGCCGACAAAGCTGGCTATCGTCCCTGCGGGCCGTGCCGCCTTGAGCACGCCCCGACCGTCTGGCAACAAGTCCAGCTCGATCTTGTCGCCTGGCCTGATGCCGAGGTGTTGCAGTACGTCCTTCCGAAACGTCACTTGTCCCCGTGCGGTAACGGTCAATGTGGTCATGGTGGTTTGCCCTCGCAATCAAGGTTGATGCTTCACATAGTAATGCAAAAATGCCTTACCGTCAATGTCCGTCAAACGATCATTAGTCGGCCATGCCGGACACTGTCCAGCAAAGTTATTGCACAACGGGTTGTCGGACATTAAGATAGGCGGACGGAATGACGGACAAGAGAGGCGGCAAATGGCACTGATCGGCTATGCGCGGGTATCGAC
>JBJACV010000167.1:0-1695 GCA_046604365.1 Nitrospira sp.
CCAGCAACGTCGGTTCGAGATGGCGCTCGATGACGCCAACTACCTCTGATAGTTGAGTCGATACTTCGGCGATCACCGCTTCCCTCATGATGTTTAACGCCTGAATTAAGCCGCGCCGCGAAGCGGCGTCGGCTTGAATGAATTGTTAGGTGTCACTGTTTTGCACCCCAAATTTTAACTACCAGAGGCTCTCCAGCCTCAACTAGAACATCCGCTGTGCAAACACTATCTGAGTCTTCCGGGCACTCAACCTCAATCTCAAAGGAAAAGTACTCGTCTCGGCCACTGAAGGGGCCTGAGTACAAGGAAAATCTATAAGGGAGAATGACTGCGCCAATGTCAGCTTGACCAAAATTGAACTGTTTGCGATTGACGAGCAGGTCAAGTTGACAGGATTTCTCTTCTGCTGGGCATCTAAGGATTAGGCGGTCGCCGTTGTCAAACTCAACGGTCGTCGTAATGCGTTGAGGCTCAAGCATCGCCGTAGCATGAGCGCTATTGGCGCTAGCGAGCAGAAGAAGGGGCGAGAGATAAACGGCAAATGAAATTCGCATGATCCTTCCTGTGACACCTAACACCTGAATTAAGCCGCGCCGCGAAGCGGCGTCGGCTTGAATGAATTGTTAGGCCCACCACGGCTGTAGAAAAAGTGGGTAATAAGCGCTACGGGAAGGCCAAATAGAGCAAAAAAGCCGTGATCTATGGAGAATGGGAGGAGCGCTGCGACTGGCAAGAGCGCAAGCCCAGTGACGGTGACGTACGAGCTACTGGCGCTTCTCACCAGCCAGCTATAGGCGGGCCAGCCGTAGAGCCAAATGGGAATCGCCCCCAGCAACGCCGACACTACGCTGCAAGAACGCCGTCTGCGACGGCGATTAAGAACACTCCAACAGAGGGTGCTTCCCACATGTGGCTCACCAGCATGAGACCGACGCCGGCAACAACACACCCGACCATATGCCCTGCGAGGACCGACGGTGCCGTTGCTCTCAATTGCGCCATGAAGGTCATAAGGCCTAACGTCCGCGATCAGCGGCGGCGCGCAGTCGGCGCGCCGCTTGCTGATCGAAACTCGTCCGCGCCGGTTGCTGTCCCTGCAAGCGGCGTGCCGACGCGCGACGACCGCTGCATCGCATAGTTAGACGTCATGTCTCAACCCACCGCACGGAGGTGGGCCGAGCACCGGTGCGCAGAAACTCGAAGGCAGCACTACGACCTTGTTCAATTGGCACCACATGCCGCCTAGGGAATTCGGTGTGATGGGTAAGCCCAATATACGCGGTGAAATAGGGTAGATCCGTGTCCGCAGCGCCGTGACTGGCGTAATAGGGCGGGTCACCATCGGCGCGATTGAAGCCAAGTACGGTTTCATCGCCGCCCACCACAAGCAACAGCTCGTCCCCGTTGGGGGCACGGAGCTTAATGCCCCCTAAGATCCCCGCAGCCCTGGCCTGAGTCTCTGCAGCGGATAGAGTCTCGTCGAGCTCTAGGACGTTGCCAACGCTGAGCTCCTTCGCGCCAGTCTTAACAGATGCACGAAGTTCGATCATGACGTCTAACGTCTGCGTTGAGCGGCCGCGCGCTGGCAGTTGCCAGGCGCCGCGGGCGCGATAATTTCCGAGGCGCCCGCGGCGCCCACCACCAAGCTTTTCACGGCCCGCTCGAACGCATAGTTAGACAGCATTCCGGCAGCCC
>JBJACV010000168.1:0-1691 GCA_046604365.1 Nitrospira sp.
GAGGCCGTGTGAGAACTCCACTGGCGATGACCTCGCGAGTGGGCTGTAGGACGTTGAGGGACGGCAAGCGCCTGGACAGCCCGATCGCCGCTCGCAGCCCCCTTGGCGCGGCTTGATCGCCTTTGGTGACGGTCGCACTGGCCGATTGGCGCAAAAAAAGGGGCCTATGCCCTCAGCAATCGCATCGCGCTCCTGGTTCGCTCGAATCCAAGGATGCTGAGCAGGCGCTTGAAGTTGTAGGCCAGCACACTCAGGCTCATCTCGGTCGCTACGTTCTGCATCCCGCGAGTCAGGAAGTGCGTCCAGCCCATCCAGTGTTTGAGCGTACCGAAGACATGCTCGACGGTGCGCTTGCGCACCGTCATGGCATCGGGCATTCGGTCCAACCGCTCTTGAGCGGCGTCCATGACGTCCTCATGCTCCCATCGCCTGATACGCCGGTAGTTGCTGGTCGTGCACTGCGCCCTCATCGGGCACGATGGACAGGCGCTGGACCAGTAGATGCTGATCTGCAGGCCCATCTCCTCGCGGCTGAAGCGGTGAATTGCGCGTTGCCCCGCAGGACATTGGTACTCGTCGGCGTTCGCGTCGTACACGAAGTCTGTCTTGTCGAAGCGCCCCTCAGCCCTGGCATTCGAGGTCATTGGCTTCGGGACGATTGCCGCAACGCCGGCGTCTTCGCAAGCCTTGAGACCCGGACCGCTGTAGTAGCCGCGATCGGCAATCGCTTGCAGCTCGCGCTTGTCCATCGCATCGCGCGCCGCCAGCGCCATGGGGCTTAGCTGCGCTCGGTCGTTGCCGTTGTTCGTCACCTCGTGAGCAACGATCAGATGGTGCTTGGTGTCGACGGCGGCTTGCACGTTGTAGCCCACCATGGCCGTGCCCTTTGCACTGTGCGTGGTCATGGCACGCGCATCCGGGTCTGTCTGGGATAGCTGCCGATCCGGCAGGGTCTCCAGCTGGGCTTTCACGGCCTGCAACTCCTGCAGACGCTGCCGCATCTTCTGGACCTTGCCCTGCAGTCGCTCGGTCTTGGCTTGCATCTCTGCGGGCTGAGTGCGATCTGCCGTCTCCAGCGCATCGAGGTAGCGTTGGATGCTTTCTTCCAGCTCGCGCTCGCGGCGTTCGATCTTGCCGGGCGTGTAGTTACGCTCACGGTTGTTGACGGCCTTGAACTTGCTGCCGTCGATGGCCACCACTGCGTCGGTGAACAGCTTCAGTTCACGGCACAGCAGCACGAAGCGCCGACAGACGTTGCGGATGCCCTTGCCGTTGTCGCGACGGAAGTCGGCGATGGTCTTGAAGTCGGGAGCCAGCCTGCCGGTCAGCCACATCAGCTCCACATTGCGCTGGCACTCGCGCTCCAGGCGGCGGCTGGACTGAATGCGATTGAGATAGCCGTAGAGGTACAGCTTCAACAGCACGGCCGGGTGGTACGAGGGGCGACCAGTCTTGGCCGGGCTCGCGCCATCGAAGCCCAGCGCAACCAGGTCCAGCTCATCGATGAAGACATCCACGATCCTGACCGTGTTGTCCTCGGCGATGAAGTCGTCCAGGCACTCGGGCAACAGCGTGACCTGCTGTCGATCCTGACCTTCGACGAAGCGCGGCATGCGAACTCCCAGGCTTGGCCTGGGCTGCCACTCTATGCAGTGGCCGTCAGCTGCGCGACGGGGTTTTCACACAGCCTC
>JBJACV010000169.1:0-1667 GCA_046604365.1 Nitrospira sp.
CGACAAGGCGTTCGTCGGCCTGCTGCGCGGCACCGTCAACAAGGACGGGGAAGACATGGTGAACATCGGTGCCGTCATGGAGTACGGGGCCACCATCAAACATCCGAACGGCGCGACCATCATCATCCCCGCCAGACCCTTTCTGCATCCGGTGATGGATAAGTACCGCGAGCAGATCCTCCAGAACTATCGCGAGGCGATCCGCTCCGCGCTTTGAGCCTCCGACACATCGCCAGCGCTTCCGGTAAGTAACCAGGCAGAAAACGGAGGCGTCCCTTGAGCACGATACAGACCGTCACAGAAATCCTGATCCGCCTGGCCAAACAGGCCATCCACCCGGACACCGTGCTGGTGTTCCCGGATGACCTGTTCGAGGTCCAGCGTACCCCCAGCGTCATCCTCCAGGGGCCGAAGCTGGCGGAAGACCGTTTCCGCCGCAGCCAGAGCCGCCTGTTCGAGAAGAATGTCGCGGAGCTGAGTTTCGAGGAGTGCCGGTTTCCCCGTCTCTATCACCTCGATTTCGACCTGGTGGTGACCGTGGACCGGGAGGCCGAACTGCTTGGTTTTCACGAATCGGTATCGCGGTTCCTCCAGCTTTACCCGGAGATCGCCATCGCCGACCAGGGCAGCCTGAACCTTACCGAACTGGTTCCTCTGGGCGGCCTGGCCCGGGTGAACCTCTCCAACCTCCGGCAAAGCTCCGGACGCATCCGCATCGAATCCTGCCCGGTGTACGACGGCGACCTGCGCGACGGTCGGCTGATCCGGGACCGGACCTTCCAGTTTCACGGCGACGTGACAGAGCAACGAACCATTCAACCGTAAAGGAGAACAACCGTGATCGAGATCAGAAACCTGCAGTTCCAACCCCTGACGTTCAACCTCTCCGGCCAGGGAACCCTTCACCTCGGGCCGCGAGAACGCAAGAGCATCGCCCGCAAGGACCTCTCCGCCGAGATCAAGACCGCCGGAAAACGCGGCCTGGTGCGCATCACCGACCTGACCGGCGGCGCGGAACCGGAGCCGGAAAAGCCCACGGCAACCGATGACGCCGCAGCCGATGAGGCCAAGACCACCAGCAAGCGGAGGAAATAACCATGCCGACCTATCTATCGCCCGGGATTTACACCCGGGAAACGGACTTCAGTTTCTATGTGAAGCAGATCTCGACCTCGTCGGCTGCCATGGTCGGAGTGGCCGAGAAAGGCCCGATCAACAAGCCCGTGCTGGTGACGAGCTGGGAACAGTTCATCAACCGTTTCGGCTCCTATATCAACGAAAGCTATCTGGCCTACGCCGCACGGGCGTTTTTCGACAACGGCGGGTCGGTCCTCTACGTCACCCGCATCGCCCATCTCACCGACTCCACCGACCGGGACACCCTGACGGCGCTCAAATCTTCCATCGTGCTGCAGAACCGGGAGGCGACGCCCGCCGACGCCCTGCGGATCGAGGCCGTGAACGAAGGCGTCTGGGGCGACCGACTCTCCATCTCCATCGAGGACGGTTCTCTCGATCCGGCCAACCATTTCAACCTGGTGGTCCGGCACAAAGGCGATGTGGTCGAGGTGTTCAAGGATCTGAGCATGGACGAGACGCTGCCGAACCATGTGGAGCTGGCGATCAACGACCGCTCGGATTTCATCTTGGTCCAGGATCTGGCCGCA
>JBJACV010000170.1:0-1655 GCA_046604365.1 Nitrospira sp.
ACAGAGGCCGGCTACAGTGCTGCCGCCGGCCTCACAGAGGCCGGCTACAGTGCTGCGGCCGGCCTCACAAGTGCTGCCGCCGGCCTCACAGAGGCCGGCTACAGTGCTGCCTGCGACTGTAGCCGGGGTCTGTGACCCACTGCTGTGAACATCATTGTCGCCTCTTTTGTGTAGCTGATGGGCTGTTTCCTCGGGCTTGCTCGATGAGGCGATACGCGGAGTTATGAGAGCGATACTTTGTGTTTTCTGGCGGCCGGCGTTTTTGTTTTGGTGCTTTGCGCCATCGTTCGGTCCATGCATCGTCCAACAAAGCGGCAAGGCGCGAGCGGGTGGCGTCGCGCGACAAGGGTTCGATCAGTTGCACCGTTTGGCCTGGCGGCGTCAGTTCGTACCATGCGGTCATTTGGCGGTTCACGTCCGCGAACATCTTTTCCGTCGAGACCTCGGCCACCGGTTCGTCGGCTCCGTGCGCCACGTAAGCACGCAGCAATTGCAGCACGTTGTACAGAACCAGACAGAACGCGAACTGGAACACCGTCGCCTCGGGCGCGCTGCCAATCAACTCCTTCAGGCCGAACACTTCGGTCACTTGTTGAAAAACGCGTTCGATGTTCCAGCGTGCCAGGTATATCGCCAGGATGTCCACGGCGGGATAAAGATCGGCTTCACCGGCTTCGGCTCCCAGGTCCGTGACCACCGCCACGTCCTCGGCGCCTGGACGCTGCAGCGTGATGCGACGCACCAAGCGTCGGCCGCGATTCTGAACGCCACCCAACCAGCCCCACTCCTCGCGATACGCTCGTCCTTCGCCATCGTGCCCGCTCCGTGCAGGCCGCGACGGATCTGGCGTAAATTTCACGTTCTTGTGATACCGGATGACAAAGTGGTCTCCGTCCGCCAGATAGCAAGGCAAATGTTCCAGATTGCAAAACTGGCGGTCGCCCACGAACAGCCGGACGCCGCTCACCGTGGCGCGCACCTGCGGCACCAGATCGGGAACGAAGCGAACGTCATTGACGTGCCCATCGCCATGAGCGTGCATCGCTACGACCACACCGCGATTGGCCCAATAGGCCACGAGCGCCCGCCCGCCGAGCACGCCGCCCTGCGCACCACGCAAAGGTTTGAGACGCTTGGCCACGCGTTTGATCGCCTTGCCGTCCAGAAGCATCACCTGCATCTTCGCCAGCGACAGAGGCAGCGCGATCGCTTGCTGGTCATCGGAAAACAACTCCAGCAACCGCATGGTGCAAGCCGTCAAGAAGCCAACGCTCAACGATATCGGCAACCGACGCAGCTTGCCGAACGCCGCCTCGATGCTCGTCTCCAACCGACCCTCTTCGCGGGCCTTCGAAAAGGCCGCTCGACCGCTTCCCTTGTGACGCAACAGCACCTGCGCGATCAGATACACCATGACCGGAAAGCTCAGCGCCTTCTCATACGACCGTCCGCGAAACTTCTCAAAGACACCCGCGAGGAACGACTCTTCCGTGACCCACGCCCAAATACGCAGTCCCGATTCCGCCAATGGCAAACGACGCAACGCTTCGCGACTGAAGCCATCCATGACTCGATTCCTCGTTTTGCAGCTGGGGCGTTGCCTAATTCCAGCTGACAAACGATGATATGTCCAGCGATGATGTTCACAGCAGTGG
>JBJACV010000171.1:0-1652 GCA_046604365.1 Nitrospira sp.
CACTGCCCGTGAAACAAAACCGTTTGAAAAACCGTTTTAATTTCTGCTTCTCAAACGGCGAATTTCTGGAAGTTATTGATTTTATTGGCGCGCCCCACCGGGTGAAGATGACAACTACGTTTACTCCATAGCCCTATAAATCAGGGACCGAGAATCGACCGGAAACCAATGGTATTACAATGGGTTTCCGGTCGATACGTTTTCACCATGTGTTTCTGCGGACCCGGCGCTAAAGCGCCGGGGCTTTGTCACTGGCGGCTCTCCGGCTCTCTACAGCGCAATGTGGTAGCGCGTTCGCCTCCGGGCCGGCGCGGCTGCCGCCGCGTCTCATCTGATCGTTACGAAGAAAATTGCTAAGGGCGTTGCCCTCGCGCGGCGCAAGAAAACTCTCCGGCCTTTCGCGGCATAAACGGCCCGCTCCCCGCAAGCGGGTCCCCTCCATTTATTCCACGGTGCCAAAGACTTCTCCTGCGCCTTGCTACCCGTGGCTCGCCGCCGGGCAAGGGTTCAGGAGCGGCGCTGCGCTGCTCTGAACCCCAAACCCGAGGATCAGAGACATGACCAACCTTTCCGACAGCAATCCCCGCATCTATGTCGCCTGCCTTGCCGCCTACAATAACGGCTATCTGCATGGGGCTTGGATCGAGGCGGATCAGGACGCGGACGAAATCAGGGACGAGATTGCGGCCATGCTCGCACGGTCCCCCATCGAGCACGCGGAGGAATATGCCATCCATGATTATGAGGGCTTCGAGGGCGTCACGATCAGCGAATATGCCGGCATCGACACCGTGGCACGCATGGGCGCTTTCATCGCCGAGCATGGCGCGCTAGGCGCTGGCCTGCTGGATCAGTGCGACGATGACATGGACCAAGCCGAAACCGCCTTGCGGGACTGCTATCACGGCCAGTTCGCCAGCCTTGCCGACTTCATGGAGGACTTGACCGCTGAAAGCGGCATGGCGATCCCCGAGGCGCTACGCTACTACATTGATTGGAAAGCAATGGCCCGCGACGCTGAAATGAACGGCGAGTTTTTCACAGTCGAAACCGCACATGACGAGGTGCATGTGTTTTCCAGCCAATGAAAGCCGGAGCGTCTTGCCCGCACTTTTGCGGGCGGGCGTCTCGCAGAATCATCGAAATAGTGTTAAGCAGAAAATAACCAAGAATGATCGGGCTGGCCGCTCAAGGTATCTGCTTTGAGCGGCTTCTATATTTCCAGCGATCTTTGAACCTCTAAGGGCTGGGCGCTGCCTTGCGCGCCCCGGCTTTGGGAGGTGACGCCATGCTTAGCATCGACTGGCGTTCGCCGGTGGCATACAGGCATGCGAAGCACATTTCGGCCGCCGGTTTCGCTTGGGAATATCTGCGCCGGAATGACGATTATCGTCAGGAGTTCCAGACCATCGCACTAACCGGAGGACCGTCCGGCCGTGACCTTGAAGCGTTCGCGGATCGCTGGGGGTTGCGATTTCCCATGCGATCCCGACGCGCCGCATGACCGGCCGACGCCGATCTGGAGTCCGCAACTTCAACCGCAAGCGGTGATGTTGTCGCCGGTCGAACATAAGGACGGCGACACCGAACCGATATTGATGCTGGCCCATCTCGCCGGCCTCGATCTGCGCCGCGCGGGCGATGGCTGGCAC
>JBJACV010000172.1:0-1612 GCA_046604365.1 Nitrospira sp.
AGTATCTGCGCATGAAGTGGGCCCCCCTGCAGGCGCGCCTGACGGGCCAACCCACCTACCAGGAGTGGCTGCAGCGCCAGTACGCCCGGACGGAGACGGCGCGGGTGCTCGAGCAGACGCTCTACAACGTGAACGTCTGGTGCGCCCACCGGGGCTGTCGCTTCGCGGTGGTGCTCTTCCCCTTCATGGAAGGGTTCTCAAGCTACCCGATGGCCGAGGCGCACAACGTGGTGGGGGGCATCTGCGAACGGCTGGGCATCTCGTGCCTCGACCTGTTGCCCGTCTTCCAGCCGCTGCAGGCCCGGGACTACCAGCTGTACCCGAACTTCGACCACCATCCCAACGCGAAGGCCAACCGCCTGGTGACCCCGGTCATCCGCGACTTCCTGGTCCCCCTCATCCGGTTCGACACGAAGAGCTAGAGCCATACGCAGAAAGAATTTCATGAACCAGCAGGTACTTTTGTAGCCACATGGAAGCCGCGTGCTGGAGGTGGCTACAAACGTGTTGAAATCGAAGTTCAAGCTCGGGACGCGTCAACAGAATCAACTACTGTCTGCCCGCGAGGCCGCGAAAGCTGATGGGGACCAGCGTTTAGACCGAAAGCTACGGGCTCTTCTCTTGGTTGGGCGTGATGGACTAACTCACGTTGAGGCTGCGGCCGTCCTCGAGGTAGACATGGCCAGCATCTTTAACTGGCAGCGAGACTATCGTCAGGGCGGCTTGGCCGCACTGAGCTACAAGTCGATACCAGGGCGACCCGGGCGCTTGGATAAGGCCCAGCTCGGGACGCTTTCGGCACTCGTTGAAGCCGGCCCTGAAGCCGCTGGTCTCGATACAGGCGTGTGGACTGCCCCGATACTCGTGGATTTGATCCGCAAGCGCTTTGGCGTGCAGTACTCCGCTTCGCAGGTGCGCCGCATCCTGCACAAGTTAGGCTTCTCGTTGCAGTACCCTAAGAAGAAGCTCGCCAGGGCAGACATACAGGCCCAGGAGAAGTGGCTCAACGAGACCCTACCGGCGATTCAGCAGCAAGTAGCTGAAGCCGGAGGTGTCCTCTTTTTTCGAGGATGAGGCCATCTTCTCACAGGCCGGCACGGTCACCCGTACGTGGGCACCGCGTGGTAAGGGGACGGCGGTGATGTCAGAACCTGTTCGCTGCAATTTGCCCGTCTTCGGAGCGGTAAGCATTGAAGCAACGCCGCGATGGCACAATTTGTTTGCGGAGCGCCTCAACGGGGTGAGCTTCCTGAAGTTTCTCCGCCAGGTCTTACGTCGCAACATCGGCCGCAAGGTCTTCATGGTCCTAGACAACGTCGGCTACCACCACTCACGCGACGTCAAAGCGTGGCTGGATCTAAGGAAGGACCAGATTGAACTGTTCTTCCTTCCCGCCTACTCGCCCGAATTCAACCCCGTGGAGGCAGTCTGGAAGCGCACAAAGCGGACCTCCACGCACAACCGTCACTTCAAACGACAGCCGGAGTTGCGCCGGTGCCTGGAGCGCCGGTTCAATCGCTACCAAGGGAACCCGTCCTCCTTGAGAGGCATAGTCGCACGGTTCATGCCACCCCAATGCCAGTCAACGAGAACTTAACGCGCGTGGCTCTAG
>JBJACV010000173.1:0-1589 GCA_046604365.1 Nitrospira sp.
CGTTCCGGGCCCGGACCTCAATACGAATAAGGCCGTCTTGATCGGGCGCAGAGAGTCGGCGGAACGTTAACGCTTGGATGTCCGTCATGACGCCCAACGTCCGCGTTGAGCGGGCCGCGCGATGCGCGGCCAGCGCGCCGCAGGAGCTACAATTTTCTGCGCGCCTGCGGCGCGCTCGCTCAACGCTCTCACGGCCCGCTCCAACGCATAGTTAGATCTTCCAGCCGCAACTCGCTACGCGACTTCGAGCAGAACGCGTGGGTTGCGGTCAGCCACGAGCAAAAGTGTCCGGGCCGCTCCAGAAGGGGCGCGGCGCCCCTGTTCCCAATCCTGCAGGGTTCGGACCGAGACCCCCAGGAGGGTGGCAAACCGCGACTGGGAGAGTCCGACCTTTTCGCGGATCCCCGCCACGTCAGGGACTTCGATGACCCGGCCGTAGTCGCCACGCTTGAGCTCCCGCAACCCGTCGCGGATCTCAAGACCAATATTGCGCTTGCGCTTACTCATCGCCAAGTTCCTCACGAATCTCTTTCAGGATGTGGGCAGGAATGGAGTCGGCCACATTCTTCGGGTACATAGTCAGCATCCAGATGACACCCTTGGGTCGCCGCACGTAGTAGATCACCCGATACCCGCCGCGTTTGCCGCGCCCGGGAGCTGCCCAGCGTAGTTTTCGAACGCCACCGGTTCCGGCAATGACCGGTCCCAGTTCGGGGTTGGCCACCAGCGCCAATTGCATTTCGGCGTAGTGCTCGTCGGAAAGATACTCCAAGACCAGGCGAGTGAAGAGCCGGGTCTCGATGAAGGTGAACACCGACGCATTATACGGCAATGCCGTATGGCGTCAAGATAGCGTTTTCCTGAGAGGAAGATCTAACGTCCGCGATCAGCGGCGGCGCGCAGTCGGCGCGCCGCTTGCTGATCGCAACCTATCCGAGCCGGGGCCTGTCCCCGCAAGCGGCGTGCCGACCAGCGTCGACCGCTGCATCGCATAGTTAGATTGCACTGCTTCTCCGCAACTGGTTCGCGCGCTTGGTTGGTTCATCATCGTAAGGTGAGCGCTGGAGAATTGCCTCAATGGTGCTACTTAATCGTGCAGCCATAGCTGCACTGACCTTACCGATTAGTTCTATTTGCTTCTTAAAAGCGATACGGCGGCAGTCCTGGTCTTCAATGCGGTTCTCTAATTCGTAGGCGAATGCCAAGTTATGCGTGGCATTCTGGAAAATCCAGTACAGCAGGTCGTCGTAGCTTTGACTGGATTGACGAGATATTTCCTGGCCGCGCTCCACAACTACGAAGTGATACTGGCTGCCACTCACCTCAACATGCGGATGCCCGAAATCCCTAGACTGTCCATACGACGGCAGATCATCAGCGGACGCTGCAATGCGGGCCGCCAGATTGTTTACGTCCGCTTCAATCTCGCGCAGGGATTTCATGTGCAATCTAACGTCCGCGTTGAGCGGGCCGCGCGAAACCGTTCCAGCGCGCCGCGAGCGTAAAATCTCTCCGCACGCGAGCGGCGCGCCACCCGCGACCCATCGCGGCCCGCTCCAACGCATAGTTAGGCGTCATCACAGTTCTGA
>JBJACV010000174.1:0-1584 GCA_046604365.1 Nitrospira sp.
ACTGGACAGGGCTGACCCTCTTCTTGCGGGTCCCTGGCGCCCCTGGGTAGAGTTGGCCACTGTATCGCTCGCTACCCCATCGGCGTCGGTTAGAGTCTCATGACGTGGTGTAACTTCTAGCCCACGACCTACGCGGTGTTCGAGAGTTGGAGGGGTGGAACGAAGGGGTGATGCGTTAGCGTCACCCCGTAGTGGAATCCCTCCAACTCTCCGCGCGCGCGGGACCATAGTTGACGAAAGCCACCAGACCCTTTGTAAATTGGACTTGAACACAATTCAATTCTCAAAGGAGGTCTGATGGCTATCTTCAGTATGCCAGTTGGAGACATTTTGAACAAGCTGACCGAGCAGGGCCAGGGTGACGCCCTCAAGGGCATGTTGCAGTGCCTGCTGCAGGGCTTGATTAACATCGAAGCCGAGGAACGGATTGGCGCCGCCCACCACGAGCGCTCTGAGTCCCGCGTCACGCAGCGCAACGGCTACCGGGTCCGCGAGTTGGAGACCAGGGTGGGTGAGCTTACCCTTAACATCCCCAAGCTGCGGCAGGGGTCGTACTTCCCTTCCCTGCTGCAGCCTCGCCGGCGAACCGAGCAGGCCCTCCTGTCGGTGATTCAGGAGGCCTACGTCCACGGCGTCAGCACCAGGAAGGTGGACGAGCTCGTCCAGGCCCTCGGCCTCGAGGGTTTGGACAAGAGTAAGGTCTCCCGGGTATGCAAAGAGCTGAGCGCGTCCATCGAGGCATTCCGCACTCGCCCGCTGGAAGCCGACTACATCTACATGTGGTTAGACGCGACTTACATCAAAGTCCGCGTGGGCGGGCGGGTCTTGAACCAGGCCTTTATCCTCGCGATCGGCCTCAATGACCAGGGGGAACGGGAGGTGCTGGGCTTCACGGTCGGTCACGCCGAGAGCTACGAGACCTGGCTGGAATTCCTGAGAAGCCTGGTGGCCAGGGGGCTTGGCAGCCCGCTTCTGGTCATCAGCGACGCCCACGAGGGTCTGAAGAAAGCGGTCCAGGCCGTCCTGGCCGGCTCAACCTGGCAGCGTTGCCGGGTGCACTTCATGCGGAACGTGCTGAGCCAGGTGCCGAAGTCCCAGCAGAATGTGGTCACCGCGGCCGTGCGTCAAATCTTCCAGCAGCCCGACCAGGAGTCCGCACTTAGTCTGGTGAGCCAGGTGGCGTCCAAGATGTCGAAGGAGCTGCCCAAAATCGCCGCCAAGCTCGTCGACGAATGTCACGAGGCGTTGGCCTACATGGCCTTCCCGGTCGAGCACTGGAAGCAACTCCACTCTACGAACGGCCTCGAACGCCTCAACCGCGAGATCAAGCGCCGGGCGGACACGGTCGGCATTTTCCCCAACGAGGACTCGGTGTTGCGCTTGGTCGGCAGCATCCTGCAGGAGCAGGACGACGAGTGGAGCGTCTGCCGCAAGGTCTACAGCCAGGAGTCGATCAAGAAGGCCCTCGCGCTGCGGGTGGTCGCGGAAGCGGAGGTGGTGCCGGCGACGAAAGCGCTGCAACCTGCAGCCTAAAATCGAACAGGGGCCTGGTGGTAAATTACACCACTTGACGAGACACTACCA
>JBJACV010000175.1:0-1583 GCA_046604365.1 Nitrospira sp.
GCGCGCGGCCCGCTCAACGCGGACGTTAGGCAACTGCTGATGAAACCGACGGTACCTAGCCCCAGCACGCGAGCCGTAGGTTGGATCGTAGTTCGCTACAGCCTTGCGATATCTGTCCTTGGATTTCTTGCTGGATTCCTCATTGGCGTCGTTCGCTACTTTGCGCCAAACTCGATTCCGGAACATCTACCAGGTCAATTGGACCTTGCCCTCGGTATGAGGCTGGTCGTAACTGCTTTGATTGCCACAGGCATCTTTTGGCGCCTCGCAACAAAGCACCCTTCTACTTATCTCAAGTCGGGCCTTTTCGTTGCCGCGATTACTGGGATCGGCGAGTACGCTATTAGCACGATCTTCATGAACGGCGCCGTGTGGCTGCTCGTTGCCACAATCGGCTTCAATCTAGTCGTGTTCTTAGTTGTGGGGTATATCTTTGGCCCATTACGCCATGCGCGTGCAGTTGCCTAACTATGCGTTGGAGCGGTCCGTGAAAGCTTGCGGGTGGCGCGCCGCAGGCGCGCGGAGAGATTTTACGCCTGCGGCGCGCTGGAACGGTTTCCCGCGGCCCGCTCAACGCGGACGTTAGACCACAGCTCGAGATGCTGCCTCCAAATTGGCACCACGACTTGCAGGTTGCCTCAGTGCGAACCACACCGGAGCAGGAGAAGGAGTTCGGACGGTTGGTTGACCTGGCAACCGGACAAGTCACTTCCAGCGTTGCGAAGGCGCTGATGGCAACATTTTCGGATCGACCAGACTTCGGAACCCAAGAGCGTGTTTGCAGCACCTTGGCAACTGCTCCGGAGGCGATTCAAGTTTCCGCAATTCTTGCCGAAATGCCCCGACTCATAGCCGAGGCACCGCAATGGGCCGACGCCCTGCTTTCTGAACTCCTCGAGCATCATATTGCGCTGGTCCAACAGCGGCTCCCGATCTTGCCTGCTGAAACGCGACTCGCGGTTCGACAAATTGCCATGCGGCCCGATTTCCTGGAGTTTCAGCCCGAAGCCAAGCGCATTCATGCGTACTGTAAGTGAGCTGTGGTCTAACTATGCGTTGGAGCGGGCCGTGAGAGCTTGGCAGGGGTGCGCCGCGGGCGCGGGGACAATCATCGCGCCCGCGGCGCCTGGCAAGTGCGTCGTGCGGCCCGCTCAACGCAGACGTTAGGTGGCACGATGCGTCGTACTGCAGCGGCCATAGCAGTTGCAGTGTCGATGGCCGCCTCGGGCTCCGACTGCGACGAAGTCTTTGCCGGCCGTTACTACTGGGGTGCTGAGGTCAACGCGTTTCGACCCTGCGGCCAGGCGGTCTCTTACTGGGTCAGCGCTTCTTCCTGGGTTCAGGCGCCACTCATTGAGCTTGCCGAAACGCGATCGTCCCAGCCCTACCAGCCAGTTTTCGTCAAATTCCGCGGCCACCTGCTCGACGAAGTTCGCGACGGCTTTGCCGAGGACTATGATGGTCTTGTTCGCATCAGCGAAGTTCTCGAGATGAGCGCTGCCCTCCCCGCAGAATGCAAGGAGTGACGTGCCACCTAACTATGCGTTGGAGCGGTCCGTGAAAGCGTGCGGGTGGCGCGCCGC
>JBJACV010000176.1:0-1569 GCA_046604365.1 Nitrospira sp.
CCTCAGCGCGCCTTTGTGGCGAAAGGAGACTGTAAAAGCCTCCACGATATGGAAACGATTGGATCAGATCGTATGCGTGCAAGTGGTGGACACTTTGAGTAAAAGCGGGAGACCAGTTGCCAGACAGAGCGTGGTCAATCGCGCCCTGATCACTCGTTAATACACTGATGGTCGCAGCTGGAGCATGGACCGAAATGGATACACATGTGTATCACTGTTGATATATGCATCGAGAGGATCAATATCGATGCAAAGTGGGTTTCTTGGGAAATCGCGTCAGTTACCGATATGGTACGCATGTTGCTCAGCAGAGAGTTGCTGAAATGTCTGGGTGACAGAAGAATTGTACGGAGCGATCGTACCACCCGCTTCAGTGACCACATCGAGAGGGGCTCGTGCGCCAGGCCCCCGAGACAAAGACTGACAGTACAGATGGCACCAGCGATAAGAGCATCCGTTCACATTCTTCCGTGCCCATGAGTACTCAGTAGTCAGCAATCATGACAACAACACGAAGGAAGACGGGACTTCTCTGGGTGCTCCCGATGCTCCTGATGCACGTGACTGATGGTCCGCGTGTGGCGCGGGAAGTGGCGCTGGGCACGTGTTTGCGACGAGGCACTGGTCATTTGGCCAGCTTGAAACAGCGGGTCGTGTTTCGCCATAGTCCGAGTTCGTAAGTAAGCCGAGTAGTCGGGAAGCACAGCGGTACGGTAATGAGGCAGTCAGGCGATCAGGACGCATGGGCGGAGCGGGCGCGCGCGGATGCCGGTCATGGCGTGGTTCAGATTCATCAATTGGCTGCGGTCTGTCTGAGCGGTGCGGAGCTGGCGCAACGCGCGATGGATGTGGCGATGAACGTTTGTCGGTCGGTGGAGACTGGGGTGTCGGATATTGTGCTGGCCCGCTGTTTTGTGACGGGTCAGGCTGAGGCCATGGGTGCGTCGGGAGAACGGGCTGCACCATATCTGGTGCTCGTGGCCTCGGCTGGTGAGGCGGCACAGTGTGCGGATGCGGCGTGCTCTGGTTGGTCCGAGGGAGTCCCTATAATGAGGCCTCAGTTCGTCACGCAATTCCCGATGCTGGCGGACTTCTTGGACCAGGTCAGTCTGCCCGCGAAGACCGGAGAGGGAGCGTCCATTCGCGACAGACAAGCGGTGAGTAGCCGATGCACGGTGATGGCGATTCCGATGGCAAAGGGGCATCCGCGTCTCCCGGAGTACCAGGACTTTGTCGATCGCTATGCGATTCGATCGGTTGTGGGGTGTAGTGGCGTATGCCCTGATGGCCAGGGTTGTGTCACCGTGTTTTGGCTCCGTGCGTCGGCGTCCGAAGACATGGTGGAGTGCTTGCGCCTGTTGATGGAGGCACTGCATCTAGCATGGGGAACCATGACCGATCGCCTCGCGCGTCCTGCCCGGCATGTGGACACGGCGATGCTGGAGGAGTGGGTCGAGGTATATGGGAAAACGATTGACGCGCAGGGGCGCAGTCTCCGGAAGACCGAGGAACGGATGCACCAACTGGCGAAGCAGATTGTGACGGTGCAAGAGGGAGAACGAGCGCGGA
>JBJACV010000177.1:0-1538 GCA_046604365.1 Nitrospira sp.
CGTCTGGCCGACCTGACCTCCTGAAGGCTCGTCGTCTCTTTCCCCTGCGACCTGGTGCAGGGGTCGTTCGGCGCGTTCTGAAGAGAGCTCGAGCCATGCTGGACTGTTGGCGCCGCGCAAGCTATTGTGTCTTCTAGTTAGGAACAAGTTCTGCTCAGCAGATAAATATGCGAAGAGGATGATCAATGCAGATCGACGGAAGCCATATGGTGATGCTCACGCATCCGGAGAGGCTCGCACGGGCCCTCGACGCCGTCATTGCCTAACAGGCCTGGGGAAGCTATGGATTCGATTTCACGCCCAGACGACGTCGCGCCGATCTCGTACACCGAACTGGCGCCGTCGGGTGCGCCTGCTCGGTGGATCGTCCTCGTGCACGGGGGTGGTGCCTCGAACGAGTACTATCTCGAGACGCCCGACGGCCGACAGGGCTGGGCGGCACGATTGGTATCGCTTGGCTACGGTGTGCTGGTGGTGGACTGGCTGGGGTTGTCCTATGAGGCGGCCCAACACGTCGATGATCGTGCGGCGTCTGCGCGGCTGGACTATGAGAGCGTGTGCCGAGGGATGGGCGTGTTCCTCTCTGGTCTCGGCCGGAACGTCGTGCTGGTCGTGCACTCGATGGCAGGTCCGATTGGCTTCCGCCTCCTAGAGACGCATGGCGATCTCATCGACGGGCTCGTAGCCGTCGCTCCGGGCCCGCCTGGAAATGTACAGGCGGTGCCCGAGATCGTGAGGGAGTCCGACCAGGAGGTCTCCATCCGTGGAGCGGCCATCGACTGGACCATCCCGAAGATGGGTTTCTGGGAACCCACAAGCGCCTTCGTGAACGACAAGGTCATCGGACCCAGCCGGCGGTTCCCCCGCGAGTGCATCGAGGTGTTCCGCCGCACCCTTCGGCCGATCCCGGCCCGGATGCTTTATCAGCGTCAGAACATCGGTGGGAGCCAAATCAGGATCGGGCCGACCGACGCGTTCACGAACAAGCCGATTCTCGTCTTCACGGGTGGAGCCGATACCGACCACCCCTCGCAGCTGGATCAGGACATCGTGGCCTGGCTCACCGATCAGGGCGCCGCCGTCACCTTCTGGTCGTCCGAACTGCCTGTTCTCGCTGGGAACGGCCACATGCTGATGGTCGAAGACAATAGCGACGAGCTCGCTGACGAGATCGCGCGGTGGATCACGGCGCTCTGACTCGCCACCGTATCGTCCCGGCCATTATTTCAGCCGACCCGACGTCCCCAACAGCGGAGGAGAACGCCAGTCGTTTCCTTCGTGTCACTCGAGGGAACGCTGTGCCAGCTCGTTGCCGACTACGACTTGGTCGATCGGGCCCTTGCTCGAACTCCTCATTTCATACGTCTGGCGATGGACTCAAGGGAGATGTTCGCCGACCCCTGTGCGTCAGGATGGGGTGAGACACCAGCACTGCTGACCTTCGCACTGCACGGGGCGAGAACGGACCAATACTGAGATGACGATGACGGTTGCTGACGTCGGCACCGATGATGGGGCTATGGCTCCTCGTGCTGACC
>JBJACV010000178.1:0-1531 GCA_046604365.1 Nitrospira sp.
GGCGCCGACGTGCCCGCCCTGCAACGCTGGCTGGAACAAGACTTCAGGAGCCGCGGGATCTCACAGCCTGTCGTCACGACGCATCCGCATCTTTTTTCCGCCGCACCGGTCTTTGTTGCCCGCCGGCACGCGACGCTGATGCGGGACATCATCGAGGCGGTTGAAACGGTTGTTGCCAGGCGTTCGTTTCATGAGGCTGCGATGGCCGATGCACCGGATATCGCGCGCGCCGTTCCAGCGGCCCATGGAGTGTTTTTCGGCTATGACTTCCACGTGACCGATTCAGGTCCAAAACTGATCGAGATCAACACGAATGCTGGCGGCGCCATGCTGAATGCGGCGCTACGCCGTGGCCAACGCGCTTGTTGTGTCGACGTCGGAAGGGCTGCGCGCCATCAGGGCAGCGCGGACGAACTTGAGGAGATGTACTTCCAGATGTTCGTTCAGGAGTGGCGACTTGCGCGCGGCGATACCCGGCTGGTCAACCTGGCCATCGTCGACGACGCGCCGGAGGCCCAGTATCTGTATCCGGAATTCCTGCTGTTTCAGAGGCTGCTCGAATCACGCGGCATCGCGGCAACGGTTGCGGCGGCAGCGCAGCTCGAGTTCCGGGCCGGCGCGATCTGGTGTGTCGGGCGGCGCATCGACATGATCTACAATCGTCTCACGGACTTCTATCTTGAGAATCCGGTGCACGCGACTCTGGCACAGGCCTATGCGGACGATGCGGTGGTCGTTACACCCCATCCGCACGCACACGCGGTCTACGGAAACAAGCGCAATCTTGCTCGGTTGACGAATGAGAGGGAATTGCAAGCCATGGGCGTAGAGGAACGGACCGTTCGCGTGCTGCTGGAGGGCATCCCACGGACCGTGGCTGTTGCAGCAGGCAGCGATGAGCGGTGGTGGAGGGAGCGCAAGCACTGGTTCTTCAAGCCGGCGAAGGGTTTTGGTAGTCGCGGCTCGTATCGGGGTGACAAGCTGACCCGGGGGGTATTTGCCGACATCATGCGGGGGGGATACGTAGCGCAGCAACTGGTGCCGCCGAGCGAGCGTTGGCTGGCGGGCGAGCCAGGAAAGCGCGCACTCAAGCTGGACTTGCGCAACTATGTGTACGCCGGAGAGACACAGTTGATTTCTGCGCGGCTGTACCAGGGCCAGACTACAAATTTCCGGACTCCCGGTGGCGGTTTTGCGCCGGTTTACCTGATATGAAGAACTCCAGTTACGTCCGTTGCCCGGACGGTACCGGAGCCTGATCCATGTGCTTTTCTGCATCTGCCAGTTTCATTGCGGGCAGCGCCTTGTCGATTGCTGGTGTCGCCACCCTTCGAATGACAGCGCGCAAGGCCGAGTTTCCCCTCGCGACGATTCCGCTTCTGTTTGGGATACAGCAGATTATCGAAGGTCTGATCTGGTTGTCGTTTCGTGATGGCACCTCACCACCGGATGCAGCCCTGGTCTTTGCCTATTCGCTGTTCTCACATGTCCTGTGGCCCTTGTACGTTCCCTTTGCGGTCGGTCTGCTGGA
>JBJACV010000179.1:0-1525 GCA_046604365.1 Nitrospira sp.
CGGACTCGAGACTTGCAGTATCAAAGGCAGTTCCGAGGTTGAGCCCCGGGATTTCACCCCTGACTAACAAATCCGCCTACGTGCGCTTTACGCCCAGTAATTCCGAACAACGCTAGCCCCCTTCGTATTACCGCGGCTGCTGGCACGAAGTTAGCCGGGGCTTATTCTCCAGGTACCGTCATTATCGTCCCTGGCAAAAGAGCTTTACAATCCGAAGACCTTCGTCACTCACGCGGCATGGCTGGATCAGGCTTGCGCCCATTGTCCAATATTCCCCACTGCTGCCTCCCGTAGGAGTCTGGGCCGTGTCTCAGTCCCAGTGTGGCTGGTCATCCTCTCAGACCAGCTACTGATCGTCGCCTTGGTGAGCCATTACCTCACCAACTAGCTAATCAGACGCGGGCTCATCTGTCGGCGATAAATCTTTCCCCTTTCGGGCTTATGCGGTATTACCCCAAGTTTCCCTGAGCTATTCCGCACCAACAGGAAGATTCCCACGTGTTACTCACCCGTCTGCCACTCCCCTTGCGGAGCGTTCGACTTGCATGTGTTAGGCCTGCCGCCAGCGTTCGTTCTGAGCCAGGATCAAACTCTCAGATTGAAAGTTGTGATTCTGGTTTTGGCTTGGAGGTTTGTCTCCAAGGAATCTGCGTAACGGGCACCTTCACACTCTGACACGCTGCCGTTGCCGGCGGCGCATCATGGTGATGGCTTGAGAAAACGCAGATTGGCCCAGAGTCTTGTTCGGCTTCATTTCTGAAACCTCGCCAGGACTCCGCCGCCTGCGCTTCTCTTTCTTCAAACCACTTGTCAAAGAGCGTACAACGACAGCAAGACGAGCCGACCTGGTCAGGTCGGCTATCGAGACAACGAGGTTCTTTCCGGGAGGGCCCGGGCTGAAACCGCGGAGATCGAGGGTTGCCGATCGAGGGGGCGAAGCACTCAGTGCAACGCGCCGCATGAGGACCCAATTAATAGGAAGCGCTCGCCCCTGTCAACACCCTTCTTTAAAAATTCACAGAGCCGGTTCCGCGGTCGTCGAAAAATGTGCTTTTTCAGTCACTTGCCTCTGTCGCCCCAGGGGCCGCACCACACCGCTGCCATCACCGCGCCTCGATTCTTTCGTGCAAGGACAGTCCCGGGCAGGTCGTTGACTCGCCGTTTCTGTCGCTCGACAGTCCGTGCGTCAGGCACCCGGATCACATCGCAGTTGGTACACTCGCGGCAACGGGCCACCGCTTTTGGGGGGCGGTTCAGGTGGGCGATCGCAGAATCGATCAGGCAGCGGCACGTCTCAATCCGTTGCTCGACAGGACGCAGCCGCGCGGCATCCCGCCACTCGGCCGCGCTCGTGCGCGCGCAGCGACCAGGGATCTGTACGCGCGCGATCACGCTGAGACTCGCCGCGGCGGCAGGTTTCGATGGCTCGTCAGCACGTGTCTCGCCGGTGCCGTGGGCGCCGTCGCAATCCTCGTCGTGATCTATGGCTCCTCCGATCCAAGCGAGACGCCCGACGGCCTGTTTC
>JBJACV010000180.1:0-1512 GCA_046604365.1 Nitrospira sp.
GAGAACTACGTTGAAGGAACTAGGCAAATTACACGCGTAACTTCGGGATAAGCGTGCCTCGTTAGAACGCAAGTTTTGGCGAGGGGCACAAGCCAGGGGGTGGCGACTGTTTATCAAAAACACAGGGCTCTGCGAAGCCGCAAGGCGACGTATAGGGTCTGACTCCTGCCCGGTGCCGGAAGGTTAAAGAGAGGCGTGCAAGCGCCGAACTGAAGCCCCGGTGAACGGCGGCCGTAACTATAACGGTCCTAAGGTAGCGAAATTCCTTGTCGGGTAAGTTCCGACCTGCACGAATGGAGTAACGACTTCCCCGCTGTCTCCAACGTAGACTCAGCGAAATTGAATTCCCCGTGAAGATGCGGGGTGCCCGCGGTTAGACGGAAAGACCCTGTGAACCTTAACTATAACTTCGCAGTGGCATCATCGGTGGTTTGTGTAGGATAGGCGGGAGGCTTTGAAGTGGGGGCGCCAGCTCTCATGGAGCCAACCTTGAAATACCGCCCTAATTTCCGATGATGTCTAACCTCGACCCGTAATCCGGGTCAGGGACCCTGCGTGGTGGGTAGTTTGACTGGGGCGGTCGCCTCCCAAAGAGTAACGGAGGCGCGCGATGGTGGGCTCAGGACGGTCGGAAATCGTCCGCTGAGTGCAATGGCATAAGCCCGCCTGACTGCGAGACTGACAAGTCGAGCAGAGACGAAAGTCGGCCATAGTGATCCGGTGATTCTGTGTGGAAGGGTCATCGCTCAACGAATAAAAGGTACTCCGGGGATAACAGGCTGATGATGCCCAAGAGTCCATATCGACGGCATCGTTTGGCACCTCGATGTCGGCTCATCACATCCTGGGGCTGGAGCAGGTCCCAAGGGTTCGGCTGTTCGCCGATTAAAGTGGTACGTGAGCTGGGTTTAGAACGTCGTGAGACAGTTCGGTCCCTATCTGCCGTGGGTGTACGAGACTTGAGAGGATCTGTCCCTAGTACGAGAGGACCGGGATGGACGTACCTCTGGTGGACCGGTCGTGGCGCCAGCCGCGCAGCCGGGTAGCTATTGTACGGACGGAATAACCGCTGAAAGCATCTAAGCGGGAAATCCACCTCAAAACCAGGTCTCGCTCGAGAGCCGTGGAAGACCACCACGTCGATAGGCGGCATGTGTAAGCGCAGCAATGCGCTCAGCTGAGCCGTACTAATCGCTCGATCGGCTTGAACGCCCTCTAAGCCTCTTCGTCCTATCCATGCCTAGTGACGGCATCAGTGAACCCGTGACCAGTAACCAGTTGATCAGTGACCAGATGGCGCTTGGCGCGTGTGACGCGCCGAGAGTCCTGGTCACTGACAAACTGGTCTCTGGTCACTGAACGGCTCTGCCGTTCGCCGGTCTGGTGGCTCAAGTGCGGAGCGCCTACACCCGATCCCATCCCGAACTCGGCCGTGAAACGCTCCAGCGCCCATGATACTCAGGCTCAAGCCTCGGGAAAGTAGGCCGCCGCCAGACCCGCTAACGACAGACA
>JBJACV010000181.1:0-1480 GCA_046604365.1 Nitrospira sp.
CGCCGCCGCTTCCGAAGCCCGGCCGTCAGTCACCAAGCGCCGTTAGGTGGCGCGCACTAGGCGCCGAGATAGCCGAGCTCGATCTGCCACACTGCGCCGGCTACGAGATGCACCCTGATACCCGTCGCGCCATCTCCCACGGGGTACCTCCAGGTCTCATCAACTCGTTGGACGGGCTCGCCGTAGAGCTCGAGCACGCGAGCCGCCGGGTCTCCCACTCGCAAGCCTCGACTCGTGGCTCGGCTTGGGCCGGTGAGCGTAAAGCGTTCTATCGGACCATCATCGCCCATTCGAATCACGATGTCGCGAAAGTGAAACGTCGGTACTACCGGTGTACCGTCGGAAGCGATCGGAAACGAGTGCGGCCGTTCGCTGACCGAGTCCGGTCGGCCCAACGCAACCGTCATCTCGTCACAGCTGCTATCGAGGTTCAGCCCGGATGCACTAAGGTCAGACTCGCTAAGGGGCGGCGCGTGGGACCGTTGGCAGGCGGCCGAGAGTCCTACGAACAGCAGCGCTGCCATGAGTGCTCTCATCCTCGTCCACCTAACGTCAGCTTGTGCTGTGGCCGTTCCAATAATTGCGGCGGCGGGGCCGCCGCATACCTACCTAAACATGGAGCGGCGGCCCCGCCGCCGCTTCCGACGCACGGCCATCAGTCACCAAGCGTCGTTAGACACCCGGCGGCAGCAGAATGCCGCCCATCGAATGACGACCGACCTGCGCTCGCACCTCCTGTAACCATCCGCGGTCGTCCTGGAATGCGGTCCTTCTCTGACCGACCACCTCGTCAGTAGCCGAGGCGTCCTGTGCTTCAAGCAACTGCTGTGCAGATACGAGGCCCACATCCGTCGGCTCTGAATGGATCGTCGCCACACCGGGGCCAACGTCGATGTAGTGCACCCCGCTTCTTCGTGGGGAACCACTCTTAGTTGTTGGTACTCCAACAGAGAGCGGAATGGCCGCAGCGTTCAGAAGCTGACTCTGAATGATGAGATCCGGATTCGCCGAGAGCTCCTTTGTATTGCCTATGCTCGGGAAGACATAGAAGACCGCGTTGACGCGCTTGCGTCCGAGCGTGCGCAAGGCCTGTAGTTGGTGATGCTGAGCGTAGAATCGTCGAAGTCCACTTCGAAGCACGTAGTTGGATGCTTTGAACTGAAGCACAAACAGAGTGCCACCCAGACGCGTGTACGCGTCGAACCCGGCTTCAAACTCTTGCGCCTGGGTAAGTCCGAACCACACAAGACGCCGCCTTAGGAACGGACCAAGCTGCGCGCACCAGTTGAGTTCGATAGTCTTTTCTGCTAAGCGCACACACTGGGCTCTGAAGGTGTGTCTAACGTCAGCTTGTGCTGCGGCCGTTCAAATAATTGCGGGTTGGCGGCCGCGCCAACCCGCCTCCACGATAATGCGCGGCCGCCAACCCGCCATCCCTAGCCGGCCGTCAGTCACCAAGCACCGTTAGGTGGTGGAGCGC
>JBJACV010000182.1:0-1454 GCA_046604365.1 Nitrospira sp.
CCGCCTCGGCGGAGTTCGTCGGTCACTTCGACCAACCGACCCAACTAGTGGTGGCCCGTCAGAGCCCAGCGGATTTGGAATTCGCGCCAGTAGCGCTCGATCACCGGATCCGGCATCCAGTGCAGCCAATGTGGGCCGAAGCGGTGGTCCATCCAGTGGAGGAAAGCTTCTTCTGGCTGACCTGTGTGTGCAGACGGGACACGCCACCAGTACCTCAAGTGATGAGCGGGCGGCGCGGCGGACACTCCCCTACTCGCAAACTCGAGCGCTCCCCCAACAACTGCCGCTGAAAGCAAGAACATTGCGGCGACTGATGCGCGCCATGAATCTCTTGGACCCTTACCTCGATTGCTTCGATTGAGCAGCATCATGAACAGACCTAGATCAGCGTAGCGCAACGAAGAATGCGCCAGCCCGTGCGCCGGAAACTGGGGAACCGGCCCATAGTCCCTACTAGCGTCCTTAGGTCCTCCCGATCAAGCATCCAAGACGTCTCTTCCGAGCCTTGCGAAACCGGGGTTCCCGATCGCCAGTCATGCTCCAAGGAAAAAGCGCGCTCGCGAATAGCCCAGTTGTTCAAGCGGTCGGCGATCTCATGCGCCTTGGTTGAGAACACTGCAGCGTGTCGCTGTCGATCATCGCCTGTAAGAAAATCAATCGCAATATTGAGCCCGAAGACGGCCCACCACCCCCAGCTCTCGAGCCAATCTCCGCGAGGATGCGTCGTCGGATCGACCACCGTTTCAAGTCCTGCGAACAGCTGGGCCACGGCGTTGGCCGGCGCAAGGGTGCCTAGCCGAACACTTACTTCCGCTTTGGCACCAAGGCAAGTATTCGCAATTCCCAAGTACCTCTCGTCCGAATTCCGATCCGCAAGCACCTTTAGATCTACGATTGCTCGATCTAACGACAACAGCGCTCGAGCTCCGAGTTGCGAACATTGCTCCGGAAGTTGTGCCATGAGCCGACGCTGGGCATTCCCGCAGACATAAGAGGCGATCGACCTCGCAACAATCGACACGGTATCGTCGGCCATGATCTGCGGTTGCTGGGACAAGACGCGCTCCGCGAGCCCCACTGCCTCATGCAGATTCCAAACAGCGAAGTTCAAGCTTGCGAGATTCGCTTGATAGAGCAGGTGCGCGTTTGCAGGAACACCTGCTTCCGAGACCGCGGCACGAGCCCATTCCAATGCTTTCCCGTAGCGACCTGCAACATCGTATGAACCGGCCAACCGATTCATTGCGATTCCGCGCTCTCTCGGTTCCTTCGCGATGCGAAGCATCTGCGACGCAATCTTCCGCATGAGCTGGTGATCACCCGCCCGGTGTGCCTCGATCGCCTCCTTGTTCAACTCCACGAACGTCTTGTCGGGCAGCGGCTCGTTCGCGCCGGCGTCGTCCTCGAGCGGATCGTGCCAGAGCGCCTCGGCGACATCACCGGCGGGCCAGTCG
>JBJACV010000183.1:0-1446 GCA_046604365.1 Nitrospira sp.
AAGAGAAAGCGCCAGAAATTGTAGAACTGCTCCGCGTAAAGGCGTCGTACAAAATCCCGCGGCCCGTTGAAAGGATGTACCTGTTGGCGCTCCAGGGAGTGACCGAAACCCTGAATTGCAATGGAAACGACAATGCACACAATCCCAGCGACTGCGAGCCATCGTGATGCCAGCACCCCTCCGAGCAACAGTGCGTGTCCTAGTACAAAGAGCGGAACCGCAACAATATGTATGACTAGATTGCTGGTGTTTCTATGGACGGGAGGGGTTTCACGCCACGCCCATGCGACTAGTTCTGAGAAAGCCATGGCGTTTCGGTTCTCGGGATCGACCTGCGACATCCCCGACGTCTCCTTCGGGTTGCCTAACGTCCGCGTTGAGCGGGCCGCGCACAGCGCGGCCAGCGCGCCGCAGGCGCTATAATTTTCTGCGCGCCTGCGGCGCGCTCGCTCAACGCTTTCACGGCCCGCTCCAACGCATAGTTAGATGGCATCGCGGACTAATTGATGAATGCCACGACCAACACCAAGGCTATGTTCACACCAGCCACAACTTTTGTGATTGATGAGACACGAGTTGAGAGCTCCTGACGCTTCAACCTGGCGAGCCCAACTGCTGCCAATGAGAACGGAAACGCGACGATAAGTACAAGTGCCGACCCCATCAGGAGCTCATGGCGCAGTGGATTTGCCACTTGCGTGGCCCAAGATGCGAAGTACCAGATTGCGACCGCCATCAGTAGGACAGCAATTAGGAGAGGGATGCGAACAATCCACTGCACAAGATTCGATGCCATCTAACGTCCGCGTTGAGCGGGCCGCGCGATGCGCGGCCAGCGCGCCGCAGGCGCGACAATAATCTTCCGCGCGCCTGCGGCGCGCCCGCTCAACGCTTTCCCGGCCCGCTCCAACGCATAGTTAGACGGCGTGTCACTTCTCCTCATACCCGATCGCATTGTTGATGGTCTCTAGCGCGAACGAAATGTTTGCAACAAGATCGGCCTCATAGGTCTTCGCGAGATGAGCTTTGTACCTGTCCAGGCGTTCTCGCCGCCTTTTTGGATTTCTAAACGATTCTCGGCATCGTTTTGCCAGTGTCTTCAACTCATTGTCTGAGAATGGCAGACTTTTTGAGTTGACCTGTTTCGCTAGTCGGGCGAGCGCGTCCTCGACCACCCGCTCCTCATAGAGTTTGCGCGCTTTTGCTTCGCTGCTCACGTGACATCACGCCGTCTAACGTCCGCGTTGAGCGGGCCGCGCGCGGCCGTTGCAGCGCGCCGCAGGCGTAAAATCTCTCCGCGCGCCGGCGGCGCGCCACCCGCACGCTTTCACGGACCGCTCCAACGCATAGTTAGGTGGCACGTCACTCCTTGCATTCTGCGGGGAGGGCAGCGCTCATCTCGAGAACTTCGCTGATGCGAACAAGACCATCATAGTCCTCGGCAAA
>JBJACV010000184.1:0-1423 GCA_046604365.1 Nitrospira sp.
ACGTTGCTGCGGGTTGAGACAACCCGCGCTTGTATGTTGGAGAAGTCATCTGAGAAGGTGGCACCTTAAGGGCACTTGAGGGAGCGGGAGTCCGGCATATCCTACCCGCGCTAGAGTCGTTGAACTCCTTCGGAGATTGAGCCGGGCTCCCGTCATCTGGTTAAGCTCCAACCGTATCCTGAACCCCGGGCACCTGACCGTGACCGGAGAGTTTTCATACAAGCTAGAACAGCTCCAGACTGCTCCCGCCAGCGCCCCTGACAACCAACTGATACCTACATCCTATGCTGGCCAAACATATTCTGGGCATCGACATCGCCAAACTCAAGTTCGACGTGTGCCTGCGTGAACGCACCGACTCGGGTGTCCGTCACGTCCACCAGTTCCCCAACACTCCCAAAGGCTTTGCGGCGCTCCAACGCTGGCTGCGCCAGCACAAGGCAGAACCGGTGCATGCCTGCCTGGAAGCCACCAGCCGCTACGGCGATGCCTTGGCCGCTTTCCTGCATGCCCAAGGTCACACCGTCAGCGTCATCAACCCTCGGCGCACCCGCAACTACGCCAACGGCCGTCTCGTCCGCACCCAGAACGATACCATCGATGCCGCGCTCATCGCCGACTTCGGGGCCAGTGAACCTGTGCGGGTCTGGCAACCGATGGCGGCCAACCGGCAGCTCTTGCAGGAACTGATGCGCACCCGCGCTTTCTTCCTCCACCAGAAGCAGCAAGGCCAGAACCGCCTGGAAACCGCCTTCCCCACCAGCGCCAAACTGCTGCGCCAACAGATCCGCCAGCTGGATGCCATGCTCCGGCAGATCGAAAAGCAACTGGCACAACTGCTGAAGGCCGAGCCCGAACTGGCGCGCCAGGTCAAGCTGATCACCTCGATCGGCGGTGTGGGCCTGATCACCGCTGCCGTCGCCGTGGCCGAACTGCCGCCCGTATCGCAACTGGAACATGCCGGTCAGGCGGTCGCGTTGGCGGGGCTGGATCCGCGCCGCAAAACTAGCGGCACTTCCGTCCACACCGCTCCACGATTAAGCAAAATGGGTTCCTCACTCCTGCGCCAGACCCTCTACATGGCCGCCATGGCGGCACTGCGATACAACCCGGTCGTAATGGCTTTGGGGGAACGTCTGCGCGCCAAGGGCAAGGGCGGCAAATGTGCCATCGCCGCCGCCATGCGCAAACTCATCCGCCTCATCTACGGCGTCCTCAAACAGGGAAAACCTTTCGACCCGAACTGGCTGGAACGTGACCGCGCCGTTCAGGCGCAAGGACCGGCGGGCGACGGGGACGGCCGCCCGAGCACTCTGCTCGCGTCGCCGTCGGTCGCCACCGCGTAACGGACCCGCCCAGGTCCTTCCGCCTGGGCGCGTATTAAATCGCTCAAACAGTCATTGACCTGCATCACCGTATCTCC
>JBJACV010000185.1:0-1388 GCA_046604365.1 Nitrospira sp.
CCCATGGACATTATCGAAACACGCCGAGGCGCCATCACCCGCAAACGGAAACGCCTCGATCTGATCTCGTGGTTCCTAGTCGTCCCGCACGGCTGTTTGGTGCTGATCGGGGAAGGCCATGACACCACGGCCGCAGAGCGAATCCGGAAGTTTCTCAGCGGGACCCTATCGGTGAATCAACTCGGGCATCAGCGATGGGACTTCAACACAGCCGTATCCGACTGGACCGCGATCCCATCCCGTCCCCTCACAGAATCACCACAACCACGGGTCGGATTTCTTGAAGATCGTCGAAAGATGCTCTTGAGAGAACTCCGCGAAATCGAAAGTGAACTCGGCCAACTGACAGGGTCCCATTCCCACACGTAATACCCATCTATGGCACACACGGCACAGTGCACACCTTACACTGGCAGGAGACCATCACGATGAATCGCTTACGCTTTCCGTTCTTGGGCTACAACGTCATCATTCACTGGTCATGGCTGATTGCCGTCAGTGTGCTCACCTGGAGTCTCGCCACCGGGTACTACCCCAACATTTGGCCCGACTACCCTCGCACGATTTATTGGCTCTCAGGGTTTATGACCACCGGACTCCTCTTTCTCTCCGTCTTACTCCACGAATGTGCCCATGCCGGTGTTGCTACTGCCCACAAGGTCCAAATCCATGACATCATGCTTCACATCGTGGGCGGCTGGACCTTGCTTCCCCGTGAAATTTCCACCCCTACGCTTGAAGCCAAAGTGGCCATCGCCGGGCCTCTCTGCTCCGCCTTCATCGGCGTGCTCCTCTGGCCCTGGTCGGATTTTCCCATCGCCCACTACCTGATGAAGTTCAACTTCATCCTGGCTGGCTATAACCTCCTGCCGGCATTCCCGATGGATGGAGGGCGCGTGCTCCGAGCGTGGTTCTGGAACGCATACGGCTCCTTTTCCCAAGCAACAGAACGGGCCTCCCGACTCGGAAAACAAATCGCCATCACCATGATTCTCGTTGGGATTGGCGGGCTCTTCCTCGGCTGGAGCACCTTCTGGCTCATGGTGGGCGGCATCATTCTGCGAATGGTCTCAGACGGCACGCATCACACCGTTGAATATAGCCACCTCCTCAAAGGCCAGGTGCGCGACGTCATGATTCCACACGATCGAATCATCAGCCTTGGAGCGAACCATACGGTCGGGGAGGTGAAAGACCTCTTTCTCCGCTACGGCTATCACCACTTCCCCGTGCGCGATTTCGAGACCGTGCTGGGCCTCATCCACCATGAGGACCTCCGCAAACATCCTGATTGGCAAGACGGAGGCAAGTCGCCGATCAGAGACCTGATCCGGCCGCTGACCGACGACATCATCGTCGATCCGTCCACACCCATCCAACAGGCGTTC
>JBJACV010000186.1:0-1378 GCA_046604365.1 Nitrospira sp.
GACACAGGTGAATACTCGGGCATCACCGAAGCAGAAACACGAGATCAACGCGCGAGCGCCGGCGCGTGGGGTCGTTGCCTTCCTTCCGACCATCGGTCTCGCATTGCTGGCACTGACCGCGTCTGCGCGCGGTCAGTGCCAGTATGAGGTTGTGATGTCCCCGCAGTGGACCTGTGAGTGGGGCACTCACCGGACCTACAGTGCGGCCGACCTGAATAATCAGGGCGGCTGGTGCGGGCATCGAAGCATGTGCTCCCCGGAGGAAGGAGAAGGATTCCTGCCTGTCTACTGTGCGCCAGGAGGCGAACCCCAGGTGTTACCACTTCCACCGGATGCAGGCGAGTGGGGCGCGTGGCCCACGGGCATCAATGACGCTGGTGTGGTCGTAGGCTACTCAGCACAAACCGTCGAGATCGGTTGCATCTGGTGGCCGGACGGCACGGTGGAACGTATCGAGCCCGCGCCCGGCGGTGGAAACAGCTACGCCGCAGCGATCAACAACTTTGACGTTGTCGTTGGCAGCAGCGCGGCCTTGCCCTACGTCCTCAAGGACGGGATCATGACACTGATTCCATCACCAGGACTCGGCGCAGGGTTCGCTCAAGCCATCTCTGACTCCGGGTATGTTGCGGGCTACTTCGGGAACTTGGACAGCACGGCGCGAGCTTTCCTTTGGAAAGATGGCGCACTCGAGCTCCTCGAGCCGGTTGGCGGCCACGCTGTGTCGACGGCCTATGGAGTTAACGATGCGGGATGGGTTGTCGGATCGTCAATGACATATGTCGGATCCCCAGTTGGTTTTCTCGTAACACCGACATTGTGGACTCCGGATGACGCAGTCGCGCTGCCGCTACCGAGCGGGTATTCGAAGGCAAATGCCCTGGCGATCAACAATCAGGGAGTGATCGTGGCACAAGTGTTCTCAGCAGGTCCGAGCATGCCGGCGTTTTCGGCTGTGTGGATTGACGGCACTCCGTACAAGATCAACGATCTCACTCTCGGCGGGTCACCATCTGTTACCGGCCTCGTGGCCGTCAACGAGATTGGCCAGCTGCTCGGAAGTGGATTCGCCAAGATTGCCACCCCGATCGCACAATCGGTGGCGGACCTGAACGGTGACTGCGCAGTTGATGGCGCCGACATCGCCATCACGCTCGCGCAGTGGGGGCCGCGCGAGTGGTCCGTCGCAGATACCAATGGTGACCACATGGTGAACGGGTACGATCTTGCGACGATTCTCGGCGAATGGACGCCGGCGCCTTCTGATCGCTAGACGAACAGTCGGCCCCGCCGCCCCGTTGCCACGCGCGTCGACCGTGCCTCAATCGATGATCGACGCGCTTCGCAGCAGCGCCCACCCCGTTTCCCGGAAGGGCGC
>JBJACV010000187.1:0-1371 GCA_046604365.1 Nitrospira sp.
ATCGAAGTGTGCCGCTGGGTATGGCAGGTCGTACGAGAGAGCGCGCGTGAAGTTGACCGCGGCATTGGCGGACTTTGCCTTGCGGTCCGCCCTGGCGAGGATGGCCGGGTCGATATCCACACCAATGACGTCAAGCAGCGGTTCGTGTTGCTTGATCCAGATGGCCAGCGTCCCTGTGCCTGAGGCGAGATCGAGTACACGCTGCCCCGGTGCGAAGCAGGCCTGCCGGATGAGGGCCTTCTTGAAACGGCGCTCGCGTGTCGTGGCCCTGACGACAACGTCATAGAACGGCGTCAGCCAGTGATATGCGAGAGCTGGCAGATACTTCGGATCAGGCGTCTCGGGCACGGCTCACCAGATCGTACGGGCACGCGCACTGCGGCCTTGATCGCGCCGAGATCCTGCAGGTCCCGCACTTCCACCGCAAATCCAGCGGCACCCATCGAGGGACTCCCGGCTGGTGTCTGCCTGTGAGGTCGCGCATTGCCGCAATCAGGGCGCCCCCGGCTCCGCTTTCCTGAACGAGACAGCCTTCCACCTGAATACGCGGAGTAACAACTGGACACCGGTAATTCCGATCCATAGCGCGGCGGATCCAGCGAGGATCACCAGCGGATTGTTGAAGTCATCCCTGCCCGCATAGTCCATCGTATGGAGCATCCAGAAGAAATCGAACACGCGCCAGGCATCGGTACGTGCCGCGACCATCGTTCCGTCATCCGCTGAGAAGTACAGGATGGTTCCCGCCGGGTCGTCGAACGTCGCCTGCCACGTGGCACCAGCCCCGCGGGTTTCGAGCGTCGCCTTCGGAAGATGACTGACGCTGACCAGCTTGCCCTCACCCCGGTAGTGATCGATGGCGAGACGGCGCGCACGCGCGGAGTCGATGGCGAACGGTGCGCCATCTTTTGCCTGCCGCAACCCAATCCCGCTGTCGTAAGCGATGCGATATACCCACTCGCCGTCGAGTGGCCGCAGGCTCACCTCGTGGACGCCGTGGTCGGCATAGGCCCCCAGCCAGGCCGACGGGTCCGTCTGCGTCGCTTCAGCTGTGAGTGTCGGCAGCGGCGGCGATGATGCCAGGAGCTCGCCCGAAACGCTTTTAGGGTCGAGCAACGTGAACACCAGCCCGCTGATGGTCCACAGAAGCAGCTGGATGCCGACGAACAACGCAACCCACTTATGGAGTTTCTGCAGCGTCAGGAGTTTCATGGTCCGGCCCGCATGCGGCGCAGGCGCCGGAAGAACCCAAAGCTGAACCATGTCAGCCAAAGGCCGCTTATCAACGCAATTGCGCCCAGCGTACTTGCAAAGAGCAGCAGCCTGTTGTTGACATCGACGCGCTCGCGATAATCCATGATGTGCAACGAC
>JBJACV010000188.1:0-1327 GCA_046604365.1 Nitrospira sp.
AGTTTGCGGCACGCACTCGAAGTAGCGGGAACCGCACTGGTTGCGAAATGTCTCTCGGTGTTGGTAGCAGGCGGCCAACCTGAGGGAACTTGATGAAGCGCCGTTTCTGCCCTGATCAAGGGGGAACGCCCGTGCCGGTCACGCAAGCTTGGTCCCCTTCACGTGCTCCCAGATGGGTACGAGGTTCGCGAACGGAGTGAAGAATCCGTCCGTGCCGGGATTGAAGATGACTCCTGCGGCGCCACTCGCTGCGAACGATGGAAGCGAACGCACAACGCCCTCGACTGGAATGGAGAGGATCGGTATCGCCCCGCTCGCGTGCAGGAGACCCCTCTTGATCGCGAACTCGCGTGCGAGCGCTTCATCGGTGAACGCCGCCACGAACGCCCCTTCAGGAAAGACGCCAATGAACGGGGACACGTTCGGCATCTCGCCTCGCGCAATGAAGTGCCACTGTTCCAAGCCGTAGGCGGCACGCCACAATGCGTCCGTCGCCTCCCTCGTGGATAGGGCTCGCGCTGCGTTGGTCAGTGTGGTGAAATCTGGGAGCGATGATCCGGCAGGAGGGGTAGGCCGCGGTCTCCACTTCTCGTGGTCGTCCCGCATTCAGTCTCGTCCAAGTGAATGTCCGGACTCTTCAGCGGAGTCACCAATTCCATGATGCCTCGATCCACTTCCCTCCACCCAGCCTTCAGATCTGCGGCCCCCAGAGACTCGGCGGTAGGAGTCATCCAGAGCGTCACTATCGGCGACTGATTGGGCGCCATCTGGATCCGATCGACATTCACCGGGTGTGATCGCCATCGCACGTCGAATACGTGCAGCTCGGGATCGTCCCTTCGCACATTCGCGCCAGCTTCAGTTCTGCCTGGACTTCGATGAAGTCCTGTGGGCGTGTCCAGTTCCGGCGCAATATCAACCCGAAGATACACCTTACCCTCCCTCACCAGGTCGTCGCGAGGGATGATCAGCGTCCACGTGCCGCGATAGCATCCTAGCTTTCCCATCTTAGGACTCCATGATACCGCCCCGTTCCGGGCTAGTTCGATACCCACCCCACTGGCCGCCACGTCGCGCTTCCATTGACCAACATGAGTTCCCATGAGGCCGCCGTGAATTCCTGGCCGTCGATGACGACGTCCACGGGCACCGCGGCTCCCGAAGGCGCCTTCAAGTGCATCTTGGCGCCAATGGGCAACGCGACATCTGACGCTGCATAGAGCTCGGGAACGAGATATCCGTCCCTAGAAGCAGCGAATCCGTTACCAGTGAACGGCGGATTCGCGCCTGGGATCTCGATGTTCTCAGGTGATGCGATGTAGTGCCC
>JBJACV010000189.1:0-1312 GCA_046604365.1 Nitrospira sp.
CCGACGACCATCATTGAACCCAACTTGACGGTCAGCCTGAGTTCGAGGGAATCGATCTTCTGGTCCTGGAGCCGGAAGCGGCTCTCCATCTCCTGCTTGAGGAGCAGTAGATCCTGTTTGGTCGCCAGCGTGGTGCCCATGTCCCGCTCCATCGCATCCACGACCGCCCGCGCCTTGTCGGACGGGACGCTGATGCTGACGAGCGCATCATACAGCGAGTACAGGTAGTTCAAGGCTGGCCCCGGGTTCTCCCGGCCAAGGATCGCAGCTCAATTCGTAAGCCGTTGATCCGATTTGTGCCGCGAATACGCGAAATCGTGTCAGTCGAAATCGGCCGTAAACCCGATTGGTCGCGCCTTCACGGCCGGGGGCGCCATCAACGCCCGGATCGCTTCGTAGACCTGCTCGAACTGCTGGCGCGTGCTGGCATCCAGTGTCGCGACCGATTTCTCCAGCGCTTCGAGTTTGCGAGCGAGCTCCGTGTTTGAAGCCAGGAGCTCGCGGAGTTTCACGAACGCCCGGACGACATAGACGGTCATTTCAATCGCACGCGGGCTGTTCAGGATGGTCGCGGCCATGATTGCGCCATGCTCGGTAAATGCCAGCGGCAAACGTCCCGGCCCGCGATATTTCTTGGAACTGGTCGCAATTTGCGACCAGTTCGTGCGTAACTCATTGAATGTCAAGTGAAACACGAAACTATCTGGAAAGCGTCTGGGGTTTCTGCGGACCTGCTCGTTCAGCCTCCTGACCGTAACCCCATAAAGACTCGCCAGGTCAGTATCCAGCAAGACTCTCTGCCCGCGAATCACGACGATTCGCTGGGCAATATCCACGGGACCGGACTGTTCGTGCTGCGGGCACATCCGCCGCCATCATCGCAATGTGGGTGCTGCCTCGATCGGCACAAATCGAGTGCCTTTGGGCGGAAACCGACGCTGCGCTAGTGCACCGCCCTCCCCCGCGAACTTCCCCGCCGCCTCCATCAGCCAGCGGACATTGAACTCGTCGGTGCGATACGCGGAGATGTTGTGCGGCCCGCGGGCGCGGTTGCGCTGCTTGGCCTCCTCCCAGTCGCATTCCAGGGCGACAAAGCGCGTCCGGTAGCCGGCCGCCAACATCGCATCCACCAGCGCCTTCATCCTCTCGACGCCGATGAAATGGACCTCGGTCACGACATTGAACCGCTCGCGGATCGCCGTCTCGGCGATGATGCGGCCGCACAGGTCGAGCACCCCGCGATGCACGCCGGGGAAGTCCAGCACCCGCTCGCCCTCGAGCCGCCGGAAGATGTCGCCGGCGTCCACGTTCA
>JBJACV010000190.1:0-1295 GCA_046604365.1 Nitrospira sp.
CGGTCTATTCCGGTCACATAGGTAACGGTTTATACCGGAGACATGGGTAACACTTTCGCTGCGAAGGGGTTACCGGCGCTTTCGAGCCGACATGTCTCGTGATCGAAGAAGCCTAGATCATAGTCCATGAAGCTGACCAGCCAGACCTGGTCGGCGACCTGTTTGATGCCGACGTTCTGGCCGGCGAACACCGTACTGAGGTTGATCTTCTGGCGCCCGAAGCACACACGGCCGCACTGGGTGACGGTGATGGTGCGGTCGTGGAACGGGTACTTGAGCTCCTCGAGGCCGTGATAGGGCCGTGGCGAGCTCGTATAGAGTTCGCCGGGATATTGCATCCTGAGCGCCTGGTGAGGCCGTTCGTGGTTGTAATACTCCATGAAGGAGTCGAACCGCGCCTGCTGCTGTAGGAAGTTTTTCGCAGCGGGCTTGGTGGCTTCCTTCTTGAGCGTGAGGTGCATCCGTTCATGACGGCCGTTTTGCTCGGGGTGCCCGGGCTTGATCCGCTCGATATGGATGCCCAAGCGCAACCACCAGACTGAGAGCTTGCTCAAGCCGAACAGCGAATGGGGGCTGGCGAAGGGCACGCCGTTGTCGGTGCGGATCGTGCTGGGGAGCCCGAAGTCCTTGAACGCCCGCTCGAACACGGTGAAGGCGTAGCGTTCCTTGGTCGTAGCCAAGGCGTCACAGGCCAGCAGATACCGCGTAGCGAAGTCGCTGATCGTGAGCGGGTAGCAGTAGCGTCGATCGGCGAGCATGAACTCGCCCTTGTAGTCGGCACACCAAAGATCATTGGGTTGATTGGGCTTCGACAGCGCAGTGCCTTCGGCACGATAACGGCGCCGCCGGCGCTTGGTCACGAGCCCGTGGCGATCCAGAACTGCATGCACAGTGCTGATGGCCGGAGTCTGAATGTCGGTGTGCCGTCGTTTGATGCGATCGCGGATCTTCGGTGCACCGAAGTTCGGGTGCTCACGCTTGAGCTGTACGATCAGCGCCTCGATCTGGAAGGGCAGCTGATTGGCCTGTCGGTACGGCCGGCGGCTGCGGTCGGTAAGGCCCTCCAGCCCGCAGTCCTTGTAGCGGTTGAAGATCTTGTAGCCGGTCTTGCGGGAGATATCGAACTCCCGGCACAGCACCGCCATTTTCTCCCCATCGAGCAGCCGGGCTACGAATCGAAGTCGTTCATCCATTTTGGAACACTCCTGCCACGGCACTTTGCGTTCTCCTCGCAAAGGCCAGAAGTGTTACCTATGTGTCCGGAATGAAGTGTTACCCTTCTGTCGGGAAGGACA
>JBJACV010000191.1:0-1289 GCA_046604365.1 Nitrospira sp.
GTGCGTTTGGTCCAGGACTGCTTCTACGACCCGGATCGGGATGCCCACGAAGCTCTGTTGCGTTCCGGGTTCGGCGGACGTGTACAGGTCGTGTAATTTTCGGGCCTCGCATGATCGCGGCCATAGCCGCAGGTGGATTGGTGCGAGGCAGGGCCAGTCCAAGTCAGGGTGCGGTCATCGCGGCGCCTGCAACTCTCAAAAACCCATCGCCGTAGCGGAGGTCTTGTAATCGCATGTCATTACGCACGCCCGATTTATTGTTCACAGCGATAGCACCTGCCATTTGGGGCAGCACCTACATTGTCACCACCCAATACCTGCCGAACTTCTCACCGATGACGGTCGCGATGCTGCGGGCGTTGCCGGCGGGTTTATTGCTCGTGATGATCGTCCGACAGATTCCAACGGGAATCTGGTGGATGCGCATCTTCATCCTCGGCGCACTTAATATTTCGCTATTCTGGAGCTTGTTGTTTATTTCGGTCTACCGCCTGCCGGGCGGGGTCGCGGCGACGGTAGGCGCTGTGCAGCCGCTGATGGTCGTGTTCATCTCTGCCGCTCTGCTAGGTAGCCCGATACGATTGATGGCGGTCCTGGGGGCTATTTGCGGAACTGCGGGCGTGGCGCTGTTGGTGTTGACACCAAACGCAGCGCTAGATCCTGTCGGCGTCGCAGCGGGCCTGGCGGGGGCGGTTTCCATGGCGTTCGGAACCGTGCTGACCCGCAAGTGGCAACCTCCCGTGCCTCTGCTCACCTTTACCGCCTGGCAACTGGCGGCCGGAGGACTTCTGCTCGTTCCAGTAGCTTTAGTGTTTGATCCGCCAATCCCGATGCCTACAGGAACCAATGTTCTCGGCCTGGCGTGGCTCGGCCTGATCGGAGCGGGTTTAACCTACTTCCTTTGGTTCCGGGGGATCTCGCGACTCGAACCTACAGTTGTTTCCTTACTGGGCTTTCTCAGCCCGGGGACCGCCGTGTTGCTAGGATGGTTGTTCTTGGATCAGACGCTGAGTGCGCTTCAAATCATCGGCGTCCTGCTCGTGATCGGGAGTATCTGGCTGGGCCAACGTTCCAACCGCACTCCTAGGGCGCGTATAGCTTGCCGGAAGTCGCCTTGACCCGCATGGCATAGGCCTATCGTTTCCACGATCAGCGATCGGCTCGTTGCCCTGCGCCGCTCCAAAGCCCGCGACGCAGCGCCGGCAGGCAGAGCAAGTAGAGGGCAGCGCCTGCAATCCATGCCCACCCGTTCCACGTTGTTATAGAAGCCGCATAGATCGCCGTGAAGA
>JBJACV010000192.1:0-1249 GCA_046604365.1 Nitrospira sp.
AAACATAATTTATGGTTCCGCCGGAGGGGTGCCCGAGCGGCTAAAGGGGGCAGACTGTAAATCTGTTGGCCTTGCGCCTACGTTGGTTCGAATCCAACCCCCTCCACCGCGAATTGCGGGCGCGAACAGCGCGCGGAATGCAGGCGGAACGTGCGATGGAACAGGTGGTTTTTCTGGTCGATTTAATCGGTGAAGGTGGGTGAAGGAATGAGGCGGGTGTAGCTCAATGGCAGAGCAGAAGCCTTCCAAGCTTACGACGAGGGTTCGATTCCCTTCACCCGCTCCAGGGCCCTGCGCGTCCGGTGATGTTGGTGCTGTTGCAATCGGCGGCACGTGTATCGGCCCATGTAGCTCAGTGGCAGAGCACTCCCTTGGTAAGGGAGAGGTCATGCGTTCAATCCGCATCATGGGCACCACAACTTAACGCTATCCAGATAGGCATCTCAGTCATGGCAAAAGGCAAATTCGAGCGGACCAAGCCGCACCTGAACGTGGGGACGATCGGTCACGTGGACCACGGCAAGACGACGCTGACGGCGGCGATGACGCACATCCTGGCGAAGAAGTTCGGGGGTGAGGCGAAGAACTACGACCAGATTGACGCGGCGCCGGAGGAGAAGGCGCGCGGGATCACGATCAACACGGCGCACGTGGAGTACCAGACCGAGAAGCGGCACTACGCGCACGTGGACTGCCCGGGGCACGCGGACTACATCAAGAACATGATCACGGGCGCGGCGCAGATGGACGGGGCGATCCTGGTGGTGTCGGCGGCCGACGGCCCGATGCCGCAGACGCGCGAGCACATCCTGCTGGCGCGCCAGGTGGGGGTGCCCTACATCGTGGTGTTCATGAACAAGGCCGACATGGTCGATGACAAGGAGCTGCTCGAGCTGGTGGAGGTGGAGGTGCGCGAGCTGCTGTCGAAGTATGAGTTCCCCGGGGACAAGACCCCGATCGTGATCGGCTCGGCGCTCAAGGCGCTCGAGGGCGATGAGGGCGACATGGGGGTGAAGGCGATCCTGAAGCTGGCAGAAGCCCTGGACAGCTACATTCCGCAGCCCAAGCGGGCGGTGGACGGGCCGTTCCTGATGCCGGTGGAGGACGTGTTCTCGATCTCGGGGCGCGGCACGGTGGTCACGGGAAGAGTGGAGCGCGGGATCGTGAAGGTGGGCGACGAGATCGAGATCGTGGGGATCAAGCCCACGATCAAGACGGTGTGCACGGGCGTGGAGATGTTCAGGAAGCT
>JBJACV010000193.1:0-1248 GCA_046604365.1 Nitrospira sp.
CTACAGGCTCGCATGCACCTCACTCGGGGCGGAAAAGGTTGAGGTCTTGCGTGCCGCTTTCAGGTCGCGATATGCGGCCTAACAATTCGTCCAAGCCGACGCCGCTTCGCGGCGCGGCTTAACTCAGGTGTTAGGCATCATGGGTGAATTTTTCCCTGCACAAGTTTTCAAGCAGCTGTCCCACGCTCGCGCGGTGATCGAGCGCCATCTGGCTGCGACACTGGACACAATCCACCTGTTCGGATCTGCGATCGATGGAGGGCTGAAGCCGGACAGCGACATAGACTTGCTCGTGACCGTCAGCGCCGCACCTAACGATTCGCTCCGGCAGGCGCTAATGCTCGATTTGCTGAAAGTCTCATCACCGCCAGGCGATGGCGGAACATGGCGACCGCTGGAGCTAACTGTTGTCGCTCGAAGCGAAGTAGTGCCTTGGCGCTATCCGGCGCGGCGTGAGCTTCAGTTCGGTGAGTGGCTCCGCCACGACATCCTTTCCGGAACGTTCGAGCCTGCCGTTCTGGATCACGATCTTGCGATTTTGCTGACCAAGGCGAGGCAACACAGCCTTGCGCTTCTAGGCCCATCCGCAGCCACGTTTTTCGAGCCGGTGCCGAAGGAGCATTTCTCCAAGGCGCTTTTCGACACTATTGCCCAGTGGAATGCAGAGTCGGATTGGAAGGGTGACGAGCGGAACGTCGTTCTTGCTCTTGCTCGCATTTGGTACAGCGCTTCAACTGGTCTCATTGCTCCTAAGGACGTTGCTGCCGCATGGGTATCGGAGCGTTTGCCTGCCGAGCATCGGCCCCTCATCTGCAAGGCACGCGCGGCGTACCTGGGTAGCGAGGACGACGACCTAGCAATGCGCGTCGAAGAGACGGCCGCGTTCGTTCGATATGCCAAAGCAACGATTGAGAGAATCTTGCGTTGAGCGGCATGTGCGAAAAGTGCATCGACCCGCGCCGAGGGCATCTGATGCCTAACTCGGCGTTCAAGCGGACGGGCTGCGCCCGCCGCTCAACTATGCGTTAGATGCACTAAGCACATAATTGCTCACAGCCAAACTATCAGGTCAAGTCTGCTTTTATTATTTTTAAGCGTGCATAATAAGCCCTACACAAATTGGGAGATAGGGACTGCTGCACGGATAGGTGACATCTGATCTGGCTTGCCCGGGAGGGTGGCCTGGAAGGATGGCATCGTGCCAAAGCCCTATCCCACCGAGTTCCGTGACGACGTGGTCCGCGTCGC
>JBJACV010000194.1:0-1236 GCA_046604365.1 Nitrospira sp.
GGAGCCTGGAAGAACGACTTGACGAGAGCGGGATTGCGCTGAATGGCCAGCATGTCGGCCTCGATGTTGTCCTGGAGCGATTGGCCTTTGGCGAGCGGGCGGCGCGCTGTTCCTGTGCGCTTCATGTAGTTCCAGACCAGCTCGTCGGGATTGAGCTCTGGCGCATAGCCCGGCAGGTAGTGCAGCTCGAGTTTGCCTTGTGTGCTGGCGACGTACTCGGTGACGACCTTCGCCTTGTGGGTTGCCAGATTGTCGAGCACCAGGAACAACGGGCGCCGGCGGCGCTTCATCAAGAGCTCGAGCATGCCGACGAACAGGTCGGCATTCAGGCCACCCTTGTAGGTCGCGAACCAGAAGGCGCCCTTGGCGTTGACCGCCGATGCCGCCGATATCGTCTGGCGCTGGCTTGGCACCTCGATCACGGGGGTCTGCCCTTTCTTGCCCCACGTCCGTCCTTGCACGGCGTCCGCCCGGAACCCCGCTTCATCCCAGAAGTAGATATCAGCCTTCAGCTTCTTGGCCCGCGCCGCAAGCTTCGGATAGACCTCCGTCTTCCACGCTTCGATCGCCTCCGGATCGCGCTCATAGGCACGCTGCAGCGGCTTCTGCGGGGTCAACCCCAAACGGGCCAGAAGCGCGCCTATCGACGCAAGGCTCAACGTCACGCCAAACTTGTTCTCGATCAGCTGTCCGACCACCTGGCGTGTCCACAAGCCGAAGTCGAAGCCGTATTGCCGAGGGTCCTTGCCGTTGATCCAGCGAAATACCCGGCTCTCCTGCGCCACCGTCAGGCTACGCGGCCGACCGGTCGCTTTGCGCGATGCCAGCGCCTTCAGTCCCTTGCCCTGCCTGACCTTGTTCTGCCACTTGTAGATCGTGGTCCGGCAAAACCCGAACGATTCCATCACAACGCTTGCCGGCTCTCCCTCGCGCAGTCGCTCCATCGCCATCAGCCGGATCTCTTCCAGCGTCTTGTGATCGAGCTTGCGGCCATCGCGCTTCATACAAGCCATTGTACGTCACAAAACCACCGCGCACAATAGAAAGTAGACTAAATTACTGACTTATTAGTAAAGCCATGTGCTCAGGCCCTCCTCAGGTCTTCAGCGCGCACTCGATGACGGCGTTCTGGTCGATCAGAACGGCGTTCATCTGCATCTTGTTCATCGCGAAGTAGCTGTCCTTGTTGTTGTAGTATTGGATACTGGATTTCACTTCGGTGCCAACGGCGAGGCC
>JBJACV010000195.1:0-1222 GCA_046604365.1 Nitrospira sp.
GAACACGGGGCTCCCCTGCTGTCCGAATGTCAACGGCCCCAATTTCTCGCTCATGCCCCATTCACACACCATCTTGCGCGCCAGATCCGTGGCACGCTCCAGATCATTGCCTGCGCCGGTTGTGACGTGTTCGAACACGAGTTCCTCGGCAACCCGACCGCCCATGAGCACCGCCAACCGATCGGACAAATACTCCTTGGAATAACTGTGCCGATCCTCGGTCGGCAGCTGCATGGTGACACCCAGCGCCCGTCCTCTGGGAATGATCGTCACTTTATGCACAGGGTCCGTACCCGGCAGCAATTTCGCCATTAACGCATGGCCCGCCTCGTGGTACGCCGTGACCCTCTTTTCCTCATCGGTGAGCATCATGCTCTTCCGTTCCGCGCCCATCAAAATCTTGTCTTTCGCCATCTCGAAATCTGACATCTCTACTTGCTTCTTGTTCTGGCGCGCCGCCCACAATGCGGCCTCATTCACCAGGTTTTCCAAATCGGCACCGGCAAATCCTGGGGTGCCTCGCGCGATCTGTTCCAGTTTTACATTGTCCCCAACCGGCACGCGCTTCGTATGGACCTTGAGAATTTCTGTTCGCCCACGGACATCGGGGCGATCCACCACGACTTGGCGATCAAACCGTCCAGGACGCAACAATGCCGGATCAAGCACATCAGGGCGATTGGTCGCCGCAACGAGAATGACTCCCTCGTTCGTCTCAAACCCGTCCATTTCGACGAGCAACTGATTGAGAGTCTGCTCCCGTTCATCATGACCGCCCCCGAGTCCTGCCCCCCGCAGCCGCCCAACCGCATCGATTTCATCGATGAAGATGATGCAGGGCGCATGCTTTTTCCCCTGTTCGAACAAATCCCGCACGCGCGACGCCCCGACCCCCACGAACATTTCGACGAAATCGGACCCGCTGATGCTGAAAAACGGCACGCCCGCTTCGCCGGCCACCGCCTTGGCCAGTAATGTTTTACCCGTACCCGGCGGCCCCACCACCAACACTCCCTTGGGGATCCTGCCTCCAAGCTTCCTGAACTTCCCAGGATCCTTCAGGAACTCCACGACCTCCAGAACTTCTTCTTTCGCTTCTTCGACACCGGCCACATCGGCAAACGTGACCTTTTTGCGATCTTCCGTCAGCATCCGCGCTCGGCTTTTCCCGAACGACAAGGCACTATTGCCTCCGCCCTGCATCCGGCGCATGAAGAAAATC
>JBJACV010000196.1:0-1222 GCA_046604365.1 Nitrospira sp.
GAACACGGGGCTCCCCTGCTGTCCGAATGTCAACGGCCCCAATTTCTCGCTCATGCCCCATTCACACACCATCTTGCGCGCCAGATCCGTGGCACGCTCCAGATCATTGCCTGCGCCGGTTGTGACGTGTTCGAACACGAGCTCCTCGGCAACCCGACCGCCCATGAGCACGGCCAACCGATTGGACAAATACTCCTTGGAATAACTGTGCCGGTCCTCGGTCGGCAACTGGATCGTGACACCCAGCGCCCGTCCTCTGGGAATGATCGTCACTTTGTGAACAGGGTCCGTGCCCGGCAATAACCTCGCCATCAGAGCATGGCCCGCCTCGTGGTACGCCGTGACTCTCTTTTCCTCATCAGTGAGCATCATGCTCTTCCGTTCCGCGCCCATCAGAATCTTGTCTTTCGCCATCTCAAAATCGACCGTTTCCACTTGCTTCTTGTTCTGGCGCGCCGCCCACAATGCGGCCTCATTCACCAGGTTTTCTAAGTCGGCGCCCGAAAATCCTGGGGTGCCACGGGCGACTTTGTCCAGCTCCACACTGACCGCAACCGGCACTTTCTTCGTGTGGACCTTCAGTATCTCGGAACGGCCGCGTAGATCCGGAAGATTTACCATTACCTGCCGATCAAAGCGGCCCGGCCTCAACAACGCAGGATCGAGCACATCAGGGCGATTGGTCGCCGCAACGAGAATGATCCCCTCGGTCGTCTCAAACCCATCCATTTCGACGAGCAACTGATTCAACGTTTGTTCCCGTTCATCATTGCCGCCTCCGAGCCCTGCCCCTCGCAGCCGCCCAACCGCATCGATTTCATCGATGAAGATGATGCAGGGCGCGTGCTTTTTCCCCTGTTCGAACAAATCCCGCACGCGCGACGCCCCGACCCCCACGAACATTTCGACGAAATCGGACCCGCTGATGCTGAAAAACGGCACGCCCGCTTCGCCGGCCACCGCCTTGGCCAGCAATGTTTTGCCCGTGCCCGGCGGGCCCACCACCAGCACTCCCTTGGGAATGCGTCCCCCGAGTTTTTGGAATTTTCGTGGGTCCTTGAGAAACTCGACGATTTCATGCACTTCTTCTTTCGCTTCTTCGACACCGGCCACATCGGCAAACGTGACCTTTTTGCGATCTTCCGTCAGCATCCGCGCTCGGCTTTTCCCGAACGACAAGGCACTATTGCCTCCGCCCTGCATCCGGCGCATGAAGAAAATC
>JBJACV010000197.1:0-1218 GCA_046604365.1 Nitrospira sp.
ATCCATTCCTCGACCTCGGCCAAGTCCCAGGCGACGTTTCGGCTGGTGAGTGCGATCCGGCGCGGAAACTCCCCGCGCTGCTCCATGTTGAAGATCGTGCGCTCAGACAGCGGGATCATCGCCAGTAGCTTCTTCCGATTGATGAGCGTCTTGCTTGTCGTTGCCTGCATCCCCTGGCCTCTTTCAGTCACTTGCGAACATGTGCCTGATGGTGCCTGGCAATGCGGATTGTTTCGTCCTATTAGTTGGTCAATTAGGTTGACGCCGTGAGCGCGGCTTTGTACTCAAGCGGAACATTGCGGGGATCGCCGCCAGCGCCTTCGATACCGCTTGGCGCTCGATGCCGAGCTTTCGCGCAATCTCCGACTGATTGAGTCCAGACCACTGGAGCATCAGCATCTGCTTTTTGCGATCCGATAGCTTCGAGTCCACCATCAGCCGTGCTTGATTGCGCAGCTCTGCCTTGTCCGCCGGCTGTAAGGTTTGGCCCGCGACATAGTGGAAGAAGTAGCTGTCAACCAGTTGATCGCCCGATTTCACTTGGGCAGTGGCCGGCTTCGCGCATTGCTGGTTGAGTCTCGCCAGTTCGAGGTCGAATTGCGCGAGGGATCGCCTTGCTTGTCTGTAGACAGGGTTCCATGCGCCGCTCGGCAATTTAGGCCGGTGATCCAGGCAATACAGGCTGCTTAGTCGAAGCTTTTCCTCTGGATCGTCCGCCTTCGGATCATCGCTCCCGCCGGCGAATGAGGTCAGCTCGGCGAGTGATCCGCAGAACCGGCAGAACCCCTGGAGGCGTTCGCCATTCAGTCGGGTGTCGCGCACCTTCGACTTCACCGGCCGTTTGCAGGCGCAGTCCCATACAAGCCCAATCAACGATTCGAGTGTCGCAACAAACCGCCGATCTCTTGGCGTCTGCCTATCCTCCGTTTTGATGAACTGGCGCAGCAACTGCCGCTGCATGCGAACCATCGCATCAAGTCCAACCAGTCGAATGATCCCGCTGAGGCCCACCCCTGTCCCTGCTCCGGGGATATGGCCCAAGTAGCGTTGTGGCAGCGTCGCCGTGTACGCAGCCACGGCGGGGTCAATGAGTTCCTGTATCAGCCCAACGATGGGGTAGCGCCGCGAGGAGGCGGAATACGGCCGCCAGCGATCCTCAAACTGCTCGATGGCTTCCGAGACAGTGGGATCGCAGCCTTCCCAGATGACAATGGTTGG
>JBJACV010000198.1:0-1193 GCA_046604365.1 Nitrospira sp.
GATTCTAATGGGCGGTTCCACGTTGATGAGTCTGGACCCAGCCTATGCCGATCCGGGTCATAAATTCGCCGCCGGCGAGCCGGGCGATCCCAGGAAAGTCTCGCGCATCATTGAGGTCGTTGCTCGGGAAACCGACGACGGAAAGATGCTGTTCGTGCCGAACAAGATCGAGATACGCAAAGGTGAGCAGGTTCGATTTGTTGTCCGGAATTCCGGCGAACTCGATCATGAGTTCATCCTTGCGACGCAGGAGGAGAACCTCAAGCACGCGGAGGAGATGCGGAAGAACCCGGACATGGAACATGACGAACCCAACGGCAAGAAAATCAAGCCGAAGCAAACAACCGAGATCGTCTGGAAATTTACGAAAGCAGGGACCTTCGAGTACGGGTGTCTGATCCCCGGGCACCGCGAGTCGGGGATGCACGGCACTATCATCGTGAAGTGACACGGCCCTTCGGTCGGATCCGAACGCGAGTGGCGGCTAAGGTTTGCCAAGCTCCTTGGCCACCCTCGCGGACGCGCGGCACACATTTTCTTTCGCTGCGGGGAACTCAAAAAACAAGCAGAGGTATGAAGGCTCACCTCTTGCATGCGGTTAATTGTCTTTTCGAGTTAAGGAAGGCGTGATCAAACGATGCGCAACCCGGTGAGGACTGCGGATAGCCTGGACATCAGTGTCGGCGTGACAGTGGATTTGGAGTTGTCCGAATCGGCGGGCGGACACGTGAAATGTTGGCAACGACTCGCCGAAGCGGCCACGAGTTTTCGTTCCATAGACCTTACGGTCTATTTCCTCGGCGCTAAAGAAGAGGTGATCGCGCTCTCAGATCGCGTCAGGTACCGTACTGTTGTTCCGCGCCGGGCAACCCGGTCTATCGGCATACGCAGCACACCAGGTCACACGGACATAGCACAACGCAACGCAAAAATTGAGACACTCTTACCAGCGCATGACGTGCTGCATATGACAGGGCCGTTCGCTTTGTCCGGCTCGGCGCAATGGACGTCAACCATAATGAAGAAGCCGTTGGCCGCTTCGATCCACACCGACAACGCCGCCTATGCACGGCTCTGCACGGCTGGAATAGTTGCCGACTATTTTGGCGGCAATAGGATAATTCGGGCTGCTTGCGAGCGGCTTGGCTTGTCTCGACTAAGCGAACGCGCGATGACGCGGCGTGAGGTAAAGC
>JBJACV010000199.1:0-1191 GCA_046604365.1 Nitrospira sp.
AGGATCTATTTCACTCCCCTCCCGGGGTTCTTTTCGCCTTTCCCTCACGGTACTGGTTCACTATCGGTCGATCACGAGTATTTAGCCTTGGAGGATGGTCCCCCCATCTTCAGACAGGATTTCACGTGTCCCGCCCTACTTCTCGCACGCTCAGTTCCACCACGCCCCTTTCGCATACAGGACTATCACCCTCTACGGTCCGACTTTCCAGACGGTTCTGCTAAAGGCATGGCTAAAACGTGCAGGCTGGTCCGATTTCGCTCGCCACTACTCTCGGAATCTCGGTTGATTTCTGTTCCTCCGCCTACTGAGATGTTTCAGTTCAGCGGGTTCGCCTCTCACACCCTATGGATTCAGGTGCGGATGACCCTTGCGGGCCGGGTTTCCCCATTCGGACATCTCCGGATCAAAGCCTGTTTGCGGGCTCCCCGAAGCTTTTCGCACGCTACGACGTCCTTCTTCGCCTGTGATCGCCAAGGCATCCACCGCATGCACTTATTCGCTTGATCCTATAACGCTAACCCCTGCCCCCATCCTGCTGGGCCAGGGCTCACGCTCTAGGTGAACTCGCGCGTTCGTGCCCGACCTCGTGCTGACTCGCTCGAGGTCCGGTCGATACAATCACAACCCGTGTGCAGTCTTGCCGACTACACACTTCACTTCTTCCAGATTGTTAAAGAACAGCCGCTCCGATTCCGATGAATCGGCATCAAAGCGCACAACTAAACCGCGCAGACGTTGCGCGCCGCTTACTTGTACCCTCTGCTTGCCCCAGGATCGCTTGCCACCACCAGCCCCTCATGCGCCGGCACCAGCTCGTGTGTTCGTGGTGGAGGTGAACGGGATCGAACCGATGACCCCCTGCTTGCAAAGCAGGTGCTCTCCCAGCTGAGCTACACCCCCGATATCCCTCGCGTGCCGCTCGGGTTCCCGTGGTGGGTCTGGATGGATTCGAACCATCGACCCCCGCCTTATCAAGACGGTGCTCTAACCAGCTGAGCTACAGACCCCCGCATTCCCAGGATCCAGGCGCCTTTGCCTGCGACCCGGCAGGACCCCGCAGCAACAACAACCGATAGGCGTGAGCACTAGACCAACAGTCTTCGCTCTAGAAAGGAGGTGATCCAGCCGCACCTTCCGATACGGCTACCTTGTTACGACTTCACCCCAGTCATGAATCTCACCGTGGTA
>JBJACV010000200.1:0-1188 GCA_046604365.1 Nitrospira sp.
ACGGCCGACGTCGCTCGCTGGATCGACCACCTTGCCCATCACCACGCCGGCCAATTGATCGCCCCCTGAAACGACAAGGCCACGCCGGGTATGCCGGGCCAGAATGCCGATGGTACGTCCATTAGGGGCGGGAAAGCATTTCCCATGAGAGACCGCACTCCAAACGTCACATCACATACCTTCGACGCTCTCCAGATGAATGAGGCTACGCTCATTGCCGAGATCGCCACACATCACCAACGCACCAACCAACTCCGCCAACATATCCACGCCCTATCTCAGGATCAGCTCGCTACTCTCATCCCCCACGGACCCTATTGCTACTCCGTACTCGGTCCACTGCCCCCATCGCAGATCGGGCATCACATCCAGCCCTGTCCATTCTTAATGGGGACACGCCCCGAAACGACCTGTTTCTTCAACCCGGATCCACTCTACGCCATCGACACGTCATACAATCCCGACGCCTGTAAAAGATGTGGAATCAACGACGTCGATGAAATGATCGATACCTCTCAGGATGAGGCCTGATTGGCTCCCTCTAAGCGACCCTGCACGCAGGGTAGCCACTTCCCTCAGCGATCAGCACGTAATAAGACGGAGGAGGGACTATGACTCGACTGCGGCGTGCGCAAATCCGACCAGGAGCGATAGGGATCGATACCACGGTCAAGAGCGCGCAGGGCATCTGGCGGGCCTTTGCCCCGCGCTGGGATATGGTGCTGGGATACAAAAACGGCACGCTGAATTGGCAAGACTACTGCGCACACTACGCGCAGATTCTCGCCCGCGTGCCCATGCAGGTGTGGGATGAGTTAGCCCGGGCTGAGGAACAGACAGTGCTGTGTTATTGCAGGGCCGATTGGAACTGCCACACCCACGAATTGATCCAATTCGCGGTGCAGCAGTTCCCAGACCGATTTATAGATGGGCGGAGCGACTCTAGTCGCCCGCAGGTGATGTCATGCGCCAACCTGTCAACCAAGAAATCCCCATGACACTGGTGCACGAGATCACCGGCGACCTCTGGACGTTCCACACGCAAGGTGAATGGATCGCAATCACCACGAACGGGGTCATCAAAGCTAACGGGGAAGCCGTCATGGGTGCCGGCCTTGCCAAAGCCGCTGCCCAACGGTACCCGGATCTTCCACGCGTTCTTGGCCAAGCGCTCCGTCACTCCGGCAA
>JBJACV010000201.1:0-1183 GCA_046604365.1 Nitrospira sp.
AACCTGGATCCGCTGAGTTCACAAACGAAGTGCAACACTCTCTTGAGGGGGTGTTGCGATGGGATCGAGGAAGTACCGGCACTTCTCGATTGAGGAGCGCTGTGAGATTGCCCGGTGTAGCCAAGCCGGTCAGTCGATCAGGCAGATCGCTGCAGCTCTGGATCGCTCGCCATCGAGCGTTGCTCGGGAGCTAAAACGCAATAGCGGATCAAGGAGTTACAGCCCGACCTACGCCGGGGAGCAGGCCCATGCCCGGCGCTGGCGTGGCAGCAAGCTGCTGCGCGATCCCGCGTTGCAAGCCGATGTCCTTGAACGCCTAAGCGAGGGCGCCTCGCCAGAGTCAGTGGCTGGCCGGCTTGCCCTGGAGAAGGGCAAGACGGTCAGCCACGAGACGATCTACCGCTTCGTCTACGCCCAGATGGCGCGCAAGAAGGACTACAGCTGGCGCTACCTGCTGCCGCGCAGGAAGTGGAAGCGCGGCCGCAGGGCACGCAAAGGCGGCAGCCCAGCGTTGCACATAGAGCGCCGGGTCCCGATCTCCCAGCGACCCGTCGAGTACTCCGATCGCTCTAACGCCGGGCACTGGGAGTGCGATCTGATGCAGTTCTCCGACTACAAGACCGTGCTCGCATTGCACGAGCGAAGCTCACGTCTAACCTGGATCGAACCATTGCCGACCAAACAGGCCGCAGCGGTCGCCAGGCGGATTCACTCCTTGCTGGCGCCTTTGCCTTCAGATCTACGCCAAAGCATCACCTTCGATAACGGCACCGAGTTCGCCCAGCACTACAAGCTTCAGGAGCACCTGGGCATCGAAACGTTCTTCTGTGAACCGTACTCGCCCTGGCAGAAGGGCGGCGTGGAGAACGCCATCGGCCGGCTGCGCCGCTGGCTGCCTAGGAAGACCAACCTCGCCAAGCTCGCGCCATCCCAGCTCCTGCAGGTCGGTGCCCTCTACAATCACGTTCCAAGGAAGTGCCTCGGCTACCAGACGCCAGCCGAGGTCTTCGCCAAAGTGTTGCACTTCAAACGTGAATTCACCTCCCCGCTTTCGCGAGGATGACGCTAGTTGGCGGCCGCCGCCAGCGAATAGCTCTGCACCGGCTGCGGAAAGCCCTTCAGCTGCAGCGCCTCCCCGGGCTGAAGCAGCGAGGCATGGCCGCCCTCGCCCAGCAGCTCCAGC
>JBJACV010000202.1:0-1180 GCA_046604365.1 Nitrospira sp.
CCGCGTGACCGCCCGGAGCGCCCGAGCCGCCGCAAGCGCCGTGACACCAGCCCGGAGAGCGGCCGTTCCGCTTCATCGGCCTGTTAGGCGGCCCGGCTTTGGACGAGGGACTCCGCACGGCGGCTTCTCAGGTCGAACCCCTTCCGGGTTCCCAGGAGCTTCTCAACCCGAGCGACTTGTCCGGCCGGCATATCTTCCGTCGGTGATTCATCGGACCGCTCTCATCATAGCCGATTGATTGGATTGCGCCATCCTTTTCCGCTGATTATGCGGCCCCGTTTCAGTCGCACTGTGGTAGACGGCCTGCTTCTGCTCGATGATGCCAGCAGGGTCGAAGCACTTTTTCGGCCGGCCATATCCAGATTTCATTCTTGTACCACCAGATAAAGCCCCTTTGGATTAGGGGCGATCGCGCGTCCTCCGCATCTCATCTCTCTTGATCGACTGGTCCTCGCCCCCGCTTCTCCTACCCAATCAATGAATTCGATGGTTCCACCGTGGATCCCATCGCCAACCGCCGCGGTCCCACTGCGACCAGATGCGACATCAGGTTGTTCGCTCATCACCGGCGAGGGGGCTTGTCTGGTCGGATGCAGCGTTTGCGAGGGCGACCCAACGACCTGTCAGGTCGTACCCGGCTTCCCGGCCCAGCAACCTATCTGGTCGGATGCAGCGATGCAGCGTTTGCGGATGCGACCGAGCGACCTATCCGGTCGCATCCCGATCGCCGGCCGAGTGCCCTGTCTGGTCGGATGCAGCGTTTGCGTGGGGAACCCCGTGGCCGATCAGGTCGTACCCCGTAGGCGAACCAACTGACTTCGTCTGGTCGCATTCAGCGACTTGGTACCACCCAGATTGATCGGGCTGGACATTCGCTTGATGATGCGGAGGTAAGGATCCATCGGCATGCTGCTCGGAAGCGAGCGGGCTGGACGCTGGACTCGTCCGAGCGCCGCAGGCTTGAATGCGTGGCCGAAGGCCACACCAACAAAAAGGCCGTCCTGTTCCCTGGATTCTTGGACGAGGGCCCTGTCCCGCCAAAAACGTAGAGGGCCGCCTAACGCTGCCGATAAGCGGACGGCCCCTCGGAGGGCTGGTGGCACGGCGCTTGCCAGGCCGGGCCGGAGGGCGGGCGCGCGGCTTGCCGCAGTAGAACTGGCATCCCAGGCCGTGGGATTCC
>JBJACV010000203.1:0-1176 GCA_046604365.1 Nitrospira sp.
ACGTACCGATTCACTGTGGTTATCTGATGTGGTTTCGATCGATAGGCGGTAGTTTCAAGATTACGAGAGAAGAGACCGGTCACGTCACGGCCGAGCAACTGAAGACCATCCCGAGTGACCAACTGCCTGAGATCAAACGGATGTTGCGCTGCGTTGCGCCATGACCACGCGTTGGAGGATCCGATGAGCGGCTATGGCAAGGACATGAAGCTTCGGGAGAACCCGGTGTTGTTCGCATTGCTCGCCGTCTATGCCGCGGCCAGCCTTGTGCACTTCGTTCACAACGCCGAGTACCTGGCCGACTACCCGAACCTGCCGGATTGGTTCACGCACTCAGGCGTGTATCTGACGTGGGCCGCACAGGCATCGTTCGGAATGCTTGGCCTGGTGCTATTCCGTTGCGGCCGGCAGATTGCCGGCCTGTTTCTCATTGGGTTGTATGCGGCGTTTGGGTTCGATGGCCTGCTCCACTAAACACGCGCTCCATTGGGTGCACACTCCAGCGCCATGAACTTTACGATCTGGCTCGAGGTCGTTGCAGCCGCAACCTTGCAGATCGCGGTTGCACAGGCGCTCATCAGCGGTCGTCAGACTTCATTGCGCAAGCGCCATGACTGAACGCGCTTTGATCGAGTCCGAAGTCGAGGCGCTGCTCTACCGGGTTTGTGTCGATCTCGGTCTGTGTCTCACGCCTGATTCTTATGATCATCTGGTTACGAACGCGCCCAACTCGATCGACGGCATGACGGATGCCATATTCACGGCAGAAGGCATTGATGCCGCCAAAGCAGACAGCAGGCTCAAAAGCCGCGTCCGCGAGTACGTGGTCGCCGCGTTCGCTCCCGCCGATCCACGCGATAACAGCCTTTAATGCTGCCCATCCGCAAGTATGCGAGCACGCCAATTTCCCGATTCAGCGGGATTGCGGCGGGCTGCGTTCTCGGCGCACTGGGAATTATCTTCTGCCTGCTCGCGGCATTCGCGGCATATCAGGCGATCGTACGGAACCCGGGCTTTTCGGGTGCGCACGTCGTTGCCCTCGTCATGGGGCCGCTCGGACTTCTGAGCGTGGTCACAGGGTATCGGCTCGTGGCCGGTCGCGGCAGGAAGAGTGACGGAGGCCTTTTCGCGCCTTGGCTGCTGCGGCTGCTCGGGATCGCCTTCCTGGCCGGCGGC
>JBJACV010000204.1:0-1172 GCA_046604365.1 Nitrospira sp.
CCTGCATTTCCGGCTGACGCGTTCAGCGCTGCTTGCGGGCAAGGACGTGTTTGTCGAGAAGCCCATCTGCCTGGACGAGGCCGAGGGTGAAGAGCTGGTGTCCCTGGCAGAACGCCACGGCCGCATGCTGATGGTGGGGCACCTGCTGCAATATCATCCCTGCGTCGAGAAGCTGCTGTCCCTCGTTGCGCAGGGCGAGCTCGGTCGACTGTACTACGTCACTTCCAACCGACTGAACCTGGGCAAGATCCGTTACGAGGAGAATGCGCTGTGGAGCTTCGCCCCGCACGACATCTCCGTGATCCTGTCCCTGGCGGGAAACCAGCTCCCGGAGCAGGTGGGCTGCTCCGGCGGGTCGTACCTGCAGCACGGTGTTGCCGATACCACGCTCACGACGCTCAGCTTCGCCAGCGGTATGCGCGCCCACATCTACGTCAGCTGGCTCAACCCCTTCAAGGAACAGAAACTGACGGTCGTGGGTTCCGGGGGCATGGCGGTATTCGACGATACCCGCCCATGGTCCGAGAAGCTGATGCTGCATCGGGATTACCTGACGTGGACCGACGGCCAGGTTCCGACGCCCAACAAACGAGGAGGCGTGCCGGTCTCGGTGCCGGAAGCGGAACCCCTCCGGGCCGAGTGCACGCACTTCCTGGAGAAGTGTCAGGACCGCGGCAGGCCCCGGACCAATGGAAATGAAGGGCTGCGAGTCCTGCGAGTGCTGCAGGCGGCTCAGCGCAGCTTGGAGGCCAGCGGTGGCGCAGTCGGTTTGAGCTCGTCCCGGCCCAAGCCGAACTACTTCGTCCATCCCTCGGGAATCGTCGACGAGGGCGCTCAGATCGGGGAGGGCTCTCGCATCTGGCACTTCGCCCACGTTTGCGCCGGGGCACGCATCGGCAAGGGCGTGTCATTGGGCCAGAACGTGTTCGTCGGCAACAAGGTCGTAATCGGCGATCGCTGCAAGATCCAGAACAATGTGAGCGTCTACGACAATGTCACCCTCGAAGAAGGTGTGTTTTGTGGCCCAAGCATGGTGTTCACCAACGTTTACAATCCGCGCGCGCTCATAGAGCGCAAGGACGAATACCGTGACACCGTGGTCAAGAAGGGAGCCACTCTGGGTGCCAACTGCACAGTTGTATGCGGCGTCACGATTGGCGAGTACGCATTCA
>JBJACV010000205.1:0-1152 GCA_046604365.1 Nitrospira sp.
GACTTTAGAATACCTACGAGGATTTCAGCAAGAATGGAGTGGAGCTAACAGACTGCTTCATGTGTCAAGAACGGCAAGGCGGCTGCTCAACTGAATAACTCGTTGCGCAATCCATGGTTTCGCACGACCATGCCGGAAATTTATTTTGAGGAATGTTCCATGACCTTACTAAAGACGCTGCGTTTGATTCTCAGTCCTTGCGCCCCGGTGGATCGTGTTAACTTCATCCAGCTAGAGCTTGACCCAGAAGTGATGCGGTTTCTTAACAATGGTGCGGTTGATCATGACAGGATCGATTCGACGACCGCGCCATTTCTCATGCCACGAGGAACCGAGCCGAACGTCTGGACAGCGCGACGCAATGCGGATGACGAGTTCGTCGGCTGGTTCTGCTTGTTGCCGAAAGGGAGGGCGTTAGCTGAGATCGGATATCGACTGCGCCGGGAAGCTTGGGGTCAGGGGCTGGCAACTGAAGGAGCTTTGGCTCTTATCGGTTGGGGCTTCGAGGTCGCAGGATATGACAAGATTGTGGCCAATACAATGGCGGTCAACCAAGGGTCGCGCCGTGTAATGGAGAAGATTGGTATGAAACACACGCGGACGGATTTCTTGGATTTTCCCGACCCCATACCCGGCACGGAGCACGGCGAGGTAACGTATGAGTTGACCTGTTCAGAATGGGCCAACAATTGAGGGGCATATCAGCTTTTAGGACGCGTCAAAGCCACTCGAAACGTCAGCGATTAGGTCGATTCCTGTCGGTCAGATATCGTAAAATTCCAAAGCCTGCGAGGTGAAGTAAGCTGAAAACCGCCGATGCTCACGCCTTGTTAGCTGCCGCCTGTTCCAGAATCTTCCTATAGCCCTCATGCGAAAGCCATTGCGCGCGTTCGAGATGGCTTTGCCAGCAACGATAGGTCCGAAGTTCCTCGGCAGCCGGATTGCGGTGAAGCACGATCCGCGCGACTTCTTTCCAGTCCGCGCCCTCGGCCTTGGCATCCAGCAAGCGTAGATAGGTGACGTAGTGCCGTTCGTCATAGACGGTTATAGTGTCGCCGGTCGGCGCTTCGTCGTCCACATCGGGATCGAGTTCGACAGGCACTCGCATGTCCACTCCCCTTATCCGAGAGGGTTTGTCTGCGGTGCGCCTCC
>JBJACV010000206.1:0-1145 GCA_046604365.1 Nitrospira sp.
AAAATGTCAAAATTTCTTGGAACGGCCCCTAGCCATCGGCGTACAATGGACGCGACGGAGTAGGTCCACGTCCGCGCCGCTTGGGCGCGTGGTAGAGTTACGCCACCTGTTGGCCCGGTTGCGTGGTGAGCGCCCGGACCAGTGCGTCGATGACTACCCTTCGTTTCCAGCAACCACGCCGATCCGCCTCCGCGACAAGCCGCTCATACAGCTCGCGGGGTAGCTGAATCGTGATTGCTTGGCGATCCTTCACGCCTTTTTCGTCCACCTGTCTCGTCCCCCTTGTTGTTAGCGTGATACTTTGACAACAAGGGGTACTTTAACCACTGTCGGTGGTAATGCAACACCCTAGTGGGCGGATTTTACGAAAATAGTGGAGGGGTAGTCGCAAACGTGGACACCGTATCGTCTTGCGTCTTAAATGTTGGGATGAGAACCAACGCAGGATGGCGCGCCAAACTCAAGGACGCACGGGAGCGAGCCCGTCTTTCCCAAGAGGCTCTTGCGGAAAAGGTTGGCGTATCTCAAACGTCGATTGACAAGTATGAAAATACCAACACATCGCCATCGCTGAATACGTTGCTAACGATGGCGCGCGTGTTGGATATTTCGCTTGATTGGCTTTTCGACGACGCCCGTACGGAAACACTAGACGTGGAGCGTTCTTTCCGTGGCGCCGTTGCCCGTCTCGGCGTGGAGCGGGCTTACGACCGGCTCGGGCATTTCGACGTTGGGCCGCTCCTGCCACGCTCCTAACCATGCCCTGCACGCCATCGGCTGATTACCGACAATCCAAGTCTGCCACCCATCCCCGGCCAATGTCCGCAGCTCCGCGAACGTGCCGGTAAAGACCTCCACGGTCAATTCGCCACCAAAGCTAAATACAGTCGTCATCGACTCGCACTCCTAGCGGGTGGGATTCCTACGACCACCCAAAATACAACAACTCATCACAATTGCAACGTAGTGGCTATTTTAGTGCGTGGTGTACGGCTGTCTAGTATGCGGTTGACATCACCACGCCGATTGCGTAGATAATAAATTGTTGCATGAATGCAACAGGTTTGCCAGTTCTTCCGTATTGTAGAAGGCCACCTCATTGCACGGAGGCCGCCGCGCATGCTGGTCGTGACGGAGAGCGGCGA
>JBJACV010000207.1:0-1142 GCA_046604365.1 Nitrospira sp.
CGCATCGGAGCGGGCTTGCTTCCAGTCGTCGGCTAGACGACTGGCGACTTCTCGGTGGCAGCATCACGGGATCGAAGGAGCGCCAGCCCCAACGACACCAGCACTGCCATTGCCGTGGCGTAACAAATCACGGGCCACGCTGTATCGCCGTTTAACAGCGTCACCGCCAATGTCCCGACGATACTGACTATCAGGCTTTGGATGCAGAAGTAGAACGCAACCGCTGATCCAGCGATGTCGTCGAACTGCGCAAGTGCGCCGTTGGCGGTAACGGACACCGTGAAGACAATGCCGACCGCGACAACCCACATCGGCAGGATGAAGCTGAAAAATGACGGCGATCCGAAAAGTTGGCCGATCCCCAACAGGATCGCGCCGGAAACGAGCAACGCCATCCCGCGCGCTACGCATCCCGCGATACCCCATTTGGCAACGAAGGACTTTGCGAAGCGGGTTGTCGTGACCATGACCAGCGCGACAGTCGCGAAGGCCAAGCTAAATCCGATCTCGGAATAGCCGGCTTGGCCTATGAGAACACGGGGGGCTGTCGAGAAGAAAACGAAGAATGTGCCCATGCCGGCACTAAATCCGACCGTGTAAACCCAAAAGGCCGGACTCGCGAAGATCGGCAAAACAGATCGTTGCGTTCTGGCCTGATCCAACGGTCGGGTTTCATGCCACCTGAAACTGGCGTTTAAGAGTGCGAGCGAAGCCAGTGCAGCCAGTGTGATGAAGATCGCCTGCCATCCCCAAAACTCGCCGATCAGCGCACCGGCTATAGGGCCGAGCGCAGGCACGAACGCCAGCATCGAACTGAAAAGGCCGTAGATGACGGCACCTTCGGGACGATTGGCATATACGTCGCGCACGGTCGCGAAGGTGGCCACCAGCATGGCCGATGCTCCAACAGCCTGAACCAGACGAAACGCAACAAAGGCTAATGCAGTTGAAGAACAAGCCGCTCCCAGAGACGCAGCAACGAAAGCCGTTGCGCCTACAAGCAGGATCGGCCGTCGCCCGACGCGATCGGAGAGTGGCCCAAAGATCACTTGGCCCACACCGAGCATCACCATGTAGAGGCTCAACGTGAGTTGGATTATGGATGGAGTCGTGTTCAGGACGCCCGGCATCGCCGGAACGAC
>JBJACV010000208.1:0-1121 GCA_046604365.1 Nitrospira sp.
TATTGAGTCTCAGGTTGATATTGCCACAAAAGGGGATTTGGTGATACACGGCTCGCATGCGACGGCAGGGAAGCCCTCAGACGCTGGAACTTGTCCGACGGGAAGCGGTCTCGTTGTTCAGACAGGGCGTGTCGCCGCCACAGATTGCTGCGGCATTGCATCGCCATGTCCGAACCGTTTACTCCTGGCTGGAAGCAGCACGCCACCAAGGGATGCAGGGCGTGGCCGCTCGAATTCATCCCGGAGCGTCGCCCAAGCTTTCGATCGAACAGCGTCACGTCCTGGCGCAACGCTTGCTTCAAGGCGCGCAGGCTCAAGGATTCTCGACCGACTTGTGGACTGCGCCGCGCGTCCAGCTTCTGATTCGACAGCAGTTCGGCGTCGAGTACCATGTGAATTACGTCCCCACGCTGCTCAAGACGCTCGGCTTCACGCCGCAAAAGCCGGAACGCCGGGCCCGCGAGCGGAGCGCAGACGAAATTGCGCGCTGGCGTGCGTGCGACTGGCCGCGCATCAAAAAAAAGCGAGCCGCCAGGGCGCGGTGATCGTTTTCTGGGACGAAACGGGCTTTTTGACGCTCCCGACCGTCGAGCGCACCTGGGCCCCGCGCGGGCAGACGCCAGTCCTGTGGCATCAACTCAAGCATCACCAGAAGATTTCGGCCATCGGGATGATCAGTGTTTCGCCGCGACGGCATCGCCTGGGCTGCTATCACTTTCTGTGGCCACACGACGTGATCGACGAGGCGGTGATCGTCGCCGTGCTGAAGGAGCTCCGACGTCATTTCCGCCGGTCGATCATTTTGTTGTGGGACCATCTGCAAGCTCACCGGTCCGCGTTCGTGCGTGAGTTCCTGGCCCGCACGCCTAACTTGGACGTGGAATACTTTCCGACTTACGCTCCGGAGCTCAACCCCATCGAAGCCTTGTGGTCCGACACGAAACAACACGATCTCGTCCAGTTCTGTCCGCACGACCTCGCCGAACTGGAACACGCCGTCGATGCGGCGCTCGATCGCAAAACTCATGACGAGCACCGCCTTGCCGGATACATCCACCAAGCGAACCTGCCGATCCGGCTAAACTCATGAACTTGTGGCATTAACAACCTGAGACTCAATA
>JBJACV010000209.1:0-1105 GCA_046604365.1 Nitrospira sp.
GAGGAGCGGGGCGAAGATCAGTTGACCACCTCAGCGTCTACGATGCCGGCGCGCCTACAGAGCGCGATGAAAATCGTCTACGAAGGCGGTCCGGACGCGGCATTCGAGCGAGGCCTGGCTCTCATCATCGGCGGTCTTGAAAAAATGAGGCTCACTACGAACGACATTGAGGTGCTGAAGAATGTTGACGAATGACAGGGGGCGGCAGGTGCGGAGGGCGCGGTTGCTTCGTCATATGAAGCAAAGTCACCTAGCTGAATTAATGGGTGTGGATCAGGCAACCGTGTCGCGCTGGGAGCGGGGCACCCTTGCATTGTCGGATGGGAGGTGGTCAGCGGTTCTTCAATTGCTTACCGGGCCTTCCGATTCATCGTACGACGCTGCGCTGAAGCGTCTGGTGCAATCCTCCGCCCACAAAGTCCATCTGGTAGCGACCGGACACATTGTTTGCTCGCGGCATCTCCGGCCAGGCAAAGGGAATTGCGGATTGACCTAGCCGAACTCCTTGGTAAATCGCTGCGTGTTTATGCGTCCCCGAGATAGTTGCGGCCGACTCTGCGCTTAATGGGCTCGGTTGGCATGAGGGGCGGCTGGGGTCACTCGAGGTGGATACCGGCCCGAACTGGAGCGAGGAACTTCCATACTGCCAAGGCGAATGCTGTGGGAGCGCATCATGCTCGCTGATGGTAGCCCGGCACTACTTGTTACCACCACAGCTTAATGCGAAGGGTGCTCCTGTTCTTGTGCATATTTTATGCGCTGCTGATTGTGCATCGAACTGATAACCTCAACGGGTCTGCTTTGTAGTTCACCACACCCCTGACGCGCGCGTGCCGGATAAGCAGAACTATGGTGCCGATGGATGTCAGGAACACTCGGCCTGGTTCGTAACTAGGTCGTCCTGCGCGATCCTGCGGCTAGGGCCGGAATCGTGCTCGCCAGTCAGGCGCTGATGAAGCCTATGGGCACTGTTGCAAATAGTCGGTGGTGATAAACTTATCATCCCCTTTTGCTGATGGAGCTGCACATGAACCCATTCAAAGGCCGGCATTTTCAGCGTGACATCATTCTGTGGGCCGTACGCTGGTACTGCAAATACGGCATC
>JBJACV010000210.1:0-1102 GCA_046604365.1 Nitrospira sp.
GGCAATACAAGTCCTCCAATCCCAACCGAGTATTCTTCTCCATCTCTTTGATGAATCCGGCAATGAACGTCGAGCGCTTCGCATCGACAACACCTTTCAGACCTTCTTCCATCAATGCGAATGTTGCATCACAAGCCGAACACCTTGGGCAATGTCCACATTTGACACTGCCAAAGCAGAAATCTATCTGCGATACCCATCAATAGATGCCCTCTGGACGGCTCTGACCGCCTGACCACTCATAGGAAAGGAACCAGTTCATGTCACATACAGTCGAAATCAAAGATCTCCTCATCCGCGATCTGGCCGCGTTAGGCCGTGCGGCCACGCGTCTTGGTCTGGAACTCGTCATGGGTCAAACCAACTACCGTTGGTACGGGACCGTGGTCGGCGACCATCCGCTCCCCACCGGTTTCACCAACCAGGACATCGGGAAGTGCGAACATGCGATCCGAATTCCAAACCAACCGGACGCATACGAGATCGGGATCGTCACCCGACGAGACGGGCTCCCTGGCTATGCCCTACATTGGGACTTCTGGAATGGCGGCTATGGTCTCACCGACCGAATCGGCCAGGAGGGAGAACTTCTCCGACAAGCGTACGCTCTCGAAGTCACCCTCGGTCACCTGACGGCGATGAATCACTGTGTCCTGAATCAAACACAGTTGGAAGATGGGTCAATTGAACTGGAACTTGGACAGATTGGAGCCTAGAAATGACAACGATCCTCGTACTGATCAAGAAATCCGGCGCCGTGACCGTTGATGTCGTCGGAGGACAAGGGGCCGCGTGCAGCACCCTCACCAAACGCTTAGAAGACGCACTTGGGCAGCCCTCACAACAAACCATCAAGCCGGAATTCTATCAAGAAGCAGTCAGTCAACATGACATCATACAGAGTTAAAATTACCCGAGACGGCCGCCTGCACTTTATCTATCACGACCTTCTTCAACCACTCTTTACCCTCGGTCACACACACATCACTCGAGCGTCTCATGTCGAACCGACCTCAAGCAACACATGGATGGCCGATCTTGGACCGACCCAAGGACCCATCCTGGGCCCGTTCCAGACCCGATCCGAGGCGATAACCGCCGA
>JBJACV010000211.1:0-1082 GCA_046604365.1 Nitrospira sp.
GCCCCCGGATCTTGCCCGCAACCCCATCGACGACCCGGCAGCCGCCTTCTGGGTCATCAAGCACGGAATCAAGATGAGCGGGATGCCCGCATGGGGCAAAAGCATGGAAGACGAATACGTCTGGGGCATGGTGGCCTTTCTGCGGAAGCTGCCGGACATGTCACAGGCTCAATACGCCGAAGTCGTGGAAGCCAGCGGCGGGCATCAGCACGGTGGAGCCGACGTCGCTGCACCGGAGAGCCATGCCGACGATCAAGTTCCGGATGCGGGGATCGAGGATCATTCCAAGGCCCCGCCGCACGAGCACTGATTACCAGTCAAAGGAGTCGAAAATGATCCGCTACCCGTCATTGATGTTGATTGTCCTGTTGGCGCTGCCAGGCCCGGCCACGGGCGGGGAGCCGCAGATCGATGTGCCAGACGCTGCAAAAGCGGCGGTGGCAACGGTGGACCGCTTCTTTGCCAATCTTTCTGCCGGCAATCTCGAGCGGGCCGGCGCCGATCTTGCCCCGGGCGTCATCATTCTGGAAAGCGGTGGTGCCGAACGTTCCGCGGCCGAGTACCTGGGTGGACATGCGAAAGGTGACGCGGCATTTCTGAAGGACGCGCACCACAGCCTCACGCGGCGCACCGCAAGAGTCAGCGGCGCGCTTGCCTGGGTTGCGAGCGAGAGCGAGCTTCACGTGCAGAAAGACGGCAAGCCCGTGGTGATTGCCAGTACGGAAACCATGGTGCTGCAATCCACCGGAGCGGACTGGAAGATCGTCCACATTCATTGGTCGTCGCACGTCAAGAAACCCGGTGCGGCTCACTAGAGACATGTCTGAACGTCAATCATCGAATTCAAGGGGAAGGCACATGGGCAACAAATTGTTGGCAAGCTGCATAGCGGCAAGCATTGGCACGATGGGCGCGACCACCGGTGCGAACGCCCAGGAGGCTGCGATGGAGGAGGTCCTGGTGACCGGCAGCCGGATCAAGCGCCTGGATATTGACGGCATCGGCAAGGTGAATGTCATCACCGCCGACGATTTTGCAAAAACCGGCGCAGTGTCGATCGACCAGGTGCTGAAATTCTCGCC
>JBJACV010000212.1:0-1077 GCA_046604365.1 Nitrospira sp.
CGTCTGGTCCACGGGGTCCCAGTTCACCACCTGCGTCTTCTCGTAGGCGATGCCCCGCTCCAGCATCTTGAGGAACAGCCACTGGTTCCACTTGTAGTACGCGGGGTCGCAGGTGGCGAACTCGCGCGACCAGTCGATCGCCCAGCCCATCGCCTCGCACTGCTTCTTCATGTACGCGATGTTCTCGTACGTCCACTTCGCCGGCGGCACTGCATTCTTCATCGCCGCGTTTTCGGCGGGCAGGCCAAACGCGTCCCAGCCCATCGGCATCAGCACGTTGTGGCCCTTCATGCGCAGCTGCCGGGCCAGCATGTCGTTGATCGTGTAGTTGCGCACATGGCCCATGTGCAGCTTGCCGCTGGGGTAGGGCAGCATCGAGCAGGCGTAGAACTTGGGCCGCGGCGCGCCCTGCGCATCGACCGCGTGTTCGTCGACCCGGTAGGCCTCGTGGCCGTTCCACAGCGGTTGCGACCAATGGGCGCGGGCTGCGGCTTCGACCTCGGAGGGCTGGTATTTTTCGTTCATTGGTAGATGTTGGCCTGTTTCAGGCTCGAAGGTCGATAACGAAGCCAACACCCCCGTTCAAACCGTGCATGCGGATTTCCCGCACACGGCTTACCGGTGGTCTGTCGGCACGCAGCATTACGCGGGCTCCCGTTGCCAGGAGTTGTGTTTACCGGGATAGCGGATCGTTCCGCGCAGGCGATGGAGGCCAAGGCGTTCGAAGTAGTCACGGTCCCAGCGCTGGGTCTGGCCTGGCCTCAGGCTGCGTCCCGCTCGCTTGATGCGCAGGCTGCGCAGCCGCTTCACGACATACTCATCCACGTCGATGAAGTGGTCGGCCGCGTTGCCCGTCTGGAAGTACTGTCCCCAGCCGCGCAGCACCGGGTTGAGCTCGGCAATCACGCTTCGCACGTCCTGGTGGCACCGCCCTCGTGGAGTCAGCTCTCTCACGCGCTCTCGCACTCGGGTCATCGCCTTGCGGCTCGGCCAGCGTTGCAGGTAGTAGCGCCTGAGGCCCTTTTGCTGCCACAGCCGCCCGCTCATGCGCTTTCGCAGATGGCAGCCCAGGAAGTC
>JBJACV010000213.1:0-1038 GCA_046604365.1 Nitrospira sp.
ACGAAGTAGGCGTGCATGATGCGGTAGCTATCCACTATCGGGAAACCGTAGATATAGGCTTACTTGGCGATGGCGCGGGCGTCCGCCGGGGTGACGCTTGATTGGGCTCGGGCCGGCGTGAATGGCAAGAACCCAAGGAACATCTTCGTAAAGCCTATGGTTTCGGGTGCACGGTTGTCTCGATCTTGTATCGCATGGTGTTGAATTGGGTAGCTGAGTGGCCAGCATACGTTCGCGATCAGCGTCGGCGTGCCGACGCGCGACGACCGCTGCATCGCATAGCTGGGCGACAGAACAACGCTCATTCTTCTGCTCAATGATCTACTTCCGTTTCGCCTCGGAAATCATGTCCGAAAGCTCGCCCTTAGTTACGCTCTCCGAGAACTGAATGCCCAAATTCTTGGCGAAACTCTTTTGCCGTTCAGTTGCTGGATCGTCTCTCCACGCGTCTTTTGATCGGTGCGAGCCACCGAAGTACCAACTTACTGGACCGAAGCGAGTCTTGCCGAAGGAGCGGCCCTTTCCGGAAAGCGGCACCGAGATTCCCGCCCCGGAACGCCACAGGCTCAAACGAGTACCACTGTGGCCGAACGTAAACGGACCTATTCGAAATCGGAAGCCCATAGCTCTAGCTGCCGCCTAAAAGTGATTGAGCGTCAGAAATGAAGTCAAACCTGCCGCTGCGCATGTTGTAGGTCATGGCCGCCCCTACGCCGCCACCCGCTCCCGCCCCCACATCATCGCCTTGAACTTTTCCTTGCCGACGATCTCGATGAGCTGCATCGCGATGCAGTAGAGCAGCAGGCCGCCGAACACCCAGACCATGTTGACCGCGAAGTTGGGCCAGGAGACGCCGTCCCTGAATGCCGCAACGGCGGCGGACATGCCGCCGTGCTCGCGCGCGAGGTCGATGAATTCCTCGAGCAGCCGGATCAGCAGCGCCAGCACCGTGAACAGCACGGTCTTCCACAGGATCTGCCAGGCCAGCACTTTCGTGTGCAGCTTGGCGAACGGCAGCGCCTCGACGATCAGGATGGA
>JBJACV010000214.1:0-1030 GCA_046604365.1 Nitrospira sp.
TGTGATTTCTCGATAGGTTGTTCATTGAAGGCTGTTGGGCGAAGCTGATGTTGTCTAGACGTCAGCCAACCAAGGGAGCCTCCAATGAACGTGCACAAGAATGCCCGATTGACGCCGTTGGGTCGAGAACGGCTTGTGAAGCAGGTATTGGAAATGGGTTTGACGCCCGCGGCTGCGTCAGCAGCAGCGGGCGTTTCCCTCAGGACGCTCTATAAGTGGTTGAGGCGATTCAGGGTTGAGGGGCAATCGGGGCTGCAGGATCGAGCCTCGCGTCCACGGCGGGTGCGCTGCGCATTGAGTCCCAGGCAGCGTGAGCGCATCGAGCAGTTTCGAGCCGAGCGCCGGCCTTATCGGGAGATCGCCTTACGCGTGCGCGCCTGCATGAGCACGGTGGCGCGGTACCTGCGCACCCGGGGCATGAATCGGCTTGCGCTGCTCGAACCGAAGCTTGCGGTGCAACGCTACGAGCACGAGCATCCCGGGGAACTGGTGCATCTGGACATCAAACGCCTGTCCCGATTCTGGCGACCGGGGCATCGCGTGACCGGCAGCCATCTGGGCAAGTCCAAAGGAGCCGGTTACCAATTCCTGCACGTGGCCATCGATGATCATGCGCGGGTGGCCTACGGCGAGCTCTATCGCGATGAGCGAGGCACCAGCTGCGGCCGATTCCTCGCACGTTTGCTCGGGTACTACCGGCGACTGGGCGTCAAGGTGACCCGGATTCTGACCGACAACGGCACCGGATACCGTTCAAAGCACTTCCGGGCCGCCTGCAAGCGCCTTGGTCTCAAGCACTCCTACACCCGGCCCTATCGTCCTCAGACCAACGGCAAGGCCGAGCGATTCATCCAGACGCTGCTCAAGGAATGGGCCTATGCCCGGACTTACTCCGACTACCGTGAGCGAGCCAAAGCCTGGCTACCTTGGCTGCATCGCTACAACTGGCACAGACCCCACGCCAGCCTGAACTATCGCCCGCCCGTCAGCCGCCTCGGCCTCTCACTGAACAACCTATCGGCTTTACACA
>JBJACV010000215.1:0-1024 GCA_046604365.1 Nitrospira sp.
AACGTCCGCGATCAGCGGCGGCGCGCGCTCGGCGCGCCGCTTGCTGATCGAAACCCGTCCTCGCCAGGGCCTGTCCCTGCAAGCGGCGTGCCGACGCGCGACGACCGCTGCATCGCATAGTTAGACAGCCGTGTCGTGCTATTGGAACGAGCCAAGTGTGAAAACTCCGACAACCAGGATTGGAAACAAACCCAGCAACACCAGCAGCAATCTTCGAACTCGCGACGCCAAATGCGTGAGTTCGGCGTCCTGTAGGGAAAGGTACTGCTTGTCCCATAGAAAACGTACGACAAGTAGGCTGTTACGAGGCGAGTTATTCAGGAACAGGCTAGGCTTACCGAGCTGCTGCCAGGTGACAGTGTGGTTGGTCTCTAGATGAATCAGCACTTTACGAATCAGAATTAGGTAGACAGCAGTTCCTAGAAATTGAAACCCAACAAGAATCACCATGACGATTGCTGCAACGTCTAGCACGGATGTCTAACGTCCGCGATCAGCGGCGGCGCGCAGTCGGCGCGCCGCTTGCTGAACCAACAATGTGGACCCCGCATGCAGCTTCTGCAAGCGGCGTGCCGACCAGCGCCGACCGCTGCATCGCATAGTTAGGCATCAAGCGAGCACCGGAATCCAAGCGTATACCCCGCAAGATCGATCGACTCCCAGTCTTCAGATTCATGGACCGGCATGTCGAGATTGACGGTCTTGAGATTGATGCTAGGGGCAAAGTTTGACAACACCACTTTTGCGGCCGACCCATCGAGTCGATGGGCAGCGTTGAAGAGCTGAAAGTGGTCGCAGCCGCTCTCTTTGCCGACGGAAATCGCGCCTCGATCAAGCAGTTTGTCTCCATCGAATAGAGCCAACTCCACGCGCATCTCTTGATGCCTAACGCCGGCGATCAGCGGCGGCGCGCGCTCGGCGCGCCGCTTGCTGATCGCAACCCTTCCGCGCCGGTTCCTGTCCCTGCAAGCGGCGTGCCGACGCGCGACGACCGCTGCATCGCATAGTTAGGTGTCACAAACAC
>JBJACV010000216.1:0-1023 GCA_046604365.1 Nitrospira sp.
AGATTGATGTGTTCCCAGGGGATAGGAGAAGTCGCTTGATATCTAGTATGACGTCTGTCGCACCTGCTTGATCGCGGCCGCGATAGCTAGATCGCGTTGCTCCTCTTCTCCATCCGCGTTCCAAGCTGCGGAAAGGCACCCATAAGCGTACGCCTGGTCGAGCAGGCGACGCGGATCGACGTCCAGCGCACGAGAGAATGCGTCCGCCATCTGTGCAATGCGTCTAGGATCGAGACAAAGGTCGTCTCTGTCAGCCGGATCGTAGAACATATTGGCGGCGCCAAAGCCCACTTCACCGACCAGACCGACGGGATCTATCACCAGCCAGCCGCGACTGGAGAACATGATGTTTTCATGATGCAGATCGCCATGTAGCCCACGCAGTTCCGAGGCATTGCTCATCATTTGATCGGCTATAATCGCCGCGTGGACGTAGTCAGTTTGACAACCTGCGTTTTGATCATCGCGCGCCCGCTGAAACAAAGCTGCAAAGCGATCCCGGATCGGGAGAAGGGCAGAAGGCAGGGGTTCCTCAGATGCGGCATACAGCTTCGCCATTAGTTCCGCTGCAATTTCGGTCGCCTGGTAGTCGCCGTGCTCGGCAACGATGTGAGAGAGCATTCGCTCCCCGGCATATTCGAGCAACATCAGATTGTTCTCACGACCGAGCAACCGGACTGCTCCCCTCCCATTGCGCCATACCAGATAGTCGGCCCCGCGCAGTTCATCAGCAATGTCTTCTATAGGTTTCAATCCCTTGACGATTGCAGGAGTCCCGTCTGGCAATGAAACTTTCCAAACGAGGCTGGAAAAGGTGTCCGCAATGAGAACAGGTTGCGAAACGTGCCAATGAGCAGGAAAAACAGGCGGCATGAACATCAACCCCAAGTCAGAGGGTCCAATCGCAGATAGAAGGCAAGGCGTTCGCGGTCGGGGGCTTCGATCCCCAATACATTGAATAGGACAGCGAAGGCGCGCTCTGCTTCATCTGGCGCTGCCCAGTTCTCTTCGGCGTTAGCAATC
>JBJACV010000217.1:0-1018 GCA_046604365.1 Nitrospira sp.
GGAGCGACAGGATGTTGCCTAACTACGCGATGGAGCGGTCCGGGAACGGTCAGCGGGTGCGCGCCGCAGGCGCGCAAGACATCATCGCGCCTGCGGCGCGTTGCAATTGCTTGCGCGCGGCCGCTCATCGCGAGCGTTAGGTGGCAATTCACACCATGTCGCAAGCGCTCCAGCGTACAACCCTTATTGTGCCGGCTAAGACAAGGACGACCGTTTCTGGCGCTCTTCTGCTCGCAGCGCTACTCCTTTCGAATGTAGCGCTTTCCCAGGAAACGAGAGCATCCCAAGCTGAGGTAGTCGCCGCACAATACTTGACTGCCTTCTTTCAAGGAGATCTGCCCACGGCGGCGTCTCTTACGCATCCAGACACTCTCAATCTCGTGAAGTCCTCATTCCTGGAAGAGTTGCGAACCGCGAAAAGTGCGGGAGGCAAGCCTGTTACACCTGCCGACTATGGACTTTCACTTTCGACTCACGAACTCAGCGAGCTGAATGCCGAGGCACTGTACGTTGCGGTGCTGGAGGCGGATCGGCGGCGAGATCCCGCGTTCTCTAAGGCAATGCGTCGAGCAAGGATTGAGGTTTCAGACAGTCGCGAGGCGCCAGATTCGGCAATGATTGTGACATTACAAGTCATGTCACCTACGGCAGATGGTGGCGCGTCCACTCAAGAGACCAGTTTGTTGCTTCGGCAGTCAAACTCAACATGGAAAGTCGTAGGCAATGCGCCTTGACGCATTGGGAGGCATGTTGCCACCTAACTATGCGATGCAGCGGTCGTCGCGCGTCGGCACGCCGCTTGCAGGGACGTGCACTAGCGAGGACGGGTTGCGATCAGCAAGCGGCGCGCCGACTGCGCGCCGCCGCTGATCGCGGACGTTAGGCAACATGAGAGTCGTCGTCGCACTTTTTTGCCAATTGTCTATGGCTGTAGGAGCAAGTTCCAGCACTTGGGTAGGCTCACAGCACGCAGGTGAGTGGACGGCTGCGAATCAGGACGGTTTCTGTAGCTTGAAAC
>JBJACV010000218.1:0-1008 GCA_046604365.1 Nitrospira sp.
CGGCAAGGACGAGGGCGACCCGATGGTCGAGCCCAACGTGATTCCGCTCGTGGACATCATGCTGGTGCTGCTGATCATCATGATCATCACCGTCCCGGTGATGACGCAGGCGGTCAAGATCGACCTGCCGAAGGAAATCAACCGGCCGACCGATACCAAGCCCGAGAACATCAATCTATCGATCGATTTCGACGGCTCGATCTACTGGAACGAGAACGGCGTGGACCGCGCATCGCTGCTGAACTACGTGCTGCAGGAAGCCGTCAAGGATCCGCAGCCGGAAGTGCACATCCGGGCCGACAAGCGCGCGCGTTACGAGTACGTATCGGACACGCTCGCGGTGCTGCAGCGTGGCGGCATGCGCAAGGTAGGGTTCATCGCCGAGCCCCCGGTCGGCCAGTAACGCCGGACCGGGCAGCGAGGAAAAGAGAAAAGGCCCGCTTGTCACGGCGGGCCTTTTTTTTGGCAGGATAGAGGCTGAACAACGCCTGAACTGGCGGATATTTTTTTCCCAAATATCACCACTTTTACCGTGCAGTATTTGCACGATTCGGACGATTTTGCGGGTTTAGGCCGAAGACTAAGTATTCGTTTCCAACAGAAACGTGCAAGATTTGCACGTTTGGAAAGTTGTGGTTACATACGTTCCTATGACGAACGTTGTGGCCATTCCCGGAACGCCCAATAGTTCACTGGCCAAGGAAATCCGGCCGGAGCCGGCTTGCGAGCGCAGCCTGGCCTTCCTCACCGGCGACCGGCATGCCTACGCAACCAACCTGGTCCGCGACTGGGAAGCGCAGCTGATCTATCTGGACGGGCTCAAGGGCACCAGTGCCAAGAACTTCACCGAGGACGTCTTTCGGTTGCTCAACCATGCGCAGGCGGCGCCGTGGGAGCTCAAGAAAGAACACGTGACCCGCTACTTGCAGGCACGCGCCAAGCTACGCCCGTCCGGTGAGCTGTCGCCGGCCACGGTCGGGACCTACTGCTCCGCCTGGCGCTCCTTTC